>JBGANS010000001.1:0-342933 GCA_044222195.1 Phycisphaerales bacterium
GCCGTCGGCGCCGACGGCGCCGACGCAACCGCAGGCCGCCGGGAGATGGCCAGGGCGGGCAGCCGGGACCCGGCGCGCCGCCACCGCCGCCCGCTTCGGCGTGATGGCTCGGCACCTGGTGGCACACGCTTACGTGGACGTTCGTGGGGGCTTCTGCGCCGGCCTTGGTTGTTGAACTCGTTGAACCGGCCGCGCGGGCGGATCATCACCGACGAGCGGTATGGGCTCGTCACTCGGAACAGGTCGCGACGCCGGGGGCGGGCGGAACGCCGAAGGCCCGGCCGCGATTCGACGCGCGGGCGGTCGCGTGCGAGAGCTCTCTTGGCCCTTGATCGCCTGGAAGATGGTCTGTTCGGCATCGCCGGGCTTGACCAGCCCGGTCGCGAGAAGCAGCGCCGCACCACCGAACCCGGCCGCAGCGCCCACGAGGTGGCTGATATAGGCCACGCCGTCGCCCTGGCGCAACGCGCCCCAGATGTCGAAGGCGACGTACATCAGGATCATCCAGTACGAAGACAGTGAGAATGTCCCGGCCGCGATGAAGCCGAACCAGTACCACACCGAGATGTCGTTTCGCGGGTAGAACACGAGGAACGCCCCGACCACTCCCATGATCGCGCCCGACGCCCCGATCATCGGCGCATCGCTGGTGACCAGCCACGCCAGCGCCGCGAGGACGCCCGTGACAGCGTAGAGCACCAGATACAGCACATGCCCGAGCTTGGCGTTCACGGCGTTGCCGAAGACGAACAGGAACAGCATGTTCCCGGCGAGATGGAGGAAACCGGCGTGTGCGAAGAGGTACGTGAAGAGCTGCGTGATCGAGAAGCCCTCGCCCGGCCAGACCGCGGCGGAGATGAGGCGATCCTCGTCGCCCCACAGGTACATGCTCGCGATGATGGTCACCCCGATGAGCACCCAGTTGGCGATGGGCCATCGTTCCATGGGCACATCGACGTTGTACGGGATCAGCACCGGCGTTCCTCCTCGCGCTCCGCCTCAGTTCTTCGCGTCGGCCTTCCATCCCACGGGGCGTGGCAGGTCGGGCATCATCAGGGCCATCGTCGCCATCGCCGTGCCGTACCCCGCCGATCGATCGAAGACCCGGTCGTTCCACGAGCCGTCCGTGAGCCGCACGGAGAACAGCAGCTCGTTGATGCGGCGGCGATACTCGGCGCGTTCCTGGTTGGGCAGAAGCTCGACGGCCTGGGCGGCGTAGAAGTGCGCGTAGTAGAAGTAATACGGCGCGATCTGGTACGGCCCTTCGTGCGTGCCGTTCTTGGCGCGGCGCTTGTTCAGCCACTCCCAGTGCACGATGAACGCATCGATCGCGGCACGCACATTCGCCTGGGTCGAGCGCCCGGCGAGAAACAGCGCCGTTTCGCTGGCGAGCATCCGGCCGACCGCGCCGGGAACCCCGTCGCGGCTGCGCTCCCCGGCCTTTCCGGAATACACGACCGAGCCCGATGGCGCCCGCGACGACTCGAGGTACGAGAGAGCTTTCTCCACCGTGGCCGCGTCCACGGCGTACCCCTGCGCCTTGGCCTCGAAGAGCGCCTGGAGCGTCGGGGCCGTCATGAACGGCGAGGGCGGCGCCACCTTGTCTTTGCCCGCGGGACGCGCGTAGTTCCACCCGCCGACCTCAGGGATCTGCGTCTGCTCGATCGCGCGCAGGTAGAACTCGATCGCCTTATCGGCCGCGGCAGCGTGCTCGGCGGGCATCTGGTTGCGGGACTTGAGCAGCAGCAGGAGCCGCATGCCGTAGGTGTACCCCCAGCCGCGGACGTCGTAGCCGCCGTCGTAGTCCGGGGCCATGAGCGGATGCTCGATCCCCTTGCAGACGTACGCAACGGCGCGAGAGACCGCGGCCTGGCGCTTGGCGTCCTCGGCGTATCCGGGCGCGTAAATCAGGGCGCTCGCGCAGATGCCCGTGCCGCCGATTCGGTAGCCGATGGGGATCTTGCCGCCAACGCGGTAGACGCCTTCATAGGGCCACTCGGCACGCGTCGGATCGTCCGCGCCGGCCTGCGGATTCTCGTGATCCTCCTGCTTGGCCAGAACGATCTCGATCCCGCGGGCGATGGCCTCGGGGATCGTCGGGGGCTTGGCCGGCTCCTTCGCCGCCTCTGGCTGAGCCAACGCGAGTGAGGAGGAGCACAGAACAATGGCGAGAATTGATCGCGGCAGGCTGGTTCGCATGAGACCAAGTTACCACGGAATCGCGGAGATTCCAATCAGAGGGCGGCGGACGGTCGGTCAGAAAGGCGAAGGTTCATCGTCGTGGTCCGGCCCGCCGCCGTCGCGAAAGCCCTCGACCGGCCCGGTCTTCTCGCCGACCTGGAATCCGCCCGTGTAGCCACCCGGCGAGGCGGGTTTGTTCTCCAGCTCGGACGCGGCGGTTCCGCCGTAGTTGCCAAAGCCGCCGCCGCCGAATCCTCCGCCGCTGCCGCCCCCGGCCCAGTTCGAACCCGCGTGGTTGCGGAAGCGCGTGGTCTTGCTGTCCCAGGTGAGCTTCACCACGCCCGTGGGTCCGTTGCGCTGCTTGGCGATGATGACTTCGGCGACGCCGACCTTGTCCTGGTTCTCTGGATCGTTGAACCAGGCCTCGTTGCCCTGGTGGTAATAGTCCTCACGGTGCAGGAGCATGACGACGTCGGCGTCCTGCTCGATCGAACCCGACTCGCGCAGGTCGCTCATGCGAGGGCGATTGCCCTCGCGCTGCTCGCTCGCCCGGTTGAGCTGCGAGAGGCACACGATCGGGATGTCGAGCTCGCGGGCGAGGGCCTTGATGCCGCGGCTGATCGCGGACACTTCCACCTGCCGGCTCTCTCGCGAGGCGCCGGGCGAACTGAGGAGCTGGAGGTAGTCGATGAAGATCGCCCGCACTTTGTGCTGCGCGGCCATGCGGCGCGCGCGGGCGCGGAGCTGGAGCACAGAGAGCCCGGGCGTGTCGTCGACATAGAGCGGGGTTTCCTGCAGGCCCTCGGCGTGCGTCTTGAGCGAGGTCATCTCGTGGGCGTTGAGGTGGCCGGTGCGGATGCGGTGCGAGTCGATCTGCGAGAAGGCGCTGAGCAGGCGCTGGACGATGGAGGACTTGCTCATTTCAAGGCTGAAGACGCCCACGGGAATGTGCGGCCCACGGGCCGGCTCGTCCGGTGTCCGCCCGCCGCGGGCGACCTGCTCGGCGAGGTTGAGCGCCATGGCGGTCTTGCCCATCGACGGCCGGGCCGCGAGAATGATCATTTCACCGTTCTGCATCCCGGAGAGCAGCTTGTCGAGGTCGGCAAAGCCCGTGGGCACGCCGCTGATCCCCACGCCCTCGGCGGCCTGGATTCGTTCGAGTTCGCGTGCGAGCAGGTCCGACAGGGCCTGCGGGTCTGACCTCTGGTTCTCCTGCGCGATCTCGAAGACCGCGCTCTCGGCCGAATCGATGATCTCGCCCGCGCCCTCGATCCCGAACTCGCCGGCGTTGAGCGCGTCGTAGATCATCCGGTCCGCCGCCTCGATCAGCCGTCGGAGCCTCGCCTTGTCCGCTACCGCCTTGGCGTACCGCACCGCGCCGGCGGCCGACGGAGTCTCGTTGGCGAGCTTGCTCAGGTATTCAGCGCCTCCGGCGAGGTCGAGTTTCCCCAGGTCGCGCAGAGCGTCGAGAATCTGCACCATGTCCGCTTCGGGGATCTTGTCGTACACGTCGTGAACGGCCTGGTAGATCGCCGCGTGCCCTTCGGAGTAGAAGTCCTCCGCCCCCGTGATGATCGACGTCACGTCCGAGAGGACCCGCGGGTCAAGAAGCATCGAGCCGAGGAGGGCCATCTCCGCCTCGAGCGAGTACGGCAGTGGTCGCTCGTAGAGCTTGGCGAACGACTCCGCGTTCTGAAAGGGTCGGGAAGAGGAGCGGCGTCCGTTCCGTTTCGAGTCATCCATGACTGCATTCTCTCCGCGGCGGACCGCGAGGTGTGACCTCCGCCAGTGTTCCCCGATGTTGTTCAGAGCAACCGACAGGGCGTGACGGCCGACTTCAGGGTACGGCCGTCGGAGCCGCGGGCGAGAACCGTTCCGAAATGACTTTGGCGCGGTAGGCGAAGATCCGCTCGATATCCGGCCGCACGAGCCATGAATGGACCAGCCAATCCAGAGGCACCCGGTACCGGATCACGTCCCGCATCCGCGTCCGGGATCCTTCGTCGTGGAAAGAATGCTCGTGAACCCAGAGGAGGTAAGGGCCTTTGACCTGCTCATCCACAAACCGCCGGCCCGGCTCCCACTCGCTGATTCTCGTACGCCACCGGGCAGGAACCCCGCGAACACGGAGACGGTAATCGATCAACGCCCCGGGCCGCATCTCGATCGGGCCTTCGGTGGCCACTCGCAGCCGCATTGCGGGAGGGGTGATGACTTCCAGATTCCGGGCGTCGGCAAAGAAAGGAAACACCTCGCCGATCGGGCGAGGAATCGTGCATTCGGCTTGAAAGACTCGTTCTGGCATGCACTTCAGGTCGTTCCGGCGACTTCGACTGGACCAGCCATCAGGATTCAGCGGCGCGTTTCTACTGGCTCTGAATCGCCGCCCTGGCCAGATGTGGCCGTCCGAATCTGGCCAGTATTGTCCTGTGGCCAGGCACAGCCACGCCCGCTGCGTCGGAAGCGCGAAATCGACCGGCACGGCGATTGCAAGTCAGATAATCGAGCTCGGGCAGTCCCCTGCCTGAGTTCGATTCCTCCTCTCTGTGTGGACGCCGCGGCCAAGACCAACGACCTTGGCCGCGGCGGTCATTTGGCACGGCTTAGGTCATCAGATAGAAACGTCCGATTTCGATGGCGAACCTCTCGCCGCGGGTGCCGTCAGGGTTGATGGTTTCGAGAGTGTACGAACCTTCCATCGTGCCCCAGTCGGTGGGGAGCGGGCAGAAACTCGAGTACTCGAAACCCTGGCCCGGAGCCAGGTCGGGCTGGTGGCCGACGACCCCGTCTCCCTGAACGGTGTGGACCACGCCGCGGCCGTCGGTGATCTTCCACTCCCGGCTCAGCAGTTGAGCGCGAATCTCGGATTCGTTGCGGATGCGAACGCGGTAGGAGAACACGAATCGGGGTTCAAAGGGATCGGAGTGGTCGGGCTCGAAGCGAGGGGAGACAGAGACGCGAAATCCACGCGTGAGCGAGACGGAACCGAGGGTCTGGGGGGCGGGGCGCTGCACGGCAGATCGTATGGGGCGGGAAATACGCCGCGGATCTGTCGATCCGCGGCGTGTGCTCTCTCCAACACCAGACCCCCGGTGCTCCCCAAAGCGGACCAAGGTCCGCCCCCTGCGGGTCCACCCTGTCTGTGCATGTCCAAGCTGTGGTGGGATAGAGGAACGCCGGGAGAAGACCCGGAGCCCATCACGCGGGGCAATGTCGCCACAGAGCCGTTCATTGCAGAAAGGGATGAGGGGATCGCCTGAATTCGATGTGGTTCGGGTACCGGTCCGGGAGACGTCAACGAAAAGGAGCCCCTGGCGGGGCTCAGAAGTGGCAGAGAATCCTCGGCGGACCGGGTCTTCAGGGCTCCCAGTCGGCCCTGCCAAGCCTGGCGGCGGGATCGGACCAGAAGGTTCGGTCGACCGCCTGGGTCTTGGTGATCAACCCCGCGTGGCCATCGAGGAACGAGGCGAGAACCTTGCCGTCGTATCGGGGATGGACGCATCCGAACATCGGGGGTGAGTCGGACTCGCGGTAGGTCGCGTCGAGCGGTGGGGGCTCGACGCGGTGGAAGCCGTCAATCAGTTCGCCCAGGGGCTGGCCCGGCTGGGCATTCCAGAAGCGGGCGGAGGCGAACGCGATGAGATGGTCGGGGCGGAAGGGCGCATCGATGCGCCGGATGTGGTAGTTCTTGCGAATCTCCGAGGTGTTGGCGTAGTTGCCGCCCACGAATCTGAAGTTGATGCCGAAGGAGGGGAACACGCTGACGTGGTAGGCCCAGAGCGACGGCCCGCCCTCGTCAAGGATGTCCTGCTGGTGGCGCAGCTGGTCCGCCCGCGTGTTGACGTGGGTTGTGCCGGCCCACTTGTAGTCAAAGTACGGCGCCAGGCGGTACACCCAGCGTTCCGCGAGCGGGCCCTGGAACGCGTTGCCCCATTCATCGAGAATGCCGATGGGCTGCCCGTTCATGATCGCCGGGAGGTACCCCGGGATCACGAGGCTCTTGTGCTCGGTTGCGTACATCATGTACGCCTGCATGAGCGTGCGGCTCGCCGCGGAGGCCTGGGTGCCCGCGGCCGAGCGGCGTGCGGATGCCAGGGCCGGGACCACCAGCCCGACGAGCACGGCGATGACCGCGATCACCACCATCAGCTCAACGAGGGTGAATGCTCGCCTGTTCTTCACCGGCACCCCGTGGCGAAGCGGTTCATGAAGCACTGGAAGTCGTTGGCCGTCAGCAGCGGCGTCCCTGTGGATGAATCGCAGTTGGCGTACGCATCGCCCGCGGCGAAGCGGTTCATGAAGCACTGGAAGTCGTTGGCCGTCAGCAGCGGCGCGAACACCGAGCCGTCGCAGTTGGCGTAGCACGCCGGGACGGTCGAGGTGAACGTGTCGACGCACACGCGGTCGAGGCTCAGGAAGTTGTCCGCGGCGTTGAAGCGGATCTCGTAGGAAGCGGCGTTGCCGCTGATCCGGAACTCGTAGAGCGTGTCGACAAGGTAGCCGCCGCCGCCGGGCCCGCCCTGGCCGAGCGACTGGCGGAAGAGCTCGGTGACCTGGACGGGCGTCACCCCGCCGATGTTGACGCTGGCGGCGCTGATCTCGGTTCCCATGGTCCTGACCTGCAGGATGACCCGCGTCTGGGCCGCGGTCCCGAGTGCGTAGCTGGGCGCCACGACATGGACATTGAGCGGGAGCGTGAAGGAGTAGATGTTGCCGCTGGCGGTGATGACCGACCCGCCGTTGGAGTCGAACACGTTGAAGGGCAGGGCGGTGGGATTGAACTGGCCGACGTCCGGAGAGTTAGGCCCGGCCGCGGCGGTGAAGACATCCCACTGGGCGTAGGTGGAGTTCGCGCTGCCGCGGGCCCAGCCGTAGGCGTTGGGGGTGACAAAGTCGGCGAGGGCCGTGCCCGAGAGGAGGAGGAGGCTTGATGCGACGAGCAAGCGGGTTTTCATAACACGGTGCCTTTGGGTTGGCCCGGACGCGCCGGGCGTCGCCACCGGCTCGCGGGCGCCGAATCGATCGGGCGCCGCGGCCGATGCCTCAATCGACCGATGCTAGAAGTGGGTCAAGCGCGGTCAACGCGACGCCAGGAGAACAGGGAAACTTGCTTGGGCACAAGGATGTGCAGGGACATTTCCCCGCGCACGCCGCCCTAGAGCGAGGGCGCAGAGGCGAGCGGGACAACCGCGGCGGCGGCCTGTTCCGCGGTGGGCGGGTGTTCGAGGTCGATGGGAAGGTAGACGCCCCGCTCGTGGTCGCTGTTGAGGACGACGGCGCAGGGTGGGATGAGCGTGACGCCGTTCTCGGCTTTTTCGTGCCCGAGGATGAAGAGGTTGACGCCCCAGCGCTCGACGAGGTCCTCGAGCTGCTCGGCGTCGTAGCCGCGTCCCCAGACCATGATGTGGGCGGCGCCCTTGCGGGGCTCGTAGTCCTCGGGCGTGAGGTCGCGTGAGAGAACGGTGGGGTCAAAGCGGTCCATCATCGCGGTGCTGGGGACGCTGTGCGCGACGAGGATGTCCTTCTGCTGGCCCGGCGCGCCGCAGACGCAGCGCAGGGCCAGGGGCATGGAGAAAATGAACTCGCGGATGGCCTCCGCGACGATCGGCGCGCGTTCGCCGAAGGCGTCTTCGAGGCCGTTGTTGAACGCCTCGACGACCTTCACGCCGTCCTTGATGATCCCCGCGCCCATGACCTGCGCGAGTTCGTGGTTGGCGAGGATGGTGTGAACCAGAGCGGGGTGGTCGGCCTTGAGGGCCGCGACGCGCGTGAGCATGCGGTAGGAAAAGTCCGCGCCGTTGATGAGGCGATCGGAGTGGATGATTTCGTGGAGGACGAGATGGGAGGGGGCAGTGACGGAGTGACGGAGTGACGAAGTAACGGAGTCAGGAACAGCGACTTCAGATTTGGCTTCGTTACTGCGTGACTGCGACTCTGCGTCACTGCCATCAAGCCCCGCGGCCTTCACCAGCCGCGCCAGGTGCAGCGGGTTGTCGTGGAGGTCGCCGGTCGCGATGAGCCGCCCGGGGGCCTCGATGCGGTCGATGGACCGGACGCGGCAGGGCGCTTCGCGATTGGCCTTCGCTCCGGCGAGAAAGGTGTCGCGGACCACGTCGGCGTTCTGGAGATCGATCTGACGCAGAGAACTACTCCTCGGTCAACTCGCCTTCACCACCAGCCATCGGCCGGAACGATGGCATGAATCAGCTCTTGAGCGCCAGCCAGGCCTCCTTGCCGGTCTTCACTCCGTCACTGCGTCACTGCTCTCAGTGCTTCTCGTTCCCGCCCTTGGCCCGGATGATTCCCAGGATGAGATTGAGGCGGTCGGCGACGGTGTGCATGGATTCGGGGCGCTTCTCGGGGTCGACCTCGATGCACTGCATGATGAGCTCGTTGAGCTTGGGGTGGATCCTCGGGTTGAGCTCGATCGCCGGCGGGGCCTTCTCGATCATGTGGTCCTCGCGCGAACCGATGAGCGAGTCCTGCGAGGCCAGGGCCGTGGGGATGGCCTTGCGCGTGAGCGTCCAGTACATCGTTGCGCCGAGGTTGTAGATGTCGGTCTTGGCGGTGATCGCGCGCCGGTGAACCTGCTCGGGGGCGATGTAGTCGGGCGTGCCCTGGATGCGTTCCTTGACGGTGCCGATCTTGCACGACTGGCCGAGGTCGATGATCTTGGCCACGCCGTCCATCACCATGATGTTGTTGGGCTTCATGTCCGCGTGGACAAAGCCGCGGTCGTGCATGTGGGCCAGGGCGCTCGCCACCTGGTGGAAGATGTCGACGGCCTTCTGGAAGGTCCGCGGCGGCTGGCGCTCCTCGCTGATGCCGTCGACGAACTCCATCACCAGGAAGAGTTCCTTGGTGGTGACGAGGTTGGTCTTTTTCTTGATCATCCGGTCGATCTTGCGGATCGAGGGGTGGTCAAACTCGGAGGCGATGCGGTATTCCATCTCCGCCTGGTCGAGGAACCGCTGGTCCTTGGCGTCGTTCTTCTCGACGTGCTTGAGGGCCCAGATCTGCTTGGACTTGGGGTCCTGGACGAGGTAAATGATGGAGGCGGCGCCGCGTCCGATTTCCTTCAGGACGCGGAACCCTTCGATCATTTCACCGGGCTTCTTCTGCTCTGCCACCGGCACGAATACCCCTCAAACGCTCTCTGGCTCACAGAGAGCCTTGATCGACAGCACACCCGGCCATACCAACCGACGTGACCGAGAGCACGAACTTTCGCGCTTCTCTCGATCAACCCTCGGCCGCCCGGATACCCCGACTATGGGGTGTACGGCTCCCTACCACCAACCCTAGGGCCACCAGTATCGCCGCAACCGGGCCAGAGTTCAACGCCCGGGGGGATCATGGTACCCGATCTTGATGGATTCCCTTCCGTGCCGGAGCGGGGAGCGGATGCAGGTCCGGGGCCGCCCAGACGCAAAGGAAGGTGACTTTTGGGGATTATCACACGGGCTTAGCGCGTGCGGACCAACTGGGCCCGGAAGGCCGCTTCGGGAAAGAACCCGCCCGGGTCGTTGGTCTGGGCAATATCGCGGTGCAGGTAGACGCGGTCGGCGGGGATATTCAGCCGTTCCGCCAGCGTGGAAATCAACTGGTTCAGCCGCCACATCTGGCGGTCGGTGGGCGGGGTGCGGCTGAAGTCGCCCACCAGGCAGATCCCGATGGAGTTTCGGTTGAACCAGTCGCCTTGCTTGCCGGCGGCGTGGGCGCCCTGGACCTGGTCCAACCAGCGATATCCGACGTGAATTTCCCCATCTTCCAGGCCGGAACCGTTGCCAACCAGGAAGTGGAAGCCCATACCTTCAAAGCTCGCGGCCTTGTGCTGGGCCTCGATGCTGGAGGGTGAGCCGAAGGCCGAGCCGGACTGGTGGACGACAATGGCCTGCCAGCGGTTCCGGGGAACCTCCGCACGGGTGCGGAAGATGGCTTCGATGGAAGTGGGCCCGGCGGCCGCGACCATGGGGGGCAGGGCCAGGCCGCTCGAGCCCATCCTGGGCCCGCCTTGCAGGACCCAGAGCAAGCCTCCGACGCCGGTCATGGCCATCAGCAGGGCGCCCCAGACCACGCGGGTGCGGGACTGCTGCGGGGCCTTGACGGCCTTGCGCGACCTCCGAGTTCGACGGGGCTTTCTCACGAGTTCCCGGTCCCTGGGACTTGCCTGACTGATACGACCGTTGCAACCACCACGATCGTATGAAATGAATCGGACAGAGGCGCGAACATTCTTCCAAAAGAGATTCGCGCGATCGGAATAAACGCGCGATTCATGCCATCTTCCGCGCGCCGGTTATCGCGACTCACGAGTGAAAGTTCTCTCACTCACGGGGCGTGAGGCGTCGTTTGAGGTCCGGCCGTCGACGCCCGTAATCATCGAAAATGTACTGGTCCGCCCGCTGATTTCGCACCGCGTCGTAGCGATCAAAGGGCGAGCGCGGCTCATCCGGAGAGAGCAGCGGCGGCGCGCACGCGCCGAGCAGCACGGTGACGCCGAGCATCGCCGCGATGCGGATCAATGATCGGCCTGTCGGATGGTGTCGGTTGCGCTGGTCCACTTCGGGGCCAGTGTAGCGGCGCGGGTGCGCGGCTTGCGAGGGCGAGGGGCGAACGTCGGCACCCCACATCTCGTGGTAGCGATCGCGGGACCACAAGATCAGGGAAGGAGGCGCCCGTCGGGGGCCAGCCGGAGCTCGCCAGCCGCGAGGGCCTGGCGGATGCCCTCGTAGGTGGCTGCGCACACGGCGGTCGCCACGTTGAGCGATCGTTCGCCCGCGGCCATGGGAAGCGACACGACTTCATCTGGGAAACGGCGGAGTAGTTCGTCCGGAAGGCCGGCGGTTTCCTTGCCAAAGACGAGGTGATCGCCGCGTCGGATGGGGGCGTCAAAGACGGTCTTGGTGGCCTTGGTCGAGAAGAGCCACCGGCGGGCTGGGGGTGGGTACGCGGCCACGTAGAGATCCCACGAGTCATGCTCGCGGACGCTCAGGCGGGGCCAGTAGTCGAGCCCCGCCCGGCGACAGGCTTTCTCGCTGGTGGAAAATCCCAACGGGCGGATGAGGTGCAGCATCGCCCCGACGGCGACGCAGGTGCGGCCGATATTGCCGGTGTTGTTGGGGATTTCGGGCTGGTGGAGGACGATGTGGAACAGCGGGTCGGGACCGGTCACTTCGACTTGGCCTCGATGAACGCACGGTCGGCGGCGCGGCGGGCCTTGACGGCCGGGTCGACGGCAACGATGGTCTCAATCGCGTACTTGAAGTCGGGGCCGTCGGACCACCCGATCCAGCGGATGATTCCGTCTGAACTGACGACCATGGCGCCGGGGAGGGGGAACCCATCGCCGCTGCCGCCACCGCTGCCCAGGATGGGGGCCAGGCTGGTGCCCTGGAAGTCGGGCGCGAGCGCGTGGCTGTACTTGCGGGACTGGATGAAGTTGGCGTACTTCTGGGCGAGCTTGGGGAGTGACTCTTCCTCGACCTGCTGGCCGTTGGGGCGGAGGGTTTTCATGGAAATCGCGGCACCGATGACGGCGAGGTCGCGTTCGTACCTGGTCTGCAACTCATCCATCTGAGGCATGACCTTGGCGTAGGACTGGGTCACGTCGGGGTGCCAGACGTAGATGACGATCGCCCGCCCCTGAATCTCGGGCTTGGCCGGGTAGTACGCGGGGGGCGTGAAGGCGAGCTTGACCTCCTTGAACTTCTTGGTCGTTTCGTCGTACAGCCCGACTTTCTTGGCCAGCTCCGTGTCCATCTTCGGCCACGCCACGTTCTTGTAGTCGGACGCCTGGGGATGGACGTAGCCCGGGGGCACCGCCGGAAGCGTGGACAGGTCGATCGTCTTGTTGATCTCCGATGTTCGGCGCTTGGTGCCCGCTTCGGCATCCTCACGCTCGCGGCGGATCCGGGGCAGGTCGTTGGCCTGTTCGCGGGTTTCCTTGACCAGTTCGGCGCTGGCTTCGTCCACCGAGGCGCTCGAGACCGCGGCGTAGCGCAGGTGGCCGGCGCGGTCGAAGAAGTAGAACATCGGGTCGTGATCGATCTTCAGGGACTTGCGGAACTCGCCGGAGGCGTCGTGCGCCAGCAGGAACGTGATGCCGCGAGCCTTGGCGACGGACGCGGCCTCGTTCCAGCCTTCCTTGTTGTGCACGCCCACGACGATCAGACCCTGCGGGCCATACTTGGCGGCGGCGCTCTGAGCGATGGACATCACCTTGAGAGAGGCGGGGTGCCAGCTGGCCCAGGTCACGACCATGACGGCCTTGCCCTCGAGGGCGGCGGGAGTCAGGGCGTCACCGTTCGCCCAGGCGGCGAGCTTGGACCAGTGTTCGGCCGGGAAGTTGGTCAGCTCCATGCGGTCGAGGTCGGCGCGGAGCTTGCCCGTCGATTCGCGGACGATGTCCGACGCGGGAGCATGGGCGACGAACAGACACGAAGAGAGCGCGGCGACGGTCAGGGCTCGGAACAGCATGGAACACTCCCGGTCTTGAGGCTCGGAACATTCCCGAACGAGGGGCGGGCACAGATTCTAGTAGGACGCCCGGACCGGATGCTTGTTCGCCGGGAATGCGGTCAGTGTTGCGTAACGGGCGGAGGCGTGGCCGGGCCTTGAGACGGGCGAATCAGGCGGCTCAGGGCTATTCCGGCGGCGACCACGACGTTGAGCGAATCGACCCCCGGGAACATGGGGATTCTGACGTGGCCATGGGCCTTGGCACGGGCCGCGGGGCTCAGACCCGGGCCTTCGGCACCCAGGAGAAGGGCGACGGGGGCGTTGGGCCGGAACTCTTCGAGAGAGACCGCTTCGGGATCGGGCGTGAGGGCGACGAGCTGGAACCCGGCCCGCCGGACCAGATCAAGGCTATCGGGCCAGGGGGACAGCGTGGCGAAGGGCAGCCGCAGGGCCGCGCCCATGGAGACGCGGATCGCCTTCCGGTAAAGCGGGTCACAGGAGCGGGGCGAAAGCAGGATGGCCGAGCCATCAAGACCTGCGAGGGCGGCGGTGGTACGGAAGATTCCCCCGACGTTGTCGTGGTTGGCGAGGTCTTCGAGAATCACGAGGGCGCGGGCACGAGCGATGAGCGCGGCGGGGTCCTGTGGCGGGGGTCGAATTCCGGCGGCGAGCACGCCGCGATGAATGTGGAACCCGACGATGGAGGACATGGCCTCGAGCGAGACGAGGTACACGGGAACATCGGATGCGAGCGAATCGAAGGCGTCTTCCATCGTGGCCAGCCGGGTGGGCGTGATGAGGATGGAACGGGGCTTGAGAGAGGAAAGCAGCAGCTGGCGGACGACCAGTTCCCCTTCCGCCATGAAGAGGCCGGAAGGATCGGCGGCGGCGAGATCGGACATGGCCGCGAGTTGGCGGTCCTTGAGATTGGCGTAGTCCGCCAGGCGCGGATCGGCGGGGTCGGAGATGGGAATGATCTGCGGCCCGCGGAGCGGCATGGCCGATCGTAGAGTCAGTGCCGGGTCCTGAATGGTGGTCGCGAGTGCGGAGAGTCTGAGTGGAACTGTGGCAGGCGATCGTGCTGGGGCTGGTTGAGGGAATCACCGAGTACCTGCCGGTCAGCTCCACCGGGCACCTGATCCTGGTGTCTTCGGCGATGGGGCTGGACACGGTCGAGCAGAAGAATGCGATCGATGCGTTCAACATCGTGATCCAGGGAGGGGCGATCCTCGCGGTGCTCGGCCTCTATCGGGCGCGGGTGGCTCAGATGGTCCGGGGGCTCGTCGGGCGCGATGCCCCCGGCCGCCGGCTGCTCATCAACCTGATCGTCGCGTTCATCCCCGCGGCGGTGCTGGGCAAGCTGCTCGACGACTGGCTGGAGAGTCACCTGTTCTTTGCCGGGCCGGTGCTGGCGGCCCTGTTCCTGGGCGGGCTCTACATGATCGGGCTGGATCGGTACCAGAAACGGACCGCGGCGAATGCGGATCCCGCCGTGTCGCCGGCTCGCGGCGGCGGGCTCGAATCGCTTTCGCCCGTCAAGGCCCTGGTCATCGGGCTCATGCAGTGCGTCGCGATGTGGCCGGGAACGAGCCGGTCGATGATGACCATCACCGGGGGGATGGTGGTGGGGCTTTCGCCCGTGGCCGCGGCGGAGTTCAGCTTTCTTCTAGGCCTGCCCACGCTGGGCGCGGCGACGCTGTACAAGCTGTACAAGAACTTCTCGCACGCGCACGCGACGCACACACCCAATCTGTTCGAGCAGCTTGGGGTGATGCCGGTGGTGGTGGGGCTGGTGGTGGCGGCGGTGTCGGCGGCGCTGGCGGTGAGGTGGCTGGTGGCGTTTCTGAACCGACACGGCCTGGCGGCGTTTGGGGTGTACCGGATTGTGCTGTGCGCGGCGCTGCTGGCGATGGTGGTGTTCGGGCTGGTGAAAATCACGCCGAAGGGTTCATCACAGCGACCCAAGGGCGCCGACGTGAGAGCCGTGTCGAGAGAAAGACCAGAGCCAGATGGGCCGATGATGTCCGCGAGGGAGAGAACCAGCTCGAATTCCAATCCGTGCGCCACGGCGCCTGTGTGGATGTCTCAACGCCTATGAAGACGTCATACCCCAAGGACAAGATCAAGGTCGTGCTGCTCGAGTCGGTCCACGCCGTGGGCGCGGCGGCGATGAAGGCGGAAGGGTTCACGGTCAAGACCTCGGCCAAGGCGCTCGAAGGCACGGAGCTGCTCGCGGCGGTCAAGGACGCCCACATCGTGGGAATCCGGTCCAAGACGCAGGTGAGCAAGGCGGTGCTGGATGCGGCGCCGAACCTGCTCGCGGTCGGGTGCTTCTGCATCGGGACCAACCAGGTGGACCTCTCGCACGCGTGCTCGCGCGGCGTGCCGGTGTTCAACTCGCCGTTTACCAACACTCGCAGCGTCGCGGAACTGACCGTTTCGGAAGTGATTGCCCTGTCGCGCCGGCTCTTTGAGAAGAGCTCGCAGCTGCACGTAGGGAACTGGGACAAGTCGGCCGCGGGCTCGCGGGAGGTGCGGGGCAAGACTCTGGGAATCGTGGGGTATGGCCACATCGGTTCGCAGGTCTCGGTCCTGGCCGAGGCGATGGGGATGAAGGTTCTCTACTACGACATCGTGCCCAAGCAGCCGCTGGGGAACGCGCGGGCGGCGCGGTCGCTCGATGACTTGCTCGCGGCGGCGGATGTGGTGACGCTGCACGTGCCCGAGACATCAGCGACCAGGGGGATGATGTCCGCGTCGCAGATCAAGAAGATGAAGCCGGGGGGGATGCTGATCAACAACGCCCGGGGGAGTGTTGTGAATATCGCGGCGCTGGCCGCGGCACTCAAGGATGGAAGGCTCTCCGGCGCTGCGCTCGATGTGTTCCCGGAAGAGCCCGCGGCTCGCGGCGACGTGTTCAAGAGTGAAGTCTGCGGCCTGCCCAACGTGATCCTGACGCCGCACATCGGCGGGAGCACGGAGGAGGCGCAGGAGGCGATCGGGGAAGATGTCGCGGCGAAACTGGCGAAGTTCATCAACAACGGCTCGACGACCGGCGCCGTCAACGTGCCGGAAGTTGAGTTGCCGGAGCAGGGGGAACGGGCGAGTGGTGGAGGGGAAGGCAAGGGCTCGCGGCACCACCGGATTCTTCACTTCCACCGCAACGTGCCGGGCGTGCTTTCAAAGATGCACAGCGCGATCGCGGACCTGGGCGTGAACATCGTGGCCGAACACCTGCAGACGCGGGGCGAGGTGGGGTACGTCGTGCTCGATATCGAGCCGACGGAGGGCAAGGCGATCCTGGAGCGGCTCCGGAAGATGCCCGAGACGATCCGGGTGCGGATGCTGTGGTAAGTCCTGCATCTCGATACTCACATCACAGACATCCAGCCGCGAATCTGTTCAGGAAGCAAGCAAAGTCGTTTGCGGTCAATCGGGGCCACCCCAGACTCCCGTCGCAGTTCGCCCACGTGTCGCCAAGCGTGAACCGATCCAAGAAGCATTGAAAGTCAACGGCATTGAGCGTTGCCCCCGCCGAGCTCGTCGTCCCGTCACAGTTGGGATAGCAAGCCGGGCAGGTGTTCCACCTCGCAAGGCTCTGAACTCCTACGGCTCCCGCTGAGGAAAAGCTGCCACCGACAAACAGTGATTGTCCGTGCAAGTCCGCCAATGGGAACATCGCGTAGCAAGTGCCAGCGACCCCGCCTCCTACTGAGTTCCAGTCACCGTTCCACTTGGCAATGCCCCTGGCGGCGACGCTGCCGGCGGTGGTAAAGAGGCCTCCGACATAGAGCGCCGCCCCGCTGCCGTCGTCAAATGAGACCATGGCGTGTACCCGATTGTTGGTCCCCGAGCCAAGCGGATGCCACGAAGCACCATCCCAACGTGCGATGCAGCTGCATGGAACGCCACCTGCTGTCTGGAAACCGCCGCCGGCATAAAGCGCCGTTCCGTTCACGTCGGAGTGTGTGCATAGCGACCAAACAGCGCTCCCCATTCCGGTACCAACTCCGCTCCAAGCGTGGCCGTTCCACTTGGCTATTCCCCAAGTTGGAGGAGTGGTCGGGGCCCAAAACTGACCTCCGACATAGAGTGCTGGCCCGTTCCCGTCGTCGAAAACAACCATGGCTTCGACATCCGCAGTTCCGGTGCCCAAACCTGAGCCGAGGGCGGACCAACTCGTTCCATCCCAGCGCGCCACACCGTTTGCCTGTGTTCCCCCTATTCCGTCAAACATTCCGCCGACGTAAAGCGCCAACCCGTTTCCATCATCAAACATTGTCATGCAATTCACCGCATCTTGGGGAGGACCTCCCATCGCGTGCACCGCAATCCCATCCCAGCGAATCAGCGATGTGGGGTTACTGCCCATGGCGGTTATGCCAAATCCGCCCATGTACAAGCCTCTCATCGGTCCCGAGTCGATACCCATTAGGCTGACAGCAACAGACGTCCGCACCGCAAATGGAATCGACCACAATTCGCCATCCCAGCGGAAAATGGCTTGCTCCATCGGCGTGAGCCGGTAGCCGCAGGCGTAAAGAGCGACTCCCGACTTTGTCTTGAATTCCGCAAACGCGCGAACGGTTGTTTCGGAACTGAGACCCAACCCTTGATTCGCGACCGACCAACTTGGTTCGCATGGTTGCGCGAACGTTGCATACGCGCATCCAATGATCACCACGCATGCCGTCTTCAAGAGCATGTGGAGCTCCTCAGGTCGGACAACCCGAATGGTAACGTTGACGCGAAGATCCGCAATGTCGTTTTCGTGCGCAATCAGAATTGCCAGAGACGGTTTCGCACCGCACCTATCCTTCCCTCGTGCTGATTCTCACCGTTCTTCAAGGGCCCGACCAGGCGCGGAAGTTTGAACTTCCGGACCACGAGCCGCAGCTCATCGGGCGTTCATCCGAGGCGCTGCCGCTGACGGACAACACGGTGTCGCGCCGGCACGCGGAGTTGACGCCCGATGACGGCGTGTGGTGGATCCGCGATCTCGCCTCGCAGAACGGGACGTACGTCAACGGGACCCGGATCGTCGAGCGCACGCGCCTCAAGCAGGGAGACCAGATCAGGACCGGGGCGACGCTGTTCGTCTTCGGGCGGGCCGAGCCGGGGGAAGAAAAGGACGTCATCCGCCTGATGAACCCGGACTTCCTCGAGTCCGAAATCGAATCGACGATGACGAGCAACGAGGACTCGGTGATCCTGGCCGAGCCCGAGCCACGGGCCGCGGCGGTGGATCACCTGCGGGTCATTTACAGGTTGACGACGATCACGACACAGGCGCTCTCGCGCCAGGAGCTGCTCAAGCGCGTGCTGGAGCTTGTGGTGGCGGAGTTCAAGCCCGAGCGCGGGTTCATTTTGCTGGGAAGCGGCGTCGGGGATGATGCGCTGCGCCCCGCGGTGGTGAAGTACAAGACGCCGCCCAAAGACAAGGAAGAGGCGCAGTTCAACGTCTCGCGGACGATCCTGCAGCACGCCGTGCAGCACGCCGAGGGCGTGCTCTCGACCAACGCGATGAGCGACCCGAGATTCGCCGCGGGCGACAGCGTGCAGCGGATGCGGATCCGCTCGGCGATCTGTTCGCCGATCCGGTACCGCGAGCGGACGTTCGGCGCGATTTACGTGGACAGTTCGATCGCCAACTACACGTTCACGTCCGAGCAACTGGCGCTGATGAACGCGATCGGGCAGCACGCGGGGCTGGCGCTGGCCAACGCGGACCTCTACATGCAAAAGCTCCAGACCGAGCGGCTGGCGGCGATCGGCGAGACGGTCGCGAGCCTCTCGCACGCGATCAAGAACATCCTGCAGGGCCTTCGCGGCGGGGCCGATGTCGTCGAGATGGGGCTCAAGAAGGACGATCTCAAGGTCTCCCGTGGCGGCTGGGACATCCTCAAGCGAAACCTGGACCGGATCGTGAGCCTGACGCTGAACATGCTCGCGTTCAGCCGGCAGCGGCACGTGGAGCTCGAACTCACCCCCGTCGCGAAACTGATCGAGGAATGTGCGCAGCTGCTCGAAGGCCAGTGCAACACCAAGGGCGTCGCGCTGATCGTGGACACCGAGAGCGACCTGCCACCCGTGCCGATGGATGCGCCCCTGATGCACCAGGCGATCATGAACCTCCTGACCAACGCCGTCGAGGCCGTCCCCCACGGGCGCGGGGCGATCACGGTTCGGGCCAACTACTTCGGGGCCAACCAGCGCGGCGAGGGCTCGCCCGCGGCCCTGGAGATCGCGGTGATCGACAATGGGCCCGGCATCTCCAAGGACCGGATGGCCCGCTTGTTCGAGCCGTTCCAGACCACCAAGGGAACCAAGGGCACGGGGCTGGGCCTTGCCGTGACCAAGCGCGTGGTCGAGGAGCACCGCGGGCGCATTCGCGTCGAGTCGTCCGAGGGCCAGGGGGCGACGTTCAGGATCATCCTGCCCGCCGACACGGGCAAGGTGATCGATCCGAGCGAGACGGCACACTCCAAGCCGACGGCCGCGGAGTTTGAGTAAGCCTTCGCGGAGTGTCCGGCGACATGGACTACGCCCTTGTCTCTCTGGTCGCTCTGCTTGCCGCGGGCCTGACGTTCTTTTCCGGCTTTGGCCTTGGAACGCTCCTGATGCCGGTGTTCGCGATCTTCTTCCCGGTGGAGGTGGCGGTCGCGATGACGGCGGTGGTTCACTGTGCGAACAACGTGTTCAAGCTCGCGCTGGTCGGGAAGGATGCTCACTGGCCAACGGTGTGGCGGTACGGGATCACGGCGGCCATCTCGGCGGTGGCTGGGGCGCTGGTGCTCGAGTGGCTTGGTTCGCCGCGGCCGCTCGCGGAGTACAGCCTCCATGGACACATTTTTCAGGTGACCGTGGTAAAGGTCGTGATCTCCACGGTGATCGCGGGCTTCGCGCTCATCGAAATGTCTCCGGGGTTTGAGCGTGCCACATTCCGGCCGCGGTGGATGTGGCTCGGCGGCGTGGTGTCGGGCTTTTTCGGCGGGCTCTCGGGGCACCAGGGCGCGCTGCGGTCGGCGTTTCTGCTGCGCGCGGGATTGGCCAAGGAGCAGTTTGTCGGCACGCGAGTCGTCGGCGCCGTGATCGTGGACGCGTCGCGTTTGATCGTGTACATCGCGGCGGCGGTGCTCGCGGCGAGGGGCGCCTCCGGGAAGGCGGACAGTGCGATCGAAGTGCTTGATCGCGGCGGCGGATGGGGGCTGATGGGCGCCGCGACCGGGGCGGCATTTGTGGGCTCTTTCGCGGGTTCGAGGCTTGTGAAGTCCGTCACGATGAAGGGGCTGCGCCGGTTCGTTGGGGCGATGCTGATGCTCCTCGCCGCGGCGATTGGGGTTGGTTTGGTATGAGTAACCTCGCGCGAGATTGCCCCGGTTGCGCGGCCGCTATGCTTGCCCCCGTTCTCCCGAGTGAGTGAGTGCAAAATCTGCGCGTCGAAACTCCGAATAACCGATCGAGAAGTGTCCGCTCGGATCGCACGAGCGATGAGCGTGAGCAGGAGCCCTCGATGTCGACGACCGCTCTGGCCCCTCGATCGCGCAAGCACGGATACCGGTTCCTCAAAGAGTTCATCACCAAGCCGTTCGTGATCGGGGCGATCGCGCCGAGCTCGAAGATCCTCGCGCGGAAGATGGTCGAGGGTGTGGACTTCGCGAGCGCGAAGGCGATCGTGGAGTTCGGCCCGGGCACCGGCGCGTTCACCGACAAGATCGTGAAGCGTCTTTCGCCCTCGTGCCGCTACTTCGCGATTGAGCTCAACCCGACGATGGCGGAGCTGTGGCGGTCGCGCCATCCCGGCCGCACGCTCCACCTCGACAGCGTGAAGAACGTGGACACGCTGTGCCGGCGCGAGGGCATCGAGCAGGTCGACGTGATTTTCAGCGGCCTGCCGTGGGCGTCGTTTGACGACACGCTCCAGGAAGAGACACTGGCCGCCAGCCTGAGAGTGCTCAGGCCCGGCGGCCAGTTGATTACTTTCGGGTACCGCGTGGGGACGATGCTGCCCAAGGGTCGCCGCTTCTATCGCCGGCTGCCCAAGTACTTCTCCAAGGTCGAGCGGAGCGAGTACGTGTGGCGGAACCTGCCGCCGGCGTTTGTGGTTCGCTGCACCAAGTAACTCGTTACGCGAGGTCGAAGACGAGGAACTCCGAGGCCGAATCGCCCTTGAGCGAGAGAAGTGTCTCATCGGACACCGCCGCGCCGTCGCCGATGGTGAGCGATTGCCCGTTGGCCGTCACGCCGCCGCTGAGCACCTGGATCCAGGCGTGCCGACCCTTGGCGAGCGTGTAGCTCAGCGACTTGCCCGCGTCGAGCTGGCCCTTGAAGAGCTTGGCGTCGGCGTTGATCGGGATCGATCCCTCCACTCCGCCCTCGGACGCAACCAGGCGCAGGCCGTTCTTGGCGGGCTCGGGCCGGGTCTGGTGGTAGACGGGCTTGACGTTGTCGGCCTTGGGCTCGATCCAGATCTGGTAGAGGTGGATCGGCTCAGTCGGCGAAGGGTTGAACTCGCTGTGCATGATGCCGCTGCCCGCGGACATGTGCTGAACCTCGCCGGGCGTCAGGTCCTGGGTGTGGCCCATGGAGTCCTTGTGCCGCAGAGCGCCCGAGAGGACGACGGTGATGATTTCCATGTTGTCGTGCGGGTGCGTGCCAAAGCCGCGGCCGGGGGCGACCGTGTCGTCGTTGATCACGCGCAGCGAGCGGAAGCCCATGTGCTTGGGGTCGTAGTAGTGGCCGAAGCTGAAGGTGTGGGCCGTGTTGAGCCACCCGTGGTCGAAGTGGCCGCGATCGTCGGACTTGCGGATCGTGATCATGGGGTTCTCCTTCTAGGGTCCCGAGAATACTTGTTTCAACAACTATTCTACGCATGAGCCAGGCCAGGGTTCGCGCCCGATTTCATTCGCGGGAGTCAGCGCCCGGGTGCCGGGCCTTGACCAGCAGGCGGTTGAGTTCCGTCAGCTCTTCGCGGGTCATGTGCTTGAGCAGCCGCCGGTGCAAGTCCATCAGCGGCTTGTCCAGCGATTCAAGCAGGGCCAGTCCCTTCTTCGTTATGGACACCAGCACCACGCGCCGGTCCTGCGTCGTGCGGGCACGCCTGGCGAGGCCGACCTCTTCGAGCCGGTCGATCAGGCGCGTCACATCCGGCACGCGGGTGATCAGCCGCTCGCCAATGACCTGGCACGGCACGCCCGCGGCACCGCCCTGCATCTCGCCCCGCAGGATCCGGAGTGCGTTGTAGGTGGCCTCAGAAAGGCCGCGGGGTTTGAACAGGGCCGCCACATCCCCTTCAAGCACGTTCATGGTGCGGAGGAGGTTGAGATAGGCCTCCTGTTCGATCAGCTCGAACGGGGACCGCTTGCCGATCTCGTCTTTGAGCTCTGGCATGAGTATCTGTTGGAACAATAGTTGGGATTGCGGAAGCGGACAAGCGGGGCGGGAATGTACCCGATCCGCCTTCCGGATCAGCCGAGGTTCATTGCCTTGCCCATGGCCGTGCCCATGTCGGCCGGGCTCATGGCCACTTGAACGCCCGCGGCCTTGAGCGCGGCGATCTTTGCATCCGCCGTGTCGTCCGCGCCGCCGATGATCGCGCCCGCGTGACCCATGCGGCGGCCCGGGGGCGCCGTTCGCCCGGCGATGAACGCCGCGACAGGCTTCTTCACGTGCTGCTTGACATAGTTCGCGGCTTCGATTTCGTCGGTCCCGCCGATCTCGCCGATCATCAGGATGCCGTGGGTGTCGGGGTCCTTGTTGAAGAGGTCGATGCAGTCGATGTGCGAGAGACCTCGGACGGGATCGCCGCCGATCCCGATACAGGTGGATTGGCCAAGGCCCAGGCGCGAGGTCTGCCAGACGGCCTCGTACGTGAGCGTGCCCGACCGCGACACGATCCCGACGGACTTGCCGAGCTTGGCCTGCGACACGTGGGTGTGGATGTACCCGGGCATGATGCCGATCTTGCAGCCGGCGTTGGTGAACGGGTCGGAAGCGCCGGTGCCGTTGCCGGTCTTGGGGCCGGGGGTGATGATGCCGGGGCAGTTGGGGCCGATGAGCGTCGGCCGCTGCTTCATCTCGTCGAGCACCGCGCGGACCTTGATCATGTCCTGCACGGGCACGCCCTCGGTGATCGCGCAGATGACGGGGATTCCCGCGGCGGCGGCCTCGAGGATCGCATCCCCGGCCATCGCGGGCGGCACGAAGATCATGGTCGCATCGGCGCCGGTATCGCGGACCGCTCGCTCGACGGTGTCGAAGATCGGCAGGCCGTTGGCGTCCTTGGTCCCGCCTTTGCCGGGCGTGACGCCGCCGACGACCCTGGTTCCGTAGTAGAGACAGCCCTGGGTGTGCTGGGCGCCGAAAGCGCCGGTGATTCCCTGGCAGATGACGCGGGTTTTGGCGGTGACGAGAACGGGCATGGGGGGAGAGGATACGCGCTCGGCGAATCGCCGTCGAAAGTACACTGGATGCATGCCCCGCAAGCCCCGAACCGGCGTGAAAACCCTCCGCGACATCCCGAACATCGGCCCGCGCACGGCCGAGGATCTCAACCGCATGGGAATCACCCGTCCGCATCAGCTCGCGGGCAAGGATGGGCTCGCCTTGTATCGAAAGCTCTGCAAGGCCGACGGCATGCGGCACGATCCGTGCGTGATCGATGTATTCATGGCCGCGGTGGACTACATGAACGGGGCGCCCAAGCGTGACTGGTGGTGGTACACACCGCAGCGGAAGAAGCTGCTCGACCGGTGACCCGTGAAGTGAACTTGGGCCCACCGGGCGTGTGGACGTCGAGAGGCCGGATCGACCGAGATCGTCACGTCAACTGATCGATCGCCGCCTTCGCCTCCGCAAGGCCCGCCCCGGTGGCCTCGCGGTACAGCTTGATCGCTTCAATCTTCCGGCCCTGGCGGGCGAGATCGCGGTACGGCTCCATGTCGTCCGCGGCGTCTTCGAGGCCCAGATGAGCCATGATCAGGTCGAGCTTGCGCTCGATCGACCGTAAGCGAGCATCGGATGCGCTATCGCTCGATGAGAAGAGTCCCATGTGGTTTTCCTGTGCGTTGAAGGAATCACGCGCGATTCCGTAGCATCAGCGACGAAACGTTCGCCGATTCATGCGGCCTTGGGCCGTTTCTTCGCGGGAACAAGTCGAATCTCGAGTTTCCGATTCAACGCCGCCGCGATCCGGTGCAGCATCGCCAGCGATCTCGGTCCATAGTCGGCGTCCTCAAGCCGCGCGATGGCGGGCTGGCTGGTCCCGACGAGCTTGGCCAGTCGGGCCTGCGTCAGCCCCGCTGACGTACGGGCCCGATAGACGAGAGAAGCGATCTCGGCGTACATCGCCTCTTCCTCAATCATCGCGCGCAGTTTCGGATCATCGCCGATCATCCGTTCCAGGTCCTGGACGACGTCAATGGGTTTGGTCTTTGGCTTGCTCATCGTCCGCCGCCTCCCTGCCGAGATGCTTGCCCGGCGCTCGCTCGAACTGCTTCTTTCTCGCAACCGCCCGATCGATGTCCGCAGGTGGAACCCGATCCTCCTTGGTCAGGGCGTGAACGAGGATCGTGACTTCCCGTCCGTGAAAGAAGTACAACAGCCGGAAGTTCACCGACCCCTCGCGAACCCGGAGCTCGTAAATCCCGTCTCGAAGCAGGTCGGCCTCCGGCCGCCGGAGTTCGTGCCCCATTTCCTGGAGCCGCTTCACGCGCGTCAGACACTTGACGAACGCCCGTTGGTTCGAGTGGCGCAGTTCGGCGAGCCAGAGTCGCACAGGCATCGACCCCGATTCGTCCCTGTAGTATCGAACTGATACCTTCGGCATTCATCGCTCCATGATATACCGAACTTGATATATAGACCAGCGCCCGTTCTCAGGCCGGCAACGGGAACTTGGCACACAGCGACTTCACCTCATCCCGCACCTGCCTCGTCGCCGATTCCAGCGCCCCCGGCGACTCCACACCCGCGGCGAGCACGCGATCAATCCACCCCGCCACCTGCCGCATCTGATCTTCCTTGAAGCCGCGGGTCGTCGTGGCGGGAGAGCCGAGGCGCACACCGCTGGTGAGCTTGGGCGGACGCGGATCGTCCGGAATTCCATTCTTGTTGCAGATGATGCCCGCCATCTCAAGCCACTTCTCGGCGTCGGCGCCCGTGAGTTTCTCGCTCCGCTGGCGGAGGTCGACGAGCATGAGATGATTGTCCGTCCCGCCGCTGGTGATGCGGTAGCCATGCTTGACGAGCGCCTCGGCAAGGGACCGGGCATTCTTCACCACCTGCTGGCAATACGTCTTGAACTCGGGCTTGAGGGCCTCGCCGAACGCCACGGCCTTGGACCCGATGACGTGCATGAGCGGCCCGCCCTGGACGCCGGGGAAGACGTTGCGGTCGATTTTCTTGGCGAGCTCATCATCGTTGGTCATGATCAGGCCGCCGCGCGGGCCGCGAAGGGTCTTGTGCGTGGTCGTTGTGACAACGTGAGCGTGAGGGAACGGCGACGGGTGCACGCCCGTCGCGACCAGGCCGGCGATATGTGCGATGTCCGCGACGAGAATCGCCCCGACCTCATCCGCAGCCTCGCGGAACTTCTTGAAGTCGATCACTCGCGGGTACGCGGAATATCCGCACATGACCACCTTGGGCTTGTGCTCGCGGCACACCGCTTTCACCGCGTCGTAGTCGATCCGTTCATGCTCGGGATGGTCCTTGGCGTAATGCAGCGGGTAGTGCACCGGCTTGTAGAACCGACCGGAGAAGTTGATCTTCATCCCGTGCGAAAGATGCCCGCCATCCTTGAGCACGAGCGAGGCGAACGTGTCCCCCGCCTCCATGAGCGCCATCATCGCGGCGGTATTCGCCTGCGCCCCTGAGTGCGGCTGCACGTTGGCGAACTTGCACCCAAAGAGCTGGCAGGCACGTTCGCGAGCGATCGTCTCGATCTGGTCGTGGAAGATGCACCCGCCGTAGTAGCGCGCCCCCGGGTACCCCTCGGCATACTTGTTCGTCAGGCACGTGCCCATCGCGTGCATGACGGCTGCGGAAACGTGGTTTTCAGAAGCGATCAGCTCGATCGTCGTCGCCTGGCGGTCGGCCTCTTTGGCGATGAGATCGGCGATGGCGGGGTCGTGCTTCTTGAGGAGGTCGAGGGTCGCGGCGGTGATGGGGTCGTTGGCCATGGGAAAGCGTATTCACGTCAGACATTCTCAAAGAACCACATGTGATCCGTCGGCGCGAACACCAGGAGCGTCGCCGCGAGCAGTGATATCACGCTCATCGCCAGGCCGATCGCCCAGGCCCGAGGAAGCCGCAGGTACCTGCCCACGGCCCAGGACCACCAGGCCGTCATCCACATTCCAACCCAGCCGAGGAATATCCACCAATCCAATGACTGGAGTAGCCAGAGTGCGTGGGCCGCAAACGTGAATCTCGGAATCCGCATGATCGAAAGCAGCCCGGCGAACACGCACGGCACCGCCAGCGCCAGCGGGAATCCAATGAGACCATACACCCACACGCGGACAATGTGACCCCGCCGCACTTTCGCGGCACGCAACGTTCGCGGCAGGAGTGCAAAGGTCGCGGGCATGATCACGGTCGCGACCACGGCGATCATCGCTAAGGGAGAGACGAAAGACCCCGTGAAGCCCTCCAAGTCTCCAAAGGGCCACACCGCCCGGGCGACAAACCGGCCACCGTCAAACCGGTAGTAAGAGTTGATCCCGGTGTACCAACACCAGAACTCACCGATTCCCTCGTGCAGGCCTCCGATGAACCCGACGATCAGCGCCCGTAGCAAAATGGTGAGCGGCGCCCCGATCGCGAGCATCCACACAAGCCGCCACGGCACTATCGGATTCTCCATCCGTACCCAGCGCCAGAACGACCAGCCCCGCTGGGCCTTGCAGAGTGTGAGGATGAAACTTCGAAGGATTCGTGACAGCGCGTGCTCGAACATGCGAAGCTCATGTGCGCACGATTCATTGAGCAGGTCCCGCCACGCAAACTTCAACCCGCACTCCGTGCACACCCCCGTCAGCGGACAGCACGCCGGCTCATTCCTCTCCCACGCCGCGATCGCGCCGCTCTGGTCATAGCCGCATCGCGGACATGTTGGTATCGCGTTCATTGCCACCCCAAGTGACGGGTGTAGTTCAGGGTCGCCACGATGGTGGTGAGCAACCCCGCGATCGTCAACATCGCCAGCGTGACCCATCCGGCGTGCGTCAACCGTAGATAGGTTTTCACAAAGCTCATCCAATAGAGGATGAGCCAGCCCACACCCAGCGCGAACCCCAATCGCCAGGGCACGAAGCCGCCGGCCGCGGCGACCACCGATCCGGCACACCACACCAGCAAGGGACCCGTGAGCGAGTACGCCGCGCCACGGAGCAGGTGCCGCTTGAGCACTTTGCACTTCCGCAGCGTGTCGCCGAGTATCAGGAACCCCGGCGGAATCGCGGCAACAAACACGAGCAACTCGATCCCGGCGTCGGCGACGACCGCGCCCCTCCGGACCATCGACCGGGGGACAAGCTGCCACAACCGATCGGCTCCGTACGGCCAGATAGCACCTCGAATCGCCGACTCCCACGGACTTGGGCCCGCCGGTGCCGGTCGCGTCACAAAACGCGGCCGTCCCTGAGCTCCGGTCCCGGGCAACCACACTCGCATTGCCAGGGGCGGCGCGTTCGCCGCCACTCGATACGCCGCGGCTGCGCCCGCGCCCGCCGCCGCCATGTGCCCCATCACGATCACCAGCACGATCAGCGCCACCAGCCGCGGCACAACAACCGGGTGCGTCAGGCGGAGCGAGCCCCAGAACACCGGAGGCGAGAGCGCTCGTCCCAGCGTCGCCGCCAGCGATACAACGCCGAGGCGCCTCGCATGCTCATACGACCACGCGGGCGGCGCATAATTCGGGCTCAGCACTTCCGCCCAGAGAATTTCCAGCCCGCACTCGCTGCACACACCGTCGAGCGGACAGCTCTCGGCCCATGTGGCGATGATGCCGCTCTGGTCGTAGCCGCATCGTGGGCAGATGGGTGTGGGCCCGGGCATGTCCGTTCCTCAATCGACACAGTTCGGCGCTGAGGCCGGAGGAAACGTCCGGTCGTTCTTCCAGAACCGGGCGCTGCCGTCGGATACCGCGACGCTCCCGCCCGAGGCCCCATGGTTGTCCACCGGAGCATACCGACCGATGCTCGCCGCGCCCGCCGCGGCCGAGTTCGCGTTCGTGTTGCTCGTGTTCCACGGCCCGTACCACGCGAGGTCATCGATGTCCGGCCCGTTGGTTTCGTCGGCCCAGAGCAGGTGGTCATGCGGGCCAGCGACCGACTTGCCCGTGAAGTAGAGGTAGCTGATGGTGTAGCTCACGACGTCTTCATCGCGGGCGCACGGCTCGGGGCGGATCACCGTCGCCGCGGCGTAGGACGTGTTCCCACCCGGACCGTAAGGATTCCCGTAGTAGCGATCCTCACGATCGGATGGACACTTGAGAGCCCCAAGGTTTGACATGTAACCGTGGAACACCGGCGTCTGAACTCCGTTGGAGTACGCGCCGCCCGTGAAGCCCACGTGAACGCCATCACCCTGCTGATTCAGCGATAAGAACCCGGCCAGCCCGCCGTAACGGTACTGGTTCGGCGTCGACGCCATCCCCGGGGGCACGGGCACCGCGGGGAACGCGGACTTGAAGTCGCCGGCGTAGGCACTGAGCGCCAGGGCCGCCTGCTGGCAGTTCGCCAGGCACCTGGTCTGGCGTGCCCGGGCCATCGCCCCCGAAAGCGCGGGCAGCAGCACAGAAACCAGCACCCCGATGATCGCGATGACCACCAGCAACTCAACCAGTGAAAAGGCGGCCACTCTCCGCATGCGGTTCATCGTACTGGTACCGCCCGCTTCCAACGAGGTGGCATGCCCGTCTACCATCGCGCTCCACGGGAGACGATTCATGAGATCATGCGTTGCCTTTGCCGCCGCGGCCCTCTCACTCGTTTCAACCGCCTTGGGCGACGACCCCCGCCAGGCCAAGGCCCGGCCCGTGATCGACAAGGCCATCGCGTACCTCAAGAGCCAGCAGGACAAGGCCACCGGCGGCTGGGCTGTTCCCAAGGAGGGTCCCGCCTTTCCCGCGATCTCCGCCCTCGTGCTCAACGGCATGCTCCTTGACGCGAACGTCAAGCCCGACGACGCCTCCGTGAAGCAAGGCGTCGCGTTTGTGCTCAAGTACCGCCAGGCCGATGGCGGGATCTACGACAAGGTCCTCCCCAGCTACAACACCTCGATCGCCCTTTCCATGCTCGCGCGCGTGAACACGCCCGAGGCCAAGGCCGCGATCAAGCCCGCGCAGGACTTCCTCAAGAGTCTGCAGTTCGGCGACGGCGCGATGGTCGATGGACAGTTCGCCGGAGAGACCGGGCGCGTGGGGAAGGAACACCCGTTCTACGGCGGCATTGGCTACGGCCGCAGCGGCCGGCCCGACAACTCAAACCTGAACTTCTTCATGCAGGCGATGCAGGACTCGGGCCTCTCCGATCAGGACCCCGCGGTCAAGCGCGCCCTGGTCTTCCTCGGCCGCACGCAGATGCTCGGCACCACCAACGACCTCGACTTCGCCAAGGGCAGCACCCAGGGCGGCTTCATCTACGCCAACGCCAGCGGCAAGGACAGCGCGGGGCAGGGGCAGAGCTACGGCGGTGAAATCGCCGAGAGCCTCTCCGGCCCACCCGGCGTCATCGCGCAGGTCACACTCCTGCCCGGCGCGGACGGCAAGCCTCGCACGATCAAGAAAATCGACGCCATCGCTCGCGTCCGCAAGGCCCTGGCCGAGTCTGAAGACACCAAGTCCGCCGCGGACTCCGCGATGGTTCTCATCGGCCCGGGCACAGGCGATGCCTCCGAGCAGTTCGAAGTGCGCACACCACTTACCGACATCAAGCCCCTTCGCCGCGTGCTCTCCAAGGCCTTCGAAGACGGCGGAAGCACGAAGGTCGAAGCCAGCCTCGTCAACGCCTGGCAGGGCGTCAGCCGTCTCCGCGCCTACGGCTCCATGACGTACGCGGGCTTCAAGTCCTACATCTACGCCAAGCTTGCAAAGGACGACCCGCGCGTCGCCGCCGTCTACGACTGGGTCCGCCGCAACTACACCGTCTCCGAAAACCCCGGCGTCGGCACCGACGGCCAGTACTATTACTACGTCACGTTCGCACGCGCCCTCGACGCCTGGGGCGAACCGATGATCGAGACCATCAAGCCGAGCGGCTCCAAGGAGACCCGCGACTGGGCCATGGACCTCATCGAGCACCTCGCCACGCTCCAGAACCCCGACGGCTCGTTCAAGTCCGTGGACGACCGCTGGATGGAGAACAACCCCGTCCTCATCACCGCCTACGCCCTCATCGCGCTCGAGCACGCGGCGAAGTAGCCGCCACCAACGCGGGAACACAAGCCACGGATATCACCGATGAACACAGGCAGTCGACACAGCTTGAACCCATCGGCGCGCCTCTCTGTCATCTGCGGCCTCCTCGGAATCTGGCAATGCCCGGCCGCCGGCCAGGGCACTCCATCGCACGAACTCAAGGTCCTGTGGCAGGTCCCGCTCAAGTCCGCCTCCTTCGGCGGCGGCGCGGCCGCCGATGTGGACGGCGACGGCGTTCTCGACATCGCCTTCTGCACGTACTTCAACGACTCCAAGGTCCGCGTGTGCCGCGGCAGAGACGGCCACGAGCTTTGGTCGTACGAAGCCGGCACCGGGGGCGGCAAGGGCGATGCCTGCCTCGATGCCTCCTGCCGCTTCGCCGACGTCGATCGCGACGGCAAGCTCGACCTGATCGTGCCCGTGTCGAACACCAGCCAGGTTATCGTTTTCGACGCCGCGACGGGCAGGCAAAAGTGGACGTATGAAGCCGGCGCGGGCGAATGCATCGATACCCCGCCGTGGGTCGGCGACATCGACGGCACGCTCGCGATTGTCGTGGGCACCTTCAAGGCCCGCCTGCACGTCATCAACGCCGCCGACGGCACACTCATCCGCACGGTGCAGATCGCCGACAAAGGCGCGACGCAGACCTGCCCGCTCGTGCTCGATCTCAACGGCGACAAGGTGGCGGACTACATCGGCGCGACCTTCGGCGGGGACCATCGCGTCGTCGCCGCGGACGGCGCGGCCAGGGAAGAGGCCATCGCCTATGGCCCGGACCACAAACCCGTGAACCCCAAGGTCCGCGAGCTCTGGCACATCCAGACCGGCAACAGCATCTACCACGGCCCCGCCGTCGGCGACCTCAACGGCGACGGCAGGCCCGACTTCACGATCGGTTCCTACGACGGCAAGGTCTACGCATTCGAAGCGGACGGCAAGGAACTGTGGACCGCCACGCCCGGCGAACGCTACTTCATGGGTCCGACCGCCATCGCGGACCTCGACGGGGACAAGAAGCCGGAGGTCATCGCCGCGAGCGAGAAAGTCACCGTTCTCAAGTCCGACGGCACGCAACTCTGGAGTGTTCGCTTCGACAAGCCGGGAATGTACTGGGCCGTGACGCGCGGCGCGAGCATCGCCGACCTCGACGGCGACACGAAGCCCGACCTCGCCCTGCTCAATGGACGCGGCCTCTTCAAAGTCCTCTCCGCCGCCGACGGCCACACGCTCTTCGAGTTCGACGCCGCCACCGTCTTCAAGGGAAAGATGGAGGCCACCAGCAGCGCCCCGATCATCGCGGACTTCGACGGCGATGGAAAGCTCGACGTGTTCTTCGTTGTCGGGCGTGCCGACGGCCGCGACATGCCGAACAACTCCGGCATGGCGATCTGCCTGACCGGTTTCGCGGGCCGCGCGAAGAACACCGACGGCTCCCCCGCCGGCTGGTTCATGCACCGCCACGACCCGCGCAACACCGGCAACACCGCGACACCCATCGACGCCGCGATCCTCGGCCTCAAGAGCGGTGGGGGCGGTGGGGGTGGTGGGGGCGCCGGCACACCATGATGGTGCACAGGTTCCTCGCCTTTCCGTCACGCCGACCCTGGACCGCCCTCGCCCTCGCCGCGGTGCTGACCGCGATCAGCGCCCTGGGCATTCTCCGCATGCGGCCCAACACTTCCCTCGGCGCCGTCTTCGGCCGGGGTGACGCCGCGGCCGGCGCACTCGATCGGATCCTCGCCGACTTCTCCGCCGCGGACGAGATCCACATTCTCGTCACCGACGAGAGTCCCGGCGAGCGCCCCGCCCGTCTCAGAGCTTTCGCCGAACGCTTCGAACGCACGCTGCTCGCGTCCCCCGACGCCCGGCTCATCACCCACATCTCGTGGAAAGCCGACCCCGCATTCCTCGACTACTTCGCCAAGGTCGTCGCGCCCGCCGGCGCCTACTACCTGCCCAGTCTCGACCCGCTCAAGGCCCGCCTCGCCCCGGACCAGATCCGCGCGCAGATCCGCCAGAACGAAGCCATGATCGCCGCGCCCGGCCCCGGCGCCGCGGCACTCTCGAAACAGCTCCTCCGTGATCCCCTCCGATTCCGCGACCTCATCGATGAATCGCTGCGGTCCTCGCTTGCCTCGCCGATGCGAACGCTGGACAACGGCCAGGAGTTCATCAGCCAGGACGGCAAACACCTTCTCATCCGAATCGGTGGCCACAAACCGGTGAGCGATCTCGACCACGCCCAGGCCATCACCGCGGCCGTCGAGCGGGCGCTGGCCGCTCCCGGCGTCAATGCCGACCACCTCTGGATCGACCTCGCCGGCGCTTACGCCATCGCCAGCACCAGCTCCACCGCCATGCGCTCCGACATGGTCGGCAACATCTATGGCTCCATTCTCGCCCTGCAGGTTCTCTTCCTGCTCGCCTACCGCGGCGTCCTGAACTTTCTCATCTCGTTCCTCCCCGTGGTCGTCGGCAATGTCATCGCCTTCGGGGTCTTCTCGCTCTACTCGACCGACGTGACGCCCATCATCGCCGTCATCGGCTCGCTCCTCGCCGGTCTCGGCGTCGAGTACTCCGTCCACTTCCTCACTCACTTTGAGGCCCGGCGCGCCGAGGGTCTCGATCCCGCCGCCGCGTGCGAACGCACGACGATTGACCTCGCCCCCGCCGTTGCCGTCGGGTGCGTCACCTCGATGGTCGGCTTTCTCGCCGCGGTCCTTTCCACCCTTCCCTCGTTGCGTTCGTTCGCGATCCTCGGCTCGCTCGGCCTCGCCCTCACCGTCCTCGCCACGCTCACCGTCATGCCCGCGCTCATGATCGTCATCGAACGCCATCTCCCCTCGCTCGCCCGCATCAAGGGGGCCCGTTTCGGCTCAACCTGGCTCATCCGCCTCGCCGCGGCAAAGCCAAAGCTGTGGATCGCCGTGCTCTCCGCGCTCGCCGCCGCCGGCATCGGCATCATCGTGCTTCACCCCACGGGCACGCTCGGCTTTGAGTCCGACCTCGCCGCGATGCACCCGCAGCCCAACCCCCCGCTCTCGAACCAGCAAAAGGTCGCCGACATCTTCGGCGACGTCGCCGAGTCGCTCCTCGTCCACATCGACGCCGACACTCCCGAGCAGCTCGTGTCACGCGCCCACGAGGTGGACCGCCGCCTGCACGGCCCCGCCCTCGCCGCCGTCGGCGCCACCCGCTCCATCGGCCTCGCCGCATTCCTGCCCGACCCGGCCCGGCGCGCCGCCCGCGACGCCGAACTCGCCACCATCGACCCCGCCGCCGTCATCCGAGACTTCCAGTCCGCCATCCGCGACAGCGCCTTCCGCGAAGACGCCTACTCCGGTTTCGCCGACTTCCTCGGCACTCTCCTTCGTCCCTCCACATTCCCCTCCGTCGATTCGCTCCGTGACTATCCATCCATCGGCGCCATGGTCCTGCCGCGGACAGCGGCCACCCGCGGCCCTCACCCCTGGCAATCCGTCACGCTCGTCATGATGAGCCGCCCACTCAGCAACGCGATAGATCGCGACGCCGCGCTCCACGCCCTCGAGTCCGCCCTTGCCGGCGTCCCGGGCGTCACGCCCACCGGCATCGCCGCCATTTCCCGGTCCGTTGAACACACCATCCGGCGCGACCTCCCCCGGCAGATCGGCTCCGCCGCCGCGATCGTCGCGCTGATCAACTTCCTCTTTCTGCGCCGCCTCGGTTCGACGATTCTCTCCTACATCCCCGTCCTCTTCGCCGTGGTGGCCATCCTGGCCTTCATGACCGCCACCGGCGAACGCATCAACCTCGCCAACATGCTCGCCATCCCTCTCATCTTCGGCCTCGGAATCGACTTCGGCCTCTTCACCGTCGAGACCGCACGGGCCTGCGAAAAAGAGCCCGACCCCGCCGCGGCGTTCATCTCCCGCGTCAGCCACAGCACCCACGCCTTCTTCATCAACACCCTCACCACCATCCTTGGCTTCGGCACGCTGGTGTTCACCAGTGTCCCCGCGCTGCAATCCATGGGGCGCGTCATGACCGTCGCCGTCCTCGCCTGCATGGCCGGCATGAGCCTCTTTGTCGTGCCCGTCCTGGTTCTCTCGCTTCGAAAACGTGATCGCGCCGTTAGCCCCGCCACTTCGGCGTGACCGGTGGCGTGGCGGTGGGCGGGGGGGGTGGGGGGCGACGCCCAAAAATAAACCCGGGCGCCGAACCTCGGCGCCCCGCTCACTTCAAGTCACTCGAAGGCTCAGTCCCGCGACTTCAGCTTTGACAGCAGCCGCAGCGCCTCAAGATAGATCCAAATCAGCGTCACCAGCAGGCTCCACGCCCCGTACCACTCCATGTACTTGGGCTGGCCCGCCGCGGCCCCTTCCTCGATGTCCTGGAAGTCCCACACCAGGAACAGCGACCCGAGCACCAGCATGAACGCGCTGAACCCGATGCCGATCATTCCCGCCTTGCCGAAGCCGAACATCTCGTGGAACAGCGGCACCGACACCCCGACGATGCTCAGCACGAATCCCGCGAGGTAGCAGATCAGCACGCCGCCCAGCGCCGCCACGATCACTCGCTTGGCCGTCGTCCCCACCCGCACCAGCCCCGTGGTGTACGCCAGCAGCAGCGCCCCGAAGATCCCGAACGTCAGCAGAAGCGCCTGGAAGATCACACCCACCGCCGGGCCCTTGGTCCCGCCGATCTTGAGCGCGACCAGGAGTGAAATCGACCCGAGCGTGACCCCCTTCGAGAGGGCGTACACCGGCGATACAAACGGCGCCGCCTTGGGCGAAACCCAGAGGATCAGCCATGTCACCAGCGTCACCAGCCCGCTCACACCCAGCAGCGGGTACATCGCGCTGAGGTCGCTCTGGCTCGTCAGGTACATCCACGTGCCCAGCGCCGACGCCGCGCACAGGCTCACGAGAATGAACGCCGCGTTGACCGTCCCCTGCACGGTCATCGTCCGGCTCTTGCCCTGGAGCGCCTCAAGGTCCGCCAGCGTCTGTGGCTTGTGGAACGCCCTCAACGTCGGATTCCCGGAACGGAGCAGCATCAGAGTCCTCCTTCACCAGAAGTTCTTGGGCAACACTACCATCGTATATCGGCAATCCGCTTTTGGGTGGCCAAATCAGACCCAAATCCGCGTTCCCCGGCGCCCACCGCCCGCGCCCCCGTCCCCGCACCCCTACAGCTCAACCACCTGCATGTCCGGTTCCTGCTGAACACCCGCGACCGGCGGCTTCACATCGGTCGCGAACGCCGCCAATGCCGGGTTCGCCGCGGCCATTTTCCCCCGCACATCCGCCGCGTTGAACACGATCTTGGGGTCCACCTCGCCGCCCGAGGCCACGCTCGCCATTTCCAGCCCGATCCGCCCTTCCGCCCGCGACTGCCCCTGGCAGGGAATCGCCGCCTCGAACGCCTGGACCATGTTCCTCGCGTTCTGGAACGAGCCGGACTTTTCGGCCCACGTCGCCGCGGGCAGCACAATGTCCGCCTCATCCACCAGCCGGCTCGTGAGCGTGTCGATCAGCACCACGAACTTCTTCCCGTCCGTCTTCGCGCGGCTCAGCACCGCCGGCAACTCGTCCCCGCACCAGGACCCGTCCGGGTAGTTCCCCGTCAACACCACCGCCCCGATCGAGTCTTCCTTCTTGAGCTCCGTGACCAGCTGCTCGTAGGACAAGACCTTCCTGTTCGTTTCGCCGGTGGCCGCCACTGCCTCCAGCACGCGTCGAACACCGCGGCTGTTGGGTGCCTTCTCCGCGTACACGCGGAACGCCTTCGGATCTTCGGCCTTGGCGCCCTTGGGATAGACCTTGTCCTCTCCGCGGAACGGAATGGGCCCGACCGCCAGGATCGCGTCAGGGTCGATCGCCCGCGCCATGGTCGCCAGCACAAACGCATCCTCGCACGAGAGCATCGGGCTCACCATCAGCGCCAGGTTCCCGCCGATCTCCGTCGCGTTGAGCAGACCATCGACGGCCTCGTGATACGCCCGGTTCCACTCGCTCTCGACCTGCAGCCCGAACTGCCGTCGCATCGGGTTCTTGATCCGGTCCTCACTGTGCACAAACTTCCACCCGTAGCGAACTTCGTCGGTGATCCACCACCGGTTCACCGACATGTTGGTCCGAGGCTTGACGCGGTACACCTTCCCATCGTTGTGATGGATCGAAATGTTGTCCCCGCTCGCCGTCAGCGGATCAATCGACGGTGTCTCTTTCAGGAACCACACGCGCTGGACGAACAGGAAGTCCTTGTCCAAGAGCGCCCCGACCGGGCACAGATCCGCCACGTTCGCCGAAAGCTCGTTGTCCAAGGGCCGACCCGGGAACACATCGATCTCTTCCTTATTGCCGCGGCCCTGCACCAAAAGCTCCGAGGTCCCCGTCACCTCGCGCGCAAAGCGCACGCACCGCGAGCACATGATGCACCGGTCCGCATACAGGTAGATATGCGGCCCCAGGTCCTTCTTGGGCTGCTTGACCTTCTGCTCCTCAAACCGCGACACGCCGCGCCCATACTGGTAGCTGTAATCCTGCAGCAGGCACTCACCAGCCTGGTCGCACACCGGGCAGTCCAGCGGGTGGTTGATGAGCAGGTACTCCATCACCGCCTTCTGGTTCTGCACCGACTTGGGAGACTCGGTCGAAACGACCATGCCATCCACCGCGGCCGTCTGGCACGTCGGCAGCAGCTTCCCTCCCATGTACGGTTCCAGAGCCTTGGTCTTCGCGTTGGGCGCCCAGCACTCCCCCAGGCAGATCCGGCACGACGCCACGATCGACAGCCCATCGTGGTAGCAGTACTGCGGGATCGCCAGGCCATTGGCGTTGGCCACCTGCAGGATCATCTGCCCCGGCGTGAACTGGCATTGAACACCGTTGATCGTGATCGTCGGCATGGGCCGACATGATACACCGCGGCCTCCCCCTCCCGGACGCCCGCCCATCGGCGATTCGGCCCCTTGAACTCGCCCGCCAAGCCCCGCCTTCTACCCCGGCCCGATCTCGATCCGCACCGGCTGTCCCTGCATCTTTCTCACCGCATCCATGAACCTTGCTTCATCCCGCAAGGGCACCAGGTCCTCATCGTGCATCGCCCTCGCCGCATCAGTCCACCCCGCCTGCACCGCCTTCTCCAGTGCCGACAGCGCCGCTTCTTTCTCCCCCAGCAGCGCCCGGTAGCACGCCAGGTTGTACAGCGAAACGCCGTTGTCGTACATCGGCCCCAGCCGCGCCACCATGTCCCTCGCCCTGGACCACGCGATCACCGCATCCTGGTCCATCCCCAGCAGCTTCCTTGTCCACCCCAGCCGGTACCACATCGGATCCGTCTTCTGGTCGGGCGGGATCGCGCTGTACCGCTTCTCCGCCTCGAGCAGCGGCTCCCGTGCTTCGCTCATCCGGTCCAGCCGCCACAGCGACCACCCAGCCTCAAACCACAGGTCGGGGTCATCCGGGTTCCGCCTGGCCCCCGCCAGCCGCAGCTTCGCCGCCTCATCCCACATCTTCTTCGCATCTTCCACACGTTCCGCATCCGCGTACTGCTCCGCCAGCGCAAAGTGGATCCGGCCGCTGGGCGCGCGGCCGTTGCGCGTGTTCTGCTCGATCATCTGCTCTTTGTCTTCGATCGAAGCCGGCAGCGGGCTCGCCTGCCGCGTGCTCATCACCGCCGGCCCGCCACCCGTCAGTTGAACCTCGCGCCCACGCCTCGTTCCCGCCGCCAGCGTGTACACAAACGCCCCCACCCCGCACGCGGCCGCCAGCGACATGATCCACGACGTTCGCATGATCCCCTACCCTACCACCCATGCCCCCGTCCGACCAACCCCAATCTTCCGGCAAGTCTCACAACTTCCAGGCCCCCAAGGGCACCCGCGACCTCTACCCCCAGGACCTCCTCCGCCGCCGCTACATCGAGAAGATGTGGCGAGACACCTCCATCCGTCACGGGTTCGAGGAAATCGACGGCCCGACCTTCGAACACCTCGATCTCTACACGGTCAAATCCGGCGAAGGCATCATCTCCGAGCTCTTCAGCTTCCGGCGCGAAGGCGGCGAAAAGGACTACGCCCTCCGCCCCGAGTTCACCCCCACTCTCGCCCGCATGTACGCGGCCAAGGCCGGCTCGCTCCCCAAGCCCACGAAGTGGTTCTGGCAGCAGAACTGCTACCGGGCGGAGAAGCCGCAGCGCGGCAGGTTGAGGGAGTTTGGGCAGTGGAATGTGGACCTGATCGGGGGAGAAGAGACACCAGAAGCCAAGGCCGCGTCAGACGCCGAAGTGATCGCGTGTGCGGTGGGCCTCTTCGAGTCCCTGGGGCTCCGTCCAAACCAGGTGCGTGTGGAAGTCAGCAGTCGAAGCGTGATCCAGCAGGTGATGGTGAAGTGCGGACTGCCGGAAGCGAGCGTGCATGAGGCGCTCGTCTTGCTCGACAAGCGAGCCAAGTTGCCGGCACCGGAGTTCCGGCAAGCGGCCGGACAGTTGGGTCTCGATGTTGACCAGTTTGATGCGCGAACAAAGATGCCGATCGTCGCCGCCTCGGACGATGCCGCGTTCGCCAACCTTTGGTCGCTGATCGAGCGCTCGGGATTGAGCGACTGGTGCGACGCCAACTTCGGGATCGCCCGCGGCCTCGCCTACTACACCGGCATGGTCTTCGAAGTCCACGAAGCCGGCGGCAAGGAGCGCGCCATCGCCGGCGGCGGCCGCTACGACAAGCTCATCGAGATGTTCGGCGGCCCGCCCACACCCGCCGTCGGCTTTGGCATGGGCGATGTGGTCCTCTCCCTCATCCTCCAGGACCGCGGCCTGATGCCCGAAGGCCAGGCCCTCCTCGACAAACTCTCCGAACCACCCGCGTCCCTCCGCCCCGACGTCTTTGTCATCTCCAACGGCCAGGAGGATTCCGACAAGGCCCTCCGCCCCCTCGTCGCCCAGCTCCGCCGCGGCTCGCCTTCCACCAAACCCCTCCACGCCCGCCACACCTACAAGACCACCAAAAACGTGGGCAAGCTCCTCCAGGAGGCCAGCTCTGTCCACGCCCGCTTCGCCGCGATCGTCGAGAACTCCACCGAAGTCACGCTCAAGAACCTCGCCACCGGATCCCAGTCAAGGGTTTCCATCGGTGATCTCGCGACGCACCTTACCAGCGCGTGAGCGCCGCTCCACCCGGCCCGTGGCTCTTGCGATGCTTTTTCTCTGTTCTGAGAATCAACGCTCAACTCCCGCGTCGCGTCATCCGACGATTGCGTATCCGTCCGTTCTGGACGTTCGTCTGGTGACTTCTCGATGCGGCAAAGTGGCGATCCACATCCCGATGCGTCTGCCCGCCACGGCAGAGCGACCGCGTTACCGGGCGAGCCCGATGCCGCTCATCAAGCGCCCCCCGCGCTGACGCACCCCCCGACCACCCAACGCGACAACGCCGAGCGCCTCCGCGCCATCGTCGATACCGCCGTCGACGGCATCATCACCATCGACTCCAGCGGCATCGTCGAGACCATGAACCCCGCCGCCGAGAAGCTCTTCGGCTACCCCGGGTCCGAGGTCGTCGGTCAGAACATCAGCATTCTCATGCCCACGCCCTATCGCGAGGAGCACAACGGCTACCTCGCCCACTACCTCACCTCCGGAATCCGCAAGATCATCGGCATCGGCCGCGAGGTCGTCGGCCAGCGCAAGGACGGCTCGATGTTCCCCATGGAACTCTCCGTCAGCGAGATGCGCCTCGGCGACCGTCGCATGTTCACCGGCATCGTCCGCGATATCTCCGAGCGCCGCGCCGCCGAGGAGAAGCTCCGCCGCCTCGCCGCCCTGCTCGACGACTCCAGCGACGCCATCAAGGTCCTCGACCTCGACGGCACCATCCGCGAGTGGAACGCCGGCGCCGAGCGCATGTACGGCTACTCCGCCGCTCAGGCCCTGAAGATGAACGTCCGCGAGCTCCTCCCCGCAGACCGCCAGAACGAAATCTCCAGCGCCATCGTCCGCCAGCGCCAGGGCCAGCGACCCGTCCCCTTCGAGACCCAGCGCGTCACCCGCGAAGGTCTCCTCGTCGATGTCCTGTGCACCATGACCATCCTCGAAGCCCGGCCCGGCTCTGAGGCCGCCGTCGTCATCACCGACCGCAACATCACCGAACGCAAACGCTCCGAGGCCGCCCTGCGGGACTCCGAGGCCCGCGGCCGCGCCATCGTCGAAACCGCCGTCGACGGAATCATCACCATCAGCGCCGACGGCATCATCGAGTCCGTCAACAGCGCCGCCGAGCGGACCTTCGGCTACGAGGCCCGCCAGATGGTCGGCCAGAACGTCAAGATGCTCATGCCCGCCCCCTTCGCCAACGAGCACGACGGGTACCTCCGCCGCTACGGCTTCACCGGCATCAAGAAAATCATCGGCGTCGGCCGCGAAGTCGTCGGCCGCCGCCAGGACGGCTCCACCTTCCCGATGGAGCTCTCCATCTCCGAGGTCAAGGTCGGCGACCGCCGCATGTTCACCGGCATCGTCCGCGACATCTCCGAACGCAAACGCATCGAGCACGATCTCGTCACCTACGCCCGGACCGTCGAGTTCAATAACTCCGTCCTCAAGGAAAACCAGGCCTCCGTCGAGGCCGCGGCCGAGGCCAAGAGCACCTTCCTCGCCCACATGAGCCACGAGATCCGCACCCCCATGACCGCCATCCTCGGCTTCGCCGAGCTCCTTCTCAAGGACCACGAATCCGAGCAAAGCATCGAGTGGCGACGCTCCACCCTCGGCTCCATCATCCACAACGGCGAGCACCTCCTCGCCCTCATCAACGACATCCTCGACCTCTCCAAGATCGAGGCCGGCAAGCTCACCGTCGAAGAACGCCCCACCGACCTCGCCGAGCTCCTTCTCGACGTCGTCACCCTCATGCAGGTCCGCGCCGACGCCAAGCACCTCCCCCTCCGCATCGAGGCCCAGTCCCCGCTCCCCGACAGGATCCTCACCGATCCCACACGCCTCCGCCAGGTCCTCATCAACATCGTCGGCAACGCCATCAAGTTCACCCACCAGGGCTCCGTCCGTGTCGTCTGCCGGTTCCTGCCAGACGCCTCCGAGCTCCAGGTCGACGTCATCGACACCGGCCGCGGCCTTTCGCCCGAACAGTCCGCCCGGCTCTTCCAGCCCTTCACCCAAGCCGACTCGTCCACCACCCGCGAGTTCGGCGGTTCCGGTCTCGGCCTTGCCATCAGCCGCCGCCTCGCCACCCTCCTCGGCGGCCAGGTCTCGCTCGTATCCGCCGCCCTCAACCAGGGCTCCACCTTCCGCACGTCCGTCGCCGTCAAACTCGCGGCCGACGCAAGGCTCGTTCCCGACCCGTTCGGTCCAAACCGCCTGCGCGAAGCAAGCGTCGCCAAGCCCGCCGCGCCCTCCCACGACCTGTTCGCCACGCGCCCCCTCACCGGCCTCAAGATCCTCCTCGCCGAAGACGGCCCGGACAACCAGCGGCTCCTCTCCCACATCCTCAAGAGGTGCGGCGCCGACGTCTCCGTTGTCGCCAACGGCCGCGCCGCGATCTCCGCCGTCAAGGACGCGATCTCCGCCCGCCGGGCCTTCGACGTCGTCCTCATGGACATGCAGATGCCCATCGTGGATGGCTACGAGGCCACCCGCCAGCTCCGCGCCGACGCCTACGCCGGCCCCATCGTCGCCCTCACCGCCCATGCCATGGCCGGCGAACGCGAGAAGTGTCTCCAGGTCGGGTGCACCTCATACCTCACCAAGCCCATCTCCCTCGACGCCCTCATCTCCGGCGTTCTCGAATCCCTCAAGCCGCGAGGATGCCCCGTCCGTGTGCTGTCCCAGGGCTGAGCAGACCGGTGCAGGACGCTCACCAATGGCCTCGCCGAGGCCACCATCTACATGGACATGTACGCGCCGGGCCACACGGAAGAGAAGCCCGTGACGGAATTCACGATCGCGCCGAAGTAGGCCTTTCTCCGCGCCGCCGCCAGCCCCGATTGATGCAGATTCGGCCACGGTGATGTATGATCTCTCCGACTCGGGGAGACACATCCAATGCGTTTGAGGACCCAACTCTACCTGATTGCTTTCGCGGCACACGTGCTCTGCATCGCGGGACCCGCGGCGGGACAGTGCGATCCCAAGTTGACGCCGGCGGACAAGCACGGGTACTCCAAGCGGCTCGACAATCCCGATCAATGTTGTGAGGGTTCGTTTCTTGAAAACGTCTCAGGCCATTCCGCCCCTCATGTGAGCGTCCTCGAGTTCAGCAGCGACGAACGTGTGAAGACCCTCACCAGCAACGGTGAATGGCGCATTTCGTGGCCTCTCACCCCCAAGCCTCCCAAGGTTCAGGGCCGTCACAAAGTCCTCGATCGCAAGTACCAGATTGACCCCGAGCCGGCGAAAGCACCCGAGGGAGGCGTCGTGCCCAACGTCTTTCGCTGGCGGACCGACCGGGCCGCACAGGTCGGCGCCGTCGCGACCGACATTCTGTTCGGTGTGTGCCTGATCAGTTCTCACGACATCCGCGCTTCAGCGCCGGCGTGGGATAGACTCCCGCCGCCCCAAACTCCTGTATTCATCCCGGCGAAGCTCGAAGACAAGGACGCAAAGACTCAGCCGCCGAGCGACAAGTTCGGTGTCAATCTTGTGGCCAACGTCGCACTGGTCGGGGTTCGGATCGAAGCAGTCCGGCTTGGCCCGGCCGGCGACATCCTGGGGCGCGAACCTATCGCGAAGGACAAGGAACTCGGCCCGGAAGCGAGTTTTTTCCGCCTTCCCCCGTGGAAGCGCGACGGATCGCTCGTTCGGCTTGATATCTGGTGCAGGCAGAACGGCCGCGAAGACAAGCTGCTCCCGATCTATCTCCAGCTCCCGTTGGGTGATTCCATCCCGGGCGCCACGCCATGAGCCGCGGGCCTGCGAAACGCGCGTCCCGCACAAAGCCGAAGCGCCGGTCTCTGATCACACGGCTCTACCACGGCCTCTCGCACGACATGGTCAAGTGGTCCATGTTGGTTTCGCTGGCCCTTCTGGCGTGCGTTCTCAGCTTCTCGCGAAGTTGCTCTCCCCACATACTGGCTGACTTACAGAGCGGCTCGTTCCACTTCAAGGTCCCCGTTGACGTACCCGACCAGGCCAACGTCGACCTCGTACTCAACGGCCTCAACCTGACCCGTATCAGCGTCGACGGCGCCAGTTCGTGGTCGTTCGATGAGGCTTCGGGAACCACGGAAGACGGGAAACTGGAGCTGCCGCCCGTCAGCTCCGGCCGGCCTCAGGACGGACCGTTTCACGCCGTTCACGCCATCAGCGTCCCGGCCGGCAGCGATGTAAGCGTGAGACTGGCAGAGTCGGACATCATGTTCACGGTTGTTCCCGACCCCGCCCGCGCCGGTTCAACATCATCGATCAGGCTCATCGCCGCCGCGGGATCGGAGCTCACCGGCTCATTCGATCCGAGGAAGATCGCCGACGGCGCCACAATCGAGGTCTCTGGAAGTCCTGGTCAGCAACTCCGCGTCTCGTGCCGACTCGCGTCGTCCACTGTCGGGCGGCGGACGATCGGCCTCCAGGGCGTTCACACCAGTCGCATCCGAGTCTCGGAACCTCAGACCCCCGGTGCGAGGTTCGGAGTCTCCGAACTTCTCGGCGGGACCATCGCGTTCCCGGAGATCCCTCGCCGTGAAGTCGAACGCCTCTGGGTAGGAGAACGCATCGAAGGTCAATCCTTCGCCGGCACCATCATGCTGGTCGAATATGTGCCTTCAGACCGCGAGAACCTCACCGCCGAGTTTGTGGATCCCCATCTACGAATAGTCTGGCAGGGTGACGTCACCGGCCTCAAGATCGGCCACCCGCTCGGCCTGCGCGCCATCAGCCCCTCGGTCCTCTCCAGCTTGATCGGCGGGCGCGGCATCGCCGACTACATCGCCCTTGCCACCGCGCTCGTCGCCTTCACCGCTCTCCTCCTCCCGCGCGGCGAAGAGTCGCTCGAAGAGGGCAAAGTCGCCGTACAGGAAACCCATGAACTCAAAGTCTCGTCCCACCATGAAGAGCAATAACACCCCTTTCCGTATCGTCGCCGCAGCCTCGGTTGCGATCTTGTGGCTGTTTGGCCCTTTGGCCGCCGCCCAACCCACCGAGCCCCTCGCCTCCCTCATGAAGGAACTCACCGTCCGGGTTCAGACGTTCGACACATCCGCCGGACAGAGCCTCGACGAGGGCTGCGGCATCATCATCGGCTTCGACGACACAGCTCTGACCATCCTCACAGCCCGGCACGTTGTCGAGTCAGCCACCGCCGCCAAAGACGGTGTGATCGCAAAGATTCGCTACTTGGGGGCCGCGGGCTGGCAGGATGCAGTGTCATGCGAGGCCCTCGGTGAAGACAAGCTGGACGCCGCCATCATCAAGGCCAAGCGCAAGGATTCTCCCTTCGGCCGCGCTCCTCCGTGCACTGACCTCATCGTTTGTCCCGCGCCGCCACGCGGCAGCCGAGTCTCCGCACTCGGCGCCAACCTCACCCCAGACGAGAACGCGCCTCTCACCGGCTGGACTCCGGGTATTTTCAACGCCCTCTCCGATGGAGTCTGTTCCTTCGATGCCGACGGTATCAAGTCCGGCTACTCCGGAGGCCCTCTCGTCAGTGATGTTGGCCTGGTCGGGCTGACCATTCGCGCGGGCGCCAACGGTCAGAATCACCAAGCCCTCGAGATCGGGCCTCTCCTCCGTGCCGCCGCGGCCAAAAACCTGCCCGTCGCTATCAGCGACAATCCCGCCATTGGCGCCCTGACCTACTTGTTCGACCAAAAGTCCCTTGTCGCCGCCGTAGATCTTTGGACCAAACCCGGCCACCCCGGAGCCCCCTCGTCTTCCTGGATTGCTCTTGTCCCGGTCAACGTCGAAAGCGGAGTTTACACTTTTAACGCCCTGACCGTGCGAGACCATTGCCGCGCGCGTATCTCTCTTTCGGGCGGCGATCTAATCCTTGATCTTGACAAGGAGATGCTGGGTCATTGGGACGTGGGCGAACTATTGCCGAGCGGACGTCTCACGTTCAGCCCACAAGCTCAGGACAGCATTCCCGGACTATTGGTCCTCTCGGGCCAGACCGATGATCATTCGTTCTATATCGCTCTGCCCCTGAAGAACACTGAGCTCCTCGCCGCCCGCGCCATCGTGACCGCCGCTCCCGACGGCGAACCCCGGTTTGATAGTTTCGACCGAAGGAAGGCCTTCCCCGAGTATTGCGCCTACATCAATGGCAAGCCAATGCCATTCTGCACACACATGTGCCTCGACGCAGCGGCCAACTTCCTGCTCCAGGCGGTCAATCACAGAGACAAGCCTTCGGTTCTCGTTGGCAACATGTTCTCGACCGACGCTCAGCAGGAAATCGACGCCGGGGCCCGCCCCGAAGCACAGCCCAACTGGGAAAAGCTCCATCTCCACATTTTGGATCGGCGTGACAAACGAGCGTTTGCCGATCGTTCCATGCCCTGGAACGATAGCGAAATCCGTTTTTCCATACCTCCGACAGATCACATGCTCCGCTTCGAACACATTCCCGTGCACAACAGCATTCGCGGCCACATCACCGGCATATCCCGCTCCATCTCTGCCCTCCGCATCGAATACGCCCCCCCGTAACCGACTTCATGCCGCGCCTCGACGAAATCCTTCGAAGTCCACTTTGATTCACTGAGCTTCCATCACCACTCCGGCCGCCACCACCGCCGCCGTCTCAATCCGCATCACGTGAACCCCAAACCCGCACACCCTCACTCCCGCGCTCTTCGCCATCGCTAACTCCCCCTCCGTCCAACCCCCCTCCGGCCCTATCAACACTCTCACTCGCTCCGCGACCCCCACATATCGCTGCCCACCAGCATCCGCCAACACCACTTCCCACCCTCCACCCGCCCGCACCGCATCTGCCAACTTCAACTCTTCTCCTATCTCCATCCTCCACGCACGCCCGCATTGCTTGCTCGCCTCCACCGCCACTCTTTCCACCTTCTCTCTCCGCCAACTCTCCCTCTCCCCGCGCTCAGTCTCCAGCGCCCGCCACGCCGCCGCGCCCACCTGCGCCAGCCCGTCGATCATCTCCGTCAACCGAGGCCCCTTTGGCACCGCCGTGCACACTTCAACCCGCGGCCGTTCCGGCGTCACCTTCTCCACCTCCTCCACCCGCATCTCCATCACCCACTCTTCCCTCAACTTTCGAATTCCCGTCACGACAGCCCGCCCAACGCCGCCCCTTCCATCCAGCACCCGCACCGCCCCCCCAACTTCCACCCGCTTCACCCTGGCCGCGTGATGTGCCTCATCTCCAACCACCACCAGCGGCCCTTCCGCCAGCGGCTGATCGACGTGTATACGGTGAACGCCCATGGTCCCAGATTATGGGTCCCCGTCCCCTGCCGCCCAAACCACCAATCCCGTATGCAACGCTCCCCGGCCCAATTCGCGTCCCGTCAGGCCCGATAGGCCTTGAGTCTGTCCCGATCCCCGCCGATCATGCCAGTTCCATGTCCTCGGCTTCTCAAGAGACCCAGACCACGCTGGATGCGCAGGCCGCGGCGCTCGTGGCCACTCCATCGACAGAGATCGACCTCGACGCTCTCGCCGCCGAAGCTGTTGAGAACCTCGTCGCCGATCCCCCCAAGCCCGCCGCGCCTCCAGCCGCCCCGCCTCCGACCGCCGCCGAGCCCGCGCCCGAGTCCGCCGCCATGCAGAGCATGGACGACCTCGCGGCCGCCGTCCAGAAGCTGGTCGAAGACGCCGCCCCCAAGCCCCCCGAGCCGCCCCTCCCTTCCGACACCAAGATCGAAACGCTCGACGCCCACATCGCCGGCCTCGCCGACGACCTGATCGCCGGAGAGTTCGCCGACGAGCAGAACACCATCAAGGGCCAGGTCGGCGCGCCGCCCGTGCCGCCCGAAGCGCCAGCGCCCGCACCAACTCCGGCGCCGCAGCCTCCTCCACCTGAACCCGCTCCGGCCGTTGCACCCGTGGTCACCGCACCGTCGGCGCCTTCGCCCGCCGCGCCTCCGCCCGTCGCGCGGCACAAGCCGGCCAAGGCCGCCCCGCCCGCGCCGGCTCCCGAGACGCCGGCGAAGACCCGCAAACTCGCCGCGGCACTCCGGCCGCTCTCCACGCTGATTCTCTCGACGCTCGCCGCGCCGCTGCGGAACCGGCCCAAGCCCCTGCGCGATCTGATCGGCTGGGTCGCGATCATCACGATCTTCAACGCGACGTGCCTCTGGGGCTATCTGCTCTTCTTCCGGTCATCGACGCCGACCATCGTCGTGGCCAAGGCCGCGGAAGACAGCTCTCACGAAAAGCCCGCTGAGAAAGACGCCCACGGCGCGCCGAGCAAGGACGCCCACGGCGCGACCAAACCCAAGGAGAAGAAGACCGCCGCCAAGAAGCCGGTGAAGAAGGATGCGAAGGCCCAGGCCGCGCACGGCGGCGGGCACTGATCACTCCGGCTTCTTTGGCTCCTCCTCGGTCTTCTTGGGTTCGTCGGGCTTCTTCGGTTCTTCCACCACCAGTGACGCCCGCCACTTCGCGTCGAGTTCATCAAAGCTCAGGCCCAGCACATCGTGCGTGGCCTTGTCCATCGTGCTGCCGCCGGCCTGCGCGGCCATCCAGGCGTTGAGCTTGTGGCGCGTATAGGTCGACTCGATGAAGGCGACCATGTGGTGGCCCTGGTTGTAGACGTTGAGCTGGTGGTTGAGTGCTTCTCCGTGGAAGTCGGCGAGCTTGTCCCACGCGACCAGCTTGTCGGTCTTGGCCCAGCCCTTGACCATCCGATCGATGCGGGCGGAACTCTTGGCGAACTTGGCGGATGAGAGCTCGGCGATGCCTTCGAGGATCCACCACGGCATGTCGTTGGCCTTGGACCCGAGATAGAACGTCGCGACGTGCCCGTATTCGTGCCCGAGAAGCACGCGCAAGGTGCCCTCGGTGGTGCCGCGGGAGGAGAGTATCTTGATCGACTCCTCGGGCTCGTTCCACCCGCCCAGGCTGTCGGTGTAACTGAGATAGATCGACTGCTGCAGGTGTCGCATTGACGTGTAGAGCTTGACCTGCTGCACGAGCTTCTTGATCGGCGCGCCCTCACCGTATTCGAAGCCTTCATCGACGTGGGCCCGAACTTCGGGCAGCACCTTGGCGACGGCTTCGGCGACGCTCTTGAGGGATTCGTTCTCGTAGAGCACCAGCGAACCTTCACCCTTGATCACATTCCACTTTTCGCCGGCGTAAAGCCAGCGCGTGTCGCTCTTGACGAACCGCGCCGGAAACGTGACGGTCCTCTCTCGGCCTCCCGGCATCTTCCATGTCGTCGTCAGCCTGCCGACGGCAGAGCCGTCAGGGCCGACGCCGATCGAGTCGGGCTCGATCTGCATCGTGACACTCTCGGGGGCTTTGCGTGAGAGGTCCTTGGCCCAGTTCTGCTGCTCTTTGAGGAACACCGGGTCGGATGTGGAGATGAACGAGAGGTACCTGGCCTGATCGGCGGCGGCGGCGGCCGCGGCCATGTCGTTGAGCATCGGCTCGAGCGCGGCGCGGATACCGGCGGGTTCGGGAGCTGCGGGTTTGGATTCAGGTTTGTCATCGTGATCGGCCTCGAGGCTCTTGCGCCAGAGGGCGTCGAGGTCGGCGAAACTGAGCTTGAAGGCCTCGCGCGTCGCTTCGTCAAGGGTCTTGCCGGCGGCCATCGACTTGAGCCATTCGTTCCGGCCTTCGCGTTTCCAGCGGGCGGTCACGAACTGCATCATGTGGTCGCCCTGGGTGTAGGCGATCTGCTTGAGGGATTGCTCGGCGGTCATGTAGTCGCTGATCTTGGACCAGTCGGTGAGCTTGCCGGCGGCGGCGCGTTTCCTGGTGTCGGCGTCGAGGCGGGCGGCGTAGCCGGGGCGGAACTTGCCGGCGCAGAGTTCGGCGACTCCTTCCTGGACCCACCAGGGTGTGCCTTTGACTCCGGGTCCGAGCTCCCAGGTGGCGACGTGGCCGTATTCGTGGGCGTACGCGGCGGTCCAGCTGGAGACGCCGCGGGTGTAGCTGTCCATGAACTTGACGGATTCGCCGGGCTCGCTCCAGCCGCCGAGGTAGCTGTCGGGCATGTTGAGGTAGACGGTGGCCTTGAGGTGGTCCATCGACTTGTAGATAACGAGGGTCTGGGGTTCCTTGACGAGGCGCTGGAACTCGGAATCGACGTGGGCCTTGGCGACGGGAAAGGCTTTGACGACGTCCTCGGCGACAGCTTCGGAACCTTCGAGGAAACGGACGGTGAATGGAGCATCGGGGCCGCCGCCGGAGATCTCCTTCCACTTCTCTCCCTGGTAGATCCAGCGGCCGTCCTTCTTGGTAAAGCGGACGGTGGGGAACTTGACGGTCCGGCCCTTGGCGGCCATGCCCCAGTTGTCGGGGAGGCCGTTTTCGAATCGCCAGGACATGGTGAGGGGGAACTCGGCGGTGGTGGAGGTCAAGGTGGTAGTGCCTTCGCCGATGGAGAGAGTGAACTCGGCGGGCTTGTACCTGGCGAGCTCGTCGGACCAGTGAAGATGTTCGGTGTAGACATGCTTGTCGTCGGGGCTGATGTAGGAGAGGTAGGTCTTCTGGTCGCCGGAGATCACGGCTTTGGAGATGGTGGAGAAGGTGGCGTCGAGCTCGGCGCGGATGGCCGCGTCATCGGCTCGGGCGGGAGCAAGGAGGAGGAGGGCGGCGAGGAGGAGGAGTCGGTGCATGGGGGATTGTTGGGGGGTGGGGCGCCAGGAGTTGGACGTGAAACATCACGAGCGCCGGAAAGATAGAGGGATCTGAGCTTTTCTGGTGGCACGACTCTCCGAGGCGTGCGCGGGATCACACATTCACGCCTCGGAGAGTCGTGCCACCTGCTTCCCCGCATTCTGGACATATGCCAAGTCCCGAGACTGGGTATCCGCATGCCGCGCATCTTCCGTTTCGGATGCGACGTGCCCGCCGACGCCATGCAATGAGGCTTAACGCGGCGAACCAGGCGGCTCCAAAACCCACCGAATCTGCGGCGAGGCCGCGCCACGCGGGCCTCAGTCCGAGCGCCTTTGGCATGTTGTACACGCCTTGTCGACCGGGAATCTGCAGGCCTGCTCTGATGGTCCACGCATTCAGACCCATATTCGTGCTATCGTACTTCGCCACCAAAGCGACGAAAGGCCAGCCCCGCGCATCTTCAAACTGGGTCCGGTATCCCTCTTTGGCTGCGAAGGCGTCTGCGGTGTCGTCCTTCGGATGCGACGAGGTGCGGCTCCAGGAAGGACCGACAACGACGTTTGTGGACGAAGGATTGGGAGGAGCGAATCCGCCGTGGTAACTCAGTACGCCTGCGGCGCTCGACCCCTTCCAATATGAGAGAGTCCAGTAAGGTGGCTCGATTCTCGTAATGCCTTCGGCGGGCTGCGCGTTCCAAGGCAGTTCGGCGAGCGCGGCACAACTCCACGCAACCAGGATTGTGGTCGCCGCCCCTAATGCCAGAGCCGTGACGCATCGTCTCAACTCGAATGACTTCCTACGGGGCCCAAGTGCCATAGACGATCGTACTCGGCGATGGGGCGCAAGCGACTCCTGCGAGGCACGTCGTGGCTGTGGGGCAGGGGAGCGCGAAGTGGACACACCCCGCGTTGCTTAGATCGATGTCGCACCGACCCTTTTGCTCCCCGGTGTCGGTCCTGTATTGCGTCCAGCCAGTCTGCGTGCAATCCCATGCCTGATGCGTCTTCGTCCGGCTACACGTTCTCGTGGTGGTCCGCTCATAGTGGCAAATGTCGGAACATGCTCCGTTCTGAATTGGCCCAGCACCGGGCGGATTTGCGGATTCCGGCCCCCACGCTCCGCATGCCCACGCCCCGCAGGTGGGTGTGCCGTACCAGTTCCAGGCGATGCAGAACTGCATCTGACATGTTGCCAGGGCCGCGGTCGCTGTCTGCGCGGCGCTCGTTGCGTCAGTAGCTGGAGCGGCGACAAACGAGTTCACGCCTGTTTGCATCGCGTCGATTACTTCCGCCGACGTGCATTGCGTCTCGGAGCTGTCGTCAACTGGCACCGAAGCCGCGGCGTACCCGAGATTCACTAGGAGGTCGAGCATCGTTTGGTTTGTTTGAGATGAGAGCGGAATCACCAACGGGTCATCCGAAAGCACTCCAGAAACGAATGCCTTCGGCATCTCAGCGGTTGCAACCTGAACTTCAGGTGGACCTTGGAAAGTCTGCCACAGGTTGTCCTCCCAATCGGGAATCGCGAGCACATCCTTGATGGACTTAATGACCTGCCAATGATCCTGAGTATTCCAAGCGACGGGAGCCCAGCCGCCTTCTGACGCATGCAGGTACCACACCACCGTGATGTTCGTGCCGACCGTCGAGGCCGGATCTTTGAGAGCAAGGAAGCTGTGGACCTGAGTTTGTTCGTTCTCCGTCACAAGAATCGGCGTAAACGTCCAGACCTGGCTACTCCCCATATCGATGCCGATGGGTGAGACGCTGTACACCTGAGCCCGCGCGGTCAGGCACACACTTAGCGCCGTCAGGGCGATGCAGAGGAACCGAGTTCGCATGAGCCACTCCCTTCAAGCAAACATTTGCAAGGGTGCTATCCGACAGCCGTAGCCAATGCAAACGGACCACAACAATGAGTATTGTGTGCCCGTTCGTCTCCAGCTCCCATGTGCGCGCTTCTCGTTTGCCCAAGGATCTCGTCCAGACTTTCCGTCGTGTCGGCGCTCGGTGCCCCAAGCACTCGGATTCCTGCCGGCTCATTGTTGTGGTACGGCCAGTGTTCGTAGGCCGTATCGGTCAGGTATGGCAGAGGCTCGCCATGCAAAGCTACGTACGCGCCTCCGGCCGGCAGATCGCGTCCAATATTCGGGTTGATCGCTTCGGTGACTTCGACCCCTGCGGGGTCGGGTGCGTGAGGGGCCTGGTTGCAAGGGTGGTGCCCCTGCCTTTCGACTTGGAGCCCTGCGGGCTTGTACAGGCGGGACGCCTATACCACCAATACCGGGAGGAGAGAGACACGGGTGGGCTGGAGCGTGCGCGTCTCTTGATGATTGATGGGCCCCGGTGTTGGGGTCACGGGCGTCGGCGAGGCGCCGAGGCCCGTGGCACGACGGGCTCGTGGCACGACTGGTCGGTGGCTCGGGCCTTGTGGCTGCCTGAGGCGCGGAGTTGTCAGCGACTGACATTCGCGATGACTATGAGAAAAGGCGGGGGTTACAAACCCCCGCGCCGAGTGTGTTGGTTGTGGGCCGGCGCTTAGTCGGCCAGTGCTGCGGTGGCGGGGGGCTGGACCTGGCGGAGCTGGAGGGTGGTTTCGATTTTGAAGTTGGACTGGTTGGTGTGGCGCTCGGCGTGGAAGATCTTGAGGGAGTAGGTTTCGTTGTCGGTGAGCCAGGCGAGGCGGTCGAGGTTGATGACCTGGGACTTGGCGGAGTGGACGCCGCCGAGGTCGATGACGAGGCGGCCGCCGATGTAGACCCAGACGTCGTCGTCGCCGGAGAACTTGAAGGTCTGGTTGGTGCCGCGGTGGAACTGGAAGAGGGTTTCGAGCTCGGTGGTGAAGCTGAAGTTGTGGGTGGAAGCGCCGTTGCCGTAGAGCATGCCGTCGATGGGGAAGAACCCGCCGCGGGAGGCGTAGGGCTCATCGACGGCGGAGTCGAAGATGTAGCGGTCGGAGTTGGCGATTCGGCGGAGGGTGATGGGGACGGAGGCGGAGGCGCAGGTGAGGCCGTCGCGGTACCACTGGGAGAAGCTGGATTCGGATTCGAGGCGGACATCGAGAGCGTGGGAGAGCTGGCCGGCGATATCGCCGAGGGAGGCGTCGTAGAGGGCGGGGTTGATGGGCTGGTTCTGCGAGTCGCGGAACTCGGTGATGATGTTGTTGCCGGTGAGGGAGGCGGCGACGGGCTTGCCTTCGTTGTCGAGCTCCTGCGCGGCGAGGCCGACGCGGACGCCGCCGGTCCAGCGTTCAAAGTCCGGGTGGCCGCCGTTCACGCCGTAGGGGAGGAAGTCGCGGACGGTGGCGGAGACGGTGAAGCTGCTGGGGAGGCTTGCGAAGGGATCGGTGGTGTCGTTGTCGTCGCTGACGAGGCCGGGAGCGGCGACGCCGAGCCCGCCGATGACTCCGGCGGCGGCGAGGATCATCCATCCGGTACGGCGCTGATTCGAAGGCTTCATCTCAATCCCCCTGCCCGCGTGGGCGGCCGCGGCTGGTGAGGCGGCGGCGGTGCGTGGGCGGCCTTCGGGGGTCCCCGTGACCCCCCGAAGACCGCTCGATTCGATCACGTGTCGGCGCCTGGTTGCCTCCAGCGCCGGCTCGTCGTTGTCCTGCATCGGCGCGGAATCCGCGCGATGCCAGTGGTTGTAACGTGGGCGCAGGAATGGACGTCGGGATGTGACGGAGAGAGCGACAATGGGGTTTGGCGGGCGGAGTTATCGGGTAGACTGGGCGAGACAACGAGGAGCACGGACATGGATGTCCAGGTGATTGTGTTCTGGAGCCGGGTGGTGGCGGGGGCGATGGCTGGGGTGGGGGTTTTGTTTTTGGTGTGGGCGGGGGCGCGGTGGCGGCCGGGGCGGGAGAAGAAGTTCTGTCCGGGAACGCGCGGAAAGTGGCGGATGAGTCCGCTGCGGCTGGTGACGTCGCGCGCGTGCGGGTATGACTTGTCAGGGCTGCGGCAGGGCGAGAGAGGAGAAGTGACGTGTCCGGAGTGCGGGCGGAAGTTGAGCGTGCGCGTGTCGGCGCTGAAGTCGGCGTCGCGGTGGCGGCCGCTGCGGATGGGTGTGGTGATGGTGCTGATGGCGGCGGTGGTGGTGGGGGCGCCGATGCTGAAGACGCACTCGTGGCAGAAGTATGTTCCGACGACGGTGCTGATTGGCGTGAAGAGGGCGATGGGGCCGGAGTGGACGCCGACGCGGCTGCGGCGCGAGCTGGACAAGAGATTGGCGCGCGGCGGGCTGTACGCGTGGCAGGTGCGGTGGGTGATCCCGGTGCTGCAGAGGGACCTGCGGGATGACAAGGCGACGTGGAATGCGCAGCGGGCGATGGATCGCTTTGAAGAGTTGGGGCCCAGGGGGCGGGCGGCGCTGGAGGAGTCGCTGTTGTCATCGGATCGGCAGGAGCGGCAGATGGCCGCGGCGGCGCTGCGGCGGGAGTGTTGGAAGTGGGGCTCGGAGGATGGCCGGAAGCTGACGGGCGTGCAGCCGAGCGAGAGGCTGATCAGGACGACGGTGGAGGGGTTGGCGTCGGACACGATGTGCTGGAGTTCGGGGACGTACGACAATGCGTGGGAGGGATTTGAGTTTCTGATTCTCTTTCCGGAGAAGACGGTGGCGGCGCTGGGCGCTGGACTGGAGTCGAAGGATGAGCAGCAGCGGGTGTTGTGTGCCGCGCTGGTGGCGCACGCGGGGCACGCGGCGTGGTATGACCGGGCGATTCCGATCTTGCTGGCGCACCTGGCGGACAACGGACATTGCGGGGATGCGAGGCTGAGCGGGCGGGCGCTGCACTGGATCGGGCCGGAGGCTTCGGCGGGGGTGGTGGAGCTGCTGGGGCACGGGGACTTGCAGCAGCGGAAGATTGCGACGCTGCTGCTGCGGCACTTTCAGGAATGGCCTTCGCCGTGTTTTGGGAGAGAGCTGAGGACGATGGTGAGTACGGAGGATGCCGGCGACTGGGCGTTTGGGCTGGAGATGGGGTGGCTGGGGTCAGTGCCGGCGCGGTTTGGGCGGATGAAGGAGGGGGTGGAGTTTGAAGAATGAGAGATGGCGGACACACAGGCGGGATGCCTGTACCACCAATACAGGGATCAGAACTCGGCCTGCTTGGGCGCACGGGGGAAAGGGATGACGTCGCGGATGTTCTGCATGCCGGTGACGAAGCAGATGAGGCGTTCGAAGCCGAGGCCGAAGCCGGCGTGGGGGACCGTGCCGTAGCGGCGGAGGTCGCGGTACCACCAGTATTCCTTGGCGGGGAGTTTCATTTCCTCGATGCGGGCGTCGAGCTTGTCGAGGCGTTCTTCGCGCTGGGAGCCGCCGATGATCTCGCCGATGCCGGGGACGAGGACGTCCATCGCGGCGACGGTCGCGCCTGGGGCGCCGTCGGTGCCGGGGTCGTTCTCGCGCATGTAGAAGGCTTTGATTTGTTTGGGGTAGTTCATCAGGATGACGGGCTGCTTGAAGTGCTCTTCGGTGAGATAGCGCTCGTGCTCGGACTGGAGGTCGGTGCCCCACTTGATTGGGTACTCGAAGCGCTTGCCTGCGGCAATGGCTTTTTCCAGGATGGAGATTGCTTCTGTGTAGGGCAGGCGCCTGAACGGGGTGTCCAACACGTGCTTCAAGCGTGCGAGCAAGCCCTTCTCGATTCGTTCGTCGAAGAACTTCATGTCGTCGGCGCGTTCGGCGAGGACGGTCTCGACGAGGTACTTGATGAAGGCTTCGGCGAGTTCGGAGTCTTCTTTGAGAGTGGCGAAGGCGATCTCGGGCTCGATCATCCAGAACTCGGAGAGGTGGCGGCTGGTGTTGCTGTTCTCGGCGCGGAAGGTGGGGCCGAAGGTGTAGACGCGGGACATGGCGCAGCAGTAGGTTTCGACGTTGAGCTGGCCGCTGACGGTGAGGTGGGCTTCTTTGCCGAAGAAGTCGTGGGAATAGTCAATGGGCAGTGACGCAGTGACGGAGTGACGCAGTGACGGAGTGGAAGACGCAGGAGTTGGGGCTCTGTCTGCGTCACTGCGTTTCTGCGTTTCTGCGTCGCTGCTCAGGCGCGGCGGATTGACCATGTCCAGGGTGCTGACGCGGAACATCTGGCCGGCGCCTTCGCAGTCGCTGGCGGTGATGATGGGGGTGTGGACGTAGAAGAAGCCGCGTTCGTGGAAGAAGCGGTGGATGGCCATGGAGAGGCAGTGGCGGACACGGGCGACGGCGCCGAAGGTGTTGGTGCGGACGCGGAGGTGGGCGACTTCGCGGAGGTACTCGAAGCTGTGGGGCTTGGGCTGGATTGGGTAGTGGTCGGGGTCGTCGACGAGGCCGACAACGCGGACGGCGGTCGCGGCGATTTCGTTGCCGCCCTTGGGGTTCTGGACGATGGTGCCGTCGGCTTCGATGGCGCAATGGGTGGTGAGCTTGGCGACTTCGGAGGCGTAGTTCGGCAGGTCGGCGCGGGCGACGATCTGGATGGGGTCGAAGCAGGTGCCGTCGTGGAGGGCGATGAAGGAAAGGCCGCCGTCGGCCTTGGAATCGCGGCGGGTGCGGACCCAGCCCTTGACGGTGACGGCGGAACCCACGGGGGCCTTGAAGGCGTCTGTGACACGAAGCCAGGACATGCGTTTCTCCCGCAAAGGGCCAACTGTAGCGGAGGGGCGCGGCGGGGCCCGGGGGTCGGGTGTAGACTCGGGTATGCCGACCACGACAGAAGCGCCCCCGGCCGCGAAACCGCCCGCCATCCCGCTGCACTACACGCTGGACTACCTGACGTGGCTGCGTTTTGCGAACGCGGGGCACTTCCAGCAGGGCAATATCACGGCGATGGATCATGCGATCGAGCGGATCCCGGGCGATGCGCCGATCCTGGAGATCGGGTCGTTCGCGGGTCTTTCGGCGAACCAGATCACGGCGCTCAAGCGTCGGCACGGGAAGACGAACAGGCTCTTTACGTGCGACCCGTGGGTGTTTGAGCAGCTCGACATGAACGCGAAGGTGGGGGCGCACCATGTCACGTTCAAGCAGTACGCGGACTTCATCCGCCAGACCTATGTGCAGAACGTGAGGTTTTTCTCGTCGGACTCTCTGCCGTCGACGGCGCAGATGTTCTCGGATGACTTCTTCAAGGCGTGGCGGCGGGGCGAGGAAGTGCCGGACGTGGTGAGCGGGGGGATGGTCCGACTGGGCGGGCCCATCGGGTTCTGCTTCATCGACGGGGATCACCAGTATGACGCGGCGAGGCGCGACTTTGTGAACGCGGATGAGTTTGTGGTCCGCGGCGGGTTCATCCTGTTTGATGATTCGGGTGACAAGGCCCTGGGGCCCGACGGCAAGCCGTGGGGATCGTGGAAGGTGGCCAAGGAAGCCGAGGCGTCGGGGAAGTACGAGCTGATTTCCCGCGACCCGAACTATCTTTTCCGCAAGCGGTAGGACGTCCCTTGCGCGACGTTGAGCGTCGGCCGGTTGGAGTGCGACCGGCCACTGGCCGGATTTCGCGCCCGAACGAAGATGTGGTTCATCCGGAATCTGCGGGGCTGGTACGAGCAGTCCTTCGGACTGCGGCGTGAATGGCCGCTGCGTCCCGGGGGTGTCGCTCGCCGGGCCTCGCTCCACACCCCGGCTACGAACGACCAGACCTTCGGCCTGAGGAAGTCGCGCCGAGATTCTGAGTTGAACCGACGGCGTTTTCTTATCGGCCAAGAAAAACGCGGCCGGACGCGGGTGCGTCCGGCCGGTGTGTTTGAGCGGGCGGCGGGAATCAGAACGACCAGACGAGCAGGGCGAAGTAGTCCACATCGCCGCGCTTGGCGCCGGCGGGTGTGCTGTCGTAGCGATACTCGGCGCCGACCTTGAAGCTCATCTTGATCTCGGGATCGACGATCATTTCCCAGGCCGCCTTGGAGACGATGCGGTAGTCGTCAGGGAAGTCGAGGAGGCTGGGGAAGTAGTCGACGGAGGCGGAGATCTTCTGGCGCTCGGTGAGCTTGTGGGAGAAGTCCACGCCGAGGATGCCTTCGGGGATCCAGCGATTGTCGGAGCCGCCGATTTCGCGGCGGACGCCGAGACCGGCGCGGCCGAGGAGGAGGGTGGTGTCGTTGTCGATGAAGGCGTAGCCGAGGCCGTTGCCGAGGGAGATGCGGTGGTCCCATTCCTGGAAGTCGTCGTACTCGTAGTTGCCGGTGACGAAGTATCGCCAGGGGGAGCCTTTTTCGAAGATCCAGTCGTTGCGTGCCGCGACTTCGAAGCGGTTCTTGGTGGTGGTGCCGCCTTCCTGGGCGCGGGTGTAGGTGGCGGAGCCCTTGGTGACCATGAGGGAGGTCTTGCGCTCGCCGGTGATGGCGGCACGGGCGTTGAGGCTTTCGCTGTTGCCGGAGGAGCCGTTGAGGCCGGCTTCAACACCGCCGTGCCAGCCGTCGAGGAAGGACTCGGGGTCCTTGGGAGCGGGGGCGGGGGCGGCGCCGGTGGCGGGCTGGAAGACGTCGCCGAGTTCGGAGGTGTCGATGTCGGGGCGGGCGAGGCAGAGCCCGGCCGAGGCGGCGAGCGTGCCGACGAACAGGAGAGACGTGAGTTTCATTTCGTGTCCTGAGAAAGAACCGGCGCGGAGCCCCGCGCGGGGAACAGATCGAAAGGTGAGCGCGGGCCCGCGCGTGGGTGTCAACGCTTGGCGAGAAGGTCGCGGATTTCGGTGAGGAGGACCTGTTCCTTGGTGGGGCCGGCGGGCGGGGGCGGGGCCTGTTCCTTCTCGAACTTCTTGCGTGCGGTGTTGAAGATCTTGACGACCATGAAGATGCAGAAGGCGAGGATGAGGAAGTTGATGGTGACGGTGATGAAGTTGCCGTAGGCGAGGACGGGACCGACCTTGCGGGCGTCTTCGAGGCCCATGACACCGCCGGGGGCGGCCTTGACGGCGTCGCTCACCTTGGAGCTCAGGGGCAGGTAGAGGTTGGAGAAGTCGACGTTACCGGGGATGCTGACCACCGGCATGATCATGTCCTTGATCATGGAGTTGATGATGGTGCCGAACGCGCCGCCGATGATCACGCCGACGGCGAGATCGAGGACGTTGCCCTTGAGCGCGAACTCCCTGAATTCTTTGACGAAGCCCATGAGGATCTCCTTGGTAAAAAACACCGCGAGGCCGGAGGCGGCGTAGATGTTCCTGACATATCCCCGGTGGATCTCACCGGAATCCGGGCCGAATGGCCGGCCGCCGTTCCCTGGCAGTCCCAAATCGGAGGCGAGCCTAGTGATAGGGTTTGGCCGGGTCAAGCGGGGCGCGATGGGGTGAACACTTCACCGTGCGGGAGGATGGGGTCCGCGGTGGACGCGCCGTGGGGCGGATCAGACCTTTCGGCCGGGCCTGCCGCACTCGGTGTCGCGATCGGCGAGGAGCCTGGCGGCGTCGTCCGGGGTCATGGAGCCTTCGGCGACGTACGCCGCGATTTCGCGGCGGGAGAGCTCTCGCTGGCGACCGACGATGGTGCGGTGCACGGCGCCGGCGACGATCGAGATGATGGCGATCAGCATGCCGCCGCCGACGGCGAGAATCGCGACCTCGTTTCCTTCGATCCTGGCCAGGAGCAGTTCGTGAACCATGATCGTGTTCCTTTACTCTTCCACCGGCTCGCCGGCCTTCATGAGTTTCTCGCCCTGCTCGGGCGTCATGGAGCCTTCGGCGATGTAGGCGGCGATTTCGCGCCGGCTGCGTTCGCGGGCGTTGGACGTGATGACGGACTTGACGGCGCCGGAGAGGATCGCGGTGATCGCGATGCCGCCTCCGACCACCCACATGAGGTTTGCGCCGTCGAGAATGAAGCCGAGCGTGGTCATGGCAAGTCTCCGTCACAGACCTGAATAGGCAAAGGAGCCGGCGGGTTTCGCGCCGGAATCAGTTTAGGGCCGATCGGTTCCCGAACCGGGAGGAGAAGCGGTTCGGACTGGACTTTGCGGTTTGGAACATGCACAGTCACGGGTATGGCGGTTTCGAGGTTGAACTCGGTGGAAGGGATGCTGGAGGCGTACCGGCTAGGCGCCTTTCCCATGGGGGACACGGCCGAAGGCGGGCCGATCCGCTGGTACAGCCCGGATCCGCGCGGGATCATCCCGCTGGAGGGATTTCACGTGCCGCGCCGGCTGGCGGACAAGGTCCGATCACGCGTGTTTGAGGTGACGACGGATCGCGCGTTTGAGGCGGTGATCCGGGCGTGCGCCGAGCCGCGCCCGCCGCCGGGGGAGCAGGAGAGCTGGATCGACGAGCGGATCGTGTCGTCGTACGTGGGGCTGCATCGGGCGGGGCATGCGCATTCGGTGGAGGCGTGGTCGCACGGCGCGGGCGGGCCGGAACTGGTCGGCGGGCTCTACGGGGTACACATCGGCGCGGCGTTCTTTGCCGAGTCGAAGTTTCATCGACCGGGAATGGGTACGGATGCGTCAAAGGTGTGCCTGGCTCGGCTGGTGATGCACCTGCGTGCCCGGGGGTTTGAGCTTCTCGATGTACAGATGTGGAACCCGCACTTGGCGCAGTTCGGGTGTGTAGAAGTGGCGCGATCGGGGTATCTTGAACAGCTGCGGGCGGCGTGCGCGAAGTCTGTTTCGTGGATGCCGTGGACCGCGAACGGGGGGCATCGTGCGGACCGCTGAACCGGCATGGAGCGGGGGAAGCTGGCGCGCCAAGTGGCGATGGGTCGGCGCGTACTGGGTGGTGCAGGCGGCGGTGCTGCACGTGGTGGTCTGCTCGCTCTTTGCGCGGTCGATCCCGACGTGGCACGGATTTGTCGACAACGTGCTGGACCTCGGGGTGATGGTGCTCGATCTCATCTTTGCGTTGATCCTGACGGCGGCGCAGGCGGTGCTGTTGCTGCCCGTGCGCCGGCCGCGGCTTGCGACACACGGTCCCGGGCTGCGGTTTGTGCACGGGGCGGTGGGGGGGCTGGCGATCACGGGATCGTTCTGGCTGGCGCTGTGGCCGGTGTTTGTGCTGCTGGAGTCGCTTGGGGTGGGCCATTCCATGGATGTGCTGTTCAGACAGCCACTGGGGTGGGCGATTCCGCTGGGCGTGTGGGTCATCGCGACCGTCGTGCTGTGCGCTTCGGGACGAAACGGTCTTCCGGTGCAGGTCAGCGTGGGGCTGTGCGCCCTCGCCGCGGCAACGCTGACGGCGGGATTGGTGGGCGCGGTGTGGGCGATACCGCGGCTGGTGCTGGACGACACAGGCCTGGAGCGGGTGATGTACGGCACGATGTGCGGGGTCGGGCTGCTCGCGTGGGCGGTGGCGACGCCTGTGGTGTGGAGCTTTGTGCGGCGGCGCGGCGCGGAGGATGGGCTGGCCCGGGTCTCGTCGCGGCTGCTGATGGGAACGCTGGTGGAGACGGCGTGCGTGATCCCGCTGGATGTGATGATCCGGCGAAAGGACAACTGCTACTGCGAGGAGGGCACGTTCTGGGCGCTCTCGGCGTGCTGGGCGGTGGGGCTCTTCGCGTGCGGGCCGGTGATTTTCCTGGTGCCGCTCTCGGGCCGGCGGAAGAGGTGGTACGCCGGGCGGTGCGACGCGTGCGGCTACGACATGTCGGGGTGCAGGGGCGCGGAGCGATGCCCGGAGTGCGGCGCGGGATGGAAGCCGGCGGGGGCCGGGGCTAGCGAGGGTTGTTGATCCAGCCGTAGGGACGGTGCTGGTTGACGCCGAGCTCCATTCGGACCCAGTTTCCGGAGCCGCGGACATAGAGATGGTTGGAAATCAGGTCCATGGGTTCTTCGACGAGGTATTGGCGGCCGCGGGGCGCTTTGAGGAGCGAGACGTTGCCCTGGAGGTAGGCGATGTGTCCGCCGAGGGCGTGGCGGTCCTCGATCTGGTCCCAGTTGGACCACTGGCCGTCGGGCGTGTCTTCGTTGTACCAGCGGGTGTGCTCTTCGATGAAGATGGGGGCGCCGGGAAGCGCGGTGAGGTACCCGGTGGCGGGGTTGACAAGGGTGACGGGGGGGAAGGCGTGGATGCCGAACTGGGCGCCGGGATTGGTGATGAAGGCGAAGCGTGTCTCGAGGCCGAGCTTGGCGCCCTGCATGCGCGGCGGATACGTGTAGTCAAAGTCGAGGGCGGTGCCGGTGAAGAAGACGTTGTTGCCATCGACGCCGGTGGACTTGCGGCGCTTGTTGGATGGACACTCGCCCACCTTGTCGGGTGCCTGCATGTATTGATAGAGGTAACCGGGCTGGATGGTGTTGAGGACGGGGTCCGGGAGGCGGGCCCACGCGGCACCGATGTTGTTGAACGGCGCGGGGGGCGGGGCGTTGTTGGTGGTGTTGAAGGTGGGCCAGACTTTTTCCTTGTTGGCCTGGGCGTACTGGATCGCGCCGAGGCCGATCTGCCGCATGTTGGACATGCAGACGGCGGCGCGCCCGGCCTCGCGCGCTTTGGCGAGCGCGGGGAGCAGGAGGCCGATCAGCAGCGCGATGATGGCGATGACGACCAGAAGCTCGATGAGCGTAAAGGCTGCACCGCTCCGCTTCGGGCGAGCACGGCCGGTTGGGCGGTGAGCAATCATGGCTCTCGGAGCATACCACGGAGTGGGTGTGAAGGGTGCGATTTGGGCGACAAACCCGCAGGGACGGACCTTATCAGAACCTTTTGTGAGCGGCCCGGCCTTCGGAACCCCGGACGCCGAGGATGGAGCGGGCCAGGGAGAGGTCCATGGGTCGGGTGATTTTCAGGTTTCTGGGGTCGCCCTGGACGACGGTGACCCTTTCTCCCAACTTCTCGACGAGCTGGGCGTCGTCGGTGCTGGTGAGGTCGGGCTGTGTGTACGCCCGTTTGAGCAGGTCGGCTTTGAAGACCTGGGGGGTCTGGACGGCGACGAGGCGGGCACGGTCCACCGTGGATTCGACCTCGCGGACTCGGGTGTTTCGCTTGCCGGCGGATCCGAGGATGGCGTCGAGGGGGTCGACGTCGCGGTCGTCGATCTCGCGGTCGCTCACGCGTTTGAGGGTGTCGGGAACATCGATGCCGGGGATGACCGCGGGGTATTTTTCAGCGGCGTCGATGAGACGGTCGAGGAGCTCGGGCGGGGTGCACGGGCGGGCGGCGTCGTGAACGGCGATGTGGGTCGCATCGTCGGGGACGAGCGCGAGCGCGGCTTTGACCGTTTCGTAGCGGTGGGTCTTGCCCCCGGGGCAGAGCTTGACACCGAGAAGCCCGAGCTTGTCGCCGTAGCGGGTCTTGAACTCGGACCAGGCCTCGGGCGCGGCCGGGCCGGCGACGATGATGGTCCCGACGGCGTCGAGATTGGCGAAGAGTTCGACGGTGCGCTGAAGAACGGGCCGGCCGCCGAGGTCTTCATCGAGCTTGGAGCGGGCCATGTCGATGGCGAGTTCGGCTTTGAGAGCGTCGGCGTAGCGGGTGGAGAAGCCTGCGGCGGGGATGATGACGGCGATCCTCATATTCAAAGCGTACCACCGGAGGGGGAGGACCTTCCAGAGTTCTCTGGCGTGGCGACCAGGGTCAGATACACTGAAATGGCGCTGAAACAGGGTCAACCAATGAAAGCAATGTCGTGCACGGTGCTGGTGGCGCTCCTGCTGGCTTCGACGGCGGGCGCTCAGGTTCAGCCCCAGATTCCGAGCCGCGGCGTTCGACCGCGGTATCCGGGGGCGCCGGCGGCGAAGCTTCCGGCGGTGCCGCCCGACCCGCTGTCGCAGCCGCCGCGTCCGAGCACTGCGGCTCGCATGGACGTGTCGGGCGTGTGGAAGGGCGTGTACAGCTGCGACGATGCGGTGATACTGGCGGAGTTGACACTGCAGGCGGATGAGGCGGGGCGCGTGCTATCGGGGGATGTGAAGTTCAGGTCGTTTCCGCCGCCGAACGCCCGGGGTCGCGACGCGCAGCCGAGGGAGCTTGCTTCGAAGGTCAGCGGCCAGGCCGACCCGGGTTCGCGGACCGTGCTGCTCGATGTGCCGGAGGGAATCCGGGCGACGATGAACCTGCCGGGGCAGCCGCTGCAGATGAAGCAGCGGCGGCTGGAGGCGGTGGTTTGGGCACACGGGTCAGAACTGGCGGGGCAGTTCACTTCGACGATGGGGAACGCGGAGCGGCCGTACATCGTGTTTGTCCGGCCTGATCAGGAGGCACGGATCAAGAGTCTGGCGGAGCATGTCGCGCCTTTTCCTCTGCCGGTGAAGGCATCGGGCTCGGTGCCGGGGGATGCCGCGCTTGCGAAGTGGTCGGATCGGTTCATTGCGGAGTATGGAAAGGAGGGGCTCGGGACGTCGGTGGATCAGATCAGCGCGAAGGCGCTGCCGCTCTTGAATGATGACACGTTCAAGCCGCTCTTTGGGGAGAGCTACGACACGATCAGCTACGGGAAGCTCGGAGCGGGGATGAGGCGTGCGGGCGCGGCGGTGAGCGGCGGGGGATCGTTTGATGTCGCGTTTGCCAAGGACCACGGGTACATCCAGTACATGTTGTGGCCGTCGGCGCCGAAGCTGATTTCGGTGGCCGCGATGAGGTCGATTGACGCGTGGCGTGTGGAGACGATGGGACACTACCGGAGCGACCCCCCCGCGGCGACGGCGTTCGAGGACATTGGGGAGTTTCAGAAGGCGATCAAGGAGCGGGCGGTGTATGCGTGGCCATCGGAGAAGAGGGCCGCGGACGAGTCGATTGAGGGGATCAAGAAGTCGATGGCGACGGGGGCGCTGGCGGCGAACGTGGAGTGGTCGGTGTCGAGGGCGTCGGGTATCCCCGGGGCGAGGGCGCTGGTGTCCTGGTCACAGGACAACGCGACGATGCTGGGGTATTGCTCGGCGTCGGACCGCGCGGCGGCGCAGGGAAAGATTGACGCGAAGCAGGACGAGATTCTGACGGGGCTCCTGGGGCCGGAAGTGGCGAAGCTTGAGAAGCTGGGCGTTGGATCCGCGGCGGTCCGCGGGGGGGCGGAGTGGTACCGGGCCACACTGTCGCAGTTTTCGTTTGCAGCGCAGCGGCCGCCGGTGGTCAAGGCGGTTGAGCGGCTCTCGACGCGGCGCGAGCAGGATCTCGGCGCGGCCCGGGAGCAGATCCTGCAACAGATCGCCGCGTGCAAGACGACCGAGGAAGTGGATGCGATCTTTGGGCGGGACCTGACTGTGCCGGGTGATGATCAGCTGGCGGCGTTCGGGCCGCTGGCGGATGCGGGGCGCCAGAAGAAGGGACAGATCCAACTCGCGTTCCAGATGACGCTGTTCTCGCCGCAGGAGCGGGAGTGGATGGACCGACCTGGGCACATCGATGTCGTGAAGTGGGCGGGGCATGCGCCGAGCAAGGAGAGCATCAGGATGGCGCTCTTGCGCGGGTGGGCGTTCGGCACCGGGACGCAGATCGACGATCACACGTCGCGGCATGTGACGCGGGCGAGGACGCTGGGGATTCCGTTCCCGATGGTGGTCCGCATGAGCGACGAGAGCCTGCAGGAGTTTCACCCATCGCAGGATGGAAAGGGGTTTGACTGCCGGCACTCGATTGTGATGCAGTTCTCGATCCCAAAGGACAATGTCATCGCGGGCTTCGATGAGGTGGTGCGCAAGGCTGTGGACACGCAAACGGAGTTGATGAACTCGCTGATCAAGTCGTTGTCTGGCGAGTCGACGTGGGAGACGTTCCGGCTCTACGAGGATGGGTGGGGGTGTCCGAGGCTGCGCGAGAACGGGGCGGCGGAGGCGGCGATTGATGAGTTGCTGAAGCGGCGGTAAGGCGGGCGACGGCCCGGCAGGAGTTGCCATGTGTACATGTCGGATTCGCGTTGTCGCGTGCATAGCGGCTCTCCAGGGCGTCGCCCTGGCGCAGGATGCCGCACCGCAGGCCGCGCAGCCCGAGGTCGCGCCGCTGGCGGGGCCGAAGGTGCCGGAGCGGAAGACACTGGTGTCGACGGACATGCAGGGGAGGTTCCGGCGGCTGGAGAATCGTCCTGAGGTGGCGGCGCTGGAGATTCTCGAGATCGATCCCGAGCGGCTGGACCGGGCGAGGAACGCGGTGGAACGGAGGAACAGCGCGGTGCACAAGCATCTGGTGGACAATCTCGCGCTGATCAAACAGTGGACGGATCCGTCGCGGTCGGGAGACCCCGCGGCGGTGGAGAAGATGGGACGCGAGCTCTACGACCGGTTCGATCCGGGGCACGCTCGGGACCCGCTGCTGGAGTCACTCTCGAAGGAGCTGTCGGCGGACGAGGCGGCGGAGCTCGGACGCCTCGTTGATGAGTACTGGGAGCGGGCGGTGGACTTTGAACAGGCGAAGAACCGGAAGCAGTCTCGCGCGGATGCCCAGGCGAGGCTTTCGTACGAACTGTTTCAGCGGGATGTGCGCCGGGCCTACGACATCGGGCTCCGGCCGTACCAGCAGAAACTGGAGAAGATCTGCGCGGCGGTCGATCCGACACCCGCGCAGCGCGAGGCGATGCGCAACGCGATGATCGAGTACATCCGCGCCAGTTTCTCGGCGCCGGACCCGGCGCAGCGGCTCAGGCTCGCGCGGGGAATCTACGAAGCGCTGGACGAGGAGCGGCGCGTGAAGCTGCTGGCCGTGGAGCTGGGATCGATGTAGCCGCCGGGATACTCAAGTCCGAGGGCGGAACGTCCGAGTAAGTGAGGGCGTGCGGCCAAGGGCGTTGCGCAACCAGCGTGGGAGTCGATTCTGTGAGCGGACACAAGCCTCAGCCGGCCGGACGCGACCGATCGGAGCCGTACGACCCGCTGCGCATGGCCGCGGTGGAAATTCGGACGCTGGCGACGGAAATGGCACGGGCCGAGTCGCGGAGCGAGAAGGTGCAGAAGTTTCAGGAGGCGAGTTTCTTCCCGGAGCCGATTCCCGCGGAGGTGACGCTGGGGGACAGCGTGAGCACGAAGGCGATGAGCCGTGCGTGGGTGGTCGCGCGCGAAGGCGAGCGGCTGCTGCTGGCGTACGGGGTGTTCATTCATCGGGGGAAGTGCGATCTGGTGCTTCCGTTGCCGGAGGGCGTGAGGGCGACGGTGGTGGGCAAGATCGGATCGGCGACGCACCTGCGCGGACGGGTGCACCGGGTGGAGTTCTGCGCCGACAACGCGGAAGACCTGTCGCTGCTGTCGGAGGTTGAGACATCGAGACCACCGATCGGCGCGACGCCGGCGATGAGCGGGCCGACGGGCGCGGCCAGCGGCAAGGGAGAGCGGCTGCATGGGCGGGTCCTGCTGGCCGAGGACACGCCGGACACGCAGGGCTTGTTCTCGCTGTTTCTCCGCAAGGCGGGCGCGGATGTGAGCATCGCTCACAACGGCACGGTGGCGCTGCGGATGATCGAGGAAGCGCGTCGGCTGGGCCGGCCGTACAAGCTGCTGGTCACGGACATTCAAATGCCGGAGATGGACGGGCACTCGCTGGTGCGGGCGGTTCGGGTGAGCGACAAGACGTTGCCGATTGTCGCGGTGACGGCGATGGTGTCGGACGACGACCGGAAGCGGTGCCTGGCGTCGGGGTGCAACGACTACGCGGGCAAGCCGATTGATCGGCCGGAGCTGGTGGCGCTGTGTTCACGGTGGATGGTGGCCTGAGTCGCCGGGAACGATCGCCACAGCGTGTGCGTACTATTGCGTGCTCTTTGGCATCACGGGGCCGAACTGGTTTCGACCGGGCAGGGAAGGCCCGGCGCAGCGCGTCCAGGGGCGTGTTGGCCTGGTAAAAAACACGCACACAATTAATTGCTAACCGCAATTACGCTCTCGCGGCCTAACTAAGGCTGCATGGTCTGCCGTCAACGCCTGATAGGCGGCGGACCATAAGACATCAGGCTGGTCGGTGCGCGACGCCTTCGGGCGCACCGACGAGACACCTCCGCGGGCTGGGATTCGGGCAATGCTGCCGGCGGCAGCGCCCGGGTCCGAGATCAAATCACCGGACACACGCGTAGAAGCGCCGAGCTGACTGTCTCGGCACGGGGGTTCGATTCCCCCCGGCTCCATTTTTTCGTTCGGCGCCCGGTTCCGGGCCGATGCGCCTGGTGGCCATGACGATGCCCCGCACGCGTTCCAACTCGGTCACGTCGCCGCATCGGTTCTACAAGCATCTCGCCCGCAATGCCGGCTTTGCGTTCGTGCTGGTGGCGATCTCGTTGCTAGGTGGCGCCGCGGGGTACCACTATGCCGCGGGATTGGCCTGGCTGGACGCGGTGATGAACGCGGCGATGATCCTGACGGGGATGGGGCCGGTGGACAAGATCCAGAGCGATTCGGGCAAGGTGTTCGCGACGGTGTACGCGCTGTTCTCGGGCATCGTTTTCCTGTCCACCGCGGCGCTTGTGCTCATGCCCGTGGCGCACCGGGTGCTGCACCGGATTCACATTGACACCGGGGACGATCACCAGCGGTGAACGTCGGGCCGGGCGTCCAGCACAGGGCGCGGCGACGCGGTGCGCTCTCGCCGTGGAAGGGCTGGTAGGCGGCGTGGTTCGCACGACACCGGGACGGACCACGGGCGACCCTGACGCCGGCCTGCCGCGCGGCCAATCCGGGGCCTATTCCGCACTTGCGTGGCTGGAAATCACTGGTAGGCTGCGGGCTGGTCAGATCCCCGACACACCTGTCTTACTTCATTCAAGCGGAGTGATCCCATGTCGCAACCCCGGCCTTTGTCCGTTGCCCTTTTTGTCGCACTCGCCGCCGGCACCGCTGCGCAGGCCCAGGTCAACGGGAAGGGCTCGTGGCAGGTGCTGGCGCAGGTTCCGCCGTCGGTTGCCGCGGGCGAGGCATGGATCCGCCCGAGCGTGTTCACGCCGCTGGCGCTGGACACGGCGGCGCTGCGGCGGGAACTGGCGCGGGCGCCGATGGAGGTGGGGTTTCGGGCCCCGGCTCAACCGCTGGTGATGTCGCTGCCGATGCCCGACGGGACATTTGCCCGTTTCAACGTCTGGGAGTCACCGATCATGGAAGCGCCGCTTCAGGCGGAGTTTCCAGAAGTCCGCACGTACGCGGGCCAGGGCATTGACGATCCCGCGGCGGTGGTCCGCTTCGATCTGACGCCGCTGGGTTTCCACTCGCAGATCCTCTCGCCGAGCGGGGCGGTGTATGTCGATCCGTACACGCGCGGCGATACGCACGTGTACACGTCGTATTACAAGCGGGACTATTCCCGCAAGGCGGATGGCTGGCAGTGCCTGGTTCCGGAGGGTGAGCGCCTGCCGCGATTGGGCGCTCCCGGCGGCGCCGCGGACAGCGCCTCGGGGGGCACGTTCCGGACGTACCGGCTGGCCAACGCGGCGACGGGTGAATACACGGCGTTCTTTGGGGGCACGGTGGCCGGGGGCCAGGCGGCGATCGTGACGGCGATCAACCGCGTGACGGGTGTGTATGAGCTGGACCAGAGCATCCGGTTGATTCTCGTCGCGAACAACTCGAGCATTGTGTACACGAACGCGACCACGGATCCGTACACCAACAACAACCCCAGTTCGCTTTTGACGCAGAACCAGACGACGTGCGATTCGGTGATCGGCACGGCGAACTACGACATCGGGCACGTGTTCTCGACGGGCGGCGGCGGCCTGGCGACACTCTCGTGCGTGGGGGTGGCGGGGCAGAAGGCGCGTGCGGAGACGGGGCTGCCCTCGCCGACGGGCGACCCGTTCTACATCGATTACGTGGCGCACGAGATGGGGCACCAGTTCGGCGCCAACCACACGTTCAACTCGAGCACGGGAAGCTGCGCGGGCAACCGCTCGGCGACGCACGCGTACGAGCCGGGGAGCGGGTCCACCATCATGGGATACGCCGGGATCTGCGGGACCGACGACCTGCAAGCGCACAGCGATCCGTACATGCTGGCCGACAGCCACGACGCGATTACGTCGTACACCAGCGCGGGCGCCGGGGCGGGCAACACGCAGACGGCGACGGGCAACACGCTGCCGACGGTGAACGCGGGACTGGATTACACGATCCCGACGGGGACCCCGTTCCTGCTGACGGCGACGGCGAGCGACCCCGATCCGGGCCAGACGCTGACGTATTGCTGGGAAGAGCGGGACCTCGGCGCGTCAACGACACTGGGAACGCAGAACGGGACGGCGCCGATCATCCGCAGCCTGAACCCCGTGACGGTCGGAACGCGGATGATCCCGCCGCTGGCGAATGTGCTGGCGAACTCGGTGAACACATCACAACTGCTGCCCAACACCGCGCGAGTGATGAACTTCCGGTGCTGCGTTCGCGACAACCGCGCCAATGGCGGCGGCTACAACGATGACAACATGGTGCTGACGATCGTCAACACGGGGGCGAGTTTCGCCGTGACGGCGCCCAACACGGCGGTGTCGTGGGGCGGCGGCTCGTCGCAGACGGTGACGTGGAACGTGGCCGGGACCACGGCCAACGGGATCAACTGCGCCAACGTGGCCATCCTGCTCTCGACGGACGGGGGCGCCACCTTCCCGACGACGATCCTGTCGTCGACCCCCAACGACGGGTCGGAGGTCATCACGGTTCCCAACTCCGCGACGACGCAGGCGCGCATTAAGGTGCAGGCCGTCGGCAACATCTTCTTCGACATATGCAACACGAACTTCACGATCACGGCGGCGCCGCCGCCGGGGAACAACGCCTGCGCGAGCGCCACGGTGGTCGGCGTCGGGTCGACGGCGTTCTCGACCGTGAACGCCACGACGGACGGACCGGCCGAGGCCGGGTGCAGCTTCTGCTGTTCCGACCCGCAGGTGAACCAGGATGTCTGGTTCCGCTTCACGGCGCCGTGCACGGGCACGGTGACGGCGAGCCTGTGCGGCGCCACATTTGACACGAAGATCGCGATCTACGCCGGCCTGTGCCCGGCCGGACCGAGCGCGATCGCCTGCAACGACGATTCCAACTCGTGCGCCCTGAACAGCCTGCAGTCGTACGTCACGTTCCCGTCCACCTCGGGCAGCGTCTACACGATCCGTGTCGGCGGATTTGGAACGTTTACAGGCACGGGAAACCTGGTCCTCTCGTGCGACGCCGCCCCCACGTGTTACGCCAACTGCGATGGGTCCACGGGTTCGCCCAACCTCACCAGCAACGACTTCCAGTGTTTCCTCAACCGGTTCGCGGCCGGCGACACGTACGCCAACTGCGACGGATCCACCGGCTCGCCGACGCTGACCAGCAACGACTTCCAGTGCTTCCTGAACACGTTCGCGGCGGGGTGCACCTGAGCACCTCGGGCCCGCGACGAGCCACTCAAGCGTGCACCGGACCTCCTCGCGGGGTCGGTGCGCGCCAACGAGGGAGCACGACCCGGGATCGACGGCGCTCCACCACGGCGAAGCGGGCGGACCGTGCGTGAGTTGACGGGCGCGAAACCGAGGGGCTGCCGACGAACAGGCCCGGCGCAGACCTACTTGGGCTGCTCCGGGTTGGCGGCTTCTTCGACGATCCGCTCGAGGACGAACTGACCGGGGAGCTTCCAGCGGGGGATGTGCTTGCCGTTGACGGCGATTCTGGGGATCTCCGTGATCTTGAGCCGGCCGCCGATGTTGTTGTCGAAGTCGACCATCTTGATCAGCGCCGGGTCTTCCATTTTCTTCAAGAGCTCGTCGGCGTTGAGGCCCATCTCGGTTGCCGCGGCGCGGAGGGTGGTGTCGTTGAACTCCTTGGCGTGGGCCTGGATCCACTCGTGCATTTTCCAGTACGCCGCGGACCCGCCGAGGGCGTTGGCGGCTTCGGCGGCGCGGACGGCGCGGCAGGCGCCGGGGAAGAGCGTCTTGGGCACGGAGGGGTTGCAGGAACTGTCGGCGGGGAAGTAGCGGAACTCGTACCAGATGTCGTTGCGGCCGGCCATCATGTCGCGGATGTTGCGGTCGGCCTCGGCGGTGGTGGGTTCGAGCAGGTCGCCAAAGAGCGAGATCTTGACGGGGGCGGTGGGGTTGCCCAGCGCCGGCAGGTTGGCGCGCGTGGGCCAAGCCTGGGAGGGTTGCTCGCGCCAGTCGGCGATGAACTTGTCGGCGGCGCGGATGGGGCGGTCGGCCTCGGGGCCAGCGGGCTCCGGGCTGGCCGCGGCCACTTGCTCAACGGTGTGGGTGACCGAGTCGGGGGCGTTCCAGGCCTTGAGTTCGATGCCGTTGATGAAGATCATGGGCGAGTAGCGCAGGCCGTACTGCACCGCTTCTTCGCAGTCGTTCTGAACGTTGCGGAGAGTGGTCGGCCCCTGCATGGTCTGGATGAAGGTGTTGGCATCCCATCCGAACTGGAGCAGGATGGCGAGCAGGTCCTTGTCGGTGAACGAGCCGCCGCGGGAGAAGAGCCATTCGTGCATTTTCCAGAAGCCATCGGAACCCTTGAGGATTCCGGCGGCTTCGGCCGCGCGGGCGGCCCAGCACCCGTTGGGGTGGTTGTTCTGAACGATGTGCGGATTGCAGTCGGGGCAGAACGGGAAGTGCTTGACGGAGATCGAAACATCCTTGCGCTTGGCCATGATCTCGCGGATCTGCGGGTCGATCTTCTTGCAGTCCGGGCACTGGTAACCGGTCCACATGACGATCCGGATGGGCGCGACCTCCGGACCCCAGCGGTACCGGCCGGTGAAGACGGCGGGCATCACAAAGGGCGCGGCGGCGGGCTGCTGAGCTTGCGGAGTCTGGGCGGGCTGGGGAGCGGGCGCGGCCTTGGGCTTTGACTTTTCGATGATGGCGTTGGCCGCGGCGTTGCGCTGGGCTTCCAGATCTTTCTGCACTTGCGCTTCGGCGAAGCCGAGACCGACCGAGGCGACGGCGAAAATCCCTGCCATCGCCGCCAGGCCGCGCGTGGCGGGGCGAGGCGCGGCTCGCCGGGCGGAGAACTCGCTGATCCCGAGGAACAGAAGGTTGGCGATGTGGGAGGCGAGGCAGTACTTGCAAGGAAGTTTTTCCACCAGCATGACTCCGATAAAGAAGAGCGAACCAAGGGCTCCGGCGCGTGCGAGCCACTGCAATGCCGACGACCAGGCTCCTCGTGCCCTGATCCAGGCGAAGAGGGCCGCGAGGTAATAGGCAAAGCCGAGGAACGACACAGGCCACTTGACGCCGGGGACGGAGCCCCACCGGCTGGACGTGGCGGCACGGCAGGGACTGCCGTCTCCACAGCCGGGCGGGCTGAGCACACCGAGGTGATCGAGGGCGAGCATTCCTGTCGCGGCAGCGGCGATGAGAAGTGCGAGGCTTCCCAGGATCAGAAGAAAGGGCCTCCGATGGGTCGGAGGAGGGGAAGCGGTCGAGTTGGCACCAGGGATAGGCATGGGCACGGATCGTACGGTTCACACTTTGGGGGGAGGCGCTCGGGGAGGTCCCGGATAACCATCACGGGTGCGGACCAGGGAAAACCTGCTTTGATAATCGGTATTTCGGTGTAGACTGCATAGAGATGGAGTCAGGAGGCCGGCCCCGGCGCGGGGCCCGGTTTTGGTGCGCGGCGCGTGCGCAGGGAGATCCGGCATGGAAGGTTTGGCTGCTGGCAGGCGGTACGTACGAGGCGGGTACATTCCGGCCGCGTTGTGCCTCGTAGCGGGAACGGCGTCGCAAGGACAACCGGTGGACAAGGGCGCGAGCCGGGCGGCGTTGGAGACTCCTGTCGTTCTCTCGGGTATCAGGACGCTGAGCGTGGGGCCCCACGGCGTTCGGCCGGCGGCGCTTCCTCCTCTGGCCGATGCGTGCAACATCACGTCGTCTCACGCGGCTGGTTCGGCGTTCAACCCGGGCGCCAATGTCGCTTTGCAGGCGGGCATGATTGCCGGAGAGTCCCTGGCGGCGACCTACGTGCTGACGGCCGCGGACTTTCCGCTGAAGGTGAACCTGACGGAGGTGCTCTTCGGCTCTTTCGCGAGCATTCCGACGACGACTCAGTGGACGATCACGTACTGGTCTGGAACACCGACGGCGGGCGCGGTGGTGGCGACCTATTCATCCGACGGCGTCGCACTGCCGCACGTGCTGGTCCAGGGGGGATGCTCCCAGCAGGCGGCGTGCGCGACGATGCTGCAGTTCGGGGTCGACCCGGGAGATCCGGAACAGATCATCATCGCGGACAACGGGTCGCACAGCTTCACGGTGGCGATCCGCATCGACCAGTTCAACACGCCGACGGCGTGCGGACAGTCGCCACCGCAGTCGTCCAACGCGTACCTGTGCACGGACCGGGACGGGTTGAATCAGGGATCGAACAACTGGCTGGGGGCGGTGTCGTGCCCGCTGTCGTGCCCGGCGGGCTGGACGCGCTTCAGCAACCTGAACGTGCTCTGCCGGCCGACGGGCGACTGGGTGTCGCGGACCACGTGGACAAGCCTTTCGTGCACGCCGGGTGTCGGCGCGTGCTGTCTCACCACGGGACAGTGCCAGGTCATGGCGGTGGGAGATTGCACATCGCAGGGCGGGACCTACCAGGGCGATGGCTCGACCTGCGGCAACTGCCCGCAAGTCACGGGCGCGTGCTGCGTTTCCAACGGCAACTGCCTGTTGCTCACCTCGGCCAACTGCACCACGGCGGGGGGGACTTGGCAGGGCGGGGGCGTCGCGTGCAACGGTTCGCTGTGCCCCAAGGGTGCTTGCTGCCTTCCATCCGGACAGTGCCTTTCGGACGTGACGGCCCTGGAGTGCACCAACCAGAACGGGACATTCCGCGGCGTGGGAACCACGTGCGCGACGCAATGCCCGCAGCCCACCGGCGGGTGTTGCCTGGCCAATGGAAACTGCCTGCTGCTGACCTCGCCGGATTGCAGCCTCATCGGGGGCACATTCCGCGGTGTGGGGACCACCTGCGCTACGCCGTGCCCGCAGCCAACCGGGGCCTGCTGCCTGACCAACGGCAACTGCCTGGCGCTCACGGCTTCGGACTGCGGCGTCATCGGCGGCACGTTCTCCGGAGTCGGCAGCAGCTGCGCCACGAGTTGCTCCCAGCCCTGCTACGCCAACTGCGATGGTTCGACGGGCGCGCCGATGCTCACCGCCAACGACTTCCAGTGTTTCCTGGACAAGTTCGCCGCGGGCGCGACGTACGCCAACTGCGACCAGTCGACGGGGCAGCCGAGCCTGACGGCCAACGACTTCCAGTGCTTCCTGAACAAGTTCGCCGCGGGGTGCACCTGAATGGAGGAAACCCCCTCGGCCGTACCGACGAATGACAGACAGAGGGCGTGAACCGTTTCCGGGAGGGCCGAAACGGGATTCAATCGCCAGACGTTCGAAGTCAGTGAACTCCCCATTGAGAGAGAAGAGAACCATGAATCCGAAGACCCGGACCTTGACCATCGCCGCCATCACGCTCGCCGCGGGCTCGCTCGCGCAGGCCCAGCAGCTCACAACCGTTCGGTTGCAGACGGGCCTGATCCGGCCCGTGTTCGCGACGGCGCCCGTGGGCGACACCCGCCGCCTGTTCATCGTGGAGCAGCGCGGCAGCGGGGGCTCGGCCACCCGCGCCGATATCCGCATCCTGAACCTGCAGACCAACGCGATGAACGCGACGCCGTTCCTCTCGATCAACGGCGTTTCAACGAGCAGCGAGCAGGGCCTCCTGGGGCTGGCGTTCGATCCTCACTATTCCAAGAACGGGCGCTTCTACGTCAACTACACCAACTCCGCCGGAAACTCGGTCGTCGCCCGGTACACCGTTTCGGCGAACCCGGATATCGCCAACGCGGCCGGGACGACGATCCTCACGGTAACCCAGCCCGCGGCCAACCACAACGGCGGCTGGCTGGGCTTCAGCCCCAATGACGGGTATCTCTACCTCGGCTTTGGCGACGGCGGAGACCAGGGCGACCCGTCGGGCAACGGCCAGAATCTGAACACGCTATTGGGCAAGATCCTCCGCATCGATGTGAGTTTCGCCGCGACGTACACCATCCCGCCGACCAATCCGTTCTTCGGCTCCGCCACGCAGCGCCAGGAAATCTGGGCCTACGGCTGCCGCAATCCGTGGCGGCCTTCGTTCGATCGCGCCACGGGCGACTTTTACGTCGCCGACGTCGGCCAGGACAGCTTTGAGGAAATCAACTTCCAGCCGGCCAACGCCACCACGGCGTACAACTACGGCTGGCGCTGCTACGAGGGAAACAGCGCCTACTCCGCGACCGTCGGGCCGGGCGGGGCGGCCTGCCCTACAGCGGCTGCCGTGAAGTTCCCTTTCCAGACCTACACGCACGCGACCGGCTGCTCGATTTCCGGCGGCTATGTCTACCGCGGGTGCGCGATGCCGGATCTTCGCGGCACGTACTTCTACGCCGACTACTGCGCGAACCAGATTTGGAGCCTGCGGTACAACGGCGTGTCGGTCAGCCAGTTCACCAACCGCACGGCGGAGCTCGCCGTCGCGGGCCAGACCATCAACTCCATCGTGTCCTTCGGTGAGGACGCCAACGGCGAGATCTACATCTGCGACCAGACGGGCGGCGAACTGTACAAGATCGTCCCCCGGTGCAAGGCGAACTGCGACGGCACCACCGGTTCGCCCATCCTCACGGCCAACGACTTCCAGTGCTTCCTGGACCGCTTCGCCTCGCAGGATTGTTACGCGAACTGCGACAACTCGACCGGGAGCCCGACGCTCACGGCCAATGACTTCCAGTGTTTCCTGAACTCGTTCGCCGCCGGCTGCACCTGAAGACGCGACTGTGGAGGAGTGTGATTCGTGAAGACGTCAACCGTGTTGTACTGCGCGGCCGCGGTTTCTCTCGCCGCGGGAGCGGCGCACGCCCAGCAACTGACGACCATGCGGGTCGCGACGGGGTTGACGCGCCCGGACTTTGTCACGGCGCCGCCGGGCGACACGAAGCGGCTGTTCATTGTCGAGCAGCGCGGCAGCGGGGGCGTCGCCTCGCAGGCCCAGATCAAGATCCTCAAGCTCGCCAACAACACGATTAACGCGACGCCGTTTCTCACGGTTTCGCCCGTGCCGCCGGGCTTTGAGCAGGGACTTCTCGGCCTGGCGTTCGATCCCGCGTATTCCAAGAACGGCCGGTTCTACATCTACTACACGGACTTCTCGTGGAACATCGTGATCGCGAGGTACACGGTCTCGGCCGATCCGGACGTGGCCAACCCGGCCTCGGCACAAGTCATCCTGAGCCAGGCCAAGACATTCAACAACCACAACGGCGGGTGGATCGGCTTTGGCCCGGATGGGTACCTGTACGCCGCGGTGGGCGATGGCGGGTCGGAGTTTGATCCGAGCGGCATGGGCCTGGCGCTGAACACGATCTTCGGGAAGATCCTGCGGCTGGATGTGAGCGGGGTGGGGGCGGGGTACACGATCCCTTCGACCAACCCGTTCTTCAGTTCCCCGACGAACCGGCCGGAGATCTGGGCCTATGGCGTGCGCAACCCGTTCCGGTGCTCGTTCGACCGCGCGACGGGCGACATGTACATCGCGGATGTCGGCCAGGAGATCTTCGAGGAGATCAACTTCCACCCGAAGTTCGTCGATCCGCCGTACCCCGCGCTGAACTACGGCTGGCGCTGCTACGAGGGGAACACGGCCCAGAACGCGACCGTCGGCCCGAGCGGCGTGCTGTGCTCGAGCATCACCAACTTCACGTTCCCGATCCACGCCTATTCGCACAACCCCGAGTGCTCGGTGTCGGGCGGGTATGTCTACCGCGGGTGCGCGATGCCGGCCCTGCGCGGGACGTACTTCTTCGCGGACTACTGCTCCGCGAAGATTTCGAGCTTCCGGTATGTCGGCGGCACGGTCCAGAACCTGACCGACCGTACGGCCGAGCTCGCCACGCCTGGGCAGTCCATCGATGCCATCGTCTCCTTCGGCGAGGACGCCAAAGGCGAAATCTACATCTGCGACCAGAACCCGGGCGAGATCTACAAGATCGTTCCCCGGTGCGCGGCCAACTGCGACGGCTCGACGACCTCGCCCGTGCTCACGGCCAACGACTTCCAGTGCTTCATCAACGCCTTCGCGGGCAATGACTGCTACGCCAACTGCGACGGCTCGACGGGCACTCCCGCGCTCACGGCCAACGACTTCCAGTGCTTCATCAACTCGTACGCGGCGGGGTGCAGCTAGAGCGCGAGGTGGGGCTACGCCGCCGCCTTCATGCTCGAGGCGCCCAGGATGTGCGCCGCGACGACCACGCGCGGGTCAAAGACCGTACCGCGGCAGCGGCGCAGCTCGGCCAGGGCGTATTCGAACGTCCTTGCCGCGCTATAGGGACGGGCGCTGGTCATGGTGACCATGGCGTCGGCGACGGCGACGACTCTGGCGGCGTCCGGGGCGATCTCGAGCGCGTCGAAGCGAGTGTGGTGATGGCGCACGATGCGACCGACCTCCGGATCGATGCCCAGGGCGTCGCACAACCACGCGCCCTCGATCGAGTGGCGGTCGAGAACGCGGCGCTCTTCGGGCGAGAGCGGCCCGGGCTTGGCAAGCAAGTCGTCGGGGACCGCGATCTTGCCAATGTCGTGGAACAGGCCGGCGAGGCGGACCCGCTCGCACGCCTCGGGGCCGACGCGCAGAAGCTGGGCGAGCTTGACCGCGGCGTCGGAGACTTCCTCAGAATGCCGCGTGAGCTGCTGCCGCTGCTCCGGCCCGAGCGTCAGGTCCTTGAGCAGGCGTTCGCGGCGCGGCTCGGGCTGGTCGATGGTCGAGGCGATTCGCTCGCCCAGGCGGAGCGCGGCGAGCCCGACCCACGTGGCCAAGCCTCCGCCGCGAGACTCGGCCAGAACCATCGCGTGCTCGGCCTGGTTGATGCAGGATTCCTGAAGATCGGCGGCACGGAACCAGGTGACGCCGACTGATGAGGCGTCGGCCTGGTCGCTGAGCGTCTGTGCCCACACGAGCGCCTCGCCCGGTGACGCGGCCCGGCGCAGCACGAGGACGTCGTCTCCCCGCCAGCGGCACGCCACGCCGCCGGCGAGCCGACGCGCGACGATCGGCTCGACATCGTGAGCGGCTGCTGACCGAATGAGCACGCAGGAGAGGAGCCCGGTCCTCGGGCGGCGGCCGTCGAGGGCGAGCAGCTCGTCAAGCGATTGGCACGCCGGGAGTTCGTTCGGGGTGAGGGCGGACGAACGCGATTCGGGGGTGGACTGGCTGCCGGCCTGCAGTTTAAGGATGCGTCGCGCGATGTCCTGGATGTCTGCCGCGGCGTCGTTGAGGACCAGTGCGGGGATGGAACGGAGCTGCTCCGAAGCGGCGGCGATGACCTCCGCGGCGGCGGCGCCGTCGAAGGATGGGCTGATGACCAGCACGTGCCAGGTGCCGCTTGAGAGGGTTCGGAAGAGCACTTCGCGCGTGTCGGCAGCGCCGACCTCGACGCTCGGGCGGGCGCGATGAACGCCCAGGGCCCTGGCGAGAGCCGAACGACGGTCGCCGCGGGCGGCGATGAGCACTCGCATCTTGGGCATGACGGACTCCGGGGCCCGCGTGGGACCTTCACAGTCTTTCGGACCGTTATCTACCGGCCTTGGCCCAGCGGCGGGAGACGGCGATGGCCCGCGCATTCAGCGCCGGAACGACCCGCCCAGGTCAACGCCCCTGTGCGCGATAACTCACAGCAGCTCGCGGGCGAAGGTCACGGCGTGGTACCCGGCGTAGAGCGCAAAGAGCACGCACGCCGTCGCGATCATCGCCCGCGGTACGCGCTCGCGGTCAAAGCGTCGCCGACACACCAGGGCCACGACGAGGGCCGTCAGCGCGGTCAAGCCCAGACCGGACCACCAACCCAGCGTCACCCATGTGCGCGACGCGACGTTTGACCACACGAGCGAACCCGACCCACTCGGGCCCGTCGATTGAACTGTCTTTCCGTTGACGCTGACGGACACGCCGCCCGGACCGCCGCGAGAGATGATCGTCGTGCTGCCACCCGAAATCGTCGTGGTGTAGCTGCTGCGGACGCTCGTGAACCACTGGGTGACGGGCGTGGCCTGCTGCCGGACTTCTCTCCAGGTCCGGATCGAGTTCATGGATCCCGCGGCCAGAACCCAGCAGAGCGCAAGGAGGACGAAGAGCAGGTATCCGCGGCCACGTCCGGGGCGGTTGATCGTCAGTTCGATCGCCCGTCCGCACTCCGGGCATGTGGCTTCCTGAATGCCGCGAAGGTTGTAGCCGCAGCCTGGGCAGGGGGCGTCGCGGGCGGCGAGAAAGAGCCGCAGGGCCTCATCGGGCAGGACGGGATCGGGGGCGTCCATGGTGGTCCTCGCTCAACCAGATGGTACGGAGCGAGGATGCCCCAGGGGCCGGTTCCCGTCTGTGCGCGCGGGCGTAAAAACGAGGCGGGCCCGGCAGCTCTCCTCCGGACCCGGCCTCTCTGTGGCTTGGTTACCAGGTCAACTGGAAGTCGAGCGTAACCCGGCTGCCGAAGATGTCCTCGTCCGCGCTGGTGAGCGGGAACTCAAAGTCGCCGCCGATCGAGGCGTGCGGGGAGAGCTTCCACCGGGCGCCCAACCCCGCCCAGATCACCGAGGTCCCGGCGACGTCGGTCGACCCGAGGTTGGTGTAGTCAAGCCCGCCGACGGAGAGGGGAGTCCGGGTGCCGTCGGAGAGATAGTGCAGGCCGTGAAGCTCGACGATGGGCGCAAAGCCGGGAAGTGTTTCGGGAGCGACTTCGTAGTCGGCGTGGACGTCCCATTGCAGCACGTCGTTGCCCTTGTCACCGTCGAGCGCGATGCGGTCGGTCAGACAGCCCATGAGATGGAACTGGCCCCAACCCTTGGCGATGGAGACAAACGGGCTGAGCTCCTGCACGCCGCCCTGAAGGATGTTCAGATCGCCGTTGGACCACTGCCAGCGGGCGCCGGCCGTCGCCACAAGGTCCGACTCGCGGTCGACATAGAACGCGTACTTGCCGCCCACGGCGATGTCGTTCCAGCCGTCCGCCTCGGGAAGCGCGTTCGCGTTGAGGTCGCTATAGCCGTCCTTGGTCGCGATGAAGGCGATTCGTTCGGTGATCGCGATGCGGGCCTGCATGGCGTACACGTTCAGGCTTCCGCCCTGCAGCTGGCTGCCATCAGGAAACTCGTGGTGCAGGTACAGGAATCGCAGGCCGGACGTGTTGAACGGCGATTCGAAGTAAATCGGGTTGCCGATGGGCTCGTAGAAGTGTTCGAAGCCGCGAAGGCCGGAAAGGAACCCTTCCCAGCCAACCTTGGGATCGCCGTGGAGCAGTTCCTTCGAGAAAGCAAAGGTCGCCTTGGGGCTCACACCGTGGGCGACCGGATCATCCGAAAACAGGTCATTGGTCGGCGGCGCGCCGCATGCGATGCTCGTTCCCGCCATGGCCGCGATCAACATCAAGCGTTCCATCGATGCTCCTTTCAGAATCCCCGACTTCTCGGAGGGTTCTCTATCGGGCAATAATGGATAGATTGATCCTTAATATCATCAGGGAAACGTCCCTGAACGCGGCTGGGGAGAACCAGGTTTCAGCGGGCCGCGGCAAAGAGTGAGCGCAGCCACTGCACATCCGCCCCCGCCATGGCAGCGTCCGTCGCGGCCTGCAGATTGGCCCGGGCCTGTCGCTCGTTGCGGAAACCCGGTATCGAGGAGCAGACATGGTCGTGCGCCAGGACCCATCGGCTGGCGATGGACGAGAGCGCGGGGGTTGAGTCGGACTCCGAAATCTTGAACCGCTCGCGTACCTGCGCCAACCGGGACCGAACCTCGCCCAGCGTGCCGGGATTGAAGTCCTTGCGGCCGGTGCGGTAGTCGCCCTCGACAAATCGCGGCGGGTTGGCAGGATCAAACTTGTCGAGCAGGATGCCCTGGTCCAGCGGTCCGAACGCAACGAACGTGCATCCATGCTTCTGCATCAGGGCCTGGCAGCGCGAACCCGGCCGGATGAAGTGGTCGTAGCGCAGGTTCGCCTTGTTCTGCAGCACATCGGGCTTGAGCACCGGGACCGCCCGCTCGAAGTCCTCATCCGTGTAGGCGCTCTGGCCCACGGCGCGGACCTTGCCTTCTTTGACAAGCGCGTGCATCGTCGCCGCGGCCTCGGGCAGGTAGTCGTGGTTGGGAATCAGGTTCCCCGCCGCGTCGTACCCGGGACCGGTGTACGTCCCGTGGTGGAAGTAATAAATGTCGATGTAGTCGGTCCGCAGGTTCCTGAGCGACTGCTCGCACTGGTTGCGGATGTGTCTTGGCTCGTAGGCGTACGGGGCGGTTCCTCTGAAGTGTCCAACCTTGGTAGCGATGACCTGGCTGTCGCGTTTGACGCCGAGCGAGCGGAAGGCATCGGCGAGCGTCCGCTCTGCACGGCCGTTGCCATAGACATCCGCGTTGTCCCAGTGGTTGACACCCGAATCGAGCCCGACCTTGATGCCGCGGATGATGTCGTCGCGGTTGACGTCGGCCCACCCGATGGACTCGCCAGTGGTGGTGGACCAGTTGGGCCCGCCCATGGTCCAGCAGCCAAAGCCGATCTCGGACACTTTGATTCCGGTCGATCCGACGTTTCGGTAACGCATGGAATTCCCTCGCCGGAGCGTAGGGCCGCGCGGGACAATCCGGGCCACTTTGCCATCAATTCTGCGTCGCCATTTCGCCAGTTCCGGTTACACTTCCGCCCCGGCGAAGGTGGGATTCGTGGCGCCGATGGAGGTACGCAGGTGAGAGTTCAACACATCGGTCGCACGACCGCGGCGGTGGTCGCGGCACTGGCGGGCCTGGCCTGCGCCCAACCCCTTCCCCCGAACTTCGCCGATCAGGCGATCGTGTCGAACTGGAACCAGGCCCTTGGCGTCACGTTCGCCTCGGACGGGCGAGGCTTTGTCTGGGAAAAGGCCGGCCGGGTCTGGCTGGTGGAGAACGGCATCAAGTCGGCGCAGCCGCTGATCGACATTGCCGAAGAGGTCGGAAACTGGGGCGACTACGGCCTGCTCGGCTTCGCGATCGATCCGCAGTTCTACAAGAACGGGTACATCTACCTGCTCTACGCCGTGGACTATCACCACCTGAAGTTCTTCGGCACGGGTTCGTACAACCCCAACACGAGCACGGACTTCCACGACACGATCGGCCGCATCACGCGCTACACGTGCAACTCGGCGACGGGCTTCAGGACCGTGAACGCGGCCTCGCGGCTGATCCTGGTCGGCGAGTCCATGAGCACCGGGTTCCCGCTCTGCCACGACTCGCACGGGGTGGGGAGCCTGCTCTTTGGCGAGGACGGCACGCTCCTGGCCTCCTGCGGCGACGGGAACACCTACAACGGCGTGGGGGTGGGCGGCAACCAGGCCGGCAGCTCCAACACCGCGCTCGCCGAAGGGATCATCACCACAACGGAGAACGTCGGCGCGTACCGGTCGCAGCTGGTCAACTCGCACAGCGGCAAAGTCATCCGCATCGACCCCGCGACCGGCAACGGCCTGCCCAGCAATCCGTTTTACAACGCCGCGGCACCGCGCTCGGCGCGCTCGCGCGTGTGGACGCTGGGGCTGCGCAACCCGTTCCGCGTGTCAGAGCGCCCCGGCACGGGCAATCCGCTCCCGACGGCGGGCGATCCCGGCTCGTTGTACATCCTCGACGTGGGCTGGAATGAGTACGAGAAGCTCGCGGTGGCGACCGGGCCAGGGCAGAACCACGGGTGGCCGGTGTACGAAGGCTTCGAGCAGGACTTCCCGTACCTGCTGCTCTCGCCGGTGAACCGCGATGCGCCAAATCCGCTGGCGGGCGGATCGTGCCCGCAGTTCCTGAAGTTCACGGACCTCATCGTCCCGGCGACGCAGGGCACACCTTCGTGGCCCAACCCGTGCAACGTCAACCAGCAGATCCCCGCGACCATCCCCCGGTTCGCGTTCACGCCGCCGGTGCTCGAGTGGGGGCACGGGAACACCGTTCGCGTGGCGACGTGGCAGGGCGGACAGCTCACACCCGTGAGCATCACCAGCGCCCAGTCTCCGATTCCCGGCTTCCAGTTCGGCGGTTCGGCCGGGAGCGGCGGCACCTGGTACGTCGGCGGGCCCGGCGCCAACTTCCCCGCTCAATATCACGGCACGTACTTCATGGGCGATTACACCGGCAAGAACATCATCAACCTGGTGTTCAACGCCCAGGACCAGTTGACGCAAGTCCGACCGTTCGCCTTCGACCGTGTCGGCGGCGTGGTCAGCATGGCCGTCAACCCGGTGGACCAGTCGCTGTATTACATGGCCTATGACGATGCGGGCCTTTCGACGCTGCGCCGCATCGCGTGGAGCGCCAACCTGCCGCCGGTCGCCGCCGCGGCGGCCTCGCCGATCTTCGGCCCCACACCGTTGACGGTGAACTTCTCCAGCGCCGGCTCCTCCGACCCTGAAAACCACCCGCTGACGTACCTGTGGGACTTCGGCGACGGCTCGCCGCGCCGGACGTTGGCCAACCCCTCGCACCTGTACCAGCCGGTGGAGGACATCACCGCGCTGGGCACGATCGTGGCGCGGATCTTCTCGCTGAGCCCGCCCAACCCGACCGGTGAGGGCAACACCAACCCGCAGATCATCCGCGACGGCATCTACCCGGTCGTGGGCAGCAACGACCCGCAGACGCAGTACGACACCAACCACAACGGCGCCCAGGGCAGCGACGACTGGATCGGGTACACCTTCGCGTCCAACCGCCAGCTCCGCTCGCTGATCTTCCAGGAGGGCATGGAGTTCGGCCCCTACGGCGGCTGGCTCGACGTGATCAATGTCGAGTACCGCACCGGCACGACGTGGACGCCCGTGACCGGCCTGCACTTCGACCCCGCCTACGCCGGGCACGACGGCGTGAACTTCAACACCTACAAGATCGGCTTTGATCCCGTCGTCGCCAACGGCATCCGGATCCGGGGCCAGCCCGGCGGTTTCACGCAGTTCTTCAGTGTCGGCGAGCTTCGCGTCCTCGCCACGCCGCTCGCGCCACCCGCCCCGACGGCGCCCTACACCGCGACGCTCACCGTGAGCGACGACCTCAACACCACGGCGCAGGCGAGCGTGGTGATCTACCCCAACAACACGCCGCCGCAGGTGACCATCACCAGCCCGGTGAACAACTCGATCTACCACCTCGGGCCGAATCTGCACGTCGAGCTTCGTGCGACCATCTCCGACGCGGAGAATCCCGGCCAGCTCTCGTGCCGGTGGCAGCCGATTTTCCATCACAACGAGCACACGCACGCGGAGCCGCCGATCTTCACGTGCGCGCCCGATGTCGATGTCCCCGCGGGGGGTTGCGATGCGACGTACTTCTGGGAGTTCCGTCTCACCGTGACCGACCCCCAGGGCCTCGCCACGACGCAGGCGGTGTTCATCTATCCCGACTGCAGCTGTTACGCGAACTGCGACGGCTCGACCGGCGCGCCCTTGCTCACGGCCAACGACTTCCAGTGCTTCCTCGACGCCTTCGCCGGCGGCGACGAGCATTACGCCAACTGCGATGCATCCACGGGAACCCCGGCGCTGACCGCCAACGACTTCCAGTGTTTCATCAACCGCTTCGCCGCGGGCTGCTCCTGAACTCGCCCCGGGCCACCGCCTCCAGGTGTCCCGCGGCGGCCTCGTCCCCCCGATCACGGGCGATGGCTTCGCCCAGGACTTTGGCCCGCCGGGCGACCTCGGGATCGTCCAGCACGCCCGCCAGCGCGGTCGCCATCGCATCGCCGCTCACCCTGCGGCGCGGCAGAGTGGCGGACACGCCCAGACGCCGAAGCCTCGCTGCGTTGTCGAACTGGTCGTGTGCGAACGGAACCACCACGCTCGGTCGTCCGGCCCGCAGCGATTGAGCCGTCGTTCCCACCCCCCCGTGGTGCACCGTTGCGGCGCCCCGCGGCAGCACCATCGTATACGGCGCATACGTAAACGCTTCAACACCGGGCGGGAGAGTCCCGGGCGCGTAGTCCGCGTGCCCGGTCAGCAGCATCCCGCGCCGTCCGAGTTTCCGGCACGCCTCCGCGGCGGCCGCGTAGAACGGACCGGCGACATGCACCGCCGTGGTCCCGAGCGTGAAGATGATGGGCGGCGGCCCTGCATCGAGAAACCGGTCGAGGTCGGCGGTCGCCTGCTCCTGCTGCTGGTGCCGGTCGAACCAGACGAATCCGCAGATACGGCCGTGCCCGGGATCGGACGCGAGCGGGCCACGGAAGTGTGTCGACCACAGGGCGAGGCTCGCGTGCCCGGCCTTGAACTCCTGGAGCACCCAGTGCTTCCCGGGGGGCAGGCCAAGCTCCTTTCGGATCCGGTTGAGCGGGGGGTCGTAGGACAGAGCCGAACCGAACTTCGCCAGCCTGAGCCACCACTTCATCGCCCGCGGCGAGGGGTCCCTTCGGGTCAACGGCGTGTAGTGCGCCGGGTCCCCGACCATGGGCCACCCCAGCGGCGAGAGGGCCCCGGTTGCGAAGGGCACGCCGTGCTTCTCGCACGCCCACGAGCACCCAAAGCAGATGTGGTGGGCCAGGACGGCGTCGGGCCGCTGCCGGGCGAACTCGGATTCGAGCGCGTGAAAGAACCTGGGTGCCTCAGGGATGATCAGGTCCTGCAGTATCCGCTTGGTCCCGTTGAACGTGCCCATGAGTTCCGGCCGCTGGGCGATGTCGCGCAGGTCCATGAACTCGCCCACGGGGATGAACTCCAGTTTCGCATCCTCGGCGACGCGCTTGAAGTAGGGCTGGGCCATGAGCGCCACGCTGTGCCCGCGCCGGGCCAGTGCCTGCCCGACGCCGACGTAGGGGTGGATGTCGCCGTGGGAACCGATGGTGGGGATGAGGATTCGCATCGTGACGCCGCGTGATTGTTCCGTCCCGGTTCGCTCTGGTCCTTGGCCCGTCCATCCTAGAGTCTTCAATGATCCAACTGGGCGTAAACATCGACCACGTCGCCACCCTTCGCCAGGCACGGTATCGCGGCACGGAAGCGGGGGCCCTGAGCGAGCCCGACCCCGTTCACGCGGCCCACGAGGCCGAACTCGGCGGGGCGGACATCATCACCGTCCACCTGCGCGAGGACCGGCGGCACATTCAGGACCGCGACCTCGACCTGCTCGTCAAGACCGTTCGCGCCAAGCTGAACCTGGAAATGGCCGCGACGGATGAGATGGTCGGCATCGCACTTCGGCACAAGGTTCATATGGCGACACTTGTGCCCGAGGGTCGGCAGGAGGTGACCACCGAAGGCGGCCTCGACGTCAAGGGTCAGGCCGCCCGGATGAAGGACATCGTCAAGCGGCTGCGCGACGGCGGCGTCACCGTCTCCGCGTTCATTGATCCGGTCGCGCCGCAGATCGAAGCGGCCAGGCACGCCGGCTTTCAGATGTGCGAACTCCACACCGGAACCTACGCCCGTGCGTTCGCCGAGTGCGGCGGCGACATGCTGCGGCCCAAGCTCAACGCGGAGCTCGAGGCCGTCGCCATGGGCGGGGCTCAGGTCTCCGGAGCGGGTATGCGATTCAACGCCGGGCACGCCCTGAACTACTTCAACGTCGTCCGCATCGCCGCGCTCCCGGGGATCAGCGAACTGCACATCGGGCACTCGATCGTCTCTCGCGCGGTGTTCGTCGGACTGAAACAGGCGGTGAGGGAAATGAAAGACCTGCTGGTCAAGGCGCACCGTCGCTGAGCCTCTCGGGGGTTCGTCATGGATCGAATCGAGCACTTCAAGTCGCTCCAGCGCTACGAGACCTGGGCCTCCGCACAGTCCATCGCCGCCCTGCGCTCGGCCGCGGGCGGCGACCCCACACTCTTCGATCGCGCCCGCGGCATCTTCGCCCATGTTCAGGGCGCCCGCCACGAGTGGCTCTCCCGACTCGGTCACGTCGCGAAGCGCTCATGGGTCATGTTTCCGGCGTGGAGTCTCGACGAATGCGCCACCGACGCCGAACGTCTCGACGGACTCTGGACCTCGTACCTCGGCACGCTGACCGACGCCGACCTTGACGCCGAAGTTCGCTACCACAGTAACGACGGCAGACCGTTCACCAGCCGCCGGCGCGACATCCTCACCCACGTCTACAACCACTCCACCTACCACCGGGGTCAGATCGCGATTCTCGTCAAGCTCGCCGGCGGCACACCTCCGGACACGACCGACTTCATCGTGCTCAACCGCCAAGCGGGCTAATCTGGAGTCATGGCGAGAACCAAGCCACGCCGCGTGACGCTGCCGGACGGGACCACTATGTGGATCCGGTGCGCATCTCCCGGAGACGCCGCGGGCGTCATGGCGCTGCGAGAAGACCTGGTCGTCTCCAGCCCGCATCAGGTGAGCAGCGCCAGGGACTCGTGGACCCGGAAGATGGCGCTCGAGAAAATTGCCAAGGCCACCCGGGCCCGGGGACATGTCTGGCTGGTCGCTTCACTGGGGCGCTCGCCCGGTTCCGACATCGTCGGCTCCATTCACTTCCGCAGCGAGGACCGCACACGCATCGAGCACCACGGCACCTTCGGCATCGGCAATCTCGGCTCGTGGCGGGGTCGAGGCGTCGGAACGGCCCTGATCGAGGCGCTGCTGGATTGGGCCGCGGCCCACCGCACGATCGAAAAGGTCAGTCTCGGGTGCTTCGCGACCAACACCAGGGCCCAGCGGCTCTATCGCCGGCTTGGTTTCAAGATTGAAACGCGCCAGCGCCGGTTCTTCAAGCTCGGCCCGGGCACGTATGTCGACGACATCGGCATGTGCATCTACGTCAAGCCCGGCGTGGCGCCGGAGGGATTCAATACCTGGAACCGCTCACCGGGCTGAGCGTCTTGCACGGCATGGCATTCATCGTGCGCCCACCGGGCGCCAAGGGGAACGTGGATGAGAATCAGGCCCTTTTCGATCGTCGGATGCGCTGTCGCGCTGGCGCCGGTTGGAATCAACGCTTCTCTCGCCGCTTCAACAACCGAACCACCCGAGCTCAGCCCGGCCGCCATTTCCGCCGTCACCGCCAACAACGGCTTTGGCCTGGATCTGTACCGCGCGGTGGGGCGCGCCAAGCAGGGTGAGAACCTGTTCCTCTCTCCGTACTCGATGTCCATCGCACTCACGATGACCGCCGAGGGCGCCCGCAACGAAACCGAGACCGAGATGGCCCGCGTGATGCGCCTCCCGTCCGGCGCACGCCGCGTGAGCGCTGTGCACGGGGGCTATGCCGAGCTTTCGCAGCGGTTCCGGGCCGCCGCGGGAAGCGCCGATGCGCCGACACGCGAGCGAATCGCCAAGCTCAAGGCACAACTCAAGGACGCCAACGCCAAGGCCGAGAGCCTCAGCCGCGACAACGACTGGCAAGCAACCTCCGCGGCGCAGTCGAAAGCCGAGTCGATCGCGGCCGAGTTAAACTCGCTGCTGCCGACCGTGGACCGGTTCGATCTCCGGACCGCGAACGCTCTGTGGGTGGCCCGGGGCTTTCAGCTTCAGGCGGACTACACCAGTTCGATGGACCGCTTCTACGGCGCCGGCGGTGTCAGTGTTGTCGACTTCGCGGGCCGACCCGAACTCTCCCGCCTCAGGATCAATACCTGGGTCGAGGATCACACCGAGCACCGAATCAAGGAGCTCATCCCCAAGGGTGCGCTCAATCCCGACACGCGCCTGGTCATTACCAATGCCGTCTACTTCCTGGGCCAGTGGGCCAATCCGTTCCGCGCGGAATCCACCGCCGAAGAGGACTTCACCGCGGCCGACGGCGCCCGCATCCGCATGAAGATGATGAACGACCATTGGCGCGGCGGCACGCCGTACGCCGCGTTCAACGGCGATGGGTCGTTCTTCGAAACACCACGAAAGATCCCCAAGGATGCCGCGAAGGCTCCACCGACCTATCCGGGTGACGATGGATTCTCGATGATCTCGATCGCGTACAAGGGCGGCGAACTCTCGATGGTCATCATCGCGCCGAGGCTCGCCGGCGGCCTTTCATCGATCGAGAATCTCCTGACCCCGGAGCATCTCCAGGAATGGCTTTCCAAGCTGGACTCGCGGACCGTGGACACAGCCGTTCCGCGGTTCACGCTGACCTCGACCACCGACATGTCACCAGTGCTCGTCGGGCTGGGGATGAAGCAGGCGTTCACCGATCCGGCCCATGGCGACGGGGCCGAGTTCCCCGGGATTTCCGCCAGCCGCGATTCCGGAGACCAGCTTTTCATCGGGGCGGTCCTTCACAAGGCCTGGGTCGAGGTCAATGAAAAAGGGACCGAGGCCGCCGCGGCGACCTCGGTCATGCTGCGCCCGACGTCCGCCGCTTTTCGCGAGGAGGAGATGGTCCCGTTCACCCCTCAGTTTCGCGCCGACCGACCGTTCATCTTCCTCATCCGCGACGCCAAGAGCGGGCTCATCCTGTTCATCGGCCGCATCACGAGTGGCACGGGGCTCTGATCGGCCGCACGCGTACAGTCCCCCATGCCCTCCCTCAAAGACCCCCGTTTCACCGGCGCCTTCACGGCCATCACCACACCGTTCACCGCCGACGGCAAGGCGATTGATTACGACCGTCTCGCCGCGCAGATCGAGTTCCAGGCCAAGGGCGAGAAGGGCACCGGAGGCGTCAAAGGCATTGTCGTCTGCGGAACGACGGGCGAATCCCCGACGCTTTCGGACAAGGAATACCCCGAACTCATCAGGCGCGCAGTGGACCTCGGCCACAAGCACAAGCTGCTGGTCATCGCCGGCACAGGCAGCAACTCCACCGCGCACGCGATGGAGAATCAGGAGATCGCGCGCCACGCCGGGGCTGACGCGACGCTGAGCGTCAACCCTTACTACAACAAGCCGACTCAGGAAGGTCTGTACCGCCACTTCGCCGCCATCGCCGAAGCCGCGGAGAAGGGCGGCGCCAAACTCCCCATCGTGCTCTACAACATCCCGGGCCGGACGGGTGTCGCGTTGACCACGGCGACGGTCGAGCGCCTCAGCAAGCACGCGGCGATCGTGGCCGTCAAGGAAGCCACCGGCTCCACCGATTCGGGAAGCGAGATCGCGATGAAGTGCCCCAGCCTGGCGCTGCTCAGCGGGGACGACTCGATGACGCTGCCGTTTGCGTCCATCGGCGGCGTGGGAGTGGTGTCGGTCGTTTCGAATATCCTGCCGGGCCGAATCGCCGCGCTGTGTGCCGCGTTCAACGGCGGCAATTGGGAGGGCGCGCTCCGGATTCACCGGGAGCTGTTCGACTTCTGCCGCGTGATGTTCCTGGAGACCAACCCTATCCCGATCAAGGGGGCGCTCCGTATCCTGGGTCGAGACTCGGGCTCGCTCCGGCTGCCCATGTCGGATGCCAGCGCCGCGACCATGACCGCCATTCGGCAAGCCTTGACGTCACAAGGGCTTCTGTAGCCGCGCGTTCCTGAGTGTGAAGATTGTGCTTGGATCGGGCGTAGGTCTGGCTACAATCGGCCCGCCATGCCCAAGTCAAACAGCGCCCCGCCTCCCGCGGCCAAGAAGGGCCCGCGGTCGAAGGTCGAGCCGCGTTCGGTACCGGTTGAGGTTTCTGTTCCCTCCGCTCCCGCCGCGCCCGAGGTCCCGCCGGTCAAACCGTCGGAGATCGATACCTACACCACGGCCCTGCGGTACCTGAACGAGCGGGTCAATGTCGAGCGGACGAGCCCCAGCCGGATCAATCCGGAGGTCTTCAAGCTCGATCGCATGCGGGCGCTGCTGGAAGAGCTGGGCAACCCGCAGAAGAGCATTACGACGGTCCACATCGCGGGGAGCAAGGGCAAGGGCAGCACGGTCGAGATGACCGTGTCGTGCCTGGCTTCGTGCGGATACGCGGTCGGTGTGTATACCAGCCCACACCTGGTGGACATCCGCGAACGCATCCGGATCAACAGCGAACTGATTTCGTACCCGTGCTTCGCGAAGCTGTGCCAGAAGGTGGCGCTCGCGGGCCAGGGCGTCAAGAAGGCGCACGGCGAGCCGACGTTCTTCGAGATCATGACGGCCATGGCGCTGTGCCACTTCGCCGAACAGGCGGTGGATGTCGCGGTCATCGAGGTCGGCCTCGGCGGGCGGCTGGATGCGACCAACTGCATCGAGCCGGCGGTCACGGCGATCACGGCGATCCAGCTCGAGCACACGCAGCTGCTGGGCGACACGGTCGAGAAGATCGGGGCCGAGAAGGCCGGCATCTTCAAGGCCGGCGTCCCCGCGATCACGGTTCCCCAGACGCCGGGCGTCATGCAGGTGTTCAAGGACATCGCCGCCCGGGTTGGCGCCCCGCTGGAAGTACTTGGAACGGATGTGGACTTCTCGTTCCGATTCGAAGCCACGCCGGAGCTTGGGCCGCATGCCCGCGTCGTGCTCACCACGCCGCGATCGAACTTTGAGCACTTGCCCGTGCCTCTGAAGGGTGAGCACCAGGCGCAGAACTGCGGGCTGGCGCTGGCCATCGTGGACAAGCTGCGGGCCCGGGGCTTTGAGACGCCGGAGCGCAAAGTGGCGGAGGGCCTGGCGAGAACGCCCAACCACGGCCGCATGGAAGTCGCGTGGCAGAGCCCACGGATCCTGCTCGACGGGGCTCACACGCCGGACTCGATCGGGACTCTGGTCAAAGCGATCGGCGCCCATATCAAGTACGACTCGATGATCGCGATCTTCGGGTGCGCGGCGGACAAGGACGTCAAGTCCATGCTCCAGAAGATCGCGATGGGTGCGGACAAGATCATCTTCACGCGCGCGGCGGGCAACGGGCGGGCGATGGACCCGCGCGAGCTGCACCGCAAGTACGCGGAGGTGGGGCACAAGATGTCGCAGGTGGCCAAGAACCTGCCGGATGCCCTGAGCCTGGCGGTCAAGGGCGCGGGTCGGGACGACCTGATCGTGATCACGGGGTCGTTCTACCTGGTGGGCGAGGCGAAGAAGCACCTGCAGGACCTGGCGGCGAAGCGCGAACAGCCGGGCCGGTGAAAAAGAAGATGCTCAAGATGTGAGATGGGGTTTTGCGCACCTTGATGGCGGGGAGCGGGGACGGGGTTTTGGCGCACAGGGTGGCGGGGGCGGCGAGCGAATCGTGTGGCCCGGCCAGACTTCTTTTTCGCTTTGGTTTGAGATCGAACGCAGCGCGGGCGGCGGTGGCGGGCCGTCGGTGTGCGCACGCGGGCGGTCGCGGTGGACAGGGCGTTTGAAGGAATCGGCGCGCCGATTCAAGGTGCGGAAGGCTCTCGCGAAGGCGGGGGCCCCGGGGGTTTTGCTTAGCCTTCGATGTCGATGACCTTGCCGGCGTTGACGGCGGTCGCGGCCGCGTTCTTGTCGGCGGGGTGGCGGTACATCGGGAGAGCGGTTGGCGCCGGCGCGGGCGTTGAACCGGAGAAGTCCACCTTGCCGGGGACGATCCCCGCGACGATGCGGCGGGCGCTGAGGTTTGTAAGCTGGTTGACCGGGCCGGGCTGGACGGGGGCCGCGAGGCGTTCGGCGGGCGTGACGTTCATGCCGCGGATCGCGCCGGGCACGGCGGTCTGGTAGGCGCGTGAGATGTGGAAGGGATTGGTCGGAGCCGCGGCGGCGAGATGAACGGGGCTCGACATGGGGCGGGAGTGTAGCGAAAGGGCCGAGGCGTGTCACGCGAGATTTGGGTGTGGCGCGAGCGCATCGGCAGGAGTTGCGCTCGAGGATGGCCGGTTCCAACCGCACTCGGGACAACCGTGGGCAAAGTCGCCGCGGAGGTCGTAGGCGCACTGAACGCAGTGGCCGCGACGCCGGCGGGATCGGCGACGCCAGAGAGGCACGCCGATAACCAAAGGCGACCAGAGCACGGCCCAAAGAATCGCGTTGACGGCAACGCCGCGGATGATGGGGATACACAGGACGGCGCGACGTTGATCGGTGGCGTGCTGGAAGAGGGTGCCGTCACCGACCTTCGGCAGGCGCGGGGCGAACGTCTCATACGCGCGGCAGTAGGAGGGAAGCGGAAAGCCGACGGCCTGGATACCGTGGAGCGATCCCGACGAGCCCGAAAGCGCTCTGGCGGACCAGCCAGGAATCATCATGTCGGCGCGGCGGATTGCGGATTCGGGGAACCCAAGCCAGCCGCTGCCATCGTGAGCGTCGGGATAAGTCGCGGCGTAGTGGGCGCGGGCGCTGGTGATTGACACCGGAGGGCCGTGCCGATTGCACTCGACGCTCTGGCGCCCGAACTCGTGCTCCCAATGGAGGTTGAGTGTCGAGTCGCCGGCCGGGACGGTGAACGTTGCCCCGTTCACGACGCCGGGTGCTCGCCAGCCGAGCCACGCGGCGAGCGCGAAGTCGCACACGAGGCCGAGTGCGAACGCGAGCAGCGCGCCGAGAGCGATCCGGCGGAGTGACATGCGAACATCGTACTGGGATGAGCCAGGCACGTCGGTGTTACACGCCACTGGCCGCTCAAAGCCTGCGACCAGTGGCACGATTGGACGATGGACCCCGAGTCAGCGATTCGGCTGCGGCGTCGTGCGCAGGTACGGCTTGATCTCTTTGACGCCCTTGGGGAACATCTTCCTGGCATCGTCGGTGGTGATCGACGGGAGCACGATGCACTCCTGGCCGTCCTTCCAGTTCACGGGCGTGGCGACCTTGTGGTTGGCGGTGAGCTGGAGCGAGTCGATGACGCGCAAGACCTCGTCGAAGTTGCGGCCGGTGCTTGGCGGGTAGGTGATCGTGAGCTTGACCTTCTTGTCGGGGCTGATGATGAAGACCGAGCGGACGGTCATGGTGTCGCCGGCGTTGGGGTGGATCATGCCGTAGAGCGTGGCGACCTTGCGGTCGGTGTCGCTGACGATCGGGAAGTTGAGCTTGGTGCCCTGGGTCTCGGCGATGTCGGCGGACCACTTGTGGTCATCTTCGACCGGGTCGACGGAGAGGCCGAGGACCTTGACGTTGCGCTTGTCGAACTCGGGCTTGAGCTTGGCGACCATGCCGAGCTCGGTGGTGCACACGGGCGTGAACGCCTTGGGGTGGGAGAAGAGGACGCCCCAGGAGTTGCCGAGAAACTCATGGAACTTGATGGGGCCAGTGGTGGAGTTCTGGGTGAAGTCGGGTGCGGCGTCGCCGAGTTGGAGGGACATGGGTTTCCTTTCGATTCGCGGGGGAACAGCGTACCAGAATCTCGGCAGGGGGTCGAGATGCAGAAGTCACGGGCGAGGGCCGCGTTTGGATGCTTCGAGAGAGAGGATTCGCTGCCGCGCGGCCTCCGGAATCGGCGTCTTCTCGTGGCGCTGGTAGTCGTAAGACACGATGAGCCCCTGGCCCTCGGCTGCGACTTCGTTGAGCTTTGTGCTCCAGACCTGGTGCTCGAGCGTGAAGCGATCGGTGCTGATGTCGATGAGTCGAGAGCTGACGAGGAGCGTGTCGGGAAATGTGACAGGTCGGCGGAATCGTGCTTGAACGGAGTGGAGGATGACGCCGACGCGGCCACCGGGTGCGGTAGGCAGTTCGAACCAGCCGGCTTGCCGGAGGTACTCGATGCGCGAAGACTCAAAGTAGCGGAAGTAGACGGCGTTGTTGACGTGACCGAAGGCGTCCATCTCCGCCCAGACGACGGGGACTTCGATGGTGACGGTCCAGTCGGGGCGCGGCGTCACGAGCGGCCGGCTCCCACCGGCTTCTTGCTCTCATTCAGCAACCGCCGCAACACCGTCTGCAACACGCCTCCATTGCGGTAGTACTCCGCTTCGACCGGCGTATCGATACGGCACACGGCCGTGAACTTGATCCTCTGCCCCTTCTTCTCGCCCTGCGTGATCGTGGCGGTGACCGGGACATCGCACCGCGGCTCCACAAGCCCTTCGGCGGTCATCGGCAGGTCGATGTCGAACGTGTCCGTGCCGCACAGGCCGAGCGACTCGGCTGTTTGGCCGGGCTTGAAGCACAGCGGCAGCACACCCATGCCGACCAGATTCGAACGGTGGATGCGCTCGAAGCTCTCTGAGATGACGGCGCGAACACCGAGGAGCAGAGCGCCCTTGGCTGCCCAGTCGCGGCTCGAGCCCATGCCGTAGTCCTTACCGGCGAGCACGACCAGCGGCGTGCCGTCTTTCTTGTAGTTCATTGCCGCGTCGTAGATGTAGGACAGACTTGCGCCCGCCGCGGAGCGTCGGGCCACCTCGGACATGTCCTTCGTCCAACCGCCTTCTTTGATTTTGTTCGTGGCGGGATCGACGGCCAGCTTGTTCTTCACGCGGACGTTGGCGAATGTGCCGCGGGTCATGACGCGGTCGTTGCCGCGGCGGGAGCCGTAGCTGTTGAAGTCGCGCTTGGGGACGCCGAGGGACTTGAGGTAGTCGCCGGCGGGTGAGGCTTCGGCGATGTCGCCGGCGGGGGAGATGTGGTCGGTGGTAACCGAGTCGGCGACGTGAACGAGGCACCTGGCACCGCGGATGGCCGCGGGCTTGCCGGGCGTGGCGGACATGCCTTCGAAGTAGGGCGGGTTCTGGATGTAGGTGGACTTGGCGTCCCACTTGTAGAGTTCGGACTTGGACACGGGGACTTTGTTCCAGGTCTCGTTGCCCGTGAAGACGTTGGCGTACTGCGAGCGGAACTGCTCGGGCGTGACGGCCATGGCCTTGACATCCTGCACTTCTTTGTGCGTCGGCCAGATGTCCTTGAGGAAGACCTGCTTGCCATCCTTGGACTTGCCGAGGGGTTCGGTCGCGAGGTCGATGTTGACCGAGCCCGCGAGTGCGTAGGCGACGCAGAGTGGGGGGGAGGCGAGGTAGTTCGCCTTCACCTGCGGGTGCACGCGGCCCTCAAAGTTGCGATTTCCGGAGAGGACGGAGGCGACGACGAGATCGCCGGACTTGATCGTGGCTTCGATCTCGTCGGGCAGCGGGCCGGAGTTTCCGATGCACGTCGTGCAGCCGTAGCCGACGGTGTTGAAGCCGAGGGCGTCGAGGTCCGCCGTGAGGCCTGACTTGTTGTAGTACTCGGTGACGACCTTGGAGCCGGGAGCGAGAGAGGTCTTGACCCAGGGTTTGCTGGTCAAACCCAAGGCGCGGGCCTTGCGCGCGACGAGGCCCGCGGCGATCATGACATCAGGATTGCTCGTGTTTGTGCATGAAGTGATCGCCGCGATGACGACATCGCCGTGGTGCAGGTTAAACGTCTTGCCGTTGCGGGTCACCGGCACGCCGATGCAGCCCTTGTCGGCTCCGTTGTCGGCCGGGTTGACCGGAGAGCCCGCGGTTCCGCCGCCCTCATTCGCCCAGCGGGCGAGGTTGACGGACTCGGCCGGGATCTTCTTCCCGAAACTGTCCACGAGTTCCTTGTGCCACGAGGCTTTGACATCCTTGAGAGAAACGCGGTCCTGAGGACGCTTGGGTCCGGCGAGGGAGGGCTGCACGGTGCCCAGATCGAGTTCGAGAATGTCGGTGAACTCCGCCTCGGGCATTCCCTTCTGCCAGAAGAGGCCCTGGGCCTTGCAGTACGCCTCGACGAGTGCGACGGTGGCCTCATCGCGGCCGGTGAAGCGCAGATAGTCGATCGTGACGGAATCGACGGGGAAGAAGCCCATCGTCGCGCCATATTCGGGCGCCATGTTGGCGATGGTGGCGCGGTCGGGGACGGACATCGAAGCCATGCCCTCGCCGAAGAACTCGACGAACTTGTCCACGACACCCTTCTTGCGGAGCATCTGCGTGACGGTGAGAACCAGGTCCGTGGCCGTGGTTCCCTCGGGCAGCTTGCCCTTCAGGCGAAATCCGACGACTTCGGGCGTGAGCATGTAAATGGGCTGGCCGAGCATCACCGCCTCGGCCTCGATCCCGCCCACGCCCCAGCCGACGACGCCGAGTCCGTTGATCATGGTCGTGTGCGAGTCGGTGCCGACGCAGGAGTCGGGGTAGACAACGGTCTCGCCGCCCACACTCTTCGACAGTACGCCCTTCGCCAGGTATTCCAGATTCACCTGGTGCACGATGCCCGTCGCCGGGGGGACGCACGTGAAGTTGTTCAGGCTCTGCTGGCCCCACTTGAGGAACTCGTAGCGCTCGTTGTTGCGTTCAAACTCGCGTTGCGCGTTGATGGTGAGCGCTGTCCCCGATCCGAAGGCATCCACTTGCACCGAGTGGTCGATGACAAGGTCGCACTTCACGAGCGGGTTGATCAGGTTGGGGTCGCCGCCCACCTTCTTCATCGCGTCCCGCATCGCGGCCAAGTCCACCACGCACGGGACACCCGTGAAGTCCTGGAGTACCACACGTCCCGGCATGAACGGGATTTCTTCCTTCACCGGGGCCTTGGCGTTCCAGTTCGCCAGCCCCGCGACATCGTCCTGCGTCACGATGAACCCATCGAGATTGCGGAGCATCGCCTCCAGCAGGACCTTGATCGAGAAGGGGAGCTTGTCGAGGTGGCCGATCCTGGCCCGCTTCAGGGCGTTGAGATCGAAGTAGGTGTAGGTGCCGTGGGCGGTCTTGAGGGTGGTGCGGGCGTTGTACGGCGAGGGCGAGTTCGGGGCCATGGGAATCTCCAGGGATGAGCAACGGTACCCCGGTATCGGCATGAAGCGAATCGATGGAGGTTACGTGTTTGATAGATTGTGTTGATAGGACGCGGCGCCGCGGCGGGACGCGTTCCGCGTGCGCGGCCCGTATGGTTCGGCATGTCCATCTCAACCGCCATCGATCGCTTCGCCGCCGGCGCCACCACTCCCGCCGCCTGGGTCCGCGGCCTGAGCCATGCGGAACTCACGTCCTTTCCGGTGCCCGGCACGTGGTCCATCCAGCAGCTCGTGCACCATGTCCTGGACAGCGACCTGATCGCCGCGCACCGCATGAAGCGGATCATCGCCGAAGACAACCCGCTGCTGATCGGGTACGACGAGACGGCGTTTGCCAGGAATCTCGGCTACGAACGGATGGACATCACGGCGGCGTGCGAGTGCTTCCGGCTCAATCGTGAGCTGATGGTCCAGATCCTGCGGGGGCTGCCCGAGGCGGCGTTCTCACGCACCGGCGTCCACAACCAGAGCGGCAAGGTGAAGCTGCTCGACCTGGTGCAGCTGTACGTCGAGCATCTCGACAACCACGCGAAGTTCCTGGTCGCGAAGCGCGCCACGCTCGGCAAGCCGCTCTAGAAGATCCACCGGAGGCGGCCGAAGTCCGGCACCGGAAGGCCCGACGACTCGCCGCGGATCATCGACGGGAAGTAGACGAAGAACGCCTTGCCGATCATCAGCTTGCGCGGCACGACGCCGGGGGTCGCATCGATGTCCTTGGCGACCCAGGGGTCGGGCTCGGGCCAGAGGCGGGCGTCGAGGCTCTGCGGGCTGTTGTCGCCGCAGACGAAGAAGTGATCGGGCCCCAGGTGCATGGTTGTCGTGGGGTGTGTCGCGCGGGAGGGTGTTCCGCTCCAGCGTCCGGCCTGGTAGTGGATATCCCGCTTGACACCCACGCGGTGAAGCCGGACGGGACCGCTGAACTCCCAGCGCAGCTCGGGCGTGGGGTATTGGTCGGGGCGCGAGAGAGGGTTGTCGCTCCGCGTGGCCAGCAGCTTGACCAGGTCCGCCGTGGTCTTGCCGGTGGTGAACTCCACTCGCTGTGCGGGTGTCCAGTCGTATTCGCCCAGCGCCACGCGCTGGCCTTCGATCCACACCTGCAGGGTCTGGTCCACGTGCCAGACTTCCAGGTTCGTGACGCGGCCCTTGTCGAGGGCTTTGCGAAGTGTGCCCGAACCGATGGTCGTCCAGTTGGACGCGCTGGCCCTGCGACCGTCGGGTTGTGCCGCGCCGACGGGCCCCATCTTGAGCGTGACGGCCGTGCCCTGTATTTCGACCCGGAAATCGTGGCCGCGCGTGCGGATGACGGCGGCGATGGTGACGGGACCTTCGGTCGGTTCAACGCCGCACGAGAGCATGAGGTCGGAGACGGGGAAGATCAGTTGGTTGGTAACGAAGGGGGGTTCGTTGTAGGGGTAGAAGTCTCCGATCATCCATGTGCGCGAGTCCCATTCCAGGCTTGTCAGACCGCGATCGATGTACTCGTAGGTTTGCTGGCCATCGATCTTCCATCCCTGCCCGCCGATCCACGGGCTCTTGAATGGGTGGCCGCTGCGGCCGAGGGTCTTGGGGTCCAGGGGCTGGTACTCGCTCGAGAACACATCCTGCCACACCGCCCGCTGCGCCCGTTCGCCCTTGCGCTGGATCTTCCAGCCGGGCAGCACCCATGAATCCTCGCCGGGCACGCTCGGCGGGGTTGGCTGGCGCGTGAAGATGTCGCCGTCGACGATCGCGACTTCTTCGCCGGGCAGACCGGTGAGTCTCTTGATGTAGTTGGTCTTGGGGTCGTGCGGCGCCTTGAACACCACGACGTCGAAGCGCTTGGGGTCGTAGATCGAGTAGAGGTACTTGAAGACGAGGATGCGGTCGCCGGACCGTGTCGCGAGGTTGTGCCGGACCTGCTCCTGGCCCGCGGCGTCGACGCCGGTCATCGGGTCGTGGGTGATGACGGGCTCGCCGCGGTCGCCGCGCTGGATTGGCTTGGGAGATCCGTTCATGCCCGGCGCGGGCGGGGGGAAGTTGTACTGCGGCCCGACGGACCATGAATAGCCCGTGTTGGGAGAAGTGATCCGGATGTGGGCCCCCATGAGCGTTGGCGCCATCGAGCCCGTGGGAATGATGAACGCTTCGATCACGAACTGCCGGAAGACGAACGCCAGGACGAACGCGATGATCACCGAGATCAGCGTCTCCTTGACGTGATTGGGGACGGGCGAGGTCGTCGCGGCCGAGCCGCCCTGAGAAGATGGGGGGGTGGGGATACTCATGGCCGGTCACGATAGCGGCCTGACCGCCGCGGCGGGGCCTCAACCGAGGTCTCCGCCCGGTCGATAAGCCCCGATGGGGTGGCGCACCGCCGCCGCCGCCAACGAGGCCGACCACCATGAAAACCGTCTTCCTGCTCGCCCTTGCCGGCGCGGCGTTCTCCGCTTCCGCTCAGCCGCTCGTCGTTCCGATCGCGTACGAGGCGCTCAGCGGCGCGGTGTACCCGTCTGACACGCTCACTCGAGAATCGGCCCGCACGCACCAGCAGACAATCGCCGCGGCGAACCTCGCGTCCATCCCGATCGGATCGTCGATCACGCAGATCACGCTTCGCGCTTCCAACTTCGGAACGGTGAACGCCCTTGGCTCATGGCCGACGACGTCGCTGACCTATCCGGTCTTTGAGGTCTACCTGGCGCGTGCCGCGCGACCGGTGGGCGGCATGAGCACGGTCTTCGCCGAGAACGTCGTGGCGGGTTCGCAGGTCCGCGTGCGGCAGGGGGCCCTCACCATCGGGCCGGGATCGTTCAGCAACTTTGTGGCGCCGCCGGGCGCGAATCCGTGGGGGCTCGAACTTCAGCTTTCGCCCTTTGTGTACACGGGGGGTGACCTGGTGATCACGATCCGTCACTCGGGGCACCAGACGGCGCAGACGCCGCGGCTGTACATCGACTCGCTGGCCAACACCTCCGCCGGGATGCAGTGCATGGCCGCGACAGGGCAGAACACAACGACGGGGGATGCCTCCCAGAGCCTGCCCGCGATAGTTCGGTTTCGCTACATCCGCCCGCCGAGCTGCGTCGCCAACTGCGACGGCTCGACGACTTCGCCGATGCTCACGCCCAACGACTTTCTCTGTTTCATCAACCAGTTTTCGGCGGGCATCGGCCAGAGCCAGAGCGTGCAGGTGTCCAGCTATGCGAACTGCGACGGGAGCACGAGCGTGCCCGCGCTGAACATCGGCGACTTTGTGTGCTTTAACGGGCGGTTCGCGGCGGGTTGCCCCTGACCCGTGGGATAGTCGCAAGATCGGCGAGGGCCGTAACAAGACCAAGTGTGAGCCGTGGGTGTGGGACACTGGGCATCTGCTAGACCACGTTTTTGAGTCCAGTCTGCCTAACTCGGGCGGTTTCTTCCAACACAATTTTGCAAGTCGCGACTTGACAAGCCCCCCCCCTGTTAGGGTGAGTCCATGAGCACCTCGCGTGGCGGCATCGCGCAGCACTGAGTTGAGGGTCCGAAGCTCAGGGGATGAGGACCGAGAACATCGGTTTGGGAGGTCCACCATGCGTGGCATACTGATCGTGCTGGCGACGCTCGTACTCTGCAAGGGCGCTGCCGCCCAAGTATCTGGCAGTGTGACGGGGTGGGGAGACCCGATGGCACCGGGGAACGGCGCGCCGAATGTCAACTTCAAGTATGTCGCGGGTGGGCATCTGTTTTCACTTGGCGTTACGAGCCAAGGGGGCTACATTCGCGGATGGGGCGCCAACGCTGAAGGGTGCGCCATTTGCACAAACTGCAATCCCAACTCCTGTGGCGAAACAGCTTGCATTCCGCCGCACGGTGGATACGTGGCTGTGGCGGCAGGGTGGGATCACGGCTTGGCTTTGCATTCCAATGGCCGCTTGGCGGCGTGGACGTGTTCGGTATTCAACTCGCAGTTTGGTTTCTTTGGAACCGTTATCACCGACCCATACTTTGGAGGTCAAAACCCGGTGTACACGGCCATCGCCGCGGGTGAATGGTTTAGCATGGCTTTGCGAAATGATGGCACGATTTGGGCCTGGGGCGATGACGCTCACGGTGTAATCTCGGGTATGCCGATCCACGGCCCGGGCACGTTTACGGCGATTGCTGCCGGCGGGCACCACGCCATCGCTTTGCGGTCGGACGGAACAATCTCGGCATGGGGAGGCACGAACTACCCGAGCAACTACTGTTCAACGAGCCCCCCTCCTGGCGTGGTACCGCTGAGTCTCGCGACACAGCACTTCTTGGCTGTTGCCGCAGGCCACAATGTATCCTACGGAATTCTTGCCGACGGAAACCGGACGCTGGTTGGCTGGGGTTGCCAATGCGCCGCGGTAGGGACTTATGTCGGCACACCCTCAGACGGGTATTTCATTTACGGCACGAACATCTCCCAAGTCTCCGGCGGTTATCGGCACGGCCTGGCATTAACGGTGAGCGGACAGTTGATGGCGTGGGGGCAGTGCAACACCACGAATTGTGTGTGCACTGGCACTTATGCGCCGGTGACTGTGCCCGTACAATATCAAACCTTGAACGTTCTTCAGCTCGGCGCGAACAACGTGGGCAAACACAATGTTCTGATCTACAGTGCCGCTTACGATTGAGTGTCACCATGGTATTCGGCCGCAACATTCTGTGCGCTGGTGCCGCCGCGTGCGCGAGCCTGCAGGCGGTGGCGCAATCCGGCACCTTGGTATCCTGGGGAGGGTCGATCGGGCAAGTCCCCACCGGCCAGTTCAAGTTTGCGGCGGCTGGATTTGTCGACGCAGTGGCTCTTCGGCCGAACGGCACTCCAGCGTGCTGGGGGTTGCAGTCGACACTTTGTCAGTGGATGCCCACGAGCGAAACTCTCGTTGAGGTTGCGGGCGCTCACGGCCACTTCGTATCTCTACGACCCGACGGAACAGTTGTCTGCTGGGGATTCAATGACTTCGGTGAATGCATGCCGCCGTCCGGGACGTTCAGGAAGATTACGGCAGGCTATGGCGTGAGTGCCGGAATCCGAACCGACGGAACGATTGCGGTGTGGGGTTTGGGAGACACGATCCCACCGCCGCCCGGCAAGTTTGTGGATATCTCCGCGAGCAATCAATGGCTGGTCGCCCGCCGAGTTGACGGAACACTTGCCGCGTGGGGCTTTCAGGCGTTTCCGATCCAGACCGTCCCATCCGGCCAGTTCATTGCCGTCAGCGCCAGTGAAACCTGCTTTGGCATCGCCATCCGTCCAGACGGCACACTTGTCCACTGGGGATGCTCTGGCCAAAACGGAGTCTTGGCGCAAGTGCCCGCGGGCCCGTTTGTGGCTGTCGCCGCGGGTGGTGATTTTGCTTTGGCGTTGCGGGCCGATGGTTCGGTCGTCGCATGGGGCCAGAATCAATCGAATCAACTCAACGTGCCGCCCGGGAAGTACCTTGCGGTGGACGCCGGCGATGGACACGCCATCGGAATTCGACTGTGCTATCCGAACTGTGATGGTTCGACGAGTTCGCCGGTTCTCACCGCCAACGACTTCCAGTGCTTCATCAATCGCTACGCCACACAGGACCCCCGAGCCAACTGTGATCAGTCGACAATGACGCCGCAGCTGACGGCGAACGACTTTCAGTGCTTCTTGAATGCCTTCGCCACCGGCTGCCCATGACGAACGTCACGTCGCCAGTCGACGCGCGATGAGGATGCCGTTGCCGATCGGGATCCCGACGGATTCAAACGCCGGGTCCGCCGCGACGGCGTGGTTGAACTCGTCCACGGCGTCGCGTTCAGGGCTGGTGCCCGCGCCATCGTCGATGTGCCAGGTGGATGAGCCGACGATGTTGTCGGCGACGAGAAGGCCGCCCGCGCGGATCAGGGGCCGGACGATCTGGAAGTACTGCGGGTACTCGGTCTTGACGCAGTCGATGAACACCATGTCCACCGAGGCCGGGGGCATGGTCTTGGCCATGGTGGTGAGCGACTCGATCGCGGGGCCGCGCCGGATCTGGACCCGGGCCGAGATTCCGGCCCGTGCGAACTCGCGCTGCGCGAAGTCGGCGTGCTTGGGGTTGAGCTCGAGCGTCACGATCTTGCCGCCGGGCGCGAGCCCGCGAGAGAGCCAGATGGCCGAATAGCCCGCGAGCGTGCCCACCTCGACGATCATCCTCGCTCCGCCCTGCCCGCCCGCCATCCGGGCGAGCATCGACAGCAGCCGGCCCGTCTCGGGCGACACGGCGATATCCGGCAGCCCTTCCGCCACCGCGCGTGACATCAGCGTCGCGAGCTGGGGATCGGGCTTGGCGAAGACCTCCGACAGGTAGTTCGAAATGCTCCGCCAGCGCTGGTCGAACGGGAGGTCTCCCGACGAAAGGCCCGCGGCCGAGGATGGAGTCTTCGTGCTCATGTCGGGACCGCTAGCCCACATATCGCCGGACGAGGATGGTGTCGTTCTGGCCGCCAAAGCCGAAACTGTTCGAGAGGCACACATCCACGCCGCGGGACCGCTCGTCACGCGCCGCGTTGGGGATGTAGTCCAGGTCGCACTCGGGATCGGGCGTGTGCAGGTTCATGGTCGGGGGCAGGAAGCCGGTGCGGATCGCCTGGATGCAGGTGATCAGCTCCACGGCGCCCGCCGCCTGGATGAGGTGCCCGAACATGCTCTTGACGCTGCTGAAGGGCACGCGCGGCGCAAGGTTTCCGAACACCGCCTTCACCGCAGTCGTCTCGATCTTGTCGTTTTCCTGCGTGCCCGTGCCGTGGGCGGAGATGTAGTGCACCGGCGGCCGATCCGCGCTGTCGGTCTCGCGCGGGTTGATCCCCGCCTGGGTGAGCGCCTGGAGCATCGCGGCCGCGGCACCCTTACCCTCGGGCTGGATATCCGTGATACGGAAAGCATCGGCCGTTGAGCCATAGCCCGCTACTTCGGCCAGGGGTGTCGCCCCGCGGGCCAGGGCATGCTCGAGGCTCTCGAGCACGAGCATCCCCGACCCCTCACCCATCACGAACCCGTCGCGTGTACGGTCGAACGGACGCGCGGCGGTCTGGGCCGATTCGCGCCGGCTGCTCATCGCGGTCAGGCGGATGAACCCCGTCACACCCAGCATGTGGATCATCGAGTGCGTGCCGCCGGTGAGCATCGCATCGGCGTCGCCGCGCCGGATGGTTTCGAACGCTTCGCCGATGGCCTGCGTGCTCGCGGCGCACGCCGTCATGCAGTTGCTGGAAGGGCCTCGGCAGCCAAAGGCGTGCGCCAGGTGAGTCAGCGCCGCGTTGGGCTCCTGCTCCAGCTCGCGTCGGCGGTCCATGAGAGCGGCACCGGCCCTGGCCCACGCCGCGCCGTCCACACTTTTGGACTCGGCGTTCCACCCGAGCAGGTTGGTCGCGTTGAACGGGCCGTAGTCCAGCGATCCCTCTCCCGCGCCGACATAGATGCCGACGCGCCGGGGCTTGATGGCTCCGGGCCTGTCCAGCCCCGCCTGTTTCCACGCCTGTGCGGCGGCACCCAGGGCGAAGTGCGTGGAAGGCCCCGCCGGCGCGTGGGCGTCCGCGCCCGGCAGCACACTCTGGAGCTTGAAGTCCCGGACTTCAGCGGCGAAGTTCGTCGTCCACGTCGAGGCGTCAAAGCGGGTGATGGCCCCGATGCCGTTCTCGCCGCGCATCAGTCGCGCCCACACCGAGGGCACATCGTGACCCAGCGGCGTGACCCAGCCCATGCCCGTGATGACGACGCGACGCTTCACCTGGCCTCCCACGGGGCTACTTTCGACCCCGGACCTTGCCGTGCTTGCCGTACCGGACGATGAACGCAACTCTCAAGAGAACGTACAGAACCAGGACTGCAAAGAGAATCTGGCCCATAGCCGTTCCGCGGCATCAGGCCTGGTGTTCGCTCTTGGCGCCCTCGCCGCCCTCGGCGCCTTCATCCTCGTACTCATCGTCGCCGGTCTCACCCTTGAGCTCGTTGAGCTTGTCGGGGTTGAGCACGCGGACGAGCCCGTCCTTGAGGCGGCGCTCGCCGAAGTTGATGATCAGGCCGAGTTCGACGTCCGCCGCGCGGAGCTGGGCGCGGAGCGCCGACCGCTCGTACGACCCGATCTCGCCGGGGCGGGCCATGATCTCGACAATGAACCGGTCGCCGACCCACAGGTCCGCCACGGTCCGGCCGACGACCTTCTCGTCGAAGTAGACATCAAAGGGGTGCGAGCCCTGGTACTTCACGCCCTCGCGGTCGAGCTCCATCTGGAGCGCCTTGGTGTAGACCGACTCCTCATACCCGGGCCCGAGCTCCATGTGGACTTCGATGGCGCAGCCGATGACCTTGCGGCTGACCTCGGTCAGCGCGGGATCAAGCTCGGAGAGCGGCGTGCCGCGACGCTCGCCACGCCCGCCGCCCCGGTCATCCCGGCGGTCGTCGCGCCGATCGTTGTGGCCCTGGTGCGAAGCGTGGGTAGGACGGCGGTTGTAGTTCCGGTCGTAGTCGCGGTCGTTCATGATGAGTCTCCCTGGAAGGTGTTGTAGGGACCGGGCTCATGCCCGGGCCACACGGTGGCGTTCGTTCATCCCGTCGGGCTCGCTGCCCGGAGGATCAGGGCGGCGTTCTGGCCGCCCAGCGAACTGGTGAGCACGAGGATATGGCGCAAGGCCGCCTCCCCGCCCGGGGTCGCCCCGGCCTGGACATCCGCGTGCGGCCGACCGGAGTGAACCCGCGCCGGCAGCCGTTGATTCCGCAGGCACAGCGCCCCGACCGCCGCGGCAAGCCCCCCCTGGGCGGCGGCACAATCCCCGAGCATCGGCGTCAAGGTCACCATCGGGAACCGCATGAGCCTTGGACCAAACACGGCCCGGAGCGCGCCGAGCTCCCTCGCATCGTGGTAGGGCACGCCGGTCGCGTGCGGGACGATGGCGTCGACCGCCTCCGGCCCGATGCCGGCATCTTCGAGCGCGTTCTCGATCGCAAACTGGATGCCCTCATCTTTCGATGCAAAGTCGGGCCTGGGCAGGCCGCGCAGGAACTCCAGCGCATCTGAGTGTGACGCCCCAAAGCCCGCGACCTCGGCGTAGGGCCGAACGGACCTCGCCGCCGCGGCGTCGCCGTCTTCGAGCATCAGGATCCCCGCGCCCTCGCCCATGAGCGTCCCCGGCGAGAGCTCATCGAAGGGTCGCACGATGGCGGCGCCGCTGTCGGCGTCGCCGGTGTTCGCGAGTCGCCCGGCGAGCTGCATCCGCATGAGGCCCATCAGGTTGACCTTGGATTCCGCCCCGCCGCTGAAGCACACATCCGCGCCGCCGCGCTCGATGACACGGGCCGATTCCCCGATCGAGAGCAGCCCGCTCGCCTCGGCACACGTGATGGTGTTCGAGGGCCCTTCGGCCCCGTGGATGATCGTGACGTGGCACGCGAGCATGTTGGGGAGATACTTGAGCATCCAGAGCGGCGGCAGGTTGTTCATGGCCCCCGCGCCGCCGGGGCCCGCGCCCCACGCCTTCATGTCCACCGACGGCCGGGCCGAATCGCCCGTTCTCGCCGTCGCAAGCGCCATGCTCAGCTCGTCCGTCTCCGCCGCGATCAGCCCGGCGCCGATCTGGCATCCCACGCGTTCGACCGGGTACGTCGGGCGATCGGTCGAGCCCTCCGGCAGCGTCCCCTTGGTGGTCAGTTTCGCATCGTCGATCGCCAGTTTGGCCGCGGCGACGGCCAGCTCGGTGTCGCGTGCCATCACCTTGACGGCCTTGCGGTAGGACTTGGGAACGAAGTCCTTGGCGCCGGCAAAGTCGACCGCCTCGGCCCCGAGGCGCGCCCGAAGGCCGGACGCGTCGAACGCGGCGATCGGTCGCAGGGCCGACCTTCCCGCACAGAGACCCTCCCACAACGGGCCGATCCCCACCCCGAGCCCGCTCACCGTCCCGATCCCAGAGATGACTACTCGCCGTCGCATGTGCCGCCAAGTGTAGATGCCCGTTGCGGCGGAGAACGCGAAGGGACTATGCTCCGGTCCCGCGCAGATGCGCCGCCCCTTGCCGGGGCGCCGACCGCACGCACCGCCGGCCCGCAGGGCCGCCAGGGATTCCCGATGCCGACCGTTTTGGTTCGCCTCGTCTGCCTCGCCGCTCTTGTGTGCGCCGGGTGTGTCGGCACGTACGACCCCGAGTCCCGTTCGCGGTACTCGCTCGAAACCCGCGCGGGCGAGACCGGGCGAGCCACGCCGTCGCGCGGCGGCCTCCGCATCCTCGGCCGTCGGAATACGCCTCCGCCCCCTCCTGATCGCTTCGCGGAGCAGTCTCCGGCGGGGCAGGTCACGATCCCGACGACGCCGTCGGGCAAACAGCTCGGCTGGCTCATGACGGCGTTCAACGGTGCGGACATCCGCCGGTTTGATGACAACTGCTCCGAGACCTTTCTCCGCAAGACGCCGCCGAACGACCTCCGTGCCGTGATCTCGCAGTGGCGCCGTGACGAGTTCTGCGACGGACCGGCCGATGTCCACGCGCTGGAGACCGCCTCTCTTGGGACGATCTCCGCCATCGTCCGCGGGCGGGCCACCAATCGCTATTCACGGGTCCAGCTCTCCACCGACAAGTTCGGCAAGATCAACTCGCTCACCCTCGCCTCGCTTCTGGATTACCGGCCCGGCAATCTCTCCGGGTGGACGGCCGTCGACGCGAGGCTTGACGAACTCGCACCGCGCGCCGCGCTCGCGGCGTACGAAGTCACCGACGCCGCGGCCCGGCCGATCCACCAGCACCGGTCGGACGCGATGCTCTCGATCGGCGGCCTTTCCACGTTCTACATCGCCGGAACACTGGCGGAGACGGTTGCATCCGGCCGGGCACGCTGGGACCAGCCCATCAAGGTCTCCGACGACTTCAAGAGCCTCATGGGCGGACGGCTCCAACTCGAGCCCGAGGAGACCGAGTTCCCGATGTCGCAATACCTGTCGCTGATGCTTGGCGGCGGCGGCTGGAACGGGTGGGGAGACACCTCCGCGTTTGACCACCTCCTCCGCGAAGCCGGGCGCGACCACGTCGAAGAGTTCATGAGCCGCTGCAACGCCGACCCCGGCCGCAACAAGCCGTTTCTTTCGACCATGGAGTACTTCCGCATCAAGCTGGGATCGGACCGCTCGCTCCCCGCCCGCTTTGCCGGCGCCAACGAGAGCGACAAGCGGTCCCTCCTGCTGCCGGGGAGCGCTTCGGACCGCTCGGCACCCAGCCTCTCGGTCGTCGCCAACTGGCGGCTGCCCTATGAAGTAGACCGAATCGGCTGGTTCGCCACGGCCGACGACGTGTCCCGCCTGGTCTTTGCCCTGGTGCGTGCCTCGCGCGGCAAGGGCATGGAGCCCCTGGCGAACGCTCTCCGGCTCAGCGACGCCCTTACCGAGTCAGGCTCCCCGGCGTGGATGTCTGCAGGGATCAAGTCCGGGTCCGAGCCGGGTGTCCTGTCCATGGTCTGGGTCCTTCAACGCGCCGATGGCAAGTGGTTCATCCTGGTGCTGATCGCCAACGACCCCGTCAGGCCGCTCCGGCACACCGAGCTCGCCGAAGTGGCCGCGGCGGCGGTCAAACTGCTGGCCGACCCAAAGAAGTAGTTTCCGGGACAGGTCTCGGGCCGATATTCGACCCGTGGAGTCGAACCCGGCCAACGGCGATCGCGCGCCCATTGCCCTCCTGGACCCAGGGTGGCTGTATGTCATTGCGGGCATCGCGCTCTTGGCTGCGCTGGTCCTCATCCCTGCCATGAACGAACTTGCCGAGGTCCGCCTTCAGCGCGACCGTGCCCTGGCTATCGAGGATCACAAGTCCTTGCGGCTCAGGAGTTACGAGGATTACTTCGATGCCCTCAAGCGCGAAGAGCCGAGCCTGGTGATGGCCCTGGCCGCCAGCCAGCTCAACCAGATCCCGAAGGGTCGGTCGCTGCTCATTGAGTCACAGGAACTGCAGATGATCGGCGGGGCCAACGCCTCGGTGTTCGGGGCGCTGGAACCCGCGGCGGCCAGTCTGCCGGAACGGCAGAACGTGGACTCGATTCTCGAGCGGTGGACCGGTTCTGACACGATCAGGCCCTGGCTGATGGCCGGTGGAGTCCTGTGCCTGTTCATCGGCCTCCTGCCCCGGACTACGTCGCCGCAACGCGCAACCGCGGCCGAGCCGGCCTCACCGTGATGTTCCGCCCTTTGGCACCCCGGTTGCCGCACTTATCCCGACCACCGATCGACCCGATGACTCGGATCAATCGGAGGTCTGCGAGGCGACCATACCCTGGCAGATACCGAATAACGGCCGGGAGAAACCCGAGATGAGCATGGCCAGCGTCACCTATCAGCGCACCCGCGAAATGACCATCGACGAGCTGTTGCTCGAGAACCGCATCGTCTTCCTGATCGGCGAGATCAACCACGCCTCCGCCGCTCGCGTCATGATGCAGATGCTCTACCTCGAGAATCAGAAGCGCGGCAGCGACATCAGTCTGTACATCAACTCCCCCGGCGGCGCTGTGGACGACACGCTCGCGATCTACGACACGATGCGCTTCTTGTCGTCGGCCGTGAGCACGTATTGCATCGGTCGTGCCTACAGCGGGGCCGCGGTTCTGCTGGCGTCGGGCGCCAAGGGCAAGCGGTACATCCTGCCGCACGCCAAGGTGATGATCCACCAGCCCTTTGGCGGCGTGGGGGGCCAGGCCGAGGACATCCGCATCCAGGCCGAGCAGATCATCAAGGCGAAGGATGAACTCAACCGCATCGTGGCCGACCACACCGGCCAGAGCGTCGAGCAGGTGAAGCGCGACGCCGAGCGCGACAAGTACTTTGACGCCGAGCAGGCCAAGCGCTACGGGTTGGTTGACGAAGTGCTGAGCGAACCGTTGAAGAAGTGAGAAAGGCAACCATGTCCGGCCATCTCGTACCCATCGTGATCGAAAAGTCCGGGCGCGGCGAGCGCGCGTTCGACATCTACTCGCGCCTGCTCAAGGACCGCATCATTTTCCTCGGCGGGCCCGTGGATGATGACGTCGCCAACCTGGTCATCGCGCAGCTCCTGTTCCTCGCCAACGAGGACGCCAAGAGCGATGTGCACCTGTACGTCAACAGCCCGGGCGGGAGCGTCTCGGCCGGCCTGGCGATGATCGACACCATGAACTTCATCCAGCCCGACATCTGCACGTACATCATCGGGCAGGCGGCGAGCATGGGCAGCCTCATCGCCACCAGCGGCGCCAAGGGCAAACGCTTCTCGCTGGCCAACAGCCGCAACCTCATGCACCAGCCGCTCATCGGCGGCGTGCTCGAGGGCCAGGCGACGGACCTCGAAATCGAGGCCCGCGAGATGCTCCGCATCCGCGACCGGCTCTACGAAATCTACTCGACCCAGACCGGCCAGACCCGCGACCGCATCGCGGCCGACTGCGACCGCAACAAGTGGCTCGACGAGAAGGAAATGCTCGAGTACGGCCTGATCGACAAGGTTCTGACCCGCATGCCCGTCATCGAGCGCAAGCGCGAGCCCGACGAGGTCTAGGCTCTCGGAACCGCTCGGGTTTTCATTGACAGGTGCTCTGCCGCCGGCGAAACTGGTTCCGTGCGATATCGTCGCGCCATTCCCGCGTGCATCGCCGCCATCGCGGGGACGGCCCGCGCCGACCTGCCTCAGGGCTTCACCCGCACCGCCGTCTGGATAAACAACGGGGGCGTTTCCGCGATCGCGCCCCTGCCCGACGGACGCGTGCTCGCCTCGGCGCTCTTTGGCTACATCTCCCTGGTTCGCGAAGGCCAGGCCCCGATCCTCCTGCACATCATCCCCGACGTCGTCACCACCGATGAGCACGGCGTCCTCGGCCTGTGCATCGACCCCGCGTTTGACAAGAACGGCTTCTTCTACGTGCTCTACACCGGCCCCGGGCCCTACAACCTCGTGGCCCGCTACACGCTCGCGAACAACGCCGTGAACCCCGCCTCGCGAACCGTGATCTGGCAGAACCCCGGCCTGTGCCCGGGCGCTTCGCACCAGGGCGGCGCGATCAACTTCGGACCCGACGGCAACCTCTACATCGCCACGGGCGACCAGTACGACACACCCGCCAACGCGCAGACTCTCGTCAACCAGCACGGGAAGATTCTCCGCCTCGCCGCCGACGGCTCGGTCCCACCCGACAATCCCTTTGTCACCACGCCGGGCGCGCAGCCGCAGATCTTTGCCTATGGACTGCGCAATCCGTTCCGCTTCTCCATCGACCAGCTCACCGGCTCGCTCTGGATCGGCGATGTCGGCGGGAGCGCCCACGAAGAGATCGACCACGGCCACGCCGCGGCCAACTTCGGATGGCCGTTCATGGAGGGGCCACTGTGCAGCATCGGGTCGTGCGCCAACTTCCACGAACCCGCCTGGAGCTACGCCCACGGCGACCCGCTGCTCTCGCCGACGTTTGAAGGCGCGGTGATCTGCGGCCCTGTGTATCGAGGCACGGCATTCCCGCCCGCGTACCGCAACCAGCTCTACTACGCCGACCACGTCAACGGCTGGATCCGCCGGCTCGCCTTCGATGCCAACGGTGAAGTCACCGATGATCTTCCGTTCGACTCCAGTCCAGCCGCCAAGCTCATCGTCGATCTCAAGCTCGGGCAGGACGGGGCGCTCTACTACGCCGTCATCCAGGACAACCCGTCCACTCTCGCGGGCGTGTACAAGATCAGCGCGACCACCGGCGGCAACCAGCCCCCGGTTGTCGTGGCCAACGCGGCCCCGCGGCAGGGCGATGCGCCGCTCAGCGTTCAGTTCGACAGCGCGGGCACGATTGACCCGGACGCTGGCCCACAGCCGCTGACATTTCTCTGGAACTTTGGCGACGGCCAGAACTCGACGATTCCATCTCCGCAGCACTCCTACCCAACCCGCGGCGTCTTCCACGCCACACTCACCGCGTCGGACGGGCTCGACCCGATCACGTCGAATCCCATCGCCATCACCGTCGGCCACGCGCCGGTCCCGACGATCACGCTTCCCGCGCAGGGCGTTGAGTACAGCGCCGGCGACACGATCATGTTTGCGGGAACAGCCACCGACGCCGAGGATGGGACCATGCCTCCGTCGGCCTTCACATGGTCCTTCGTGCTTGTACACCTCAATCACACGCACCCGTTCATGGGGTCGCTCACGGGAGTTCAAGGCGGAAGCTTCGTGGTTCCATCGTCCGGCCACGACCCGGAGCACACGCACTACCGGATCGATCTGACCGTGCGCGATTCAGACGGCATCACTACCACAACATCACGCGATCTTGTGCCGCGGATCTCGGAACTCCGCTTCGACACAGCGCCGGCGGGCATCCCCGTGTTCCTCGACGGCCGCGCTCTCGCCACGCCTTCGCTCTACGAGAGCCTCGTCGGCTTCGAGCACGAACTTAGCGCTCAGCCCACGTTCATGCTCGGCGGCCAGATGTACCAGTTCCGGGCTTGGTCCGGCGGCCAGGGTGTATCGTTTCCGTTCGTGAGCCCCGCCGGTGGCGGCGCGTTTACCGCGATCTACACAACGTCGTGCTATGCCAACTGCGATGCTTCCACGGGCTCGCCCAGGCTCACGGCGAACGACTTCCAGTGTTTCATCAACCGCTGGGCCGCGGCCGATCCGTACGTGAACTGCGACGGATCCACGACGCCGCCCGTGCTCTCGGCCAACGACTTCCAGTGTTTCCTGAACTCGTTCGCGGGCGGATGCCCGTGATGAGTCTCACTTCTTGAAAGCCTCATCAAACATCAACTTCATGTGCGCCCAGGACCGCTTGTCCGCCTTCTCGTCGTACGCCACACCCTTCATCCCCGCCTTGCCCGCGTCCGGGTTGGTGAACGCGTGTACCGCGCCGGCGTAGTCGGCGAACACGTAGTCCACCTTCGCCGCCTCGAATGCCTTGACGAGCCCGTCGCGGTCCGCCGCCTGGATGAACGCGTCCGCCGCGCCGTTGCAGATGAGCACCTTCCCCTTCACGGCCGCCGCTTCTTCAGGTGACGGCGTGAACAGGCTGCCGTGGAAGCTCACCACCGCTTTGAGGTCCGCCCCGCCGCACGCGAGCTGCAGGCACGTCGTCCCGCCGAAGCAATACCCGATCGCTGCGAGCTTTGAAGCGTCGACGCTCGGATTGTCCGTGAGCACTTTCAGTCCCGCGGCGGCCCGCTCGCGCCACAGCTTCTTGTCCGCCCGGGCCTTCCCCGCCATCTCGCCCGCCTTCGCGGGATCGGTGGTGGTCGCACCCTCGCCGTACATGTCGCACGCGAACGCGATGTACCCCATCTCCGCGAGCTGCTTCGCCCGACTCCTGGCGTAGTCGTTGCAGCCCCACCATTCGTGGACGACCAGGACGCCCGGCCGCTTGCCGGTCGCCGCAGTGTCGTAGGCCAGGAAGCCCTTGAGCGCCGTGTCTCCGTGCTTGTAGTCGACCACCTCGACCTTGATCTCGGCCAGTGCGGACGAGGCGAACATCACCACGGCGGTGAAAACGGCGAATGCGAGGGCGAACTTCATGGCGGGCTCCTGAATAGTCGTTGAGCCAAATACTACGGCGCGCGTGGTCCGGACGATTCACCACCGCTCATATACTCGCCCCCGGAGATACCCATGCGCGCGATCGTCACAGGTCAGGTCGGGATGGACAAGAAGCCGTACCTCCAGGCCGTTCAGGACTTCGCGGGGGGCCAGGGCGAGACGCTCTCGGTGTACAACGTCGGCGACCTCATGTACCGCGAGGCTCCCGACGTCCGCCCCGGCAAGATCCTTGACCTCCCGCTCTCCCGCCTCAACTCCCTCCGCCGCGCGGCTATCAAGGACATCATTTCCGAATCCCGCGGCCAGAAACACCTGATCGTCAACACGCACGCGACGTTCCGCTGGCGCCACGGCCTCTTCTCCGCCTTCGACTTTGATCAGATCCGACTCCTCCAGCCCGACCTGTGCATTTGCCTGGTGGACAACATCGAGACGGTCCACCACCGCCTCCACCAGGACCACGTCATCGACGCCACGCTCAAGGACTGCATGGTCTGGCGCGAAGAGGAGATCCTCGCGACGGAACTCCTGAGCCAGGCCATCCCGGGGTCGCGTTTCGCCATCCTCTCCCGCGGCCGGCACACCGACACCCGCAAGACCCTCTTCCGACTCATCTGCCGCCCGGACATGAAAAAGGTCTACCCCAGCTTCCCCATGAGCCACGTCGTGGACATGCCCGACGTCCTGGCCGAGATCGACCACTTCCGCGCCAAGCTCGCCGAGCACTTCATCACCTTTGATCCCGGTGATGTCGACGAGAAGCTGCTGCTGGAAAGGGCGATCGTCGCGGCCCGCGACGGCAAGGAGTTCCTCGAAGTTGCTCCGCACAGTTTCGCGGGCTCGCGGGCGGTGGGAGAACCCATCCGCGTACGCGTCCGCGAGGTTCTCGACATCGCGGGCGATATCGACGGCCAGATCTACATGCGCGACTTCAAGCTCATCGATCAGTCCGACATGATCGTGAGCCTGATCCCCGAGCTTCCCGGCGGCGTCCCCGGCCTCTCCTCCGGCGTCGAGCGCGAACTCCACCACGCGTTCGAGCACACCAAGGAGGTGTACGTCGTGTGGAAGCCCAAGAAGAGCCCCAGCCCGTTCATCACCGAGACGGCGACGAAGATCTTCAAGACGGTCGATGAAGCGATCGCCCACTTTGAGGCCGCGGGCATGTTCGGCGAGAAGAACCTCTTCGGGAACTAGCCGTCGCGAGTCGTCGGTGGCGCTGACGGCATCCGGGACAGCATGTCCTCCGGCATCAGCCCCGACGCGGCGAGATCGAGGGCCGATCCGCACTCCGGGCACTTGACCGCTCCGTGCACCACGGGCAGCCCCAGCAGCGAGTAGTCGCACGAAGGGCATCGGGCCGCATCGATGCACCCGCGGATCGCTTTGCGGAGCCACGCATCGCGGACCATGTACCCGACCATAAACGCCGCGACGATGTGCACGCCGACGGCGAGCGCTCCCCATTCCATGTCGTGCTCAACGCTGCCGCGCATCCCCAGCCCGCGGCCGAGCGGGATCACCACGGTCAGCGTGATGAACCCCATTACCACCAGGGTTGCGATGCCCGCCCCCGCCGCGCCAAAGGCCATGAGAGAGCCTGATTGCAGGCGGCGGGATCGTGCCCGCTCCACGTACATCTCGCACTCGCTATCGGTGAACTGATCGAGTTCGGGAAACGCGCGATAGATCTTGGACACCGGGATCCGCATGAATCCTCTCGCCCAGTTCGATACGCACTACTTCGGCGCTGGATGCTCTTTGCCGATGCCCATGAACTCGTTGCTCATCCCCGTCTTCCCGGCCCCGGCGCCGATGGGCGGTTCGTTCATCTCCCGCCCGTGCTCGAGCGAACGCGCGATGAGAATGCACAGCACGGTCAGGACGGCCAGCGGGCTGATGACAAACGCCAGCAGGAGCGTCTTGGTTCGCCGAGAGTTGCCGCGGGGGACCGACATGGCCACATTCCACAGCGCCGCCGTTGCACCTTCGTCGTCCACGTGCGGCGCTGAGGCCCGGTGGACCTGCGGACGTGTCACCGCTTGAAGTTTTCCGCGACCTTCCCCCAGTTCACCACGTTCCACCACGCGGCGAGGTAGTCCGCCCGGACGTTCTTGTACTTGAGGTAGTACGCGTGCTCCCACACATCGACGCCGAGGATCGGCGTGCCGGCGCACCCGGTGATGTCCTTGCCCATGAGCGGGTTGTCCTGGTTCGCGGTCGAGCAGATCGCGAGTGATCCGTCCGCGTGCTTGCACAGCCAGGCCCAGCCCGAACCGAAACGGCCAACGCCGGCCTTCTGGAACTCGTCCTTGAACTTCGCGAAGTCGCCCCAGGTCTTCTTGATGGCGTCGGCCAGGGCGCCGGTGGGCTCGCCCCCCCCGCCCTTGCCCGCCGGGGCCATGAGCGTCCAGAACATCGCGTGATTGACGTGCCCGCCCGCGTTGTTGCGGACCGGGCCGCGCTTGTCGTCGGGGAGCTCGGCGAGACGCTTGATCAGATCGGTGGCATCGACCTCGGCCCACTTGGTTCCTTCCAAAGCCTTGTTGGCGTTGGTGATGTACGCCTGATGGTGTTTGCCATGATGGATCTGCATCGTCTGGGAATCGATGTGGGGCTCGAGAGCGTCAAAGGCGTAGGGAAGCGCAGGGAGTGACATGGGCATGGGGGACTCCTCTAGGTGGGGGATCGCATCTTGCGCAATGCCCGTCCAATAACCAAACGGAATAGACCCTAGTTAGGGACTTTCAACTTGCGAACGTCAGAAAACCGAGTATGCTGGTGACCCGTAACGGCGGCTGGAAGCGCCAATGCGGGCCCGAGAACCGTGTGGGAACGCGGTAGGAGCCTACCCCTGGCCTGTGGGGCGGTCAATCGGGAAGGCCAGGATGGCGGGCAATGGTGACCGGCGCGGGAAGGGATGCCGCCCAGTCTGGTGGCGTCGGGGCATATTCAGTTAGAATCGCTCTAAGAGGGCGAAACAAACTGGGTCGTTTCGCGTACTACTTGAAGATGCGCCCGAATCGAGAGATGCGGGCGTTCGTGGCGGGAACGGTGGATGGAGCTGTATGGGGAAAAGACCGGTGCGAGCGCACCGGACCCGGACAGCAAAGGAATGGATCATGAGCCGAGTGCATCGCACAACCCCCAGTCCGCTTGACCAGGTGCGCCGCCGCCACCGGGTAGGGGTCAGTGCGTCCCCGGCCGTCAAGGCAACGCCGAACAAGGCCGGGGCCGCGAAGACCGAGCCCAAGGTTTCTCGCCGCTCGCTGAGCGTCGATGATGAGAAGCTCCTCAACCAGATCATGAGCGGGGAGCAGGACTTCATCGACAGCCCGGCGTTCTACGAGAAGGGCGCCGACAAGAAGATCTACGACGAGGCCCCGGATATCCAGAAGCCGGACACCTCGTGGTATCACCCCGTCATGGACGACCTGTCCAGCTCCAAGGGCCGCACGGTCAAGAGCGCGCAGCAGGTCATCCTCACCGGCGCTGAAGAGAAGGTTCTCTTCCACCAGTTCAACTACGCCCGCTACCGGATCTACAAGATCCAGATGGAAGCCTGGGCGACGCCGAGCAAGCAGCCCACGGCCGAGCAGGCGGAAGAAGTCCTCAAGTGGTACCGCATCGCCGATGTCATCCGCGAGCAGATCGCGGAGACGAACCTGGCCCTCGTTCTGGCCATGGCCAAGCGCACCCGCATGAGCGAGGTGGACTTCGCCGATCTGGTCAGCGAGGGCAACATGGCCCTGCTCCGCGCTGTCGACAAGTTTGATGCCGGCCGCGGGTACAAGTTCAGCACCTACGCCTGCCGCGCCATCCTCAAGGCGTTCAGCCGTCAGGGCATGAAGCTGAGCAAGTACCGCCAGCGGTTCCCAACGGACTTTGACCCCAAGCTCGAGCGGTCGAACTTCCTCGAGACCAAGCGGTCGACGTTCGAGCGGGATGCGGCCGACGAGGTCAAGCGGATCGTCCTGGACAACCGGGCCGATCTCACCGACGTGGAGCGCACCGTGATCGAGCACCGCTTCGGCCTCGAAGCGGCCGAGGGTGAGAAGCCCATGACCCTGGAGCAGGTCGGCCAGATCATCGGCGTCACCAAGGAACGCGTCCGCCAGATTCAGAACAAGGCGATGGAAAAGATCCGGATCCAGCTCGAGGCCAACTTCCTGGGGACCCGTCCCCTGGTCGAGATCCCGCCCGCCGAGGGCGTGCCGGGAGCGGCGGGAGCGATCCCGGCCGAACCGGGGCAGGAGCCGTTGGCGCTGAACTGACGAAGCTGTCTCTTTGCAACTTCACGAGCCCGGCCCAACGCCGGGCTCGTTTCTTTTCCGCTACGCTCGGCGCGTCATGCGGGACGCCCTTCTCATCCTTCTCACCCTCGCCATCATCGCGCTCGCGGCGGCCGTGTTCGCACTTTCCAAACGCCTCGCCCGCCTCCGCCGGCGCGCCAAGCGGTCGCTCCTGATCGGTCCTGAGAACCACCTGCGCCTTCAGAAGCAGCTCTACGACCACATCGCCGCGGCCGACTGCATGGCGCGCGGGTTCACACCTCGCCTTCCGCTCCAGTTTCGTTCGGAATGGGGCGAGGACACGCTTCTCTACGACCTCTTCCGTGGCCAGGCGTCCGGCGTTTACATCGAAGTGGGGGCCCTCGACGGGCGGCGCAACAGTGTGACCTGGGTTTTTGAAGCGCTGGGGTGGACAGGCCTGCTGGTTGAGGCCATCCCGGAACGCTGTGAGGAGTGCCGCGGGTGCCGGCCGGGTTCATTCGTGATCCACGCGGCGCTGGGCTCTGCCGGAAGCACGGGCAAGACCACGTTCATCGTCCCGGTGGAGCAGGAGCACCAGCTCAGTGGCTACCGCGAGCACGAGGGCATGCAGACCGAGCATGTCAAGGTCCTCGAGCACGCGGGCGCGAAGACGCGGCGCGTCGAAGTTGATCTCATCACGATGGATGACGCTCTTGCCCGGGGCGGATTTGACCGCGTGGACTTCGCGTCCATCGATGTCGAAGGCGCAGAACTCGACGTCCTCAGGGGCTTCAATCTCAACCGCTTTCGACCCCGCGTTCTGGTCATCGAGGATCTGACCATGGGTGACGATGCAACGGTCACAAACCACCTCAGGTCCTGCGGGTACCGCCCGGTGCTCTGGATCGGCGCCAACCAGGTCTACGCCCGGGAGGATGATGCGGCGATGCTGGCGCGTGCGGCCCGCGCCGCGGAAACGGTGTATTCCCCCTACGTTCGGCCCCACGGCCTGGTGGACACCTCCGCCTTCACCCTGAAGTAGTCGGAACTTCCCGACTCGCGCCGGCGAATAGCGATCGACGGCACATCGCGCCTGATGGCGGCGGCGTGCCACCGCCACCAAGGCAGCGGGGGCATCCAACGGCTTTGGATGTGTTATCGGTTCCAGGCCGCGAAGGGAGAAACCCTCGCGGAGGGCTTTGTCTAGCGGCTTTGGCCGCCGGAGGATACGCTGTGCTCCACGATCTACGAACGCAAGGTGGACCCGCCAAAGAGAGCGGGGGCCCCAACGGAGCCGCGAACATGACCGTCACCGAAGCCCACACCGACTCCACGCACGTCGGCCACGTCAGCCTCGATCCCGACAAGAAGCACGATCCGCACGCGACACGATTCGGGTCGTTCCTCAAGGCCTCCATCAAGCTGGAGGCCTCCGACCTCATCATGAAGTCGGGCCAGGCCCCCAAGCTCCGTATCCGCGGCTCGTTGAAACCCCTCGATACCGAGCCGGTGAGCACGGAAGAGTTCATCTCCATCGCCAAGCACATCCTGAACGAGGAGCAGTGGGCGGACCTGCACAAGTTCGGCTCGGCCGACTTCGCGTACGACTACGACGAGGGCACCCGGTACCGCGTGAATCTCTTCCAGGCCCGCGGCAAGCTCTCGATGGCCGCCCGCCGCATCAGCAGCAAGATCCGCCGGTTCGAAGAGTTGCACCTGCCGCCGATCATGGAAGAAGTGGCGATGCAGCCCAACGGCATCGTGCTGCTCTCGGGCGTGACCGGCTCGGGCAAGACGACCACGATCGCCGCCATGCTCGACTACGTGAACGAACGCAAGGCGATCCACATCGTCACCATCGAGGACCCGATCGAGTATCTGCTCACCGACAAGAAAGCCACGATCAACCAGCGCGAGATCGGCATCGACTGCCTGGACTTCAAGATCGCGCTTCGCGCCCTGGTCCGCGAAAACCCGGACGTCGTGCTCGTCGGCGAAATGCGCGACAAGGAAACGTTCGAGGCCGCCCTGCACGCCGCCGAGACAGGCCACCTGGTGTACGGGACCATCCACGCCTCGTCCGCGACCCAGACGTTCAGCCGAATCTACGGCCTCTTCGAGTCCGAGGAAGTGGACCAGGTCCGCAAGATCCTGGCGTACCAGATGCGGGCGTTCGTGTACCAGAAGCTGCTGCCGACGCTGCACGAGAAGATCCACCGCATCCCCGCGCTCGAGATCCTCATCGGCAACACCATCGTGCAGAAGTACATCCTGGAAAGCCGCGAAGGCGAACTCCGCGAGTACCTCAAGAGCATCGAGGCCGTGCAGGCGGGCAACATCGACTTCAACCAGTCGCTGGTCGAGCTGGTGGAGAAGGAGTTCATCCACGTCCGCGTGGCCCTCGAGGCCAGCCCGAACGTCGACGAGCTCAACATGCGGCTCAAGAAGCTCGGCGGACGCCGGTAAGAGCCCCGAGGTTCGATTCACGCCGGACACGACGGGCGATCACGGCTCGGGTGGCCACTGGTGGCCGTGTTCCCCTGTTTACGGCGGGCCCGACTCCCGCTGCTGCGTTGAAACCCGTCTTTTTCTGGTTGCGGCACGGCATCTTGACGATGACGGTGTTCCCGGAGATCGCGGAACAGCTCACCACCGCGGCACCGCCATAGACGGCCCGGGGGCCATAGCTCCCGACGGCGTCGCGATAGGAGTTCTCGCGTCGGCGTCAGGACCCGGCATCAAGGAGTAGACCACATGAGGATTCAACTGCTCGCAACCCTGGCTCTCGTGTCCTGCGGCGCCCTGCTGGCGGGACCGGCGCCGCTCGCCCATGAGGACGGCCGCTGGGATGCGCCGCAACTGAAGAAGTCGCTCGGGGAGCTCGGCTACGAGCCCAAGGAGCTGACGGAAACCAAGTGGGAGGTCAAGCTCACCAAGGCACAGCTCAACGTCCCCGTCGGCTCGGAAGTTTCTCCGAGCGGAAACTACATCTGGCTGACGGCCCGTCTGGGCGAAGCGCCAAGCGATGAGAAGGCCGGCCGGCTGCTCCGTCGCAACGCCAAGATCCAGCCCACGCAGTTCTACATCACCGAAAAGGGGGCCCTGATGGTGGGCATCTGCTGCGAAAACCGGGCGATGACCAACGCCATCCTTCGGAAGGCGCTGGAAAAGATCACCGACGACGTCGTTGCGACGGCCGAGGAATGGGGCAAGTAAGCCGCCGCGTCCTGCCATCGCGATCTCACAACCCTTTCCCAGGCCGGGCCAACCAAGGCCGCAACTCGATCGCGCACCCCTCTCCTGGAGTGCCCTGAACCCCTTCTGGGGCCCCACTCGATCCCAATGGCGGGACCCTCCCGGGCCCGTCTTTGCCCCAATTCGGGAACCATCGCACGCGGCTCCCGGACGTAGTACCATGTAGCCAATGGGAAGTGGAACCAGCCGTCAAGCCGGCGGCTGGGATCTGTCTGGGTTCGCAGTTCGGTGGGAAATGACATGAATCAACTAACCCTCGGCGAGGGCCTGTTCCTCGTCTCGTTCTGGAAGCCCTTGATCCTCCTCGCCCCGCTCGTCGGCTGGCTCTGGATCATCTCCCGCATCTATGACAAGCACGCGTTCCGCTTCCATCTCGGTCGCGGCAAGTGGAACGCGATCCACCTTTCGATCGGCGTCGTGGCCGTCATCGCCGCGCTCGCGATTCCGGTCAAGGGAGAGGCCGCGTTCTGGATCGGCCTGGCCGTGATGATCGTGATCCTCGTCGGCGATCTTGTCGCGTACGCCGTGGTCGCCAACAAGGACGACCGCGTCCCCGAAGAGTTCCACGTCAAGCTGAACATGGCCAAGCTCGGCGAAGCCCGGGCGGCCAAGGCCGAGGCCAAGAAGCAGGGCAAGGTCGAACTCGTCATCCGCGCCCCGGACAAGTCCACGCTCGCCGCGCCCCTGGCCGAAACGCCCGAGTTCGAGGTGCGCGTCGCGAGCGAAGCCGTCGTCACCAAGGCGCTCGAGGTCCGCGCTTCGCAGGCCGATATCGGCCCCACCGGCAAGGACACCAACTACGCCGTCTCCTACCTCGTCGACGGCGTCCGCCAGCCCGGCCAGACCGTTCCCGGCCCCAACGCGATCAAGGTCATGGACTTCTGGAAAACCGCCGGAAAGCTCGACATCCAGGACCGCCGCCGCAAGCTCACCGCCGACGTCACCATCGAACGCGGCGTGGACAAGCACATTCTCCGCGTCACCACCAGCGGCACGCAGGGCGGCATGCGCATGAGCATGCTCTTCGACCCCGCCAAGGCCGTCAACAAGAAAGTCGCGGAACTGGGCTTGCTCGAGCCGCAGATGGCCGAACTCAAGGCCATCATCGACGACGGGCGCGGCGTTGTTCTCCTCGCCGCCCCGCCGGACATGGGCCGAACGACCACGCTCTACAGCGTCACCCGAATGCACGACGCCTACACCACCAACGTGCAGACCGTCGAACTCGAGACCCAGGTCTCCCTCGAAGGCATCCGGCAGAACGTGTTCGAATCCGCCGGCGAAGGACCCGAGTTCAGCACGTTCACCCGCTCGATCCTCCGGCGCGACCCGCAGGTCGTGGGCATCGCCGAACTCCCCGACGACCAGACCGCCAAGGAAGTCGCCAAGGCCGACCACGAGCGCACCCGCGTGTACGTCTCGCTCAAGTGCGACAACGCCCTCGCGGCAATCCTCATCTGGATGAAGGCCGTCGGCGACCCGGAACTCGCCTCCAAGGCGCTCCACGGCGTGCTCGCCCAGAAGCTCATCCGCAAGCTGTGCGTCAACTGCCGCCAGCCCTACCAGGCTTCTCCCGACATGCTCAAGAAACTGGGCGTGCCGTCTGACAAGCCGCGCCAGCTCTTCAAGAAGGGCGGTCAGGTCCTGATCAAGAACAAGCCCGAGGTCTGCCCCGTGTGCAGCGGGATCGGCTACGTCGGCCAGGACGGCATCTTCGAAGTCTTCCGCATCGACAAGGCCGAACGCGAGCTCATCAAGGCCGGCAACCTCAACGGTCTCCGGGCCGAGTTCCGCAAGAAGGGCCTTCCCACGATCCAGCAGTCGGCCCTCAAGAAGGCCTTCGATGGGACCACGAGCGTCGAAGAACTCTCGCGGGTCACCATGGAACAAAAGCCTGAGGCAAAGCCCGCCGCCAAACCCGCTGCACCGGGAACGCCCCCTGCCGCGGCCAAACCCGCTGCCCCGACCAAGCAACCCGCACCCAAAGCCTGATCCCACGGTAAGAGTTATGCCGGGCCGCAGCGACGGCCCGTTCTCGGAGATTCAGTCATGTGGATGATCGTCTTCACCCTCGCCGTCGTCGGCGCCACCGCCTACATCTGGTGCACCCGCGGCTTCTTCTCCTCGCTGATTCACATGGTCTGCGTCATCGCCGCCGGCGCCATCGCCTTTGGCGTCTGGGAGCTGCTCGCCGAGATCCTGCGTGAAAAAGCCCCCGAGCGCGGCGGCATGTCGTGGATCTCCGGCGCCGCCATGGGCCTCTCGCTCGCCCTCCCCTTTGCGATCAGCCTCGCCATTCTCCGCGGCGTCATCGACAAGATCCTCCCCGCCAACGCCCAGTGCGAAAAGGTCGCGGACTATGTCGGCGGCGGCGTCTGTGGCGTCATCTCCGGCGTCATCTCCGCGGGCATCCTGGTTCTCTCCACCGGCATGCTCCGCACCGATCCGGACTTCCTCGGCTACCAGGCCGCCAGTTACACCGGCGGTGTCGGGCGCGGCAGCATCGAAAAGAGCAAGGACTCCATGGTCCCGTGGGTGGACCGGATCGTCGCCGGGATGTACTCCCAGCTCTCGCTCACGACGTTCCGCTCGAGCGAACCGCTCGCCAAGTGGTACCCGGACCTGGCCACCTATCCCGGCGAACTCCGCCTGACGTTCGAAGGCAAGAGCCGCAACGCCGTCGCGCGGCGCGATGTCAGCCTGCTCTCGTGGTACACCGTCGGCAATACAACCCAGGGCGCCCCGATCCGCTCCCTGCTTTCCGACAAGTGGTCGGACAACGCCCAGAAAATCAGCGACCTCAACGGCGACGAGATTTCGGGCAACCACTACCTCGCGGGATTTACCTGCAAGTTCAAGGCCGCGGCACGCGAGAAGACCGGCTCGTTCTTCATCGGCAACTCGCAGGTGCGACTGGTGATCGCGGCGACCGACGACGATGAGAACCCGGAGACGCGGGCCCTGCACCCGATCGCCGTGGTGAGCCGGACGGACAGCGCGACGCGCGTGGCCTACGCCCGCTTCCGCTACGACAGCGACAACATGTACTTTTCGAGCGTCGGCGCCGAGTCCGAGCCGACGTTCGCGTTCGAGTTCGCGATCCCCGCGGGGTTCAAGCCCCTCGCGCTCTATGTCAAAGGCGTCCGCTTGATGCCCGAGGGTGGCTTTGAAAAGCCCTTCAAGGCCTACGCGACCACCTCTGAACGCGACACGCAGATTGAAGACGGCGACTTCCCGAACATGGGCGGCGTCGGCCCGATCCTCGGGCCCGACGGCAAGCCCGTGCAGGACACCAACGTTGTCTCCGGCCCGATTGCCAATCCCGTTACCGTGTCCAACTCCATCGGTTTCACGGTGCAGAAGGGCACCGAGGGCGGGAGCCTGACGGTCGTGGACGACGGCAAGGGCTGGTCGATCCAGGATGGAACATCCAAGATCAAGCGTGGCGGCAACACCGCCGGCTTGGAGAAGGCCCTGCGCATCGACCGGTTCTCGGTCAACCAGGACACGGCCCTGGTCAAGATCATCGTGACTCCCTCGCAGCGCAGCGAAGAGTTCGTCAAGGCGATGGAGTCGGCGGATGTGAACGCGATCCCCCTCGTTGAGGACACCAACGGCACGACCTACCAGGCCATCGGGTACATCTACCGCGACACGAGCAAGATCGAAATCCGCTACACCCAGAGCACACCGCTCAAGAACTTCGGCGAGGCCCCGCGCGTCACCCGCAACACGCCGGACAAGGAACTCACCCTCCTGTTCGTCGTGAACAACGGGGTGGACCTCATCAACTTCCGCGTCGGTGAGACGGTGCTCCAGAGCTGGCCGTCCAACCGGCCCTTCCACGTGGATATGCCGTTCCGGCGGTAGAGTCAGCCGGCAACCACGGTCGGCTTCCGCAGCGCCTCCCGTACACCAGCGCCCCACAGGGCCAGGTTTGCCGCGCCCGCCAGACCTAGGTACTTCAGCATCGGCACGGCGTGCGGCAGCAGGTTCGCCACGAAGTACACGCCGGCTGCCGCCCAGAACATCCACGTCGGCCCGCCGCGCTCTTTCGCCTGGACCAGGAGCACCGCGATCAGCGGCACGGCGAGCGCGAAGAAGTGCAGGTGGCTCATCGGTGAGATCGCCACCATCGCCACCATCAGCAGACTGGCGAAGAGCACATCGGTCCTCTTCCTCTCCATCCCGCGCCGGTCCCGCACCCACACCACACCCACGGTCACGATGCAGATCAACGCCGCTGCGCCCCAGTGCAGCGCCCGGTCCATGCTGTCCGGCCGCACTTCCGCATCCCGCTGCACCGCGCCGGGGTTGCGGATGTTGTACGACGCAGCCATGATCGCCTGGTTGTCCACCGCCCGGTTGTGCTCGGTGACCTTCGCGGTGTTCTCGCTCTCCCCGAATCGCGCCACGATCATCGAATCAAGAAACTTCCGGTTCAGTTCCACCGCGCCCCGAGGGCCCACCGCGATGGCCGGCAGGATGAACATGAACAGAAGCCCGCCCGCGGCGCACCCCGCGAGCATCTTCCAGTTCCGCCGGTACAGGGCGTAGAGCACGAGGAACCCGGGGATCACCTTCAGGCTCGCCGCGGCCGCCAACCACAGCCCCGCGATGAACCCGCGCCCCCGAACCAGGCTCAGGATCATCCCCGCCAGCATCATGAGCAGCAGGAGATTCACCTGGGCCCGGCCAACCGTCGCGCCGATGCCGACGAGCGCTATCAGTGAAGGGTGCAGCCTCGCCTGCCACCACCGCCGACTTCCCGGCAGGCTCGTGTGCAGCGGTGTGGTCTTCTCGATGGCCTTGGCGATCCAGTGCGCCGCGACGCCCGCGAACACCCATTGCAGCGACAGCCAGATCGCGAGCGAGACCTCATACGGCATCATCCAAGGGCGCGGCTCGCCCGCGGGCGCATCGGCGAAGGGCGCCATCGCCACGGCGAAGGGCGGCGGGTAGGTGTACGACCACCCGTTGTTGTCCGTGATGGAGTACAGGTCCTTGTCGGCCCGCACCGCCCACGCCGCGCGGAAGTACACGCCCGCATCGCCCATCCGACGCGCCCGGAACGCCGAGCGATAGAAGATGTACGACGTGAACGCGACGATGATGATGAGAAGCAGCGCGATGCCGACTCGTTCAACAGTCCCGAGTCGGGAAGTGGGGGGGCTCGATGCAGTCATCATGGTTCCCGCGATCGGCTCTCAGGCCGCCGGTCCGCCCGATTGCTCCGCGGCGTGCTTGGCCCGCTTCTGCTCGTGACGCACGATCGAACCCGTCGCCAGGTACACCACATCTTCGGCGATATTCTTCATCAGGTCGCCGACGCGCTCGAGTTCCCGCCCCGCGCGATAGATGAGCAGGCCGTTTCGCGTCGTCCCCGGTTCCTGGCGCATCATCTCGTCGACCTCGTCGAAGAGCCTGCGTTCCAGCCGGTCGATGGTCTCGTCCTCTTCCACAACCTGCCGGGCCAGCTCCGGGTCTTCATCGAGCACCGCCCGCATCAGGAGGTGGCACATCACCGGCACGCGCTGGCCCATGTCGACCAGCGCCGTCGGCCACTTGGGCGGGACCGTGGCGTCCAGCCTCACCGCGACCTTGGCGATCGACGAGGCGTGATCCGCCACCCGCTCGATATCCGCGTTGACCTTGATGATGAACGTAACGGCCCTCAGGTCCCGGGCCATGGGCTGTTCCAGGGCCAGCATCCGGAAGCACTCGGCCTCGATCTGCACCTCTTCGGCGTCGATGCCGTCGTCACGTTTCCGGACCTCTTTCGCGGCCGCGGCGTCGAGCCGCCACAACGCTTCGAGCGCCCCCTCCAGCATGCCGAACGCGGCGGTCGCCTCTTGAACGAGCCGTTTTTTCAGCGTTGCCAGGCTTCGATCGAAGGCGTACCGGGCTCCATGAAGGGGCTCGCCGGGGAGAGGGTCTTTGGAGTTGGGCATGTCTCGGCCTGGTGAGGTTGTCCGGTCCGAAACGGCATTTGCCGCCGGCGCGTCAGCTATTGTAAGGCCCCGCCGGCCCACGCGGTTGCGGGGCTTCGGGGCGGGACGGCGAACCAGGGCATGAGCGAAGCCAAAGGTCTCAAAGCGTTCTTCAAGAAAGTGGTTCACCGCGCCATGCGGCCCGGCGTGTGGCCGGTCCTCCAGCGCTTCGACCGCATCGAGTGGCGGCTCGACAACCAGGCACGCCGTCTTGAAGGAGTCAAGGTCCTCGCCGAGGGGTGGGCCAAGACCATGACCGACATGCCCGCACGGCTCGACCGGATCGAAGAAGCCCTGGAACGCGTCACCGCCTCCACCCTCTCCCGCGACAAGCACCAGGATGAACTCAGCTACTGGCGCTGGCTGATCAAGACCGAAGAGGGCCGCGCCTCGCTCTACGCTCCGTTCGAGGTGGCCTTCACCCGCTGGCAACGCGACCGTTTGCGCGAACTCGCCACGGCCGTCGGGCTCAACTCCGGCAAGGCCGGCAACGGCTCGGCCGAGCACCTTGACGAAGAGCTCGATGCCTGGTGCGCCCAGCAGTCCGTTGTCGAAATCGGCGCCGGCCCCTTCCCCGCCATCGCCGCGGCACCATCGTGGCGACGCGCCGTCGCGGTCGATCCTCTCGCCAAGGCCTACGCCGAGGAGAGTCTCCTCCCCGCCGCGGCGGACCATATCACCTACATCGAGGGCCCCGGCGAGCATGTTCCGCTCCCGCCCGGTTTCGCCGACCTGGTGATCATGGACAACGCCCTCGACCATGTCAGCAACCCCGGCGCCGTGCTGGACGAGGTGAACCGTCTTCTGCGTCCCGGCGGCTTGTTCTGGATCCTCGTGGACCTTTCAACCCACAAGGACCACATGCACCCCAATCCCTTCGACGAGCTTCGCCTTCGCGCCCTGCTCCGCGAGAAGAGTTTCGAAGTGGTCTCCGATCGCGTCAGCGGCCACAAGAGCCATCCCGAGGCCTACGGTGAGTATCGCGCTCTGCTGCGCCGGCACGAGACGCGGACCGCTCTCGAAATCGTCGTCACCGATGCGGCCCGCTCGGTGGATCTGCGGCGGCCCGGGCTGCCCACGTGAGCGGCCAGGCCGACGGCCGCGTGTCTCCACCGCCGCCGGGCAAGCCGCCCCTTCAACTCAAACGCTTCCTCATTCGCCTCGGCCTCCTGATCGTCGTGATCTGGGGCTCGCCGATCCTCCTTCTGGTTCTGATCCAGATCTCCTCCACCAGTTATGGGATGCTGGCCATCCCGGCGTTCATCTGTTTCGCCGCTCTGTGCCACGTGCTCGGGCGGCTTGTCGGTCGATTCGAACGCGACGCACCGGTCCAGTACGGTGTCGGTTGTTCCTGGCCGTATTGGTTGTTCGGGGTTCTCTCATTAGTCGGGAGGTCCCTCAGCATCATCCTGTTCGCCGCCGGCGCCGTCCTGTTCATCGCCGGATTCACCGGAGCGAAAAAGTCCGTGGGAAGACGCGTCAAACTCCTGGCCGAAGGCAAGTGCTTCTTCTGCGAGTACGACCTCGCGGGCCTGGGCGATTCAGGCGTCTGTCCCGAATGCGGGCAGAAGTTCTCGCGGGGCGCACCGTGAGTTCACGCCCCTCGCGCCTCGCCCGGCTCGCGCGGCTGATGCTCCTGATGAGCATGGCCTGCGCCGCTTCGGGCATGCTCCTCGACTGGCGCGTCAAGGGGCTCCTCTCCCGCGCCACCGCCGGCACCACGCTCCAGCCAGACCTCGAGCGCGCCGACCAGATCGCCACCGTCCTCCTGCTCTTCACACTCCTCATCAACGTCGCCTGCGTTGGCGTGAACCTCTTCTGGATCCGCCGCGTCGCCCGCGCCGGGCGCCCCGCATCGCCTCTCTCCTACAACCCCGCCACCACGCTCCCCACCCTCCTGCTCATCCCCATCCTCAACCCCCTCACGCCCCTCGCCGTTCGCGGCGTGCACGACAGCCTTTCCTTCGCCATGGCGGCCAAGGCGGGCGCTCTCATCGCCGCGTCGTACCTGTTCCTCGCGGCCCGCAGCCTTCGCACCGCCGCCCTACAACCAACATCCGCTCAACCCGAATCTACGCCGTGAGCCGCTTCCGCAACACTCGCAGCAGCGTCTCCGGCTCCAAGTAGTTCGCCGGCGGCCGCAGATACACCTCGTGCAGTTTCTCTCCGGTCGGCGGTGGCAACACTCGCACGGCCGCCGCGGGAAACGATGGAGCGTCCTTTCCCTTCGCCGACTTCCGTTCCGTGCCGCTCCGGGGCCGATTCACTTCCTTCTCGGTCACCAGCCTCTCCTGCACGGCCCGGGGCGAGTCCGTCCGGAACAGCACATCCTGTCCGCGGATGGAGATCGTCCGGACCCCCAGCCCCGCCGCGGCGACGCGCAGCTCTCCGAGTTCGACCAACCTCGACACCGGCTTCGGCGGCTCACCGTACGCGGCTTTCAAGTCCTCCCCGATCTGACCAAGCTGCTCGATCGTCGCGGCGGTGGCGATGCGGCGATACGCCTCCATCCGCCGCTGGTCCGACGGGATGTACGCCTTGGGAATCGTCCCCGTCACGCCGATGTCGATCGCCGTTGCGCTCGCGACCGCCGGCGGCGCTTCGCTCTTCAAGCCCCGCACCGCTTCATCGAGCAGACGGCAGTACATCTCGTACCCGACCGCCGCGATGTGACCGGATTGCTCTGCGCCGAGCAGGTTGCCGGCGCCGCGAATCTCCAGGTCCCGCATCGCGATCTTGAATCCCGCCCCCAGCATGCTGTACTGCTCGATCGCCTTGAGCCGCTTCTGCGCCACCTCCGTCGTCGTCCGGTCGTTGGGCAGGAGCATGTAGCAATACGCCCGGTGCTTGTACCGCCCGACCCGGCCGCGAAGCTGGTGCAGGTCCGCCAGCCCGAACCGGTCCGCATCGTTGATGAACATCGTGTTCGCCGTCGCGATGTCAATGCCCGACTCGATAATGGTCGTCGATACAAGTATGTCCGCCTCTCGGCGCATGAACTTCAGCATGACGGCCTCAAGCTCGTTCGGCGGCATCTGCCCGTGCCCGATCACGATCCTCGCATCCGGCGCCAGCTTCTGAATGTCGTCCGCGACGCTCTTGATGTTGAAGACCCGGTTGTGCACGAAGTACACCTGCCCGTCGCGCGACAGCTCCCTCGCCAACGCCTGCTGGATCCGCCGCGCGTTGTACGGGATCACCTCCGTCACGATGGCCCGCCGGTCCAGCGGCGGCGTCGTCAGGCTCGATATATCCCGCAGCCCCAGCATCGACATATGCAGCGTCCGCGGGATCGGCGTCGCCGACAGGGTCAGCACATCCACGGTCATCCGCAGCTTCAACAGCCGCTCCTTGTGCTCCACGCCGAATCGCTGCTCCTCATCGATCACCACCAGCCCGAGGTCGTTGAACTTCACATCGCTCGAGAGCAGCCGATGCGTGCCGATCACGATGTCCACATGTCCCTTGCGCACCGCCGCCAGAATGTGGTTGGCCTCCTGGTTCGTCTTGAACCGCGACAGGCTCTCGACCTTGAACGGGTAATCCGCGAAGCGCGCCCGGAACGTCCGCTCGTGCTGCTCCGCCAGCACCGTCGTCGGCACCAGCACCGCCACCTGCTTCCCATACTCCGCGGCCTTGAACGCCGCCCGGATCGCCAGCTCCGTCTTGCCAAACCCCACATCCCCGCACACCAGCCGGTCCATCGGCCGATCGCCCAGCATGTCCTTCTTGATCTCGGAAAGAGCCGCGAGCTGGTCCTCGGTTTCCTCGTACGGAAACTCCGCTTCAAACTCCTTCTGCCACGCCGTGTCCGCGGGATAGCGGATTCCCGGCATGTGCTCGCGCGCCGCGCGAACGCGCAGCATCTCCGCCGCCAAGTCCTTCACGCTCTCGGACACCTTGTCCTTCTGGCTCCGCCATCTCAGTCCGCCCAGCGTGGAAAGCTGCGGCTTGCCGTGAAACCCGCCGATGTACTTCTGCACCTGATCAATGTTCGATGCTGGCACGTGCAGCTTCGCCTTCCCGGCGAACTCGAGCGAGAGGTATTCCTGCGGCTCGATCGTCGCGCGGTCCGTGTGCGCTTCGCGAAGCCCGGCGGGAATGTGCGACGATTCCGTCCCGCCCGCGACCTCCCGGTGCCGCGGCGGCTTCATCACCTTGAGCCCGATGAACTTCGCAATCCCGTGGTCCGCGTGGACGACGTAGTCCCCTGGTACAAAGTCCAGGAATGTGTCCATCGCACGCCCGGCCCGCAATCTCACCGCTCGTCGGCGCGTGTGGTTTCGGTGCAGGAGTTCGTGGTAGGGAACGAGGCAGAGTAACGCAGTCGGGCGCTCCCGCGGCGGCTTTACATGCCCGCGCGGCTGGGTCTCCCCTTCGAGCTCAAACCCGCGATGCACGTAGGCGACGGCCGATTCAACGCGCCCCGCTGCTTTCGGCGCGAACTCCGCCATCAACTCCTGAAACCGCTGCAGCTCTCCCGCGTTCTGACAAAACACCACCACTCGCTTCTCGTCCGCCAGCGCCGCCAGCTCCTTCACCGCTTCCGCCGCATCCTGGGCAAAGGGCGGCAACGCCGACACCGGCAGCTCGATGCGCACATCCGCCGACACCGCACCCGCTGAGAACTGGTTGATTTCCGCCAGGCCCGCGAACCGGTCGTTCAGCAGCTTGAACACCGCCGGCGGGCCGTAGATCCCTCGTCCATCCGTCACTCGGTCGTAGTACCCGCGCCCCTGCTCCGTCACTTCCATCGTCTCGCTGATCATCGCGAGGCACTCCCGCGGCAGAAGCTCCAGAAAATTCACTCCCTTGTCGTCGCCCGCTCCGGCGACCGCCTCCGGATTCGCGCAGATCAGCTCCACCCGTTCCAGGTTCCGCGCCGAACCCATGGTCTCCGGATCGACCTCCGTAATCCGTTCGACCTGGTCGCCAAAGAAGTCGAGTCGAATCGGTCCTGAACCTTCCCCGCCGCTCGCGGGAAATACATCGATGATCCCGCCGCGGACCGCAAAGTCCCCCGGCTCTTCCGCGGCATCCAGCCGCTTGTACCCCGCCGCATCCAGCCACCGGACCAGATCCGCGTGGTCAACCTCCGCCCCGCGCTCGACCACGCGCGACAACTTCCCGAGCTGCCCCGGCGCCGGCACCGACTGCATCAATGCCTGAATGGGCGCCACCACCACGGCCGCGCCCGACACTCCCACAACCTCCCGCACCGCCGCCAGCCGCTCCGCGAAAAGCTCGATGCTCGCTCCTGTCTCCCCCGGCAGGACCTCAAGCCCCGGCAGCTTCAGGATTCGAACCCCTGCCGCGCCGAGTTCATCGGTGATCTCGTCCGCCTCATCGAGGTGCGCGACCACCAGCACCACAGGCCGCGAAGCGATCCCCGCGACCGCGGCCGCAACAAACGGCGTCGATGACCCTGACACGCCGGTCGCGACCACTCGCCGGCCCGCCTTCAGCGCCGCAGCCAGTTCCCGCACCTCTGCCAAGCTGGAAATGGCCGCAACAAGATCCATGCCGGTTCCGTGCGCGCATACCCCCGCCCCGATTCCCACGCGGGAACCGAGGTCGTTGGCTGAACGTGCGACAGTCTAGGAAGGGCGTGCGGGTGGAAGTCGTTACTCCACGCACACCAGTGGCCGAAGCTTCGCCAGGGTCTTGGGCCCGATTCCCTTGACCTTGTCGAGTTGATCCACCGTGGCAAACGCGCCGTTTGCCTCGCGATAGTCGAGGATCCGTTTGGCCATCGCGGGGCCGATTCCCGGCAGCAGTTCCAGCTCCGCCTGCGTCGCCGTGTTCAGATTGATCCGGTGGGTCCCGTCGGGCGAGACGGTCGACCTCTGTGCCGACTTCTCCTCATTCGCCGGCGAAGCCGCGGTGACTTCTCTTTCGGAACTCTTCAGCGGCGCGACCTCCGTCGCGACGGATGCCGGCGCCTTCGGCGACGCCGGCTCTTTCTCGTGTACTCGCGGCGAGACCGTTTCATCCGCGACCTTGGCCGACGGACCTGGCGTCACCGCCGCCGCTTTCGGGCGCGACATCGACCACGCCATGCCCGCCACCGATGCCCCGCCCAGCACGAGCACCGCCGCCCACTTCGCCGCCCCGGTTGTCCAATCCCGTGCCGCCATGCCGCGAGCATACCCGACCATGGTGAGCGAGGTCGAATCGCGACGACGCACAACTGTCAGTGGCTCATCCCTGTGCCGATGGTCACCAAAGGGCTCTACTTCTTCCCCCCGACCAGCTTCCTGACCTCGGCCAAGGACAAGGCCGCGGGCTTGATCGAGCCGGCGTCGGATACCAGGCCCCCAAAGGGCATCTCGGCCTGGGCCGGGGGAGAGTCGTACAGGTCCTGCCAGCACACGCTGTGCACGTACGGCAGCGACCCAACCAGCGACACGGCCTGCGTGACCCACCTCGCCTGCATCTCCGGCGACCACGGCGCATGCCACGAGCCGCCATCGACCAGTGTGTACGGCGCCCGCGAGGGTACATCTCCCTCACGCGCACCGCCCGCGCCGGGCGCGCCGATGGGCTGGCTCGGAACGCCCATCGCCGTCACGCACAGCGGCTTGTCCAGCTCCGCAAACCGGTCGAGCAGGTCCACCATCGACATCAGGTCCCGCGTCGATCGACCCGCCGAGGGTTGGCCCATCTGGAGGCGAAGGGCATACGCATCCACCATGATCCCCGCCTGCGGGATCATGTCCGCGTACATCTTGGGCGGCATCGAGCGCTTGTTGCGGGCAAAGTACTCGCCCCAGGGCTGGGCGATTTCGATCTGGACTTTCGCCGTCGGATGCAGCTTCCGGACCAGCAGCGCGCACATCCGCGTCAGGTCCATCATCCGCTCCAGCGTCATCTGGAACGATTCGTTCACGTGCAGGCCCGAGCACACCGTCCAGCGGTTCACCGTCCGGCGGTAGCGCGTCACGATCGTCTTGACGTGCTCGTAGACCAGCTCCCGCAGCGTTTCGTAATCGTTCTCCCAGATGTACAGCCACTCGGGCACGCAGATATCGCGAAAGTCGATCAGGGGCCCGGCGTGCACGGGCAGCTTCGCCGTCCGCACCGCCCACTCGATCCACTTGTCGGTCTTCGCGAACGAGTACTTCCCCTCCGTCGGCTCCATGTCGATCCATCGCATCGGCACGGTCACAAAGTCGCACGACCCGCCCACCACCCGGGCCAGCGCATCGCTGAACACCGCCGGCTGAACCGTGCACCCGATCTGTGTCGGGCCGGGCATCACCACCCCCGCCCCGTCCGGGTTCTTCGCCGCGCCGTCCGGAATGCTCCGGTCCGCGGACAACGCCTCCGCCGCTCGCTCGCTCGCATCTTTGAAGAGCTTGCCTTCCAATCGCAGCTTCAACTGCCGTTCCGCGTGAAGCAACGAGAGCTGCTCCCCCGCATCCACCGCCAGAGACAGTGCCCGCTTCGCCGCCGCGTCCGCCTGGATCATCGACGACGGGTCCGGCCCGCTCACGCCGCCCGTCACCGTTCGATGACACAGGGACACGAGCGACGCTGTGAACTCCGCACGAGCAGACTCGAACTGCCTGAGCACCGGATGATCCCCCGGAAGGTCGAACAGGCTCCATTGCTCGAGCTTGTTCAGGATCATCATGATCCGGTGCCGTGCCAGCTCCAGCGAAAGCAAGTAGGGTTCGGGCCGATCCGGCAACAGGCAGGTCCGCAGCGTGAGCAGCCCGAGCCCCGTGTCCCCCTTCATGATCCCGCCGCCGATCTTTCCGGCCGCGGCCGCCCGCGCCGCCACCCCCGGCGGCAGCTCCACCTGAAACTGCAGCGCCAGCCCCGAAGCGTCCTGAGAAGGCTTCTCGCAGTGGATCACGCCCGATTCGAAGTACACATCCCCCTGGACCGGAACTTCCTCCGGCCCAAACAGGTACGCCTTCCGAAGCGGCCATTCCCGGGCCGGACCCGAACCGTCAAAGACCGCGAACGACAGCATCCGGTGAAAAACCTCCTGCGGCCGCCAAAGGCGGGCTCGGCGAGGCCCATGCTAGCAACCCCGGGCCGCCGGGCGGCTGCCTCCGCCATCCGCCCCTCCCGTACCATGTCCCCGATGCCGCCAGCCCCCCTCTTCCAGACCAATCTCTCCCTCCCCAACCGCCGCCAGGGAAAGGTCCGCGACGTCTACGACCTGCCCGACAACCGCCTCCTCATCGTCGCCACCGACCGCATCTCCGCGTTCGACGTCGTCATGCCCACGCCCATCCCCGGCAAGGGCCTCCTCCTCACGGAGATCTCCACCTTCTGGTTCCGTTTCATTGAGTCCCGCCGACTCTCGCCGACGCACCTCCGTTCCACCAATGCCGGCGACATCCCCGCCCCCGCGCTCGGTTCCACCCCGCGCGAGCAGCTCGAGGGCCGCTCCACCATCGGTGCCCGGGCCAGCGTCGTCCCCATCGAGTGCGTCGTCCGCGGCTACCTCGAAGGCTCCGGCTGGAAGGACTATCAGGCCACCGGCTCCGTCTGCGGCGTCACGCTTCCCACCGGCCTCCGCCAGTGCGACAAGCTCCCCAAGCCCATCTTCACCCCCGCCACCAAGGCCCCCCAGGGTCAGCACGATGAGAACATCTCCTTCGAACAGGCCTGCGCCTCCGTCGGCCGCGAACTCATGACCACCCTCCGCGACCGCACCATCGCGATCTACACGGCCGCGGCAGACTTCGCCCTTTCCCGCGGCATCATCATCGCCGACACCAAGTTCGAGTTCGGCCTCCTTCCCGGCTCAGCCGACCCCATCCTCATCGATGAAGCCCTGACCCCCGACAGCTCCCGCTTCTGGCCGGCCGATGCGTACCAGCCCGGCCGCGCCCAGAAAAGTTTCGACAAGCAGTTCCTCCGCGAGTACCTGCAGGAACTCGTTGACAAGAACCAGTGGAACAAGCAGGCGCCCGGACCGAGGCTCCCCGATCCCATCGTCCAGGGCACGCTCGCTCGCTACACCGAAGCGCGCGACCGCATCTGCACCTGAGCGGCTTCCGAGTCCGAGCTATTTCTGTTCGACCGTCGGGCGGGCCTCGATCTCCGCCTGCCGCTTGACCTTCTCGCGGTGGGCCTCGATCCCAAGCGGCGCCGGGAAGATGTCGTCGAACGACTTGGCCGCGCCCGCCTTGTGCAGCTCGTCCTGGTTCTCTTTGAACATCTGCACAAAGGTGTCATACGAGTAGAGCTTGAGCGAATCCGGCGCCGCGGCGTACACCCGCTGCGCATCGTCGAGCTCCAGGATCGACACGAACGAGGCGAACTCCTGGCCCACGCCAAAGTCAAAGTCGCGGAACCACTGGATCATCCGGCCCTTGTCCTCGCGGCTCACCAGCGTCTCGACGCCCTGCGTCTTGGTGAAGTACTCGTGCACCATCTTCGCGTACTTCATCTGCTCAAAGAACGCTTCATCGTCGCCCCCCAGCAGCCCCTGCGAGAACGCCCCGTAGAGCGAACCCACGATCTCTTCCCGCATCACGCTCGGCCGCTTGAGCGCTTCATCCTTCAACTCCAGCTTGACGAACTCGTCGAGCGGCAGGGCCAGGTTCTGATTCCGGTCCGGATCGTTGAGATTCTGGTACTGCCAGGTCAGGAGGTCGCCTTTGTACTTGTTCGCGAGGGACACTTCCCCGCGCCGGTACAGGTACCGGATCGCATCTTTCATCAGGTTGTCGTAGCCCGCGGCATAAAAGCTGTACACACGGCGAGGGTTGTCCGCCCACGAGAGCGACTTGAACCACTCCAGGTGGTCCTTGTAGGAATCGACAAACGCGAAGCTCGGCGACCCGCGATAGATCACCCGCTGCTCGTCCCCCGTCATCACGTACGCCTGGAAGTCGAACCACAGGTCGCCCGACCGCCACAGCTCCTGCAACGACTGGACGGCCACGCGGCCCGCATTGACGAAGTCAAAGTCCTTCTTGTTGGCCTTGGTCACGCGTTCGAGCGCGTTTTCCACGCCGCGCTGGGCCCAGTACAGCCCGTGCGAGGCAAAGTGCCGCCAGTCAATGGGCCCGTAGCTCTCCATGTACCGGAGCATCCGCGAAGGCTCCATCCCGTACTGCTCGATGATGATCCGGCTGCGCAGGAACGCGAGCAGCGCCGGCCACGCCTTGGCCAGCGCCGGGTCTTCGGTCAGCGCCAGGAGCGTCGCCTGCGTGGGTTTGAGCCCTTTTTCGTACAGCTTTCGCTGGCCCGAGGCCGCGATAGCCCTGATCGCCGCGTAGTTCTGGACCACCCGCCCGTCCGCGCCCCACTTCAGTTCGCGCTCAAGACGCTCCAGAAGCGCCGTGACCGAAGGCTCCTTCGCGATCACCTGGTCCAGCGTCTCGGGCGCTTCGGCCACGGGCCGGAACCACTCGACGTACTTGTCCGTCAGCGCCCGCCGATCTCGGTTGCGCACATCCGGCGGCGGCGGCGGCCCCAGCAGGAAAGACCATTCGAGGGCCAGCTGCTTCTTGTAGTACATGTTGGCCTCATCCATGTACCCGCCGATCTTGTGCAGGAAAATCCACCCCAGCTCCTTGTGCAGAAGCAGGTCGTTGGGGTTGGCCTTGAGCCCGTGGTCCCGCAGCAGGTTGATCCCGGACTGCACCCACAGCCACCGCTCGCGGTTCGTGTGCGTCTGGACCGAGATGTTGTACGCCATGTTCCACGCGTGGAACACCCAGACCTGCGGGTACCGCGGCTGCAGTTTGGTAATCACCCGCGCCAGGTCCATCGACTCGTAGAACCGCCCATCCTCTTTCAGGTTGTTCGCGCGGATCCACAGCATGTTCACAAACAGGCCGCGGAACGCCCCCATCGCGATGCCGAGCGACACTTCCGGCGACTGATCCTTTTCCTGCACATCCGTGAAGCCCAGCTTGTGCCGCCCGCCCGAGGCCGTGATCCCCACCGACAGACCCACCGACGTCCCCAGGCACGCCAGCAGGACGATCAGGGCCACAAGCTGGATGGAGGTGTCGCGTTTCATGTGTTGAGGGAGAGTGACGCAGTGACGGAGTGACGCAGTGACGCAGCAAGAGGGACATGCACCGACAAGGCTGCAGACGCCCACCCAGGCGCAGTAATGGCCCCTATGCCTCGACCTGATCTGCTTCCACACTGCGTCACTGCGTCACTCCGTCCCTGCGTCCCTGTCCCTACTGCCCCGAATACGTCGCCAGCTCGCGCCGGCGGAAGATCGTCACGGCCACGCCGTAGAGCAACAGCGACCACAGCGCGAGCAGGCTCGTTCCCCACGCCACGCTACCCCAGCTCAACTGCCGTCCATCCACCAGCCGCGTCGTCGGCTTGAGATCCGCGTACGTCTTGAACAGCCACGTGATCCACAGCCCCACGCCGCGCACCAGAACCTTCCAGTACACCACCTTCTGCCCCGTGTCCACCGCGTCGTAATACTCCAGCGAGTTGGACAGGAAGCTCGTGCCCTCGGCGCACAGGAACACCGAGAACGCCACCAGGCATGCCACGGGGAAAGACAGGAACGTCGCGGCCGTCACCGCCAGCATCGCCAGGAACGCCAGCTTGATCCACAGGATGAACGCCACGCGGGCAAAGTTCATCTGGAAACTGCCGGCGTTGTAGGACACCTCCAGCCCGCCCTTGGGAAACTGGCACGTCTCCGGGTTGGGCTGCAGCACGACCGTTCCGTCCTGGTTGAAGAACACGCCCCCGTTGTAGACCTCCATCGCCAGGTTCCCCTCGTCGTCGATGACGTCGGGGTAGATCGGCATCGTGTGGTTCGGGCCCAGCCCCACCGACCGCGGCGGCGTCGGAATCCCGCTGAACACAAACGTGATCTTGTACAGCGCATCGGGGTTGTTCGAGCCGGCATCGATCTTGTACCGGATCGTGAGCATCTGCTGCGTGCGCTTGGCCTCGGAGAGGCCGCGGAACAGGAACGCCCGCCCTGTCCCGGGCGCGATCGCCCGCTCGCTGCCGGTGAGCTGCTTGTACAGGTCGGCCTTGACCTTGTCGAACGTCGCCTGGTCCTGTGCAAAGGTCGGGTCGCGCTTCTGCCCCTCCTCGATGTATGGCTTCACGACCTTCTCAAGAAAGTTCGGGTCGTTTTCCTTGAACGGGATCTCCGGCTCCACCGCCACGCGCGATTGCAGGATCTGGCTCTCGAGCAGCAGGCGGTCCTCGGTGATCTCCCCCGCCCGCACCGTCACCGACCGCCCCTGCTCCCCGATCGCCGGCTGGTTGCGCAGGTATTCCGTGAACAGCAGGATCCCCGTGCAGCACACCACCAGCAGCACCGCGTTCACGCTGATGAGCCCCAGCCACTTGCCCAGGATGTACTGGGCCGACGACACCGGCTTGGTCATCGTCTGCCAGATCTGGCGGTCCCGCTGCTCAAACGACACCGACGCCACCCCGAAGAGCAGCGTGAGCACCGCGATGATCCAGAACGACCCGCCCGTGCCCCACTGCAGGAAACTCTGCACCCGGTACCGCAGCGGCGTCTTCTCATCCAGCACCATCGGCAGCGCCGCCAGCGCGAAGATCAGCACCACGATGAACATCAGCGACACGCGCATCCGCAGGGCTTCGATCACCGTCTTGAGCGCGATCCCCCGCACCGATGAATCCGTCGGCAGGGGCAGCATCCGGACCTGCGGCTTGCCCGTCAGCGTCGCCGCCGGACGCGTCAGCGTCGACAGAAACTCCGTCACCGCATTGTCCGACAGCACGATCTTGAGCGCCGCGATCAGCGCCGTGAACGCCTGCGCCAGCACCACCACGCCCACCACCACCGTCGCGTAGCTCTTGAGCGACGGCACCCGCGACATCGGGTACGCCACAACCGCCGCGATCAGGCTCAGCCCCACGTACGTCAGGCAGATGCCCAGCCACACGATCACCAGCCACACCGCGGCCATCACGCCGATCCCGATCGCCACCGCCCCGGCGCTGTACCGCGCCGTCGCCAGACCCGCCAGGATCTTCTGCGCATTCTCGACCGACTTGCGGTACTCCTCCGCCTGCTGGATCTGCTCCGGAGTCGCCGTGCCCGCCTGCGTCCCCGTCGGCGCTTCGGGCGCGACCGCCGCCGCGGGATCGTCCTGGGTCGCCGCCCCTGCCGGCGCCGGCCCGTTGGCCACCACCATGTACGCGACCAGCGCCGCGATCGCCAGCACGACGATCACCGCCGACGCCGCCACCTTGAACGGCAGCGACTTCTGCACGCGGTCGCACCGGCTCAGCACCTCGCGAACGTTCACACGCCGTCTCCCGGTGGCTTGTCGGTCCTGTCAAGCAGCGAGTCGATCACCGAGCGATCCACTTCGGATGTGTCGATCTTCTTGGGCGGCGGCGCGGCGGGGCGCTTGGGCGTTTCCGGCTCCACCTCCCGCGTCAGCGAGCTGATCAGGTCCGGGTCCGGGCCCGAGCCTTTCACCGGTTCCGCCTTCGCCGCTTCCACGACCGGCGCCGACTCCGCTTTCACCAGCTTGTCGATCAGGGCCTCGCCCTCCTCGCCCTTGAGGAACGACGCCGTCGCCCCGCCGTGCGAAGCGCCCGTGTTCTCGATCCGCTCCGCCCGTGCCTGTTCCACGATGTTCAGGAACAGGGCCTCGAGCGTCTGCCGCGGACGCGTCACCTTCAGAATGGCCCCGCCCGTCCGCTTCCGGATGACCCGGTCGAGTTCCGACACCGTGTCCTCATCCAGCGTCTCGGTCTCGATCGACGTCCGGCTCTGGCTCTCGAGCAGTTCGCCGCAGGTGCCCTGCGCCCGGACCTTTCCGCCGTAGAGGATGATCATCCGGTCCACGCAGTCCTCAACGTCGGCGAGCAGGTGGCTCGAGAGCAGCACGGTCTTGCCGCGCTTGCCAAGACCGATGATGAGGTCCTTGACCTGCCGCGTGCCGATCGGGTCGAGCCCCGTCGTCGGCTCATCGAGAATCAGGAAGTCCGGATCGTTGATGAGCGCCTGCGCCAGCCCCAGTCGCCGCTGCATGCCCTTGGAGTACTCGCGCACGGTGCGGAACTGGGCCGCCCCCAGCCCCACCATGTCGATCAGTTCATCGATGCGCCGCCTGCGCACGTTCCGGTCAAGCTCGAAGAGCTTTCCGTAGTACTCCAGCGTCTCGCGTGCATCCAGGAACGGGTACAGGTACGACTCTTCCGGCAGGTACCCGATGCGCTTCTTGGTCGAGACATCCGTCGGCGGTTTGCCGAACACGGCCAACCGCCCGGAGGTCGACTTGAGCAGCCCCAGGATCATCTTGATCGTCGTGCTCTTGCCGCTGCCGTTGGGGCCCAGCAGCCCGAAAATCTCGTGCGGCCGGACCTCGAACGTCAGCGCATCGACCGCCCGCGCCCGGTCCCTCATCCAGAAGTCCTTGAAGACCTTGGTCAGGCTCTGCGCCGCCACGATCGGCTCGGCCGTCGCCGGCGCGCCGGGAGATGGAGGGGTTCGTGTCGCCGCGAGTCGCGTCATCGGCTGCCCGCCTTGGGAATGGCGTTGAGTTCGAGCTGGTCCGTCGGGGCCTTGAGCCGTTCATCCATCGCGGCCTTTTCCCGCAGCTTCCTGATCACTTCGGCCTTGCGCTCCGCATCCAGCTGCTGGAAGATCTTGGACAGTTCCTGGTCCCGGTTGATATTCAGCTCGATCGTCTGCGTCGTCACCGGCAGGTAGAACACCTCGACCACCGGCCGGCCCAGCAGCGTCGCCATCGCATCCGCCCAGTCGCGTTGAACCACAAGGTCCGGGTTGGACTTGAACTGGGCCAGCTTGGCCTGGTACGACGCCAGCTCGCCGCGCCGGCGGCTCACGATGCTCGTGCGGTACTGGTTCGCGTCGTTGATGATCCCCGTCACCTTGCCCGACACCACCCGATCCACCTTCACGCCGTCGACATCCGCCGTCTCACCCTTGAGCAGCGCCTGGATCGTCCCCAGCACCTTGTCCTGCTCGGCCACATCCTTCCGCTCGAGCGCGGCTTCGTACTTGTCGATCTGGGCGATCAGGGGCTCGTTCGCCGCGCCCGCCATCTGGTTGAGAATGTTCTGCGCCAGCGACCGTGCATTGCTGATCTTCGCGCTCGAGGACTGCTCGGCCGATTGCACGCCGTTGAACTCGGCAAACGTCGGGAACGGCTGGCACTTGTCCTGCAGCGTGAGCTGGCCGATCTGGATCCCCGAGTGCAGCTTGTCCAGGCTCGCCTGCGCCATCTCCTGCGCCCGCGTTGCGACCGTGCCCAGCTCCCCCGACGTCTGCTTCAGGAGGTCGTCGATCTTCATCGTCGCGACCGCCTTCACCACCGCCTGCTCCACCGCCGTCCGCACAATGTCCTTCTCGTACTGCGGCAGCACGTTTTCCTCAAAGTCCCGCGGCCGCTGGCGGCGATACAGCACCCGCCACTTCGTGTGCGCGATCGCCGCGTCGCCCGTGATCAGCGAGCCGTCCTCGCCCGGCTTGAGCGAGAGCTTCACACCCTGCTGCGCCACCTGCGCGAGCGGGATCTTCTTCTGGTTCGCATCCATCTGGGGCATGAACGAGTCTTCAAGCTCCAGCGTGATCGCGCCCGTGTCCACCCGGATGAGCTCGCCCATCGGGTACGGCCACGAAAGCTGCGGCCCGGCGCTGAGGTTGTCCCCCGTCACGCGCCCAAAGAGCAGGCGGATCCCGCTCTCGGTCTCCTTCACCATCTGGAAGCCGCTGAACACGAAGTACACGAGCAGGCCCAGCATCGCGATCTTGATCCCGCCGAAGACGAGATTGAGCGCATCGGCCAGCGACTGGTTCGCCGCGTCGAGCTGCACGGCCGATTCGTTCGCCGCCGTTTCGGTGCGCAGCGTGACCGATGCCGACCGCTGCGGCCCGGCAGGTGGGGGGGTGGGAGCCGGGGGGGTTGGTGGTAGTACGTCGCTCACCGGGGCGCTCCCGCCGTGCGCCGCGTCTCATCCTCGGCTTCGAGCTTCGCCGGGGCTTCCGACTTCTGCGCCGGCGCCCCTTCCATCAGGCCCTTGACACCCGGAACGCCCGAACTCCTGGGCGACGACATCGCGCCCGGCGAGAAGAGCTCCATCCCCGGCATCGACGTGCTGAAGATCAGCGTGATGCGCTTGGCCAGCGACTCGCGGATCAGTTCCATGTTCTTCAGGAAGATCGCCAGCTCGGGTGCTTCGCGCATCTGCATCACGTACGGCAGCGCTTCCTCGTCACCCTTCTTGCGGATCTCCGCCGCCAGCCCGTTCGCAAAGTCCTCGATCCGCTTGGCATTGGCTTCCGCCGCAGATCGGATCGCTTCCGCCGCCGAGTTGCCGCGGCTCTCCAGGTCCGCGATCAGCGTCTTCCGCTCCGACTTCATGCTCTCGAAGACCGCCTTGGTCGTTTCTTCCGGCAGCACGACCCGGTTCACGCCCACCGTCACGATCTCAACGCCGTAGTCGTCCACGCTCGCCTGCCCCGCCGAGGCCGTCTTGATCGCCGCGAGAATCTGGTTCTCCAGGTCGGCCAGCTTGCCGGCCTTCGCGTCCGTCGTGAACAGTTCCTTGAGCTGGAACTTGCTCACCTCGCCCAGCGCGCTGCGCAGGTTGCCCCGCAGCACTTCCTCGGCCTTGTGGTAATGGTCCGATGCATGGTCCCCGGCGTTGCTGAAACGCTGGAAGAACTTGAGCGGGTTCTTCACCCGCCACGTGCAGAACGACTCCACCACGATCTGTTTGCTGTCCGCCGTCTGCTGCGTCTGCGACTGCGTCTGCAGAAACCGCGCCCGCGTGTCGTACTTCGTCACGCTCTGGATCGGGTCCGGCCACTTGAACTTCAGCCCCGGAACGGTCTTCTCCGCCCCGGCGCCGGCGCTGCCAAAGGTCGTCAGCACCGCGGCCTCGGTGAACCGCACGGTGTAGGTCATCGCCCGCGACAGCATCGCCAGGGCAAACACCACACCGACTATCAGGATGATCGCTCGCACGGTTGTCTGCTCCGGTTACTGCGGGGTCTGGAACATCTCGCCGATCGTCTCGCGGTCGACCATGTCGCCGCGGAAGTGCAGCTTCGCCGCTCCATCGATGATGAACACGCGCGCATCGGCCATCGCCGACTTGAGCGCATCGAGATACAACGACGCCTTGTACACCGACGGCGCCGCCTGGTAGGTCTTGAGCTGGCCCTGGTAGGTTGCCAGCCGCGCCCGCTCGCCCATGTGGCGCGTCCAGCGCTCGGCGCTCGCCTGCAGAATCAGGCTCGCCGTCTTTCCGCCCGCCGACTGGATCAGCCCGCGGATCTTGGTCCTCTGGTCCGCCACCGCCCGTTCCTGCTCGGGCGTCGGCTTGCTCTCAGCCGTCAACGCCTGCAGCGCATCGATCTCACGCACGATGTCGTGCGCCAACTCAACGCTCCCCACCGTCCCCACCAGCGTCCGGATCGCCGCGGCCTCCGCGTCGAGCAGCCGGGCCTTCACGCCCTTCTGCTCGGTCTGCACGACCAGCTCGTACATCGACGCCGCTTCCTTGGGCGGGTGGACATCGTCCAGCCCCGCAAACAGGATGCGGACCCCCGCGCCCCGCGGCTTCCCGGTCTCGTCCGGGTTGATCGCCGCGAACGCCGCCTCGATCCGGCGCGTCAGTTCCTGCCGAACCGCGGCACGGTCCGCCGCGAGCAGGTCGCCCACCGACAGCGTCGAGAAGTACTGCATCACCGCCCGCTGCGCCACCGCCTTGAGCAGGTCGTCCCGCATTTCGGGCGGCCCGAGCATCTCGTACGTGATCACATCCGACACGGCGTAGTGCAGCGGGATCTCCGCTGAAAGAATCGCCAGGTCCTTGCTCGACGGGTCTTTCCGGATGTTCCACGGCTGCACAAGGAAGAAGATCTCCCGGCCCGTGTGGTCGTTGGTCCACAGCACCGGCTTGCCCGCATCCGGCGGCGTCGTGCCGATGTCCACCGACCGCACCCCCGTCACCGTGTGGCTGGCGAACTCCACCTTCCCCTGCGGGTCTTTTTTCGTGTAGACCGGCACATCGACGGTCTCGATCGGCCACGGCCACTTGAAGTTCAGCCCCGGTTCGATCACGCGTTTGAACTGGCCAAACCGAAGGACAATCCCTTTTTCGTGCGGCCGGATCACCGCCAGGCTCGACATCGCCCACAGCGCCACGATCGCCACCGGTACCAGCACCCGGAACACCGCCCGCTGCAGCAACTGGTAGAACCAGCTCCCCGAGACGTCGTACCCGAACTGGTAGTTGATCGCCTCGCCGATCGATTCCGCGATCCGGTCGGGCGCCGCCACAAACCCCAGCACCCGCGACTCAAACGCCGGCCTCGGATACTCCCCCGCCTTCCGCGGCCGGTACAGGTCCAGCACAAAGTTCAGGAAAACTTCGGCTCCCAGCGCGATCATCGCGATCGGGAACGCCATGATCAGGTACTTCAGGACGATGTCCGGCCCGAGCAGATCAATGAACTGCCCCGCCACCATCGCCAGCCCAAGCAGCGCCGCAGATACGGCAAACCCCGCCCCGCCGCGAAGGTTCGTCCACACCTTCTGCTTGGCCATCCCGGAGATGTACCGGGCGAAGAGAAACCCCACGAACGCCACGGCAAAGCCGAACGCGATCGACCATCCGCGAACTTCCGGCGCTTTCCAGCTCGCGATGTGGGCGCTGCTCCCACTGAACCGGTAGATACCGATCCCCAGCATCGACGACCCGACCAGCAGGCTGACCCCGGGGATCAGAAACCTGTACAGGAGCTTGAGCCGCTTGGCCGCGACCCGCATGTCGTCGCCATGCTGCTCAAAGACCGACGCCGACGCCGCATCCGATGCCGCGAACGACTCCGCCTCGATCGCTTCGATGCGCTCCCGCCGGTGCTGGTCGTAGAGGACCGCCAGCGACAGCCACACCGGAACACCCAGCAGGATCAGCAGCCCCGCCGAGATCGCGGCCTGGTCGTGCCCAAACAGCCCGTTGAGCAGCAGGAGCAGCCCCAGCGAAAGCTGGATGACCAGCCCCAGCAAGCTCCGGTTCGTCGCACGCTGGTAACTCAGGTAGTCGGCCTTCATGCGATTCCTTCAATCGAACCCAAGTCAGGCCCCGCGCAAGACCCGCGCGGGCCAGGTCCCGGTCTTTCCCGGGACGGGGGGAGCTATTGTGGCGGCACGCCCCGCCACTGTCCACCGGCCGCCCGCTCCGGGCGGCCGCGTTCTTATCTCTCTCTACCCATCCATGGTCTCGTCCCGCACAATCCGCGCAGGATGAAGCGAACCGGAGACCCCGGTCGCACGTTGAAGTACGGGCCCCCCGGGCGTATGTTCGTCCGCCCCGTGGAAAATTCCGGCGTGCCGCTGTCTGGCGACCCGTCCGCGACCCCGTTCTTACGCAGTTTCACTTTCCGATGCCCGTCCAGATCCTCACCATCGCCCGGAACACCTTCGTCGAGAGCATCCGGCAGCCGATTTTCTTCGTGCTGGTCATGCTCTGCGGCGTCCTCCAGTTCTTCACGACCTGGGGGACCGGCTTTTCCATGGGCTACACCGAGTCCGGCGAGGTTTCCGGGGACGACAAGCTCCAGTTCGAGCTCGGCCTCTCCACCGTCTTCGTCTGCGGAATGCTCCTGGCCGCCCTCACCGCCACCGCCGTCATCTCCCGGGAAATCGAGAACAAGACCGTCCTCACCGTCGTCAGCAAGCCCGTCGCCCGCCCCTCCATCATCCTGGGCAAGTACCTCGGCGTCGCCGCGTCCCTGCTCCTCGCCATCGTCCCCATGATCATCTTCCTGCTCATGGGCCTGCGCCACGGCGTCATGACCACCGCCGGCGACGATCCCGATCAACCCGTCCTCCTCTTTTCCTTCCTCGCCATCGGGCTCGCCCTTCTCTCCGCCGTCTGGTGCAACTTCTTCTACGGCTGGTACTTCTCCCAGACCTGCATGCTCGTCCTGGCTCCCGCCATGTTCATCGCCTACATCCTCGTCCTGCTCGTCAGCAAGAAGTGGGCGTGGCAGCACATCGGCACCGACATCAAGCCCCAGGTCCTCTTCGCCTGCATCTCCATGAGCCTCGCGATCTTCGTTCTCGCCGCCGCCGCGACGGCCGTCTCCACGCGCCTCGGCCACGTGATGACCATCACCGTCTGCATCGGCCTCTTCCTGTTCGGCCTGCTCTCCAACCATCTCATTGGCCGGAATGTCTTCGGCAACCAGCTCGTCGGCATCGTCCAGACCGTGATCCCCGAGAGCCCGAACCAGAACGGGTGGGACGAACCCGGCTCCATCTACCGGCTGAACACCCAGTCCGCGCTCAAGATCCCGATCCAGGTCGGCGATCCCTTCTACTACAGCGCCAGCCCCAGCGGCTTCCCCATGCTGGTCCCCGACTTCCCTCGCTTCACAGGCAACCTCGACAAGGCCGAGGAGACCATCGGCCCCGGCACCACCCCCTCGCTCATCGTCACCGACGTCAAGGGCACCAACCTCACCATCAAGCGCCTCGGACAGGGCCCGTTCCCGATCGAACGCCCGCCCCAGAACGGCGACTACATCTTCACCCGGCCCACCACCGTCAACATCGCCGCCATGGGCGTCTGGGGAATGGCCCTGAACCTCCAGCACTTCTGGCTGGTCGACGCCATTTCCCAGAACCAGCTCATCCCCTTCACCCACATGGGCCTCATCGGCCTCTACGGCCTCCTCCAGATCGGCGCCTTTCTCTCCCTGGGCGTCATCCTCTTCCAGAAACGAGACGTGGGCTGAGCCCCCTCCTCTCCGCCCGTTCCCGCGCTCCCGCGCATATCATCTCTTTCTGTTCACACGCTTCACGGAGCAACCCCATGGCTGAGCACAATCGCAAGTCCCTCGTCGACGACTCGTTCGACTCGGTCGGCTCCGGCAAGGCCGCCAAGGCCAAGTCCGGCGGCGGATCCAAGAACGGCCTCAAGATCGGCCTCATCTCCGTCTGCTTCATTCTCGCGGCGGTCCTCCTCGCGTACAACTTCGGCATCATCCCCAACCCGTTCGAGGAACCGGTCAAGCCCACCGTCGTGACCCCCGAAGACAACAAGGTCATCACGGACTACAAGAAGCAGGGCGACACGGCAAAGAAGCAGCCCAACCCGCCCGCCGAGGGCGGCAGCTGAGCCGGACAGCCGATTCAGCCAAACTCTGATGCGCTCACGCGGGCGAGACGAAAGTCCCGCCCGCTTTCCTGCGCGGACACAGTGCAATGCACCCCGGGATCAGGCCCGCTGCGCCACCCGGTGCTCCGCCGCGGCACGTGTGTACGCCTTCACGCACTTCTCCGCCGCTCCGTCCCACGTCAGCCACCGCAGCTCAAAGGGCCCGTGGTGCCGCAGCGTCTGCGACAGCGGCGGGTGCCGCAGCACCGCCACGATCTTGTTCGCCATCTCGTCCGTGTCCCAGAAGTCCACCTTCAGCACGTGCGTCAGAACCTCCGACACGCCCGACTGCTTCGAGATGATCACCGGCACATCGTGGTGGATCGCCTCGAGCGCCGAAATCCCGAACGGCTCCGACACGCTCGGCATCACGTAGCAATCCGCCATCGAGAACACACGCTCGACATCCCGCCCGCGCAGAAACCCGGTGAACAGCACCTTCGACCCGATCCCCATCTGCGCCGCCAGCTCGATCATCCGCGTCGTCATGTCCCCCGACCCCGCCACCACGAACTTCACGTTCTTGATCTTCTCCAGCACCCGCTTGGCCGCGGCGATGAAGTACTCCGGCCCCTTCTGCATCGTGATGCGCCCCAGGAACAGCACCAGCTTGTCCTTCGACTCGATCTGCAGGCCCGGCTCGGGCTGGTCCGCATCGCGGTCGATCCCGTTGTACACCACATCTACCTTCGACACCGGAACGCCGTACTTCTGCACGCAGATCGACTTGGTGAACTCCGACACCGCCACCACCCGGTCCGCGAGGTGCATCCCGCGCCGCTCGATGTTGTAGAGCTGCTGGTGGATGTTGTCCCCGGAGCGGTCAAACTCCGTCGAGTGCACGTGCACCACCAGCGGCTTGCCCGAGACCCCGGCGATGGCGATCCCCGCCGGATAGGTCAACCAATCGTGCGCGTGCACCACGTCAAACCGCTCGTGCCGCGCCAGCGCCACCACCAGCCTCGCATACCGATCCGCATCGCCGACGAGGTCCCCCGAATAGTGCGCCCCGCCACGCTGGATCACGCCCACCGGGCCCGGCGGCGGCACAGAACCCGAGCTCGCCTCCTCCCCCGCCGCCAGAACCGACGCTTCGCTCCCCGGCTCCGCCCCGTGGCTCAGCGTGTTGAACACCGGGTACGGGCTCGAGAAACTCGCCTCGACTCCCTTGAACACCGCGTGCTCAAACTCCGTCGTCGTGTAGTCCGGCTCCGCTTCCGCGGGTCCCTTCCCACGCCGCGCCGATGCCCGCTTCCGCGGCAGCTTGAACGACCCGCGCGATGAATCCGGCGAGAGCAGCTTGATGTGCGAGCTGTGCGATGTATCCACCGGGCGCGGCAGGATGAACAGCACCTCGTGCCCCTGCCGGTCGAGTGCCTTGGTCAACCCATAGCACGCCACGCCCAGCCCGCCGGCGATAAAAGGAGGAAACTCCCATCCGAGCATCAGGACCCGCATCGTGCGTTGAACTCCTGAGCGATCACTCGTCCGGCCCGGCGCTCATGTCGCCGAGGTTCGCAAAGCACGCCTCGTACGCCAGCAGATACTTCACCGCGACTTCCGCAGCCGCCCCGGCCGACGCCGGCAGCGGCGACCGGAACGTGAACAACAGGTCGTCCGAACGGAAGTGCTCCACCTTGAGCCGCTCGGCCGGCAACCCCTGCTCCGCCAGTTCCTCTTCCAGCAGCTCTTCCACCTTGTCCCCGGTGTGCAGCAGGTCGGTCTCGATCGACTCGCTCAGCCACCGGTCCGCCATCACCAGCGACGCCCACACCCGCCCGCCCTCGACAAACAGCCGGTACGAGGCCGGGGCCGCCGACGCCGCGGCGTGGCACACCACCTGCCCGTTCTTAAGCGATACCGGCCCGAAAATCCCGGTTCCGGCGGCAAGGGAAACGGCCTTCTCAAGCAAGGGTTGGGCGTTCATGGGGGGTTGAACCGGCGCCTGCATCACGAGGGACAGAGGGTAGGACGAACCAGCCCCGGAAGCTATCAGTCGGATGCATGAAGAGTTGGCCTCCGGCGACCCTGCACGCGTATTGTTGTCCCCGCGGGTCAAGCCCGCGACGCGGGGTTCGGCCCGCACACCTGCCCAGGTGGCGAAATTGGCAGACGCACTACCTTGAGGTGGTAGCGCCCGCAAGGGCATGGAGGTTCAAATCCTCTCCTGGGCACTTTCTTTTCAGCTTCTTCACGGACATCAGCGTCGAAAGTCTCGGCCACGATCTGGTGAACTCTTCCCGCGGCCGGACATCGGTCGGCGTCCGCGACAACACCCGACGAAATTTCCCAGGCACTGCGGAGTTCTGGTAGGCTCCCCTGAGAACCAGGACGGAACAGGGCGTGCACTCCCCACATGACGAGACCGCGTCTCCGTTCAAGGCCACTTCCTGGACCCTTATCTCACGCACGCGCGAACAGGGAAAGGTCGCACGGGAGGCCACCGCATCCCTGTGCCGGTTCTACTGGCAACCTTTGTACGTCTACGCGCGGCGGTCCGCGGGCTCGGTGCACGGGGCCGAGGACATTGTTCAGGGGTTCCTCTTGCACGTCGTCGAACACGAGGTGTTCGCACACGCGGACGCCGAGCGGGGTCGCTTTCGGACTTTCCTTTTGGCCGCGCTTCAGCAGTACATGGCGCGGCTTCACCGCGATGACAGCCGGCTGAAGCGCGCTCCGACGGGCGGGCTGGTCAGCCTGAATGTCGAGGCCGGTGAGCGGGCTGTCGCCCAGTCCAGCGGCGAGCCGACGCCGGATGGCGCGTTCGATCGCGCCTGGGCCAAGGCCCAGCTTGACATGGTGTGGAGCGAGATCGAGGCCGACTTCAGCGCGGCCGGGAAGTCGGCACTGTTTGACCACCTTCGCCCGTTCATCGGGGGAGGAGCGAGCGGCACCGCGAAGCAGATCGCGACGGACTTGAGGATGAGCGAAGGAGCGGTCAATGTCGCCGCGCACCGCCTGCGTCGGCAGTTTGCAGAGACGCTTCGAAGGCAGGTGGCCTCCACACTGGAATCGCCGGACGAAGTAGACGACGAGCTGGCTCGTCTTCGGTCGGCCTTGGCAGAGCGTGCGGGATGACTTTCAGAAAGTGCGAAGGCCGCTGTAAGGTTGCGGCGCGAAGCGCCTTATCCACTCCAGGAGATCTTCCGGAGCTGTCATGACCGCTGTTGCACACACCTGCCGAAGTTGCGGATCGCCCTTGCCGGACCCGGATGCGGGCTGCGCAGCGTGCCTATTCCAGTTGGCGGCCGATCTGGGAACGGTCGAAAGGGCGTGCGCCCCCGCATTCACCGCGCCGGACCAGAATCGCCTGGCCTCACTGATGCCGGACTTTGAGTTTGAGGATCTGATCGGCCGCGGCGGCATGGGGGCGGTCTACCGCGTGCGCCAGAGCCGGCTCAGCCGAACGGCGGCACTGAAGGTGCTTCCCCCGGAACGTGCATCGGACCCCGCGTTCGTGGAACGGTTTTTCCGAGAGGCCCAGGCCCTGGCCCAGCTCTCGCACGCCAATATCGTGGACGTGTACGACATGGGCCAGCGGGGTCCGTACCTCTACATCCTGATGGAGTTTGTGGAGGGCGGCTCACTGCGCGACTTGATCACGAAGAAGGCGTTGCCTCCCGCGGATGCCCTGCGCATCGGTGCGGACCTGTGCGGCGCGCTCCAGGTGGCGCACGACCAGGGCATCGTTCACCGCGACATCAAGCCCGAGAACATACTGGTGACCAAGGACGGTCACGTGAAACTGCTTGACTTCGGTCTGGTCAAGATCACGCAGGACAGCGGCCTGGACAGCTTCACGCTTACCGAAATCAACCTCCGGATGGGCACGCCGCACTACATGGCCCCGGAGCAGATGACCGCCTCGGCCGCCGTCGATCACCGGGCCGACATTTATTCGGTGGGCGTCCTGCTCTACGAAATGATGACCGGCGAGCGTCCGGCTCTGGATTACACGCCGCCGTCGCGCAAGGCGAACGTCGATGCGCGATTTGACCGGGTGATCCAGCGGGCGATCCGCGAGTCGCCGGGCGAGAGATATCAATCCGCCCGCGAAATCAAGGCCGACATTGAGCACATTGTTCGCACGCCGCGCCGCCGCGCGATCATCGCGGCTTCGATCGTGGTCGTCGGGCTCATCATCGCCGCGGCCGGGATCGCGTGGTATCGCGCCGCAACCGCAGTCGATCCGCGCCTGGTTCCCGGATCCCCAATTGATGGAGTCCCCGTCGCCATCGCCCCATTCGATGCGACCAAAGCGCGTGACTTTCAGACAAGTTGGGCCAAGCACCTCGGCGTTCCCGTGACCTGGACCAACTCCGCTGGAATGGAGTTCGAACTCATCCCGCCCGGCGAGTTCATCCGCGGCGTCTCTGACGCCGATGCCCCCAAGCTCTTCTCCATGGACAAAGCGGACCCATGGGATCGCATGGTTTTCGAAAGCTCGACACCTGCCCATCGGGTGCGCCTGACCCGCGCGTACTACATCGCGAAAACGGAGACCACGCAGGGCCAGTATCTGAAGGTGGTCGGACAGCCCGTGGGCTATTACCGCGTGGGTGTTGCGGGCGAGAAGGTCATCACCAACCCCGATACGTCCAATCTTCCCGCTGAGAACCTCGGCTGGGACATGGCACTGGACTTCTGCAAGAAGTTGAGCGCTTTGGACGGAATGCCGGACGCGACGGGCTACCGGTTGCCCACGGAAGCGGAATGGACGTTTGCCTGCATGGCCGGCGCTTCGACCCTGTTTTGGTACGGCGCTGAGCCGGATGTGAAGGGCGAGTTCGAGATTTCAAGTGTCAACTCATCCCTTCGCACGGCCCCCGTCGCCTCGCGCAAACCAAACCCATTCGGCCTCTTCGACATGCAGGGCAACGTCCATGAGTTCGTTTGGGACTGGTGGTCGGTCGGGGCGTACAAGGAGTTCGCCGGAAAGGTCGCGATCGACCCCACGGGCGTAGCGGACGATGCGGCGGGCTCTCACCAGCGGGTCATTTGCGGGGGCGGTTTCGAAGTCCCGCCCGCCCAGCAATCCTGGATGGTCCGCGGCTTCTTCCGCCCCAATGTCTGGGTCGACAAGATCGGGTTCCGGGTCGCCATCGCGGCCGACACCGTGGCCGCGAAGCTGCAGGCCAAATCGGGCCGCTAAACCCGGCTTTTTCGGGCTTTCCAAGAAATCTTGTTCCGGCCTGTAAGGTTCGCCCAAGGCCGGTATTTGAACTGGGTGAAGCCGGCAACCACGGCTCAAAGGAGCACCCATGTTCACCCCCGCCAACATCAAGACCCCCCGCAAACTCTTCCTCGCAGCCGGCCTCTGCCCTCTCGCGATCTTCGCGGCCTCCGCGCAAGCTCAGGTGCAGTGGAATGCCTTCTCGAGCAACTGGCACACACAGTCGAGCTGGAATCCGCAGATCATTCCGACGCTCGCGAACGAGGTCCAGATCCGCAACGGCGGGTCGTGCAACATCGCCGCCAACGCCGGGGCGAACACCATCGGCGTGGATCTTTCGAGCACCCTCGGGTCGGCGCCCGGCACGACGCTCACCTGCATCGGCGTGACGATCGGGTCCACCTCGGGATCGACGGGGACCGTGAGGACCTACGGGACCGTCTCGTGCAATAACACGATCGAGATCGGTCAATCCGGCACCGGCCTTTTCGACATCCACGGCAACACGACGATGTATCGCGCACGGCTCGGAACAAACTCCGGGTCCACCGGCAGCGTGACGATGATTGAGGGTGCGCTGAGCTGCTCCAACGAACTGATCGTGGGAAACAGCGGCACGGGTTCGCTCACCATGGGCGGCACGGCGCAGGTGTCCGTCGCGGGCGGCGCGGGCACTCTTCAACTCGGCAAGAACCTCGGATCGACCGGCACCCTGACCATCGATGGGGTCGGGTCCGGAACGCTCAATGTCGCCGAGGTGAGCGGAGGGCTGGGCGCTTCCTCAGTCGTGTTCGACTACATCGGCTCGAAGAACTACGCGACGCCCTTCACCGGTAGCCTGGGCGTCACGACCAAGCGCGGCACGACGACGCTGTCCGGCAACAACACCTACACGGGCGGCACGTACCTGAACGGTGGCACGCTCGCGGTTTCCTCCGACGCCAACCTCGGCGCGTCCACATCGCCCTTCACCTTCAACGGCGGCACGCTCCAAACCAACGTGTTTATCCAGTTGAACCGCCCGATGACCGTGAATGCCGCTGGTGGTGTCGTCAGCGTTCAGAATTCCTGGATGGAGCAGGCCGCGGCGGTTTCCGGCCCCGGCATGCTCACCAAGGTCGGGACCAGCCCGATGCTCTTCACGGGCAGCAGCCCGCAGACTCCCGTCGTGCTCGTTCGCGAGGGTTCAATGCAGGTCTCTGGGTACGTTGCCACGCCAGGCATCCATGTCGGAGATTCAAGCACACTGCCGATGGCTCTGCTGGGTGTGTCTGGTCCCGGCGCTCAGCTCGTCTGCAACTCATTCCTGACGGTCGGGGACAACCTCACCGGCACTGGCAACGGCGGGCAGGGTGAGTTGACGATCGCGTACGGCGGCACCGTGACCATGGGCTCGGGCGCGAAGCTGACTCTCGGCTGGGTGAACGCTTTGGGCTGGGTCGCCCTCGGCATCGACGGCACGCTCCAGGTGACCGGCGAAGATGGAATCCAGAAGCACGCCACCGGACAGGGCACGATCTACTTCAACGGCGGCAAGCTCCAGGTCCTGACTGGCAGCTTTACGACAAGCGTTCCCGTGACCGCGGTAACCACATCCGCAACGACCGTCGATGTGAACCCCGGCTCGGTGGCGACGTTCTTCGGCGACATCACCGGCGATGGCGAGATCATCAAGACCGGCAGCGGCGACCTCAACTTCTCGAGCAACGGCAGCTTCGGCGGGCTGACCGTGACCGGCGGCACCGTGAACGGCACCAATCCCGCGGCCCTGCCCACCAATGTTCCGTACACCATCCACGGCGGCTTCCTGAACTTCAACGGCGCGAGCCGCACCGCGAGCCGCCTGAGCGGCACGGGCGGCGGGATGTTCCTCGGCGGCGGGGTCCTGACCGTCGCTCAATCGCAGGATTCCTCATACGCCGGAATCATCTACGACGGGCCCGGTTCTCTCATCAAGAGTGGCGCCGGTTCGCTGACGCTGTCCGGGGCGTACGGGCACTCCGGCGGCAGCTCGGTGACGGGCGGGCACCTGAGCATCGGTGGCACACACAATGGCCCGGTTTCGGTGGCCGCGGCTGGTAATCTCGAAGGCACGGGCACCATCGGCGGCGCGGTCACGGTGAACGGCACGATCTCCCCCGGCGCCACCCCGACGATCCCCGGCGTGCTGACCTGCAACGCGGGTGTCGCGGTCACCGGCGGAACGCTCCGCATTCAGATGGCCGGGAGCGCGGTGGGCTCGGAGTACAGCCAGCTCAAAGTCACCAGCGGCAACTTCAACGCGAGCTCGACTTCGCTGAACTTCGGCTCTCCGATCGGGACGTACGCCGCGTCTGATCACCTGTTCATCGTGAACAACACCGGCAACGGTGCGAACTCCGGTGTCTTCGCCGGTCTGCCCGACGCCGGCAACGCGGGCACTCCGGTGGGCGCGCTGGCGGGAATCGGCGGGTTCAGCGAGTGGCGGATCTACTACCACGCGGATGTGGCCACAAACTCGCTGACTGGCGGCAACGACATCGCGATCGCCCCGAACGCGTGCTACGCCAACTGCGATGGGTCCACTTCCGCCCCGAAGCTCACGGCCAACGACTTCCAGTGTTTCCTGAACACCTTTGCCGCGGGCAATGCGTACGCCAACTGCGACGGCTCGACCACCATCCCTGTTCTCACGGCCAATGACTTCCAGTGTTTCTTGAACACATTCGCCGCTGGGTGCCCGTGAGTGCAGGGTCGGTGCAAAGCAATGTGGATCATCGCCCCGGGTGTGCGCCCGGGGCGCTTTCGTTTTCCAGCATCAACGCTTCACCTGCACCTGGGTCACGTCTTCCTGACCACCGGCAGCGCCCGATACTCACCCTCGAGAATTTTCTTCGGGTCCGCCTTCAACCATCCGTCGAGAATCCCTGCGTACACGCTCCGGAAGTCAATCCGGTGCTTCAGGTCCCCCTCGTCGAGGTCCGTGAGCGATGGGTGATCCCCGATCACGCCCGCTTTGACCATTGGCCCGAACAGGAACATCGGCGCGGCCGTTCCGTGGTCCGTTCCCTGGCTCGCGTTCTGCGCCACCCGCCGCCCGAACTCGCTGAACGACATCGTCAGTACGCGCCCGTCGTTTTCCTGCGCCTTGAGGTCCGAGTAGAACGCCTTGATCGCCTGCGACAACTGCTGCAGCAGGTTCGCGTGCCGCCCGTTGCCCGATCCCTGCTGCGCGTGCGTGTCAAACCCGCCGTGCTGCACGTAATACACCCGCGTCGGCAGCCCGGCGCGGATCATGCTCGCCACCATCTGCAGTTGCCGTCCCAGCTCGTTTCCCGGGTACTGCACCAAGGGCTTCTGCCGCACCGCCTTGCGAATCAGGTCGCTCGACACCTGCGCATCGAGCGCTGTCCGCATCAGGAACGACGAGTTCGAGTCATCCCCCGCCGGCGCCTCGCGTCGCTCAAGCTTGTGGTACGGGTCCTCCAGCGACTTGTGCACATCCTGCCCCACCCACCGGAACAGCTCCTCCGACTCGAACGAAATCGGCTTGATGCTCTGCCCCTGCATCGCGAGCGGCGCGGTCCGCCCGATCGCGATCCCGGGCTGATTCGAAACCTGTTTCGCTGTCTCGCTGTTTCGCTGTTTCGCTCCACCCTCCGCCTTCCCCCCCTCCGCCTTCCCGCTCTCGCCTTTCCCGTACCCGCAGCATTCCGAATCGAAGTACCGGCCCAGCCACCCGTTCCCCGTCGCCGTCGTATCCGCCGTGTGCCAGATGTCCATGCTCTTGAAGTGCGAACGATTCGGATTGGGATACCCGACGCCCTGGATCACCGCGGCCATTCCCCCGTCGTACAGCTCCTTGATCCCCGCCATCTGCGGATGCAATCCCACCCCGTAATCGCCGAGCTTCAGCACGTTGTTCGCCGCGATCCCGATCCCCGGGCGCGCCCTGTAGTACGCATCCATCGAGTACGGCACCACCATGTTCAGCCCGTCGTTGCCGCCGCTGAGCTGGACCACCACAAGAATGTGGTCCTCCGGCACGCCCGGCATTGACGTCAACCCCAGCCCCGGCATCGGCAGCGCCAGCGCCGACCGATTCAGAAACGCCGGAAGCGTTGCCGCGGCCGAAGCCATGACGAGCCCGGTGGAGAGAAACTGGCGACGGGTAAAGGCGGTCGAGTTGTCGATGTTCATTCGTAGTCCTTCCAAACACCCTTCATGCACAGGGCCCAATGCGAGCGCCTCTCCGAGTTCTGATTTGCCATTTGGCGCTTTGCCATTTGGCGCTTTTCAACAGAGTTGATACTCCGGCATCGCCGTAATCAACAGCAACATCCCCGTCACCAGGTCGCCCGTCACTCCCGTGTTCAGCGACTTGGCAAAGTCCGAGAGCACCGTCTTCGCCCCGTCCGGCGCCGATCCCAGCGTGAGCTTGAGCAGGTAGTCCGCAACCTTGGTCACATCCCTGTCCGCGCCCGGGTCGGCCTTGGCCAGCTCGCCCAGCAGAGGCATCGGATCAAACTTCTCTTCCGTCTTCGCCAAGGGGTCATACCCCGACGGCCGCTTCCCCGTGAGCAGAAACGCCATGATGTTCTGCCGCACGTACAGCGTGCTCGTGTTGATCCACGACCGCCCGCCGTCCCACCCCTTCACGCTCGGCGGCATGAACAGGTTCTGTCCCATCAGGTCGTTCGCATCGTTGAGCAGGGAGAGCGACCGCGTCGGCGTGTTGAGCGACCGCACGGCCCCGACCACCAGCTGCACCGGCGACTTGATCTGCTGATTCCGCAGCCGCGCGTCGTAGAAGTGCTCCGAAAGGAACATCCGCCGAAGCGTCGGCCTCAGGGCATAATCGTTCGACTTGAGCACCGACGCCAGGTCCGCGATCGCCGCCTTGGACACGGGATCAAGGTCCCGGTCGTTGTCCGTCGCTTCCAGCGGCGCAATGTCCGCCACAAAGAACTTGTACAGCTTCCTCGCGACATACCGCGAGCACGCCTTGTGCTCCAGGATCGCCTTGACGAACCCGTCCCCGTCCAGGTTCCCGCTCATACCCAGGATCGTCTTGCCGCCGGTGTCGTGGTTGCTCTTCTGGAAGCTGAACTCGTCGTCGTAGTACGTGTACCCGGTCAGCGCCCGCGCACCCTCCTTGATGTCCCGCTCCGTGTAGTTCCCGATCCCCAGGCTGAAGAGCTCCATGATCTCCCGCGCCAGGTTCTCGTTGGGCTTGTTCTTGCGCGAGTCGTTGTTGTTCAGGAACTTGAGCATCGCCGGATCACGGATGATCGCGTGCAGGAGGTCCCCGAAGTTCCCCATCGCGTTCCGGCGGAACATGTCGTTCTGCACGAACATGTGGTAGCTGTTCTCCACCGCGCGATACCCCGTCGCGAAGTGCCCGTGCCAGAACAGCGTCATCTTCTCTTCCAGCGGCCGCGGCGTCTCGATCATCCGCTTCAGCCACCACTGCTGCACATCCCGGATCTGCTCGCGGTCCTTGTTCTCCCGCTCCTGCTGGATCCGCTGGATGTTCGCCAGCGCCACCTGGTCCTGGCTCTGCCGCGCCTGACGGATCTTGTCCTGCTCATCCTGCGTCGGCGGGCGGATGATGTTCTTGTCGAACTGGGAAGCCTTCACCTCTTCCCACGGCACCTTCGCCGCATCCAGCAGGTAGTCCACCGACCTCTCAGGCCCCCACGACACCAGCGTCTGGATCTGCTGCGGCGTCCCGCCAAAGCCCGCCCGCCACAGGAGGTGCCGCGCCTGGTCGTACCCGAACGCAGGCGGCTTGATCGGCGTCATCGAGGCGGTCGCCCGGCGTGGCGGTTCCTTGCGCGGAATCTCAGGTTGTGTGGCCATGGGACGCTCCATGCGGAGAGGGGGCGGCGCTCAGTGCTCAACGCCCGACGATCCTGCCGATTGCGGACCCATTGTGCCGCGCAACACAGCTTCCGCCAAGAGATATCGGGCGATTCGGCCCCCACCCAACCCCTGAATCGGCTCCTGCAACCTCGTTATGCGGTCGGCCGAGATGCCCTCTGCGTTCGGAGCAACCGTCTCGCCCACACAAACCCCAGCACCGCGAGCGCCAGCACCAGCGCCCCATTCGCCTGGTGCACGGTCCGGATCAACGCTTCCCCCATCCCCGCGGCCTTCGCATCTCGCCCGCCGGCCAGGAACGCGATCCACCCCAGCACAAACTGGAACGCGATCACCCCGACCACCCACGCCCCGATCCGCCGCAGGATCGCCCCCATTCCCCCGTGCGCACCCGTCACCGCCCGGGCCGAAAACCCGGCAATCACCGCAAAGATCACCACGATCATCGAAAACGCCATGTGCGCGTACAGCGAGTGATTGTCCCGCAGGTGCCGGTACATCGCCCCGAAGATCAACTGCAGAATCGTCGCGTGGAGAAAACCAGTTGTCATCGCCCGCAGCCGCCGCCCCTTCTCGATCGGCTCCGAACTCGTGCCCGTCTTGAACGTCGGCGACAGCACCGCCGCCATCGCCACAATCAGCCCGAACGTCAGTTGCCCCAGAACCCCGTGCGCCATCGCCAGGTACTTGCTGTTCGCGTTCACCCGGTACCCGCCCACCACCCCCTGAGTAATCACCAGCACCAGCACGACCCCGGCACACGCCTTCACCCAGCCCCGCCGCTCCTTCGCAAACGTCCACACCAAGAGCGTGATCGTCGCCAGCCCCACCAGCGTCCCGAACAACCGGTGCGAGTGCTCCAGGAACACATCCGCCGCCGCCCCAGTCAGGGGGTACAGGAACATGTTCGCCCCATAGGTCCGCGGCCAATCCGGCACGGCCATCCCCGAGTTCGTGCTCGTCACCAGCCCCCCGATAAACAGCAGCACCGCGACCGTGAACGCTGTCACCATCGCAAACCGCGCCAGCCAATCCGGCTTCGAATCCGCCGTCGCCTTCGGCAAGAGGCGGCTCGCAAGAAAGCCGCCCACTCCCATCACCCCGCCCAGCGCGACAAAACCGAGCGCGATCAACCCCGCGTTCGGCTTCACCGGCCCCGCCTGCGACGCCGCGGCCGGCTCCACCAGCTTGCTCCCCAGCAACAGCAACCCCAGGACCGCCGAAACCAGCCCCGCGCCGAGGCTCGAAACCAGCGATCCCGACGCCGAAAGCACGGTCGCCCCCACCAGCCAAACCCCCAAGACAATCCCCACTTGCACCTGCCCGTGCAGTCCCGCCCATGGCATATGGGTGATGAACCACGTGGTCCAGACCGCCAGCGCCATGGCAAATCCTGACGTAACCACCTGTCCGAACCTACCTTGCGGCGGTACGACCTGGGTATTGTTCGTATTCTGAACGGTACCAGCGGAAGGGCTGTTCATACAGGATTCGCCCCAAACCGGCATCTCTGCCGATGGTTGTCCTTTGCGGTCGAACAGTAACGGTGCTTGACAGCAGGGGTCAAACTCGGACAAATTGCGGCCCCACAGGAACACGGGTGCCTGTGGGAACGGTGCAGCCTACGCTGCCGATCCTCGATCGGCCAGGAGAATCCGCGTGCTCTTTGGGAAGTGGATGAATAGTTTGCCAACGCTCGGCGCGCTCGGCGCGTTCGGGGGTCTCTGCGCTGTTGTCGGCGGGTTCTGGTATTACGCGACGCCCAAGTACTGGCGCGTCGGCTACATGCCGGTCCAGCCCAGCACCGGCTTCAACCACCAGCTCCACGCCGGCAAGCTCGGCCTCGACTGCCGCTACTGCCACACGAAAGTCGAACAGTCCCCCGAAGCCAACATCCCCAACGTGTCCACCTGCTACGGCTGCCACGCCGAGAACCACGTCTCCGCGCTCGTCGTTCCTGACGAACGCGTCAAGTTCATCCGCGACGCCTACGCCAAGGATGAATCCATCTCCTGGAGCCGAGTCCACAAGGTTCCCGACTACGTCCGCAACTTCCCCCACAACTCACACATCCGTGCGGGCGTGAGTTGCTTCACCTGCCACGGCCAGATCACCGGCATGCCCGTCGTCGCCCAGGCCCAGCCCATGAGCATGGGGTGGTGCCTCTCCTGCCACCGCGAAATGGGCGTCAGCCCGCAGAACCGCATCGTCCCGCGCGAGCAGGTCACCCGCCTCGCCGAAGTGGAGAACCACTTCAAGGCCCTCGCCGGCGATGCCGCCAGCAAAGACCCGTTCCCGACCTTCGACGCCGCCAAAGTCGTCGACGCCCTCAAGCTCAAGGCCCCCGAGAACTGCGGCGCGTGCCACTACTAGCCGTGATCAGCCACTCGCGACAGACCGAGCACCAGAGCAGCCGCGGAAAGCACAACGATGAGTGATCAATGTCCATCGTCGGTCAAGGAAGGCAAGCCCGGTAAGGCCGCGCTCGCTCTCGCGGCGGGGCGAGACCTCCCCCGCCTCGCCGGCACCAGCGGTCGCGTCTGGCGCAGCCTCGACGAGGTCGCCGACACCGGCGACTTCCGCGACTGGATCGAGAAGGAGTTCCCCCGCGGCGCTTCCGAACTGAACGACGACACCACCCGCCGCTCCTTCCTCAAGATCATGGGCGCCTCCGTCGCCCTCGCCGGCGCCGCCACCATCCCCGGCTGCCGCCGCCCCGATCACAAGATCATGCCCTACTCGGCCAAGCTTCCCGAGGACACCATCCCCGGAAAGCCCACCTATTACGCCACCGCCATGCCCCTCCCCGGCGGCGGCGCCGAAGGCCTCCTCGTCGAAACCCACACCGGCCGACCCACCAAGGTCGAAGGCAACCCCCTCCACTCCACCAACCGCGGCAAGAGCACCGTCTGGTCCCAGGCCAGCGTCCTCAACCTCTATGACCCCGATCGCCTGAAGTTCCCCGTGTACCGGCCCAAGGGAGGGGGAGCCGGCGACGACCGCATCGCCAGCTGGGACGACTTCAAAGTCTGGGCCAAGGACCACTTCGCACGCTTCGACGCCACCCGCGGCAAGGGTCTCGCCTTCCTCGTCGACAAAAAGACCAGCCCCAGCCGCGACTTCATCTGCGACCGCATCCGCATCCGTTTCCCCGAAGCCAGGTGGCTCCCGTACTGCTCGACGGACAGCGAGGGCCAGATCGCCGGCTCCCGCGCCTGCTTCCGCATCCCCATGCGCGAAGTGCTCACCATGTCCGCCGCCGGCAAGGTCGCCGCCAAGGTCATCGTCTCGCTCGACCGTGACTTCCTCGAACAGACCGACCCTGCCTGCCTCCCCAACAGCCGCCAGTTCGCCGCCACCCGCCGGCCCCTTAAAACCACCGACGAAATGAGCCGCCTCTACGTCGTCGAGACCGGCTACTCCATCACCGGCGCCGCGGCCGACCACCGCCTGCGCGTCGCCCCCTCTCGCGTCGCCGCCTTCGCCGTCCTCCTCGCCCGCGCCGTGCTCAGCAAGATCCAGGGCAACGCCGACGCCGACGCCATCAACCAGGCCGTCCGCGCCATCGACGTCCCCGTCGGCGACGACATCCCGCAGAAGTTCGTCGACGCCGTCGCCGACGACCTCCTCGCCGAGCCCGACGGCCACTCGGGTTCACGCACCCGCACCGGAGAGACCCTCGTTCTCGCCGGCCCCAGCCAGCCCGCCGCCGTCCACACTCTCTGTCACGCGCTCAACGCCTTCCTCGGCAACGTCGGAAAGACCGTCCGCTACATCGCGATGCGGGCCGACGAGGGCTCACCCAGCGTCGACAACATCAGGAACCTCACCACCGCCATCACCGGCGGCGAGGTCAAGACCGTCGTCTGCGTCAACGTCAATCCCGTCTACGACGCCCCCGCCGACCTCGACTTCGCCAGGCACTTCGCCCACGTCGACAGCGTCTGCCTCTCCGTGGAAGACAACGAGACCGCCGCGGCGTCCAAGTGGTCCCTCAACGCCGCCCACTTCCTCGAATCCTGGGGCGACGCCGAATCCGCCGACGGCACCGTCGCGCCGATCCAGCCGATGATCGCCCCGCTCTACGACCCGGCCAAGAGCGACATCGAGTTCCTCGCCATCATCGCCGATCCCGAAGCCGCGATCGTCAAGTCCACCCCGCCCATCACCGGCGATGCATCCGCGCCCGCCCCGCCAAAGGCCCAGCGCGTCGACGACGGCCACGTCATCGTCCAGGCCGCGTGGCGCGCCATCCTCGGCGGCACGGTCTCCCAGGCTGAGTTTGATCGGAAGTGGCGCCGAGCCCTCCACGACGGCGTCGGCCCCAAGGAACTCTCCAAGCCCATCCAGGACCCCCGCGTCCACGTCGGCTTCGCCCTCCCCGAAATCACCAAGCTCACCGTCGCCGCGCCTCCTACCGAGACCGCGCTGGACGTCGCCTTCACGCTCGGCCGCACGCACGACGGCCGCTACGCCAACAACCCCTGGCTCCAGGAACTCCCGCAGGTCGGCACCCGCGTCGTCTGGGACAACCCCGCCCTGATGAGCCCCAAGACCGCCGACAAGCTCGGCCTCGCCCCGCAGCGCTTCTCAATGAATGAGGGCGGCGCCGAGAAGATCTACACCCAGAAGTACCCCGAGGCCAACGTCGCCACCATCACCCTCGGCGGCAAGTCCATAGACATCGCCGTCTGGATCATGCCCGGCATGGCGGACAACACCGTCATCCTCCCCCTCGGCTACGGCCGCCAGAACGCCGGCCGCGTCGGTGACGGTGTCGGCTTCAACGTCAACCCCCTGCGCACCACTGAGTCCCGCTGGGTGGCCCGCGGCGGCTCGGCCAAGAAAGTCGCCCGCACCTACCCGATCACCAGCACGCAGAACCACTGGTCGCTCGAGGGCCGCACCGCCCTGCTCCGCCAGGTCGATCTCGTCGCGTGGCAGAAGCATGGCGGCGAACCCAAGGTGGTCGAGCACGATCGCCTCTACGGCACGACCAAGGAACTCAACTTCGGCGAGCGCGTCGGCCACGGCGAACTCACCCACACGCCGCCCAACATCAACATCTACCCCCACCCCTACAACGAGGGCCCGACACCCCAGCCCGGTGAGAAGAGCCTCGGCGGCCGCAACGCCCCCGAGCCCGGCTCGGAATACTCCAAGGGCCCGCAGTGGGGCATGTCCATCGACCTCTCCACCTGCACCGGCTGCGGCGCCTGCACCACCGCCTGCCAGGCCGAGAACAACATCGCCGTCATCGGCAAGAAGGAAGTCGCCAAGGGCCGCGAAATGGCCTGGATCCGCGTCGACCGCTACTTCGTGAGCGATGAGCACGCGGAGCTCGGCGACATCAACAACCCCACGCAAATGCTCCACCAGCCCGTGGCCTGCGTTCACTGCGAAAACGCCCCGTGCGAAACGGTGTGCCCCGTGAACGCGACCGTCCACGGCCCCGAAGGTCTCAACTACATGACCTACAACCGCTGCATCGGCACGCGGTACTGCGCCAACAACTGCCCCTACAAGGTCCGCCGCTTCAACTTCTTCGATTACGGCGTCACCAAGTTCAACGGCGACTACGTCGGCAAGGAGCAGCTCGAGAAGGTCCTCCCCGATCGCGGCGGCGTCACCGGCTCCGGCCAGCACAACAAGCTCAACGTCAACCTCATCCCGCCGCGCCTCCGCCAGAAGCTCGACGAAATCTCCAAGATGCAGAAGAACCCCGACGTCACGGTCCGCTCCCGCGGCGTCATGGAAAAGTGCTCCTTCTGCGTCCAGCGCATCAACGAGGCCCGCATCGAGATGAAGGTCCGCAACCTCGCGACCGGCACGGTCCCCGAGGGCTTCCTCCAGACCGCCTGCCAGCAGGCCTGCCCGTCCGAGGCCATCGTCTTCGGCGACATCCTCGACAAGACCAGCCGCGGCGGCAAAGGCAGCGAAGCATACGAAATGCGCGAACACGCCCGCGCCTACATGCTCCTGGGCTACCTCAACACCCGCCCGCGCACCACCCACATGGTCCGCGTCGCCAATCCAAACCCGAAGCTGCGTGCCCCGATCGAGAACCCCTTCGGCCATCACGAAGGACCCGAAAGCCACGACGCCGAGCACAAAGAAGCCGCACCCAAGGGAGGTCACGCCATGATCGGCGGGCCGCAAGACCCCGGTCGTTCAGCTTTCCTCAGAGACTCCGCCAAGCGAGTCGCGGACAAGGGATATGCGCTCAGCCTGCGAGTGCTTGGAGGGGTGGTCTAAACCATGTCGAGCATCAACCCAGACAAAACCACGGCCGAACGCCTCGCGGGTCTCGCGACCGCCCCAGGCCACGCCCACCCCGCACCCGGAACCGGCGACGGCTCCCTCATCGACGACCCCGCGGTACGGGCGCCTCTCGTTCTCAACAACCGATCGTTCACCGAAGTCACCGACATCATCTGCGGGTACACCGAGAACAAGCCCGGCCGCTGGTGGCTCCCGATCTTCGGCTTCACCAACACCCTCGCCGCGGTCGGCACCGGCCTCATCCTCTACCTGATCATCACCGGCGTGGGCACCTGGGGCCTCAACAACCAGGTCGACTGGGCCTGGGATATCACCAACTTCGTGTTCTGGATCGGTATCGGCCACGCCGGAACGCTCATCTCCGCGATCCTGTGCCTCTTCAAGCAGAAGTGGCGCACCGCCGTAAACCGCTCCGCCGAAGCGATGACCATCTTCGCCGTCATCTGCGCCGGCATGTTCCCCGGCATCCACGTCGGCCGCGTGTGGATGGCCTGGATGCTCTTCCCCATCCCCAACGCCAACTCCATCTGGCCCAACTTCCGCTCGCCTCTGCTCTGGGACGTTTTCGCCGTCAGCACCTACTTCACCGTCTCGCTCCTCTTCTGGTACATGGGCATGATCCCGGACTTCGCGACGTTGCGCGACCGCGCGGTCCAGCGCCTTCGCAAGCTCGGCGACCACGCCCAGACCCTTCCCTTCACCAACATCCGCGTCGACAACCTCCGGGCCTACGCCTACGGCTTCCTCGCCCTCGGCTGGCGCTTCAGCAGCCGCCACTGGCACCGCTACGAAAAAGCCTACATGCTCCTCGCCGGCGTCAGCACGCCCCTCGTCCTCTCCGTGCACTCGATCGTGTCCTTCGACTTCGCCACGTCGGTCCTCCCCGGCTGGCACACGACCATCTTCCCGCCCTACTTCGTCGCCGGCGCCATCTTCGGCGGCTTCGCGATGGTGCTCCTGCTGCTCATCCCGGCACGCGAGCTCTACCCCAACATGAAGGACTTCATCACCCTCCGCCACCTCGAGAACATGGCCAAGATCATCCTGGTCACCGGCATGATGGTCGGCTTCGCCTACTCCATGGAGTTCTTCATCGCCTACTACGGCGGAAACGAGAACGAGCTCTTCGCCTTCAAGAACCGCGCCGGCGGCCCCTACTGGTGGGCCTACTGGACCATGATCTCCTGCAACGTCATCAGCCCGCAGGTCTTCTGGAACAAGGCCTGCCGGCAGTCCCCCATCGTCATCTTCATCGTCAGCTTCCTCGTCACCATCGGCATGTGGTTCGAGCGCTTCGTGATCATCGTCACCAGCCTCCACCGCGCCTTCATCCCCGCCGAGTGGGGCATGTTCTGGCCCACGCCCGTCGACATCGGCATCTTCATCGGGTCCATCGGCATCTTCCTCACCCTCTTCCTCCTCTTCCTGCGGTTCCTCCCCGTCTTCGCCATGGCCGAGCTCAAGGCCGTTCTCCCGCAGGCCGACCCGCACGCCGAACCCAACGGGGGAGGACACTGACATGCTCACCGCTCTCGCCAACAAGCTCGGCGCGTACAACTACTTCCCCTTCCTCTTCAAGCGCCCGCCCGCCCGGTTCGTCACCGAATCCGGCGCCGAGGTCCACGCCGTCCTCGCCGAGTTCCACACCCCCGCCTCCGTCTACCACGCCGCCGAAAAAGTCCGCGACGCCGGCTACTCCAGGTGGGACGTCTTCAGCCCCTTCCCCATCCACGGCATCGAAGACGCCATGGGGATGAAGCGCACCATCCTGCCCGTCCTCGTCGCCTGCGGCGCGTTCACCGGCACCGGCCTTGCCTACCTCATGCAGTGGTGGATGTCCATGAACTACAAGCTCCCCGTCCAGGGCAAGCCCCCCAGCGCCTGGGAGCCCTACATCCCCATCATCTTCGAACTCTCCGTCCTCCTCGCCGCCTTCACCGCCCTCTTCTCCATGCTCATGCTCAACGGCCTCCCTCGCTGGCACCACCCACTCTTCAGCAAGGACCGCTTCCTCCGCATCAGCCAGGACCGTTTCGCCATCGCCATCGAGGCCGTCGACCCCAAGTTCGACCCCCAGACCGTCCGCAAACTCCTCGAATCCGCCGGCGCCAAGACCGTCGAGTTGGTGGAGGAATGAACATGACCAGAACTCAATCCCCACCGCGGCGGCTCTACCGAACCTCGTGCTTTGGCCCTCTGGCCCTGTGCTCTTTGGCCCTGTGCCTCCCCGCCTGCCACGGCGACCGATCCGAAAAACCGCCCCACCAGTTCCTCCCGGACATGGACGACTCCCCCAAGTGGAAGAACCAGGCCGGCTCCGAGTTCTTCGCCGACGGCCGGACCATGCGGCCCGCCGTCGAGGGCGCCGTCGCCTTCGGCCACTGGGACTTCGACGTCGAGGCCCACAAGTCCGACGCCTGGGCCGTCTCCTTCCTCAATGAACGCGCCGACCTCCTCCGCGAGGACGACACCCTCTACCGCGGCACAGACCCGGCCGGAAAGTACCTCACCAGGATCCCCGCTCCCGTCACGCCCGAACTCCTCCTCCGCGGCGAAGAACGCTTCGGAATCTACTGCGCCGCCTGCCACGGCTTCGCCGGCGACGGCCAGGGCATGGTCGCCCCCCGCTGGTCGGTCGTCGTGCCCAGCTTCCACGACCCCAAGTACAGCGACCCCAAGGAACCCGACCAGAAAGGCGCCGACGGCTTCCTCTTCTACACCGCCATGAACGGCGTCCCCGGCCCCGAGGGCAATATCACCCCCACCGATGACGACGCCACCATCACCCGCAAGCTCGCCGGCAGGAAAATGCCCGGTTACGCCCACGCCCTGAACGCACACGACGCCTGGGCCGTCGTCGCCTACATCCGCGTTCTCCAGGAAACCCAGCGCGGCACGCTCGGCGACGCCCCGGCGGACGCCCGCGCCAGGCTCGAAGCCGACAAGGCCAAGCTCCCGCCGCCGCCCGCCCCCCCCCCCCCCGCCAAGCCCGCCCCCGCCGCGGGCGCCGCCCCGAAAGGAAAGCCATGAGCCAACTGACGGCCCACGCGGGAGCGCACAGCGCCCACGGCGAAGCGGCGGACCTCTCCGCTCGCAACATCACCCTCGAGCCCGCCAAGGGCAAGATGCTCTCGCTGCTCCTGCTCGTCATCGGTGTCGCCGGCCTTGGCATCACGCTCGCCGCGGGCCTCACGAACAAGGAGCTCGTCAAGCACGCCATCGGGGCCTACCACATCGGCGCGATGGCCATGCTCGCCATCTGCCTCGGCTCGCTCTTCATGGTCCTGGCGTTCCACCTGATCGGCGCCGGCTGGTCCGTCACGATCCGCCGCCAGTTCGAGAACGTCGCCAGCCTCATCTGGCTCCCGGCCATCTTCGCCGCGTTCACCTTCGTCATCGAGGTCTTCTCCGGCGGCCACCTCTATTCCTGGCTCCAGAAAAGCGCCCAGAACGACGTCCTGCTCCAGCGCAAGGCCGATTACCTGAACCCGCAGTTCTTCGCCATCCGTGCCGCGATCTACTTCATCCTGTGGACGTTCCTCGCCCGCAAGATGTACAGCTACAGCACCGAGCAGGACCGCACCGGCGACAAGTGGCTCACCAACCGCGCCCGCTTCACCGCCAGTTGGGGCATGCCCCTGCTCGCGCTCTCGATGGCCTTCGCCGCGTTCGACTGGCTCAAGTCCATCGACTACCGCTTCTTCAGCACCATGTGGGGCGTGTACTATTTCGCCGGCTCCGCGTTCGTCTCCACCGCCGTCGTCGTCATTCTCCTCACCTTCATCAAGCGCCAGGGCCGCCTCCAGGGCATCGTCAACGAAGAGCACTTCCACGACCTCGGCAAGCTCATGTTCGCCTTCACCGTCTTCTGGGCCTACATCGGCTTCAGCCAGTACTTCCTCATCTGGTACGCCAACATCCCCGAAGAAACGTCGTTCATGCTCGCGCGCAAGCACGCGGGCTGGGGCGCGTGGACGCGCCTGCTCATGCTCGGCCACTTCGTCGGCCCCTTCTACATCCTCCTGTGGCGCCCCATCCGCCGCAGCATGATCGCCCTCAGCCTCGTCGGCTTCTGGTTCCTCTTCATGGAAGTCGCGGACATGGTCTGGATCATCCGCCCCATGATCTACAGCGACCAGATCGGTGAGTACCTCCGCCAGCTCGACTCGGGCGGCCCCGTCACCGCCGACCCCATCAAGCTGCAATACCTCTGGCTCGACATCGCCGGCGTCGTCGGCGTCGCGGGCGTCTTCTTCGGCCTCGTGATCCGCAAGGTCTACGCCGGCCAGCTCATCCCGACCCGCGACCCACGCCTCCCCGAAGCCCTCCACCACCGGAACTACGTGTAATGTCCCACAAACCCCAGTACACACAGCAGGTCGAAGAGCACGTCGAGGCCTGGCACCACCACACCCCCGACGAGGGCCTCCCGCAGGTCGAGCACGGCGCCAAGCCCAACTCCCTCATCCTCTTCATCGCCTTCCTCAGCAGCGTCGGCTTCGTCGGCCTCACCATCCTCGCCACCTATCTCTACTTCAACGCCCACACCCGCGACCTCCGCGCTGAAGTCGTCGAGAACACCAAGCTGGGCGCTGAGGCCCGCGACTACCGCGACGCCTCCCACGCCAAGCTCGCCTCCGGGTACATCTGGCTCAATGACGATGCGGCCCGCGCCGGACACGTCACCCTCCCCCTCGAAATCGCCAAGCAGCGCGTCATCGAAAGGTACAAGAAGTAGTGACCCTCGCTGGCGTCCCATCCCGCTCCACGCTCGCGGCACTCGCCGCCGCTCTGTTCTCCTGCGCCGCCAGCGCCCAAACGCCCAAGCCGCTCAGCACCACCGCCCCGTTCTCCAAGGAACTCCCCAAGGAGTTCCAGGGCGTCGACATCGTCTCCAAACTCGGCCAGCAGGTCCCGCTCGATCTCCAGTTCACCGGCCCCGACGGCAAACAGGTTCCCCTCTCCACCTACTTCCGCCCCGGCAAGCCCGTCGTCCTCGCCCTCGCCTACTTCCGCTGCCCCATGACCTGCCCGCTCGTGCTCGAGAAACTTCAGCAAGGCCTCAACGGCGTGCCCTACATCGTCGGCGCAGACTTCAACACCCTCGTCGTCAGCTTCGATCCCACCGAAACCTACCACACCGCCGCTTCCAACAAGGACCTCTACCTCACCGGCTACACCAAGCCCGTCACGCAAATCACCCGGAACGGCTGGGACTTCCTTGTCTCCCCCGACTCCGCCGCGGCCACGTTGGCCTCCAGCGTCGGCTTCCAGTACAAGTTCATCCCCGAGTCCGGCCAGTATTCCCACCCCGCCGCGCTCATCATCCTCACCGGCGATGGCAAGGTCGCCCGCTATCTCTCCGGCCTCGACTACACCCCAAACGACCTCCGCCTCGCCCTCCTCGAAGCCTCCGAAGGCAAGATCGCCACCACCGTCGGCGACTTCTTCCGCCACCTCTGCTTCCGCTTCGACGCCTCCACAGGCAAGTACACCGTCCGCGCCTTCCGCGTCATGCAGCTCGGCGCCATCATCACCGCCCTCGCCCTCGCCACCCTCATCACCGGCCTCCGCGCCAGCGAACGACTCAAACGCAGCCGCGCCGCGGCACGGGCCCTCCAGAGCCATCCACTCGGGTCCTTGATAGGACAAGCCAGATGACCCCAAGCGCCTCGACCAACCTCACCTCCCCGGTCTTCCTCGCCGACGGCCTCATGGACTGGTGGACGAAGTTCAACTTCCGCTCCCACGGCGCCTCCGCCGCCGCGCGCGAAAGCGACGCCCTCTTCTTCTGGATCTACCTCATCAGCGGTTTCTTCTTCGTCCTGCTCATGGCCATGATGGTCTGGTTCACGTTCAAGTACCGCAAGCAGGCCGGCAAGGTCCCCGAGCGCAGCGCCAGCCACAACACCTTCCTCGAGCTCGCTTGGTCCGTCATCCCCACCATGCTCCTGGTCTGGATGTTCTTCAAGGGCTTCTGGGGCTACACCCGCGCCGTCGTCTCCCCGTCCGATGGCCTCACCATCAACATCGTCGGCAAGCAGTGGTCCTGGAACGCCACCTACCCCAACGGCGCCGTCAGCAGCGAATCGACCCGCACCCGAGATCTCAACAATCCCGGCTCCGAGAACGGTGTGCAGGACACACCCATCTTCTACGTCCCCGAGAACACGCCCGTCGTCCTCCGCCTCACCAGCGAAGACGTCATCCACAGCTTCTGGGTCCTCGACATGCGGGCCAAGTTTGACGCCTTCCCCAACCGCTACACCGGCGTCTGGTTCCAGCCCGAAACCATCCCCGCCACCGCCGCCACGCTCCCACCCGACAAGAAGGGCAACCCCACGCTCGGCCCGGACGGCAAGCCCGTCCCCTACACCGACCACTGGGTCTTCTGCGCTGAGTACTGCGGCTCCAACCACTCCGAGATGATGGCCGTCATCCGCGTCGTCCCACAGAACTACTTCAAGGACTGGATGACCAAGGCCGCCACGCCCACCGGCACCCTCGCCGAACGCGGCGAAAAGTACTACAAAATCAAAGGCTGCAACGCCTGCCACAGCATCGACGGCTCCAAGGTCATCGGTCCCACCTGGAAGAACATGTACGGCCACGCCGTCGCCTTCACCGACGGCTCCGGCCTTACCGACGCCGAAATGACCGGCGTCAGTTTCGCCAACTACACCAGCGACTCCGTCTACGACCCCGCCAAGAAAATCGTCGCCGGCTACCCCAACCAGATGCAGTCGATGCGCGGCCGCCTCAGTCAGGAAGAGCTCGACTGCCTCATCGCCTACATGGCCAGCCCCAAGCTCACCGACCGCCCCGCGCCCCAACTGTCCGAAGATCCCCCCAAGGAGGGCGCCGCCGCCCCCGCTCCGGAGAAGAAGAACTGAGGCCCGAAGGCTTCAGGAGCAACCTATGACAACCATCGATACCAGAGACATCGGGGGCCACGGCGGTCACGACCACGGCGGTGGCCATGGCGGGCACGGCCATCATGAGGGCAGCTACCTCGAGCCCAAGGGTCCCCTCATCACCACCATCTGGGACTGGGCCACCACGATCGATCACAAGAAGATCGGCGTGATGTACCTCTTCGCCACCCTCTTCATGTTCTTCCTCGGCGGCATGGCCGCCCTCGCCGTCCGTCTCGAACTCTGGGCCCCCGTGCGCCAGGTCACCGAGGGCGGCGTCGTCAAGACCATCGGCCAGATCTTCTCCATCGCCGGCAACGGCTACGGCGCCAACAACGACATCTACAACCGTCTCTTCACGCTCCACGGCGCGATCATGGTCTTTATGTTCATCATCCCCTCCATCCCCGCCGCGCTGGGGAACTTCTTCCTCCCGCTCATGGTCGGGGCCAAGGACGTCGCCTTCCCCCGCTTGAACCTCCTCTCCTGGTACATCTACGTCACCGGCTCGATCTTCGCCGTCTCCGCGATCATCGCCGGCGGCGTCGACACCGGCTGGACCTTCTACACGCCCTACTCAACCACCAGCGACGCCGGCCACTGGCGCGTCGTCTTCATGGTCCTCGGCGTCTTCACCCTCGGCTTCTCCTCGATCCTCACCGGCCTCAACTTCGTCGTCACCGTCCACAAGCTCCGCGCCCCCGGCATGGGCTGGTTCGACATGCCCCTCTTTGTCTGGGCCATCTACTCCTCCGCCGTCATCCAGGTCCTCGCCACACCCGTCCTCGCCATCACGCTCGTCCTGCTCATGTTCGAGCGCCTCTTCAACGTCGGCGTCTTCGACCCCCGCATGGGCGGCGACCCCGTCCTCTTCCAGCACTTCTTCTGGTTCTACTCCCACCCCGCCGTCTACATCATGATCCTCCCCGGCATGGCCATCATCAACGAGACCATCGCCGTCCACGCCCGCAAGCGCATCTTCGGCTACCGCGCCGTCGCCTTCAGCTCCCTCTCCATCGCCGCCATCAGCTTCCTGGTCTGGGGACACCACATGTTCACCAGCCAGGGTGAAGTGGCCAGCGTCATCTTCTCCGCCCTCACCTTCCTCGTCGCCATCCCCACCGCCGTCAAGATGTTCAACTGGACCACCACCCTCTACAAGGGCACCATCAGCCTCACCACGCCGATGCTCTACTCCCTCGCCTTCCTCTTCCTCTTCACCATTGGCGGCCTCACCGGCCTCCCCCTCGGCGCCCTCGCAACCGACATCCACCTCCAGGATTCCTACTTCGTCGTCGCCCACTTCCACTACGTCATGATGGGCGGAACCGTCATCGCCTACCTCGCCGGCCTCCACCACTGGTGGCCCAAGATGTTCGGCAAGATGTACAACGAGTTCTGGGCCCGCATCGCCTGCATCATCGTCTTCCTCGGTTTCAACACCACCTTCTTCATCCAGTTCATCCTCGGAACCCGCGGCATGCCGCGCCGCTACGCGAGCTACATCGACGAGTTCCAGTGGATGCACCAGGTCTCGACCGTCGGCTCGTGGATGCTCCTGCTCGGCTTCCTCATCCACATGTTCGTCTTCATCCACTCCCTCATCGCCGGCCCCAAGGCCCCCGCCAACCCCTGGGGCGGCCTCACCCTCGAATGGGAAGCCGAAAGCCCGCCCATCGAGCACAACTTCCACCACGAGCCCGTCGTCAAGCACGGTCCCTACGACTACGACGACGTCGTTCCCCCGCACTGCGATCCAAAGGATTACCCACTGCCCGCGCCTCTCCCCGAAGGACACCGCCACTGATAGGTCATATAGGTCGTATACGACCTATACGTCCTATAGGACCTATTCCGAGGCCCACATGACCACGATCGACACACGACATTCCGGTGCAGGTGGAGGGAGCGACCTTCGTCCCTACCACGAGCGATACACCCACGCCTCCCACTTCCGCACCGCCGCGGCCGAGTTCGACGCCTGCAAGCTCGGCATGTGGCTCTTCCTCGCCACCGAAATCCTGACCTTCAGCGGCATGTTCGTCGCCTACGGCATCTTCCGCATGATGTACCCCCAGGCCTGGGCCAACGGCTCGCACTACCTCGATCCCTTCTGGGGCGGCCTCAACACCGTCATCCTCCTGCTCAGCTCGTTCACGATCGCCATGGCGATCCACAACGCCCAGAAGAACCAGCAGTTCTGGCTCAAGTTCAACCTCTTCTTCACCATCCTCTGCGCCATCGCCTTCGTCTTCATCAAGCTCAAGTTCGAGTACATCCCCAAGTGGTCCGTCGGCAAGTGCCCCGGCTCGCTCTTCTGGTACCCCTTCGCCGACAACCCCTACGAGCCCATCTGGTGGGGCGTCTACTACGGCGCCACCGGCATCCACGCCCTCCACGTGCTCACCGGCGTCGTGCTCATCTCCTGGCTCCTCATCCGGGCCCAGAAAAAGCACTTCGGCCCCACCCACTACACCGCCGTCGAAATCGTCGGCCTCTTCTGGCACATCGTCGACATCGTCTGGATCTTCCTCTTCCCCATGCTGTACCTGATCGACTGAGAACTTCACCGCAGAGACGCAGAGAACGCTGAGGAACATGCTGAGTTCAGATTCCCGTTCAGACACCAGTATCCCGCCACACGTATGTCTCTCCTCTTCTCCATTCTGATCCTCGCTCCTTCTCAGCGCCCTCTGCGCCTCTGCGGTGAGTCTTTGCTTTCATCGCTGGATAACCCATGACCAACCACCCCACGCAAGCCCTCGACGAGCTCGACCCCCACCACGAGTCGCACCACCACGGGCACGTCATCATCCGCCCGAGCACCCTCATCGCCGTGCTCCTCGCCCTCCTCGTGCTCACCGGGGTCACCGTCGGCGCCGCCCAGTTCGAAGCCTGGGTCGCCCACACCTGGAACCTCCACATCCCCTCCCTCTTCAACGCCTTCGTGTGTCTCTCCATCGCCATCGTCAAGTCGGTCCTGGTCTTCATGTTCTTCATGCAGCTCAAGTACGACTCGCCCCTCAACTCCATCGTCATGGGCTTCACCTTCTTCGCCGTCGGCCTCTTCTTCTTCTTCACCATGATCGACCTCGGAAACCGCGACGCCATCTTCCCCTACAAGTCCGGCGAGATTCAGCGCGGCGGTATGGGCATCAACACCCAGGTCCTCGGAAAGGACAACGTCGTCCTCAGCGGCATCAACACCCAGAGCAAGCCCATCGTCACCTGGGCCCGCGAAAGCTACATCGAGAAGATCAAGACCCAGGCCGCCGCCGGAACCCTCAAGCCCGCGCTCGGTCCCGGCGAAACCGCCGAAGACCGCTACGAGAAAGAACGCGCCGAGGCTCACGCCCACGCCCGCGGCGGGCATCACGGCCACACCGACACCGCCAGCACCGCCTCCATGAGCCGCGCACCCAAGCCCGTCGGCCCCGCCCTCTACACCGAGAAAAAGGCCGAACCCGCCCACGAAGCCCACGGCGGCCACTGACTCTCGCTTCACCTATTGTCCAGTCTTGGCGGTAGAGGCGTCCCGCCTGCACGCCCTGGATCCCCATGACCCGCCCGCGCTACATCCTCCTCGCCTTCGTCTTCACCGCCGCGCTATTCGCATGCGGCTACGCGATGTCCCTGCGCATCGCCGGCTTCAACAGCGAGAACAAGAAAGAGCTCTGGGTCTTCCAGCCTGTGAATCTACGAAACTTCCGCGTCGGTGGCCGCGATGTCTCCCTCATCGACTCCACCACGCCCCAGGGCGACGATCTCCTCACCCTCACCTTCGGCGATCACGAACTCAAGCTCTCCCCCTCCGTCAAGCCCGGCAACCCCGCGCTCCCCGGCCTCGCCCGCCACGCGGAGTGGCTCCGGGTCCTTCGCTTCGCCGATCGCGCCGGCCGTTCGTTCGAAGAGTTCCAGGCCCACATCGATGAAGGCCACGACCGCATCGTCGTCGTGGCCCGCCGCCCGCTCACCGGTCCCGACCCGCGCACCGGCGACTTCTGGCAAAAAGACTGGATGTTCAACTTCTACGAGCTCCTCCCCGACGGAACCATCTCCACCGACGGCCTCCGCTTCCCGAAAACCCGCGGCGACAAAACCGCCAAGCCCGGCGAGCTCATTCCCGGCACCTGGCAGATGGAAGCCGCCCTCCACCTCATGCCCAACATCCCGCCCGACTCTCTCTCCATCGGCCGGCCCACCGCCGCGTTCCGCAAGGACGCCATGCGCTCCCTCGGCTGGACCCTCCCCGCCTCCAGCCTCTCCGCCTGCGGCCTCATCGCCTGCATCGCCCTCGCCGCCGCGCCGCGCCGATCCAAGCCCGATCGGGGTGGCGGTTTGTAACCGCCACACTTCCAATCACCTCTCGGCTCCCCACCCACCCGAGACCTTGCGAACCCAAAGCTCCCTCTTCAGCCAGGCCGGCGGCTTTCAACCGCCACCGCGCAGTCTCTCCAACAACCCCGCCATCTCCCTCGCCGCCATCCCCCGATGGCTCCGCAAGTTCTTCTCCTCCGCCGAAAGCTCGGCGCTCGTCCTTCCATCCGCAGTCACAAATAGCGGGTCATACCCAAACCCGTGCACACCCCGCGGTACCTCACCGGGCATCCCGATCCGGCCCTCAAACACTCCGCGAGCGTCCAAGCTATGACCACCAATACCTCCAGGCCCGCACACACACATCACACACACAAACCTCGCCGCCCGCTTCTCCCGCGGCACTCCTTCCAACTCCCTCATCACCCGCGCGTTGTTCGCCGCATCCCGCTCCTCCCGGCTCAGCCCCGTCTCTACTCCCTCCGTTGAATAGTGCGAAGAAATCACCCCCGGTCTCCCACCCAGCGCGTCTATCTCCAGCCCCGAGTCATCCGCCAGGCACACCCGTCCGGTCTGCTCCGCGTACGACCGCGCCTTGATCTGTGCATTCATCTCAAACGTCAATCCCGTCTCCGCCGGTTCCACCACCTTCAATCCCAGTTCCTTGAGCCCTACCACCGCAATCCCCCGCTCGTCAAAAACTGCCCGAAGTTCCGCCACTTTGTGCGGATTCCCCGTCGCAATGACCAGCGCCTCGCCCATAGGTATTGCACTCATAGGTATTGGTGGTATAGGCGTCCCGCCTGTACGTATCCTCTGTGCCTAATGCCTAATGCCTGATGCCTTGTGCCTTCTTTGTTGTCGCCACGCCCATGACCACCCCCGCCCACCGCGCCGCCTCGGTTCTCTCCGCCGCGCCCTCCGTTCCATCGTCCCTCGTCGGCTTCGACGGATTTATCGACGAGATCATCTCCGTCGTCGATCGCCGGCACGACATGTCCCCCCAGGGCTTTGAGCCCATCCACACCATCGCCCACTTCGCGGCCCGCATCGGCGCCGCCTCCGGCAAGTCCTCCAACCTCGAACTCGTCGTCAAGGAGCAGCGGTGGGGGGGCAACGGCCCGCTCATGGCCGGCGCGCTCGCCAGCCTGGGCTCGCCCACCACCTACATCGGCGCCGTCGGCCGGCCCGATTCGCCGCGTGACCTGCATCCCTCTTTCAAGGACTTTGCCGCCCGCTGCCGCGCCGTCTTTGCCATCGCCCCCCCGGCGCACACCGACGCCCTCGAGTTCGACGACGGCAAGATCATGCTCGGCAAGCCGGCCAACGTGCAGATCCCCACGTGGGACGTGCTGATCAACGCCGTCGGCAAGCCGCTGCTCACAAGCCTCGTCAGCGGCGCGGCCACGATCGGCATCGTCAACTGGACCATGATGGCCGGCGTCGAGGGCATCTGGGAAGGCCTCATCCGCCACATCATCCCCACGCTCCCCGTCGCCAACCGCCGCATCTTCATTGATCTCGCCGATCCCGCCAAGCGCACCGACGACGATGTCCGCCGCGCGTTGTCCATCCTCACGCGCATGAACACCGTCGTTCCCGTCACGCTCGGGCTCAATCTCGCCGAGGCCGAACGCATCGCCGCCGTGGTCGGCGCCGAATCGCTCCGCGGCTCAAGCCGCAGCCTCGGCGCGGCCGTGGAATCCGCCGCACGCGAACTGTGCCAGCGACTCGAACTGAGCACCATCGTCATCCACCCCCGCGAAGGCGCCGCGGCGGCCACACGCACCGAATCCTCCGCCGAATCCGCCTGGTTTGACGGACCCTTCACGCCCACGCCCCGACTGTCCACCGGCGCCGGCGACCACTTCAATGCCGGCTTCGCGATCGGCCAGGCCCTCTCCATGACTCTTCCCGAGTCCCTCGCCACCGGCTGCGCCACATCCGGTGCGTACGTCCGCGACGCCCAGTCCCCATCGCGCCAACGCCTCTTCGAGTTCCTCAACACGCTCTGAATACTCGTCGGACGGGTTGAACGCAGAGGCCGCACAACAGGGCTAGAGTCTTCCGCATGTCGCCAGCGGAAGTCATCGAGAGAGCGGGGCTCAGGAACCACCCACGCGTGGTCCTGGGCGCCAAGACCCCTGACACAACCATCGCCATCAGCGAGAACCCCGCCACGGGAGAGCCGATCGCTGGGATCCGACTCGACGATGCCGCCGCCTACGAAAGGACCGTGTCCGCGGCCGTCGAAACCTTCAGAGCGTGGCGCCTCGTTCCGGCTCCCGTCCGCGGCCAGATCGTCCGCGCCATCGGCGACGAACTCCGCCGCCACAAGGACGCCCTGGGCGCCCTTGTCTCTCTCGAAGTCGGCAAGATCCTGGCCGAAGGCCTGGGTGAAGTCCAGGAGACCATTGACATCGCCGACTATGCCGTCGGTCTCTCTCGAAACCTCGGCGGACCGGTGCTCTCGAGCGAACGCCCCGAGCACGCGATGTACGAGAACTGGCACCCCCTCGGCCCCATCGGCGTCATCACGGCATTCAACTTCCCCAACGCCGTCTGGGGCTGGAATGCGATGCTCGCGGCGGTCTGCGGCGATGTGACGATCTGGAAGCCCAGCCTCTTCGCGCCGCTGACGGCGATCGCCACCAACGACATTTGCGACAAGGTCGCCGCGGCCCACGGCCACCCCGGCATCTTCCGCCTCGTCATCGGCTCTGACGTTGAAGTCGGTGAGCGGTTGGTTGCCGACCAGCGCATCCCGCTCATTTCGGCCACGGGCTCGACCCGCATGGGCAAGCGCGTGGGCCAGATCGTCGCCGGCCGCGTCGGCCGCACGCTGCTTGAACTCGGCGGCAACAACGGCCTGATCGTTACGCCGAGCGCGGATCTCGATCTCGCGCTCAAGAGCGTCGTCTTCGGCTCGGTCGGCACCGCGGGCCAGCGCTGCACGACAACCCGCCGCCTGATCATCCACGAGTCGATCGCGGAAGGCTTTGTCTCGAAACTCGTGGCCGCGTATAAGACGGTTCGGATCGGCGACCCGCTCGCCGAAGGCACGTTGATGGGGCCGCTCATCAATGCCAAGGCCGTCGAGACATTTCTCGCGGCGGTGGCCGCCGCCAAGGCGCAGGGTGGCAAGGTCCTCGTCGGTGGCGACCGGCACGCCGGCGCTCAGTCCGGGGGCCACTTCGTCCAGCCGACGATCATCCGCGCCCCTACGAACAACACCCTTCCGATCGCGATGGAAGAGACCTTCGCTCCCATCCTCTATGTGTTCACCTATCGTGATCTGGACCAGGCCCTGGCGATTCACAACAGCGTCGATGCGGGTCTGGCGTCGGCGATTTTCACGAATGACGTCCGCGAGAGCCAGCGTTTTATCAGTCCCGCCGGGAGTGATTGCGGCCTGGCGTATGTGAACCTTGGAACCAGCGGAGCTGAGATTGGCGGGGCCTTTGGAGGTGAGAAAGATACCGGGGGCGGTCGCGAATCGGGGAGCGATTCGTGGAAGGCGTACATGCGGCGGCAGACGTGTACGATCAACTTCGGACGGGAGTTCAAGCTTGCACAGGGGATCCGCTTTGAGTAGCGAGCCGAAAGTCGCGGACGCGTTGGCGGAGGCCGCCGTCGCGGAGATTCGTTCGGGGATGACCATCGGGCTGGGCACGGGCCGGACGGCTTCTCGCGCCGTGCTGGCGCTGGCCGAGCGCGTCCGGAACGAGAACCTCAAGATCCGCTGCGTGCCCACCAGCCACGCCACAGAGACGCTCGCGCGCTCGCAGCAGCTTGAGCTGGTCGACTTCGCGATGCTCGAGCACGTGGATTACCTCTTTGACGGGGCCGATGAGGTCGACCCGCAGATGCGGATGCTCAAGGGCGCCGGCGGCGCGATCGTCCGCGAGCGCATGGTCGCCCGTGCCGCGGCACGGCGCGTGTACATCATCGATGAATCCAAACTGGTCGATCGCCTGGGCCAGCGGACGACGCTCTCGATCGCGGTTCTCGCGTTCGGCCTGGCGAGTGTCCGGGCGCGGTTGCGCGACATGGCGCTGCATGGCGTCGTGCGCCGCACGCTTGATGGGCACCTGTTCCTGACGGACAACGGCAGCCTGATCATCGACGTGACGCTCGAGGACCGCGACGTGGCCGAGCTGGCCTGCGAGATCAACGATGTCGCGGGCGTTATTGATCACGGCCTGTTCCTCGACGAGGCGGACGAGATCCTGATCGATACGCCGCGGGGCATAGAGAAGATGACGCGGCCGTAGGTGTGATTCGGGGTGGGAAGTGCCGTCGACGACGCCACGGTGCATGCTGTGCCGGTACGACCTGAGCGGGATCCCGGATCGCTGTCCGGAATGCGGGTGGGTGATCGATCCGGAGGTTCTGTATCTCGACGACGTCGAGCTGGTCGCGCGGCGACTGCAGAGGCCGGCGCCGCCGAGCTGGTGGCGGCGGATACTGGCGACGTACTCGGTGGTGGTGATCGGGTTTGTCGCGGCGGTGCTGCTCGGGATACTCGGGGCCCTGGTGTGGATGATGTCGGGGACGAAGGGCTGACGGCGTGCGCATTGAATCCGTTGAGCTCGACGCAAGTGCACCACAGCTGGCTCCTTCCCAGACCTCAATCGTTGCACCAGAATCCCTTACCAGGTGAGTAGAAGAACCCGCTCTCGTGTGCAGGCCACCTGCGCACACGATATTGCGGAGTCGGCACTCCGGCCTTGGTCTGCAGGGCCGCGACCTCGCGCCGAAACGCAGTCTCGTCGACCTGCAGCCAGGCCTCTCCGAGCAGTGCTCCCAAAACAATGGCCAGAAGCCATGCGGCAAACACCAGCTTCGCTGTTCGAACCAAGACAGAACCAAGCCTCGGAGCCACGGCCGGCCGCCCTCCGCATTCCGGACACACGGGCAACTGTCCGGCATCCCTGTAGCCGCACGCGACGCATGCCGCGACACGAAATCGACGTTGAGGTATCACATAGTCTCTGATGTACTCAACGACAACGAGAGGAATCGCCGTTAATGCCATGACTGGAATGGACATCGCTGCGCCATAGGTCCAGCCGAGTACTACCGCCACAGCGTTGAAGCCGAATGCGGTGCGCCTGAATTGGCAGTACATGAAGAACGCGCTGGCGAGACAAGCCAGGAACACGATCCCGGTCAGCACTGCTCGTCGCGCCATAGTTGAAACCTAACTGGCAACGCCACCGGCCACTCTCACTGTCCCTGCGCCATCGAGAACCCTTTCACCCCATCAAACGTGCGCAGCAGCTCATAGCTGCACACGGTGAACTTCTCGGCGACCTTATCGAGGAGCGCGATGCAGCGGGATTGGCCGAAGGTGCCCGGCGCGATGCCGTCTTTGAGTTCAAAGCGGACTCGGTAGTAGTCCACGCATTCGGTGTAGATGCTGCCGGTAGGCCAGACCTGGGTGCCGCGGTTGGAGATGAGCGTGAGTTTGAAGGGCGTGTCGTTCGCCGCGCGGCTCATTTCGTCGGCGAGGGCGATGGGGGAGAGGTTGGTGTCGAGGTAGAGGTCGCAGCCGGTGACCTGGGTGACGACGTTGTTGAAGGTGCGGATGACTTCCTGGTTGGCGGGGCGCTCGGAGCGCTTGAAGGTTGGTGCGGCGCCGTCTTCGGGGACCGTGGCCGACGCGGCCTTGGGCTTTTGGCCGAGGCGATCGATGATGGCTTTGGTGAAGTCCTTGGTGCCGAGGGCGGGCTTGGCTTTGTCGCCGAAGTCGCCGGTGCGGATGCCGGATTCGAGGGCGGCGAAGAGGGCGTTGTGGATGATGGCCGCGGGCTTGGTGAAGCCGATGTGTCGGAGCATCATGAGGCCTGAGAGGAGGAGGGCGGTGGGGTTGGCGATGCCGCGGCCGGCGATGTCGGGGGCGGTGCCGTGGACGGCTTCGAAGATGGAGATGTGCTTGCCGATGTTCGCGCTGGGGGCGAATCCGAGGCCGCCGACCAGTCCCGCGGCGAGATCGGAGACGATGTCGCCTTGCAGGTTGGGCAGGACGATCATCTGGTAGTTCTGCGGCTTGACGACCAGGTTCATGCACAGGGCGTCGATGATGACGTCGGAAGTTTGGATTTCGGGGAAGTCCTTGGCCGCGGCCTTGAAGCGATCGAGGAACAGGCCGTCGGTCATCTTCATGATGTTGGCTTTGTGGCCGCAGGTGATGTTGGCGATGCCGAGCCGGCGGGCGGTCTGGAAGGCAAAGCGATGGACCTGGTCGGAGCCGGGCGCGGAGATGAGGCGCTTGCCCTGGATGGTGTCGGCGGAGAGGCGGTGCTCGACGCCGCCGTAGGTGTCTTCGATGTTCTCGCGGACGATGTAGAAGGAGACGGGGATGCCGGCCTTGGTGTAGACGGTTTCGACGCCGGGGAGTGCGACGAAGTGGCGGAGGTTGGCGAAGGCGTTCCAGATCTTGCGGGCGGTGACGTTGATGGACTTTCCGCCGGCTCCCTTCATGGTGCCCATGGGGCCCTTGAAGAGGATGCCGCAGTCTTCGGTGGTGCGGATGGCGCTGTCGGTCATGCCGCGGGTGTTGCCCTGCTCGAAGACAGACTGTCCCATGTCGACGGGGATGAACTCGACGTGATTGAGGACGCCGGCGGCTTTGAAGAGATCGAGGACGGAGGCCATGATCTCGGGGCCGATACCGTCACCGTGTGCGAGGGCGATTTTCATGGGGGTTCCTCGGGGGGAGCAAGGATAGGTATCGGCTGGAAACGGGCGGTTCGCAACCTCATGAACGTTCGACGTTACGACGACCCCTTCAGGGTCGGGAACACTGATCGGTCTCCGGGGGTGTCGCTCGATGACTCGCTCCACCCCCGGCTATTGACGATCGAGCCCTTCGGGCTGCAGGACAGGGCGCATCGGCTGGATCCTCGACGGTCACGCGTTGTGTGAGGCGCGGCGGAGGCGGTCGGTGATGGCTTCCCAGATGGGGCCGGTGGAGGGGGGCGTTTCAATGAGGATTTGGGTGGCGTTGCATTCGTCGGCTTCGCGGAGCGCGGCGTAGAGGCGGGCGGCGTAGGCGTCGGGGGATTGGGGCATGAGGATGGCGGCGTGTGGGGGCGGGGTTTCGAGGGGGGACATGATGATCGCGATGATGGGGTCGATGGTGGCGCGGAGGGTGCGGGTGATGGTGGGTCGGTCGGCGAGCAGGGTTGGGGTGAGTGGGGCGTAGTGGGAGGGGAGGAGGCCGGGGCTTTGAAGGGGGGTGGGGACGTCGGCGGACGTTCGTACAGGCGGGACGCCTATGCCACCCATACCGGGAGCACCACCAATACCGGGGAAGGGAGTCACTTCGCGGTTGAGTACGCGCGAAAGGTCATCGGCGCTGATGACGCCGGGGCGGAGGATGCGGTGATCGAGGATGGAGTACACGGTGGATTCGATTCCGGCGCGGCAGGGGCCGCCGTCGAGGATGAATATCTCATCGTTTGGAAACGAGGCTCGCACGTGCGCGGCCGTCGTGGGTGAGACGCGGCCGGAGGGATTTGCACTCGGGCCGACGAGTGGGCCGAAGGCTTCGAGGAGCGTGAGGGTGAGGTGGTGGTCGGGGCAGCGGACGCCGACGGTTCCGCCACCAGCGGTGATGATGTCGGTGACTTTTTCTGATTTGGGGAGGACGAGTGTCAGGGGGCCGGGCCAGAAGGTGCGGGCGAGTTTGGCCGCGTCGTTGGGCCAGGAGGAGGCGAGGGAGCGGGCCTGGGATTCGCTGCTGACGTGAACGATGAGGGGGTTGGTGGAGGGGCGGCCTTTGAGTTCAAAGACGCGCCTGACGGCGGCGGGGTTGGAGGCGTCGGCGCCGAGGCCGTAGACGGTTTCGGTGGGGAAGGCGACGAGGTTGCCGGCGCGGAGGTGGGTGAGGGCGTGGGCGATGTCTTCGGGGGCGGACATTGGGGGAAGGGTACGGGCTTGGAGGGGAAGAGCGTTGAACGCAGAGGGCGCGGAGGACGCGGAGAGGAAGAAGGAGCCACAGATGACACGGATGGACACGGATGGGGAGGGATGGCGGGTGGGGCTGAATTTTCTGAACTGATCTTGGTTTTCTCTGCGAGCTCTGCGGCCTCTGCGTTCAGGCTTTCGGGGCTCGGCGTGGCGGGCGCGGTCTTGAGGTGGTGGGGGTGGTGGGGGTGGGATGGGTGATGGGGCGAGAGGTGGGGGGATGGGTTCGCCGAGTTTTCGGAGGAGAGCGCCGGCGCTGCGGCGTGCGGTTTCCCGTTGGCGGTTGAGGGCGTTGATGGAAGCGATGTCTTTGGGTGGGAGTTGCGTGGATTCGGCGGCGAGGTAGGCGCCGGTGATGAGGCGGAGGGTTTCGAGGGCCTGGTGCTGGAGGAGGGATTGGGTGAGCCGGGTGCGGCGGAGGGCGAGGGCTTCCATCTGGTCGAGGGTGTGGGACGTTCTTGGGTCGTTGAAGAAGGCGGTGAGGTCGTCGAAGGAGAGATTGTGGGAGCGCGCGAGGTCGGGGAGAGAGAGCTCGAGGCGGGTGAACTGGTCGAGGAGGTCCTGGCGGGCGGCGGGGGAGAGGCGGTCGTAGGGAGAGGGAGAAGGATTGGAACGCAGAGGACGCGGAGAAGGAGAAGAAGCGGAGGAAGACTCGGAAGAGTTCAGATTCGGATTCGAGGTGGGGAGGGGAGAAGAGGAAGCGGAAGAAGAAGCCACAGATGGACACAGATGTGAAGAATGTGAAGAAGAAGGCGTGGAATGCGCGGATGGAGGGGAGTTGAGTGGCGGTTCCTCCGCCCCTGCCGGGGCGGGGTTGAGTGGGGGAGAGGATTCCACGGGTTCCGCTGCGCTTCGCCCGTGGCTACAGCCCTGCGCCCCGTTGGGGCTTTCGGAGTGGAGGCCGTTGGAAAGACGAAAGACGGGGAGGTGGATCGGGGGGTGGGTGGGAAGGTGAGCGGTGGGACAGACTGGAGAGCAAGTTGCGACGGGATGGGTGGATGAGTGGGTGGCGGTGGACATGGGACCCTCTATAGAGGGGTGGAGGGCCGGGTTTGTGCGCGCGCCGGTGGCCGGGGGGGCAGGCGAGCGGAGGGAGGAGAGGGAGAGAGAGGGGAAAGGAGGAAGAGGGAGCGGACTGGGGCGTGATGAGGCGATGAGAGATGGAGCCTGGTAGAGAGAGGTGCGCGGGGCTTGCAAAGCCCCGCCCCGAGTGAGGGGCGGGCAGTGACTGGTGGTGAATGAGGATGTACAGGCGGGAGGGCTGTACCACCGGGAGCATGGAGTGTTTGGAGCTAGCGGAGTTGGTCGCGGATGCGGTCGAAGAGGCGGGGGTTGTGGGGGCCGACTGGGGCGACATCCTGCTTGTCCTTGGGGAGGACTTTGCCGTCGGGGGGGTTGTCGAGGCCGGACCTGGTGAGGTCGGCGTCGGCGTCGGGGACTTTGAAGTCGATGGCGTTGTGTTCGAGGCCGGTGCCCATGGCGGAGTAGAGGGCGGCGAGGGCGACGTTGTAGTCGGCGAGGGCCTGGATCTCGTCCTGCTCGGCCTGGGCGAGGGCTTCCTGCTGGCGGAACTGGAAGTCGAGGGACTGGACGTCGCGGTTGCGGACGACGGCGAGCTCGACCTCGAGGGCGCGGAGGTTTTCGGAGCGGGCGATGCGGGTGGCGCGGGACTGTTCGATGAGCTTGTAGCCGGCGACGACGGCGCGGAGGGCCCGCTTGGACTCGACGAGCACCTGCTGGATGGTGTTGCGGTAGGCGATGGTGGCCTGCATGCGTTCGAAGCGGGACTTGCGGTACGCGGCTTCGGCGGCGCGATTGCCCAGGGGCTGTTCGAACTGGAGGCCGATGAGGTAGTCGATGAAGTTGCCGTCGACGGATTCGTCGTAGACGTCGCGGAAGTCGTTGCCGAGAGCGGAGATGCGGGTCTGGAGGCGGAGGTCGAGCTTGGGGAGGCGGGCGTTGTCGGCGACCTGGAGGCGGATGGAGGTGTTGTCGATGGAGAGGACGGCCTGCTGGGCCTCGGGGCGGTTGCGGGCCGAGGCGATCATGACGTCGAGGAGGGAGAAGCTGATGGGGGCGTCGAGGGCGTCGTCGACGGGGACGAGGAGGGTTTCTTCGCCGACGGGGTGGGTCGGATCGTTGATGAGGACCTTGAGGGCGTCGCTGGCGGAGCGGAACGCGTTCTGGGCGCGGGTGATCTGCTGTTCGCGGTTCAGAACTGTGGATTGGGCGTCGGCGATCTGGGCGGGGGTGGCGTCGAGGATCTCGCGGGCCTCGACCTGTTTGAGGACGCGCACGCCGCGGTCCCGCAGGCGCTCGAGGATGAGGAGGTTGCGGTGGGCCTGGACGAGCTGCCAGTAGGCGCGTTCGGTGTCGGAGCAGGTCTTGAGGAGGTTGGCCTTGAGCTGGCAGACCTGGTCGCGTTCGGAGTTTCGGGCGAGGCGGACCTGTGCCTGGTTGACGTCGGAGCCGAAGGCGCGGAGGAGTGGCTGCTCGAGGCGGAGGATGAAGGCGAGTTCGTCGGTGGGGTTGGGGACGTTGGTGCCGCCACTCGTGTTGACGTCGGTGTAGGAGAGGTCCTGCTGGAAGGTGAGCTGGCCGCCGGAGGTGAGAGGGTGGCGGAGGCCGGTGGAGTTGGTGAAGGTGTTGCGCTGGTCGGAGGGGAGGCCGCTGGTGGTGAAGCCCTGGCGGAACTGGGCGCGTTCCTGGTCGATGGTGTTCCACTCGGCGTTGTTGAAGAGGACGGTGTCGAAGGCGGCCTGGGCGGCGACGACCTGGGCCTCGGCGATGGCGGGGGCGAGGCGTGCGAACTGGACCTGGAGGTTGTTGGTGACGGCGGAGTGGATGGACTGTTCGAGGGTGACGGGCGCGACGGCCTGGGTCTGGCCCAGGAGGTCCTCATCCATGTGGAAGGAGTTCTTGTCGTAGGAGGCGGGGCCGGCGATGCCCTCGAGCTGGGTCATGATTTCGGGCTTGAGGTGGAGGCGCTCGATGCTGTTCTCGCGCTGAGTCGCGCGGATGGCGGGGACCTGCTGGGCCTGGGCGATTTCGCGGCGGAGGGAATCGGCGACGGTGCGGGCGAGGTCGCGCTCGGCCTGGCGAGCGAAGGGGGAGGAGGAGCAGCCGGCGGCGCTGAGGAGGCAGGCGGCGCTGAGGAGGGCCCGGGCGCTTGGTGCCCCGCTTCGGGAGAGGAGAGCGGGGCGCTTGGGTTCTGTCCTGGGCATGGGCGGGTAGAAGGTACACCGAGGCGGAGCCCGAATCAAAGCACGGGAAGCGGGGTTCTCTGGTATTTGTCCGGGGCGCGCGGGGCGGTGGGGGGCGGGCGTGTGGGCAAGCCTGCGGGGGCGCTTTGCACTACACTTGGGGCCGCGCGGTGCTGGACTTCGGTCTGCGGTGCGCGGGCCCGCCAGGGAGGCGGGGTGTGGGCAACAAAGGAGTACGAAGTCATGACAGTGTCGGTTGCATGGAAGGTGGCGATGTGCGTGGCGTCGATGGCGAGCGCTGCGCTGGGGCAGGTTCAGCCGGTGACGGCGTTCTACGCGGTGGTGACGGGGGATGACACGCCGCTGCGGTGCGGGGACAAGGAAGTGCTGTACCCGGTGGCGCGGCTGAGCAAGGGGACCTTGCTGCGCGTGGACGGGCAGGGGGCGGGGTGGCTGCGCGTGGAGTATCCGACGGGCGTGGTGGCGTGCGTCGGGGCGGACGCGGTGCAGCTTGATGAATCGAAGAAGACGGCGACCTTGACGAAAGAGTCGAAGCTCAAGGCGTTCAATATCACCAACGGGTACCGGGGGAGCTGGAACACGATATTGGAGACGGCGCTGCCGGCGGGGTCGAAGGTGACGCTGGCGGATGCGGAGCCGGTGAACGACGGGCGCGGGAACGCGGGGTACAAGATTGTGCCGCCGAGCCAGGCGCGTGCGTACATCCAGGAGGCGGGGACGGCGCGGGCGACGCAGACGCAGATCGATGCGTACCTGGCGGCGATGACGCCCAAGACGACGCCGAACGAGACGAAGACGCCGGAGAAACTGGCGGTCAAGCCGAACGAGACCAAAGAGGTCAAGCCTCAGGACACCAAGCCGGACCAGGGCTCGGCGCCCAAGCCGGACGAGACGAAGATCGCGGCGCAGCCGGAGAAGCCGGTGGAGAAGCCCAAGAGCCAGTGGGAGAAGCTGGAGGCGGCGTTCGAGGCGGTGCGGAAGCAGCCGGTGGAGAGCGCGGAGTACACGGCGCTGATCGGGGAGTTCCAGGCGGCGGTGGACAAGATGCATGAGACAGGGCCGGAGGCGTCGGTGCGCCGGCGGCTGGCGATGCGGCTGGAGTTCCTGAAGCTGCAGGTGGACACGCAGGCGGCGGCGCGGCGGACGGCCGAGGCGACACAGCAGCTCAGCGCGGAAGAGCTCAAACTCGCGGAGCGGATGAAGGATGTCGAGAAGACGCGGCAGTACACGATCGTGGGCCGGCTCTCGGCGAGCACGATTTACGATGGGAAGCGGCTGCCCCTGATGTTCCGGATCATGGCGGTGGGCGGGCAGTCGTCGCGGACGCTGGCGTACCTCAAGCCCGACGAGAAGCTGAAGATCGAGGCAAAGCTGGGGTCGGTGGTGGGCGTGCTGGGTGAATCGCGGATGGACCCGACGCTCAAGAGCAACGTGATCACGCCGCTGCGGGTGGACACGCTGGAGGCGGCGCCGACGCCGCCGGCGAATCCGGCCTCGAACGAGCCGGCGCCGGGGCAGACGCCTTCGGCGAATGTGCCGACGACGCCGGGCGGGAACTGAGTCGGGGCTTCAACGCTGAGGGCGTTCAGGGGACCGCACGCCGCGCGAGATGGGGAGCGGCGGAGTGGTGCGCTGGCTGCGGGCTGTGTGTGACGACTGGAGTGATGCGGCGGCGCGCGTGAATACTCGGCTCGGGGGTAGGTACCAGTATCAATTCAGGTGCGGATTCGATATCGTCCTGTGATTCAGGCCGGAGGATGCTGCATGGGTTTTCGCGCTGAGGCGGTGTGGGCGGTGTGCGTGGCTGGATTGGCCGCGGGGTTGTACCTGGGCTCGTGCGGGCCTTCGAGTGAGCCGGCGGGGAAGAAGGGGACGGCGCCCGCGGCGGCGGCGCCCGCGGGCGAGACGGGCGTGAAGCCGGCCGCGGTGGGCGAGGGGATGAAGAAGGATGCGGTGGAGAAGTTGTCGGGGATGGCGGGGTGGCACGCGGTGTATTCGGGGCGCGGCGGGTCGGAGGCGGAGATCGTGCGGACGTGGAGCCCGCAGGCGGCGTTTGCGCTGCGCGAAGCGGAGAGCGTGCACCCGGCGGTTGCGGCGGCGGGGCTGTCGGCGTCGTACGCGGGCGATGTGAAGGTTGAGGAGGCGGGGAAGTACCGGTTCACGGCACAGATGCGTGGGGGCGTGGCGAAGCTGTCGGTGTACCAGGGTGGGAAGGCGGTGGGGCAGGGCGTTCTGAGCCCGGACCAGACAGCGGTTGAGACGGCGTGGGTGGACCTGCCGGTGGGAACGGTGTCGGTGTCGGTGAGCTTTGCGCGCAACGGGGATGGCGCGGCGACGCTGCGAACGATGTGGGAGAAGGCGGGCGTGGGGAAGGATGGATTCAGGCTGGAGGCGATGCTGCCGGACGTGGTGAACGTGGCCCAGACGGGGGTGGGGGAGGCGAAGGCGGGGATGTCGGCGCTGCGCGGGCGGGCGCTGATGGGAACACTGAATTGTGCGGCGTGTCATGAGAGCGCGGCGGCCGGGGATGGGGTTGGGGCGGCGCTGTCGCCCCGGAGAGCGCCGCTGCTGGGAGAGATTGGCCGGCGGGCGTCGGCGGAGTGGCTGATGAAGTGGGTGAAGGATCCGCAGGGGATGAGGCCGGGGTCGGCGATGCCGCGGGTTGTGAGAGATGATGGGGACGCGGAGGCGGTGGTGCACTTCCTGATGAGCCTTGGGAGCACGCCGGAGTGGCAGGCGGCGGCGAATGAGAAGTCGGTGCTGGAGGATGGGGCGAGGCTGTATCACTCGGTGGGGTGCGTGGCGTGCCACGGGGTGCTGGATGATCCGGGGACGGTGTTCAAGGAGCCGGTGCCGGCGGTGAGCGGGGAGAGGGCGGCGCCACCGGCGCCGTTTGGGAAGCTGTCGGGCAAGTGGCGGCCGGCGGGGCTGGCGGAGTTTCTGGTGGACCCGGTGCGGTCGCACCCGGGTGGGCGGATGCCGTCGATGGCGCTGAACAAGGGTGAGGCGGACCTGATCGCGACGTACCTGGTGCGGACGTGGGACCCGGAGGGGTTCACGCCGGGGGCGTTCGCGGTCGACATCGCGAAGGCGGAGAAGGGGAAGGCGGTGTTTTCATCGCAGGGGTGCGCTTCGTGCCACCAGATCGGGCATGAGCTGCCGAACGTGGCGACGATGATGAGGTCCAAGCCGCTGGCGGAGCTGACGCCGGGGCGGGGGTGCATGGATGAGATGGATGCGAAGTCGCCGCGGTATGGGCTCAGCGCGGAGCAGAAGTCGGATATCGAGGCGGGATTGGCGGAGATGAAACGGATCGCGGGGCCGCCGGCGCCGTCGCCGATTGACTGGGGGAATCGGGTGACCGAGGCGTTCAACTGCCGCGTGTGTCACGAGGTGGATGGAACGGGGGGTGTGGCGGAGGGGATTCGGACGTGCTATCGCACGGTGGACGATGCGGAGCTTGGGAATGAGGGGCGTTTTCCGCCGCGGCTGACGGGGGTGGGAACGAAACTGACGACGGCGTGGATGAAGAAGGTGATGCTGGAGGCGGGGCGGACGCGGCCGTACATGATGACGCGGATGCCGCAGTTCGGGGCGGCGAATGTCGGAGAGGCGCCGGCGGCGTTGGCGCTGGCGGAGGGCGTGCTGCCGGAGGCGGATGTCGCCGGGCCGGCGGTGAGCGATTCGCTGGTGGTGGCGGGGCGGACGCTGGTGGGGGAGAAGGGGCTCAACTGCATTTCGTGCCACGTGTATGGGAAGAAGATCGCGGGGACGCTGGGGCCGGACATCAACGGGTTTGCGGAGAAGCTGCGGTATGAGTGGTGGAAGCCGTACCTGGCGAACCCGACGCGGTTCAAGCCGCTGACGCGGATGACGGCGTTCTTTCATTACCCGGACGGGAAGAGCCAGGTGAAAGATGTGTTCGGAGGGGAGTTTGACAGGCAGGCGGATGCGCTGTGGGCGTACTTCGTGTCGAGCGGCGGACCGACGAGCGCGGGGGGCGTTCCGGCGCCGGAGGGGTTGCCGGCGGAGGGCGGGTTGCCGCTGATCGTGGGATCCAAGCCGGTGGTGTTCCGGACTTTTCTCAAGGATGGCGGGTCGCGGGGGATCGCGGTGGGGTACCCGATCGGGATGCACTTTGGGTTTGATGCGACGGGTGTGCGGCTGGTGAACGCGTGGAAGGGTGAGTTCATTGATGCCACGAGTTCGTGGAAGGGACGAGGGGGGATGACGGCGACAGGGCAAGGCAAGACGATCTGGAAGGCGCCGGCGGGGCCGGCGATCGTGATCGGCCCGAAGCCGGAAGCGTGGCCGGCGGAGGGTGCGGACACGAAGTTTGAGGGGTACCGGTTGAACGCGGCGGGAGTGCCGACGTTTCTGTACAGGGTTGGTGGGGCGGAAGTCGAGGAAGTGTTTGAGCCCGCGGAAAAGGGGGAGATCAAGAGGACGTTTGTGGTGAAGGGCCTCAAGGCGGGAGATGTGGTGTGGCTGGCGACGGGCGCGGGAGTTGTGAGCAGCACGGTGCTGGCGAATGTGTCGGAGGATCGGGCGCAGATGGTGGGGAGCGTCAAGGTTGAGGGGTACACCGCCAAGGAGGCGGGGCCTGTTTCGTTTGCGGTGGTGATGAAGCCGGAGGTGAAGTGATGAAAGCTCCAGCACAGCTGGCGGGGATTGTCCTCCTGAGTTTGACGTGCGGCGCCGTGGCGCAGCCGGCGGGGGGAGTGCAGAAGGTCGGGTCGGTGGAGTACAAGAAGCTGGCGAGCCGGGAGGAGACGGAGAAGCGGATGCTGCAACTGCTGAATCCGCAGGCCGCGCGGTGGGGGAAGTGGTCGATGCTGACGTCGTTCGACCACGACCGGAAGAAGGGGCCGAAACTGGCGGATGCGCTGGCGCCGGAGGAAGAGCTTTCGAAGATGAAGGTCAACGGACCGGGGCCGGACCTGAAGAAGGAGTACGCGGGGAAGAAGGGGTCGGTCGCGATCTGGCGGAATGTCGGGGACATTGCCAATCGCGTGATCGACTTCAAGATTCTCGAGGACAAGGACCTGGTGGAGGATGTGCAGGGGTACCTGTACGGGACGGTCGAGGTGGACAAGGCGGTGACGCTGGATGTGACGATGGGGTCGGACGATGGGCTGCGGTTCTGGCTCAACGGGAAGCTGCTGGTTGATAAGGATGTGCTGCGCGGGCTGGATCCGGAGGAGGATCGCGTGCGCCTGGACCTGCAACCGGGCGTGAACCACATGCTGGCGAAGATCAGCCAGGTCAAGGGCGGGTACGAGTACCAGATCAACTGCAAGGTCCCGATGGACCCGTTCCAGGAGACGCAGCTCCAGTACCTGCTCGACCGCGACTTCCCGAAGGCAGAGGAGGATCGGTACTACCGGGCGCTGACGGTGGCGACGCCGCAGGATGTGGTGCTGGAAACGGGCGGGATGGACATCCTGCCGCCCAACGAGAAGGGCGAGTGCCTGCCGATCATGTGCACGCGGCGGGGGGATGTGTTCATCGTGGAGGGTGCGTACGACGATCCGCCGTTTTCGGCGAAGTTCAAGAAGTTCGCCTCGGGGCTGCATGAGCCGCTGGGGCTCGCGGTGCGGATCGAGAACGGGAAGACGGCGGTGTACTGCACGCAGCGGGGCGAGGTCACGAAGCTGGTGGATGAAAACGGGGACGGTGTCGCGGACATCTATTCGACGTTCGCGGATGGGTGGGGTGTCTCGGGCAACTACCACGAGTTCGCGTTCGGGCCGAAGTTTGACCGCGAGGGGAACGCGTGGGTGACGCTGAATGTCGGGTTCTGCGGCGGGCTGGGCAAGTCGATCGTGCCGCTGCGCGGGTGGGCGCTGAAGTTCTCGCCCGAGGGCGTGATGACGAAAGTGTGCGATGGGCTGCGGTCGCCCAACGGCATCGGCGAGTTCACGGATGGGACAATGTTCTACCTGGACAACCAGGGGGACTACGTGGGCACCAACCGCATGTCGCAGCTGGCGCCGGGATCGTGGGCGGGGCATCCGGCGGGGCTGGGGTGGCGCGACAACTGGAAGAAGGGGGACCCGTTCCCGCCGATCCAGCCGGCGACGGTGTGGTTCCCGTACAAGAAGATGGGGCAGTCAACGGCGGACTTCCTGCTGTATGACACCGAGGGTCGGCAGACACTGCCGCAGGTGAATGAAGCGCTGAAGGCGGGGAAGTTCGGGCCCTTTGCCGGGCAGGTGTTCTGCGGGGATCAGACGCTGTGCATTGTGAGCCGCGTGTTCCTGGAGAAGGTGGACGGCGTGTACCAGGGGGCGTGCTTCCCGTTCCGGAGCGGGCTGGATTGCGGCGTGAACCGGCTGTGCTGGGCGGGGGATGGGTCGATGTTTGTCGGGCAGACCGATCGCGGGTGGGGCTCGACGGGGCGGCTGCGGCAGGGGCTGCAGCGGATCGTGTGGACGGGCGGAGTGCCCTTTGAAGTGCTGACGATGAAGGTGACGACGGATGGATTCCTGCTGAACTTCACGCAGGATGTGGACCAGGCCGCCGCGGCGAACCCGGCGTCGTACGCGATGATCAGCTACACGTACGAGCATCACCCGGAGTACGGGTCGGACGAAATGGAGAAGGCGAAGCAGACGGTGGCGGGGGTGGAGGTGGTGGATGCGCGCACGGTGAAGCTGAAGATAGATTCGCTGCGGTATGGCGGGATGGGGTATGTGCATGAACTGACGATGCCGGGGGTGCGGTCCGCGGCGGGCGGGAAGCTGCTGCACGATGTGGCGTACTACACGGTGCAGAGGGTGCCGGGGAAGAGCACGGCGGCGAAGTGAAGAGGGTTGAACGCGGAGGGCGCGAGACCAGGGTTATCCGCCGGACCAGTTATGTGCGTACTTTGACTCGGAACGCAGGAACAGAAACTGCCACACATTTGGATGAATGGATTCCGCCAAGCCCCGCGGGTTGCACGAGCACTCCTTCGGAGTGCGTTTCTGGGGAACTCGACTATCCGGGGGTGTCGCTCGAAGACTCGCTCCACGCCCCGGCTACTGGCGGCCAGCCCTTCGGGCTGAAGGGAGTGGTTTTGCGGGGCTGGATGAAAGCGGGGCTTGATGAAAACAGGGCTGGATGAAAGCGGGGTTTGATGAAAGCGGGGCTGGGTGAAAGCGGGGCTGGATGAATACAGACGGATTCTGAGAGGTTCTGCGTTCACCGGAGTTCGTCTGTGATTATCTGAGTTGGTTTGCGTGATCTGGGGCGGCCTTGGTTGGAAAAGAGATAGCGGATTGAGGAGCGAGGATGGTGTCGCCGCGGACGCGGGCGTTGAAGAGGGTGAGGGCGTAGTGGTAGAGGTCGAGGTCGAGGGCGTTGGACTGGCGGATGAGGTCGAGATCGGCGGGGGAGAGGTCGGATTGCTTGAGTCGGTTGGTGGAGGTATTGGTGCGGGGGAAGGTCTTGGTGCGCCAGTTGAGGCGGGCCCGGAAGTAGGCCATTGACTCGTCAAAGCGTTCGGTGATGCCGATGAGCATGCCGTCGAGGTGGGCCTTGGCCTGCGTGAGCATGTCGGGGGTGACGGCGCCGAAGGGGAGGTCGGCGTTGCGGAGGCTGGTCAGGGCGCGGGTCATGAAGTTGTCGAGCTCGACGGTGAGGCCGCGGCGGATGCACTCGGAGAGCGAGAGGTCTTTGACGGCTTCGTGAAGGAAGTGGTCTTCGCGTTCACGGAGGTGGGAGTAGTAGGAAAGGATGCGCTCAACCGGGTCGCGGAGCATGGTCATGTAGACGGAGGGGCATGGCAGGAGTTCGTGGACGCCGTAGTACATGTGGCCTTCGACGAGGGAGTAGGTGGCGCGGGTTTCGAGAGGGATGGAGCGGAGCCAGGTTGTGTCCTTGACGGGGTTGACGATCCAGAAGGTGGGAGTGCGGCCGGCTTCTTTGAGGAGAACTTCGCGCAGGGACATGCCGGCGGTCTTGGGGAGATGGATGAAGATGAGGGTGAAGGGGTTTGTGCGGAAAAGCTTCATGGGATGATGCGAGTTTGGAGAGCAGACGATAGTGAATCTACGCGCTGAAGACATGCTGAAGAAGAATTGAACGCAGAGGTCGCAGAGCACGCAGAGGGGAACACGACGAAAGGAAAGGACGTTCGTGCTGTGCGTTCTTGGCGTTCATTGCCTTCACAAATTCTCTTGTTTGGGAGTAGAACGGGGGTAGGACAAATGGGAGCGACCCGGGCGGATTGCGCGAGCGGTTCTGGGGTGGGCGCTACACTGGTTTGATGGCGTCGACGACTTCTACGGGTGTGTTGAAGGTGGCCTCGGGCGTGTCGGGCCTGGCGGACTCGGCGAAGGCCGTGGAGCAGGTGTGCTCGCAGTGTGCCTCGGGGCTGGGCGAGGGGATGACGCACCTGGCGATGCTGTTTCTGACGTCGCACCACATTGCACGGGCGGAGGAGATCGCGAAGGCGGTTCGGAAAGAGCTGCAGGTCGAATGCCTGGTGGGGGTTTCAGCGGAGGGCGTGGTGGGGGGACGGGTGGAGGTGGAGCGATCGCCGGGGGTGTCGCTGTTGGCGGCGCGGCTGCCGGGGGTTTCGCTGGTGCCGTTTGCGACGGACGAGATTCTGCCGTACGACGATACGACGGCGGAAGGGCTGGCCAAACTGTCGCGCGGCTTTGGGGCGGATGAGGCGCTGCGAGCGAGCTTTGTATTTGCGGATCCGTTCAGCGTGCCGGCGGGCGGGCTGGTGAACGCGATGAACCGGGCGCGGGCGCACGGGCGAATCGGGTCGATCATCGGGGGGCTGGCGTCGGCGTCGGAGAAGGCGAACGGGAATGCGCTGATCCTGGATGATGCGGTGTATCGGGCGGGGCTGGTGGGGGTGAGCCTGCGGGGGCCGGTGCGGGTGGACACGGTGGTGAGCCAGGGCTGCCGCGCGGTGGGACCCAACTTTGTGGTGACCAAGGCGCGGAAGAACGTGATTCTGACGCTGGGAGGGCGGCCGGCGCTGCAGGTGGTGCGGGAGCTGGTGGAATCGCTTTCGGAAGAGGACCAGGAGCTGCTGAAGAAGGGGCTCTTTGTCGGGCGGGTGATTGATGAGTACAAGGATCGTTTCGGGCGCGGGGACTTTCTGATTCGCAATGTGGTGGGCGTGGAAGAAACGAACCAGGCGATTGCGATCGCGGAAGTGCTGCGGGTGGGGCAGACGATCCGGTTTCATCTGCGGGATGCGAAGACGGCGGACGAGGACCTGGCGCTGCTGCTCGATGCGCAGCAACTGCGGGAGCCGCCGGTGGGGGGGCTCCTGATTACGTGCAACAGCCGGGGGACGAGGCTTTTTGATAAGCCGCATCACGACGCCGCGGCGATCGCGAAGGCGTTTTCACCGGCGCCGTCGGGCGAAGATGCGGCTCGGGGGGGGATGGGGATTGATCCATCGGCGCCGAGCTTGCCGCTCGCGGGGTTTTTTGGCGCGGGTGAGATCGGGCCGATTGGCGAGCAGAGCTTTCTGCATGGGCATACGGCGTGTTTGGCGCTTTTCCGCGCCGAGCCGCGGGGTTAGAGGGTTAGATCCAGAGTGATCTGGAGTGCAGAAACGCAACGACTACCGCGACGACAAGGGATGCGGCCCAGACTTTGAGGAACCGCCAGAGCACGCGGCGGGGGCGCCGGCATGCGAGCCACATCGGCGCTGAGACGATGACCACCAACGGAATCGCTCGCACTTCGGAGGCCTCGGCATCGGCGGATGCGATCTGCGAAATCCGATTCCAACTGAATCCCTGCATAAGCGGGGCGATGTGATATGCCACGCGAATCAGGATGGGATCTATCAATAGCAGGAGCGGGGAAAGGATCAGTACGGGAATGCCACTCCGGATGGTCCGCTTGTGGTACCGGCGAATGGAGATCGTCTCGGTTGGAGGTGTTTCGTAGAACCGACCGCACTCGGGACAGCGTGGAGTTGGCCCTAGACCCGAGAGGTTGTAGTCGCAATCGATGCAGAGCCCGCTCGCAAACTTGGAGTGAACTCGCGGCACGCTGACGGAGCCATAGGCGGCGTTGAGCCAGAGGAGGAGTTGAATGAAGATGGCGGCGAACACGTGATCACGAGATCGCGGCAACGATTCTGCCTCTGCACTCCCCGAACCCGATTCTCCGGAACCCTTCTTTCTCGCAGTAGCCCTTGAGGACAACTTCGTCGCCGTCTGCGAGGAATGTGCGCGTTTCGCCGGAGGGGAGTTGCACGGGTTTGCGGGGGAGGGGTTTGCCATCCGAGCCGTTGCCTTGCCAGGTGAGTTCGAGGAGGCAGCCGCGTTCGGTGGGGCCGAGGCCGGAGACGGTGCCGCTGGCGAGGAGGTCGCCGGGCTGGAGGTTGCAGCCGTTGCTGGTGTGGTGGGTGAGCATCTGGGCGAGGGTCCAGTACATGTCTTTGAACGCGTTTGATTTGGAGAGGAGGATGGGTGAGAGGCCCTTGGTGCGCATCTGTTCGGACTGGAGGTGGACTTCGAGGGTGATGTCGAATCCGCCGCGGGATTGGTTGGATTCGTCGAAGAGGTAGGGGAGTGGCTTGGGGTCGCCGTCGGGACGTGTGTAGGCGGGGCAACGGAAGGGCTGGAGGGCTTCGAGTGGGACGATGAAGGGGGAGATGGTGGTGGCAAAGTTCTTGGCGAGGAACGGGCCGAGGGGCTGGTATTCCCACTTCTGAATGTCGCGTGCGGACCAGTCGTTGACGAGGCAGAGGCCGAGGATGTGCTGCTCGGCTTCGTGGATGGGGACAGGGTGGCCGAGTTCGTTTCCGGGTCCGATGAAGAAGCCGACTTCGAGTTCGTAGTCGAGGAGTTTGCAGGGGCCGAAGGAGGGTGGGGCCTTTGGATCGGAGTCGGGGGGGGATTGCTGACCTGATGGGCGACGGATTTCTGTGCCGCTGGGGACGATGGAGGATGCGCGGCCGTGGTAGCCGATGGGGATGTGCTTGTAGTTGGGGAGGAGGGGGTTGTCGGGCCGGAACATGGAGCCGACGGTCGCGGCGTGGTGGATGGACGCGTAGAAGTCGGTGTAGTTGAGGGCGCGCATGGGGGAGAGGAATGGAGTTTCGGAGATGGGGCGGAGGGCTTTTTCGCGGAGGCGACGGGACTGCTGGCCGCCGGCGGTGGAGGTCATGAAGTCGCGGATGCGGGCGCGGAGGTTGTGCAGGAGTTCGGGCGGAGAAACGGCGGCGTCCCAGAAGGGGTAGCGGAGAATGTTCTTGAGGGGGGAGTCGTCGTCATCGAACATGCCGGCTTCGTTGAGGGAGGAGATGTCGATGACCTGGTCGCCGATGGCCATGCCGAGATGGCCGTGGGAGTGGCCGTGGTGGGTGGCTTCGAAGGCGCAGAGGGGGAGGTTTTCGAGTGGGAAGTCGGTGGAGGGATCGTTGGCGGAGTCGAGCCAGGATTTGAGTTCTGTGGGCATGGGGAGAGGGTATCCGAAGAACTCACCGCAGAGGCGCAGAGGTCGCTGAGAAGGAACGAGAGTTGGGAATGGCCAGGCAGCCAGGAGTTGCCTGTTCTAGCTGCTCTTCCCACTTCTTGATCTGTCTTTTTCTCAGTGTCCTCTGCGCCTCTGCGGTGGAACTCAGAGCAGCGTGCCGCGGAGGATGAGGGTGGCGGCGGTGAGGTAGATGAGGACGCCGACGACGTCGACGAGGGTGGCGACGAAGGGAGCGGAGCTGGTGGCGGGGTCGAGCTTGAGCTTCTTGAGGATGAAGGGGAGCATGCTGCCGATAAGGGTGCCCCAGAGGACGACGCCGAGGACGGCGACGCCGATGGTGATGGCGAGGATGTGGTAGTGCTGCTGGACGATGAGGCTGTCGGGCTTGAACGCGCCGCCGCTGTCGCGCTGGCGGAACCAGCCGAGCCAGCCCCAGATGTGGATTCGGAGAATGCCGATGAGGCCGAGGATCAGCCCGAGGAGGGCGCCGCTGGCGAGTTCGCGGCGGAAGACTTGCCACCACTGGCGGACGGTGATTTCACCGACGGCGAGGGCGCGGATGATGAGGGAGGTGGCCTGGGAGCCGCTGTTTCCGCCGCTGGAGACGATGAGAGGGACGAAGGTGGAGAGGACGGCGGCCTGCTTGAGCTGGTCCTCGAAGCCGGCCATGGCGGTCTGGGTGAACATCTCGCCGATGAAGAGAACGGCGAGCCAGGTGACGCGCTTGCGGGCGAGGAGGAGGATGGGGGTGGCGAGGTAGGGCTCCTCGAGGGCCTGCATACCGCCCATCTTCTGCATGCTCTCGGTGGCCTGCTGCTGGGCGACGTCGATGACGTCGTCCACGGTGACGATGCCGACGAGCGCGCCGCGGGTGTCGACCACGGGGAGGGCGGTGCGGTCGTACTTGGCCATGAGCTGGACGGCTTCGGATTGAGGCTGGTCGGCGCGGAGGCTGTGGAAGGAACGGTTCATCAGCGACTCGACGAGGGCCTCGGGCTCGGAGAGCAGGACCTGGCGGAGGCGGATGTCGTCGATGAGCTTGCCGGATTCGTCGACGACGTAGAGGACGTTGATGGTCTCGGCGTCGCGGCCGGTCCGACGGATGTGCTCGAGGGCGCGGGCGCAGGTCCACTCGGGTCGGATGCGGATGTAGTCGGGCGTCATCAGGCGGCCGACGGTGCCGGGCGGGTAGCCGAGGATGGCCTGGGTGACCTTGCGTGATTCGGCGGAGAGGGAGGCGATGATCTTCTGGGCGACCTCGGCGGGGAGTTCGTCGAGGACCTTGACGCGGTCGTCGGGGCTCATGGCCTCGACGATGCGGAGGGCGTCTTCACCCATTCGCTTGACGAGCACTTCCTGTTTTTCGGGGGCGATGTAGCTGAAGACCTGGGCGGCGTCGTCTCGCTGCAGGAAGCGGAAGGCGATGGCGGCCTCGGCGGGGTCGAGCTCGCCGAGGATGTCGGCGACGTCGGCGAAGGGGATCTCGTGGAGGATCTCGCGGAGTTCGGTGTAGCGGCCCTCGAGGATCAGCTCGTGGACTTCGGGCTGGAGGAGGAGGGCGGTGGGGTTCACGGGGATATCAAAGGAGGGCTGAGGGGGGGAGGAAGTGACGCAGTGACGGAGTGACGGAGTGACGGAGTACGACGGAGTGGTTAGGCGAGATCTGCGAGGCCGCGGAGACCTAGGGGCTCGGGGGTTGAGAAGGGTTCGGCGGCGGCGGTGCCAAGGCGGGAGCCCATGTAGTGGGCTTGGGCGCGGACCCATTCGGGGACTTTGCGGTTCTTTTCGTTGGCTTCGAACTGCGACTTGTAGGCCGCGATGGAGGCCATTTTCTGGTCGAGATGGGCGGAGATGTCGGTGAGGAAGGAGGGCTGGGGGACGGCCCGGAGGTGAGTGGCGTAGTAGTGGAAGAGCCACTTGGGGTAGATGGGGGCGCCGGGGGTCAGGCCGTCAGGGGTGGGCATGTCGATCTTGGTGAGCTTGGAATCGAAGCGGGCATCCTCGACGATGCGGGTGACGGCGCGGTGGTCGGGGTGGGCGTCCTCGGGGTGAGGCACGAAGACGATGTTGGCCTGGTGGGCGCGGATGACGCCGGCGACTTTGTGGCGGGCCTCGACGGAATGCTCGACGAAGCGGTTGCGGAGGCCGAGGTGGAGACGGGTGACGGGGTTGTTGGGCGCGGAGAGGGCACGGGCGGCGAGCGCGGCTTCCTTGGCGCGAATCTCGGGGGAGCCGTGGGGCGTGGGCTCACCGTCGGTCATGTCGAGGAGGAGGACCTTGTGCCCTTGAGCGGCGAGGAGGGCGATGGTCCCGCCCATGCCGAGCTCCTGATCGTCGGGGTGGGGGCCGACTACGAGGATGTTGGACATAGGTGGCTCCGAGAAAGGCCGTACGCAGAGGCGCAGAGATCACGCTGAGGACGCAGAGTGGAGAAGAGTGTGAAGACCGTACGACGAACATGGCGGTGAGGGACCGGAGTCTCCTCGTGTGCCGTCGCCTCGCTCTCTGCAACCTCTGCGTGATCTCTGCGACTTTGCGTACTCATTCTTCTCCCCGCACGACGATGAGGCTGAGTATCTGGTTGGCGCCGTCGGGCTCGATTTCGGCGAGGGAGAGGAGTTCGGGTTTTTCGGTGGCGAAGAACCCGCCGCCGCGAAAGGCTTCGCCGTATTGGTCCTTGAAGTCCTTGAGTCGGAGGGTGAGGGTCTGGCCGATGGCGAAGGCGTCGACTTCCTTGGAAAAGCGGCCATTGAGCCAGAGGATGGAGGGGCCGAAGTTTCGGGCGGTGGTGTTGGTGAGTTCGATCCTGGTGGAGCGGCGGATGACCTGGATGTCGAGGGAAGGGCCGCGGGCGGTGGTCTTGGGGTAGGCACGGCCCTGGGTGATTTCGCGGCGGCCAGCGCAGCCGCCGAGCATGGTTGAAAGCCCGAGAACCAGCGAAAGGAGGGGGGCGAGGACGTGTAAAGGTAGTTTCATCACATCCCTATAGTCCCGCGCATGTCGTGCCACGGCAACAACGCAACGCCCCCGAGCCCTGCGATTGCGCCGGGGGCGGAGGTGATTGACCCTCGGGTGGCGGCGGAAGAGGCGGCGCGGCGGTTCGGAGATCGGGCGATTGATCCTCGGATTCCGGGGCTGGTTCCGGGGTTTGATGCGCCCTTCTTTCAGGCTGGATTGTGCGGGTATTCCGATGCGGCGATGCGGATCATCGCGCGGCGGCATGGGTGCCCGTTTTGCATTACAGAAGCCCTGCTGGACCGGACCTTGCTCGCGGGTGGGCGAGGATTTGCAAAGGCGGATCTGGGGGAACTCGAGGACAATGTGCCGGGGGGTGAGGAGGATCGGCCGATCTGCGGGCAGATCATGGGGAGCGATCCGCGGGAGATGGCCGCGGCGGCGTTGAAGATGGCGGAGCAGGGGACGCGGCAGGACAAGGCGTATCGGGCGATGGCGTATGCGGTGGCGGGGGTGCATCCGAGTACGAGCGGGAAGGCACGAAGGGACGGAGGGACGGAGGGACGGAGGGAAGAAGGCACTGAGGGACTAAGGCACGAAGGGACGAATGGGGAAGAAGAGAGTCTTCGGATTCACTTGCGATTGCCCGGAGGGGAACAGATTGGGTGGTATGACCCGCGGGAGGAAGGGACGGAGGGGCGAAGGCACGAAGGCACGAAGGTGGAAAGAGCAGAAGGATCCACTTCGTCCCTTGGTGCCTTCGTGCCTCCGTGCCTGTCTTTCCAGGCGATTGATGTGAACCTGGCGTGTCCGGTGAAGAAGATCGATCGCAAGGCGCGCGGGGGACATTGGCTGGCGGAACCGAAGGGGGCCGTTGCGATATTGGAGGCGGTGCGGGAGGCGGTGCCGAAGGAGATCCCGTGCACGGTGAAACTGCGGCGTGCGTACGACGACACACCGGAGATGGCGGAGAACTTTGAGAAGATCTTTGAGGCGGCGTACCGGATGGGGTATGCGTGGACGACGGTGCACGCACGAACGGTGGAGCAGAAGTACATCGGGCCGTCGCGGTGGACGTTTCTGAAGGACCTGGTGGCGCGGCACCCGGACAAGATCATTTTCGGGTCCGGGGACGTCTGGGAGGCGGCGGACATTTTCCGGATGATTGCGTACACGGGGGTGCACGCGGTGTCGGTGGCGCGGGGGTGCATCGGGAACCCGTGGGTGTTCCGGCAGGCGCGGGACCTGATGGCGGGGCGGGTGGCACGGCCACCGACGATTGAAGAGCAGAGGGCGGTGCTGGAGGCGCACTTTGACCTGGCGCTGGCGGTGAACAAGGGGATGGGGCAACGGAGGGCCGAGTCGCACACGGGGAAGACGATGCGGAAGTTTGCGATCCGGTTTGCGGAGCATCATCCGCGGGGAGAGGAAGTCCGGAAGGGGTTCATCGGGGTGACTTCATTGGAGGAGTGGAGGGGCGTGCTGGAGCGCCACTACGTGGAAGCGTCGGATCCTGTGGCATCGGTGTCGCCATGAGTGAGCCTGGAGAACCAAAGCCGCTGCTGTGGTTGATGCCGCGGTGGTTGAGGCAACTGCTTCGTCGGCGGCTTGGGCCGTCGGTGCGGCTGCTGCTGGATCAGCACCTGGCGACGAGCGCGTACCTGGATGGTCGGCACATTCCCGCGCATCGGCGGGAGGACCACTACGTCGAGCCGATGGATGAGACGCGAGCGGACCCGGCGAGTCCGGACGGGCTGCCGATTCCGCCGCGAGAGTTGTGGTGGGACTATGCGGAGACGGCGGAGCGATATCTAGAGATCGGCCGGCAGAACGTGGAGCGGATGAGGGCGGTGCTGCGCGAGCACGGTGGGGACATCCGGGGCGGGGACAGGATTCTGGACTTCGGGTGCGCGGCGGGGCCGCAATTACGGTGCCTGAACGAGTTTGCGAAGGCGGGAGAGGTGTGGGGCTTTGACGCCTCGGGGCCGCACGTGAACTGGTGCATTCACCACCTGCCGACGGAGTTTCGGCTGGCGACGACGACGATGTCGCCGCATCTTCCGGTGGAGGACCGCTACTTCGACCTGATTTTCGCCGGGTCCGTGTTCAGCCATATCGGGGAGATGGTGGAGGCGTGGCTGCTGGAGCTTGCCCGCATCACGCGGCCGGGAGGGCGGCTGTATCTGACGGTGAACACGAAGGAGTCGATGGCGGCCTATCTGGAGCACTGGCCGGATGTGGACTTCAGTGAGCGGGTGCGCGAGACGCTCAGCAAGGATGAGATCGCGAGCGACTTCGCGACGGCGGTGGTGGGGCGCGACCTGTGGCAGCATTCCATCTTTGATCTGCGCGTGTTCCTGCGCAAGTGCGAGATGATGTGTGACGTCGTGGGGGTGGTGCGCAACGCGTACAGCTATCAGACTGCGGTGGTGCTGCGGCGGCGGGAGACTCGGGATGTGGCGGGCGAGCAGGCGGTGGTGGTCAATACGAGGCCAGCTCGGACGGCAGAAGCGCCAGGAACTCATCGAGACGCGTGATGAGTTGGAGTGCGTCGTTTGCGTAGCACTTGCGTTCGTGCGTGAGGGCGATGCGACCGTCCGCGAAGGTCCAGGATTCTTGCTTGGGGGCGAGCATGAGCCAGTCCTGGACGAGGGGGCTCAGGAGGAGCAGCACGAACTCGCGGTCGGCGCACTCGATGAGCCAGCGTTTGGTGAACGCTTCGTTTTCGAGACCGAAGTCCTGGGCGGCGCCGAGACTGGTGAGGTTGCGGTGGAGGAGGCCGGGGCGGCGGAAGAGGCGAAGGTCCGGCCAAGCGCCGGGCGTGGGCCGGATGATCTGCATGTTGCGGTGCGTCTGGGTGTGCTTGCCGCTTCCGGTGAGGTAGGTGAACTCGGCGACTTCGAGGGGGCCGGTGGAGTTGCCGCTGGCCCAGAACTTGGCGGTCAGTGAGCGCTGGCCCTTGGCGGGCGTGTGGATGAAGCGGGCTTGGGTGGGGAGGCCCACGGAGACGCCGCGGTGGGCGAGGGCCTCACCGATTTCGCGGCGGCGCTTGCGGTCGAAGAAGGCGCTGGTGCCCCAGAGGAGGAGGACGAAGAAGACAGCGCCGACGGCGATGATTCCCTTGGCCTGGGAGTTGGGAAGATTGAGCCCGAGCATGAGGATGAAGGCGGCAATTCCAGCGAGAATGATGAGCGCGAAGATGATGCGTTCGGGCTTCACGGGCTATGTTGTATCACGCTCGTGCACGGGGGGCGAAAGGGAGAACGGCGATGCCTGAACTGCTGGGAATCCTGCGGGAGGCGTGGGTGGCGGAGTTTCGGAAGCAGAAGGGGTACATCGACGGGGCGGTGACGCAGCTCTCGGATGAGCAGTTCCGGGCGCGGCCGGGAGAGGGTGTGAACTCGTGCGCGATCGTGGTGAAGCACCTAGCGGGGAACCTGCGGTCGCGGTGGAGGGAGTGGCTGACCACGGACGGGGAGAAGGCGGATCGGGACCGGGATGGGGAGTTTGTGGATGCCGGGGAGCCGCGGGCGGAGTTGATGAGGAGGCTGGAGGAGGGGTTTGGGCTGGTGTTTGGGGCGCTGGCGGCGCTGCGGGAGGAGGACCTGGGGAAGACGGTGAAGATTCGCGGGGAGCCGCATTCGGTGGCGCTGGCGGTGAACCGATCGCTGGCGCACGTGGCGTATCACGCGGGGCAGGTGATGATCATCGCGAGGTCGGTGGCGGGGAATGAGGGGTGGGAGTGGCAGACGGTGAAGCCGGGGGGGAGCGTGGCGTTTAACGCGGAGATGGGGAGGAGGTTTGGCGGGAAGCGGTAGCGGCGCCGGCACCGACTCGTCCGCCTTGGTTGGGAAGGCCGGACGCACGGAGAGTTTGACGGCGGACAAGTCGTTGGCACGGGGGAGGTGGGACGGGATCTGTGGCGCGGCGGAGGAGCCGGGTGAATTCTCTATGAACGGGTGAACCGCGCTTGCTCCGGTGTCGATGTTCGATATTCTTCTAGCGCCAAGTCGCCCGGTGGTGGAACTCTGAGGCGGCTGGTGGTGTAGCCGGGCCCGTGCCGCGGCGTCCCTCGAGCGAGGATGACGCGTGCCGGAGGAAGCCGGGGGAGCATGTTCGCACGGCCGGCCGATCGCGGCGGCCACGCTCACGAGTCGCCAAAGAAATGGCAACCATCTCGGCCTCGCGTCACGCGTTCATCCATGGTCAATGGACGGTGGATGATTCCGCGCGTCTCTATGGGCTTCAGGATTGGGGCAAGGGGTATGTGGGTGTGGACCCGGAGGGGCACATCACGATCCTGCCGACCAAGGACCCGGGGAAGCAGATCGACCTGTATGAGGTTGTGTCGGGATTGCGCGAGCGCGGGATCCACACGCCGGTGCTGCTTCGGTTCAACGACATCCTGTCGCACCGGCTCAGAGAGATACGCAAGGCGTTCGACGATGCGATGTCGGAACAGCAGTATCACGGCGGGTATTCGTGTGTGTACCCGATCAAGGTGAATCAGCAGCGGCACGTGTGCGAGCAAATCGCGAACTTGGCGGTGCAACTGAACTTCGGGCTTGAGGCGGGGTCGAAGCCGGAGCTGCTGGCGGTGCTGGGGCTGTCGGCGGTGGCGGGCGGGCCGGGCGTCAACGGGATGCCGATCATCTGCAACGGGTTCAAGGATGATGAGTTCATCGAGACGGTGATCCTGGCGACGAAGCTGGGGCGGAACATCATCCCGGTGGTGGAGAAGTTCAGCGAGCTGGAGCTGATCGTCAAGCACGCGAAGGCGTACGGAGTGCGGCCGCGGATCGGGCTGCGGGTGAAGCTGTCGGCGCGAGGTGCCGGCCGGTGGGAGTCTTCAGCGGGCGTGCGGTCCAAGTTCGGTTTGTTCGTGTCAGAAGTGCTGCAGGCGGTTGAGTACCTGAAGAAGCACGACATGCTGGACTGTTTGAATCTCCTGCACTGCCACGTGGGGAGCCAGCTCTATGACATCCGCGTCTTGAAGAATGCGATCAACGAGCTCGCGCATATCTACTGCGAGCTGCACCGGCTGGGGGCGGGGCTGACGACGCTGGACGTCGGCGGCGGGATGGGTGTGGACTACGACGGGTCGCAATCCGCGTGGTCGAGCTCGATCAACTACTCGGTGGCGGAGTACGCGGCGGACGTGGTGTACCGCGTCAAAGCCGTGTGCGATGACAACAAGGTGCCGCACCCGCTGCTGATCAGCGAGTCGGGGCGGGCGATGGTGGCGTACTCAAGCGTGCTGATCATGGATGTGCTGGGGACGAGCCGGTTTGAGGCCAGCCCGGACATGAAGGCGATTGAGAAGGCGCTCAAGGCGGAGACAGAGCAGCCGCAGCCCGTTCTCGACCTGATGGATGCGTACACGAATCTGACGGATCGGAACCTGGTCGAGACGTATCACGATGCGACGCAGGCTCGGGATGAGGCGATGAGCCTGTTCAGCCTGGGGTACATGTCGCTGCCGATGCGTGCCGCGGCCGAGCAGATTTTCTGGGCGATCGGGCACAAGGTGCTGGAGAAGGCGACGAAGAAGGGTGGGGAGCTGCCGGAGGAGTTTGAGGCGCTGCCGGAGCTTTTGAGCGATATCTACTTCTGCAACTTCTCGCTCTTCCAGAGCATGCCGGACTCGTGGGCGATTGATCAGCTCTTCCCGATCGTGCCGATTCACCGGCTCAATGAGCAGCCGACGCGGCAGGGGATGCTGAGCGACATCACGTGCGACAGCGACGGCAAGGTTGATCACTTCGTGGACAAGCGGATCGACAAGAAGACGCTCGAGTTGCACGAGGTGAAGGAGCTGCCGGGCGAGGCGGCGGGCGTGGAGCCGTATTACCTGGGCGTGTTCCTGCTGGGGGCGTACCAGGAGATTCTCGGCGACCTGCACAATCTGTTGGGCGATACGCACGCGGTGCACATCTCGCTCGATGAGCAGGGCGGGTGGGAGATCGACGAGGTCATCGAGGGGGACACGGTGGAGGAAGTGCTGGCGTATGTGCAGTACGACATCGCGGACATGAAGCGGGCGATGCGGCTGGATATCGAGGCGGCGTGCCGGCAGGGGCGGTTGACGCTGGCGGAGGGGAAGAGCCTGCTGAAGTATTACGATGACGGGCTGGAGGGGTATACCTACCTCGAAGGTTGACTTGGTTCGGGGTAGGTCGCCGAGAACTTGTAGGTTCCCGCCCGGACGCTGAATCGTGCGCCGTCTTGAACGGCGCCGCCCGCTGTAACACCTTCAGCCTCGCCCGCGGGCCTGTCGCCCTCTTTCACTGACGCGGCGTCGCTGGTGGGAATGAAGACGTTTGCGGAAGTGTTGGGCGGGACAGTGATGTCCATGAGGAACTGGCCGTTGTTGATCTTCCAGGAGACGGCGATGTCGCCGCGGATGGACTTGTAGGTGGTCTTGGCCCAGGTGATGCCGCTGGCGGGGGGCGGGGGGACTGGGTGGATGTCGAAGGAGCGCCAGGCGAGGGCGTCGGGTGATTCATCGCGGTGGGAGAGGCCGCCGATGGTGTGGACCATCCATTCGCCGATGGCGCCGAAGGCGAAGTGGTTGAAGGAGTTCATACCGGGGTCTTGGAACTCGCCGCCCTTGCGGCCCTTGATGTAGCCGTCCCAGCGTTCCCACACGGTGGTGGCGCCCTGCTCGATCATGAAGCCCCAGCTTGGGAACTCTGTGCTGGTGATGAGGCGGTAGGCGATGTCGGCGTGGCCGGCGCGGACGAGTTCATCCATCATGGGGATGGTGGAGTGGAAGCCGGTGGAGAGGTGGCCGCCGCGGGCGTTGATGGCGCTGAGCAGGTGCTGGACCATGGCGGGGCGGAGGGGCTCGGGGGCGAGGTCGTAGCGGAGGGCAAAGGCGTAGCCGGCTTGTGTGTCGCCGGGCATCTTGCCGTCGGGCGCGATGAAGCGTTTGCGGAACTCGTCGCGGATCTTGTCGGCGAGGGTGGCGTACTGGTCGGCTTCATCTTGTTTGCCCAGTGCCGCGGCCATCTTCGCAACCATCCGCGTGGAGCTCTCGAAGCAGACCGTCGCAAAGATCTCTTTCGGCACCTCGGCGCCCTTGCTCGGGAATCCCTCGAGCTTGAGCGTGTCGGCGTTGAGCCAATCGCCGTAATCGTTGCCGCGGGACTTTTCCCAGATGAGGTTGGGATTTTTGGCGCGGATGTGGTCGATCCACTTGCGGGCGGATTCGTAGTGCTCGGCGAGGAGGCGTGTGTCTCCGTAGTGGTGGTACATGCGGAAGGGGATCGCGACACCGGCATCGCCCCAGCCGGGGACGGAGACGAACTGGTTCTTGCTCATGACCGGGTTCGGCGAAACATCGGAGTACGCGCCCTCGGGCGTCTGGGCGTCGCGGATATCGACGGACCACTTGGCAAAGAACGCGGCCATGTCCAGGTTGTGAATCCCCGTCTCGGCGAAAATGTGGGCGTCGCCCATCCAACCCATCCGCTCGTTGCGCTGCGGGCAATCGGTGGGGACGCTCATGAGGTTGGCGTACTGCGTCCAGCGGACGTTCTGCTCGAGGCGGTTGAGCATGGGGTTTGAGCATTCGAAGGTGCCGGCTTCGGGGCAGGAGGAGTGAACGACGCGGGCGACAATGGAGTCGAGGTCGGTCCTGGAGGGGAGGCCGGCGACTTCGACGTAGCGGAAGCCGTGGTAGGTGAAACGAGGTTCGTAGGTGAAGCTCTGCCCGGAGAGGATGATGGTGTCGCGCTGCGAGGCGCTGCGGAGGTTTGTGGTGTAGACGCGGCCCTTGTCGTCGAGCATTTCGGCGTGGGTCAGCTCGACTTTGGCGCCGGCCGGGCCGGAGAGAGTGAGGCGGACCCAACCCGGGAGATTCTGGCCGAAGTCGACGATGTAGATGTTGGGGGCGGGCTCAGAAATGGCGACGGGTTTGATTTCGCGGGTGATGCGGATCGGCTCGTTGGGCTGGTTGACGATCGCCGCGGAGGGGGCTGGGAAGACCTGGACCGGCAACCACTTGGAATCGTCGAAGCCCGGGGAATCCCAGCCGGGGATTTCGCGGCGGGCGTCGTACATCTCGCCGTCGAGGATGTCGTTGGAACGAATCGGGCCCTCGAGTGTGGCCTTCCAGTCTGGGCCGGTGGTGAGCGTGCGCGAGGAGCCGTCGGGAGACTCGATGACGATCTGGGCGAGCAGGCTGGTCTGGTCGCCGTACATCTGGTTGCTGAGGAAGCCGATGCGGCCGGCGTACCAGCCATCGCCGAGGATGGCGCCGAGGGCGTTGTCGCCGGCGTGGAGGAGGGATGTGACGTCGTAAGTCTGGTACTGGATGCGGCGGGAGTAGTCGGTCCATTCGGGGGCGAGCTGGTGGGGGGGGTCGCCGACGCGCTGGCCGTTGATGCGGAACTCGTAGAGGCCGCGGGCGGTGATGAAGAGGGTGGCTCGGGCGGGCGCCGAGTCGAGCTTGGCGGTGGTACGGAGCATGGGAGACGGGCCGCGGACGGCGTCGTGGCCGCGCTGGGAGAGGGTGATTCCGTCGGTGAGTCGAGTGGTGGACCAGTGGTTGTGCTCGATGGAGTCCTGGGCGGTGACGGGCTTGCCGCGGGCGAGGTTGATGTCTTTGGAGAGGACTTCCATTTCGGCGAGGGCGAGGCCGAACTCGCCGGGATCGCGCGGGGCGAGGCGCGTGGCGGTGAGTCGGATGAAGCGGGCTTGAACCGCGGCGAAGGAATAGAGCCGGGCTTCGGTGCCGGGGTTGGGCTGGTCTTCGGTGGTCTTGTCGACCACGACACTCGCGGCGGAAAAACCGGGATTGTCCGAAGCTTCAACTTTGAGGCGGACGGGGAACATGAAGCCGGGGGCGTCTTTGGTCCAGTCGATGGGGCGAGCGGGCCAGAGGCGGATGGCGTCGACGGTTTGGACCTGGCCGAGGTCGATGGTGATCCATCTGCCTTCGTCGGCGCTCCTGGCCATCTGGCTGTGGTAGCCGTTGTGCGCGACTGTGGCTGGCGTACCGCCGCCGGGGAGGCCAATCCACTGTGCGTTCCAATCGGAGGGCGCCAGGAGGCCCATAGTCCAAGTTGCGGGCGCGCTCCAGGGCGAAGGCTGCCCGGAACCGTCAAGCGAACGAATCTTCCACCAGACCTGTTGGTTCGAGACCAGTGGTTTTCCGGCGTACTCGATCTGGATCGTTTCTCGCGAGGAGACGGTCCCGGAGTCCCAGAGGTCGGCCTCGTCTCGGCCGAGCCTGTCGGGCGACGAGGCGGCGAGGACTCTGTAACCCGCCTGGATCGCGCCGCGGCGGGGATCGTTCACCACCCACGACAATCGCGGGTGAGCAGCGCTGACGCCCATGGGGTTGTCGAGGTAGTCGATGCGGAGGCGTGTGGGGGCTTCGGGGCCTGTCGCCGCGAGAACGAACGCCAGGAGCAGGATGATCATGCCCCCACACTATCTCGCGGGCGGAGGTTCGTACACTCGGGCCGTGAGTCACGCCGACTTTCTGACGCGGTGCGCGGCCGAGCCTTTCCGGGCGTTCCGGGTGCACACGGTCGACGGGCAGTCGTTCGATGTGGGCCTGCGGTCCCAGGTGGCCGTGTCGCCTGAGGGTCGGATGATCGTCATCGTCCTGTCCGATGCCCGATTTGAAGTGCTGGTGCCCGAACGCATCGCCCGGTGCGAGGTTCTCATCCCCGGCATGGGCCCCGCGCCGATCGAGCAGCCGCCCACTGCCGGCGCCTCGCCCACGCTCTCACCCGGGGGCATTTCCTTCATCGCGTTCACCGGCATCGATGGCCGCAAGGTGGTCCAGTTTGTGGCGACCGACGCCGACGGGAACCCGATGCTGACCAGCGCCGGGACTCGGTGGGACATCTACGCGATGGAGGTCTTTGAGAATGGGCGGACGCTCTACCTCCAGCATCTGGACGATTTGAACGTGATGCAGCGCGTGATTCTCTGGCCGCCGCGGCAGGGGACGTGTGAGAGCTTTGCCGAGGCGATGGATGTGGGGGACTTGCAGGCGGGGCTGCTCGCGAGGAGCGAGTTGTCGAAGTCCAAGGGCTTTGCGATGCCCAGGTCCTATTGGAAGTCGATCGAGCCGGCGGAGCCGTATGTGCCGCCGATGCCGAAGGCACCGCACAGGGTCACGGGGATGCGGTCGGATGATCCGAATCGGTTTGCGATGTCCGCGCTGCGGTACGAAGCCGCGCCGGGAGAGTTCGCGATCGGCGCGGCGTTGGAAGACATCTTTACCGAGCACGTGATGTTCGATCTTCACGAGAGCGGGTGGAACGCGAAGATCAAGGATGATGTGGCGAAGTGGGACTTGACGTTGACGACTGTGGCCGCGCCGGGGAAGGAGGTGCGGCTGCACATCGATGCGTTCAAGGGAGAGGCGCGGGTGGAGGAGGCGTGGCTCTCGCTCGAGGCAGCGGAGCGGCACCTGCGGAACTTTCCTTTACACGGGTCGTGGGAGTCGCTGATGGGGCTCTTGACAGGAGAGCCGCGGGACCCGCGGAAGCCGGAGGTGGTGTTGCCGATGGGAGGCGGTGCGCGGCTGGAGTTCTGGCCGGGGAAGACGGGGATCAGTGCGCCGTACCTGACGGTGCGGATCGTGGATGGGAATGGGAGAACGGTGCTGGATGGGCGCGGGTCGGAGTGGGGGGCGATGGCGCGGGTGACGGCGGAAAAAGGGAGCGGGCCGTTGGGCGGGGGCACGGTGTCGATGAATCTCCTGCATGCGAAGGCGGAGAACAGGCTGGGTTTCACGCCGCGGCTGGTGGTGGACTTGGGGTCGCACCGGGTGATGAGCGAGGCGATCGAGGGGTGGACGAGCGTGGAGGTGCTGCAGAAGGCGCTGCACACGTGTCGGACGGTGGAGTGGATGATGGAGGAGATGGGGGAGTGGTTTGGGAGGAGTAAAGGCCTTCCCGCATGTTGAGGGCCCGCTGAAATCCCTTTCCCCACCTCCTAATAATCTCCCGCCCCGCCACCCCCGGGGCTTCATCAACTTTCCGCGGCCAGGGGGGCTTGGCCGGCAGGGGATTTTTCATGGCGAAGTGGACCAAGAAGGAACTGTTGTCTCGTCCGATCGAGCACATTGATGTGACGGCGTTTGATGCACGCCCGGTGATCGAGAGCTATCGCGATATGGCGTACTCGGCGAGGACGCTGGCGAACGCCGCGGATATCTACTCGATGATGCTCAAGGACAAGGAGTGCGCAGTGATCTTGACGCTGGCGGGGTCGCTGATCTCGGCCGGGCTGAAGGATGCGATCATCGCGATGGTCGACTCAAACATGATCGACGCGATCGTGTCGACCGGCGCGAACATCGTGGACCAGGACTTCTTCGAGGGCCTGGGCTTCAAGCACTACATTGCGCCGGGCTCGCCCGAGGCGCCGCCGGTTGACGACATGACCTTGCGGAACATGATGATCGACCGGATCTACGACACGTACATCGATGAGGATGATCTGCGGGCGTGCGACGCCGCGACCAAGCTCATCTTCGATCAGTTCGAGCCGGGGGCGTATTCCAGCCGCGAGTTCATCGAGGCGATGGGGGCGTACCTGGTCAAGCATCACCCGAAGAACGGGTCGATCGTGAAGACGTGCTATCAGAAGCGCGTGCCGATCTTCTGCCCGGCGTTCAGCGACTGCTCGGCGGGATTCGGGATCGTGCTTCAGCAGACGGAGGCGATTGAGGAGGGCCGCGGGCAGGTCGCGATCGACAGCGGCAAGGACTTCCGCGAGCTGACGGATATCAAGCTGGCGTGCAAGGACACGGGCCTTTTGATGCTCGGCGGCGGTGTGCCCAAGAACTTTGCCCAGGACATCGTGGTCGCGGCGGAACTCCTGAACGAGCGCAAGGGTGGCAAGGCCCGCGGCGATATCGGGATGCACAAGTACGCGATCCAGATGACGGTGGCGGATTCGCGGGATGGGGCGCTGTCGGGCTCGACGCTCCGCGAGGCGTGCAGCTGGGGCAAGGTCGATGTCGTGCACGAGCAGATGGTGTTCGGCGAGTTGTCGGCGCTGTTCCCGATCCTGGCGAGCGATGCGTTCCATCGCGGGGCGTGGAAGGGACGCAAGGGATTCCGCTTCGCGGACCTCTTTGAGAAGGGGGATGGCGTGCCGACGTTCGCCGGGGGGAAGAAGAGGGCGACGTCGCGCTGAACGTGGTTGCTGAGAAACGCACACGCACTCGAACCACCCGCCCGCGGCTTCGGCGAGCGGGTGTTTTCATAGCCCCGCTGTGTGTGCTGGCGTGCATCGCGGGGTGGGTGCTGACTCATCGCCGCCTCGTCGGCATTGAGCGGCGGCACGGCACGTACATCGAGCCTCGCTCCAATGGAGGAGATGAAGACTGGTGGACCTATCGCTCCCGCACAGAGGGTGTGGCCAGCCTCGGCGGGGTGTTCTATGTGCGCACGTCGGAGTACAGAAGCCTCGCGCACGCGAGGGCGGAACTCGGAGGATGGGAAGGGTCCGCGGGATGGCAGATCCAGAACATGGTCGTGGCACCGGGCGAAGGGCGATGGCTGCGGTGGCGAGGGTTGAACGACTTCTCGCTGCTCGGGCTCGGGTACTACGCGGGCTCGCGCCAGGGCGAAACGTCGCATTCGGTGTTTGTGCCGTACTGGCTGCTGATCAGCGCGGCGTCGGGAGCGTGGGTCTGGCTGTGGCTTCCCGGGTATCGGCGGCGCAGACGGGAGGAGGCGGGGCGCTGCATCGGCTGCGGATACAGCCGGGCGGGGCTGGCTCAGGCCGAACCTTGCCCGGAGTGCGGCATGAAACCTGTCACGCACGGACATGTATAGGTACGTATGGGGCTCGCTCGGTGGGGATTTCGTGCAGGGGTGTGCGTGGCGCTCGGCGTGGTGAGCACGCTGGCGGTGGCGTGGGGCGGGCCGCGTATTGTGCAGATGGTCGCTCCGTCGAAACTGAAGTGGTCGGCAGAAACGTTCTGGATTGATGACTCGCGGGCGGGGCACTACTTCGAGTCGCGACGGACTCTCGAAGGGCGCGTGCTGTTTCTCCATCTCATTTTCGCAGGCGCGGCCAAGGACAAGCCGTACTACAAGACCAACGCGCCGCCGGAGTGGGCATACACGCTGACACACGCGACGGAGGGGGACGGCATCGCCGCGGGCAAGCCGTGGTGGAGCGTGGAGACGATCGTGACGGGGTGGCCGTGCCGGGCCTTCCGCGGGGCGATCTATGAACCATGGCCGGTGCAGCAGCAGGCGGCGCCGGTGATGACGATGGTGCCAGATGGCAGGGGGGGGATGACGCTGTCGACGGTGAGTCCGCCCGGGCCGCAGCCGCTTGGTGTCGGCATGTACCGCTTGGGGACATCGACGGGTCTCGCAGACGCCATCCCGATCACGCCGATTCCTTCGGGGCTCGCGATCAATGTTGCGGTGTTTGCCGCGGCGTGGGCTGTGCTAGGACTGGCGGCCGGCACAGCGCGGCGAGCGGCGCGGCGCCGGGGTGGGAGGTGCACTTCGTGCGGGTACGACCTGCATGGGCTGGCCCCCGGGGCAGGATGCCCCGAATGTGGGACGGACGCGACTCACGCGCCGGACAACGCGCCTGGTACCCTGCAGACATGATCACGCGCCGGACCATGGTGCAGTCGGTGCTGTTCGGCGTGGCGGCGACGGTGCTGGCGGCATGGGTCATTTCGACACGGGCGCTGGACACGACGGCCGCGGGAGTGAGCGCCCTCGACGGAGCGCGGCAGAAACATGTCACCCGTTACGACCGGATTGGCTCGACGGATGTGCGGTGCCTGGCGACGGATGCGCCGACTTGGGGACTTCGAGCGGATGTGAGCAATCCGGACGATCTCGTGCCGGCGTGGATGCGGCCGTCTCTGGTGCCGTGGGGCTGGGAGGTCGGGCCGCCGGCGAACTCGTATTCGGTCCGGACGGTGAAGATCAGCGGGTGGCCGCTTCCGTGCCTGTACGCGGTGTATGAAGCGGTGCCGAGTCCGGGTGTGTGGCCGCACAGGGCGATGAGCGGGCTCGTGATTTCGGATTCGTGGACGGGCTTTGGGGTGCGGTGGCCGGGGGAGATGCCGGTGGCGCTGCCGTATCGGCCGCGGGCGGGGCCGTTTGTGGCGAACGTGGTGTTCTACGCGGTGGTGTTTGCGGGCGTGAGCTGGATGGTGGGGTCGGTGCGGCGCGGGCGGCGGAGACGGCGGGGGAGGTGCGAGCAGTGCGGGTACGACCTGCGGGGACTTGCGCCCGATTCAACCTGTCCGGAGTGTGGGAAAGCTGAAGCGATGCGGAGGGCACATGCATCCTGAAGGTTTCATGCTTCCGTGCCCGAAGTGCGGGGGTGTCATTCCGGCCGAGCGCATCGATCTTTCGAAGGATGCTGCCCGATGCCCCGCGTGTGACACCACAAGCAAGGTCAGTTTGATGATTCGCGGACTGAATAGTGCCCCGCCGGCGACACCAGTTAATCCGGCTTCGCCGCCACCGGGGGCGTGGTATCGGGACGATGGGGTGGAGACGGTGATTGGCGCGACGACGAGATCGGGGATCGCGGTCTTTCTGGTGCCGTTTGTCGTGGTGTGGACGTGCGCGCTGGTGGGCGGCGTGTTTGGAAGTCAGATTGCTTCGGGGAAGTTTGACGCGATGACGTCGCTGGTCGGCGTGTTTCTCGCCATCGCGGGAACGATCATCGGCTCGTTCGCGGTGATGACGGTGTGCGGCCGGGTGGAGGTGCGCATCCGGCAGGGGACGGGAGAGGTTTTTGTGGGTGTGGGTGTGATCGGCTGGCGCCGCCGCTTTGACGCGTCGGGGGTCCGGACGATCCGAGAGGATTGGGCGGGGTGGTCGAGCGGGAAGAGGCCGCGGAAGGCGATCTTTGTGGAGGGGGTGGAGCGTGTGGTGTTTGGGTCGATGTTGAACGAGGGGCGGCGGTACTTTGTGATGGAGGCGATGAAGCGGGTGTTGCGGCTGGGCTGAACGGGGTTGCGATCGGAACCTCATTTTGTAAGCTGCGGGAATGTTCAAGAAACTCTTCGGGGGGAAAGGCGACGCGTCACCCAATCCTGAGTCGGGGCCGCAACTGGGGATGCTGGCGCTGAGGTCCGGCAAGGGGCTGAGCGCTTCCAAGATCGTCCAGGCGTGGGCCACGCTCTTTCCCAACGTCCCGCCGCTGACGGACGAAGGGTCGAGCAAGAAAGGCGGGGGCGCGGTCGCGCAGTTCGACACGGGCGGCCGGTCGGTCATGCTCGCGGCGATGCCGATGCCCATTCCGCAGAAAGAGATTGACGAGGCGGCCGAACGCTCTTGGATGTGGCCGGAGGCCCCGGCGGAGGTGAAGAAACAAACGGCCCATGCGATCGCGCTTACCACGCCGGGCGGCGAACCCGTGGCGGAGGCGTGGGCGGTCACGCGACTGCTGGCCGCGGCGGCAAAGGCCGGCGACAGCGTGGGCATCTACTGGGGCAATGGGGGGCAGGTTCACAAGCCGGACACGTTCATCAGCATGGCCCAGTCGTGCGGCGAAGAAGAAGGGATGCTGCCGGTGATGCTGTGGATCGGGGTGCTGGTCAGCGGCAAGGGGCCCAAGGGGCCGTTCACGCTGACGACGCACGGGATGAACCAGTTCGGGCACAAGGACCTGGAGATCATCAACACGAAGATGCCGCCCGGGGAACTGACGCCCACGGTGTGCGATGTCATCAACTACCTGCTCAACAGCGGCCCGGTGTTCAAGCACGGGCAGACCTTCGGGCCGACGCCGACCGACAAGTGGAAGATCGAGCACGCGCAGTCGCAGTTCAAGGAAGGGGAGGGCGTGATACGGTTGCATGTGCCGTGAGAGGCTCGCGACCTACTTGAGTTGGCACTGGTGCTCTGACTTCCCTGCAGGGAGGGTCTTCGTGCTCCCGTCGGGCATGACAAGTTCCGCTTCGGCGGGCACCTCGACGATCAGCTTGAACGCGCGCTCGGTCACTTCCCATCGGCTCGTGATCTTGCCGCGTGGGCTGTTGAAGGTGGCCTCAGCGCTCGTGACCCCTTGTTCCACGCCGGGGTTTGGTGCGATGAGGATCTTGTTCCACCCGATGCTCCCCGGTGCCTGGCGGATTCCGGCGACGTACGCGAAGTGCCATTCCATGAGGTGGCCGAGCATGAAGTGGTTCATGGAGTTGCCGGTGCCGGGCTTGGCGTCCCAGCTTTCGGGGAGCGTGGTCAGGCCCTGGTCAACCATGAAGCCGTACCCGCCGCGATCATGGCGGGCGTAGACCTTGTGGAGGATGTCGTTGCGGCCGGCCTCCGCAAGGGCGCGGACGAAGAAGGCCTGCAGCACCTCGCCGACGGTCTGCTGGTAGTTGCGTTTTTCGAGGTCGTCGATGATGGCCTGGAGGGCGGCGGCGCGGTCTTTGTCTGGGATGAGGCCGGCGCAGAGTGCCGCGGCGTTGCCGGCCTGGCAGGAGCCGTTGTTCTTGACGGTCTTGGTGAGGGGGTCGTAGAGCCTGACCTGGAACGCGCGCTTGATCTGCTCGTAGCGGGTGCGGTACCTGGTTTGCTCTGAATGGATTCGCGCGGGCTTGTCTTCAGGGCCGAGGGCGTGCGGAACATCGCGGCCAAGGATGGCCGCGGTATCGGCGACGGCCTTGGCGCCGAGCGCGAAGACGGCCATGGCGGAGACTTCGCTTGGAGTCCATTGGCTCGGGCCGTCGCCCTTGCCGTGGCCGTAGTCGTACCAGTCGCCGAGGTTGCTCTTGAGGAGGCCGCCGTCGGCGCGGGCTTTGACGTCGAGGTAATCGACGTACTTCTTCATGCTCTCGTAGCTGTCGCGGAGGATCTGTTGATCGCCGTACCACTCGTAGAGGTGCCAGGGGACGAGGACGCTGGCGATTCCCCACTCGGGCGCTTCGTTCCAGAAGCCGTGGGGGCCGACGCCGACGAGATAGTTGGGGCTGTTGGTGGGAACGTGGCCGTCGTCGAGCTGGGTGTCGCGGATGTCGTGGCAGAGCTTGGTGTACCAGTCGTGGATGTCGAAGCGGTAGGAGAGGGCACGGGCCATATGCCAGTCCTCTTCGAGCCAGGAACATTTTTCGCGATGGGGGCAGTCCATCGGGTAGTGAGCCATGTTGGAGCGGATGGACCAGTCGATCATTCGGTGCGCGCCGGTCTGCATCACATCGGAGCACGTGAAAGTTCCCACTTCCGGGCACGCGGCGCGGGTGTGGACGAGCTGGCAGCCGACCAGAACAGGGAGGTTGTGGGGATTGTCGGCGCCCCGGGGCACAGCGCCGTTGATCTGGACGTACTGCGCGCCGACGAAGCAGAACTTGGTTGTGTGGGTCTCCGGGCCACCTCCCCTGAGGGTGTAGTCGAACCAGATGTCCTTGCCGGTGCCCCAGGTGTAGGTGAACTTCACGCGCCCGTTGTCCTGGTACTCGCAGGGACGGAAACGGACCGTGGCGCCGGCGGGTCCTTCGAGTGTGAAGCGGAGAAGGGCGGAGCAGTTCTGCTCGAAGACGAGCGTGAACGAGGAATCGTCAAGGGGAAGGATGTCGACCGGCGCGAACGTCTGGAAGGCCTTGATGCCGGGGCCGGGGAGCGCGGCGAGCCTGGCAGCGGGCGCCGGGGCGACTTCGACAGGTTTCCAGGCAGCGGCGCTCACGCCGGGACGGTCCCAGTTCGGCGGATCCTTGCGGGCGTCGTAATCCTCACCGGCGAAGATGTTGGAGAAGGTGAGCGGGCCTTCGGTCCAGGTCCAGTCCTTGTCGCTGGTGACATATTCCTTGCCACGAGAAGAGATGATGGAAGCGTCGAGCCAGAGCAGGTGGTCGCGGCCGGCGGAGAAGTCGGGCATAGTGTCGGTCTTGGTGTAGCGGCCGGAGTCGTTGGCGCCGGAGACGTGCCAGAAGGAGTTGCCGAGCATGACGCCGAGCGTGTTGGGACCTTCGCGGAGCAGGGGCGTGATGTCGAACTCCTGCCAGTAGAGGGTCTTGTCGTATTGGGACCACGCCTGGTTGACGAGTGTTTCGCCCACGCGGTTGCCGTTGCAGCGCAGCTCGTAGTGGCCGAGGCCGATGATGCGGATGGTGGCCCTGGCGGGGGCGCCTTCGATGGTGAAGTCGCGCCGGAGGATCGGGCACGGACCCTGGGCAAGGAACGAGGACGTGTTCAGGTTCCATGGCGGGCTGGTGACCGGGCCGAGCACGGTGACGGGGGGCGCATCGGCGGGCGGTGCGGCGGCGGGGAAGCCGGGCCACTCGGTGCTTTGGCCGCGCCACGAGTCGTCGGTGGTAATGTGCGGAGGGGAACCTTCGCGCCCGGCGAGGAGCGCGATGACGCCGGCGGGGTTGCGGCTCCGGCCCTCGGTCGCACCGTTTTCGGCGCGGATGGTGAGCAGGTGCCTGCCGGGCGCGAGCGTGAGGCCGGTTCGATCCGTGCCGGACCACGAAGTGCTGGCGAGCACGCGCTGGCCGTCGAGAAAGCATTCGGCTGAGTTGTCGGCGGCGAGGAAGAGGTCGGCGCGGGAGGCACCTTCGGGGACCTCGAACTCCTTGCCGAGCCAGACGGTTCCGGCGGGGGCGTTCTCAAGTGTGGGCTTGTCGGCAGGGCCGGGGACCCAGACCCAGGACGGGGCCGTGCCCTTGAAGACGGTGGCGGGCGGACCGATCCACAGCGGCTGGGCGAGGGCGGCGCAGGCGGGGAGAACGCAGGCGAAGGCGGCGAGAAGGGTCATGGGCTAAGCCTATCTGTTACATGGCGGTTGCACACCGGCAGCGGAAACGGCGGTACAACCTTGACCATGCGGTACCGTGCGCGTCGATTGCTGTTGACTTCGGTGGTAATGGGCGTGGCGACGACGCTGGTGTTTGCCGCGGCGTGTGCGTGGGCGGCGACGCAGTTTGCGAGCGGAATGCCTTCCGCGTGGGGAGAAAAGTTGGTGAGCCCGACGGGCGTAGAGGTTTTCGAGTCGAAGGGGAAAGCGCCCGAGGGGACGCAGTATCTCGAGTTCAGCGTGTATCGTGAGTTTGGCGCGACATTCGGCGCGTCGCGGTTGCGGCCGTTCCAGAACTACACGCCCGCCTCCGAGCCACCGGCACGGATTGCGCCGGAGAGAGTGGCGTCGAGATGGGAACGGGCGGAGCTCCTGCCGTGGCTTGACGGTCGCCGCCCGTGGCCGGACCCGAGGGTGGGAGAGGGCGTGTGGGTGAAGGCGGCGGGGTGGCCGTGGCGCTGCTTCTCGTGCGGACTGTCGCGGAAAGACGCGCCGGGCTTTGGGTCGCACACGTGGACCGTGAGAGGTGGAGCGATCCTGTCGAACGCGACGTTTCCGGGCTGGGCGGATTGGCCGCCGTACTTTCCGCGGATCGTTCCCTGTCGACCGATGTGGCCGGAGCTGGCGGGAAACGTGGTGGTCTTCACGGGGGCGTGGGCGGCGGCACTTTTCGTTCTGGCGGCGTGGAGGCGGAAGAGACGGTTGCGGCTGGGGTTGTGCGTCAAGTGCGGGTACAGCCGAACAGGAATTGATCGCGGGATGCCGTGCCCGGAATGCGGCGATGTACCGGCCGCGGCGTGCTAACACTTCTGGATCATGGGCGTCCGACTTTCACGCATGAATCGCCGACGTGCCGTCCGACGCCTGTTGACATGCACGTCGTTTGGGTTCGTAGCGCTGATGGTGGTGGTAGGGGGTGTATACATCGCCAGCTTGCGGTACGCGTTCTTTCTGCAGACACGGACATTCTCGGTCGAAGCGATGGCGGGCGTGGTGGAGTTCCGGCACGGGGGCGTGCCATCGAGCAGCGTGACGCGGCACAACTGGAAGATGCGGCACGGGGCGAAGATCAGCCTGGTCGGGTACGACTGGCTGGTGAGGCTGCCGATGTCGTATCCCACGATCGGGCTCGGAGTGCTCGCGGCCTTGGCGGGCGGCCCGGCTCTGCGGCGGCGGCTGGGGCCGGCCCCGGCCGGGCAATGTCCAAAGTGCCGGTATGACCTTCGAGGGTTGCCCAAAGGGTCAGCGTGCCCGGAATGCGGCAGGGGTGCTGCGTGAAGCGACGATGGCGGGTCACCCGAACGATCGCGGGACCTGTTGTGGCAGGGGCGGCGATCACGATGATTTTGGCATGGCCTGTGCCCCTGGTGCTGCTCAGGCTCGGGTGGGAGCGGCACGACATGTCGCGAGTGGGGCCGTGGTCCTCGCCCGGCGGCGTTTCATGCAGCGCGCTTGCGTCGCGCCAGCGGTTCTCCGACGCCTATTCGCTTCGAACGATGACCAGCCGTGACAGTTTCATTCCAATGGGTCAGTCGGCGCGGCTGCCGGCCTGGGTGCGATCGCCTGGCGCTGGAGACGCTCCGAGGCGGGTGGATACCGGGGCTACCGGGTGGCCCTTTCGCGCGCTGGGCTCCGAGAGCTGGCAGGAGCTGGACACGACGGCCGGGAAGTGGAACGAAGAGCTACGCTGGAACCTGGTGATCTACACGGGTTCCTCGGGCCGGATCATGCTCCCGTTTCGACCGTTGTGGAGGGGACTGGTGGGGGATGTGGTGGTGTTCGGCACGGCCTGGAAAGCGCTGTTTGTCTTTGCCGGCATGACGCGTGGGCTGGTGCGCCGACGGCGGGGCCGGTGCCCAAAGTGCGGGTATGACCTTGGGGGCACCGACCGGGGCTTGCCCTGCCCCGAGTGCGGGACCACCCAGAGGGGGTAGCGCGGGCCTGTTTTCTGTCATTTCGGCCCGAGCGCATCCCCTACACTCGCGCCAAGAACCCTCGTGAGCGAGCCCTTATGCGGACATCACTTCTTGCCGTCTTGTTCCTCGCCGCACCCCTGTTGGCACAGGATGTGCCAGCTCGTCCCGCCGCGGGATCGTTCAAGGTCACCTTCGACGCGGCACTCCAGGCGACGCCGTACACGGGCCGGGTGTGCGTGACCCTGAGCAAGCGGGCCGACACCGAGCCGCGTCGGGGGTTGTCGGATTGGGGATCGAAGAACCCGGTCTTTGCGGTGGATGCGAAGGACGTGGCGCCGGGCGGCACGGTGGTGTTCGACGAAACGGCTGTCGGGTTCCCGGGCCCGCTGAACGGGATCGAGGCGGGGGACTACACGGCCCAGGCGGTGGCGCGCCGGAACCTTGATTCTCCGTTCCCCGGTAACGGCGCGGGAGACCTGTACAGCGAACCGGTGGCGGTGAGCGTGAAGCCGGGCGATGCGGGCGTGGTGGAACTGAAACTGAGCAAGGTCGCGGCGGAAGAGCCGTTCAAGGAAACGGACCGGATCAAGGAAGTGTCGTTCATCAGCCCGCTGCTTTCGCAGTTCTACGGGAAGGAAACGCGGGCACGGGCCGCGGTGATCCTGCCGACGAACTGGAAGGATGTTGCCGGCCTTCGGCATCCCACGCTGTACTTCATCGGCGGGTACGGAACGACCCATGCGTTCGCGAACCAGCTCCTGACGCGTCTCCCCAAGTCTGCGGGTGAGGTGATGGTGGTGGTGCTCGACTCGATGGGCCCGCTGGGACACACGTACTTTGTGGATTCACCCAACAACGGGCCGCGGGGGAAGTCGCTGGTCGAGGAGATTATCCCGGCGGTTGAATCGCGGTTTCATGGGGCGATGACGGCGGACATCCGGTGGGTGTCCGGGATCAAGTGCGGCGGGTGGGCGAGCCTGTGGCTGACGGCGACCTACCCGGAATCCTTCGGAAACTGCTGGGCGTTCTGCCCGGACTCGGTGGACTTCAGCGACTTCCAGCGCATCGACCTGTACGCCGACGGCGCGAACCTGTACAAGGATGCGGGCGGCGCCCGCAGGCCGTACCAGCACAACGGGCGCGAAGTCACGGCGTGGTTTGACGATGTGTGCCGGCAGGAGTGGGTGGCCGGCGGCGGCGGGCAGATCCAGTCGTTCGAGGCGGCCTTTGGCCCCAAGGGAGACAACGGGCGGCCGCGGCCGCTGTTTGACCGCGCGACGGGCGCGGTGGACCCCGAGACGGCGAAGGTGTGGCGGGCGCACGACCTGCGGATGGTGTTCGAGAAGGACTGGTCGACGCTCGGCCCGAAGCTCGAGAACAAGGTCCACGTGTACACGGGCGAGTTCGACAACTTCTACCTGGAGGGCTCGTGCCGGAAGCTGGCGGCGAGCCTGAAAGAGCGTGGGAGCGGGATCGACGTCCACATCGTCCCGGGCGCGGGGCACGCACCACCCCAAATCGCGTGGGGGGCCATGTTCCAGATCCTGCGCGACCGGGCGGCGGGGTCCAGCAACCTGCCGTCGATCGAGCCACCTCACTAGACTGAGCCCTGCGCGGCGTTGCGGGGGGCGCCACGCGAAGGACTCTGAACCATGGCACACGCGGCGCTGAAGGAACTGTGCGATCTGGCCCGGTCGGCGGCGACACTGGGGTCGATCGGGTCGCTTCTCAACTGGGACCAGGAAACCTACATGCCGCCGGCGGGGGCGGGGCACCGGGCGGAGCAGCAGGCGATGCTCGCGGGGCTGGTGCACGAGCGGAGAACGAACCCGCGGATCGGGGAGCTGATTTCGAAGTGTGAGGCGGACCAGGGGCTCAGCGGAGATCCCGCCGCGCCCACGGCGGCGATGGTGCGCGAGTTTCGGCGCGAGTACGACCTGGCGACCAAGCTGCCCAAGGAGCTGGTGTCGGACATCGCCAAGACGGGGAGCGAGGCGCAGCACGTGTGGAAGGAAGCCCGCCAGAAGTCGGACTTCGCGATGTTCGCGCCGTGGCTCGAGAAGATGATGAACCTGTCGCGCCAGAAGGCGGACTGCTACGGCGTTCCCAAGGGCGCGGACGGGAAGCCGGGGGAGCGGTACGACGCGCTGCTCAATGAGTATGAGCCCGGGATGTCGGCCCGGGAGCTGGACGAGATTTTCACTCCGCTGCGGAAGAGGCTGGCGGCGTTCATCGCGAAGGTGGCGGCGAGCAAGACCAAGCCGAGCACCGCTCCGCTGAACGTCAAGATCGAGCAGTCGAAACAGCACGCGTTCGGGCAGTTCATCATCGAGGCGATGGGGTTTGATCTGCAGGCGGGCCGGCTGGACGTGACGACGCACCCGTTCTGCTCCGGCATGGCGCCGGGAGACACCCGCCTGACGACGCGCTACCGCGATGAGAAGTTCACCGATGCGCTCTACGGCACGATGCACGAGGCGGGGCACGGGCTCTACGAGCAGGGCCTGCCGAAACTGCGGACGCTCGGTGGCAGCAACGGCTCGGCATTGCCGCTCTTTGGCACGCCTCTGTCGGAGTCTATCTCCCTGGGGATTCACGAGAGCCAGTCACGCATGTGGGAAAACCTGGTCGGGCGGTCGCGGGCGTTCTGGGAGTGGGCGCTGCCGCACGCCAAGAGAATCATGGGTGAGGCGCTGGCGCCGTACTCCGCCGAGGACCTGTTCCGGGCGGTGAACACGGTGACGCCGAGCTTTATCCGTGTCGAGGCGGACGAGGCGACGTACAACATGCACGTGATGATCCGCTTCGAGATCGAGCGGGCGCTCCTGGCGGGGACCATGCGGCCGCGGGATGTGCCGGGGGTGTGGAACGCGAAGTACAAGGAATACCTGGGCGTCGATATTCCCGACGACCGTCGCGGGTGTCTGCAGGATGTGCACTGGAGCTTCGGGCTCATCGGGTACTTCCCGACGTACACGCTGGGGAACCTGTACGCGGCCCAGCTGTGGGAGACCATCCATGGGCAGCTCGGCGACCTGGACAGGCAGATCGCGCGGGGCGAGTTCAAGAACCTCAAGGCGTGGCTGAACTCGAACATTCATGGGCACGGGCGGCGCTATCGCGCGGCGGACCTGTGCAAGATGGTGACGGGGAACCCGCTGTCGGCGGATCCTTTCATGAAGTATCTCGAGGGGAAGATCGGGGCGGTGTACGGGGTCTAGGTCGGCGGGCGCCGCCGGAGCCGGGCGCCCCGGAACACGGTTCGATTTCGAGGACTTTCCATGGTCGTGTTCGCCGCTGCCGTGCTTGCGTTCGCGTCGATCGCTGAGGTACCGGTTGTCCGCACGGCCCGGGTGCCCGACGCCGGTATTCAGCCGCAAGTCGTGGTGAGCCCTCGCGGTTTCCGGCACCTGCTCTATTACAAAGGTGAACCGGGCGGCGGCGATCTGTACTACGCGTCGTGCTCGAAGGACACGACGGAGTTTGGGGCGGGGATTCGCGTGAACTCGATTCCCAATGCCGCGTGCGCGATGGGGACGATGCGGGGCGGGCAGATTGCCTTCTCGCCGGATGGCCGCGTGCACATCGCGTGGAACGGGTCGCACGACGCGGCGGAGGCCTTGAAGGAGAAGTCCGCTGGCGCGAAGCGCCACGGGGGCGAGCCGATGCTGTACACGCGCTCGAACGCCGAGCGCGATGCGTTCGAGCCGGAACGGGACCTGATGTCGCGGACGCGGGACCTCGACGGGGGCGGGAGTATCGCGATCGCGCCGGATGGCCGGGTCGCCGTTGTCTGGCACGCGTCAACTCCGGAAACGGAATCCAGAGGCGAGGCCGGACGGCAGGTATTCCTGGCGACTTCGACGGATCGCGGCGTGACGTTTTCGACAGAGAGCGCCTTCGCCTGGTCGGACTCTCCCTTGGGTGCGTGCGGGTGCTGCGGGCTGAAGACGTCGTTCGCGGCCGATGGCGCGCTGCTGGTGCTGTTCCGTTCTGCGGCCAGGAAGTCCCAGCGGGACATGCACCTGCTGCGAACGGCGGACCTTGGCAAGACCACGACCGACACGTTGCTCGGTCGGTGGAGCACGCCGTCGTGCCCGATGTCGAGCGCCTCGGCGTCGGGAACGCTGATCGCGTGGGAATCGGAGAACAACGTCTACTGGGCGAGCACCGGGGCGGAGATCAAGCCCGCATCGCCGGCAAAGTCGGACGGAGCCCGCAAGCATCCCTCGGTCGCGGCGAACGCGAAGGGGCAGGTTCTGCTCGCATGGGTGGAGGGGGCCACCTTTGGAAGCGAGGGGACGCTGCGGTGGCAGGTTTTTGAGGCCGCGGGAATCCCGGTCGACGGGGCCTCCGGCGGCGGTGAAACGGTCGCGGCGTGGAGCCTGGTCGCGGCGTTCGCCGAGGCGGATGGCTCGTTCACGATCGTGTATTGAGTGAGGCGACCCCAAGGGGCACGCCTTGGTGATTCGGGGGTCGGCGAAACGGCCGTTTTGCGGTATCTTGTCGGCCATGGGTCGTGTGACACCACGGGCGTTGGCGTACGGGCTGGCCGCGGCGAGCTTTTTCATGCTCGGCGTGGTGGTGTACCGCGACGACCCGGAGAGCAACCCGGGCGGGTTCACGGAGTTGAGCGAGAAAGCCCGCGCCGGCCGGGTCCACTGGCGAGAGCAGAACTGCAACGCCTGCCACATGCTCTACGGCTTCGGTGGCTATCTCGGGCCGGACCTGACGCACGTGGTGAGGCGGGTGGATGAGGACATGTTCAAGCAGATCATCCACGCCGGGACGGGGCAGATGCCGGCGGGGATGCTCGAGCCGGAAGCGGCGGAGAAGGTGTACGCGTTCCTGTCCGAGATGGATACGTCCGGGCAGGGGCACATGGCGAGCGCGGCGGAACCGCCGACATGGGCGCGGGTGTTTGAGGCGCTTGGACCGGCGAGCGCGCCGGGGGTCAAGGTATTTGAGACGTACGGATGCGGGCAATGTCACGAGCCGTTCCGGCTGGGGCACGTGGGCGCACCGGACATGTCGCGGGCGCTCGAACGCATGAGCCGGGACGAGGCCGATGCGACGCTCCGGCGCGGGCGGGGGAACATGCCGTCGTTCGGCTCGATGACCGCACCGGACATGGAGTTGCTGCTCAACCTGATGGAGACACTCAACGAGCGGCGGGCGGAACTGTCGCGCCGGGGCGGCGTGCGATCGAAACTGACGTGGTTCAACTACGAGCCGGCGGCCGAGAAGAAGCAAGATGTCCAGCCGGGGGTGAACCGTGCGCCCCGATGAAACGAAGCTGGACACGGCGCGGCACTGGCTGACGCGATTCGGCCTGGTGTGCCTGTGGCTGGGGATCCTGGCGGGCCTGCTGGGGAGCCTGTCGTACACATCCATGCACCAGTTGCTCGGCGTGTGGGGGCTGACGCTGCGGACGCTGCGGCCGATCCATCTCGCGGCCGGAACCGGCTGGATTTATCTCGGCGGGCTGGCGGTATTGGTGCACCACTGGTCAAGATTGGGGCCGAGCGCCCGGGTAGCCCGGGCCGTGTGGTTCTTCATCGCGACGTGGCTGCTCGGGGCGATGGTGGTGGCGGTGACGCTGCTGATGGGAAAGTTCGCCGGACGCGAGTACTTCTTCGTCTCGGTGCCGTCGTCGGCGCTTTTCTGGACGGGGTGGGTGGTGCTGGCGGTCGCGTACGTGCGGACGCGGCAGAAGTTCCAGGGCCCGGTGCCGGTGTACCAGTGGATGTGGATGACGAGCTTCGGGCTCTTCACGTACGCGTTTGTCGAAACGCACGTGTTCCTGCTGCCGTACTTCCAGGGACACCCGCTGCGTGACATGGCGGTGGAATGGAAGTCGTACGGAACGCTGGTGGGCTCGTTCAACCTGCTCGTGTACGGGAGCCTCGGGTACTTGGGAGAGCGGCTCAACCCGGGCGGCGGGTACTCGCGGTCGAGGCTGGCCTTCTCGCTCTTTTGGGTAGGCGTTCTCAACAGCTTCACGAACTATGGGCACCACACGTTTCACTTCCCACAGTCGATGATCGTGAAGTGGACAAGCTTCATCATCAGCATGACCGAGATCGTGATCCTGGCGAAGGTCGTGCTGGACATGACCAAACAGATCCGCAAGCTCAAGCCCGGCAAGCCGCTTGACGGTGTCTCGCTGCTGCTGTTTTCGACCACGGGCTGGACGCTGGTGAGCCTGACGATTTCCATGGTGATCTCCGTGCCGCTGCTCAACTCGCTGATTCACGGGACGTTTGTCGTCGCCGGGCACGCGATGGGGAGCATGCTCGGGATCGACACGATGGCGCTCTTCGCTGTCCTGGCGTACCTGCAGATCCAGGATCGCGGCGATGCGGCCAAGGTGCCACGCTGGGCGATCACGGTGTTCAATACCGGGATCCTCACGCTGTGGCTGACGTTCCTGCACATCGGCGTGTCGGACGGGCTGCGGCGGTGGAGCCAGGGCACCCTGCCGAGCGCGAGTCTATGGCCCGGGTGGTTCGGCCATGCGTTCCTGTTCGGGGGGCTGCAAGTGGCCACGGGCGTCGTCGGCCTGACGTGGTCGTGGCTCTTGCCGGCGCGGCTGTTCCGTGGGGGGCAAGCCGCCGCGGAGTCCGCGGGCGCCGGAGCATCTCCGCCGGCGGTATCCGTGCCGGAGCCGGTTCTCAGCCACGAAGAAGTCGATATCGCGCCGTGAGATCGCTCCTGATTCCGCGACGGGTTGTTCTACAGACCGTACAGCTCGGCGTACTTCTTCCTGAGGCCATCGACCAGCGCCCGGTGATCGGGCTCGCGGCCGGTGGCATTCCTGACCAGTTCGCGGGCGGAGTGCTTCATGCCCTGCGAGTGAATCTTGTCCCTCAACCACGTCAGCAGGCCGCCGAACTCGCCTCGCGCGAAGGCGTCTTCAGATCCGGCCGCGGCGTAGAGCTGGGCCGCGTAGACGTTGCCGAGGGTGTATGTCGGGAAGTATCCGAAGAGCCCTTCGGCCCAGTGGCCGTCCTGAAGGCAACCTTCGACGTCGTCCTTGGGCTCGATGCCGAGGTGGGTTTTGTACGCCTCTCGCCACGCGCCGGGAACGTCGGCGGCCTTCAGCGTGCCCGAGAGCATCGCCCGCTCCAGCTCGAAGCGGATCATGATGTGAAGGTTGTACGTGACCTCATCGGACGTCGCGCGCAACGCTGAGGGCTCGACGCGGTTGATCGCGATGTGAAACGCTTCGACTTTGGTGTCCCCGAGGGCCTCGGGGAAGACGTTGCGGAGGCGGGGGTAGAAGTGTTTCCAGAACGGCAGGCCGCGGCCGACAAAGTTCTCCCAGAGGCGTGACTGGCTCTCGTGCATGCCCAGCGAGGCGGCGCTGCCCATGGGCGTGCCGTAGTGCTCGGCGGGGAGGCCCTGCTCGTAGAGGCCGTGCCCGAGCTCGTGGAGCATGGCGAAGAAACCGTCGCCGAAGCTGCGCTCGGAATAGCGCATCGTGAGCCGTGTGTCGCCCGGGCCGATGGCCATGCAGAACGGGTGGGCGGCGACGTCGAGCCGCCCCCGTTCCAGATCAAACCCGATGGCGGCGGCGACAGCCTGGGCAAAGATCTTCTGGTGGTCGACCGGGAACTCCCGCTTGAGCATCGCTGTGCGGGGCCGCTTGCGAGAGGCGGTGATGGCCGCGAGCAACGGGGCCAGCTCGGCCTTGAGCGCGGCAAAGAGCGCGGCCACGTCGGCCGCTGTGGCGCCGGGTTCATAGTTCTCGAGCAGGGCGTCATACGGATCGCCTGTATGACCCAGTGCCGCGGCTTCTCGCCGGGAGAGGTCGACGATCTTATCGAGCCACGGACTGAATCGGGCGTAGTCCTGATCCTCCCGCGCTTCGATCCAGACCTGTTGGGCCAGGGTGGTGGTGCGGGCGTGTTCTTCGACGTGGGCGCGGGGGAGGCGCGTCAGGCGGCTGTACATCCGCTTGAGCTCGCGCACGTTGACGGCGGCGGGAGACGCGGCGTCACGGACGAGGTCCGTCCCTTCGATCGCGCCGAAGAGTTCCCCCATTCGAGCTGAGGTCTGGCGCTCGTGGAGCATGCCGGCGAGGACCGCGGACTGCTCGGCGCGGTGGGCAACTCCGCCGCGAGGCATGTAGGTTTCCTCGTCCCACTCCAGGAGGTCGGCGCAGGATGAGAGAACGCTGTGTTCTCGGGCGTGGCGGACGAGCTCGGCGTAGGCGTCGACGGGTTTCATGGCGAAGGCGGTACAGATGCGCGGCGGCACGAAAGGCCCGCATGGTATCCTGCCGCTGCATGCTGACTCCCGCGGAAGAATCAGGGCTCGCCGGGTTGCGCCTAGCCGGGCGCGTGCAGAGAGCGATCGCGCATCTGTCGCCCCAGCGTCTCGGCCACCTGGTGGACACGATCAAGCAGGAAGCCAAGACGCGGCACCTGATCTACCAGCACGAGGGCGTGACGGAAACGATCCGGATCCTGCCGTGCCCGGTGACGATCCGGCCGGATCAGCTTGCCTACATCCACTCGGTCTCGCTGACGATTCTCAACGCGCTCAAGCGGCTGCCGGACATCTACCAGTCGAGTTTCGCGGTGCGGGAACTGCTGCGCCTCTCGCCGGGCGAAGAGCAATGGCTGTGGGACTGCTGGGGGCCGCTGCAGCGCGAGAACAATCCCATGTTCGGCCGGCTCGACGCGATGGTGGACTTCACGAGCCCGATGTGGAAGGACTCGCTTCGGTTTGTGGAGCCGAACCTGACGGGTATCGGCGGGCTGCACCTGGGGCCGTCGTCGGACCGCGTGCTCTACGAGACGGTGATTCCCGAACTGCAGAAAGAAGACCCGGGCCTGCGGCTGGAACTCGCGCCGGACATGCGGGAACTGTTGATCCAGGAGCTTCTCGATCATCTTGAGGTTGTGGGCCGGCCGCGGGGCGCGATTGCCCTGATCGATCCGAAGTTCGAGCAGGATGGACCGGACGAACAGGACCGGCTGGTGGCGTACTTCACCGAGCGGCACCAACTGCGGGTCGTTCACGTCGATCCGTCCGAACTGAAGATGAAGGGCGGGGAGGTCTACTACGGCGACCTGAAGATCGACATCGGCTATCGCGATTACGGCGTGCTCGATCTGATCGACCTGGCCAAGCGCGGCGTGGATGTCGAGCCGATGCGAACACTCTTCAAGCAGAACCGGATGGTGTCGTCGATCGCCGCGGAGCTGGACCAGAAGAGCTGCTGGGAGGTCCTGACCGACCCCGCGATCGCGCAGCAGTACTTCAGCTCGGAGGAACGGCAGATCATCCGGAGGCACATCTGCTGGACGCGGATCCTGTCGGACCGGAGAAGCACCAACCCCAAGGGTGAGCCGTGCAACCTTGTCGAGTTCGCCCGCGAGGAGCACGAACTCCTGGTGCTCAAGCCCAACCGAGCGTTCGGCGGCAAGGGTGTGGTCGTCGGGCCATCGGTGACTCACGAGGAGTGGAACGCGGCGATCGACGCGGCCCTCAAGGACGGCGAGCGATGGGTGATCCAGGAACTGGCGAGCATCCCCGTACGCGAGTTCCCGGTGATCGGCGCGGACGGGACCGTGTCGCAGGAGCCGTTCTACGTCGTCCTCGGCTTCGCGGCGTCGAAGTACGGCGTGGCGTTCATGGCACGGGCGTCGCAGAAGCAGGTCGTAAACGTGGCGCAGCGAGGCGGCGTGTGCGCGGTGCTGGTGGGCAACGAGGGGCGGCCGTAGGGCCGTGATCCCGGCGAGCGCGGCCGGCTCAGTACAATCCGGGCGTGGCAAAGCCTCTTGTTGTTCAGACGGAAGACCTCGACGCGGTGCCGGCCGCGTGGCTGCGGGAGCGCGCGGAGCTCGTCCAGTGCTCGCACACGGAGGTGCCTCGGTTTGGGCAGCTCATGAAGCAGGCCGAGGGGTTGATTGTCCGGACCTATACGCGGGTGAACCTGGAGCTGCTCGCGGGCGCGCCGAAACTCAGGGTGGTCGCGCGGGCTGGCGTCGGGCTCGACAACATCGACATCGGCGCGTGCCGGTCGCGGGGCGTCGAGGTGGTTCACACGCCGGGAGCGAACACCCGGGCGGTGGTCGAGTACGTCAACGCGTTGATGCTCGACGTGCTGCGGCCGCGGATGTACATGGACCGGGCGCTGGCGGCGGATCAGTGGGTGGCGCTGCGGCGCGAGCTCAACGCCGCACGCCAGCTCTGCGAGATGACCCTGGGAATCTACGGCTTTGGCCGGATCGGGACGCAGATGGCCCGGTTGGGGGCGGCTCTCAACATGCGGGTTCTGTACACCGACCTGCTTGAGATCCCAGAAACGGCGCGATCAGGCGCGGCGCCGGTTTCGCCAGAGGCTCTGCTCCGCGAGTCGGACATCGTCACCGTGCACGTGGATGAACGGAAGTCCAATCGGCACCTGCTCAACGCCGCGGCGTGTGCGAAACTCAAACCCGACGTCCTGTTCATCAATACGAGCCGCGGCTTCGTGGTCGATCACGCGGCCCTGGCGGCGTTTCTGAAGTCGAACCCCGGCGCGCACGCGATGCTGGATGTTCACGATCCTGAACCGATCGATGCGGCGAACCCGATCCTGGGCCTTTCGAACGCGAGGCTGTCTCCGCACATTGCGAGCGCCACCGATTCGGCCAAGCGGGAAATGAGCTGGGTGGTCCGGGATGTCTGGCGTGTGCTCAGCGGGGAGAAGCCGGAGTGCCCGGCGAAGCACACGTAGATGCGCCGGCTAGCTCCTCCGGAGTTGTTCGGCCTCCATCCGTCGGGTTTCGGCGGCGCGATAGCGGATCAGGACGACCGGAAGCAGTGAACCAAAGAGCACGGTCGACAGGATTCCGCCGAGCATCAGCGGGTACCAGACATGGCGAGGCTGGCTCTTGACCATCGCGACGATGGTGACGCCGAGCAAGGCCACGCCCACGGCGATCATGACGCCAAAGAGTCCGACCATGAAGGGCTTGCCCTTGCCGCGGACGATGAGGAAGCTCAGGGAGCCGACAAGGGCGCCGACCATGCCGATCGCGGCGCCGCCGATCCCGCCGATGAGTCCGGTTTGTTGAACAGTCCACCAGGGTTCCATTCAGGCACCTCCAGTTTTGCGGGCGGTTTCGCGGATGGACCGCGCGCCCGAGGGTGAAAGTTCGCCGCGTTCGACCATGGATGCGAGAAGCTCGGAGAGGGCGTCGGGCTTGCGGCCGTTCTTGGCGGCGATGAGCCGCTCGATCACTTTGTCCAGCCGAGAGCGGATCGTGGGGTAGCTCACGCCGTATTCAGTGGCTAAGTCCTTGAGAGAGCCAGACTTCAGTACCAGTTCCACGATCAGGTCCAAGTCATCGACTGTCAGCGATGCCAATGGGTGGCCCGTTGGCACTCCAGCAACCGCCTGCTTTTGAATATCGAAAGTCACGTTGAATAATATGCAATAAATCTTTCGATTTGTCAACACATACTTTCTATTTATTGATTTTTCTAAGAAGTATTTTGTTAGGGATCGATCTCTGGCGCCGAGTACACGATCGTGTTCGTGCCGGCGGTGATCACGATCTTGCCGTCGAGCAGGGCCATTCGGCGGGGGGAGAGTTCGAGCGAGAGTTGGCGGGTGTTGCGGAGCATGGCGGACTTGGTGTCGAGCATGTGGATGTTGAAGAGGGGCCGTCCGGCCGGGCCTTCGAGGGGTGACGTCTCCACGGCGATGAAGCGGTCCGCCGCGGCCTGCGGCTGGAGCATGGCGCCCTCCTCGGCCTCGCCGCCTTCGAGGGCGTCGATGCCGATGAGCCTCCCGCGATCGTCGAACATGCAGACGCCGCGGTCGGTGGTGAAGGCGGTGTTCTTGAACTCCTGCCCGAGGGCGAAGCCCTGGATGGATCCGGTGCCGACGAGGTGCTCGTAGGTTTCGAGCTGTCGCTCGACCAGCTTTCCGGTCGCGATGGACGCCAGCCAGAGGGACCGGTTTTCGTCAAGGAGGAAGAGTCGGTCACCAAAGACCCACGCCTCGCGCGACTCGAAGGCGGGACCGCCTGGGATGGTCCAGTTGGTCTTGCCGCTCTCGGCGTCGAGGCAGGTGATCTGGGAATCCAGGCTGACAATCACGGAGGTGCGAGCCGCGTCCGTGGGGATTCGGCCGCCGGCAATGCGGACGTACCGGACCTTGCCGGCTTCCTGCTCGAGGCGGTGCATCAGGCGTCCCGTGCGAGCATCGACGACGGCGACGAGATTGGCCGTTCCGCCGGCGAGGTTGCCCGCGCCCGCGGCGACTTCCGATTGTCCGCCGATGACCAGAACGCCCCCGCCGGCATCGGCGTCGTGCACTTGCTGCACAGAGGTCTCGCCCTTCCAGAGCAACTTGCCGGAAGCGGGGTCGTAGCAGGCCGCGCGGCCGGTGCGCTCGATCAGGGCCAGGACTTGCTCGTCGAGGGTGATGGACACGTCGGTGAGCTTGACGGCGCCGTCGATGGGCGTCTCGATGAGATTGCGAGCGAGCTGGATGCGCTTGTTCAGGGCTTCATCGTCGGGGAAGAGCGAGCGGAACGGCTCGGTGGACCAGAGCGTCTTGCCGTCCACCGCGCTGATGCGTTCCATCACGGCGCCCTGGGGGTTGCGGTCCCACAGGAGCCAGACCGATTCCGGATCGATCCGGTACAGCGCCGGCGGCCCGCCCGTGTATGGGCGCGACCAGAGTTCCTGAAGCGGAGAGCCGCCCTTGCCACCGTCGCCTGCCGCGCCCGAGATGCCCCAGAGAGCCACTCGCGATTCGCCCGGGGCGATGAGCATGACGTGCTCGCAGGCGCGCCCGATCTGTTCCTTGCTGCGGGGCTGCATGATGACCCAGCCCGGCAGAGGCTGGGCGGTCGGCAGGATCTCGGGGCCGACTTTCGGCAGGCGACGCAGCGCGGTCAGGCGCTGCGCGAGTCCATCAGCGAGGGCCTTGACGTCCACGGTCTGTCCGCGATCGGTCAGGGTGATGTCGGGGAACTGGGTCCGAAGGCGGGACACGAGGTGCGCGGCGGCGAAGACCTGGTCGACGGCTTGCAGACGGCTGGCGAGGCGACCGCCGAGTTCGCCGATGACCGAGGGGTTGATGGCCACGCCGGCGGCGCGGGCGGCCTCGGCCGCGATGAGGCCTTCTCGGAGCGCCGAGATCGTGGCGTGCGGCCGGCCCGCGGATTCATGGAGTTCGGCGCAGCGGACCCACATGGTCGCGGCGGCGGCGGCGGCCGGGTATTGCCGGGCGAGGCGTTCGAGGTCGTCGGCGACGGCGCCGGGCCCGAGATTGGCCAGTTCGTGCGCGGCCTGGGCCTCGAAGGCGGCGTACACCGCGGGGCCGTTGTCGAGCACCAGTTGGCGGGTTCGGCGGGACGCCTCGAGCTCGGCACGAACGGAGACGCCGGATCGCCTCCAGGAAGCGGCGCTGAGCTGTGCATCGCCCAGGATGTGCTGGTACGCCTCGGCCGCGAGGGCGGGCTGGCTTTGGGCTTCACGCAGGCGCCCCAGAGCCATGAGCTGCACCGCTCGCTCTTCAACGCTCTCCGCGATTCGACCCCAGCGATCGACAATCGGCGCGAGCTGTGTGGGTTCGAGCGCCGGCATGTCCACTGGTGTGACCGGGGCCGCGGCGGGCGGGGCCTGGGCGCGCCGGCGGTTGGATGTCGGGGGCGTAATCACCGGCGCCGGCGGCTCCACAACCGCCTCGGTCCACGCGGCCTGGCTCGCATCAATCATCTCTCGCAGCACTTCGAACAGGCGAGCACGGGCCGTGCGCCCGCGGTCGGAGCCGGCGTTTCGGTCGATGGAAGCAATGGCCTTGTCAACGGCGGGGACGATCTGCGCGGGATGGCGGGATCGATACGCGAGCTCGGCGAACGTGATCGCGGGGTCGGGGTCGCCCGGGGCCGCGGCCATGCGCTCACCGAGAATCCGCTCGGCGACAGACCACGTGACGAAACTGTGGAGGTTGGTGGAATCGACCACGAGCAACTGGTTCTGCATGGGCAGAACGTTGCCGATGCGTTCGAGCTTCAGAACCGTCTGATCGACTTTCGGGCTCGCGGGATCGATGATGGCCAGGCCGTCGCTTCGCGGCACGAGCATCCGGTCGCCGGAAATCATGACGCGCCCGCGGATGCCGGGGGAGGCGAATGTCCGCGTCGTGGTGACCGTTCCCGCCGCGGGATCTTCGATGGGCACAAGGTTGACCGAGTCGGAACACACGGCGGCAAGTCGAGAGCCGACCTCGAGCAGGTACGCGGGCGTGCCGAGGTCGCTGGCGCTCCGCTGCGCCGTCACGGCGCCGGTCAGGCGATTGATCACGAGAATGGATTGACGGTCGGGCGAGAGCGTGGTCATCGAGCCGTCGCGGAGAATCGGCGAATCCCACTGCCACGGGCGAAGGGCCTCGGGCATCATGCCAAAGCCGGTGGGTGTCGCGGCGGAGACGGGGGCACGCCGGATCCAGAGGGGCCGACCGGTCGCGGCCTCGACGCCGGCCATGACCCCAAGGCGGTCGGCGCAATACACGACGCCGCGGTAGAGCGTCGCGGCGTGTTCGACGCGGGTTTCGTAGCCGCGGAACATGGCTCCGGCGCTGCCGATGGGACGGATCCACCGCAGCGAGCCGTTGTCGAGTGAGACGCCCACGAGGTAGAGCGCCACCATCCGCCGCTGCGAGGAACTCTTGCGGGCCGCGAGGATGATCGTGGACCCGTCGATCAGGGCGGGCCCGCGGACGGCGGCCCCGTCGAGCGAGGGGTCGAGATCGGGGAGCATGAACGACCAGAGGATGGTGCCGGTGGCGGTGTCGAGGGCGTAGGTCCGGCCGCCGTCGATGCGTGTCCCGTTCTGGACGAGGCCGGTGGTCGCGACGAGCGTGCGGCCGCGGATCGTGACAGTGCAGGTATCCTCGGCGCGTTGTCCGGGCCGGCCGGCGCCGGCGCGGCGTGAGGGTTCATCCGCGTCGCCGTCGGCCACGGGCTTGAGCGTCCACCGGGGCTGAAGGGTGAACCTGTCGCGGGCCGTAATGTAGGTGCTGTCGTTGACGTACACGCAGTCGCCCACCACGGTGGGGAGGATGTAGAGGCTGTACGCGCTCTCTTCGGGAGGCGAAACCTGAAACGGGGTGTCCCGCGTGACCCCGGGCGGATCAATCGGAGAGCTCCACAGCGGGCGCGTGGGCACATCTTCGTGGTCGAGCGCGGGTGAGGAGGAGATGAAGTCCGACCGCGTCAGGCGGAGCGATGGGGGCTGCGGCACGGCGGCGTGGTCGGGCTTGGCGAGGCCGGAATCTTTCGCCCACTGCTCCGCGGATCGCCACACGTCCGGATGATCGGCGTAGCGGGCGATGATCAGCATCAGCTTCGCCGCGTCCTGGCTCAGCGATCGACCGTCGGGGCCCTTGCGATCGGGGTGGCCGGCGAGTTGTTCGAGCGTGGTGCGGGCGGCTTCAAACTCCGCGGCCTCGAGCTGGGCCTGGGCAACACGGAGCGCCGCTTCGAACCCGGGACGGGTGAGCAGGCGGGATCGCTCCACCTTCTCGGGTGTTCCCGAGTCGAGCTCCCGCTGCGCCCGGGCGGTCTCGGCGGCGCGATAGCGCTCGAGCAGCTTGGGAGATGAAAGGAGCTTGGCCTGCACGCGCTGGCGGACGCTGACAAAGAGGTTGTTCTGCCCGGGCTGGGGCACGAGGCGGTCGGGCTGATCGTCGAGGAGGCGCTGGAGCTCGCGGACGGCCTCGCCTTCGTTGCCCGCGGCCTCGAACTCGTCCACGCGGAACAGCGTCTCGCGGGCCACGGGCGAGTCGTCCACGTACACGGGGTTGACCAACTGGCCCCGGGCCGCGGCCACGAACACGAGCACAGCCAGGCACACCGGCTTCACGGCGACTTTGACTCCCCGGCCGGCTCCTCGCGGCCGCGATAACACCCGGTCAAGACGGACCTTCCCCAGGCCTCGTCATCGGCATAAGCCCCACTCCGGGTGAGTCTAGAGGGCGGGGCGGGGCGGGGAAGTCTCGTGGGTCGCCGGGGGCTCCGATGACCTAGGCCGGGGGAGGGGCCATGTCGCCATCCGGGCAGCCAGGGAAGTGTTCGCGGCTGTGGTCCCTGGTGTGCCCCCGGTGCCGGGCCACGCGGGTGATGATCCTGCTGGTGGGCGTGGTGTTGATGAGCCTGGGCGACCTGTACATGACGCTCGAGCATCTGACCCAGAGCGGGATGCCGGAGGCCAACCCGCTGGCCCACGCGATCATTCAATATGGCTCGCGGACCGGGCTGATCGTGTGGAAGCTGGCGACGATCGTGCTCGCCGCGGGCATCCTCTTCTACGCCCGGCGGCGAGTGTCGGCGGAGCTGGGCGCCCTGTTCTGCTGCGGCGTGATGGCGTGGCTGACGGTGCGATGGCTGGACTACAACACGCACGTTTCGGAAATAGTCCGCGACGCCCACGAACTGGTGACGGATGAACAGTCGCAGTGGGTGAGCCTCCCGTCGGATCCGTGAGGCTCTGGAGACCGGCCCGGCGATCTGCTACGCTCGACTCATGCTTCGGTGGGCGACGCTTGTCATGCTGGCGATGATCACGGGGTGCTCGTACCGGGCGCCGACCCTGACGGTGTCGGATGTCCGGTTGACGGAGCGGACCGAGTCCGGTTTTGTGCTCACGATCGGTATCGACGCGGAAAACCGCAACGAGATCGAACTCCCGCTGCGCGAGGTTCATTACACGGTTGCGCTCGAGAACGGGTCGTCGTACAGCGGCGTGCGTTCGCCCGAGGCTTCGCTGCGGCGGCTGGGGACGCAGCGGATCCGGTTCCCCGCGGCTTTCTCGCTGGCGCCGGGAGCGGCGGTCCCGACGGGCGTGGTCCGTTGCACCGTGTCGGGAACACTGGACTACACCGCGCCGGGCGAGATTGCGCAGGCGCTCTTTGATTCAGGCGTGCGAAAGCCCAGCGTGTCGTTCAAGGGCGAAGGCCGCGTGGACTTTGACGCCCGGCCGTGACGTTCGGTGCGGCGCGATGCGGCCGGGCTACACCGGCACGCGAGGGCTCTTGTCCACCGCGCTGACGATGAACTCCACGCCGTGGAGCAGGCTGCCAAGCCGCCGGGCAAGCCGCGGCAAGTAGCCACGCTCTGTGTTGGTGTGGCCGGCGAGGATCAGCGAGAGGCCGTTGTGCAGCGCGGCGATGACGTCGTGGTGCTGCATCTCTCCGGTGACATAGACATCGCACCCATCCGCGCGGGCCGGACCGGCCAGCGAAGCGCCCGAGCCGGGGCAGACACCGACATGCGTGAGCGGCTTGTCGTGGTCCCATGCGAGGGCGATGTTCACGACGCTGATGGAGAGGTGCTGCTTGAGACGCTCGGCGAGCTGGGCGACGGTCGCCGGTTGATCGAGAACAAGCCGCCGGCCCGGGCCGTGGTGGCGCTGGGGACGGCCAAGGAGTTCGAAGACATCAACGGCGGGCTCTTCATATGGATGGAAGCGGAGAAGGGTTTCCATCGCGAGCGGGAGTGCGGCCTTGGAGCAGACCATCTCGAGCCGGTACTCGGGTATCTGTTCCAGACGCCCCGGCTGGCCGACGGCGGGCTTGGTGTCCTTGCCGCCGAGGAACGTGCCCGTGCCGAGCGTCGAGAATGAGCAGACCTGGTAGCCGCCGATGATGCCCGCGCCCGCGGTGGCCAGGGCGCTGCGGACACCGTCCACCGCCTTCTCCGGCACGAACGTGACGATCTTCACCTGCTGAGTCGGCTCGCGGGCGATGTGTGGTTCGATGGCGCGGCAGTCGCCGCCGATCGTGCCCTCGCTCCCGCCGGAAAGGCCCTCGCAAAGCCAGTCCGTCATCCCGCCGGGCGCGGCGTCCAGGGCGGTGTGGGGGGAATAGACGGCGATACCGGCGCGCATGGCGCCGAGCAGAATCCGGCCGCGGGGCGTTTCGCCGGTGATGCGCTTGAGCGGCTCCCAGATCGGCGGGTGATACGAGATGACGGCGGACGCCTTGCGGGCCACGGCCTCGGCGAGGACGCGCTCGGTGAGATCGATGGTGAGCAGAACCGGCCCGGACAGTGCGTGATCGGCGGAGCCCAGAAGCAGGCCGGTGTTGTCCCAGTTTGCCGCGAGCTCCAGCGGGGCGATGGACTGCAAGGCCTGGGCGAGATGGCTGACGTTCATGGGGGCATCCTGTCGGCGGAGCATCGTACCGCTGCTGTACCATCTGCGCGTGCACCTGGAACGACGTGCCCATGCGAAGGTGAACCTGGCTCTGGCGGTGGCGCGGCCGCCCGGACCGGGGATGCTGCACCCGATTGCATCGTGGATGCACGCGGTTGATCTGTTCGATACGGTGACGCTGACGTGGTTGGGAGAGCACCATCCAGCGCAGTTCGAGGTGGTGTGGGCGGGGGATGCGCCGCGACCGAGCCCGATTGACTGGCCGGCGGAGAAAGACCTTGCGATCCGGGCGTTGCGCCTGGTTGAGCACACGCTCGGCCGGACGCTTCCGGTGACGATGCGCGTGGAGAAGCGCATCCCGGTTGGCGGGGGACTTGGGGGTGGGTCGTCCGACGCCGCGGCGGTGCTGGTCGGGATTCGCGATCTGCTGACGCTGCCGCTGAGCGATGCGCAACTGGCGGCGATGTCGGCGAAACTCGGGAGTGATGTGGCATACTTCATTGGCGGGCAAGCAGCGCCGGGGCCGGCCGTCGTGTCGGGACTCGGCGACCGGGTGGAACGGATCGTCAACCGCCTCGCGGGCCGGTCGATCGTGCTGGTGTTCCCGTCGTTTGGGTGCGCGACCGGTCCGGTGTACAAGGCGTTTGACTCGTTGCCAGCGCGGCACGAACTTCGTGAGCGGGAAGTTCGTGACCTGGCGAGCGGCACTGGGGATGCGTTGTTCAATGATCTGCTCGGCGCGGCGGAGCTGGTGCAGCCGGCGCTGAGGGCTCTACGGCAAAGGCTGGAGAAGGCCGCGGGATTGCCGGTGCACATGAGCGGGAGCGGGAGCACGCTGTTCGTGCTGCCCGAAGGCGATGAGGCCGGCCAGACCGCGGTGAAGATGGCGGCCAAGATGGCGGCGGAAACGACCGATATCTCAGTGTTTGTGACCCGACTCTTGTAGAAAGGCAGCCATGCCCGCACTCAAGCCGGTGGTGGGGATCGATCTCGGCGGCACCAATGTTCAGATCGGTGTTGTCGGCCCCGAGAAGAAGGTGGTGGGGAGCGCCAAGCGCAAGACCAAGCCCGACGAGGGGCGCGACGCCGTGCTCTCGCGCATCGTGGACGGGATTGAGGAAGCGTGCTCGCAGGCGAAGATGAAGGTGAGCGAGCTGTCGGGCGTGGGGATCGGCGCACCGGGGGCGATCGACCCGGATGCGGGTGTGGTGATCGAGGCGGTCAACTTGCGGTGGAACGACGTTCCCCTGGCCAAGCTGCTCTCGGACAAGGTCAAGGCGCCGGTGTTCGTGGACAACGACGTGAACGTGGCGGTGTACGGGGAGAACAAGCTGGGGGCGGGCGAGAACGCGCGCGACCTGCTCGGCGTGTGGCTGGGCACGGGCATCGGCGGAGGGCTGATTCTCAACGGCGAGCTGTACTACGGAACGTTCCTGACCGCGGGGGAAATCGGGCACACGATTCTGTTTCCGGGCGTTCCGCTGGGGTCGCGGTCGCTGGAGCACAACTGCTCGCGGTCGGCGGTGGTGGACCGGCTGGTCCGGCTGATCCGGGCGAACAAGAAGTCTGTGATCCCGTCGCTGGTCGATGGGGACCTCGACGAGGTCAAGAGCAAGACGATCGCGAAGGCCTACCAGATGGGGGACGAGTTGACGATGCAGGTGGTGGACAACGCCGCGGACCTGGTGGGGATCGGAATCGCGAACATGGTGACGGTGCTGAGCCTGGGGCGGGTGGTGCTGGGCGGCGGGCTGACGGAAGCGCTGGGCGAGCCGCTGGTCGACCGGGTCAAGAAGTCGGTGCGGGCCCATGTGTTCCCGGACAAGTGCAAGCAGGTGAAGGTGGTGGGGACAAAGTTGCTGGATGATGCGGGGGTCCTAGGCGCGGCCTTGATTGCGTGGGAGAGGATGAAGTAGGGCGGGAGAAGCCCGCGGTCGGTCGTCGTGATTCGGGTGAACGACGCGAATGATTGAGAAGCCGCCACGCCATTCTCGGGCCACGCCTGGCCACTTGGTATCAACGTAGAAATGTGTTGACGGACCCGGATTTCCTGTCACACTTGCCGCAACCGGATCGCCTTGCCGGGAGTACACCTGTGTGTCGCGCCGTGTGTGTTTCGGCATTCTGCACTTGGAACGGGGCGTGCGGCCGGGGAGCTCGCAATGGCCTCCGAAACATACAAGGGGGGGGTATGGGTGCTAGCCGCGCGATGGCGCGGCAAACGCTCACCAACTGGTGGGGCAACGTCAACTGCCCGGGCTGCTCGCAGCCGCCGGCGCTGACGGGGGACGGCGGTACAGCGCACGAGGACAAGGTGATTGGCGTCCGGCGGATCATCCGCCGCAAGGGGTGCGAGGAGGCGGGGACCAAGACGCTCATTGTCGCTTCAAAGACATGGATTAACTCGGCAGAGGGCGGCGGATGGGCCCTCACCATCGCCAGCTACAACTACGACACAGGGGCGCCGATCGGCAGCCCGCTCGTGTATCCGGCCGCGCCGAGCTCGACGAACTACTTTGTGCCAACCGCGATGGAGGCCTCTCAGACGGCGTGTGGAGGCGGCACGGACGGGACGACCAGCAGCGCCCGGATCATTGTCACCGGCTACACGCAGGCCAACAGCTACGGCAACAACGACTATCACACCGTGTGCTTCGGGGGCGGGCTGGGCCTCCCGTTGTGGTGTGAGCAGTACAGCCGACCGGGAGCAGTTCTGACCTATCCGGGACTGGTTGATGAAGAACCCGTGGACATCGATTGCCAGTGGGGGTTCAACACCGCCGGGCTTCCCGTGATGATTGCTGGAATAACGGGACACACCCTGGCGGGCAGCGGCTGGGACCTGCAGACTGTGTTCTACGATGCGGACAATGGCACCCGCCTCGACGTCAAGACTCAGAGCGGCGGCCCCGGCACGACGTACAAAGCGTGCGGAATCAAGCTGCATATCGACGGGGTGGGCAACTACCCCAATACCCGCGCGCACGTGGTCGCGACCTACACCAACGGGGTCGGGCCGAACAGCGAAATCCAGGCGATCAGCTATCGCGCCAGCAACTTTGCGCCGACATCGTGGGTGACCGACTTCCCGCGGGCCCTGATCACGGGGGCAAACCTGACGACGAACGCGATGTCCGGGTATTACGACATTGGGTCGGGCATTGAATACGCCCTGGTTGCCGGGAGATCGGCCGGGATTGACGAGTCGCACATGCTGCTGGCCCGGATTCACTTCAGCAACGCGCCGGGCGACTGGTACACAACGTTCAGCTACGACGATGGCAACCAGAACACGCCCCGCATCGGTGAAGCCTTGACCATCGACTTCCTGCCGGGCGCTCCTTCTTTGATCGCGATCGGGGGATATACGTACCGTGACGCCAATCACGGCAACGATGCGATCGTGTGCTTGTACGAAGATGGCCTTTCCCAGCCGACGCTGCGGTGGACGGCGTGGCAGAACCGAATCGATCCAGCGTTCAACGCTCCGGATGTGTGCACGGCGGTCAAGATCGGTCAATCGGGATTGTTTCCGGGTGACCCCGAGCACGATTACATATATGTTGCCGGGCAGGTGCCGACGAGCGTGGCCGACGTGAATATTCGGGCCACCATCTTCTCAACAAGCACCGTGGGTGTGACCGCAACAAATCCCGACACCAAGTTCTCGATCGTTACTCCCGTCGATGTTTCCGGCGGTTCATCGGGGGGAGACATTCCGAGAAGCTTCATTGTGGATCCCTACCCGGACTTGCTAGCGCCAGAAGTCCACGACGTTGTCTTCGTGGGCGACGTTTGGAACGGTGTTACGACCGGCTTTGACATCCTCACGCGGCGATTCCGCTACATCGAGCCATGAGCCGCATTCGCTCACATGCTTGTTTTCTCGCCATACTTGCCCCGTCATTTCTGGGTGCGGTTCACTGCCTTGCCCAGGACTGCCATCCGTACTGGGCGGGGCTTCCTCGCAAGTTCAGCGGAATCATGATGGCCCACGACAACGGTGATGGGCCCCAGATCTACGCGACCGGATTCGGGAACACTCTGCTCGGGTACGCCGATCCTGTACGGCGATGGGACGGGCGTGACTACGTGCCTGTCGGCGCCGGCCTGACCGGCCCGTCGACAGGACTCTATTCGCTCGACGATGGCGGCGGGCGCAAGCTCTACCACAGGACTACGACACAGACAGGTGCGATCTACATGCGACGCTGGTCTGGCACACAGTGGGAGAAGGTGCCGAACGGCATGCACGTCAGTCCTGCCCCACTTGTCGGAACCTACATTGAACCGAGGTTCTCTTCGTCGCGTCGAAACATCTCCGGCCTGTACGCATTCAAGCTCGACTACGACTCGCCGCCTTCCGCCATGAATCAAGTCGTTCGCCGGGATGGATCCGAGTGGACGAAAATCGGAGCGTGTGGCTCTGGCGTCGGCCTGGACCGCATGGCCGAGTTCTTTACCGAGGGTCGATGGAACCTCGTGGTGTCCGGCGGATTCTTTGAGTTCGCCGGCCTCAACGCACACTATCTCGTCCGCTGGGATGGAACCCAGTGGCATTCGATGGCTGATGTGCCCGGCGCCGCCCAGGCCATCACCACTTGGGACGACGGGCGTGGCGCGGCCCTTTACATCGGGTGGGCCGGATTGCCCAACAGCTCTCCACTGGGCCGCGAGGGCATCGCGCGCTGGAACGGCACGACCTGGGAGTCGGTCGGCGGCGGGCTCTACGGACAGCAATCGGGCACCGGGGGCGTGTGGGACATGGCCGTCTTCGACGACGGCACCGGGCCGGCCCTCTTCGTCGTCGGCCGGTTCGACTTCGCTGGTGGTGCGAACGGAATCCCGGCCCGGAACATCGCCAAGTGGAATGGCCACGAGTGGAGCCCACTGGGCGCGGGTGTAGGTATCGCAGACTATCTTGCCGTTGCAGACGACGGCCGCGGGCCGTCGCTCTTTGTCGGCGGAGCCCTGTCCAGCGCCGGCGGCGGTACCGTGTACAGCATCGCCCAGTGGGTCGGCTGTGCGGGGGGGCGTCAGTGCTACGCCGATTGCGACAACAACCGCATCCTCAACGCCAACGACTTCCAGTGCTTCCTGAACAAGTACGCCGCCAAGGACCCCTACTCAAACTGCGACGTCAGCACGCAGACCCCCGCGATCAACGCCGCGGACTTCCAGTGCTACCTCAACAAGTTCGCCGCGGGGTGCCCGTAGGGGCGGCTAACAATGTGGGATGATCATGGGAGCGATTATCGTCGCGGTCGCCATTATGGCGGGGTCGGGTAGGGTTGACGGTCCGGCGGCCTTGGTGGACAGGAATCGCCTCAAAGGGACCTTGACGGCCTTGCCCACCAAGCGTGCGGTCCGCGGCAATATCGCGCACCAGCAGGGGCTGGTCGAGACTGAGGCCCTGGTGCAGAAGTGGCTGCGCGATCTCGGGTATGAGCCGAAGCTGCAGGCGCTGCAGTGGAATCTCAAGTACCAGGCGGAGCAGGAGTTCAAGGGTGGGGTGCCGGAGGGCCTGCGTTCGCCGCAGACAACCGATGAACTGGCGGCGCACGTGTGGCACAACGTGTATGTCGATCTGCCGGGCAAGGAGTTGCCCAAGGAAACGCTCATTCTGAGTTGCCACTTTGATGCCGCGCCGAACGCTCCGGGGGCGGATGATGACGGGACCGGGGTAGCGGCGCTGTTGGAGGTGGCGCGGGTGCTCAAGGACAAACCGATGAAGCGGTCAGTGCGGCTGATCTTCTTCAACCTGGAGGAAGCGCGGCTGAAGGGATCGGTCGAGTATGTCAAAGTGGCGCTGCCCAAGGATGAGAAGGTCATCGGGATGGTGAGCCTGGAGATGCTGGGGTATTTCAGCGACAAACCCAACAGCCAGCGGTCTCCAATCGGCAAGATCGAGGGGGTGTTCGACCCGCCGACGGTAGGGGACTTCATCGGCATCGCGACCATCAAGAGCTTTTCGGACTTCGCCCGAAGGCTCGACACGGAGATGCGCGCGGCGGCGCCGGGACTGAAGGTGGTCGTCGCGGACTTTGTTCCCGTGCCGCTGCCGGACTTTGTCCGATCCGATCACGCCCCGTTCATGCTCGGGGGAATGCCGGGTGTGATGCTCACCGATACGTCCAACTTCCGCAATCCCAACTATCACCGGCCAACGGACACGGTGGACACGATCGACATGGAGCGATTCACGCTCGTGGCCCGCGGCGTGGCGGGCGCGGCGTACGCGATAGCGGGGCCGGTGGGCGCGCCGGCGGCTGCCGAACCGTCCGCCCCAAATGACAAGCCCCGGGCGAAGGAGCCCGGGGCGAAGTAGCAATGCGGGAACGGGGCGAACTCAGCCCATCACGTTCATGTCATCGACGAGTTCATTGATCGCCGCGTCGAGGCGACCCGGGGTGTCGTATTCCCCCGATTCGATCTGGCGACGAACCTGATCGACCAAGTCCTGCCGGACGGCGGGAAGCTTGGAGAGCTTGTTCAGGAGCCGCGCCCGATCGGACAGCTCGACGCGATCCGAGGGCCGCTCAACCCTGCCGGGGGAGGAGCGATCCGAAACCATTCGAGGCGCGGCCTCGATCACCGGGTCCAGGCGTCCTGCGCCGGAACCGCCAACTGCAGCAATGTCTGCCATTCACGAGCCTCCACCAAAAGCCCAACGCCGGTCAAATTCGATCCACCAATCTACGACCCGTCGTGGCCTCCGGCCTTGAACACAACCATCCGTGGCGTACCGAGACTATCGTCGGCCGTGTTCGAAACCCTTGAAACTTTGATAAAACCCTAACGACACTTGCAACACTATGGCCTCCAATGGCTTGAGGACATAACCCAAAGGGGGACTTACACAACTTTCTTGAACTGTTCTGAATGGACCGCAGGGGGTGCGCTGCATCACATTGAGCCCGCTGGAGTATCTTCCCATGATGAGATGTCTGTCGGCCCGTGCGCGTTTCTCAATGCAACTGGCTTTGGGCTGTGTCGTGGCCCTCGCCGCGGCGGGGCCGGCGGTAGCCCAGGGTGGAAAGTCCAAGGACAAGCTGAAGAAGGAAGGCGAGAAGCTGTTCGCGCCGGAAAAGGAAGGCAAGGCGGACCAGGGCGGGGGGCACTGGTCGGTGGTGATCGAGGGGTTCCGGGGTGATGACCAGGAGTCCGCGGCGAGACTGGCTCTGGACAAGGTTCGCACGCAGGGCGGACTGGCAGAGGCGTATTCGGAGAAGCGTGGGAGCGCGACAGTGGTTGCCGTTGGCAAGTTCGCGGATGGGAACTCGAAGCAGGCGCGGGAGGCGCTGGCGCGGGTGCGGGGCGTGGAATTGACGATCGCCGGTGGCAAGACCCGCCCCTTTGCAGATGCGTTCCTGGCTCCGCCGTCGGACATCCCCGGGAACATGCCGGAATATGACCTGCGCCAGGCCAAAAAGCGCAACGGGGACTGGGTGCTCTACACGCTGCAGATCGGCGTGTACACGCGGCGTGACCAGGATCCGAATCCGGAAGAAATGGCGGAGTTCCGGAAGATGGCAGAGTTGGCGGTGACCAAGCTGCGTCGCGAGGGGGAGCAGGCTTTCTATTACCACGGCCCCAAGGGGAGCCAGGTGACGGTGGGGCTCTTCGGGCAGGACGACTTCGACCCTCAGGCACCCGGGGCCCAATCGCCGGTTCTGGTCGCGCTCCGCAAGCGATATCCCCACAACATGTTCAACGGCCAGGGGATGAAAGAAACGGTCAAGGTGACCAACCAGAAGGGCGAGCAGGTCAAGACGACCCGGCTGCAGCCGAGTGCTCTGGTCGAGGTACCTAAGGGGGACTGACCGGCTACCGCCGGCGCGAGAGCTGGCCAACGTCCAGCGGCTGGATGCCGATGACGCGCCACTCGCCCTTGGCGTCCTGTTTCCAGTCGATTCGCCACCAGGATGGCCACGGAAACTCGAAAAGTTCCGGTGTGACGCGGATGTGGACCTGCGTTCGGCCGCGCCCGGGGCCGTCGATCACGCCCTGGGTTTCGATGATCGCGGTTTCACCGGGCTTGAGCCGGAACTTGTCGCCCAGGTAGGAACGAACGTGGTCCAGAATCTGCGTCTTGTCCCAGGGTTCGCCGTGGGGCAGTTCGTCCGCCGCGAGACTGAGTTCGTTGGTGAGACGGACCTGGTCGTCGAGCAGCGGTTCAAGTCGCGAGGTGTCGGCCGCGGCGGTGACGCGGACCAGGGGTGTGGTAGCGGCGATGATCTTCTCGCGGTCTGTTTCAATGGCGGAAGCGAGGATGAGCACGCCGATTCCGAGGAGGAGGCCGACGCCGCTCCAAAGGATGGCTTTCTTGACCTTTCCCTGGGCGTTGAAAAGGAAGAAGACGGCGACCGACGCGATGATGAGAATGGCGGTCAGGATGAGGGGATCTTCGAAGAGCAGCCGAGAGAGGATGGGGGGACTGGGGAGGGGTTGAACCCCGGTGACAGCGAGCACGAGTTGCGCCACGGGATCGACCCTTTCTCTTTCTATTGCAGAGTTTGCGCCCCGGCCGATGGAACCGACGACGCCGGAGCCCCGCCCAATGCAGCCTGTCCCATCCGCCGACATTCTGGACCGGAATCTATCGGCATTGCAAGCCTCTTCGCCCCGGGTTGTGGAGTTGATCCGTCGGGCGGTGCCTCGGACGGATGTGGTGTTCGCGCCGACCGAGGAGGGGGTGCTCGGTGCGTCGATCCGGGTGGGGACGGCTGACCGGGCCATGGCCAGCCGGCGGCGGCCGCTCGAAGAAGCGGGCAAGCTGGTCGAAACGATTGATATCGCCGAGGCCGCGGCGGTGGCGGTGCTGGGATTCGGCCTGGGCTATCACGTCAAGCTGGTGGCAAAGAAGATGCGGCTGACGGGCGTCGTGTTTGTCTTCGAGCCCGATGTGTCCTTGCTGCGGACGGTGCTCGAGCACGTGGACCATTCGGCGTGGATCCGCGGGCACAATGTCTGTTTCCTGACGGATGCGGAGGATGCGGCGGCCATTTCGGCGGCGACGCGGGGCGTCGAAGGGTTGATGGCGCTGGGGTTCAAGCTCCTCCAACACCCGGCGGATCGCGTGCGGCTGGGGGCGAGCGCGGCACGATTCAGCGAGCGATTCACCGAGATCATCAAGGCGGTGCGAACAACGGTGGTGACGACGCTGATGCAGGCGGAAGTAACGCTGCGCAATCAGCTCATGAATGTGGACCGGTACGTGACATCGCCCGGGGTTGTGGAGCTGCACGGCGCGCTCCGGAATCGGCCGGCGATTGTCGTGGCGGCGGGGCCGAGCCTGCGGCGGAACATTGACTTGCTTTCGAGGCCGGGCCTGCGGGATCACTTCGTGATCATCGCGGTGCAGACGGTGCTTAAGCAACTGCTCGCAAAGGGAATTCGTCCACACTTTGTGACGGCCCTCGACTATCACGAGATCAGCCGGCGGTTCTATGAAGGCCTGACGGCCGAGGCTGTGGACGGCGTAACACTCGTCGCCGAGGCAAAGGCGAACCCGGCGATTCTCGGCGCATTCCCGGGGCAGATGAGAATCCCGGGGGACCGGTTCCTCGACGAGTTCCTGGGCGAACCGATGGTGCGGGACTTGTTTTCGCGGCCGCAGGTGCGCGAGTTGCCCGGGGGCGTGCCGGCGCCGGCGGATGCAACGCTGATTCCGGCGGCGACAGTCGCGCACATGGGGTATTACCTGGCTCGCAAGCTCGGGTGCGACCCTGTGATCCTGATGGGGCAGGACCTGGGCTTTACGGATGGGCAATACTACGCCGCGGGCGCGGCGATTCACACGGTGTGGTCCGGCGAGCTCAACTCGTTCAACACGCTGGAGATGATGGAGTGGCAGCGGATCGCGCGTGGGAAGTTCCAGGTCAATACGGCGCGGACGGTGGCGGGGGTCGCGCTGCCGAGCGAGGCGAACCTGATCCGGAAAACGGATGTGCAGGGGCGGCCCATCTACACCGACCAGCAGATGGCGACGTACCTCGCGCAGTTCGAGCGGGACTTCAAAGCCGATGGTGAACGCGGGCTGAGCACGATCGACGCGACCGAGGGTGGCGTGGCGAAAATGTTCGCGACGCCGATGAAGCTTGCGGAAGCGATCGAGAGGTACCGGCCTTCGACGACCCTGTCTCTTCCCGCGGGTACGGAGATTGCAACCCGGGAGTCGCGGCTCAAGCGGCTGCGTGAGCGGCTGCGAACGGTTCGCCATGACACCTGGAAGGTGGGAGAGCTCTCCCGCAAGACGACCAAGTCACTGTCGGAGATGCTGCTTCATCACGCCGACCAGTCGCGCGTAAACCGGTTGATCGAGCAGGTGCAGAACAACGGCGTCGAGGTCGAGAAGCTCCAGCCGGCCTTCGGGCTGGTGCAGCACCTGAACCAGACCGGAACACTCAAGCGGGTGCGCGAGGACCGGAAGATCGGGCTGGACGCTTCGCTTTCGCCGCTGGACAAGCAAAAGCGGCAGATTGAGCGGGACATCATGAACGTGGGGTGGATCGCGGACGCGGCGGACCAGCTCGGCGCGATGCTGGACGACACGATCAAGATGCTCGACGGTGGGGAGCGGGCGACGCGGGACCTGGCTTCGCCCGAAGAAACTGCCGCGGCGGCGGCGCGGCCTCGGCAGAAGATTGCGGCGCTGATCGCGGTGGACCCGGAGCGGGGCGGGCTGGGAACGCCGCGGCCCTTGGGAGCGGCGCTGGTGCGAGGGTTGAACCCGCTGGCGCTGACGCTGCGAAGGCTGGCGAGGTGCAGGCAGATCGACTCGGTGATCCTTCTGGGCGAAGATGCGGATGCGATTCGCGGATTGGCGGGGGATGTACCGGGGCTGAAGTACCTGGTGATGAAGACCGAGGGACCGCCGATCGGCGCGCGGGCGGACGGCCTTCGTGGGGCGCGTCTCTGGGCGGCGGAGTGCTGGCGCGGTGGGCTGGGGACGATGACGGTGTATGACGAAGCCCTGGCGGCGCCGGCGATGAACCGCGTGATGGAGGAGAAATATCTGGATGCCGCGGTCGTGGTGGGGGCGGATTGGTGCGCGGTTGATCCCATGCTGGTGGATGAGTGTGTCGGGCGGTATCGGAACCAGTCGCCGGGACCGCAGGCCTACCGCGTGTCGTTCTGCCAGGCGCCTCCCGGCCTTGGCGTTTGCCTGCTGGACCGCGGGATGATGCGCGATCTGTCCGAGCGGGCCGAAGCCGCGGGCGTGTTCGCTTCGCTGGGCGGGGTGCTTGGGTATGTGCCTGTCATGCCGACCGCGGACCCGATCGCGAAGCCGGCGTGTGTGACCACTTTGCCGGATGTTCGCGATGCCCAGTACCGTTTCATACCCGATACCCCCGAGCGGCACGCGGCCATAGCGAATGCCATCGACGCCATGAGAGACGGCTTCGAGGGTGCCCCGGCGTCGCGGATTGTCGCGGGGGTGCTGGGCGTGCGGCGACGGGCTGACTCGCCGCGGGAGCTGGTGATCGAGCTGTGCACGGGCCGGCGCACAAGCGGGCTTCGGGGGCAATGGATGCGCGGCTCGCGCGACACCATCGAACGTCCCTGCATGACGCTGGCGATGGCGGGCCGGATCCTGACCGAGTTTGCGATGCTGCGACCAGACGGCGCGGTCACGCTGGCGGGCGCCGGGGACCCGGTGCTGCACCCGGAGCTGTCCCGCATCGTGGCGCACGCCAAAAAGGTTGGTGTGTCGGGCGTGCACATCCGGACGGACCTGGTGTGCGAAGAGGCGCAGCTCGCGGAGCTCTTGGGGTGCGGGGCGGATGTGATCAGCGTGGATGTGATGGCGGGGAGCGCAGAGACATATCGCAAGCTGATGGGGGTGGACCTGTTTGATCGCGTGTGCGGAAACGTGAACCGGCTCATCAAGGATCGGGCGGCCGCGGGGAGATCGGCGGGCGGGCTGCCGATCCCGTGGATCGTGCCGCGGATCACGCGGTGTGATGCGGTGTATGAAGAGATCGAGAGTTTCTACGACAACTGGCTGCTCGCCGCCGGTGCGGCGGTGATCGACCCGCTTCCGGTGAGCGTCCACGGGGACAGGATCGAGCCGTTGCCGATCCCCACACCAGCGGCGCACAGGATGACGGAGTCGGTCATGACGATTCTCGCGGACGGGACCGTGCCCTCGAACGCGAGCGATTACTCGGGCGAGCGAACGATTGCGGATGCCGGCAGGGACGGGCTGGCCGCTGCATGGGGCAAGCTTCATGCGCGGGTGAGGGAGCACCACACCAGGCCGGCCCAGGTGATCGAGCCGGCGCCGGTTCGCGGCGAGCCGTGGGTCCATGCGGGCCGCTCGCGCGTCGCCCGGCTTGATACGGGGTTGTGATGTCCGCTATCGCGATCATTCTCGCCCGGGCCGGCAGCAAGGGACTGCCCGGAAAGAATGTTGCGCCGATCGCCGGCAAGCCGTGCATCGCGTGGACGATCGAGCAGGCCCTGGCATGCTCGCGGCTGACGAAGGTCGCGATTTCAACGGACGATCGCGCGATTGTTGATCTCGTGCGGTCGCGGTACTCCACGGTTGAAGTCGTCGGCAGGCCGGCGGAGCTGGCTTCGGACACGGCCCGGGTGGACGACGCCGCGCGGCATGCGGTGCGGGCCCTCGAGCGGTCGACGCCGGAAGCCGGAAGTCCCGAGACCCCCATTGCCATTCTGTACGGCAATGTGCCCGTGCGCCCCGCGGGCTTGATCGATGCCGCGCTGGAGGCGCTGCCCGGGGCAGATTCGGTGCAGTCGTACCAGGGTGTTGGGAAGAACCATCCGTGGTGGACGGCGCGGCTCGACCCTGTCACGAAAGTGGTCGGGCCCTGGGAAGGCGAAGTGCTTAACCACGGCGTGTTCAGGAGGCAGGACCTGCCTCCGGCGTTCATTCCCGATGGGGGCGTGATGGTGGTGACGCGGCGGGCGCTCCATCTGGATATTCCGGGAGTGCCCGCCGGGCCGCACGCGTTCTTCGGAAAGGTTCGCCGAGGGATCGTGTCGCCAGGGCCGGTCGTGGACATCGACACGCGGATCGACGCGGTGGTCGCGGATGCGGTGCTGCGCGGCTCTACAGTCAACCCATGAGGATTGGGACCAGACAGATCGGCGGTGGGGCTCCGGTCTACGTGATCGCCGAGCTGGGCGTGAACCATGATGGGTCGGTTGAGCGGGCCCTTGAAATGACGGACGCCGCGGCGGAGGCCGGCGCGGACGCCATCAAGCTGCAACTGTTTCGCTCGGACCTGCTCATGAGCAAGGCCTCGCGGTTAGCGGCCTACCAGGCCGCGGCAGGGGAGAGCGAACCGGTCGCCATGCTGCGGCGGCTGGAGATGTCGATCGGGGACATGGGGCGGATTGTGGACCGGGCTCACGCACGGGGGATCCACGCCATCGTGACGCCGTTCTCGGTGGAACTGGTTGAATCGGCGGAGCGGGTGGGCTTTGACGCGTACAAGACGGCGTCGCCGGACGTGATCCACCGGCCGCTGCTGGATCGGCTCGCGGCGAGCGGGAAGCCGTTCATCGTGAGCACGGGGGCTTCGACGATTGACGAGGTGTCGCGCGCGGCGCGCTGGCTGGCCCCGGCCCGCGAGCGCGTGGCGTTCCTGCAATGCGTCAGCAGTTACCCGACGCCAGACGCGGACGCGAACATAGGCGCGATGGGCGCCATCTCGCGCGTGTGGTCGGGACCGGTGGGATACAGCGATCACACGACGGGAGTGGACACCGGCGCGGTCGCGGCCGTCCACGGCGCGGCAATCCTTGAGAAGCACTTCACGTGGAACAAGAAGGCGACCGGGCCGGATCACGCGGCTTCTCTGGAACCCGCGGAGTTCCGTGCGTACGCGACGCTCGCCCGCGATGAGAGCGCGATGACGGCGTGGATGGGACATGTGCCGACGTCGCCGGATCCGCGGCTCGGTCCGGACGAGAAACGCGTGCTCGCGTGCGAGCAGGATGTGCGGCGGCTGTCGCGACAATCGGTCGTGGCGCGGCGAAATCTGCCCGCCGGGCACGTGCTTGTGCGGGAGGACCTGACGATCAAGCGGCCGGGCACGGGGGTCGAGCCGTGGCGGCTCGCGGAACTCCTTGGGCGGAGGTTGCGCCGGGCCTTGGAGGGCGACATGCCGGTCGAGGCGGCGGCGATTGAAGGCCTTGCGGAGGCCGCGGCATGATCGGCGACGGCTGGAACGATGAGCCCTCTGTCCGCCCGGGCCCTCCGCAGGAGACCTCGCCGGGCCGTCGCCGGGTCGCCGTTGTGACGGGCACGCGGGCGGAGTTTGGCCTGCTGCGGCCGGTGATGAACGCGATCAAGGCGAGGCCGGATTGTGAGTTGTTAGTGATCGCGGCAGGGGCGCACCTGATTTCGCCGGCGGAGACGTATCACGAGGTCAAGGCCGAGTTCTTCGTGTCCGACGCCGTGCCGATGCAGGTCGCGGGGCAGACCGGCCGCGCGGCGGACGTTCAGGCACTCGGGCGTGGTATTGAACGGTTCGGGCGGGCGTTTGTGCGGCTGAGCCCGGATTGGATCGTGGTGCTGGGAGACAGGGTCGAGGCGTTCGCCGCGGCGAGCGCCGGCTCGGTGGGGGGCTTCGCCGTGGCACACCTGCACGGGGGAGACCGGGCCGAGGGCGTCGCGGACGAGGCGATGCGGCACGCGATCACCAAGCTTTCTCATCTTCACCTGCCCGCAACGGCGCAGTCCGCGGAACGGATCGTCCGCATGGGGGAGCGGCCGCAGCACGTGCACGTGGTGGGCTCGCCGGCGATCGATGGGTTGAGTGAAATGGCGCCGCTTGATGATGCGGCGTTCAGGGATCTGGGTTCGCCTTCGGTGATTGTCCTGATGCACCCGGTTGGCCGAACGGATGAGCAGGAGGAAGCGGCGATGGTGGGGGTGCTTGAGGCGGCGCTCGCGGGGGATTCGCGCGTGCTGGCGCTGCACCCGAACTTTGATCCGGGCCGCGAGGGAATCATGCGGGCGATCCGCGGGTTTGAGGGCCTCGACCGTTGGCGCGATCGTCTCGTGGTGAAGACCCACCTGCCGCGGCCGCTGTTTGTCGGGCTGCTCAAGAGACTGGCTGCAAGCCGGGGCGTGCTCGTGGGCAACTCATCGGGGGCCTTGATCGAGGGGGCGGCGGTCGGGGTCGCGGCGGTGGACATCGGCTCGCGGCAGTCCGGTCGGGAGCGGGCGGGGAACGTGCTCGCGAGTGCCGGCGAGCGGCCGGACCAGGTGGCCCGGGCGATGGAGAAGGCCCGCGCCCTGGAGCTTTCTGGGCTGAAGCACCCCTTTGGAGACGGGGGCGCGGGGGTGCGGGTCGCGGAACACTTGGCGACTATCAATCCGCACGATCCGAACTTGTTGCGCAAACATTGCGCGTACTAGGCGGCGCGGGGCGGGCGGCTGGTGGATTCCACAGGTATGGGTATTTGCCTTGTGATGACCTCATCGATTGGAGGACCTGAATCGGCGCTCTCGGACGCAAGTGGCACGTCCGAAGTACCGATGCCTCTTCCGGACCTATCTCTGGGAGAGCTTTATGAGCACCGCCGCAGCACAGCGTGAACAGATCGTGGCCGACGCCATCCGCGAGATCAGCCACATCGCCACGCTGCCCGAGATCACGTTGAAGATCGTGGCCCTGGTCGAGGACCCCAAGTCCACGGCCCAGGACCTGCACAAGGTGATCGCGAACGACCCGGCCCTGTGCAGCCGCATCCTCAAGGTCGTGAACAGCTCGTTCTACGGGTTGCCGGGGCAGATCGGCTCCATCAACCGCGCGATTGTGATGCTTGGCCTCAACGCCGTGAAGAACATCGCCATCGCCGCCTCGCTCGCCAAGCTCTTCCGCGGCGGGGAACTGACCCCCAGTTTTTCGGCCAAATCCCTGTGGATGCACTCGGTCGTGACCGCCGCGAGCTGCAAGATGCTCAGCGATCGTCTCGGCTTTGCGGTTTCTGATGAAGCGTTTCTCTCCGGCCTGATCCACGACATCGGGATCATGGTGGAGATGCAGGCGGACCGGAACAAGCTGATCGAGGTGGTGCAGAAGACCGGCGCCGACAAGGCCGGCGTGCCCGCGCTCGACATGATCGAAGCCGAGGAAGCCGTCTTCGGCGTCAACCACCAGATGTTCGGCGCGGGGCTCTGCGCCAAGTGGAAGTTCCCGGCGAACTTCGCGAACGTCACGGGCTATCACCATCGCCCGATGGAACTGCCGGCCGAGGCCCGCACGCTCCCGTGCATCGTCTATGTCGGCGACCGCCTCGCGGCCGAGGTCGCGGGGGGCTTCCGCCTCGACCTGCTGAACACCGCCATTTCCGAGCCGGTGCTCGACTTCCTGAAACTGTCCACCGACAAGGTCAACCAGCTCCGCCAGGACCTCCCGCAGCATCTGAAAAGTGTTGAATCGATGCTGGCCTGACCGAAAGTTTCAATGGCCGGTCGGCGGAGCCGACGACAGATTGTCCCATCCGTTCGGCCCGCGATTGCGTTTGGCGAAGCGGGCTGGACGTTACGAACTCTCTCTTTCTCCCTCCGGGCGGCCGCGCGAAAGTGTGGCCGCCTTTTTCAATCCGACGGCCGGCGACGATTCAGCCACCCATGTTCGGGTGCTCCTTGACGCCCCCCCCCCCCCCTATGCGGTACCATCTCCGCGTGTCTTACTCTGAGACAGGTCGCGAGGTGTCCTCCCGTGTGATACGGCGGGGCCTGACGCTCGTCGAAGTCGTTTGCCTTCTCTCGATTGTGCTGCTGCTCATCGCTCTGTTGTTGCCCGCCCTTGGCAAGGCCCGCGCTTCAATGAGGGTCGCCGGCTGTCTCGCGAACATCAAGTCTTCTGTGACTGAGTTGGCCCAGTTCGCGGGGCGTCATCGTGAGCGCATGCCGGCGCTCCGTCTGCACGATGGCCCGATGTCCCTCCGAGAGCCACGCGGGCGGGTCGCGTGTGCGACCGGGTGGCTGGATAGTCCATACTTTGGGAGCGGTCGATGGTGGTCGTGGTTGCTTTCGGCGGACCTGGGCGAAGCAAGTTTTTCATGGACCTGTCCCCAGACCAGCCGGACGCCCGGAGAGGATGCGATGTTTGGCACCGATCCGGGATCTTGGCTCGCATGTGCGGGCGATGTTCCGCCCAGCAGCTATTCGTACTCGGCTGCATTTACGGCGACGCCGGCATTCTGGCAGGAAGACGCTGCATCACAAACTCTTGACAAGCTACAGGCCCAGCAGTTGGTTGGCGTGACTTTCCCGTCGGCCAAAGTCGTGCTCTTCGAGGGGATCACCGCCCACCGAACGGGTGTGGGGCTTCGAACGTGGGACATGCCCGCACCGACGTCAACCGTTGCCTTCTCTGATCTGCATGCGGCCGAACTGGACTTCCGCAAAGCGTTCTCAGGAGTACCCAATCGCTTCAATGTCGGTCCGACGCCATCAATGCTCAATACTCGCGACGGGATACTCGGCCGTGACTACTAAAGTTGCCCAAGTCGCGGCGAACGCGACGGCCGTTTTCGTCGGAAGCCTTCTTGTTCTTGCCGCCTGCGCGAAGGCGAACGATCCCGCGGACGCGGAGCGGCTCATTCGTTCCGTTTCGGGGACTCTGCCCGCCCGACTCGTGGTGTACGCCCTGTGCCTGCTGGAATGGTCCGCCGGCCTCGCCCTGCTCGCTGGCTGGCGCCGTCAGGCGTTTCTGGCTGGAGTCGCTTTCGCGCTGATTGTGTTGACCGGTGGCTATTGGTATGCCAAGGCCCGTGGGCACCTTGGAGGTTGCGGGTGCTTGGGCCGATTCGGCGGCGTGTCGCTCGGAGCGGCCATGGCACGCAATGGTGTTTTGGCTACGGCGTGCGGATTCGCTGCCCTCGTTAGACCTCTTGCGACCATGAAAGGAGAATCCGAATGAATACCGGGATCGCGTTGAGACGGACTGCGGCCGCCGCTGTGCTGGGTGGAATCGCCCTGATGGCAGCGGGGACTTCGCTCCGGCAAGATGGTTGTTGGGTGTTGTGCAACAACGAGGAAGTGTACTTGGGAGCGTGTGATTCGCCCAGTTATTGCTGTTTCTATTGGGATTGCGTCGCTGGCGTGGGCAATGTCACCTGCTGTTCGCAATCCGAAGATTGTGACATTGTGTATGTGTACGACCCTCCTCGGGCCAGGTGCGTCGCGCACCCTTGATGCTCGCCCAGTCTGGGTGACCCGGCAACAAGCCGACCAGCCCTCTAGGGAGGCGTTCTATGCACCGAATGCGCGTCGTCATGGTCGCGGGGCTTGTTGGTGTTCCCTCGCTCGTATTCATGGCGTACTCCATGGCTCGGTGGTCGCCGCGCGGTCGGCCGAGCTCAAGTGTTACGATCGCCCGCCCAACGGAGCGAGTTGATTCATCCAATCTTCCAGAAGTGACGGCAAAACTCGCGAGCCGTGCCCAGCCACAATGGGAAGCTGGGGGTATCGATCGCTCTCTCGCGGAAGCGTTGAGCTCGGAGTGTGGACACTTCCTGCGGGCGTTCGTGGCTTCGGATCTCGTCGAATATGAATCCTTCATGTCCCAGCGCGGCGCCTCGCTCAATGTTGACCGCGCCGAGAAAATACTCCGTGTCTACCTGGCGAAGAGGTACTCCGCCGTCGCCGGCGCCGAATGGGCGAATGCGCCCGTTTCCGAACTGGCGCGGATTGCGTGGCAACGGGCCGGAGAGCGGCATGCTCGCTGGTCCGCCATCGATATCGACACCGCTCGGGCGGGCCGCGGATGGGCACTCCCCGGAGAGGAGATAGCCAAGGGTTCGGCCATTTCGTTGACAATGTACGATGTGCCCGACCGCAAAGATCTGATTCAGCGCGCTCAAAAGGGAGACCTTCCGTCCGCTTGGATTCAGTTTCCCGCCGGGTTTGAGCGCGAAGGAGCCAGCGAAGTCCGCCTGACTTTTGTGTATCACCCCGGCAAAGAGAAGTGGATGCCTTTGCGGCTCGATGTCTTGGGTCCCGACCCGAAGCCATTCCTATTGTTTTAGGTCTAGGTCCGCCGCGTAGTGGTCTCACGGCCCAGGCTTGAGCCGGTCCTGCCACCTGGCCAATGCTGAGTGGCTGGTCAGGTCGTACCACAGCGGTGTCACCGTGATGCAGCGCTTGAGCAGGGCCTCGACGTCCGAGCCTTCGGCCGTGCCTCGGAAGTCCAGGCCGTGGCCCGCGGCCCAGTAATACACATCCCCCTGCGGACTGATGCGCTTCTCGTACTTGTCGACCAGGCCGTGGGCATTCATGGGACAGACCACAATGGGCGGTGTCGGCCCCTCGCCCTCGGTGATCGGGACGTTGATGTTCAGGCACTCGTGCGGCTGCGGCAGGCCCTTGGCAATGAGCGCTTCGATCGCCCGGCGGGCATGCCCGGCCGCGACGTCATACCTCGGCTTGCTCTTCCCGAGATGAAGGCTGACCGCAATGGATGGAACACCGAGGAACGCGCCTTCAAGGGCCGCGGCGACGGTGCCCGAGTAAATCACGTTGATGCCGCAGTTGGCGCCCTGGTTCATCCCCGAGACAAGCAGGTCGGGCTTGGAGCCGTCGCCGAAACGCTCCTGCCAGAGCTGTGACACGGCGAGCTTGACGCAGTCGGCGGGCCGGCCGTCCACGGCGACGCCGGGGACCGTCCCGCCCCGCGAGAGCGGCACCGTGTCCTCGTGCACCATGAGCGGATCATGAAACGTAATGCCGTGGCTCATCGCGGACTGCACGGTCAGCGGGGCGATGGGCACGACGACCGAGCGCGGCGAACGCTGCACCGCCCCGGGGGACTTGTCGAGCAGAGGGCCGTCAAAGCGCGTCTTGCCATCAGGCCCGGGCGCATCAACGAGGGCTTCGTACAAGGCCGCGATGCCAGCCGCCCGGATGCCGTCGTCATTGGTCAGAAGAATCCGCATGAGAAGAGGGTAGGGAGTGACGGAGCAGAGATGATATTGAGTTCCGGGTGTGCGCGAGCGTAGACGATTTGGCTGCGTCACTGCGTCACTGCGTCACTGCGTCACTGTGTCTCTGTGTCTCTGTGTCACTTCCAAAAAACAAGGTCCCGCGCCGGGGAGGCAACCGACGCGGGACCACACCAGGGGACACATTGAAAACCGAAAACCCCGGTCGATGCGTGGTGGGGACCGACGCACCTACCACAACATGCGATTCATCACGCTTCAAGCCCATGATGCGGGATCGAGCGCGGACCGCCGGCCTCCGCCTGTGCGGGCTGGGGTGGCGGTGCGAGAGTTGGACGGCGCCGCTGGGCCCTGGCGGCCCTTATTCTCGGTCCCCTGGAACGGGCCCAGATTCCGCGGCGGCGATCGCTGCCCGGCTCACGAGCAGCCCGACGCGTACTTGTTCAGAAAGCACTGGAAGTCGTTGGCTGTCAGTGTGGGGGAAACGGTGCTGCCGTCGCAGTTGGCGTAGGCATCGTTCGCGGCGAACGAGTTCAGGAAACACTGGAAGTCGTTGGCCGTCAGGCTTGGTGAGACCGTGCTGCAGTCGCAGTTGACGTAACACCCGGGGCCGTAGCTGACGTTGTCTATCGCGTACGTGTCGTTGTTCGCGCCGGGGAAGCAGATGGCCAGGGCGATCTCGGCCGTGGGGCGGCGGATGCCGACAAACGATGCGCCGCCACCGCCGGGAGGCTGCGCAGGCACCGTGATTTCCTCCAGGAACTGCACGCTGCTGTTGTACACGCGCAGCACGCAGCCCGCGGCCGTCGGGTCCCACCATCCGAGGCCGATCTCCTTGACCGGCGGGTCGAACGCGATCGATGTGTTGATGTACACGCCGCTGCCGATCGCGCCGGGAAGCGGGTGGATAGCCCGACCGCCGACAAGGGGGCCGGAGTACGGCTGGCTCGTCAGGTCCACGATGCTCATGCCCTGGGGCGACGAAAACGTGACACACTGGATCTTCGGGGCAACACCGATAGGCGCGACCGCGCGGCCCTCAAAGGTGATGAGCTGGTTGCCCGGGGTGAGCTGGCTGGGCTTGGTCAATGGCTCGGCCATGGCCGCGCCGGTACAGACAGCCGCGACGACACTCACACGGACGCACCCCCCGCGCACGCGAATCGCACGACTCAACATGTCGTTCCCTCCAAAGCCGGTGAACTCCCTCCGTCGCCTTCCCGTCGCGGCAAAGAACGCCGCGCCACCTGAGCCCTCCGGCTTCACCAGTCTACCGCAGGCCGGAGCCTGTACAAGGAGAAAGTGCCTTGTGAAAGTCGGTCGCGGACTCGAACATTCGGGCCGCGCGAAGAAGGTCGCCCTCCCGCCAGGCCGGCCCGACGAGCTGCATCCCGATGGGAAGGCGGGAATGGCCCTCCGGGGAGAAACCCGCAGGCAGGGCAATCGCGGGAAGACCCGCCAGGTTCACCCCCACGGTGTAGACATCCTCCAAGTACATCGCCAACGGGTCGCTGTTTTTTTCCCCCAGCTTGAACGCGGGGGTGGGGGATGTCGGCATCAGGATCGCGTGGCACCGCGCTCCCGCGGCAAAGGCGGTGTCATAGTCGCGCTTGATGAGGCGGCGCACCTTGAGTGCGGTGGTGTAGTAGGCGTCGTAGTACCCGCTCGAAAGGATGTAGGTGCCGAGCATGATGCGTCGCTGGACCTCGGCGCCAAACCCCTCGGCCCGAGAGCGGCTGTACAGATCGAGAAGGCCTTCGGGCCTGGGTGCGCGATGACCGTATCGGATGCCGTCAAACCGTGCGAGATTCGACGAGGCCTCGGCAAGGGCGACGATGTAGTACGCCGCGATGCCGTGCTCGGTGTGCGGGAGATCGACGTCAACGATCGTCGCGCCGAGAGACTGATACGTCTTGATCGCGGATTCGAGTGCCGCGGCGACCGCGGGGTGATTGGCGCTGCTGCGAGCCTGTCGGGGCACACCGAGGATGAGTTGATCGATCGGGCGATCGAGATCGCTTGAGAAGTCCGGCACGGTCTGATGCGCGGAAGTAGAGTCGAGGGGATCGTGCCCGCCGATGATGGTGAGCACGGCCGCGACATCGGCGACGGTCCGCCCGAGCGGCCCGATCTGGTCGAGACTGCTCGCGTACGCGATGAGCCCGTACCGAGAGACTCGCCCGTATGTCGGCTTGAGCCCGACGATGCCGCACATGCCCGCGGGCTGGCGAATGGAGCCGCCGGTGTCGGAGCCGAGCGCCACGGGAATGATGCCGGCCGCAACGGCCGCGGCGGATCCGGAGGAAGACCCTCCGGGAACGCGATCAAGGTCCCACGGATTGCGCGTCGGCCCGAAGGCGGAGTTCTCTCCGGATGAGCCCATCGCGAACTCATCCATGTTGGTCTTGCCGATGATGACGGCCCCGGCGTCGATCAGTCGCTGCACGGCCGTGGCGGTGTAGGGGGACTTGTAGTTGGCAAGGATCTTGGACCCGGCGGTGGTGGGGGCTTCGCCCGCGACACACATGTTGTCCTTGATGGCTATAGGAACTCCCGCCAGTGGACCCGGCCGCGACGTGTCGGCAACACCTCTCGACAGGAATGCATTGAGTTTGGGGTTCAGCTCGTTAAGCCGAGCCAGGGAATCGCGCGCGGAGCATCGCCCGCTCACCCATGAAGGTGCTGCGAGGCTCACGCCCCGCCCCCATCACCGATCACCTTGGGAACCTTGACAAATGGCGGCAGCGATTCCGGCGCGAGATCGAGCAGGACCTGTGTCGGCAATGTCCTCCCCGGTTCATCCGTGTCGAGGCGGTTGACGGTTTCGCCGATGTGCGTCAGGGGCTCCACGCCGGACAGGTCCAACTTCCGCAGTGTGTCCATATGCGACAGAATCGCCGACATCTGTGGCCCATACGCCGCGGCCTGTTCGTCGGTAATGGCCAACCGGGCGAGTTTCGCGATCCTGTGAACCTCGGCGGGGGAGATGGACATGGAAAGAGGGTACACCGGGAATGCGACAATGTGGGAGCGGATGGCCGCGGCGTGCGTATGGAGAGGTGATGGCTCGCAGGGGTCCAAGATGGATTCGCGGTTTCAGCCACCCGCTGGTGACGTTGGCGCTGGCGCTTTTTCTGATCTTTGACGCACGGCAGATGCCCAACGGCCGGAACGGGGAATGGTCGTACGTGGGGACGCTGCTCACGGCCGACCACCACTACTTCGACGCGCCGCCGGGGCCGGTCGTCGAAGAGGTCTGCCCGATCGCGTGGGTGGTGCGGGAGGCGGGCGGGCTGCGTCTCGCTCCGTTCAGCGAGGACCGGACGATGGCGGATTCGGACGCGATCGCGTATGTCCGAGTCCGGCGCGACCGCTCGGGGTTCTGGTCCGTGGTGGAGGATGTGACGTGGTCGACCTTCGACCTCGGGCCCTGGGAGAAAGGCTTCTTCAAGTACGAGGTGGACCGCGTCCGCGCCATGGCCGCGACGTTCGTTCTCGATCAGGACGATGGGTCCCACGCGTGGCAGGCACCGCTGATCGCGGGCGGTGATACCGTTGTCCGCCGCGTGAACTGGCTCGGGTACGCAAACAACGTCGTGGTGCTGGTCGCGGCGGCGCTGTGCCTGTGGTCGCTGGGCTGGGTGCCCGGGTACTGCCGGATGTATCTTGAATGGCGGATCCAGATGGAGCGGCTCAAGCACGTGAAGGAGGCGGACCGCATGCGGAACAAGTGCCTCAGGTGCGGGTATGACACGCGGGGGCTGCCGGGGCCGTTGTGTCCGGAGTGTGGAGAGGTCATTCGGCCATCGATGCAAGCGGTATGAGTCGGTTGACGAAGAACATTCGAAGGCTTGTTGTCAACCCGTTCGCGACGTGTGTTCTCGCGTTGTTGTTGTTGCTCGATGCATGGACCCTTCCCTCTCACTGGACACGTGGCGGGAACTCGCGAGTCGGCGAACTGATTCACTGCTTTGACTTGTCGATCCAATCTCAGCCTCCCTGGTACGACGCCTTGGTTGTGAAAGAGCGAGGCGAGATTCGGGTACTTCGACCGAGTATCGAGAGTTGGGACGAGGCAACCAAGTTGCTGGCCGAGAATCCATCCACGGTCGCGATTCTCACGTATGCACCGCATGTGCGCCGTTATGGCTTCTGGGCAATAACGCATGAGGCTTCTGACCACAAGATCGAGCAGGGTGGTGGTTCCTCGTTCACCGCGGCCGACTGGCTCGACGCGAGAAGCGCGATGTTGAGCGCTGTTTTCGACGACTCGGAATCCCAGTCCGGCACGCTTCAACGGTTGAGGCGCGAGGACTTTGCGGAGGCTCGGCTTCTGGGGTGGGGCTTCGTCCACAACGCCGCGTCGATTGGAGTCTTTGTTCTCATGTGCTGGTCCGTGCGCTGGGCGCGGGAGTACCGAGCCGCGTACAAGGCGTGGGCGGCGAGGCTTTCGCTGCGACGCGGCTCGTGTCCCGAATGTGGCTATTCAATTGTGGGCCTGCCGACCCACACCTGCCCTGAGTGTGGTTGTGCAGTCAAAGCAAAAGACCCCGGCGAAGTGCCGGGGTCTTAGGTGTTTGTTGGTTTCCGCTCCCTGACGGTCGCGGTTCCGAAAAACTTACTTCTTGTTCGCCAGCGGCTCGCTCAGGCCCGAGATCAGATCCACCCCCGCGGGAATCGTGATCGATGAGCCGTCAAAGTCGCCGTTGATCGGCTCGCTCGCGCCGCCGAGGTGCTGCGAGAGGAACTGCTCGGTCACGGCGTTGAAGCTCTTGTTGTTGGGGGGGCGGGCGAAGCCGTGGCCTTCATCCGGGTAGAGCACGTAGGTCACGGGGATCTTCTTCTTCTGCATCGCCGCGACGATCTGGTCGGCCTCGGACTGCTTGACGCGCGGGTCGTTGGCGCCCTGTCCGATCAGGAGGGGCTTGTTGATCTTGTCCACAAACGTCAGCGGGCTGCGGGTATCAAGATACTTGCGGCCCTCGGGGGTCTTGTGGTCGCCCACGCGGGTCGTGAGTTGCGGCAGGAACGGGTACCAGTGAGGCGGGATGTTGTCGAGGAGCGTCGCGAGACTGGACGGACCGACGATGTCCACGCCGCACGCGAAGACATCCGGCGTGAAGGTCAGGCCGACGAGCGTGGCGTATCCGCCGTAGCTCCCGCCCATGATGGCGACCTTGTCCTTCTTGGCGATCTTCTGTTCCACGGCCCAGTTCACCGCGTCGATCAGGTCGTTGTGCATCTTCGCCGCCCATTCACCGTTGGCCGCGTTGATGAACTTCTTTCCAAAGCCGGTCGAGCCGCGATAGTTGACGCTCAGCACCGCGTAGCCGCGGTTGGCCAGCCACTGGTGGTAGGGATTGAAGCCCCACGTGTCGCGGGCCCATGGTCCGCCGTGAACAAAGAGAACCATGGGGAGCGGCCCGGCGTCGGGCTTGGCGTTGTTGTCCTTGTCGTACTGCGCCGGGAGCGTCAGGTAGTTGACGAGGGTCAGCCCGTCGCGGGTCTTGACCGTGACCGGCGTCATGTGCGAGAGGGGCATGCTCTCGAGCTTGGGCTGGTTGGTGAAAAGGAAGTCGGCCTTGTGCGTGCCGCGGTCGTAGAGGTAGTAGCGGACGGGCCCGTTGTCCGGGCGGATGGCCACGGTCCACTTGGAGTCGTCGAGCGTGCGGGAGGTGATGGCGATGTCGCCCTCGGCGGTCTTCTGGAGCGTTTCAATGTCCGGGCGGACCGAGTCGTCGATGAACGTCCACCGTTCGCGGTCGTAGTTGAACGCGACGGCCTGGACCTTGCCGGTCTTGGGATGCGCGAGGCTGCCGCTCACATCGGCCCGCTTGTCCTCGGCCAAAACCTTCTTCTCGCCGGTCTTCACGTTCTGGGCGATCAGCGCCGCCGTGTCGCGCCCGCGCGTGTCGCTCCAGTAGAGCGTTTCGCCGGAGGCGTCGAAGCCCGCCGGCTGGGCGGTGAGAGAGTCCTCCTGCGGGATGCTGTCAACGGCTTCGAACCCGTCTTTGCCGTTGGCTTTCAGAACCTTGATGGACCCGTCCGGCTGCGTCTGGACCGCCATCCGAACGCTGAACGAGTCGTCGGTGATGAAGCCGTCGTAGTCGTCGTTCTTCTGGATGAGCTTGAGGTCCCCGGTCTTGATGTTGCAGCGGTAGATATCGCTGTGGCGCGGGTTGCGGTTGTTGAGGCCGATGAGGATCTCGTCGGGGAAGCGGTCCGACACCTCCTCGATCTCGGCGCGGGGCCGCAGGAGCTTGCCGCTGGGGAGCTTGATGGGCTGGCCGTCCGGTCCCTTGATATCGGTGAACGGCGTCAGGTCCTTGGCCGCGCCGCCCGCGGGGCTGATGGAATACACCTTCCAGTTCTCATCTCCGCCGTCGTCCTGCAGATACAGGATGCTGCCGTTGTAGGCCCATTGATACTGGCGGATGCCGCGGAGCTTGTCTGCGGTGATGCACTTGGCGGCCTTCGCGTCGGTCGCGGGCGCAACCCAGATGTTCATCACGCCGTCCTGCGGGGCGAGCCAGGCCAGCGTCTTGCCGTCGTGGCTGATCGTGACGCGTGATCGCTCCGGGTTGCCAAAGAGCACTTCGCGCGGGATCAGCGGCGTCGCCTTGATCGCATCGTTGGGGCGGTTCTTGACGATCTCGCCCTCGAAGGTCATCTGGCCCGGCTGCGCGGCGGGCTTGGGCGGAATCACCTTGGTCGGCTGGTTCTGGGCCAGGCACGGAACGGCGAACGCTGCAAGACACAGGAAGGCGGCGGTACGGGTCATCATCTACTCCTGGGGTGGCCGCGGCTCCGCATTCCCGTGTGTCGGGGGACCCGCGGCGAAGGACCAAGTTTATGCGTGATGTCGCAACGGCCTCATTTCGGGGCGATTCGGGGCTCGTTTGGCGTGCGGGTTCATTCAGGCCGCGGGAACGGCGGTGGCACGGGCGATGGCGCGGTTGGCAAGGTGGCCGACCAGCAGCACCACCAGGATCGCCGCGCCGATTCCGACGCCGAGCACCCACTTGGGCGCGGCCTCGCTCAGGCCCTGCTTGGAAAACTCCTTGACGCCGGCGCCGATCATGACCGCGAGCGTGCTGCGCGGGGCCATGCCGATGATGGTGCCGAGGATGAACGGCACCCGCGGCACTTTCACCGATGCCATGACGACGTTCGTGAGCGCGAAAGGCGAGTTCGGCGGAAGGCGCAGCAGCGTGACCATGCCGAACGTGCGCCAAAACCCGGGCGTGATCTCCACAGGCCCGCCGCCGACTCGCGCGCCGATGAGGGCGTCGCGGACAGCCCGCCACTTGGGTTTCTCATTGATGATCGCCATCACTCGATCACCCGAGGCGCGGGCCGCGATTTCGTAGCCGATGATCGCGCCCCCGGCGAAGCCGAGCAGGGCCGCGGGTGCGCCGATGGTGATGCCAAAGGCGTACCCACCCAGGGCCGACTGGGCGTAGGTGGGGAGCAGGGCGCACCCGGCGAGTATCGTGAACGCGAACGCATACGCCGCGGCACCCGTCAGGCCGTGGGACTTCATCCATGGCCCGATGTTGGTCGTACCCATGGCGGTGAAGAGCGCGATGGAGCCTAGCGGCGGCAGCACAGCCGCCCAGATGCCCAGAAACGCCGCCGGGCCCAGCCGCTTCAGGAGCGGCTGCGCGGCGGGCCACCCCGACTCGGGCTTCGCAAAGCCACACTCAGGACACGCACTCGCCGTCGCGAGCGATGTCATGACATACCCGCAGTTCGGGCACGAGAGTTGTGATGCGGTCTCCGCGGCCATGCGGAGAGAGTAAGCACAAGGGGCGGACGGTGCGCGACGCGAACACCGCGAACCGCCCGCCCTCGTCCTTGTCATGCCGCATCACTTACTTGGCCGCTACCGGCATCCCCGAAATCATCAGCTGCTTGTCGTGCTCGAGACGGAACTTGTATTCGAGCGCGAAGGCCTTGGCGCCGGAGCCCTGGGGCGCCGTGATATCCCACCGCATGATGCCCGTCTTCTTCTGCACGTCCGGGGGCGGGTTCTGCGCGCTGCCGTCGATGAGCGTGAGCTTGATCTCGCTCTCGTGGGCCTTGGGCAGACGGTCCATCAGGCGGATCTTCGATGCCGCCTCCCCGAAGTTGTCAATCGCGAGGCGGTAGGTGACGTCGACAATCCGGTTGCCGCCCTGCACCGTGTCCGTCTTCTCGACCAGTTCGCGCGAGGCCCGGAGCGCAGAGTCGATCCCGAAGCCGACGATGAACTTCTCGCCGGTGGACACCGTCGGAACCTCGCCGGAACCGACATACCGGCCCTCGATGTAGGTCGTAACCGGGCCCGAGAGCAGAACGATCTTGGAGTCGTTGGTCGCCTGGGCCTCGTCGTAGACGTATTCGGTCAGCACCGGCGTCGCGACCTTGTAGAACTCCGCCGGCATCGGCAACGCCGCGATCTGCACCTGCTGAACATCGGCGCGGCTCGGGAGCGAGGTCCGCGCCGGCAGGGTGTAGGTAATGCTCAGGCTCTCCTGACTGCGATCGGTGGCGCCGGCCACTCGAACCACGCGGTCGTTGCTGAGCAGGTCAAGCAGCTGCGTGTCGCACGCAATGGAGTTGAGCGTCTGGTCGAACCGTGCGGCTTCCGCGTCGTCCTTGGTCCCGCCAGTCCCGCCCCTCGGACCACCGGGCTGCTGCAGGCTCTGGGCAACCTGGCTCCGGCGTTGATCGGCCTCTCGCTGCTTGTACACCAGCTCCTTGCGTGCATTCACAAAGTCGTTCAGGCTCTCCTGAAACTTGCTCTCAGGATTCATCGACGCGAGCGAGACCTGCATGGGCCGGAGTTCCGGCGAGCGTGCAACCAGCGACGGCGTCGCGGTCGAAAGGGTCATCGACACCTCGCCCCAGTCTTCCCCGCTCATCTGCTGGATCGCCGCGTGATACTCGACGAGAACCTTGTCCCTCTTTCCATCCGCCCGCATCGTGTAGCTGGGCGACCACCCCGCACCGTTGACCAGGTACCGCAGGCGAAGCGCCCGTCCCTTGGTCGCCGCGGGAATGTTGACCAGGACAACCGCCTCACGAACCGACCGGTTCGACCGGCCGGCAATGGTGTCCCGCTCGCGCTGGGACAGCGTTTTTTGCTCCGTCAGGTCCCGGTGCTCGAGAATGAGCTTGAGCTCTGAATCGGCGATGGTCTGGCGCTGGTTGACCAGCAGCTCGGTCAGCGCCGCCAGGGTCTGCGCGTTGAGCACGCCCTTGCTGATCTCCACAGTCGCGGCCGGCGCCACGAATCCCTCCAGCTTGACCAGGTACGCCCGGTGCTCGGCCAGAAGTTCGGTACGACGCTGAACGGAGCGGAGCTTGTCGTCGAGCTCTTGAATCTTGGCGTCGAGTTTCCGGACCTCTTCGTTGGCATCCTGCAGAATCGGGCGGATGCGGTAGCGCACCGACCGAACCTCGATCCCCGGCCCGCTGCTCTCGGCGTAGAGGCTGGCAGGGATGACCTGGTCGGGTAGGTCGGTGACGAGAACCTCGGTCAGGCCGGGCGCGGCGTCGATGGTTACCGTGCGGGAGACCAGTGCCTGGCCGCGGTAGACGGTCACTTCGTCCACCGTGCCCTTGGTTTGGATTGGGTCTGCGAACGCCGAGAGGGCGAGACCTGAAACGGTGAGCACTGAGAGCAACCGCGGCGCGAGAGACAGCATGGGGGAACTCCTGTAAGAAGGTGCGTGGTGGGTCATACGTGCCGGCGATGGCCGCGCACGTAACTGGCCGGTAACGGCCAGCGGCGGCCGCTCCGAATCCGGAGTGCCCGTCGCCCGCGACGCGGTGCAACTGAACTACTCCGCACGCGTGTGTTTCGCCCGATCGGTGCTACACTGGACACGACGGCATCGTGTGATGCCCGCCCGCTTTCCGATCGGGCCGCCGCCCGCTCTGGAGATTTTTCCCGATGCTTCCCAAGCCGCCGCCCCGCGATTCCTCACCGGGGTTCCTGTACATACCGCCCTACCGCATCGCCGGCATCTCCGTCGCGGGCGAAACCACGACCATCCAGATTCCTGAACTGGATGTCTGTTTCGACATGGGCGAGTGCCCGCGTGCCGCGCTCTCGGCCAAGTACGTCGCCATCAGCCACGGGCACATGGACCATGTTGGCGGCCTCGCGTATTACTGCTCGCAGCGGCGCTTCCAGGGAATGGGGAGCGGCACCATCATCTGCGATGTACGGATCGCCAGCGCCATCCAGCGCATGATGGCCGGGTTTGTCGATCTCGAGCAGCAGCGCACCCCCTACGAGCTGATCACGCTCGAACCGGACCACCAGACCGAGATCAAGCCCAACATCTTCCTCCGCGGCTTCGAGACCGAGCACACCTCGCCCTCCTTCGGCTACGTGGTGATCGAGAAGCGTTCCAAGCTCAAGCCCGAACTCGTAAACCTGCCCCAGGAAAAGCTCAAGGAGCTCAAGGACCGCGGCCAGGAAATCACCCGCACGCTCGAAATCCCCCTGGTCGCCTACATGGGCGACACGCTCCCGGGCCCTCACCTGGTCCGCAACGACGTCCGCAAGGCCGAGATCATCATCTGCGAGTGCACGTTCTTCGAACCCGACCACCGCGAGCGGGCCAAGGTCGGGATGCACATGCACATCCAGGACATCGCCGAGTGGCTGCGGGTCGTTGAATGCAAGGCCATGATCCTGACCCACATCTCACGCCGCACGCACCTCGGCTACGCCCGCGAGCGCCTTCTCGAAATCATCGGCCCGGAAAAAGCCAAGAACGTCTTCCTGCTCATGGACAACAAGTTCAACCGCGAACGGTACGAGCAGCAGGAAAACGCGGCCGGTATCGTGCGGCCCCCGAAGGAAGCCCCGGTCAAGCGGTAACCAGCACGCCAGGTCATAGCGATTGAGTGGTGGCCCGCCTCGACACCCCGCCGGTTGTGGTCGCGCACCACGAGCGGGCCTGCTGCCGCTTCGAGAACCGGTTCATGCACGCCCGCTCGTGCGCGGCTCGCGACGAGTACGTCACCCGTTGGTGTTCCACGTGGGCTGTCGGTCTTCGCGCCAGCGGAGTGTCGCGCCGCGAGAATCGCGGAGAGAAATCCGCTTTTTGTTTTTGCGTCGGCGCGGCCGCGAAACTCGCCGCGGCCATGTTGTTCGGCTTCGCGCCGGTTGACAGACTTTGGACTCAGGGTTACGTTTGCCCGCCTTGATCGGTGGACGCGCGTGGTGGCGCGGTGGGATGCTAAGGAAGAGGCGTAGACACGATGGCGGAAACGGATGCTCGCCTGTGGGCGCAGATGCTTGCGCACCTGCGGGCGCACCAGCCCGGTTTGTGGAGACACTGGTTCGACCAGATCGTCTGCCTCGGCCTCAACGGGGGCGTGCTGCGCCTGCGCGTCGATGAACCCCTGCAACGCAACTACCTGCGCAGCAACGGGACCGAGACATTCGAAGACGCCGCGAGGGCCATCACCGGCCGTCTGGTCACGGTCCGCTTTGTCGGCCAGAGCGATGAAGCGGAAGAGGCGTTCGCCCGCGGGCTCTCCGGGGCCCACCGCAACGGCCAGGCCCTCGCGCTCAGCGATCTCGTCCTCGACCCCGACAACACCTTCGAAAACTTCGTCATGGGCCCGGGAAATCGCCTGGCCCACGCCGCCGCCCTGGGCGTGGGTGAGCGGCCGGGTTCGTACAACCCGCTGTTCATCTACGGGGGCGTCGGCCTGGGCAAAACCCACCTGCTGCAGGCTATTTGCCTGCGAATTCTCCAGTCCCACCCCGGGACCGCCCTCACCTACGTCTCCTGCGAGGAGTACATGACGCAGTACTTCGCGGCGATGCAGACCGGCGAACTGGTCGCGTTCCGCCAGAAGTTCCGCGAGGTCGGCGTCCTGGTCATTGATGACATCCACTTCCTGACCAAGCGCGAGCGGTCGCAGGAAGAGTTCTTCCACACCTTCAACAGCCTCTTTGTCGCCGGCAAGCAGATCATCCTCTCGTCCGACGCCGCTCCGGAGATCATCCCGCACCTCGAAGCTCGGTTGATCAGCCGGTTCAAGCAGGGGATGGTCGCGGAGATGGAGCCGCCGGACTTTGAAACCCGCGTCGCCATCATCCGCAAGAAGGCGGAAATGCGCCAGCTCCGACTCCCCGAGGAAGCCATCTTTCACATCGCCACGTGCGTGGAAAACAACATCCGCGAGATCGAGGGCGCCCTCTCCCAGGTCCAGCTGCGGGCCGAGTTGGAGAAGCGAACGCCGGACCTCGCCATCGCTCGCGCCGCCGTCGGCGAGCCCGCGGGCGCCAGCCGCGGCGGAGAGATGACTGTTCAAACGATCACCTCGGCTGTCACCGAGTTCTACAACGTCAAGCTGACCGACCTGCAATCCAAGAAACGCCCGCGGTCCATCACTCTGCCGCGCCAGGTCTGCATGTACCTGATGAAACACAACACGCGCCACTCGCTGCAGGAGATCGGCGGCTACTTCGGCGGCCGCGATCACACCACCGTCATGCACGCCCTCGAACGGGTGGAAGAACTGCTCAAGTCAGACTCGACCTTTGAAGAACAACTGCGGCGGCTACAAGACCAGGTTGCGAAACACAAGATGTCGTAGCAGGGAAGTGTCGGTCCACCTCCGGCGGTAGGCGGGTATCACTCACCGAACGCCGACGCCCTGTCGGCAACTATCGGGATCACCTGTGGACAACTGGACTGGTGCTGTCTGACACCAGGCGGGATGTGCGGAGTTCAATCCTCGTCCGGTTGCCGCGCCGGCTCGGGTCCGACAGCACCCTCAGGCGACCGCCAGACAACCGACAGGTTGTTTTTGTGGGTGTTGTCTCGCAAGTCGTTGTCGAGTCGATACTTATGTATACCTGATTCGGCTTTCCACACTCCGACAGGCCTTCTTAGAATTCACTTGTTTTGCTTATGGAATTGAGAAAGAAGATCCTCCGTTCGCTCACTCGGGATCGATCGTTTGGTGGAGCTCTCAGAGAAGGTCCGCGATGGGCCACGGGGTTGTGGATAAGTGGTGTGTTTCATCTTCCTTGGCTACCGCTGGCAGTGCCGGCAAAAGACCGTCGTTCGTTGGCCCTGCGTTACGCAAGTCAGTGTTTTCCCGCACGTTACACAAGGCTCGCCGCCGCGGCCATAGACGCGATGGAGGAGCTGAGCAGTGCCCGGCCGTCCAGCGGCGTCGCGATAGTCGCGGAGCGTGCTGCCCCGGGCAGAAATGGCCGCCGCAAGTATGCCGCGAACCGCCTCGGCCAGGAGGTCCCAGTGACGCACCGTCAGCGTCGACGCCTTCCGGGAAGGTCGGATACCGGCGGCAAAGAGCGCTTCATCCGCGTAGATATTCCCGACGCCCGCGAGCACGGACTGATCCAGCAGCGCCGCTTTGATGGCGCGGCGGGAATCTCCTGCGCGCCGCCGCATATCGCTGGCGGAGATCGTGAGCGCATCCGGACCCAGCGTGCTCCAGAACCGTTCGAGCGTGGCGAGGTCGGGAAGCGACCAGAGATGACCGAACCGGCGAGGATCGCGGAACGCCAGCCGGGTGCCGTCGTCGAGCCCCCACAGGACATGCGTGTGCGACCCGCCCAAGACAGGATCGGCGAGAAGCTGGCCCGTCATGCCCAGGTGGACGACGATGGAACTTCCGTTGGAGGCAACCAGGGCGATCTGCTTGCCGCGTCGGCGAAGCTCGACGACCGTGAGGCCGCGCAGCAGGTGTGCGGGCCGAACGCGTTCGGGGCGGACGGACCGGCCCGTGGACGTTGCAAAGCGTCGCACGGGATCTCCGGGGACGGACAGCACATCCCGCCGGAGAAGCCTGGCATCGACGATGCGCCGGCCCAGCAACACGCGCTCAAACCCGCGCCGGACGGTTTCAACCTCGGGAAGTTCGGGCACGCTTCGAGTGTACGGTCACCGACGCAGCGAGCGGAAAAAGTCCTTGAGCAGGCCCGAGCATTCCAGCTCCATCAGACCGCCGACGGGCTCGACGCGATGATTGAGCCGCGGGTCCATGGTGAGTTGAAAGAGCGAATCCGTCGCGCCGGCCTTGGGATCGCGGCAGCCGTAGACAAGCCGGCCCACGCGCGCGTTGACGATCAGCCCCGCGCACATGGGACAGGGCTCGAGCGTGACCACCAGCGTGCACCGGGAGAGCCGCCAGTCGCCGATGGCCGCTGCGGCGTTGCGGATCGCGATGAGTTCCGCGTGCGCGGTCGGATCGTGATCAACCTCGCGACGGTTGGACCCTTCGCCCAGGACCCGCCCCGTTTCGGTTTCATACACGACGGCGCCGACGGGCACCTCCCCGATCGCGCCGGCCTGGCGGGCGAGGTCCAGGGCGCGGCGCATCATGCCTTCATCGTGGGGCCGCAACGCGGCGGCAGTGGACGGTGACGACGCGGGGGACCCGCGCAGGAGCAGTCGTGAGATGAGCGAGGCAAGTCCCATGCGTGATTGTTTGCTGATCCGGGGCGGCGACTTTCACCGCGCGGAATGCCCTCAGGCGTCTCCCGCGTCGGGGCCTTCACGCTCGGGACTCGCCGGCCCCGGCGGCGCCGGGTCTTTGCGTGTGGCGATGCCGCGGGCGACACGAGCGGGCGGGAAGAACTTCAGGAGAAAGAGTCCGAACTCATACAGGATGTACAGGGGCACGGCCATGAGGAGCATGGACATGGGGTCGGGACTCGGGGCCAGGATGGCGCCGAGGGCGAAGGCGAAGAAGAACGCGAACTTGCGCTTGGTGCGGAGGGTCTTCTCCTCGACAATGCCGATCCAGCCCAGCAGCAGCACCACCACCGGGGTTTGGAAGCCAAGGACCATCGCAATGGACGACGTGAACACCAGGCCGACAAACTCGCTCACGCGGTACTGCGGGGCAATGCCCGCGGCCTTGGTCATCGGCGTCCCGCGGATGAGTGGCGCCGGCGCGGGCTCACCGGCAGCGGCGGGCGGGGCCATGTTGAAGCGAAGCTCCTGAAGAGGTCGGTTGAACCACACACCGCCGGGCGGCGGATCGGTGGGGTCGAAGTCGAAGGTCGGGATCGTGGGGATGACCACGCCCGCCGGCGTCGGCTGGCGGTCGACATGGGTCGCGCCGATGGAGGCGCCAAATCCGATCAGGAAGGCGAGCATCGCCGGGAGAATGACGAAGTACAGAAACGAGAGCCCGACCAGGGAGAGAATGGAACTGAGCGGGAGCAGGAACCGCACGAAACGCTTTTCGTGTTCGTACAAACCCGGAACGATGAAGAGCCAGAGCTGGTAAAAGATCCACGGGATGCCCACGACCAGGGTCATGACGACGGCGACGCGGAGCCAGGCGCCGAGAGCCTCAAGGGGGCCGGTGACGATGAGCTTGGACGGCAGGCCGGAGGCCTTGAGCTGGGCCTGGGCGGGCTCGATGATGAAACCAAGGAGCGAACTGCCAAAGACGAGGGCCACGACAAAGACCGGGACGATCCCCGCCAACGCGATCAGGAGCCGACGGCGCAACTCCTCCAGGTGTTCCCCAAAGGACATGGAACGGGGGTCGGAAAGCCGGGCACGGTCGAAGGGCGAAGGAGAGGCCATGGGGAGGTCAGGATAGGGGTTATTGGATTCAGGGAAGCCGGTGGGACGAGGGTTATTGGGGAACCAACGCGCCGGGGGAGGGTCGAAACCCTGTCGCCCGTGGGGGCCGGACGCGGCGGCGAATCGTGACGGGTTCTTGCGGAAGGATCATCTCTATGGATGGTCAGCGGAGCGACATGGTGGAAGGCACGGAAACCGGCACCATCGGGCTTGATGTGGCAGCGGCGGTTCGCGGCGACGCGGACGCGGTGCAGCGCGTCTGGATGGACAACCGGCGATGGGTGGCCGCGGTCATCCTCGCGCACAAGCCGCGCGAAACCGAGCTGGAGGACCTGCTTCAGGATGTCGCGATGACGTTCGTTCGGACCATCGGAAAGTTGCGGGACCAGGCGACGCTCAAGCCGTGGCTGCGGACCGTGGCGATCAACGCGGCGCGGGCGTCGGGCCGGACGACCAAACGGCGGCGGAGGGTGATGGGGCCACGGGTTGAGGACATTTCGCCGGGGGCGACCGTTGAACGCGGCGGACCATCCGGCGCAGACGAAGTGGTGGAGCAGGCGGAGCAGTCGGGACGGCTGACGAGCCTGGCGGCAAAGCTGCCCGAGGGGTATCGCGAGCCGCTGATCCTCAAGTGCGTGCGAGGAATGAGCTACCGGCAGATCGGAGAGTTGATGGGGCTGCCGGAGACCACGATCGAGACGCGGATTGCACGCGGGCGGAGGATGTTGAGAGAACTGGCGATTCAGTGCACCGACGTTCGAGCGGCCACGGGCAACCGGGAGGTTCGCGAGGTCGGCGGTGCGGGTCAGGAAGGTGAACGATGAACGAGACACCATTGAACAGGACGGATCCGGAGCTGCTCATCAGCCGGATCGTGGACGGCGAGGCGACCCCCGGCGACTGGGCGGCATTCCGTTCTCAGGCGGAACGGACACCGTCGCTGTGGCGCGACCTGGCTGAGTTTCAACACACCCAGGAAGAGCTGGCGATCGAGGTGTCGGCGGAACTCTCGGTCGCCGGGCGCGTGGATGTGCCCGTGCACTCGGAGATGGTGCGGCGTCTGGGCGACCGGTTCAGGGTGGTGGGCATGTGGGGCGGGTGGCTGGCGGCGGCTTGCGTGGGGTTGATGTGGGCCCGTGGCAATCCGGCGGGGCCCAGCGGTGGTGGGACCATCCAGGCCAACCCGTTGACCGGCGTGCAGGCCCTGCAGGAGTACCTGAACAAGGGACAGTCGGAGGGCAAGGTGCTCGGCGAGCTGCCGGAAAAAGTGCTGGTTCGTGCCGCGCCGCTGACGGATTCGGAGGGCACGAGCATCGGTGGGTACGAGGTCGTGTACGTGCGGCAGATTCTGGAGCGGACGGTGGTCAAGGACCTGTTCCGCTTCGGGAACGACGAGGCCGGGGAGCCGCGGCCGGTTCGGGTGGAAATCCGTCCGGCGCGACCGATGTGAACGGATCGATTGCAGAACGGGCCTTTGTGGGGAAGCGGGGCCCCGTGTTGAGTCAGGACAACATGTGCAAGGAGTATGAATCATGGACAACGTCAGGAAGCAAGTGAAAGTCGGGTTGGTGATGCTGGGCCTGCTCGCGGGCTCGGCGATGGCGCAGCAGGACAAGGACTACAGCCGACCGCTGGCGCGGACCAAGAACAAGGCGCCCGAGGGCGCGGTGTCGAGCAGCCAGACGCGGATCTTCTCGAAGGAAGGCGATGATCAATACGAGATCACGATCTCCGGCGGTGAAGTATCGGCCAAGGTGAACGGGAAGAAGGTTCCCGCCGAGCGCATCCGCCGAACCAAGGACAAGGTGGAGATCCTCGACAAGGACGGGGATGTGATGAAGTCGTTCGACATCGCCAGCGCCGACAACGGCGCCTGGCGGGGGAACGTGGTGGTCGGCGGGCTGGGCGGCGACCCCGACGCCCCCAAGCCCAAGGTGATGATCGGCATCACCATGAGCGAGGACGAGGACGGCGTGATCGTCGAGCACGTGTACGAGGGCCTGCCCGCCGAGAAGGCCGGGCTCAAGGAGCACGACGTCATCATCGAGATCGAGGGCCAGAAGGGCCTGGATCAGAAGTCGTTCCGCGAGGCCCTGAACAAGAAGGATGCGGGGGACAAGATCCACCTCAAGGTTCGGCGCGACGGCAAGGACCAGGAGGTCACCGTCGAGCTGCAGAAGTTCGACGCGCAGAAGCTGGGCGCCGGGGCCAACTGGCAGGTCCAGGGCATGGACATGAACAACATGTTCCGGGACAACCCCGAGGCGAGGAAGCAGTTTGAAGAGGCGATGAAGAAGATGCAGCACGACGGCAACCGCGCCTTCGTGTGGGGGGCGGGCCCGGAAGGCGACAACCTGAAGTTTGCGCCGCTCGGCGGCGGCGACACGCGCCGCACGGAAGAGCTCCACGCCCAGATGGAGAAGAAAATCGCCGAGCTCGACAAAAAGTTGTCGAAAATCAACGAACAGATGGAACGCCTGGAGAAGTTAATCAACAAACTGAGTGAAAAGGACGGGGGCAGGTAACCAACAAGGCTCGGCCGTCGTACACACGGCCATTCCCAAGCTCCGCTACCGGCCGCGATTGGATGTATCCGTCGCGGTCGGTTTCTTTTTGAGAGTGTGAACAACCGTGGTAGAGTGATGCCATGGCGGACGACCAGGGGCAACTTGCGAAGCGGGCCAGGGCCAGGTCGGGTCCTGTTGAGGATTACGAGGATCCGGACATGGACCCCGAGGGCCCGAGCCAGGCGGACCTTCATCGGTTCAGCGATGTGACCATCACGTGCGCGGGGTGCGGGACAGAGCTGATGGACGACGTCGACGAGTGCTGGAAGTGCGGCCGGAAGGTCGGCGCAAAGAGTTCGCACGAATCCGGCCGACCGACGTGGGCGGTGCTGACGGTGATCGTGCTGCTGGCGCTGGCCCTTGGGTGGCTGCTCCGGAACGTGTTCTGAACAGGAGGGCGTGTTGCTCATCCTCGCCGTGATCTTCGTGCTGGCTCAACCGGAGGCGCCCCTGGCCGGTCCGGCGGTGAAGCCGCGCCCGCACACAGGGCTGGTTCAGTACGACATGAGCGGGCGGGTGATTCGACCAACGCGGCCGATCGAGCAGGCGGCGGCCGAAAAACTCGCGTTGACGCCGGAAGTCCGCGAGCGGGTGGAGCGGGTGCTGGCCGATCGTGCCGCGGCGATCGACGGGCTCGTCGTGGAGAACCTGCTGCTGCTCAACGAACTGCAGACGGTGCAGGCGGCGGGAACGCTGCGGGACAAAGTGGTGCTGGGCATCGCCGCGGTCAGGCAGGTGTCCAAGGCGATCGCCGGCAAGTCGCTGCGAGAGGACATCATCCGGGTGCTTCCGGCGGAGCCGGCACAGGAGTTCCGGGCCTCGCTGCGCGAGTATTGGCGGGCGCTGCACGAAGAGGGAAAGGCGCTCAAGCCCAGGGACCCGCCTCCGCCGTGGGCGGTGTACATCGGCGAGTCACTTGCATCGCTCGGGCGCGAGATTGCCAGTTCGTTCGAGCGGCAGTCGGCGTCGGGGACGCTGTTTGTGGATTACCTGACGGCGGACCTTGGTCTGACCGAGTATCAGCGAGGCGTGATCTACGAGCTCAAGCTTGATCTGCTGGAACGCACGAATATGAAGCCGACGGAAGAGGACCAGAAGAAGCTGATCCTGGGGGCGGCGGCGTACCTGAACAAGGACCAGCGGGCGAAGGCCATCGCGAAGGTGGCTGGGAAGAAGCCGGCTACTCGGTGATGCCGAGGTCGGCCTTGGTGAAAAGCGATTCGAAGCGGATTCCGGCCTTTTCGACGTTCTCGCGGGCGCCTTCCTGGCGGTCGATCGTGGCGATGATGGCGAGCACTTCAGCGCCGGCCTGGCGGAGAACGGCCGCGGCCTCGAGGGCCTGGCCGCCGGTGGTGGCGACATCCTCGACGATGACGATGCGGTCGCCCTTGTGGAGGACGCCTTCGAGTTGCTTGGCGGTGCCGTAGTCCTTCTTCTGATTGCGGACGAAGATGCAGGGCAGGCCGGTGTGGAGACTGGCGACGGTGACGAGCGGGATGCCGCCGAGCTCGGCTCCCGCGAGGCGGATGGGCGCGGGAGAGAGAGCGCGGATGCGATGGGCGAAGAGGTCGCCGAGCTGGCGGAGGACTTCGGGGCGGGTGGAGAAGAGGTACTTGTCGAGGTAGTAGCTGCTGGTGCGGCCGGAGCGGAGCGTGAACGTGCCGCGGAGCAGGGCGACTTCGGCGATGGCTTTGGCGAGTGGGGCGAGTGGGGGGGAAGGGGTCATGGGCGGAGGGTACCCAGCGGGATCGGGGTGGAGGGTGAAATGAAGATGCTCAAGATGAGAGAGATGGTTTTGAGCATCTTCTTTTCGGACGGGTGAAGGCCGCGGGTGTGCGCACAAAGGCGGCTCTTGGGGGGAGGTCGGGAAGTCGGGGGAGAGGCGGCGGGTGGGTTGGTGATGTGTGGCGGGTCGTTTGGACGGGACTGGAGGGAGCTGAGAGCCACTGTGACCATCTTTTTGCGCGCGCAGGCGGTTGGCCCATACCAGGAAAAGTCACCACGGGCATAGCGTGAATCAAGATGCTCAAGTTGCCCTGGACACGCTCGATCGAGGGGTCAGGATCGTCTGCGGCGGGTGACGAAGCACGTGGCAGCGAGGAGGGGTGCGGCGGCGGGGGGGGAGGGGACGCCGATCCAGATGACGGCTTGGTCGTAGAAGCCAAGGCGGGCGTAGCCGCCGATGGTGAAGACGCCGTTGCGTTCTTCGACGCATGTGGCGATGGACCGTCCATATTCGGGGGGCAGGAACTGGTCGAGATTGATAAAGCTCTCAGGCGTGCCGAACCAGATGCCCGCCTTGATCCCGGCGCCGATGACAGAGGAGTTGACGTACCCGACCTGCGCATTGCCGCAGGTACCGAGCATCAGTGAGATGCCGTCCGGGAAGGGGTGCATGTCCCGGTGCGACTCAGGCGTACCCATCCAAATCGCGGCGTGGGTGTTTCCGGTCTCTCGTGCTTGACCAACCTGCTGGCCGCCGCTCAACCCGTTGATTTGTGAGGTCAGGTATCCGGGTGGGTGCATGTCTACGAAGCTGGCGGCCGTGCCGCTCCACAGCGCGGCGTGAATGCCGGAGCCGGCGGGCTGGAGGTGGACCAGTCCGCCCTGCTGGGACGGGGTCATCGCCCTGACTTCGGAACCCTGAAAACCGACCGGGTTGAGGTCGACGTAACTCGCCGCGGTTCCGGACCACAAAGCCGCCCTCGGGTACGTCTGAGTGGTGAAGACCGTCGTCGACCCACCTTGATACTCGCCCGCCGCGGCGAGAATCTCCGACGTATTGACCCCGGCCGGGTGAAGGTCCGCGTAGCTCGCCGCGGATCCCGCCCACATGGCGGCGTGGTTTCCCCAAGTCCCATATTGCCTATCACCCACCATGCCATTGACGGTCCCCACTCCGGGTGTCAGGCCGAGAAAGAAGCTGCTCAGTGACTCCCAGTATCCGGCCCGAAGGCCCGGAGAAGCAAACCCGCCAAACCTGCCGTCCGAGACAACTTTCACAGCCGCATCACCGTCGGGAAGTGACGTGAGCGGTCCGGCATCGAACTGCGCGGTCGCGACCGTCGCGAGGCTCAGGTGCAGCACAACGCACCATGTAACCGCGGCTGAGCGTGGATTCTTCGACGGCACGGCAATGCTCCAAAAGAAGCATGGTCGCGACCACCAGAATTGCAAGGGTCCGGGAACAATTGTCTCGCGGTGCCTGGATGTACCGGGATCCACGCGCCTCGCCCTTTGACACAGGCCTTCCCACGGTCGACGTCAGTTACGCGAGAATTCCACAGTTCCCGATTCCCGCAAACACTCAGTTGGCGACGGTGCGATTGACCCCCCAATACCAGATATTTCCCCAGAGCGGGCCGCGCATCGGAGACTACATCACGATCGACTCCTCAGGCTGTCTGGTGTATGTCTGCTACCCCAAGGTTGAACCCGGGCTCGGAAACAGGTGCAACGTGTACATCACCCGCATTTCGCAGTGCGATGCCGACGTTGACGACAGCGGCGGAGTGGACACCAATGACGTCGGCGCGTTCGCGGTGGAGTTCTCGCAAGCAAGCCAGAAAGCCGATATGAACAGCGATGGCATGCACAACTCACTGGACGTTGAGCGATTCCTCAACGCCTACACGTGCGGGTGTGCGTAGCAACCGTGACCACATGCCCACACGGCCACCCGCGAAACCCGGCCTTACACAGATGCACGAGGGTCAGCGGCGCTTTCGGCGGGTGGTGAAGCACGCCGCGGCGAGGAGGGGGGCGGTGGAGGAGGGGGAAGGAACGCCGACCCAGACGAAGGGCCGCTCGATGTTGTTGTAGCGGGCGTAGCCGCCGACGGTGAAGAGGCCGTCGCGTTCTTCGACGCAGAGAGCCAGGGAGTTGCCGGCGCCGGGGGGGAGGAACCGGGAGAGGTCGATGAAGCTCTCGCGGGTGCCGAACCAGATACCGGCCTTGACGCCCGAACCGTTGTTGTACCAGCCGACCTGGGCGGTGCCGCAGGTGGCCTGGAGCTCGGAGAACCCGGTGGCGAAGGGATGCACATCTCGCAAAGACTCGGGGGTCCCATTCCATATGGCGGCTCGGGTGCCGGTCGCCAAAGAGTCGATGTACCCCACCTGCTGGTCGCCGTGCATGCCGTAGATGATCGAGTTGAAGCCGGGCCCTGGGTTCATGTCCACCATGCTGGCGGCCGAGCCGCTCCAGAGCACGGCGTGGGTGTAGGCGGGCAGGTTGGACTGAACGAACCCCCCTTGCCGATCGCCTGAAGTGGCGTAGGCGATGGAAGCGAAGGCACCCTGCGGGTGCAGGCTGACGGCGGAGGCGGCGGTGCCGGACCAGAGGGCCGCTTGCTCGTTGTAACCTGTCGCGAAGGCCCGTGTGTAGCCGACCTGAAGTTCGGTCGTGGCTCCCAGAATCGTGGAGGCATCGAACCCCGGAGGGTTGAGATCGACAAAGCTCTGGGCTGTACCGGTCCACATGGCGGCTCGGGAGGCGAACTCGCCGAACTGCACCTGCCCAACAACGGCGTTCACTTCACCGCCATTGGGGGCGCCTCCCGGATTCAAGTCGGTGAACGAAGCACTCAACGATGCCCAAATTCCTGCATGACCGTTCGCGGCCGAATACCCCCCGAACACTCCGCCACCGACGGACAATACTCGAGACCTGTCCTGGGGTTCCGATTGAAGCAGGAACGCCGTGAACTGGCCGGGGCAGCGCGCCGTTGCGGTTGCAACAAGGGACGATATCCACAGGATTGAGTGTCGAATGGGCGCCACGGGGAGGGACCCTCCAGGGTAAGTATGACCGGGCTTTGTGGTTTGGCAACCTAATTCTCCTTTGACACACATCAAGCGAGTGCAGTAGGGTGCAACTTCCACGCCGCGAGGAGACGCACACATGAAGAGTCGAGCCGTTATCGCCACATGCGCGGGGGCCGTGTTCGGCTGTTCGATGGCCGCGCTGGGTCAGTCGTTCGTGACTGTTCCGCTGACCAACGCGGCGGCCGACGGCGATGCGTACGACGAGACCAGCATCGCGGTGAGTCGGACCAACCCGAATCACTTCATCGTGGCGTGCAACTTTCAAAAGCCGCCGTACGTCACGGGGCCGTTCCGGCGGGTGTACTACGGGATCAGCACATCGGCGATGGCGTGGTCCCAATGGGGCAACTTGCCGACGCCGCCCGCCTATGCATCGACGGAAGAACAAAGCTGGCAGTGGTTTGATCCGATGACCACCGCATCGCCTACCACGGATCAGCTCTGGGTAGGCTGCGTGTTCCGGCCGCTCCCGCCGGCCGTGGCGGGATTCGCGGTGTGGCAGAATCCCGCGGGCGCGGGAACCCTGTCGGTCTCGAACCCCGGCGTCATCGCTCCGGTGACTTGGAAGGAAGACAAAGGCATGATGGCGGTGGGTCCGGATCGCGGCAATGCGGGCGCGGAGACGATGTACCTGGGCTTTACCCGGACGAACTACTCTGGCGGTCCAAGCGACGACATTCTCATGTGGCGCAAGTCGGCGGATGGAGCACCGGGGCTTGGGTGGACACCGGAGGAACGTCGGATACTTCCCGGGATCGCGGAACCTGAACCTCGGGTTGGGTTCGGGGCGATGCCGGTCGTCCTGCCCGCGGGTGCCGGAGCTGACGCCGGCCGCCTCGTCATGGTGTACGAGCGAGCAGCGGGCGGGTTTTCGCATTCGACTATGGTCACGATCGAGGTGTGCCAGAACCAGAAGCCGGAACTCAGCGAGGACGGGCATTGGCGGGATGCCTGGGTGCTCGACAGAGAGTACGGATTCGGAAATACACAGATCTTTCCCGTCGAATCCGTCAGCGCCTTTGACGGCCCACTAGCCGTGGGACTGCATCCTTCCATCTGCCGGCACCCCAATGAGCCCCGGACCGTATTCGTCGCGTTCCTCGGATCAGCAACTCCGTACACATTCAGTCCCGGGGATGACCAGAACACGGACATCTACATCGCCAAGAGCACGAACGGTGGCGTGACGTTCCCGCAGGTGCAGCGCATCACGGATGCGATGCTGGGCGACATCGGTCCGAACGGCCTTTACGGTGAAGGCAGTGATCAGTTCTTTCCCGCGATCACGGTCGATGGGTATGGCGGGCTCAACGTTGCGTACCTGCGGATGCCGCATGGGGCGTACGAATACGCCAACCCGCCGATTGACGTCTGCTATGTGCGAATTCCGCAGTTCCCCGTGCCCACGGGCACGCAGCTCACGACGCACCGGCTGACGCCAACATTCCTCGCGATCCCCACAGGCTCTCTGTTTCCGCGAGTCGGGGACTACATCTCGATCGATTCCTCGGGCTGCCTGGTCTACATCGCCTATCCCAAGGTCGAACCGGCCTTCCCGGACAGGAGCAACGTCTACGTGACGCGGGTGGATGTGTGCGCGGCCGACATCGACAGCACAGGCATCGTGGATATCAACGATGTCGCCGCATTCGCGGGCGAGTTCAGCCAGGGCACGCAGAGGACCGACATGAACTCCGACGGCACACACAACGCAACTGATGTTGAGTGCTTCCTCAACGCCTACACGTGCGGGTGTGCGTAGCAGCCGTGAAGCGGCGTCGCCCCGGCGGTTAGGAACCGACCTTGGCGGGCGCAGCCCGTGGACGGCGATCGGGCATGCAAGTGACGATTGATCGGTGCCGGCACGCGGGTGGCACCAGGGGCCGGACTTCTGGAAGTGCGCCACACGCGGCGTGAAAGTGTTGGTGGCGAGATCGGAAGTACGATTGTGGGGGTGTGGCCAGGAGTCGACATGATGAAAGCCTTGATCGCCGCGGTGCTGGTGGTGTGTGCATCGGCGAGCGCGCAGGACGCCGAGCCGGCGCTCAAGGGGCCGACGGTGGCGACGCCGGGGGCGAGGGCGACACTGGTTGAGTACGACTTCAACGGCAAGCTCAAGGTGCTCGATGTTCCCGCGGAGGAAGCGGCGCTGAAGCTGCTGCGCCTGGATGAAGCGACGAAGGCGAAGACGGAGAAGATCCTGGCCGAGCGTGCCGCGGTGCTGGACAAGGCCGTGATCGAGAACCTGGAACTGATCGCGCAGATCCACAGCGCGGGCCAGAGCGGGGACAAGGCGGAGGCGTTGAAACTGTTCGCCGAGTTCGCGAAAAAGCTCGAGCCGCTCAAGGCGCGAGGGAAGCTGGTGGACGAGATGAAGTCGGCGCTACCGGAAACAGAAAGAGAGAAGTTCGCTGCCCTGGTCAAGGACTACAACGAGGCCGCGGTGAACGACACGGTGAACCAGGCGAAGGCTCGCGGGGAGACTCTCCGCGGCCAGGAGGCAGTGGGGCGGACGGTTCTGCAGGCGGTCGGCCGGGAGATCAAGCGGTCGTACGACCGGCAGATCACCAGTCGAACGGCAGACTACGAGGCGTTGCTGGCCGGCCTGGAGCTGCGACCGGAGCAGGAAACCAAGATTCGGAACATGGTGACGGACTATGTCCAGCAGACCAAGGGCAACCCCACTGCCGAACAGAAGCGAGACCTCTTCTGGAAGATCCACAAGGAACTGGACAAGGACCAGAGGCGGGCCCTGGTGCGGCATTACCGCGGCAGGTGACTTTTCAGCGTCGGTCCGCCTATCTTCCGGCCATGAAGTACGCACAAATGATGGGTGTGGCGGTGTTGATCGCAGCGGGTTCGGCCCTGGGCCAGCTTCAGAATCCAGTGCCGCCGGGCGCGACGCAACTGCTGACCCAGGCCGGTCCCGACGGCAAGCTGCAACTGCTGGACGGATTCGTGGAGCTCAAGGCGCTCAAGGAGTCGGCGGCGGTCAACGCCGCGATCCGCGAGAAGGCCAAGCCGCTGGCGCTCAACTGGCTGCTGGATATTCAGCAGCAGGTGATCGACAACCTGGACTTCATGGCTCAGATCGAGCCCTTTGACGGCAAGCCGGGGTTCTTCGACACGTTTGATCCACAGAACGCGAAGGACCTTGAGCGCATCGGGGCGTTCGCCAAGCAGCTCGGCTCGACGGGCCCGCTGCTGAACATGCTGGCTGTTCGGCGCGTGCTGGATACGCCGACGGAGCAGTCGGTGCGGCAGCTCGTGTACGACTACGACCTGACGATGATGCGGCAGTTCAGCGGCGAGGGGAAGGATGTGATGGCGTCAACGCGGTACCAGTACAAGGTCGCGTACCGCGACAGCGTCGGCATGTTCCACTCGCTGCTGGATCGTGCCGCGACGAAGATCGACGACGTTGTTGCCGGGGCGAAACTGACTCCGGAACAGGCCGCGGCGGTCGCGCCGGCGGTGGGGCAGGTCAAGGCGGCAAAGGACAAGGCAGAGGTCCGCATGGCGATGAAGGGGCTGCTGAAGGGGCTTCCCCTGCTTCAGCAGCGGGCGGTGCTGATGAAGACCCGCGACCTCGTACCCATAACGGACCCGAATTCCGTGTTGTAAGGCCGCGATTGGGAGGGCGCCGAGCGCCCGGGCGCGGCGGGGGAATAATGGCTGCTGGCGCGATCGGCGCGTCCTTAACAGACCCAGAACCGCGCAGGTGCGTGTTTACCAGGATTGAACCCATGAAGCTTGTCACAGGAAGTCTCGTCCTTCTCGCCATGTTCGCAGGCGCCCCCGCGCTGGCGCAGCAGGCGGAGCAGCCGCACACGCCGGTCCCGCTCAAGGGCGAGGGGCCGCAGGCGGTGCCGATGCCGGCGGCGCCGGAACTGCCGGCTTTCGAGAGCCTGGTGAAGAAGGGGCCGGATGGGAAGGTGGTCCGGATCGAGGGCGTGATGGACATCATCGCGTTCGGCCGCAACAAGCTGATCGACGCGAAGACGATCGAAACGATCAAGCCGGCGGTTCTGAACTGGATGGCGGATGTGGACCAGCTCGCGATTGACAACCTTGATTTTGTGGAGAAGCTCGACGCGGAGGAGGGCAAGAAGGGGCTGCTCGACGAGGTCAATGTCGAGGACAAGGTGCAACTGACGCAGATGTCGCAGATGATGAACCAGCTCATGTCGGCGGGCCCGCTGACGGCGCACCTGGAGACCAAGGGCCTGCTGACGCGTGAGCAGTCGGCGCTCAACCAGCAGATCACCGGGGACTACCTGCAGCAGTGCATGAACGAAATCCAGGGAGAGGCTCCGCCCGCGGAGATGGCGGGCAACGAGGCGGGCATCAAGACCTGGCGGGTGAACAAGCTGACAAGCTTCCTCTACGCCCTGTCGTGCAAGGACCCGATCGCGTCGTACCGGCGGATGCAGCTCGACGCGGCGGCGAATATCGACGCCGTGATCAAGGCGATGGACTTCAAGGGCGATCAGGCTTCGCAGATCGGGTCGGGCGTGGCGGCGGTGAAGGCGGCCAAGACGAAGGCGGAACAGCGGACGGCGGTCCGGAACCTGATGAAGACGCTGAAGTTCGAGCAGAGGCGCGACTTTCTCATCAGGACGCGGGAAGTCGCCCCCGTCAAGGACCCGATGGTCAATCCCTGGTCGTAAGGCCGGCCCGGCTCAGCGGCTACGCTTGGATATGTTCGAGATCGCGGTCGAGGCCCAGTTCGCGGCGGCGCACGCGCTCACCATTGCCGGTGTCCGCGAGACGGTCCACGGCCACAACTGGCACGTGACCGTGACGGTGTCCGGCAAGACGCTGGACAGCGACGGGCTGCTGTGCGACTTTCACACCGTTGAATCGTCGCTGCGGGACCTGACGGGCCGGTTCCATAACAACGATCTCAACGCCGTGGCCCCGTTTGATCGCGGGTTGAACCCATCGGCCGAGAATGTGGCCCGCGTGATCGCCGAAGAACTGAAGGCGAACCTGGACCTGTCCCCGCACGCGGCGATTGCAAGCGTGCGTGTGACCGAAGCCCCCGGATGTGCCGCGACGTACCGACCATGACGACGATCAACCCCCAGAGCCGCGCCTCGACGACCGAGCCGATCCCGCCGGACCAGCGGTTTCTGAATCGCGATCTGTCGTGGCTGGAGTTCAACCGGCGGGTGCTGGCGCAGGCGACGGACTCGCGCACGCCGCTCCTGGCGCGGGTGAAGTTTCTCGGGATCTTCTCGTCGAACCTCGACGAGTTTTTCATGAAGCGCGTGGGGTACATCAAGAAGCAGCTCGACGCGGGGGTGACCACGCCCACGCCGGACGGCCTGACGCCGCGCCCCCTGCTGTACGCGATCCGGTCGCTGGTGAATGAGTTGATCGGGGAGCAGTCGCGGTGCTACGAGGCCGAAATCGTGCCCGCGCTGGCGGAGCACGGCGTGCGGCTGCTGCGGTACGCGGATTTGAGTGATGCGCAGCGGGCGGACATCGACCGCTGGTACCACCTCAACGTGTTCCCGGTGCTGACCCCGCTGGCGGTGGATCCCGGGCACCGGTTCCCGTTCATCTCGAACCTGTCGGAGAACATCGGCGTGATGGTGAGCCGGCCGGGCGGGGGCGTGGGCTGGGGCGGGAGCGGCGAATCCGGCGAGCGGCACTTTGCGAGGGTGAAGATCCCCGACGTTCTGCCGCGGCTGATTCCGGTGCGGGTGCCGGGCGAGGAGATGGCGGGCGCGGGGGGCCGGGTGTCGGCGACGTACATCTCGCTGGACGAGGTGATCCGGAACAATCTCGACGATCTCTTTCCGGGGATGACGATCCACGACGTCATGGCGTTTCGGGTGACGCGGAACGCGGCGATCGAGGTCGAGGAAGACCGGGAGGACGTGCTCGAGTCGGTGGAGAACGAGCTGCGGATGCGGCGCTTTGCGCACGCGGTGCGGATCGAGGTGGCCCCCAACCCGCCGCGGGCCGTGCTGAACTTTGTGGTCCAGGCCTTGCGGCTCTCGCCGGAGGATGTGTACGAGCGTGGCGGCCCGCTGGAGTACCAGGACCTGTTCCCGATCGCGGAACTTGACCTGCCGCACCTCAAGGAGCCGCGGTGGAACCCGGCGCCTCCGGCGCGGCTCTCGCCGGAGCTGATCGAGAGCGACGCGGATGTGTTCGCCGCGATCCGGGAGCGTGACATCCTGCTGCACCATCCGTACGAGAGCTTTCAGGCCTCGGTGGAGCGGTTCATCGCGGCGGCGGCGAAGGACCCGGACGTGCTGGCGATCAAGCAGACGATCTATCGAACGAGCCCGGACTCGCCGTTCATCTCGTCGCTGGTTCGGGCGGCGGAGGACGGGAAGCAGGTCGCGGTGCTGGTGGAGCTGCGGGCGCGGTTTGACGAGAGCAAGAACGTGCGTTTTGCCCGGATGCTGGAGAAGGCGGGCGTGCACGTGGCGTACGGGGTGGTGGGGCTCAAGACGCACTGCAAGACGTCGCTCGTGGTGCGGCGCGAGGCGGGCGGGCTGCGCAGTTATGCGCACGTGGGCACGGGCAACTACAACCCTTCGACGGCGCAGCTCTACACCGACTTGGGGCTGCTGACCTGCGACCGGGCGATCACGGACGACGTGGTGAACCTGTTCAACTTCCTGACGGGCCGGTCGCTCAAGCGCGAATACGACCAGTTGATGGTGGCGCCGTTCTCGATGCGGGATGGGTATTCGAAGCTGATCGATCGGGAGATCGAGCTGGCGCGCAGCGGCGTGGGCGGGCGGATCATCGCGAAGATGAACAGCCTCGAGGACAAGAAGATCACCGAGAAGCTTTACGAGGCGTCGAAGGCGGGGGTGAAGATCACGCTCATCGTGCGGGGCTTCTGCTGCCTGCGGCCGGGTGTGCCGGGCCTGTCGGAGAACATCAACATCATCTCGATCGTGGGGCGGTTCCTGGAGCATTCGCGGCTGTTCTTCTTCGGCAACGGGGCGAAGGACCCGGTCGAGGGGACGTGGTATATATCGAGCGCGGACTGGATGTACCGGAATCTCTCGACACGGGTGGAGGCGGCGGTGCCGGTCAAGGACCGCGGCGCGCGCCAGCAGCTCCAGCGGCTGGTGGACATCATGCTGGCGGACCGCCGGGCGGCGTGGGAGTTGAACCCGGACGGGAGCTACACCCGCCGCAAGCCGGACACGAAGGCCGCGGCGGATTCGGTCGAATCCCTGGGAACGTTCCACACGCTGATGAAAGAGGCGTCGGGGAAGGCGTGACAGGGGTCGTATAGTGTGTCGGCGCTTGTGAAAGGATGCACATGTCCGATCCGTTGGCCGGTCCGGAGGGTGGGATCAAGGGCGTTTCCGCTGACGAGGCGGTGACGGAAGTCCGGGCCGCGTACGAGCGGCTCAAGGGCGAGATCCGCAAGATCATCGTGGGGCAGGACGACGTGGTGGAGCAGATGCTCATGTGCATCTTCTGCCGCGGGCACGGGCTGGTGGTGGGGGTGCCGGGCCTGGCCAAGACGCTGTTGATTTCGACGATCGCGAGGACGCTGAGCCTCGGGTTCAGCCGGATCCAGTTCACGCCGGACCTGATGCCGACGGACATCACGGGCACGGAAGTGATCGAGGAGGACAAGGCGACGGGGACGCGCGAGCTCCGGTTCGTCAAAGGACCGATTTTCTCGAACGTCATTCTCGCGGACGAGATCAACCGGACACCACCCAAGACGCAGGCGGCGCTGCTGGAGGCGATGCAGGAACGGCACGTGACCATCGGCGGCGTGCAGCACAACCTGCCGGCGCCGTTCTTTGTGCTGGCGACCCAGAACCCGATCGAGCAGGAAGGGACCTACCCGCTGCCCGAGGCCCAGCTCGACCGCTTCATGTTCATGATCCACATCTCCTATCCCGGCGCGGATGAAGAACTCGAAATCGTCCGGCGTTCAACCACCAAACGCGATGTCCAGATCGCCGCCGTCCTCTCCAACGCCGACATCACCCGCGTGCAGGAGCTCGTCCGCCAGGCGCCCGCGGCGGATCATGTCATCCGCTACGCGCTGCGGCTGGTTCGGGCGACGCGGATCAAGGAGCCGATGGACGGCGGCCTCAAGCGGCCCCAGATCGTGCAGGACTACGTGGCCTGGGGAGCAGGGCCGCGGGCGAGCGAGTATCTCGTGCTCGCGGCCAAGGCCAAGGCGATCCTGTCGGGCTCGTACCACGTGACGCCCGAGCACATCCGGGAGGTCGCGCGGCCGGTGCTGCGTCACCGGATCCTGACCAACTTCAACGCCGAGGCGGACCAGGTCACGTCGGACCAGATCATCGAGGGGATGCTCAAGGACATCCCGGTCGAGGGCCTGGGCCCGGAAGCCAGGAAGCAGATGGACGCCGTGATGCGCTGACGGACGCGAGGTCGTGAGCGAGCCGTCACTCTGGGGCCGCGCCCGGCCGCTTCTCGCCGACGTAGAAATGTGTTGACGGACCCGGATTTCCTGTCACACTTGCCGCAACCGGATCGCCTTGCCGGGAGTACACCTGTGTGTCGCGCCGTGTGTGTTCCGGCATTCTGCACTTGGAACGGGGCTTGGGGGCGGGAAAGGAGCGCGCGATGAAGCGGAAGATGGGCCTTATCGGAGTTGTGCTTGCCGTGGCGTTAGCGACTGTGATGAAAGTCAAGACGTCTTTGACATGATCTGAGTCCTCCAAGGGGTGTTGGTTCGAGCGATGGTGTTGAGGATCAGGAGCAGTTTGTGCATGCAGGCGGTGATCGCGAGCTTGAAAGGCTTGCCGTGGGCGACGAGTCGCTGATAAAACGCCTTGATGATGGGGTTGAACCGGGCCGCAGAGACCGCGGCCATGTAGAGAGCGCAACGAACTGTGGCGCGTCCGCCGCGGATTCGGCGCGGGGCGTTTTTCTTCCCGCTGTCGTCGTTGAACGGTGCCAGCCCGACCAGGGCAGCGATCTGCTGGCGGTTGAGCAGGCCCAGTTCGGGCAGCTCGGCGATCAAGGTGCGACTGGTGCCCGGGCCGATGCCGGGCACGGAACGGTACAACTCGTCCTTGGCATGCCAGGCCGGGCCGGCCTTGATCATCTCGTCAATCTGCCGGTCCAGAGCTTCGATCTGGCCTTTGGCAAAGCGCAGCGCCGCCCGAACGCTCCTGCGGATGTCCGGGTCGTGCGCGTGACCGAGCCGGTTGGTCTCGGCGGTGCGCAGGCCGATGAGCTGGCGCCGGCGGGCGACCAACTCGGCCAGACGACGCTGGTCCTTGTCGGGAAGGGGGCGTGGCTCGGGCCGCACGGTACAGGCGAAGCGAGCCAGCACGGCGGCGTCGATCGCATCGGTCTTGGCCAGGATGCCGAGAGCCCGGGCGAAGTCGCGGCGTTGCTTCGGGCAACACCATCGCGGCGTTCCGCTACTCGGGCAGCAACTCGGTCGCCGGGGCCTGGGCCAGGGATGTCCGGACCCTGAGCATCTACGGCGCCACACTCACGGCCAACGCGATGCAGGGGAGCTACGTGCAGGGCACCTCGGGCGACTTCGCCTTTGCTGCCGGAAAGGTCGCCGGGATCGACCAGACCCACATGCTGCTGGCCAAGTTCGACTTCGACGGCGATACCACGCCCTACCCCTACGGTGATGCCGGGTACTACACGACGTTCAGCAATGTGTACACGCAACTAGACCCGCCGATCGAAGTACGGAACGCCGAAGCTCTCTGTATCGACTACAAGAACTCGCCCGGCGTCGGCGCGCTCATCGCGCTCGGCGGGTACAGCTACCGCGATCCATCGCACGGCAACGACGCGGTCGTGTGCCTGTTCCATGAGGATTCCGGCGCGCCAGTGCTGCGATGGTCGGCGTGGACCAAACAGAGCGGAACCGCGTACAACGTGCACGATGTGTGCTCGGCGGTTCGCATGGACCCGAAACTCGCGGGTGTCTCCTCCTTGAATGACTTCTTTGTGCATGCGGCGGGACAGTTCCCCACAAGCTCGACAGACATGAACATTAGAGCCGCCGTCTTTTCGTCGGACGATACGGGAATCACCGAACCCGCGAATCCAGGCCAAAAGTCTACCTCCGGCGATCCGGTCGACGTATCCGGAACTGCCTCCGGCGGCGACATTCCCCGCGCTATGCAACTCAATCCCTTTCCTGACATCTACCACAACTTCATCGTGGTCGGCGACGTCTGGAATGGATCATCGCCCGGCTTCGACATCCTGACACGTCGGTTCCGTTACACCGAGCCCGAGTGAACAGGGTGCCGACCATGTTCCGTGCCTGCGCGTCAATCATTCTGGCAACCCTGGGCGCGGCCAAGTGCCTCGCCCAGGGTTGCCAGCCGTTCTGGAATGGCTTGGCGCCCAAAGGTGTGGGGTCGATGGTCGCCTTTGACTCCGGCAGTGGGCCCGAGATCTACACGTCCGGTTTCGCGGTTGGCGCACCACCCTACACCGATCCACCCTTGCGGTGGGATGGGCACAGTTTTGTCGCCGTTGGCGCCGGATGGCGGGGAGACGACATCGGTCTGAAAGTCCTCAACCTTGGCACCGGAAGCAGCATTCATTCAGTTTCCGTTGTTGATGGTGCCGGTCATCGAAAGATGTTCCGCCTGGAAGGTCCCAAGTGGGTGCCGACCCCGGAAGGCGTGTTCGTCAACCCGTTTCCGTTTGAGGGTTCATTCATCACGCCAGAGTTCACCGCAACCAAGCGCCCGATCGCCGGGTTGTATGGACTCTTACATGACAGTGCGATGAACCGGGTGGTTCGGTGGGAGGCCGACCACTGGAAAGCACTCGGCGGCACCAGCTCTGGCAATTTCGTGGGCTGCCTCGCTGAGTTCGATGTTCAGGGCAGGTCCAACCTGATCGTGTCGGGAGGATTCACCGACTTTGGCGGTGTACCAGTACACAACATTTCACGTTGGGATGGAGATCGGTGGCACCCAATGGGCGATGCTCCCGGAGGCGCGATGGAGGTAATTAGTTGGGACGACGGCACCGGACCTTCGTTGTACATCGGGTGGATTCCAGAGGACCCGGAGCCCCCGCAGACCCGGGAAGGGATCGCCCGATGGACAGGCACCCAGTGGGTGAGCGTCGGCGGCGGACTCTACCAGGCGGTGTCAGGAGGCGGCTCCGCTCGCGAAATGGCCGTCTTCGACGACGGCACCGGACCGGCGCTCTTTGTCCTCGGACGCTTTGACCGGGCAGGCGGCCCCTCAGGAATCCCCGCCCGCAACATCGCCAAGTGGGATGGATCGCAGTGGCACGCACTCGGCGCCGGCGTCGGCGGCTTTCCCAACCACCTCGCCGTCGCCGACGACGGGCGCGGCCCATCCCTCTTCGTGGAGGGCAACTTCTCTTCCGTCGGCGGCGGCACCGCCCGCAGCATCGCCCAGTGGGTCGGCTGCAAGGGCAACCGGCAGTGCTACGCCGACTGCGACAACAACCGCCACCTCAACGCCAACGACTTCCAGTGCTTCCTGAACAAGTACGCCGCCAAGGACCCGTACGCCAACTGCGATGTGAGCACGCAGGCCCCGGCCATCAACGCGGCGGACTTTCAGTGCTACCTCAACAAGTTCGCGGCGGGTTGCCCGTAGCACGATGTCCGGGAAGTTCAGTTGTTCCGATGATCGCCGTTGCGCTGGGCGAGGCGGCCGCCCTGGGCCTGGCGCGCCTGGAGCAAGTCGAAACTGAGATTGGACTCGCCGGCGATCTTCGCGAGCGCGACTCGAGAAGCCACGCCGAGCTTCTTGCCCAGCGACGCCCGGTGCGCTTCCACGGTCTTGATGGACCGCGAAATGCGCTTGGCGATGTCGTGCGTCGACAGGCCCTCGCCGATGAGCGCGAGCAACTCGAGCTCGCGGGCCGTCAACCGTGACAGCGGCCCCATGTTGTTGCTCTTGAGAGCGACACGCTCGACCGTCGAAGGAGGCTCGTCGGCCTCCTTGCGGGGCTGGTGGCGAGAGAGCACAAGGACCATTTCTGCATCCCCGCCGATGGCGCCCAGGGGGCGAAGGATGGATTGGTACGCGACGCCGTTCCACACGGATTCCACCACGATCGAGCGGCGCTCGCGGGCGGAGCGGCGGATGATTTCGAGGCGCTCATGGGCCGCGGTTTCGGGATAGATGTCGGCGAGGGCCTTTCCGATCATCGCGTCTGCGGCGGCCTGGTTGACGAACTTCGCAAATCGGTCATTGACATACAGAATGCGGCCGCCGGTGTCGCACAACATCACGCCCGCACCCGAATCGTTGGTGAGAAACTCCCACATCGCCTTGCTGGGAAGCGAGGGAAGACCTTGAGGAGCGGCGTGCGAGGCGACGGCACCCGAGGCAACTGCACTTGAAGCGGCTTTCACGGCGTTCATATCCCTTGCATCCTTTGCACAAAGACTACCCGGGGCGCCCCAACCCAGGATCCAACCTCAAACACTGAATCAAACAGGCTCCTGACCAGTCGATTCAGAACTCATGTATCTGTACGCTCGCTCTCACAGTTTGGAGTCGTTTTAATCACGAGGATCATCCCTCAGACGCTGGTTCAGGGAAATCCACCTATCCGGGCCCTCTCTATGGCCCATATTTCCCAATACCCCGTTTTTCAATGCCATTAGCGGACTACGACAGCGAATAGAGTCACCCGTGACCTCAGCAGAGCCAGCAACAACTGTACTGGGCGAAAACCCTGAATCGGGGACATGGAAACTGCCCGACGAACTGAAGGCAACCCTGGTGGCCGGGGGAGCCTTGCTGGTCGGATACGGCGCGACCAAGTTCTTTCGCGGGACGGTGACCGAAGGTTGCGGCCGCGTGCTGGTCTGGAGCGGGTTGTCGATCGGGCTCGTGTACGGGTTTCGGGCGGCTTGGGGGGCGCTCAAGGGGCGGACCTTTGACATTGATGTCCTGATGGTGCTCGCCGCGGTTCTGGCGGCGGTTCTCGGACACCCCGAGGATGGCGGGCTGTTGCTCTTCCTGTTCAACCTTTCGGGCGCCCTCGAAGAGCGAGCGATGAAGCGGACGATGCGGGCGGTCGAAGCGCTGCACAAGCTGATGCCGACCGAGGCGATGGTGTTTCGCGGTGGGCAGTGGGTCGCGTGCGAGCCGCGGTCGCTGGCGGTGGGGGAACGGATCAGGATTCGACCGGGGGAGCTGGTGGCGGCGGATGCGACGGTCGCGGAGGGGTCGTCGTCGATCGACCAGTCCACGCTGACGGGCGAGAGCATGCCCCGAGCGATCGGTCCGGGCGAAGAGGTGTACGCGGGGACGCTGAATGTTCAGCACCCGCTGGAGGCCGTCGTGACGCGGCCGGCGGCGGAATCGAGCCTGCAGAAGGTCCTGAACCTGGTGATCAGTGCGCAGCAGCGGCGTGAGCCTGTGCAGCGGTTCATTGACCGCGTGAGCGGGCCGTATGCGACGGGCGTGGTGGTGGTGAGCACGCTGGTGTTCCTGGTCTGGTGGCTGGGATTCAAGGATCAGGCGTCGCACGCGGCGTACACAGCGATTGCGCTGCTGATCGTGGCATCGCCGTGCGCGCTGGTGATCGCGACGCCGACGGCGACGCTGGCGGCGATCAGCCGCGCGGCGAGGGCGGGGCTGCTGTTCAAGGGCGGTCAGGCGATCGACCGGCTGGCGCGGATGCGGGCGGTGTGCATGGACAAGACGGGCACGCTGACACTGGGCAAGGCCCGGCTGCAGCAGGTCCACGCGGTGGCGTGGTCGGACGGGAATCGGCTGCTCGGGATCGCGGCGGGGCTGGAAGCGGGGTCGACTCATCCGATCGCGAGAGCGGTGACGGAAGCGGCGCACGGTCGGGGTGTCGGGGCGCTCGAGATCGAAAGAGCCAAGGACCTGCCGGGCAAAGGGCTCTCCGGATTCGTGCAGGACGCCGAGGCGAGGCTGGGGACCTTCGAACACTGCGAAGCGGTGGTGCCGGTGTGCCTGCGGGCGAGGGTCAGGGAGGTGCTGGAACGTGTGCGGACCCGAGGGCAGATCGGAGTGGTGGTGGCATGGGCCGGTGAGTCGGGCGGAGAAGAGCAGGGGCACGCGGCGGTGTTGATCCTGTCCGATTCGGTCCGGCCCGGCGCAAAGGAACTGGTCTCAGAGTTGGAAGCGCTGGGTGTGAGTCCGGTCCGGATGCTCACGGGGGACAACGCCGCGACGGCGGCGTACATCGCTCAGCAGATCGGCCTGAAGGACTGGAAGGCGGAGCTGCTCCCGCAGGACAAGGTCCGGTTCCTGGAAGAAACAAAGGCCGAGATCCGGGTGCGAGACAAGGGGCGTTCGGGCGTGGGGGCGATTGGTGACGGGGTCAACGACGCCCCGGTTCTGGCGGCGGCGGATGTGTCGATCGGGATCGGGACGATCGGGTCGGACGCGGCCCTTGAGTCGTCGGACATTGTGACGCTCAACGAGGACCTGAGGATTGTCGCGTGGGGGGTGCGGTTGGCGAGGGCGACGCGGGCGGTGGTGGCGTTCAACCTGGCCCTGGCGCTGGCGGTGATCGGGGGGATGGGCCTGGCGACACTGGTGGGGTCGCGGACGGGGTGGGATGTACCCCTGTCGGTCGCGGTTCTGGCGCACGAGGGCGGAACCCTCATTGTCGTGCTGAACTCGCTGCGACTATTGTTGACCAGGGCGCCCATGTCCGGAACGGGTGTGGGGAAGGTGGAAGAGGAACGGGCGGTTCATGTGCCGCGGGCGGCCTGAGCCGGGTCGTGGTTCGAATCAAGGCGTGGCGTGGAGCCGCGCACGGAGCGTGTGATGTTTTCACAGACGACCGAGTACGCGCTGCGTGCGATGGCGTGCCTGGCGATGCGAGCGGACGAGCTGGTGCCGACGCCGGTGCTGGCGGCGCAGACGAAAGTTCCGGCGAACTACCTGGCGAAGGTGCTGCAGCAGCTGGCCGGGGCGAAGCTGATCGTGGGGCGACGGGGCGTGGGCGGCGGCTACAAGCTGTCCAAGCCCGCGGGCGACATCAAGCTCATCGATGTGATCAACGCGGTGACGGTGGTGGAGCGGATCAAGACATGCCCGCTGGGCATTGCCACGCACGGGTCGAACCTGTGCGCGCTGCACCGCAAGAGCGATGAGGCGGCCAAGGCGGTGATCGAGGTCTACGACGGCGTGACGCTGGAAGACCTGATGGCGGACCCCAATCCCAACAAGCCGCTGTGCGAGACGAAAACGGCCGCGACGCTGACCGTCTCCGCGGGGTCTCGTCGGTAGCCGGTACGATTGAGGCGTCGCTGGTGGCCAGCAAGACGCCTTTGCCCCAGTTGCAACCTCCACGATCACTGCGCCGCGCGCAGCAAGGAACGCCATGGCTGTCGAAGAGACCCAATCCGCAGCGCCCCCGCCCGACCTGCACAAGCTCGAACAGCAGCGGCGGGCCAACCGTGACGAGGCGGCGAAGCTGGGCGCAGCGCCCTACGGGTCCGCCGTGAAGGGCCTGGTGTCGCTGGTCGATGCGGCGGCGAAGTACGACGCGGCGACCGATGCCGAGTTCAAGGAGAAGGGCAAGGAGCCGGGGTACCAGGACCGGCGGCCAGCCGTCAGGGTCGCGGGCCGCGTAGTGCTGCACCGGGACAACGGGAAGCTGGTGTGGATGAACCTGCGGGACCACACCGGCGACCTGCAGGTGGCGGTGAGCCAGAAGGACTGCGCGAACTTCGATCTCGCCAAGCTGACCGACCTGGGCGATGTGGTCGTCGCGTCGGGCCCCCTCGTCAAGACGCGCACGGGCGAGACCACGGTGTGGGCGAGCGCGCTAGCGCCCGCGGCCAAGTGCCTGGTGCCGCCGCCGGAGAAGCACGCGGGGCTGAGCGACGTCGAGCTGCGGTATCGGCAGCGGTATGTCGACCTCTGGGCGACGCCCGAGACGATGCGCGTGTTCCGGACGCGGTCCATGATCGTGTCGGAGATCCGCCGGATTCTCGATTCGCGCGGCTTTCAGGAGGTTGAGACGCCGATGCTGCAGACGCTGGCGGGCGGCGCGGCGGCCCGACCCTTCGCCACGCACATGAACGCGCTCGACATCGATCTGTATCTGCGGATCGCGCCGGAGCTGTACCTGAAGAGGCTGCTCGTGGGAGGGTTGCCGCGGGTTTACGAGATCAACCGGAACTTCCGGAACGAGGGGTTGGACAAGCAGCACAATCCCGAGTTCACGATGCTGGAGGTGTACGAGGCGTTCGGGGACTGCGAGAGCGTGATGCGGCTGACGGAGGACGTGGTCCGGGCGTGCGCTCGAATGGTGGCCGGGCCCAGCAGCCCGGACCTGAAGCTGCCCTTCGGCGAGCTGGTGATCGATTACGGCGCTCCGTTTGCCCGTGTGACGTACGCCGAGCTGTTCCACAAGGCGCTGGGGTTCCCGATGAGCGACGCCAAGGCGGCGCGGGCCGAGGCGATCAAGCGGCACGTCGTGTCGGCGGAGGCTGCCGCGAAGATGGACGACGTGTTGATCGTGAACGAACTCTTTGAGGAGGTGGCCGAGAAGTCGATCGACGCGTCGAGGCCGACGTTCATCACCGAGTATCCGGCGGCGCTCTCGCCGCTGACGAGGCCGAAGCCGGGGAATCCGGCGGTGGCGGAGCGGGCGGACCTGTTCATTGCGCACATGGAGCTCGCGCCGCACTACACAGAGTTGAACGACCCGGACGTGCAGGAGGCGAAGTTCCGCGAGCAGCTCAAGGGCATCGACGATGAGGAGCAGACGTTCCGGACGTTCGACGACGACTTCATCAGGGCGCTCAAGGTCGGCATGCCGCCGGCGGGGGGCCTCGGGCTCGGGATCGATCGGCTGACGATGGTGCTGACGAATCAGCGGACCATCCGCGACGTGATGTTGTTCCCGATGATGCGGCCGGTGGATGGCAAGGGGGCGACGTGACCGGCCGGGCGCCGCTCCGGTGGACGGGGCGTTCAACGCCGTGCGGTTCCCGGTTCAGGTGGCCCGGTTCCGCCTCGTCCGCTCGCTGTTCACCCGCTCCACGGCGGCGAGGATGGTGTCTTCAAGCTTGTCGTTGGTGAGGAAGACATCGAACACCCCGCAGGACTTGGCCGCGGCGATTTCCTCTTTCGCGGCGTTGAATCGCTGCTCGATCTTGGCGGCGTCTTCGCGTTTGCGATCGCGCAGCCGGCGCAGCAGCTCTTCATCGCTCGGGGGCAGGATGTAGAGACCGAAGGCGTGCGGCATCTTGGCCTTGACCTGGATGGCGCCCTGGACGTCGATCTCGAGGATCATCAGGCGGCCGCGCCGGAGGTGCTCTTCGACGGGGCCGCGGGGAGTGCCGTACTTTTTGCCGTAGACGCCGGCGGATTCGAGAAACTGTCCGGCGGCGCGGGTGCGTTCGAAGTCTTCATCGGAAACGAAGTGATAGTCGACGCCCTCGACTTCCTTGGGCGTGGGCGGTCGCGTGGTGTGGGAGACGCTGTAGACCGCCCCGGGGATGCCCCGCTCGACGCCGCGGGTGATCGTGGTTTTCCCGACGCCGGAGGGCCCGCTGATGATGAGCAGGAGGCCGTTGTCGGTGTCGGTGGGGAGGCGGTGGGAGGACATGGGGCGAGAATAGCAGATTCCCCGGGCCGGACAGGTCGCCGGCGCGATTGAGCCGAGCGCGCGGCGGCGCCGTGTGAACAGCGCCGGCTTGAGGCGCGAAGCGGAAGCGATGGGCGCTGGGGACGTACACTCCTTCTCGAACAAACCGAGGGACCTGCGATGCTGAAGCGAACAGTCGTGTGCGCGGTGCTGGTGATGGCCGGTGCGGGGTACGCCCAGGCGCCCAAGACGGCGAAGAAGCCGGTGACGGACGTCTACCACGGGACCAAGGTGGTGGACGACTACCGCTGGCTGGAGGACTGGAACGACAAGGAGGTCAAGGCGTGGAGCGATGCGCAGAACGCGCACGCGCGCAAGTACCTCGACGGCGTCAAGGACGCGACGAAGATCCGGGAGAGAATCACGGCGCTGCTCGCGGATGAGTCGCCCGACTACGACGCGCTCAAGTTCAGGGGCGGGCAGCTTTTCGCGCTCAAGCACCAGCCGCCCAAGCAGCAGCCGATGCTGGTGGTGATGCCCTCGGCGGATGAGCCGGAGAAGGAACGGGTGATCGTCGATCCGAACACGATTGACAAGACCGGCGGCACATCGATCGACTGGTACGTGCCCTCGCCCGACGGGACCACGGTGGCGATCTCGATGTCGGCCGGGGGGAGCGAGAGCGGGGATGTGCACATCTACGACACCGCTTCGGGGACCAAGTACGACGATGTGATCACGCGCGTCAACGGCGGCACCGCCGGCGGGAGCCTCGCGTGGAGCGAGGGCGGGTCGGGGTTCTACTACACGCGCTACCCGCACAAGGGCGAGCGCGAGGGCCGGGACATGGACTTCTACCAGCAGGTGTACCACCACCTGCTCGGCACGCCGCCGGACAACGACTCGTACGAAATCGGGAAGGAGTTCCCGAAAGTGGCGGAGATCGAACTCTCGACCACCGACGATGGGAAGTACGTTCTCGCGAAGGTCGCCAACGGAGACGGGGGCGAGTTTGCGCACTACATCCGCGTCCCGTCGGACGCCTTCAGCCTCGATCGCGGCACGTGGAAGCAGGTGACGAAGTTTGAGGACCGCATCACGCAGGCGACGCTGCGCGGCTCCTGGCCGTACCTCACGCTGCTGTCGCTCAAGGACTCGCCCAGGGGAAAGATCGGGATCATGCCCGTGGCGATGGGGGACCTGGCCTCGACGCAGTTCATCGTGCCCGAGCAGGACTTCGTGATCGACACCTTTGCGAGGAGCCCGTCGTATCTCTGGGCCATCGGGCACAAGGGGCCGGTCTCCGAGGTGCAGATGTTCAACGTGCGGGGCGACGTCGAGGCGTATATCTCGCTGCCGCCGTTCTCGACGGTCGGGGGTGTGGAGCTGCTCAGTGACGGGAACGCGCTGATGCAGATCGAGAGTTTCACGGAGCCGCCGGCGTGGTACCAGGTGGGGTTCAGCGATGTGACGCCGCGGAAGACGAAGCTGGCGAAGAAGTCGCCGGCGGACTTCTCTGATTGCGAGGTCGTCCGCGAGACGGCCGTGAGCAAGGACGGGACGAAGGTGCCGTTGACCATTCTGAGGCGCAAGGACACGAAGCTGGACGGGAAGAACCCGACGCTGGTCTACGGCTACGGCGGGTACGGAGTCGTGGAGACCACGGCGTTCCGGGAGCCTTTGCGGCTGTGGATGGACCAGGGCGGCGTGTACGTCCTGGCGTCGATCCGCGGCGGGGGCGAGTTCGGGGACGACTGGCACCGACAGGGGTACCTGGAGAAGAAGCAGAATGTGTTCGACGACTTCGCCGCGTGCATGGCGAAAATGATCGAGCTCAAGTACACGAACCCGGAGAAGCTGGCGATCGAGGGCGGCTCCAACGGCGGGCTGCTGATGGGCGCATCGATCACGCAGCATCCGGAGCTGTGCCGCGTGTGCATCTCGCACGTGGGGATCTACGACATGCTGCGGGTGGAGCTCTCGAGCAACGGGGAGTTCAACATCACGGAGTTCGGGACGGTCAAGGACAAGAAGCTCTTTGACGCGATGTACGCGTACTCGCCGTACCACCATGTCAAGGACGGAACAAAGTACCCATCGGTCCTGATGATGACGGGCGCGAACGACCCGCGTGTCGATCCGATGCAGTCGCGGAAAATGGTCGCGCGGCTGCAGGCGGTGGCCGAGGCGGGGGGATCGAAGAATCCGGTGCTGTTGCGGACGAGCGCGAACGCGGGGCACGGGATTGGGTCGTCGTTGTCCCAGCGCATCGAGCGGCACACGGACCGGTTCGCGTTCCTGATGCACGAGCTGGGGATGACGTACAAGTAAACAGCCGGCCCCCCGTATGACCGGGGGGCCGGCGTCACAACACGGATTCGCTTGCTCCCGCAGGCGCGAGAGGCACGGGTGTGGTCAGGTACACCCTCCCGCGAACCGGTTGATGTAGCACTGGAAGTCGTTGGCCGTGAACGCGGGCGGGAAAGTTGACCCGTCGCAGTTGGCGTACGGCTGCTGGTTTACGAACGCGTTGATGAAGCACTGAAAGTCGTTGGCGGTGAGAACCGGCGCGATGGTGGACCCGTCGCAGTTGGCGTAGCACGGCCGCGGCCAGGGCTCGAACTGGACATCGTCGACAAAGAAGTTGGACTGTCCCGGCCCCGGGAACGGGCGGCGTGCGGAGACTTCGCAGCGGACGATGCGTTCGGACCGCTCGATGCCGAGGTAGATGTACGTGGAAGGCGGGGTGATTGTGGAAGGCGTGGTGATGCCGGGCCGGGTCAGGGTTTCAAGGAGGCCGGTGGCGCTGTAGACCCGGAGGGTGTAGGTCGTGCTGAGCGAACCGGAGAGGAACATGCCCACACGGTTGACGGGGACCGCGAAGTTCACCTGCAGCGGCGGCACGCCGACGGTGATGCTCCCATCCTGGTCGACAAACATGGAGTTGGGAAGTGAGTGGCCAGGGGTGGCGCTGCTCGGCCAGGCGTTGGCGCGGTTCTGGTAGTTGGGGTTGACGAAAACAACGCCGAGCGGGGCGTACTGGTTCTCGACGACTTCGCCGAAGCTGACACTTGTGCCGCCTGTGAGCGAGTCGAAGCTGATTCTGGTCTCAGAGCCGGAGAAAGACTCGGGCCCGATTTCGGGTCGGGCCAGGGCGACCGAGGCGAACGCCAGCGGGACGAGCGAGCATCGTGCGAGCATGAGACAACCTCCGGCGCCGGTGCCGCGAACGCGGGTGAAACCGGCGCGAGCAATGTCCGAACCGTGTGGCGGTTTGGACGGTGACAGGATGTCTGTTGCGTGAGCAACCCCGGAAGAGACAGGCCGGGAACCCGGCCGAGAGTCGGTACGGCGCTCGCGTACACTTGGTTCCCGATTGATCCGCGCGGATCAATCATCGCACCCCCGCTCGAGGGAGAACTGAAATGGGTTGGTTCAAGACCTTTGTCATGCCGGCCACGGCGGTCGTCGCGTTCGCGGGATCGGTCGTCGTTGCGCAGGACGCCAAGGACAACACGATCACGAAGGACGGGATCATCGCGGGAACGATGGACATCGACTTCCAGACCCGGACGAACATGGACACCACGGGCGGCCTGAAGGCGAACTCGCCGGCTCTGGGCGCCAAGGACACGTACAAGTTCACGCTGCAGGTCGCGGAGACGACGGAGTTTTCCGGCACGATCACCCGCCAGCCCAACCTGTACTCCAAGATCATCGCGAGCAAGAAGCAGGAAGCACTGGTCACGTACAGCATCGACCTGGCCGTGCTGAACCCCAAGGACCTCAAGCAGAAGAAGGTCGTCGGCAAGTGGGCGGGGACCATGCCGATCGACACGGCGACGGGCGCCTACAACCTCGCGGGCGGCACCGCCAAGGAAAGCCCGCTGCGCATCGCGATCGATGCGGTCGGCCGGGCGCCGGCGTTCGTGGACCGCTTCGCGGGCCGGCTCGTGGGCAAGGCGGAGAAGAAGGAAGGGCTCGCGCAGTACACCTACAAGCGCGTGATCGGGAACAAGACGACGCAGATCGTCGTCAAGAAGTCCGACCCCATGCGTTTCGAGGGCGTGGTCCTGGCCAAGGGGCCGGCCGAAACGTACCCGAGCACGACGGTCAACGGCCGCCTCGACTACGACTACGAAACGGGCAACTGGTTCACCGACGGCATCCGCATGAGCTACAACATGGACGGGACGGACGTCACGGACGTGGTGACCGGCTCGATCAAGTGGGTTGAGGATCCGGACCGCAAGACCAACGGCAAGGGCTACTACGAGTTCAACCTCCGGTTCAACGAAGAGAAGTACAAGAAGGGCGGCGGCGAGGCCGCGGCGTTCGAGAAGATGAGCGACGAGGACGCGTTCTTCGCCGTGGACAACACGGTCCCGTGCCTGACGGGGCGGATCAGCTACGTCGACACGCTGGCGGGGAGCGACGCCCCGAGCCAGAGCAAGGTGACGTACTCGCTCAACGCGAACAAGCTGACCAAGCAGCAGATCATGAGCTTCATGAAGCTGTGGCTGGTGGCGGTCGGTCCGACGAACGACGAATAAGGTTTCACTATCCGCGGCGCGCCGCCAGAGCGGCGCGCCGCGCTTTGCCCTCGCGGTGCCGGGATCGACAATGAAGATTCACTGGCTGGCCTCGTATCCGAAGTCGGGTAACACGTGGGTGCGGTTTCTGCTGTACCACTACCTGTACGGCGAACTGACGGAGAGTGCGGCGCTGGGTCGACGCATTCCGGATGTGCTCAAGGACCCCTTGCCGGTCGCGGGCGAGGGGCCGATGCTGGTCAAGACACACTGGGTCCTGAGCCCGAAGATGCCGCATGTCGAGCGGACCGCCGGCGCGATCTATGTTGTCCGCCATCCCAGGGATGTGGTGCTGAGCCTGATCAACTTCTACCGCCTCCGCGACCCCGAGGCCCCGTGGACCGACGAGTTCATGGCCCGAAACTTCATCCAGGGCGGCGGTGACCCATCGATCGCGAAGATGGGATTCGGCACGTGGGTGGAGAACGTTTCCACGTGGCTCATCCAGCGGCGATTCCCCATGCTCCTCGTCCGGTACGAGGACCTGAAGGCCGACGCGCCGAAGGAGCTGCGACGCATGATCGAGTTCCTCGGCGAACCGGTCGACGCAGCGCGCCTGGCCCGGGCGGTGGAGCTGAGCTCGTTCGATCGGATGCGCGAGCTGGAGGTAAAAGAAAAGCAGTCCGGCAACCGCGGCTCGCTCTTTGATGGCGGCAAGGCCGAGCTTGATCGCGGCCTGCTCTTCATGAGCAAGGGCCGCTCGGGGCAGAGCCTGAGCTCCATCGCGCCGACGCTCGACGAGGAGTTTGACCGGCGGTTCAAGGTGCCGATGTGGCTGACGGGCTACTGAGCTTTGGCATGAACGCCGCGCCGGCGGTAGGCTGGGTCTGTTGAGGTGAAACCAATCTTTGGAGGTGCCCGATGTCGCGATCGATCTACTCGATACTGAACTCCCGGTACGGCACGGTCGCCACTCCCGTGGAGCGGCGCCAGTTCGTCAAGGCCACGCTGGCGGCGACGGCGGGCCTGCTCATGGCGAGCACGCCCGGGCTGGCCAGGCTGGGGAGGGATTCGAAGAAGCGGGTCGTGATCATCGGCGGGGGCTTCTCGGGCCTCGCGTGCGCGCACGAGTTGAACGCCGCGGGCTATGACGTGACCGTGCTCGAAGCCCGCAACCGCGTGGGCGGGCGCGTGCTGTCGTTCAATGCCGCGAACAAGAACGAGTACATCAAGGGCCGGAACATCGAGGGCGGGGCGGAGCTGGTCGGCTCGAACCATCCCTCGTGGATGAACTATGGAAAGCTCTTCGGGTTCGAATGGCTGGATGTGACCGAAGAGGAGGAAGGCGCGGAGTTCCCGGTGGTGATCGACGGGAAGCAGCTCTCGTGGGAAGAGGGAAAGAAGATCTGGGAGGAGATGGAGGAGGGGCTCAACAAGCTCAACGAGATGGCCGCGGCGGTGCCGGAAGACGAGCCGTGGAACGCGCCGGAAGCCGCAAAGCTGGACGCGATGAACACCGCGGCGTGGATCGAGAAGCTCGAAGCCAGCGCGCTGTGCAAGCGGGCGATGTGGATCAACCAGACGAGCGACAACGGCCAGGATGCGGGCAAGCAGTCGCTGCTGGGGCAGCTGGCGTGCGTCAAGGGCGGCGGCCTTGAGAAGTACTGGACCGAGAGCGAGGTCTACCGCTGCAAGGGCGGCAACGATCAGCTCTCTCGGAAACTGGCCGAGGGAATCGGGTCCGGGCGATTGACGACCGAGCTGCCGGCGACCGAGATCGCGATCAAGGGGCAGAACATCGTGGTGACCGCAAAGGATGGACGGACGCTCGAGTGCGACGACGTCGTGCTCGCCGTGCCGCCGACGACGTGGAAGAAAATCCAGTTCAACCCCGGCCTGCCCGCGGCGATGAACCCGCAGATGGGGCTGAACACCAAGTGGCTGGCGCACGTGAAGACGCGGTTCTGGGAGCAGAACAAGCCCAAGCTGAGCCAGTACGCGCTGTCCGACGGGTACGTCCAGCAAACGTGGGACGCGACCGATGCGCAGGGCGCGGTGGACGACACCAACGGCGGCGCGTGCATGACCGGCTTCTCCGGCGGGCCGATGGTGGAGAAGGCTCTCGCGATGAGCAAGGACGAGCGCGAGGCCGCGTTCAGCGCGCAGTACGAGTCGTTCTATCCCGGCTTCAAGGACCAGAAGGTCGCCACGCGCTACATGGACTGGCCCAAGGAAGCGTGGACGGGCGCGAGCTATTCGTTCCCGGCCCCGGGCCAGGTCACGAGCGTGGGCCCGATGATGGCCAAGGCCCACATGGGCGGCAAACTGCACATCGCCGGCGAGCACACGTGCTACAAGTTCGTGGGCTACATGGAAGGGGCGCTCAGTTCGGGCGTCGCGGTCGCCAAGCGCCTGGCGAAGAGGGACGGCGTCGCGAAGTAAGAAACGCGGCCGAGCAAAGGCCAGTTCGCGAGAGGGCTTGTGTATTGGCCCGCCCGGGATAAGCTGCGCCGATGATTCTGAAGTGCTCCCGACACGCGTTGTGTGTTCTGGCGTGGTGGGCCGGTGCCGCGACGGCGCAGGATCTGCCGCGGCTGGCGCCGTCCACCTATTCAGCGAAGGCGGGCGATGTCGTCACGCTGAAACTGGCCGATGCCAGGCCCGGCGCGGCCGACGTGGCCTGGGACGACGACCGCGTGCTGTGGTCCATGCACCGGATCGCGGGAACGCAGGAAAACTCCGATCGCGCGCCGCGGGCCGATGAGAACGCGGCCGCGGGCACGCTTCGACTCGCCACCAGCGGCGCGGCCGTGGTCGGCGTGGACTTCAAGCCAAGGACGGTAACGCTCGACGGCGCCGCGTTCGCCAAGCTCGTCGCGGGCAGAACGGACATCAAAGCGCCCCCGGAAGGCGCACCCGTTCGGGTCCACCAATCAGTCAAAACGATCATCCGCGTGGGGGAATCAGAGCCCGGGCAGTCGCCGAACGTGACGAGCAAGACCGGGCAGCAGGTGGAGCTGCGGCCGGTGTTCGACCCGACGGGCGTCGGCATCGGCAGCGATGTGCCCGTCGTCGTATATGCGGGCGATGGAAAGGTGCCGGGCGCGAAACTGGTCGCGACACACGTGCCGACTGGCGAGCGAGAAGAGTTCACCGCCAACGCGAGCGCGATCGGGCACTTCAAGCTGTCTCGGCCGGGCGAGTGGCGCCTGGAGATGCGGCATCTGGCCGAAGTGAAGAACCCGAAGTCCGGCGAGCCGGCGTGGGTGCTCTCCACGGCCACACTGACGTTTGAAGCCCGGGACCAAGGGGAGGGCGCGAAGTGAATCACCCTCGAACGCGCCGGGCCACGTGGCTGATCGCGATCGCCGGGAGTGCATCCGTCACCGCAGCGCAGACCGCCGTCTCCCTCGGCCCTTCGCCGGCGACCGGGTTCGGAGGAACCACGGGGCGCGTCAGCGCGATCGCCTGCTCGCCCACCAACCAGAACCGGTACTTCGTCGCCGGCGCCGACGGTGGCGTGTGGCGAACGACCGACGGCGGCTCGACGTGGCAACCGCTAACGGACTTCATGCCGACCACGGCGATCGGCTCGCTCGCGCTCGACCCGACCAACGAGAACACGATCTACGCGGGCACCGGCGAGGCCAACTTCGCCAATCACAGCCGGTACGGGCTCGGCATCTACAAGTCGGCCGACGGCGGCGACACATGGGAACAGTGGGGGGAGTCCACCTTCGCCGGGCGCTGCATTTCAAAGCTGCTGGTCAGCCCGGCCAACCCGCAGGTCGTGTTCGCCTGCGTCACGCGGGCCGGCGGGTTTCCTGAAATGGCCGCCGCCAAGGGGCACCCAGGCGCCACAGGGCCTCGCGGCGTGTTCCGCTCGACCGACGGCGGCCACACCTGGGCGCAGCTCGCCGGGGGCCTGCCCGGCCTCGACGCGACAGACATGGCGATGGAGCCGGGCAACTCACAGGTGCTCTACGCGGCGATCGGGTCCATCTTCGGCTCGCCGGATAACGGCGTGTACAAGTCTGTCAACGGCGGAGACTCGTGGACAAAACTGGCCGGCGGCTTCCCAAACGTCAACGTCGGGCGCATCAGCATCGCGATCGCGCCGACGTCGCCCTCGCGGCTGTACGCGCTGGTCGCTCTTCAGAGCGACCCAACGGGTGGCGGTGCGTCCACCCTGGCGGCGGTCCGGACGAGCGACGGAGGAGCGACGTGGCAACCCACCGCGGTCGCGGGCATCCAAGCGACGTACGGCTGGTACCTTTCGTGCGTCGCCGTGAGCCCGACAAACCCGGACACCGTCTTCTTCGGCGGGCTCAGCATGGTCCGTTCGACCAACGCCGGGTCGTCGGTGTCCACGGTGACGCCCCCGCACGTGGACCTGCACGCGATCGTCTTTGACGCCGCGGGAAGGCTTCTCGCGGGCGACGACGGCGGCGTGCACCGCTCGACCAATCAGGGCACAAGCTGGACGAACCTCAACACGGGGCTGAGCACGATTCAGTTCTACGCCGGTCTTTCGACGCACCCGACCAGTGACGTCGGAGTCTTCGGCGGTACGCAGGACAACGGGACGCACCTGCGCAACGCCGCCAGCCAGACATGGACGAGCTTTGCCGGTGGCGACGGCGGATGGACGCAGGTCGATCAGACCAACCCCCTGCGGGTGTTTGCCGAGAGCCAGGGAACCGGCGCGCTGTATCGATCAACCGATGGCGGCACGAGCACGAGCACCGTTGGGACAGGCCTGACCGGGCGAAACTGCTTTCTCCCGCCGTACCTCATCGATCCGGCGAATCCGCAACGGATGCTCTACGGAACCGAACGCGTCTTCGTCTCGACCAACGGCGGAACCTCGTTCTCCGCGCTCAGCCCGGACCTGACCGGTGGCGGCTCGGCGGCGATCCGGACCCTGGCGGTCGCGCCGACGGATTCGATGTTTGTCTACGCCGCGACCAACGACGGGCGGATCTTGTCATCGAGTGACGGCGGCGCCACGTTTCAACTGCGGCTGAGCGGCGTGCCGGGATGGCCGCGGACGACACGTGAACTCGCGGTGGATCCGGTCGATCCGAGGACCGTGTACCTGGCCACGGCGTTCTTCGGCCAGCCGCAGATCCGGCGTTCCAGGGATGCCGGCGCGACGTGGCAGTCGCTCAGCGCGGCGCTCCCTGATGTGCCGGTCAACGTCATCGGCATCGACGGCCGCGGCCCGGGCCCGGTGATCTACGCGGGGACGGATGCGGGCCTGTACCGCTCGATCAACGAAGGTCTCAGCTGGCGCACGTACGGCGATGGTCTCCCCAACGCGTGCGTCATCGACCTCCTCGTGGAGACCGGGCGCCACCGGATCATCGTGGGCACACAGGGGCGAGGCGCCTGGTCGGTCCCCATTGTGAACTGCTACGCCGACTTCGACGACAGCGGGGGTCTCAACGCCAACGACTTCCAGGCCTTCATGGATGGTTTCGCCGCCAAGCGAGCCCGGGCCAACTGCGATGGAAGCACAGGAACCCCAGCGCTCACGGCCAACGACTTCCAGTGCTTCGTGAACGCGTTCGCGGCGGGTTGCCCGTAACGGCGGCGCTACTCAACCACGATCGACTTCGGATCGAAGGCGGGCCTGGGCCACTTCATGTCGAGCTTCTCCATCGCCTCGACGATGACCGACGACACCACGAGGTTCCTTACCCACTTGCGGTCGGAGGGAACGATGTACCACGGCGCGTGCGTGGTGGAGCACCTCGAGAGGACATCCTCGTACGCCTGCTGATACTCGTTCCAGTGCTTGCGCTCTTCGAGATCCTGCGGCGAGAACTTCCAGTTCTTGGCCGGGTCCGCGAGCCGCTCCTCGAGGCGTTCCTTCTGTTCCTTCTTCGAGATGTGGAGGAAGAACTTGAGGATGGTCGTGTCGTTGTCGGCGATGAGGCGTTCAAAGTCGTTGATCTGGTCGTAGCGATCCTTCCAGACGCGCTTGGGAACAAGCTCGTGCACGCGGACGATGAGCACATCTTCGTAGTGTGAGCGGTTAAAGAGGCCGATGTCGCCGCGCGCGGGCAAAGCCCTGGCGATGCGCCAGAGATACATGTGGTCGGCCTCCTCGCCGACGGGCTTCTTGAACGACGTGACCGTGCAGCCCTGCGGGTTGAGGCCGGTCATCACCGAACGAATGACGCCGTCCTTGCCCGAAGTGTCCATGCCCTGGAGAACAATAAGGACGGAGCGGGTGTTCTCGGCCCAGAGAAGCTGGTGGAGCTCGGCGAGACGATTTCGGTTGGCCTCGGTGCGAATCAGGGCGTCTTCCCGGGTCCAGCCCAGTGTGTCACCCGAATCGCACGAACCGAGGGTGACAACGGACGCGGGCGCAACGGCAAGGCGGGAGAAGGGTTCCATAACTCAGTTCCAGAAGCGGAGCTGGATCGCGGCACGAGGGCGCACTAGGGTAAACACCGAGTCCTCGGAATCTCCAGCATCCCATTTCGCCGGGGAGCGTATAGCTGGGGCCCGCCCGGTATTCGGCGGGGTTCTTGGGTCAGGGTCTGGACAGTACCGGAAAATATGGCAAGATGGTGCGGCGGGCCCGCGCCTGGCGGGAGCACCGATTTTCATCAGGAGATTTGAATGAAGCGCGAGCGTTCAGCCGTTGTGGGTGTCATTGTCGGGTCTGGTCTCTTGGCAGCGACCGCGGTCGCGCAGCCGGTCTTCCAGCCCATTTTGTCGACGAAGACCCCCAGCCAGGAAATCGTCGCGCCCGCCGTGGCGTGTTTCGCCGTGGGGACCGACCCGATCTACGCCCGGCGAGTCGAGGAGATCGTGCACCAGTTGAACCTGCAGCGCTTCGGCGCGACGGACTACCAGCTCAACACCCGGTGGTCCGGAGCCCAGGGCTCGCCGCGGGCTCTGACCTGGAGCTTCGTTCCAGACGGCCTGAGCATCTCCGGCGGCGCCGGCGAGCCCGTGTCGCCGAGCAACCTGTTTGCCCAGATGGATGCAAAGTTCGCGGCCGTCGGCGGCCGCACGGCGTGGATCAATCAATACGTGTCGATGTTCGCGCGTTGGCAGGCCCTGTGCGGCCTGAGCTACACCCGCGTCACCGTGGGCGGCAATGACTGGGACGACGGCGCGGCATTTCCCAACTCGGCGGGCGCGGCAGGTCTTCGCGGCGACCTCCGCTACAGCGGCCACACCATCGACGGCGTGAACGGCATCCTGGCGTACAACTACTTCCCCGCCACCGGCGACATGGTGCTCGACACCGCCGAAAGCTGGCAGAGCGGGTCGCCCTCGTTCCTGTTCCTGCGCAACACCATCGCGCACGAGCACGGCCACGGGCTCGGGCTGAATCACGTCGATCCGACGAACAACTCCAAGCTCATGGAGGCGTTCCTCAATACCAACTTCGACGGCCCGCAGCAGGACGACATCCGCGCGGCCCAGCGCCACTACGGCGATCCGTTCGAGGATAACAACACCTTCGGCGTGGCCGATTCGATCGGCGCCCTGGCCATCCCGGGCACCATCAACTTCGGGACCATCCCGTCGCCCGCCGTGGCCAACGCGGCCCTGCTCTCGATCGACGCCGACGGCGAGTCGGACTTCTGGTCGTTCACCGTCGCCGGCTCCTGCACCGTCTCCGCGACGGTAACGCCGGTCGGCACCACCTATCTGCAAGGACCCCAGGGCGGCGCGACGGCCAACGTCAACGCCCTCGCCATGGCCAACCTGGCGGTCGCGATCCTCGGAACCAACGGCACCACCGTCCTGGGCTCGTCCGACACCCAGGTGGCGGGCGTGGCCGAGACCGTGTCCGGCGTCGCCATCTCGGTCGCGGGTACGTACTACGTCCGTGTGACCGAATCGAACACGCCGGCGGAAACCCAGCTGTACCGCCTCAGCGTCACCTCGACCGGCGCGCCCGTGTGCCCGCAGATTTCGCAGAACCCCTCCCCGGTGACCGTCTGCCAGGGAAGCCCCGCCTCGTTCACCTTCGTGGCAACCGGCAACCCCACGCCCACCTACCAGTGGCGCCGCAACACGGTCAACATCCCGGGCGCGACCAGCTCCACCTACAACATCCCGTCCGTCAACGTCGGGCAGGCCGGCTCGTACGACTGCGTCGCCACCAACAGCTGCAGCAGCGTCACCAGCGCCGCCGTCGCCCTCGATGTGTACGTCGGCCCCGCCTTCACCACCAACCCCAGCAACCAGCTCAACATCCCCGTCGGGTCTCCCGCGAGCTTCACGGTGGTCGCTTCCGGAAACCCCGCCCCGACCTACGCGTGGCGGAAAAACGGCGTGTTCATCGCCGGCGCCTTCTCCGCGACGTACACCATCCCCTCGGTGACCGCCGCCGATGCGGGCTCCTATGACTGCGTGGCCGACAACGCCTGCGACGTGGCGACCAGCCAGCCGGCGACACTCACCGTGGCGTCGTGCTACGCGAACTGCGACGGCACGGGCGGCCTGACGTCCAACGACTTCCAGTGTTTCTTGAACGCCTACGCGTCCGGCTCGCCGTACGCGAACTGCGACGGCACGGGCGGTCTGACGTCCAACGACTTCCAGTGCTTCCTCAACGCCTTCGCGAACGGATGTCCATAACCATCCGCGACTGATTCGTTCTCGCGGGGCAATCCGAGATTCTGGCCCAAGACAGGGCAGATCTCGGGTTGCCCCGCGGTTGATTTGGCTTGGATTCTCTCGGCGGACCGTTACGCTGTATGGCCGGTTCTCGCCGGGCAACTCGCCGACCTTGATCTGCTTCAACGAGGAATGTTTACATGACCAAGTCGAGCCGTATCGTGAGCGTGTGGGCGTGCGCCGGACTCGCCGTTCCTGTCCTGGCCGGGCCCGAGGCCGCGCCCCTCGACCCCATGCGGCTCTACCTGAGAACCGGCGAGGTCGGCACTGCCGCTCCCGCCGCCAGGTCTCTGGCCCAGTCCATCCGAAACAGCTCCCCGAGCAGCCGGTTCGTCGTGCAGCTTGACGGGCCGATGACCCCCTCGCGGCGGGCGGCGATGGCCGCGGCCGGAATCCGCGTGGGCGACTACCTGCCCGAGCACGCGTACATCGTCCGGCTCGACGGCGCCGACGAGAAGGCCGTGTCGGCCCTTACCTTCATCCGCTGGCACGCCGAGTATCGCGCCGAGTGGAAGCTCGACCCCGAGCTCGGCAAGCGTCCCTACGTCACGCCGGAACGGCTGGCGCTGCGGGGCAAGGGCCGGGACGTCGTCGTGATCACGACGTTTGAGGGCGTTGACGGCGGCCTGGTCGAGCGCGCGGTCTGGTCGATCCCCGGCGCGGTGATCCGCGAAACCGAGCCCTCGGGGATGCACCTGCAGCTCATCACCGAGATCGACGACGCGGACGTGACGAAGCTGGCGTCGATCCCCGGCGTGCAGTTCGTCGAGCCCGGGCCGGAAGTCACGCCGCGCAGCAACTACACCACGCGCTGGATCGTGCAGGGCAACACCATTGACTCGTTCCCGCTCTACACCAACGGCCTTCACGGCGAAGGCCAGATCGTCGGCATCCTCGACGGGCGCGTCGACGTCAACCACTGCTCGTTCCTGGATGCGGCCCCGATCGGGCCCGCGCACCGCAAGATCGTCGCGATGCAATCCACCGGCGGCGGCGACCTTCACGGCACCCACGTCGCCGGAATCGTCGCCGGCGACGACCCCGCCTCCGCCAACACCGCCAACACCCGCGGCGTCGCCTACCTCGGCAAGATCGCCTGGGCCTCCTACGGCGCGGCGGACGAGCCGGGCTTTACCTCCGGCATCACATTTGTGCGTGCCGCCGGCGCGAAGATCCACACCAACAGCTGGGGCAATGACGGCACGACGGCGTACGACGCCCTGGCGCGGGCGGTCGACGTCCAGTCGTACGACCACGAAGACGAGATGATCTGCTTCGCCGTGACCAACCAGTCCACGCTGAAGAACCCGGAGAACGCCAAGAGCGTGCTCGCCGTCGGAAACACGCAGGATGCCCCCACGCAGACCACCATCTGCACCGGCGGCGCCGGCCCGACCTCCGACGGGCGGCAGAAGCCCGAGATCTGGGCTCCCGGCTGCGCCACCCAGTCGTCGTCCTCCGGCACCGCGTGCTCGACCACCTCGCTCACCGGAACTTCGATGGCCTCCCCGGCCATCGCCGGAACCGCCATGCTCGTCCGCCAGTACTACACCGACGGGTACTACCCCACGGGCATCGCCGGCGGCTCAGGCTTCACCCCCTCGGGCGCCCTCATCCGCGCCACGCTGATGAACACCGGGCAGGACCTGACCGGCGCCGCGGCCGGATTCCAGGTCCCCACCGGCTATCCCAGCGTGCAGGAAGGATGGGGGCGGGTCAAGGCCGACGATGCCCTCTACTTCCCCGGCGACGCCCGCAAACTGCTGGTCAAGGACATTCGAAACAACTCCGGACTTTCCACCGGCGGTGAAGACGTCACGAACATCAACGTGCTCGGCTCAACCCAGGCCCTGCGCATCACGCTGACCTGGACCGAGCCGCCGGCCACGGCGGGCGCGGGACAAGCCGCCGTCAACGACTTGGACCTCGTGGTCGAGGGGCCCTCGGGCACCTACCTCGGAAACGTGTTCAACACCGCGACGGGTTTCTCCACCACGGGCGGCACACGCGACGCCAAGAACAGCACCGAGCAGGTTCACATCGCGAACCCCGCAGCCGGAACGTGGACCGTCCGCGTTCGCGGCACCAACGTCGCGACCGGCACCCAGGGCTTTGCGCTGGTCACGACCGGCGACATCGTCGGCGGCACACCGCCCCCGCTCATCATCAGCGTTCCCGGCGGCACGCCCGGCCTCGTTCCGCCCGGGGTCCCGACGGACATGACCGTCCGCGTGACGCCCGGCTCGCAGGCCGTGGTTCCCGGCAGCCCGACCATGTACTACCGCATGAGCGGGGCGGGCTCGTACCTGACGCAGACGCTCACGCCGCTGACGGGGAACGACTATCGCGCCACGCTCCCGGGCGCCCTGTGCGGCACCACCCCGCAGTTCTACTTCGGCGCGAGTGGAGACGGCGGGGCCTCTGTATTCTCGCCATCCAACGCGCCGACGAACGTGTTCTCCACAGCGGTGGGGACCATCACCAACACCACCGTATCCGCTACCGACTTCGGCGCCACCCTGCCCGCAGGCTGGACAGCAACAGGGCTGTGGCACGTCTCGAACACCACGATCGCGTGCGGACCCTCCGGCACGGCGTGCGCAGCGCCCTGGGCCGCGTACTACGGCATCGAGACCGCCGGCCAGTGCAACTTCAACAACGGCGCCACCAACTCCGGCCTCTTGACCGCCCCGCCGATCGTGCTCCCGTCGATTCCCGCGGGCGGGCAGATCACCCTGTCGTTCTGCTCCGCGCTCATCACCGAGAACAACTCCAGCTACGACAAGGCCGAGGTGCTCGTCAACGGCTCGCCGGTGTTCCGGGCCCCCGAATCAGCGGCCTGGGGAACGCAGACCGTCAACCTCGCCAGCTACGCCGGCCAGACCATCACGCTCGCGTTCCGGTTCGACACGGTTGACGGGGTGGCCAACACCACCCGCGGCTGGCACGTTGACGATGTCCGTATCACCGCGACGGGCACGACCTGCTCGAACCCCGCCACCTGCTACGCCAACTGCGACGGCTCCACCACCGCTCCCCAACTCACCGCCAACGACTTCCAGTGCTTCCTGAACCGGTTCGCCGCGGGCGAAAGCTACGCCAACTGCGACAACTCCACCAGCACCCCATCACTGACCGCCAACGACTTCCAGTGTTTCCTGAACAAGTACGCCGCGGGCTGCCCTTGATCGGCCGCGCCCCGGAAGAGAGAGCGGAGGCAGAATGATTCTCGGAGTTCTGTTGTCGGGCGTGGCGGCCGCCCTCGCCGCCGGCCCGGGCCCCGCCGGCGACCGCGCGCCGGAGAAACTCTGGGTCTACCTCAAGGACAAGGGATGCGATTCCCGCGCCGCGCTCTCCGCGGCCATCTCGAACCTCGAAGCCTCGGCCGATCCCCGGACGGTCCAGCGGCGCCGCCTCCGACGCACGCGGCCGGGCCTCTTTGATGAGACCGACCTGCCCGTGTCCCCCAGGTACGCCGCCGCACTGACCGCGACCGGGGCGAAGATCCACGTCAGCAGCGCGTGGCTCAACGCCGTCAGCGTGCGGGCGACACCGGCGCAGGCGGCGGCGATCCGGGCGTTGCCGTGCGTGCGCGGCGTCGCGCCGGTGGCGTGGGGCCGCCGGTCGAGTGAAAGGCCCGAAGCCGTGATCGCGCCGGGCGCCACAGACGACTTCTACGGGCTGGCGAGCGAGCAACTCGACCAGATCAACCTCGTCGCGCTCCACGCCCGCGGATACACCGGCGCGGGCGTGCGCATCGGGATCCTGGACACGGGGTTCAACCGCGCCCACGCCGCGTTCAACACCGCGGGCCACCCCCTGGTCGTCGTGGCGGAGCACGACTTTGTGATGAACGACGGGAACACGGCTCCGGAGGCGGGCGACGATCCCGGTCAGCACGTGCACGGCACGCTGATCCTCGGGACGCTCGGGGCCTATGCGCCCGGGGCCATGGTCGGCGCCGCCTACAACGCCTCGTTCATCCTGTGCAAGACCGAGGATGTGACGAGCGAAACGCCCGTGGAAGAGGACAACTACGTCGGCGGGCTCGAGTTCATCGAGAGCCACGGCGGAGACGTCGCTACGGCATCGCTGGTGTACAGCGACTGGTACACCTACGCGCAGTTCAACGGCGTCACGGCGCCGACGACCATCGCCGTCAACATGGCCACCGCCAACGGCGTGCACTGCTGCAACGCCGTGGGCAACTCCGGACACGACGCGGACCCGCAGATCGGCCACATCTCCGGCGTGCCCGCCGACGCTTTCAAGGTGCTCTCCATCGGCGCCGTCAAGGACACGGGCGAGATCTCCTCGTTCAGCTCCGACGGCCCCACGGCCGACGGCCGCCTCAAGCCCGAAGTGCTCGCGCGAGGGTCCGCCACCGCCACCGTCCACCCCGATGATCCGCAGGCGTACGCCACCGCGAGCGGGACCTCGCTCTCAACGCCCCTCGCCGCGGGGGCCGTCGCCTGCCTGACTCAGGCCCGCCCCGGGTGGAGCGTTGACGCCATGCGCCTCCACCTGATGGCCACCGCCGGCGACATGGTTCAGAACGGCGTCCCCGACCCGCTGCTCATCCGCGGTTACGGAATCCTCAACGCCGACGGAGCCCTGGTCTCAGACTGCTACGCGAACTGCGACGGATCGCTGACCGCCCCGGCGCTGACGGCCAACGACTTTCAGTGTTTCATCAACTCCTACGCCTCGGGGCTCGTCTCCGCGAACTGCGACCATTCCACCGGCACACCCTCGCTGACCGCCAACGACTTCCAGTGCTTTATCAACGCGTACGCCTCCGGCTGCTCGTGAGCCTCCCAGCCGGTCGGGGACAATCCCTGAGAATCTGGGGGAACTGTGCCGCCGCGGTGGGACTGTGGCCGGAACCGATCGTTATCGCGGAAGTCCGCATTGCATTGGTTGGTAGGTGAGGTAATCTGTAGGAACAGGTCCGGGGTTCACCTTGAATCGGCGCCGTGCGTGCCCGTTCAGGGTGAGTCTGTCGACGTGTTCGCCCTCCCGTTGCACACACCGAAAGGCAGGAATCATGCGCATCACCTTCACCCACACCGTTTCACTCGCCTTGTCACTCTCGCTCGCCGCCGGGATGGCGTGCGGGGCGGGCACTCTGACAGCCCGGTCCTCCAAGTCGGGTTCGGCGCTCGAGCTCAACGGTGTCAACGTCTATTCGACACGGGGCGTGATCTCGAACCACCGTTTGATCCCGATGAACGGCTCGTCCACCGTCGTGGCCGTGTGGGACGAAGTGACCGCCGGAAAGACCGCCAGCTTCTTCGCCATCAGCCGCGACGGAAAGAACTTCGCGCAGGTGGCCGAGGCGGACAACACCATCAAGCTCGTGTACGCCTCGTTCGATCCCCTGGTGAGCCAGCCTGCCGTTCCCGAAGCTCTCAAGGCCGCGCCGGACAACGAACTCTTCATCGTCCAGTTCGTCGCCACGCCGCTCGACGAGATGCGGCGCGACATCGCGGCCCTGGGCGGCGTGGTTGAGGCGTATCTCCCGCAGAACGCACACCTCGTGCGGATGAACGCCGCGACCCGCGAAATCGTCTCCGCGCTGCCCTACGTCCGTTGGACCGGCGCGTGCGAGCCGGCCTATCGCCTGACCGCGGACCTGCGGGCGAAGATTTTGAACTCGGCCCCGGACGCCGCGGCGGAGCGCTATTCGATCGCTTGCCTGCGCGACGGCCCGGTCCAGCAGGGCGCCGTCGCGGACTTCATCACCGGCCTGGGCGGGATCGTCGAGGGAACCTCCCCCGACCAGTTCCGCATGGAAGCAACCCTGACCCCGGCCCAACTCCTCGCCGTGGCAAAACGCAACGAGGTCGGGTCGATCGATCCCTGGGGCGGCCCGGGCGGTCACGACATGGACATCGCCCGCCAGATCGGCGGCGCGGTCCCGATCCTGTCCGGCGTCGGCTTCCTCGGCCAGGGAGTCCGCGGCGAAGTGCACGACACCGTCGCCAACGACACGCACATCCAGTGGAATATCGCCGGCGGCGGGCACGGACCCCTGCACCACGGCCCCAACGGCAGCAGCGGCTCGCACGGCGAGGCCTGCTACGGGATCAACTTCGCCACCGGCAACGGCGACGTGACCGCGACGGGCATGGTTCCTCAGAACGAGGCGGGCATCTTCTTCTGGTACACCCGTTCCTCCCAGTTCACCGCCGGCCAGCCCACGCGGCTGTCGTGGAACACCGAGGCCGTGGACCCCGCCGGGATCTACCGGTCCTGCTACCAGACCAGCTCGGTGGGCAGCGCTCAGATCGTGAACTACGACGCGATTTCCCAGGAAGTCGACGACTACCTCTTCAAGATCGACTACCTCAGCTGCCAGAGCCAGAGCAACACCGGCAACACGACCTCGCGCCCGCAGGCCTGGGCGAAGAACATCGTGTCCGTCGGAGGCGTGCAGCACAACAACACGTTGACCCGTGCGGACGACGTGATCAGCGGCGCGAGCTTCGGCCCGGCCCAGGATGGCCGCATCAAGCCCGACGTTGCACACTTCTACGACAGCATTCACACAACCTGGACCGGCAACACCTACACCGAGTTCTCCGGAACCTCTGGGGCCACACCCATCGTCGCCGGACACTTCGGCCTGCTCATGCAGATGTGGCACCAGGGCGTCTGGGCCGGCTTCGGCGGTGCCTCCTCCGTCTTCGCCAGCCGCCCCTTCTCAACCACGGCCAAGGCGCTCATGTGCAACGGTTCGTTCCGCTACGCCATCGGAACCCTCCCCCGCGTCCGCCAGGGCTGGGGCATGCCCGACCTCGGCTATCTCTACAACATCCGCACCCGTACGTTCATCGTCAACGCCAACGACCCGGTCCAGAACGCCCAGACCAAGACCTACACCGTGGTCGTCGCCGCCGCCCAGCCGGAGCTGCGAGTGACCATGTGCTACATCGACCCCCGGCCGACCGGGGTCGCGCTCCCCAACCGCGTCAATGACCTCACCCTGAAAGTGACGTCACCGGGTGGCACCGTCTACTGGGGCAACAACGGCCTCTCGGCCAGCAACACATCCCCCGCCGGCGGCGTGGCCAACACAGTGGACACCGTCGAGAACGTGTTCCTCCTGAATCCCCAGGTCGGAAACTGGACCGTCCAGGTCATCGGCACCACCGTCGTCACCGACGCCTACCCCACCGGCAGTGTCGGCGTGGTTCCCTCGGGCGTGACCGACGCCGGCTTCAGCCTCGTCGTCACCGGCGCCGTCGGCAGCACGCCCCCGCCCGCGTGCTACGCCAACTGCGACGCCTCCTCCGGCTCACCCCTGCTCACCTCCAACGACTTCCAGTGCTTCATCAACGCCTTCGCCGCAGGCATGAGCTACGCCAACTGCGACGGTTCCACCGGCTCGCCCTCGCTCACCTCCAACGACTTCCAGTGCTTCATCAACGCCTACGCCGCCGGTTGCACCTGATCCTCTCTCGAATCCACGGCGCCCGGGGCCTGACCGCCCCGGGCCGCCTTTGCCTCGGCACCCATGGAGTTTCGCATGCATCGGATGAATACCGCCGCCGCCCTCGCGAGCGCGTCCGGCCTGTTGCTGTCTCTGTCCACCGCCAGCGCCCAGGTCATCAAGGGTGACCGGCTCATCTATCCCGAGGGCGTTCCTGTCTCTCGCGCCACCACCCCCGTCGAGGCCGCGTACCTCCGGCTGCACCCCGGTTTCGGCCAGGGCGGTGCCGACGCCGTCACGCCGCCGCCGATCGGCCCGATCCACTGCGCCGCCGAGTTTGAGCCGCAGGAGGGAATCATCATCTCCTGGCAGGGCAACAGCGGCCTGACCGGCGTCCAGGCCGACATGGCCAAGCGCATCACGGTGGACGCGGCCAGCAAGGTCTATGTCGTCGTCGCCAGCGCCGCCCAGCAGACGAGCGCCACGACGACACTCTCAAGCGCCGGCTGCAACATGGCCAATGTCATCTTTACCACACGCACCCTGGACTCGATCTGGATGTGCGACTACGGCCCGCGGTTCATCTACGAGGGAAACTGCCGCGCCATCATCGATCACAAGTACAACCGCCCGATGCGGGTCAACGACGACGTCTGCCCCGACTTCTGGGCCCAGACGTACCACAAGCAGGCCTTCTACCAGCTCGGCGACGGCGCGGGGCACCAGCTCATCCACGGCGGCGGGAACTTCCACCTCGACGGCGGGAACAACCGCGGCTTCGCCACCCGCCTCATCGTCAACGAGAACAACCCGCCGGCCACCGCCTATTCCTACCCGGAAGCAAGCATCGGCACGACGTGGCTCAGCTACCAGGGGCTGAACATGACGTTCCTGGACCCCTTCCCGACCTCGGTCGACTCCACCCAGCATCTCGACATGTGGATGCAGATGGTGGACAACAACAAGGTCATCATCAGCGACTGGCCGCTCAACTCCGGCTCAGCCCAGGACATCATCTGCGACAACACCGCGGCCACATTGGCGTCGCAGGGGTACACCGTGTTCCGCATCCCCGCGTACACCGCCGGGGCCGGCGGCACCCACTTCACCTACACCAACACGGTGTTCTGCAACAACGTCCTGCTGGTCCCAACGTACACCAGCCTGCCCGCGGGCGCGCCCGCTCCGGCCACGGCCAACGCGACCGCGCTGTCGGTCTTTCAGTCCGCACTTCCCGCGGGCAAGACCGCCGTCGGCGTGAACTGCCAGAGCATCATCAGTCTCGCCGGCGCCATCCACTGCATCGTCCGGCTCTACCCCGCGCACAAGGGCCTCGCGGGCCCCAACGGCGGCCTCGCGCCCACGGCCTATCTCCAGACGCCCAACGGCGGCCAGACCCTGACGCCCGGCCAGCAGTTCACGATCTCGTGGATTTCAGACGACGACTCCCTGGTGTCGGGCGTGGACCTGCACCTCTCGATCGACGGCGGCGCCACATTCCCCACAACCATCGCGACCAGCCTGGCGCCCGTCGGCTCATTCATCTGGACCGTCCCGGCCGTGAACACCGCGCAGGCACGCATCCGTGTGACCGCGCGCGACGCCGTCGCCAACACCGGCGCCGATGCGTCCGACGCCAACTTCACGATCGGCTCTCCACCCCCGGCGTGCTACGCCAACTGCGACGCGTCGACGGGTTCGCCCCTGCTCACGGCCAACGACTTCCAATGCTTCCTCGACCGCTTCGCCGCCGGCGAGAGCTACGCCAACTGCGACCTGTCCACCGGCAACCCGTCCCTGACGGCCAACGACTTCCAGTGCTTCCTGAACACATACGCCGCCGGCTGCCCGTAATCGGGCTTCAGGGCCCGGGAATCTCGCGGCGCCCGCAACCACCGGGCCGTCTGGTCATATCGGGCTTGCTTTGATCGAGCGACCTGAGATACTCATTCCACGGGGCGAGGGCGCCCCATACACACACAGGGGACGTCATGCCGCACAGAACACTTACCCTCGCCGCATCGGTTCTTGTCTTCGCCGCGGGCTCGGCCGCGTCGGCGTCGGATCTGCAGGTGTCCAAGTCGGGCACGGTCTCGTATCACGGGCAAGTCGTCCGCAGTTCCAGTCGCGCCATCTCACGGGACCGGCTGGTCCACGTTCCAAACTCTTCCAAGCTCGTGGCGACATGGGACGAATCCGGTCCGACCGGTATCGAGCACTTCTACGCCATCAGCCCCACCGGCGAAGCGTTCGCGAACGCGTTCCCGACGTCGTACGACGTCCGCCTGGTGTACGCCTCGTTCGATCCCCTGGCGGGCGAGCCCGTGGTTCCCGAACCCTGGCGCGCCGGGCCGGGCAGCCGCGCCTACATGGTTCAGTTCATCGTCCCGCCGCAGGACGAGTTCCGGCGTGACATCGCCTCCATGGGCGGCGCGGTGCGAACCTTTCTGACCGATCACACCCACGTGGTGGACATGGACGCGAAGACCGCCGCGAGCGTGGCCCGGCTCCCGTACGTCCGCTGGGTCGGCCCGTACCACCCGGCGTACAAGATGTCGCGCGACGTCCGGGCGGAGCTGCTCTCCGCCGCGCCCGACGCCGCGGCCAAGCGGTACTCGATCGAGTGTTTCTCCAGGGGCGACGCGGCTCAGCAGGCGGTCGCGGGAGAAGTCACGCGGCTGGGCGGAATCGTCGAGGTGACCACGCCGGGGCAGTACCGCCTCGAGGCGACGCTCACGCCCGCGCAGGTGCTCGCGATCGCCCGGATGAACGAGGTCAACTTCATCGACCCCTGGGGCGGCCCCGGCGGCACGGATATGAACGTGGTCCGCCAGCTCGTGGGCGCGGTGCCCACGCTTTCAAACGCCGGCTACACCGGGCAGGGCGTCCGCGGCGAGGTGTTCGACACCGAAGTGCGCACCACGCACCAGGCGTTCCAGACCCCGCCCGTCCTGCTCCACGGCGGCAGCGCCGGCGATGTGGCCAACCTGCACGGGTCCGCGTGCTATGGCATCAACTTCGCGAACTGGCCCGCCAACCCGAACTACAACGGGCTGGTGACCAACGCCGCGCAGGGCATGTATTGCTACTACCCGCTCTCAACACAGTTCGGCGGAACGACGACGCGACTGACGTTCAACACCGAGGCGACCAACCCCGCGGGCGCGTTCAAGTCCTGCTACCAGACCTCGTCCGTCGGCAGCGCGCAGATCACCGACTATTCCACGATCTCCGCCGAGACCGACGACTACCTGTTCCTGGTGGACTACCTGAGCTGCCAGAGCCAGAGCAACACCGGCAACATGACCTCGCGCCCACAGGCCTGGGCCAAGAACATCGTCTCCGTCGGAGGCATCGCCTGGCAGGGCACTCTTAGCCGGGCCGACGATGCGTGGACCAGCGCCAGCTTCGGTCCCGCGGCCGACGGTCGCCAGAAGCCCGACCTCGCCAACTGCTACGACAACATCCCGTCCACCTTCGGCGGTGGCGACGCCTCCACGACGGTGTTCAACGGCACATCCGGAGCGACCCCGATTACCGCCGGGTGTTTCGGCCTGCTCTCCCAGATGTGGCACGAAGGCGTGTGGTCCGGCTTTGGCGGCGGGGCGTCGGTGTTCTCCGACCGTCCCCGTTCCACCACCGCCAAGGCGATGATGATCAACACCGCCTATCGCTACCCGCTCACCCAGGGCGGGCTGGTCCGCGCCAAGCAGGGCTGGGGCATGCCCGCGCTCGACGCGCTCTACAACATCCGCGCCAAGACCGTGATCGTCAACGAACCCACGCCACTGCTCCAGAACGAGACCGCGACCTACCACTTCAACGTCGGCGCGGGCGAGCCCCAGGTCGCCTTCACCATGGTCTACCCCGACCCCAAGGGCAACCCCGCCGCGGCCCAGACCCGCATCAACGACCTGACGCTCCGCGTGACCGATCCCAACGGGGTGCAGTACTGGGGCAACGTCGGCCTCAACCTGTCCAACGTTTCGGCCCCCGGCGGCGTGCCCAACACCGTCGACACCGTGGAAAACGTGTTCGTTGCGAACCCCGCCGCCGGCGACTGGACGGCCGAGGTCATGGCGACGTCCATCGTGCAGGACGGGTACCTCCCAACCGCGGCGGTCAACGACGCGGTGTTCTCGCTGGTGGCGACCGGCGTGGCGCCCGGCATCGCGCCGCCCCTGAACATCCAGGTCGTCAGCGGCCTGCCCGACCTCATCGCGCCGGGCACGCCGACGGACATCACCGTTCGCGTGATCCCCGGGTCGCAGAACCTCGTGCCCGGAACACAGAAGATGTTCTACCGCGTGACGGGCGCGGGCCCGTTCACTCAGCAGATCATGCTGCCCCTGACCGGGAACGACTATCGCGCCACGCTCCCCGCGCTCAGTTGCGGCAACACGGCCCAGTATTACTTCTCCGCCCAGGGCGACCAGGGCGCCATCGTCACCCGTCCCCAGGCAGCGCCCGCGTCGTACTTCTCCGCGCCCGTGGGCACGGTCGGCAACGCCACGCTCATGGACGTCGACTTCGATACCGCGATCCCGGCCGGCTGGTCGGCCACCGGTCTCTGGCAGGTCACGGGCCAGTGCCCACCGCCGGGGACGCCCTGCGCCGGAACCCAGGCGGCGTACTACGGCGTCACGACCGGATCGCAGTGCACCTACGACACCGGCGTCACCAACAGCGGCCTCCTGACCGCCCCGCCCCTCGTACTCCCCAGCGTCCCCGCGGGCGGCGCCATCACCCTCTCGTTCTGCTACGCCCTTCAGACCGAGAACCTCACCGGGTGGGACAAGGCCGAAGTGCTCGTCAACGGCGCACCGGTCGCCACCATGGCCGAGGCAGCCTCGTGGACCAGCGCCTCGATCAACCTTTCCACCTTCACTGGCCAGACCGTCACGCTTGCGTTCCGCTTCGACACCGGCGACGGCGCGTTCAACACGTTCCGCGGGTGGCACATCGACCGCGTCCGGGTCACCGCGACCACCTCGTCGTGCACCGACCCGTGCTACGCCAACTGCGACGGCTCAACAACCACGCCCCGGCTCACCGCCAACGACTTCCAGTGTTTCCTCAACCGCTTCGCCGCCGGAGAAAGCTACGCCAACTGCGATGGCTCAACCGCCACGCCCGCCCTCACCGCCAACGACTTCCAGTGTTTCATGAACAAGTACGCGGCGGGCTGTTCCTGACGCGTTCGGATTGGCAATGGAGCCGGCCGTTGCCGACATTCAGCCTTTGCGGCCCCCACGCCGCAGGTGGCCTTCCGCCCCCATGCACAGGACCAGACCCATGAAAAACCCGAACTTCGTATTCTTCACCGGCCTGACCATCTCAGTGCTCGCCGGTTCCGCCCTCGCCCAGCCCACCGACTCGTTCCACCTGATGCAGATCGAGCAGGTCATCGGCGGAGTCAACGGCGACACCACCAGGCAGGCCATCCAGGTCCGGATGCGCAGCTCGTTCCAGAACCTCGTCAGCAACGCCCGACTCGTCGTGCGCGACTCGGCGGGCCTGAACCCCATCATCGTCAAGGACATGACCACCGATGTCACGAACTTCGCCGCGGGCGACCGCGTGCTCATCGCATCGCCCGCGTTCGTGAACTCCACATCTCCCGTGTGCACGCCCGACTTCACGTTCAAGAACCTGATTCCCCCGTCGTATCTCGTCGCCGGCCGCCTCACCTTCGAAGACGACTTCGGCACCATCTACTGGTCCCTGGCCTGGGGCGGCGCGGCATACACCGGCTCAAACCTCGGGTCGCTCACCAACAGCCCGAGCGGCAACTTCGGCCCACCCTTCGGCGGGCCTTGCCCCACCGGCTCCACGCAGGCGCTGAAGTTCTTGGGCGCCGCCGCCGCCGCCGCCGGCGCCAACTCCACCGACTACGCCCTCACCGTCGGCGCCGCCGTCTTCACCAACAACGCCCGCGCCAACTTCACCGTCGTCGCCGGCCCTGCGCCGTGCTACGCCAACTGCGATGCATCCACCGGCACGCCCAATCTCACCGCCAACGACTTCCAGTGCTTCTTGAACAAGTTCGCCGCCGGTGAGAGCTACGCCAACTGCGACGCCTCCACCGGCACGCCGAACCTGACCGCCAACGACTTCCAATGCTTCCTCAACAAGTTCGCCGCCGGCTGCACCTGACCGGGATTTCGCCCTACATCCGATCCCCTTGTGATTCTCGCCCCCGTCGCGATACTGGGGCCATGCACGCACGCCGACTTCTCGCCCTCCTCCTCGCCGCCGGCGCCCCCGCCGCGGCCCAGGAAAAGCTCCACTTCACCTATCTCTGGCACCTCGAGCAACCCATCTACTGGCCCGACCGCCAGGCCACGGGCGCCGACCGCTACGAGCACGCCTGGGAATCTCTTCAGCGCGCCGGGGCCCACCCCGAAAACAATCTCGGCGACATCTTCGGCCTCGCCGACCGCGTCGCCGCCTACCAGACCCGCGTCCGTGACAGCGTCCAGATGATGCTGGCCTACCCCGAAGCCGGCGCTCAGATCACCTACTCCGGCGGCCTGATCGAGAATATTTCCAGCCTCGGCAACGCCAGCGCGCTGGGCTACTCGCCGCTCTGGTACGGTGCGTTCCGCCAGGCCCGCGCCTGGAATACCGCCACCTCAGCCAAGCCGCGCTGCGACATCGTGCTCTTCTCCTTCCACCACGCGCTCCTCCCGCTGTGCGAAGAGAGCACCGTCCGCAAGGAGATCCAGCTCTACAAGTCCATCTACCCCGACGCCTGGGGCGCTTCACCCGCCGTCTCCCGCGGGTTCTTCCCCTCAGAGATGGCGTTCTCGACCCGTTTGATCAAGGCCCTCGCGGACGAGGGCGTGGCCTGGTGCATCGTCAGCGGCGAGAAAGTCAGCCGCGCCTGCACCGACTTCCCCGTGGTGTACGGCTCGGGCGGCGTCAACTGCGACCCGCCCAACGCCGCCGACCAGCTCAACGCCGCCCAAGGCGGATCAAACTACTACCGCGTCTCCATCTCGCGCGGGTGCGCGCCCGCCGAGGCATTCCCCTTCGCCTTCACGCCCCATCGCGCCCGGTCCATCGACCCCGAAACCGGCGCCGCCTCGAGCATCATCGTCGTGCCCGCCTCCCAATCGCTGGGATGGAAAGACGGCTACGCACCTCTGGGCACCGCGGACTTCGCCTCGCTCCAGACCCGCAACGATCCCTCCCGTCCCATGCTCGTCGTGCTCGCCCACGATGGCGACAACGCCTGGGGCGGCGGCTACTCGTACTACATGGAAGCGACGCCCAACCTCGTCTCCGCCGCGGCGGGCCAGGGCTACATCCCCACCGTTGTCGAGAAGTACCTCGCCGATCATCCCGTGCCCGCGGGCGATGTGGTCCACGTGGAAGACGGCGCCTGGGTGAACGCCGACGGCGACTTCGGCTCGCCGCAGTTCATCAACTGGAACTGGCCGTTGCTGTCGGCGTCCGGCCAGATAGACGTCGCCGCCGGCTGGCACGAGGACCCCCGCAACTGGGCGGTCATCACCGCCAACCAGAACCGCGTGGATACCGCCGAGCAGATCTCGACTCTTCAGGGCTCCCCGATCAACATCCGGCACGTGCTCTACCCGGACGCCGCCGCCACCAACGCCGAACGCGCCTGGCACTACTTCCTCGGTTCCCTGAACTCCGGATACATGTACTACGGCACGGCCCTGGACCTGGAAGTCAAACCGACGATCGCGTGCAACGAGGCCGCCCGCAATGCCGACCTGGTGATCGGCGCGGGCACGCTCGACCAGACGCCGCCCACCATCTGGATCCCGCAGCGTCACCCCTGGAACCCCGGCTCCACCAACTTCGGCCCCCAGTACGGCTACCAGCAGGTCCAGAACAACGGCGACTTCCAGGTCTGGACCTTCGCCTACGACGTCTCCGGCCTCGCCTCCATCACCCTCAGGTACCGCATCGACAACGACGGCCAGCGAACGCTCGCGAACACCGAGAACGAAACATACAAAGGCGGCCCCGGCGTCGGGCCGTGGCAGTCGATCCCCATGACCGCGCGCGCAGGCGGCTTCCCCGCCGGCAACGTCTACAACAACCCCACCATCAACTTCTTCGAACTGCCCCAGTACATCGCGGGCGAGTATTCCGCATCCATCACCGGCCTCCGCTCCAAGCTCGTCGACTACTACGTCGAAGCCACCGACACGCGCGGCTTCACCAAAAAATCTCCCATCCAGCACGTGTGGGTCGGCGCTGGAACCGGCGGTGGTGGTGGGGGTGGCTCCACCGTTGTCGTCGCGCCAAGCCCTCCCGTCGCGGGCCAGAACGCCTCCATCACCTACGACCCCGCCGGCCGGCCCCTCGCCGCAGCGTCGCAGGTCTATCTCCATTACGGGTTCAACAACTGGGGCACCGTCATCGGTCCAGACCCCGCGATGACACAGTCCTCCGGCAAGTGGCAGATCTCCGTCCCCATCTCCGCCGCGGCCACCCAGCTCGACCTGGTCTTCAACAACGGCGCCGGCACCTGGGACAACAACAACGGCGCCGACTGGCACTTCTCCATCCAGGGCGGAACGCCCGCCCAGAACTGGGTCATCGATGGGGCACGCGACACCGATTCAACCCTCATCGCGCAGAACGGCACGCGCCATCTCTGGGCCGGCCTCAAGGGCGACAACCTGTACGTCGCGTCCGAGCCCGCCGCCGGCGGAAATGACCAGTTCATCTTCATGGCCAATACGCCCGGACCGTTGCAAGCGTCTCCCTGGGCCAAGGCCGGGCAGGCCGCCCGCTGGGACTACTTCCTCGCGGATGAGCTCGACAACGCCTTCGTCGGCTGGTTCAACGCCGCCGGCGCCCAGACCACGTCAAACGTCCTGGCCGCTTCCGCCGCCGCGCTCGAGGGCACGATCAATCTCCGCGCGATCAACGGCGGCGTCGTCCCGAGCTCGGTCTTTCTCGCCGTGGCGCCGTACGCCAATCCCAACGGCGGGGCCCTGCAGGCCGCGCTCCAGGTGCCGATCGGAAACGGCAACCCGACACTCGACGCGGCGGAGTTCATCCGCGTGGACCTGTGCCAGTTCCTCCCCGGCGGCTGCGGGAGCGCCTGCTACCCCAACTGCGACGGTTCATCCGGTTCGCCGCTGCTCACCTCCAACGACTTCCAGTGTTTCCTCGATCGCTTCGCCGCGGGCGAGAGCTACGCCAACTGTGACGCTTCGACGGGCAGCCCGACCCTCACCGCCAACGACTTCCAGTGCTTCCTGAACGCGTTCGCCGCCGGGTGTACATGAACATCGAACGAACATCCGCGTGATGTCGAGGGATTCACCCACGCCCCGCGCCCGCGCGAATTCTTCCAGTCTTCAGGAGATCGCTCTCCCTTTTTCGCAGCGAACGGGGATACTACTGGCGAGGGAGCTGGGGGATCAACGGGAGACACGTATGAAGAGCCGAATCCTCGCGATCGTGCTGGGCTGTTCCGCCGCCGCTTCGGCGCAGGTGGTCAACGGCGGCTTTGAAACAGGCCTCTTCGCGCCCTGGATGGTTACACCCACACCCTTTGGTACATCCATCACAACCTCCATCTCGACCTACGACATCGACGGCCCCGGTCCACTCGCCCCTTCGCCCGCCGCATCCTTCATGGTCGGGCGCACGGCGATCTCTGTGAATCCGGAGGGCATCGTGCTCTCCCAATCCGTGCCGCTCGTCGGCGGCACGAGTTACGCGCTCTCGTTCAACTGGTCCGTGAATCCGCTCGTCAACGTCTACAACGCCAGCGGCGGGATCTTCGAGCTGCTCGTCGACGGCGCCGTGCTCGCCCAGGCCATCGCCCCCGTGACCGTCGCCAACCAGCGGACCTACGGCCGCGCCTTCGCCCGCTACAGCACGCCCCAGTCCGGCAACCACACGCTCGCCATCCGCATCCGGCGGAACATCCCCGCCGGCGAGGAAGTCTTCCAGCTCGTCGACAATGTCGCGGCGGTGTGCTACGCCAACTGCGACGGCTCCACCGTGAGCCCCACCCTCACCGCCAACGACTTCCAGTGCTTCCTGGACCGCTACGTCTCCGGCGACGCCTACGCCAACTGCGATGGATCGACCACCAGCCCCGTGCTGTCCGCGAACGACTTCCAGTGCTTCATCAACACATTCGCCGGCGGCTGCCCCTGATCGGCTCAGTCGCCCGCGATCAGCGCCGCGGCCATCTGGTGGTTGAGCGCGTGCCCGGACCTGTACGCCACGATCTCCCCCTGGATCGGCCGCCCGACGAGCGACAGGTCGCCGATCAGGTCCAGCAGCTTGTGCCGCGCGGGCTCATCGGCAAAGCGGTAGGCGTTGTCGACCGGGCCGTCCGGGCCGATCACGAGCATGTCCCGCGCCGAGAGATGCGCAAAGAGCCCCGCTTTCTTCATCGCCTCGGCTTCGGCAAGTGTGCAGAACGTCCGCGCGGGCGCCACATCCTTCGCGTACGTGCCCGAGGCCGAGTCGTACGAAGCTGTGTGCGGCGCGATGGGCGCCCCCGGGCCATAGTCCAGCTCGTAGCGGTACAGGCAGCCCGATCCCGACCGTGGCCGCGCCGTGATGCGAGAGCCGTGCGGGCCCGTCACCGTCGTCTCGCGCCCGATGCGCAGCGGCTCGATCGAAGCGCCGCCGAATCGCAGGCTAGCCTCCCACAGGGCCCGGACCAGCGGCGCCGCCGAGCCGTCAAAGATCGGGACCTCCGGGCCCCGGACCTCCACCGTGATGTCCGTGATGCCCAGGCCCTCGATCGCGGAGAGAACGTGTTCCACCGTGACCAGCTCCGCGGCGCCGGCCCGGAGCGTGGTGTTGCGCTGCGGCACCCCCGCCGGAGGCGCGGCCACGCGGCCCACGTGCGCCCCGACTCGCGACGAGTCCGGCACATCAGCGCGGAGGAACCCGACGCCGGCCCCCGCCGGCGCGGGTAGAAACGTCACCGCCGCAGGATGACCCGTAAAGAGGCCGACGCCCTCAAGCGTCGCGGAGTTGATGATCGTCCGGCGCGGATTCATGGGCCCGGAACTTCGGCCTTGAGGCCGCGCCGCAGTTCGCGGATATGCCGGGCGAGGTCGCGGTAGATCGCAACATTCATCGCCCCTTCGCGGATCGGCTGCGCCGGCGCGCCGAGCCACGACTCGCCCGCGGGGATGTCGTTCATCACGCCGCTCCGCGCGGCGACGCGGGCCCCCGCCCCGATGGTCAGGTTGTCGGCCACGCCCACATCGCCCGCCAGGATAACGCCGTCCCCGAGCGTGACCGAACCCGCCAGACCCGTCTGACCACAGATCAGGCAGCACTTCCCGACGCGGCAGTTGTGGCCGATCTGAACGAGGTTGTCGATCTTGGTGCCGTCGCCGATCGATGTCGCCCCGAACTTGGCCCGGTCGATGCAGGTATTGGCCCCGATCTCCACGTGGTCGCCCACCACGACCGTGCCGATGTGCGGGATCTTGACGATGCCGCGCCCGTCCGGGCTCGGGGCGTAGCCGAATCCATCCGCGCCGATCTTGACGCCCGGTTGCAGGATGCACGCCGCGCCGATCGTGCACCGGTCGCCGACGACTGTGCCCGGGTGGATCACCGTGTCCGCGCCGATGGAGGCGCCCGCCCCGATCGTGACCGACGCCACCAGGCACGCGCCCGCGCCGATGCGCGATCCGGACGCCACCACGCACAGCGGTCCGATCGACGCAGCGGAATCGACGCTCGCCCCCGCATCCACCACCGCCGACGGATGAACGCCCGGCGCCGGGCGCGGCGTGGGGGGTGCGAACGCCCGCAGCACCGCGATCACCGCCGCGTCCGCGTCCGGCACGTAGATGACCACCCGTTTCGCGGGCTCGTGGCCCGGCACCGCGATGCCCCGCGTCACGAGAGCGGCGGTGGCGCGGCACGCCGACCACTTCTGCGCAAACGCCGCCGAGCGGATGAACGTGATCGACCCCGGACCCGACTCGTCAAGCGAGGAGATCCCCGTCAGCGACAGGTCCGCGGGCCCGACCAGCTCACCCCCGACCAGCGACGCCACCGCCCCGGTGGTGAGGCGAGCGACGCTGGGTGTTGGCTCGTGAGTGCCCAAGGGCGGCCCCGCCTACTTCTTCCCGGCCTTGTACTCGTTGTTCATCATCGCCACGAGGCTCGGCGTCACGTCGATGCGCTTGTCGTTGGCGACGAGGATCTGCCGCTGCTGGATGATCGACTCGACCTCGCCCACCGTGATCCGCCGGCCTTCCTTGGCGCCGTCGCCCTTGGCCCGCTCCGGCGGAACGATGTTGCGGTCGTCGATGAGGATCACATCCCAGCCATCCTTCTCGGCCAGCCGCTCCGCCGTTTCAACGGCCTTGAGGAACACCCGGCGCATCAGGTCGCCGGCCTGGACCTCGAGCGACCGCGTCAGCGCCGCCGCCCGGGCGTCACCCAAGGCCTGGAGCTCGACGATCTTCGCCTGCTGATCGAGCCGCACCGCCATCGGTGGGTCCTTCAGAGCGTCGAAGTCCGCGCTCAGCTTCTTGAGCTGGGTCTCGACTTCCTTGAGCTTGGCCTGGCTGTCCTTCTTCTTTTCCTCGATCAGCGCCATCCCCTCGTTGAACTCGACGACCGTGTCGAACAGCGACTTGAGCTTGATGATCGCCACGCCCGTGTTGGTCGCGGGCGGTTGGCTCTGGATCGGGGCCGGGGGGTTCCGAAGCGTGGCGCTGGCGACCACCGCCGTCGCGCACACGCACAGGACCACGATTCCCTTACGCCAGCTTCCTCCGTGCTTCATGATTCGGCTTCCTTCAAGTTGAGTAATCCGGGCCTGTCCCCGCGGGGCTTGCCCGGTCCGCTGTTCCGGGCGTCATTCTACGCACAACCCTCGCGGGAATGAGGCCGCCGCGAACCCCGTTCCGGGCCGTCGTCGCCGGTCCCGGAGGCACCAACGTCCGTCCCGGAATCCGCCCGCGCCACTACCTCGCGCCGGCCTTGAACTCGTTGTTCATCATCGCGACAAGGCTCGGCGTGATATCCACCCTGGTGTCGTCGGCGTAGAAAATCGTTCGCTCCTGGATGTAGGTGTTCACTTCCTTGATGCCGATGCGCGGCCCTTCCTTGACCGCTTCGGTCTGCATCCGCTCGGGCGGCACGATGTGGCGGTCGTCGATGAGAACGACATCCCACCCATCTTTCTTCGCGAGGCTCTCGCACGTCTTGATCGCCTTGAGATAGACCCGCCGCCTCAACTCGCCCAGCTGCACATCAAGAGCTCGCGACAGCGCGCTCACCCGGGCGTCGTACTTCGCCTGCGCCTCAAAGAGCTTGACCCGGAACGCCACCCGGACGGCCATCGGCGGGTCCTTGAGAAGTTCGAAGTCGTCGCTGAGCTTCTTGGCGTCGGCCTCCGCCTCCTTCACGCTCGCCGCGCTCGTCTTTCTCTGGTCCTCAATGAGTGCAAAGTTCTCCTTGTACTCCGTCAAGCCCTCGAACAGCGCCTTGATGTTCACCACGCCCACGGCGGTCGGAGTCGCCGCACCCCTCCGGGTCGCCCCGGCCAGGAACGCGGCCACAAACAGCCCGGCAACCACCAATCCGGTACGCCAACGGGGAGCAAGCGTCGAGTTCATGAGCGAATCTCCTGGAGAGGACTTCGCGCCGGCACGTTGAACGGCGACACGTGCGCGCTTCAGAACGGCACATCGATCGAGAACGTGAAGATCCGGCGACGATCCGTGTCCTGCCGGATGAACGGGTAGCCGAAGTCGAACGCGAGCGGCACCGGGCTGATGTCCGGGATGTACACACGCGCGCCGATGCCGGCGGACATGCGGTATTCATCCAGCCCCGGGCTCTCCTGGACCGTGCCCGTGTCCACAAACACCACGCCCGAGAGCACATCCTGGTACAGCGGCTGGCTGATCTCAGCCCCGAGCGAGAACACAAACGACCCGCCCACCGCATCGTCGCCCAGCGTGCCCGTGTCGTTGCGGACCCCCACCGGAGAAACGCCACGATTGGCAAACCCGCGGAACGACTGCCCGCCGAGATAGAACCGGTCGAAGAGCGGGGCCGAATCCTGCCCTTGCGGGATCAGGCCCGTTGAAGCGTCCAGCTTGAGCACCGTCTTGTAGCCAAGAAAGCTCTCGTGCAGCTTGAGAAACACCTGGTACGACGCCGAGAGTTTCGTGAAACTGAAGTCGCCGCCCAGGGCGCCGAACTGCTCGAGCCCCGCCGAAAGATGACTGCCGCGGCTGGGGCGGATGCGGTCGTCCGTGGTGTCGCGGGCCACCCGAAACTCAATCGCCGTCGACACGTTCAGCCCCGCCACGTCGTACAGGTCCACCGGGCTGGTGGTCTCGATATCCGAGATGTCGATCCACTCCTGGCGCACGCCCACCGAGCCCTCCCAGATCGTCCCGAACTTGCGCCCGATGCCCAGCCGCCCGCCGTAACGCTGCTCGTCGTACACCCGGTACTGCCGCGCGTTGTAGAACACGCGTCCGCTCGCGGCGTAATCCGTGTCGAAAAAGTGCGGCTCCGTCAGCGATACCGAGTACGTCTGGGACACCGTGCCCGGCATCAACTGCAGGGCGGCCGTCTGCCCGCCGCCGCGAAACCCGTTGAGCTTGGCCAGTTCCCCCGGCGATTGCGGCGGGTCGAAGAGGTCGAAGTTCCGCTGCGTGACGCTGATCTGCCCGACCAGCCCCGCGTCCGAATCCACCGCCACGCCGAAGTTGAACGAGCCCGTGTTGGTCTCGGTGACTTCGAAGAGAATGTCGCGGGCCCCCAGCTCATCGTCGCGCTCGGCCTGGATGGAGGCTTTGACGCTCCGCCGCTCGAAGAGCCGTGTGTCGTCCAGCCGCTTGCGCGATTCGGCGATCGCGGCCGTATCCAGCGGCCGATCGGGCTTGACCTGGATCGCGTGCAGGATCACCTGCTGTTTGGTCTTCTCGTTGTTCCGGATGATCACATCGCCCACGATGGCGGGCTTGCCTTCATCGATGAGAAGCAGCAGGTCCATCTCCGGCTTGTGCTCATCGCGGACAATGGTCTCTTTCACCGTCACGGGTCCCGGCCCGAGGAACTTGTTGTTCACCACGTTGCCGAGCGTGCCGTACGCCGCCTTGATCGCGTCCTTGCTCTTGCCGAGCTTGTCCAGGCCGAAGACATCCCCCGCCTTGAGGACCATCAACCCGGCGATCTGCTCGTTGGTGTAGCACCGCCGGCCCAGCGCGAGCATCTGCTCGGGCGTGAGGCTGTCGACCTGGGTGGCGGGCTCGAACTTCTTGCGGTACTCGGCGAGAGCCTCCGCGGTTTCGTACCTCACCTGGACCGAGCGAAGCGTGTAGAGCGGGCCCTCATCGATCTTGAACGCGACGAGCGCCTCCTTGCCGTTGGGCGCCGGCATGGGCGAGACGGACACGCGCGTGTCGAGGTAGCCGCGGTCGTTGTAGTACTTGGTCAGCGCGGAGACGTCGTCCTTGAGCACCTCGTCGTCGAGAGGGCCCTTCTCAAAGATCGGGACATACTCCGTCGTCCGGATCGCCGAGCGCAGCTCGCGGGCCGAAAAGGCCATGTTCCCCTGGAACTCGACACCCATGACGCGGACGCGCTCGCCCTCGATGACGCGGTAGACGAGAATCGACGACGCGGCGAGCTCCTTCTCATCGACCTCGATCCGGACGGAGTAGTACCCCTTCTCGCGGTAGAGGTTCTCGATGGCGCGAAGGTGGCGATCGATCTCGAATCGGTCGACGGCGGTTCCGGCGAGCTCGCCGGCGATGGCGAGGGCTTCCTGGTCGGTGATGGCGCGGTTGCCGACGACCTGGACATCCTGGATGATCGGCTGCTCGCCGAAGGTGTAGATGACGATGACCGAGCCGTCGGGGGCCATCTGGACGCTGCTGGAGATCGTCTTGAATCGGCCGAGGCCGCCGAGGATGCTGATGTTCTGCTTGACGGTGTCGCGCCGGTAGGGTCGGCCTTCGAGGGCGCGGACCTGGTTGCGGACGAGTTGGAGATTGGGGCCGGTGAGGGGGGAGGTGGCGCCGGGCTTGGCGGGATCGACCTTGAGGAGGCGGACTTCGCGGATGGGGCGGTCTTCGTATGGATCGGGCTGATCGTGGGCGACGAGCGGGGAGGGGGCCGCGGGCTGGTCCTGGCGGGCCCAGGTGGTGCCGGCGGCGAGGGACAGCAGCAGGATGAAGCCGGAAGTTGACCGCACGCTAACTCTCACGGGGCGGACGATAGCGGAGCCGGGTGAAGTACACAAACCGAGGCGGGGGCGCGGGTTGGGATGGATTTGGCCCGAGGGGAGCGGTGGGCGGGCGGCAATTCCGGATCGCGGGATGGTGCTTTGGTGCGACGTTCATGGTTGAGAGGGCCTTGCAACCGGCATTGTGGATAACTAGGGTGTCCGCCCGATCAAGTGCGGGCCGGGTGTGTTGTGGTTTGGGTGTGGGAGCTTTTGGTATGCGATCTGTGTTCTGGACGCTCCGCCGCGTGGCGATGGTGGCTCTTGCGGTCGCATCGGTCTCGGGCGCGGCGGCGCTGACGTGGGTGTTTGTCGCGGGGAGCGAGTCCAACCAGCTCAGCACGGCGCACCTGGCGGCGATCCTGGCGCTGGCGATATTGCCGGTGGGGACGCTGGCGGCGTGGGTGCTTGATGGCCGCGCTGCGCGGGAAGAGGTCAAGCCACAACTTGAGGACAACGGCCTCTTCGAGCGGCCGGTGGGTGTGGAACTGGTGGAAGAAGAAACACTGGCCGAGCCGGAGGCGGCGTCGGAGCCGGTGGTGCTCGAGACGCCGGCCGAATCGGGGGCGCGGCAGGTTCATGCGCCGCATCGGCGGCGGCAAGGGCGGCGCGCGGCGGGGCGGCGGCCTTGACGCGGGCGGGTTGATACTGAGATTGGATCGTCGCGGCTGAAGCGGGCTTAGCTGGTGTCGGGGTGCGCGCGGCCATTCTCGGGCTCCATTGTGAGGAGCCAGCAGCGGGCGAGTGGGCCCTCGGTGGGGCGCTTGAAGGTGCAGCGGAAGCGGAAGCGATCGGCGTTGTAGTTGGGATAGGCGAGGCTGCAGAGGCAGGACCAGGCGTGGTCGCTGTGCTGGCACTCGTTGTAGTACAGCGGGTGGTAGGAGCGGGGGAGATGGGGGAAGAGTGTGCGGAGGGACTGGGAGAAGAGTTCGAGGGACTCGTGGGATCGGTCCTCGATGCCGGAGTGGTTGAAGGCGGTGATGAAGCCGGCGTCGCCCTTGAACGAGTTGAGGACGAGGGAGAGCACGTGCTTTGGGCTGAAGGTTGGGTGGGGGAGAGGGGAGGAAGGTGGAGTGGGGACTTGGTTTTGTGCCGCGTGGTTCGTGGTTCCGGCGAAGTGGGCGAGGCGGGCGGCGTCGAGATCGGGGGTTGTGGGGAGGGAGAGCTCGGCGCGTTTGGGCTTGGGGAGTTTCCAGGTGTAGGGGGTGAAGGGGGAGGGTGGTTGGTCGAGAGTCGTTGGCGCTGAATCCGAGGAGGGCTTGGAATGGGTGGAGGGGTGAATGGGTGAGCCGGAGTTCTCAAGGTTTTCGGCGCGCGCGGCTGCGTCGGGACGCTCGGTACCGCGACGGGAGTCGGAGCTGTTTCCGCCGCCGCGGGGCGGGTCTTCTGGACGGGGTCCTGGGCGCGGGGAGGGTGGAGCGCGCACGCCTCGGAGAGTCGTGCCACCTGAAGCGGTGCCACCGTGAGCCATGAGGCCGAGGGCGCGGAGGAGGGTGGTGGCGGCGCGGCGGCGCTCCACTGGGTTTTCAGAGGACCTGGCGAGTACTTTGAGGTGCGCGACCATTTCGCGCTGGTCGGCCTGGTCGAGCTGAGACTGGTGGAAGGCGATCCAGGGGGCGATGTGGGGCTGGGTGGACCAGTGGTAGAGGGCGGGGAGGGAAGGGGGAATAGGTCCTATGGGACTGATAGGACCAATAGGTCTTGTGGGGTTGGGACTTGTGAGATCGGTGGGACCGGTGGGACTGGTGGGAGAGTGGGGATTGTCTTTGTGAGAGTCGGCGAGTTTGGCGAGGGAGGCGCCGGCGTTGATGAAGCGCAGGAAGAGGGCGCTGTCTTCGGGGGTGAGGGTGGGGAGAGGAGCGGCGGCGACCATGTGGGGGAAGATACGGCGGGGGGAGCGGGATGCAAGGGGGAAAGGGGGGAGGACCGCATTTGTGCTGATCGGGGGCGGTCTTTGGGGAAGATTTTTGGGTGGGGGTGTGTGAGCGGTGGGGGTGTTTCGGGGGAGCGAGTTTGGCGTGATGCCGAGCGCGGATGCGGGGAAGGGGGCGCCATTCCGTTGCGACGCCAACCCGCTCGGTGATTGGGTCGATCGGGGACGGGCGGATGGGCGCGGAAGCTCAAGCCTTGGTGATTGATGGTTGGCCGATGGGGGCGGTTGGCCGCTTGGGGTTTCTTGGCGCGGGTTGGGGGGCGGGCCACCCGCCAAGCCACACGACGTTGAGTTAAGTCTTCGCGGTTGGCGGGAAGGCGGTAGGCTGATCAGCCTATGGCGAAGCGTCGCAAACCTCTTGTTTGTCAGTACCTCGAGAATCTGTCGAGCGCCGCGTTTGAGCGGTATGCCGACATTTTGCGGGAGGTCACTCATGGGCGGCACGGCGTGTACGCGTTGTACCGACGCGACAAGCTGTACTACGTCGGCCTGGCGAGCAACCTGCGCAATCGAGTTCGGCATCATCTTCGCGACCGGCATCGAGGGCTGTGGGATCGGTTCAGCATGTACCTCACGATTGACGACAAGCATCTGAAAGAGCTTGAGTCGCTGGTGCTGCGGATCGCTCAGCCCAAGGGCAACAAGCAGCGCGGCGGATTCGCCCGTTCGGACAACCTGATTCGCGTACTTCGTCGGAAGGTGCGCGAGGCGCATCAGAATGAATGGCTTGAGCTGATCGGACGCGTCCCTGTTGCCGAGCGTGGAGTGAGAGTCTCGAACAACGGAGAATCGCGATTTGCAGGTCTTGTGAGCCGGTCGACGCCGATCAGACGGACTTACAAGGGCAAGATGTATCGGGGACGGTTGAGGCCGAACGGCAAAGTGCGAGTCGGGAAGAAGGTGTACGACTCGCCTTCAGTGGCAGCGGGTGCTATTACGGGACGGAGCTGCAACGGGTGGCACTTCTGGCGTTTTCAGAGGGCGCCGGGGCAGTGGGTGAAACTTCGGTTGCTGAAGCGGTGTGGGGTGCGATGAGCGCGGATGCAGGGGAAGGGTTGCACCCTTCCCCTGCAACCCCATCCTGCTTGGGACGGGGGGTCTAGGGAGCGTCGTTGGTATTTGACCACGGATCCCCAAGCCTGGGTTTTTGCAGGTTGGGGTGATGTGGGTGATTGACGGCTTGGGGTTTCGTGGCGCGGGTTGGGGTTTGAGCCACCTGCCGGAAGTTACACCCGGGTATGCGGACGGTTTAGCATGCCCGTGCCAAGCCACTTGTCATTCCCCACATCTCGACCAAGTTCCTATCTGCTGGCCCGGTACTTGCGGTCAAGGGTGACTGCACATGGTGGGCTGGAGTTTCGCCATGCAAGGACGCGTGGACGGGTCGGTATTGGACTGGGCGGATC
>JBGANS010000002.1:0-343496 GCA_044222195.1 Phycisphaerales bacterium
GGGGATCGTGCTTCCGCCGCGGCGGGGCGGGAAACCCAGGAAAGCCGGGAAAGAAAGTCCGGCGCGGAGCGGCGGGGTATCCAAGAAGCAGAGCGGGGGAGGGCTGAGACTTCGGGCACGGAAGTCCGCGCCACCGAAGATGGGCAGAGAAGGGCGCGGCGGCGATCCAAGTAGTAGCGGATGGCGGCCGCGGCTTTGCGTTTTTCGGTGGGGTTGGGGGAGGAGCGGGCCAGGTCGCGCAGGGTGAGGAGGGCGAGGGCTCGGAGGTGGCGGTCGGGTTTGGGGGTCGAGAGGGGCACCGGGGCAAGATACTGGATGGTTTGGGTTCTGTCAAGGTACAATATTGGGTTTTGTTAGGAATCTGGCGGTTGCGGCTGGTTCAGGGGATGGGGGTCAGCCGCACGTGTTTGGCGAAGTCGCGTTGGTAGTCGGGTTCATCGATTTGTTGCACCGTCCAGTCCTTCATCAGGACGTAGCGGCAGGCGGGGAGGTCTTGGTCGGTCGTTTCGCCGGGGCCGCCCCAGGCTTCACCCTTTCGGACGGCGCGGCAGGGCGTGGTTTGGATAAGCCATGCGTCTAGCGGTGGGGGCGGTGGGGGTGTGGTCACCGATTGGCAGCGCGAGAACTCGCGGAGCGTGGTTCGGTCCAGCAGATTAGAGGCGAGCAGGGTGTCGAGCGTGGCGGGGGTGTTGAACTGTTGCTCGTAGACGGCCGCGGCCTGGGCGATGGAGCGGAGTTGAACGTGCACGTGAAGTCGAACGCCGGATTGGCGCATGGTGGTCGCCCAGCGCACGAAGAGGAAGGAGAGGGTGAGGAGGATGAGAGCGGCGATGGCGATGCGGCGTGTGCGGCGTGGCCTTGGAGAGGGGGGCATGGAGGAATGTAGGCGGGAGTGAGGTTGGGAGTCCTCATCGCTGGCTGATGCACCGAGCCGTCGGCCCGAGGGGGCCGACCCGGCGAGGTGCTGCGATTCGGTCGTGCCGTTGATCATCGCGGCTCTGGCCATGTGTGCGAGTCTGGCGCGGGCATCTCTGGAGATGCCGATCAGTTCCAGGCCGATCTCGTGGCGGAAGAAGCCGGTGCGTCGTTTCCAGGCGATTCGGGCGTTGACGGTGAAGGGTCCGTCGAGGCCTTGAATGGTCACGGGAATGTGGGCATCCACCGGCGCGGCGAGTTTGCGGCGGCACTTGATGCGGAGGCCTTCTGCGCAGAAGTCAATCACCTCTCCCAGACTGCAATGGGTGCGCTGGCAACGTATGCGGCCGCACTTGCGGGGGTGGGGTGGCGTCCCGATATTCGAGGGCTTGTTGAGCCTCATGTTGGGGGCTACATCGGCGGATGTTCAGAGGTGCTGGCAGGCAAAGTTCTAGATGGAGATGGATGGAGAAAGAGTTCTCTATGACGGGGATGGTGGGCGGGGTGCGAGGGGGAGGTTCCGGGCCATCTGCCGGATAGGTCGAATAGGGCCCATAGGACCAATAGGACTGATGGGGAGTAGACAGGCCACATGCCGATGAAATGAGAATGCCGGCTATTCAGACCAAAGAGGGCGACCGCCGCCAATGCGTGCGGCTGCGCGTGCAGATGCCGACGGACCTTGGGACTCTGATGGACCTTTCCATGGGAGGGGCGCGGGTGCGGCCCAGGCGCATCGTCCCGCTGCGGCGGGATGACGAGTTCTGGTTCAACATTCAGGGGCTGGATGATCTGATCAGGTTGGCGGTGCGGGTGGTTTGGCTGAAGCGCAGAGGGTGGTTTGGAGTTGCGGGGCGAGAGGTGGGGCTGGAGTTTGTGTCGATGGATGCCCAGACCAGGGCCGCGCTGGCGGCGCTGGCGCGGACGGTGCCGTGGAATGGGAGGTATGAGGTGAAGGGGAAGGTGGAGGGGAGGGTTAGGTTTTGAGGGGAGGGGGACTTGCGAACTACGGTTGCCTCGGCGGGTTGATCTCGCGTACTCGAGCGGCAGCTTTCTTTTGTGAATCTAGGTCCAGTTGCAGTCGTTCCCGCGCCGCTCCAATATGAGCGTCGTCCGCGTCTAGGCGAGCCTGCGCCCGAGCGACGTCGGAGGATGTCTCCGACCGGGCGGTCAATTCTTCAGAAGCGCGTCGCTGCCGGGATTCCAGCGGCGCAGAGTTGAAGGCGCTCTGGAGGTACCGATTAACCTCTGCCCGCTCCGCTTCCGACAGGTCGTTTCTACCATGGAGCCACGCCGAAAGTCCAGTTAACCCTGGCCGTGTCCGCTCTGCCGTGAGCATCTTTTCGATGGCAATCAAGACCGATTGGTTTCGCTCCGCGGCCATTCGGCCGTTTTGGTCCATCTGAGCCATGGTCTGTCGAAGAAATGCCAGTTCGGCAAGGATCGTTGCTAGAGATCGGTCTTCTGGTCTCTCGCTCTTTCGAAGGGATTGGATTTCAAGTGCGGCACTGACCGGGGTCTGAATCTCTGCTCCCTTGGCAAAGAGCGAAGAAGCCTGCTTTGTGATCTCCGCCTTGGCTTCGGCGACGCTGTCGAGATCCGTGTGATCGACAAATATTGTCCGCATTCCAGCAACGTCGAAGGGTATCTTTTCGCCCTTCTTCACGATTTGGACCAGAGGTTTCTTTGCTGCGTGACGCAACGCTAGTTCGTAGAAGACATTTGGATTGCGGTCGGTCAAGTCCGCTACAACAAGGGCGTCTTCAATGACGTGCTGGATGATCTGGCTAGTAATCATCCCGGGCTCAGAAAGCCTATCTGCCCGGAGAACTTCGAATCCGATCGCCGCGACGGCTGGCTTTATGATGTGCTCCAGCACCTGGTCTGATCTCTTGCGGGCGTCGGTTCCCTCATCGCCAATCGGAGAAATCACGAAACACACTTTTGCGGGCTCGGCGGGTGGTTGCTTGTTGTGGGACATTGGTGGGAGGCCTCCCTTCGTCTTGGAATCGTCAACGGTAGCCAAGCGAGACGTGGGTGGCCCGAGGATTCCCCCGCCAGATCGTATCACGCCGCGGCCACAATGGTCGTGCCACCCGCCCCTCAAATCAACGCTGGAGTACGCTTCGCAAATAGCTCGGGCGTGAGCGAGGTGGCAGATCTCAGCTCCTCTTGAAACTGTTGATAGAGCAACTTGCGGTGCTCAAGACAGGACGACACACTCCAAGCCGGAAACATGCTTAAATCTTCCAAGACGGATTCGATGGCGATGATAAAATAAGTGTGCAGATGTCGAACTACCGGGCCAAGGGCAAATCGAACAGTTTCGCCGTGGGCGATGTCATTGCGACGCCGATAGATGCGCCTTAGTTGCCAGTCAACGGATTGGCGGTGACGTTCAAGCTCAACGGCAACTTTTAGCGGAGTCTGAAGCACATGGTTTGCCGTTCTGTGGATACGAAACCTGACTATTTCATTGTCGCCGTATGCGGAATATAAGTCATCCAATGCCTGAGACTTGTTTGTCAATGCCGTGAGTACTCTTCGAGGCAATACGCGACTGGGATGCGGATGTCGATACAACGCTTTCTTGTCGGGTGAGTTCTTTGCAGCGTTACATACATGCATTGTGCGACAAAGGCTATGGACGATGCGCTTTACGCGAGCCAGCGCGCTGATGTACGGTACCGTATTGCAAAGAGCAGCAAGCACATGGCCGTCGGGTTGTCTGGCCAGCGATTCCAGAGCTACCCAGAGCAGCATTAGTCGGCTCTCATCTGAACTCGCCCGCTCGCCAAGGCGCAAGTATTCTAGGGCGGCGGAGATTTTGTTCGCGTCTTCCGGACGCAAGCTGGCGAGTACCCGTTCTGTTCGCTCTACCCCAACCACGCGAGATCCGAGTACCAACCGTTCGTGATGAAAGGACCGATCGAGATGTACAGCCTGTTGAGGATAACCTTCACGCTGAACCAGTACGGTGTCGTGGCGGGCAAGAACCTGGTGTGCTCCCGAATGAATATTGATATGGCTAGCTAGTTGCTCGGCGATGGATACGACATTTGTAGCAGCAGCGATCGGATCAGACGCAAATGCTGACATTGAAAAATATGAATGTTTATTGGTGTTGTCACGATGGTAGAACTTTTCCTCCGCTTCTGTCAACGGCCGATCTGGTCGAAGATGCTCGGCAAGCCGGTTTGTAGTGAGTGCGTGGAGTCTGAGGCGGCGCAATCCAGACATCCGCACAACGCATTGAAATCTTTGTGGCGGCTGAAGCAGCATGTTGCGAATGGCGTCAAACCTGGCCACAAATACAGGCTCGGCGGGATCGGTTAGGACGTCGGTCAATGCCACTAGTGTTGGTATTGCATAGCCCGAATGTATGAGCCGTGTAAATAAAGCGTGCAGCGCTTGTTCGAGATCATGTTTTTTTGGTTTGTTGTGAGCGATGAGCAGTGAGCGAACATTATTAATGAGAGCATCTCGGTATGCGGGAGCAAAAGCCCTTGCGACTTCGCACAGTCGGCCCATGTGCAAATAATCGCTTCCGGAATCCGTTATTGATTTCACAAGCCGTTGCATGAGGGGCGTCGCAAGGCGGTGCCAAAGGGAGGATGTGATTTGGTGACGCAGCTCGTCGAGTATGTGCGGTAGGTGATGCTTCGCGGCGTCGTGGAATGTGGCAACATGTATTCCGTGCGACAGTTCCTCTAGGATGCCGGGGACGTCGACCGCCCGAGGCTGCCACATTTCAACCGTATTTGAATCAAGCGCTTCTTTCCAGAGCAGGACAAAAAAGCGGTGGTATTCGTCGGAGATTCCGGTTCCCGACCAATCTGGTTTGTATTGGCTAATTGGCATTTGAGTTTAGCATTGTATCGATACTTTACCCCCCCGCGCTCCCCTCCCCACCCGGCAGCGTCATGCTCCACGGATCCAAGTACTTCTCGATATCCCCCTTGGTAATCGTCTTCCCCGCTCCGTCCTTGGTGCCCACGACCACCTCGAGTGCGAGCTGGCGGACGGTCTTGCCTTCTTTGAAGGCTTGCTTGGCCAGGGCCGCGGACTTGTCGTAGCCGATGACGGGGACCAGGGAGGTGCACATGGCCAGGGAGCCCTCGATGAGGGACTTGCAGCGGGCTTCATCGGGCTTGAGGTCTTTGAGGAGGTTGTCGTTGAAGACGGTGCAGGCGCGGGCGAGGAGGTAGATGGAGTCGAGGAGGTTCGCGGCCATCATGGGCATCGCGACGTTGAGGTCGAGCAAGGAGCCGACGCCACCGAGGCCGCCGAGGCGGACGGCCTGGTCGTTGCCGATGACCTGGCAGCAGACCATGATGACGGATTCGCAGATGACGGGGTTTACTTTGCCGGGCATGATGCTCGAGCCGGGCTGGACGGCGGGGACGATCAGCTCGCCGATGCCGCAGCGGGGGCCGGAGCCGAGCCAGCGGATGTCGTTGGCGATCTTGGAGAGGCTGACGGCGATGGTCGCGGCGTGGGCGGAGGCTTCGACGATGGCATCCTTGGCGTGCTGGGCTTCGAAGTGGTTCTGGCATTCGCGGAAGTGGATGCCGGTCTGCTTGGTGAGTTCGGCGGCGACCATTTTGCCGAAGTCTTCGTGGGTGTTGATGCCGGTGCCGACGGCGGTGCCGCCGATGGGGAGTTCGGAGAGGGTGTGGAGGGCGCGGTGGAGGCGCTCTTCGGCGTGGTGCATCTGGCTCGCGTAGCCGGAGAACTCCTGGCCGAGGCGGATGGGAGTGGCATCCTGCAGGTGGGTGCGGCCGATTTTGACGATTGTGTCCCAGGCCTTGGCGTGGTCTTCAAGTTGCGCGGCGAGTTCTTTGACGGCCGGGAGGAGTTCGTTTTGGATCGCGACGGCCGCGGAGATGTGCATCGCGGTGGGGAAGGTGTCGTTGGAGGACTGGCCCATGTTGACGTGGTCGTTGGGGTGGACACCGCCGGCCTTGAGGTAGTCGGCGTCCTTTGAGGAGCCGATGGGTTTGTGGTTTCGGATGCAGACGAGATTCGCGATCACCTCGTTGGCGTTCATGTTGGTGGAGGTGCCGGAGCCGGTCTGGAAGATGTCGATGGGGAAGTGCTTGGCGAGGCCGCCCTGGGCGGCGAGGCCGTCGTTGATTTCGTGGCAGGCTTCGATGATGGCTTTGGCGCGTTTGTCGTCGAGGCGCTTCAAGCGGAGGTTGACGGTGGCGCAGGCGGCTTTGAGGATGGCGTAGGCGCGGATGACTCGGGAGGGGACGGGGCGGCCGGAGACGGGGAAGTTGAGGACGGCGCGCTGGGTGGAAGCGCCGTAGAGAGCGTCGGCGGGGACTTCCATTTCGCCCATGGTGTCGCGTTCGACGCGGGTGGCCGGCGGGGCGATGCGAGGGGCTTGCGAGAGGGCTTGAGCGGCTTTTTGGTGGTTCGGGGCACGGGTGGGCCTCGCGTGAGGGGCGGGGGTGGGGAACTGGGGGGGTGAACGCGTGTCTAAGGTCAGTGTAGGGATGGGGGTGTGCGCTGCGCCGGTCGAGGGGGCGGGCCGGGTTTGGTGCCGCGGCGGGGCGTAGTCTGTATGACCAGCAAGGAGCACGGCATGAAGACGTTGATGCGGGCGGCGGTCGGGGTGGGGTTCCTGGCGGCGGCGGGAATGGTGCAAGCGCAGAACAAGGGGCCGGGGGCGAAAGATGCGCCGAAGGTTGTGGAGCGGGTGGAGCCGCACGACTGGACGCTGACGGTGACGGTGAACCTGAGGCCGGAGACGCACACGAACACGAAGTCGAAGATGCCGGAGCGGGCGGCGTTTGACTTCACATCGGCGGCGGTGGTGTTCCCGATTCTGAAAGAGTCGTCGTCGCACGTGATGCGGGGCGAGGAGCGGGAGCTTGAGGGACGGTTGAGGTTGAACGACAAGCCGGTGCTGGAGCGGCCGACGGAGATTCTGTCGGACTACCCGGCGGGGACGAAGCTGGCGAAGTGGGCGATGCAGGGGTGGACGGGGGAAGAGGTTGAGGTGCAGCTCAAGGTGCCGGTGACGTCGTGGCGGACGAAGTATGACGAGGCAGCGGCGCTGAAACTGAAGTGGCCGGATGCGTGGGGGAAGGCGCAGTCGGCGCTGGAGCCGGAGTACTTCATCGATGTGGGGATGGATGGGCCGTACGACATGGCGCCGGTGAAAGAGCTGATGAAGAGATGGACGGGGGGGAAGGATCCGAAGAGCCTGCCGCCGGCGCAGCTGGCGAAGTTCTTTGCGGGCGAGGTGGTGAAGTATGTGCAGCCTTCGGGGAATGGGATCGCGTTTGCGCGGACGGGAGAGATGGAGGGGATCAACCTTCAGGGTGCCGCGGAAACGGCCAGGACGGGCAAGGGAAGCGAGTTCGACATGGTGTGCCTGCTGGTGGCGATGTATCGGCAGGCGGGGCTGCCGGCGCGGTGCGTGATCGGGCTGGATGCGGGCGATGGAAAGGATTCGAGGTTTTTGGGGAAGAAGGGCGGGTCGTCGGCGATCCGGGCGTGGGCGGAGTTTGCGTTGATCGATCCGCGGCAGGATGATCCGGTGGTGTGGGTGCCGGTGGATGTGGTGCGGATCCGCAAGAGCAGCACGCGGCCGCCGCCGCTGGACCGGCCCTGGGCGTACTTTGGTGACAACAAGGAACTGGACGGGGTGATCCCCTTTGCGTTCCAGTTTTTCCCGCCGAGCAAGGGTGTGGTGTCGTATGGGTCGCCGGCGTTTTATGGGTGGATGGTGACGCCGGCGCCGCCGAAAGAGGTGGTGCAGACGTTGCGGTTTGATTCGATCACGACGCCCAAGCGTGGGGATGACAAGAAAGAGAAGAAGGACGACAAGAAGAAGGGACCGTACGGCAAGTAGGCGTGGAAGGCCGGTCGGAGGCTGGAAACGGGCGAATGTCGTATTTTTTGTGGGTCCGGGTTGCGGGGCGGGATTTCTGAGGCACCTTTGAAGCTGGAGCAGAGTGCGCCGGGCGCGGACGGAGTAGCCGCGCTTCGGGGCTCTTTCGGCCTGTTTTCGGGCCACGGCGGACAAGGGAGCCTTACATGCGGCATGGAACACGAGTCTGGCAAGTGGCGGCACCGGTTCTCTTGGGCTGGGTCGGGACCGCGATGGCGGGACCGGACTGGGCGGAGATCGGGGATGCGGGGGACAAGCTTCCGACGGCTCAGGTTCCGTTTGGGCCGGGGGCGACGCTGAACTCGATTTCGGGCGTTCTGACGGGCGCCGGGGTGGTGGGGGACTTCGCGGATTGCTACTTGATTCGGATCGTGACCCCGACGCTGTTTTCGGCGACGGTGACTTCCGCGGACTTTAACCCGCAACTGTTCCTGTTCAATATCAGTGTTCCGGGCGGGGCGTTCGGGCTGCTCGCCAACGATGACCAGTCCGGGGCGAACAACCTTCCGAAGTTCACCAACCTTTCGACGGACGGTACGAATGTGATCGTGGCGCTTCCCGGTGACTACATGCTGGGCATTTCCGGCAATCAGTTCCATCCGTTTGCGCCGAGCGGGCCGGGCGGGCAGACGGGCCGGGTGTTCAACTATGCGTCAGCCACTGAAGTGTCTGGTCCGGATGGCCCCGGCGGGTTCAACCAGTACACCGAATGGCAGGGTACGGGAGTATCCGGGAACTACCACATTGTGCTGACGGGGGCCGGGTTCCCATCCACGCCGGCTCCGGGCACGGCGACGTTGCTGCTGGCGGCGGGGGCCGTGGCGGCGCGGCGGCGGCGCTGAGCCCTCTTGGCGGACGCTTCCCAGTGGTGCATCTCGCGGACCCGATCGCTACTTGGGCTGTGGCGATGCGCGGTAGATGAGAAGGCGAAGCTCGCCGGACTTTTCCTTGCGATTGGTCTGGTCGTAGAGATCGATCAGGCGGCGGGCGGCTTCGAGAGTCCGCTTGCTGGTTTCGCCGCGGATCGACTTGAGGGCTTCGAAACTTGAAACCAGGAGCGGCTCGGCGATTTCAGGCCGGCCGAGCTTGAGCAGGCACTCGCCGAGCAGGCCGTCCTTGTCGGCCGCGTCGAGCGGGGCGGGGTTCTTCGCGGCGTGAATGATGTCGTTGGCCTGCTTGAGCAGGGGCTCGGCCTTGTCGGGGGCGTTGCGGGCGAGCTGGATGGCGCCGAGGGTCTGGAAGGCCTCGGCGATATCGGGGTGATTCTGGCGGAGCTTGGCCTGGAGGACCTTGAGGGCGGAGTCGGCGAGGCGTTCGGCTTCGTCCAGGTCGTTGAGTTTGAGGTTGGCGCGGGCGAGGCCGATGATCGACACGGCGGTGCGCTGGTGGTTGGGGCCGTCGCGTTCCTGGCGGATATCCGCGGCTTCCTTGAACTTCTCCCGTGCGTCGGCGAAACGGCCCATTTCGAAGAGGCAGCCCGCGAGGTTGTGAGAGGCGTTCGAGACGAGCGTCTGCCAGTACTTCTTCTTCTCGGGCGCCTTGGTGGCGACGGCGCGGAGCATCTCGAGCGACTGGCGGAAGAGGGGCTCGGCCTGCTCGAGGTCCTCGCGTTCGAGGTAGAGCTTGGCGAGGTTGTTCTTGCTCGCCGCCACATCTTCGTGGTCGCCCGGATAGAGGCGCTGGCGCATGTTGAGCGCTTTTTTGTAGAAGTCTTCGGCCTCGGGGTAGTTGCCGAACTTTACATCGCAGGCGGCGATGTGGGTGAGGCTGAAGGCGAGGTCCTTGTGGTCTCCCTTGAAGAGCTTCTGCCGCATGGCGTACGAACGGCGGTAGTGCTTGAGGGCGGGTTCGTATTCGCCGTTGCGGTACATGGCGGCGGCGAGGTAGTGGAGAGCGTCGGCGATTCCCGGGCTTGGGTCTGGAAGGGTCTGCTGGCGAATCTCGAGTGTGCGGTTGAGATTGTCCTTGGCGGCGGCGAACTTGCCGAGCTCGGTGAACGCGACGCCGAGGATTTCGCGGAAGTCGGCCTCGGTGGCGGGGAGCTCGATTTTCTGGTTGGCGAGGTTTTTGGTGGCTTCTTCGAGGAGCTTGTCGGGGTCGATCAGGCCGCCTTCGAGAAGCGTGTCGCCACCGGCGTCGCGGAAGAGGAGCATCTCGCGGATGAGATCAAAGTTCTGCTTGGCGGCCTTGAGGTTCTGTTCGGCCTGGTGCTTGGAGTCGACGATGCGGTAGAGGGCGATGGTCGAAATGGCGACGATGGCGGTGACGGCGATAGTGAGGGCGACGGTGACCTCGCGGTTTCGCTTGACCCACTTGGTGAGGCGCCCGATCGGGCCCACCGGGCGGGCGAGAATGGGCTGGCCTTCGAGGAATCGCTCGAGATCGGCGGCGAGGTCGGCGACGGACTGGTATCGCTTGTCGCGATCCTTGTCGAGGGTCTTGAGGACGATGGTCTCGAGGTCGCCGCGGAGCGAGGAGTTGGTGGAAGAGAGGCGCGTCGGGGGTGTGGAGCACACCATCTGGGTGGCTTCGGGGACGGGGACGGTGGACACGTCGTAGGGGGGCCTTCCGGAGAGGAGTTCGTAGAGGATGACGCCGAGCGTGTAGACGTCGGAGCGGACGTCAACATTGTGCGGATCGCCCTGGCACTGCTCGGGGGACATGTACTGGAGCGTGCCGATGAGCTGGCCGAGGTTGGTCTGGAGGGTGGCCTGAGCGAGATCGGCGTCGGCGCCGCGGGCGACGCCGAAGTCGATGATCTTGGGGTTGCCGGTAGAATCGACGAGGATGTTGGCGGGCTTGAGATCGCGGTGGATGATGCCCTTCTGGTGGGCGTGGCGGAGGGCATCGCAGACGCGGAGGAAGAGCTGGATGCGGGCCTTGGTGTCGAGCTTCTTGTTCTCGGCGTATTCGAGGAGCCAGGCGGCGCCGGAGATGTACTCCATCGCGAAGAAGGGCACGGGCCCGGTGCCGTCGTCGTGCGTTCCGGCTTCGTAGATCTGTGCGATGCCGGGGTGCTGGAGGCGGGCGAGGAGCTGCGATTCGTACTCGAAGCGGCGGAGGGCGATGCGCGAGGCGATGCCCGAACGCATGATTTTCAGCGCGACCGTTCGGCGCGGCTGTTCCTGGACGGCGAGGTACACCGCGCCCATGCCGCCCGAGCCGATGATCCGCTTGATCTCGTACTTGCCGATGTGCTTGGGCACGCCCGGACCGACGGCTTCGCCGACCATCGTCTTGATGGCGCCGACGGAGGTGGGATCGGGGTTGACGGTTTCGTCGAATGACACGGCGTGACCCAGGAGAGCTGCAACGGCGTGAACCGGCCTGCTACCAATCGAGGCTATCGCTCGGCGCGGGCGAGAGCAAGATCGTATCTGGAAGGTGTTCGGTAAGATACGGAGGCTGGGCATCCCCGCGGTCTTTTCATAGTCGTGCCGGGATTTGCGGTGCATCTGATAGACTGCTTTCAGTCGCTTTCATCCTCTTTCTGGAGCGTCTCATGTTCAAGGTTGCTCGCGTGGCGGCGGTGGCTGTGGTTGCCGGGTTGGTCGGGAGCGTGTTTGGGCAGGCATTGCCTGAGGACCCCTCCCTGGTCAGGGGACAGCTCGACAACGGGCTGCGCTACATCGTGTGCAAGCATGCGAACCCGCCGGGCAAGGCGATTGTGTGGATGCACATGAGTTCGGGCTCGCTCAATGAGACGGCGCGGCAGCGGGGACTGGCTCACTACCTCGAGCACATGGCGTTCAACGGGTCGGAGAACTTTCCGCCGGGGCAGGTGGTGCCGTTCTTTCAGTCGATGGGCATGACGTTTGGGCGCGACCAGAACGCGTTCACAAACATGACGCAGACGACCTACCAGCTCACGCTTCCGAAAGCGGACACGGACACGTTGGGCAAGGGGATGATGTTCTTTTCCGACATCGTGTCGAAGCTCGCGCTGACGCCGAAGGAAATCGATGCGGAGCGGCAGATCATTCTTGAGGAGCGGCGGCGCGGGCTGTCGGGACGGCAGCGGACGGGCGAGATCGTCGCGAAGCGGACGACGCCGGGTTCGATTTACGGCGATCGGCTGACGATCGGGACTGAGGAGACGATCAAGGGCGCGCAGGAGCAGGACTTCCGCGACTATTACGGCAAGTGGTACGCCGCGTCGAACGCGACGGTGATGGTGGTGGCGGACGCGGAGACGGCGGATGTCGTGAAAGTGATCAAGGAGCAGTTCGGCGGAGCGCCCAAGCGGGCGAAGCCTGCGGACCAGGCCGTGGGCATCAAGGCGTACGACACGAGTTTCGCGGTGGTGGCGACGGACCCGGAGATCCGGGGTGAGTCGCTGGACATTACCTGGATCCTGCCGCCCAAGGCCCCGACGACGACGTTCGCGGGGTATCGCGAGGACCTGGTGCTCCGCCTGGGCGAGCAGGCGTTTAACCGCCGAATGGGGGATAAAGAGGCTCGCGGCGGGCTGGACTTTGCGGGTGCGCGGGTTTCGGCTCGGAATCAGGCGGGCGTGATGTATGAGGCGGGCATTTCGGGGCGGGCGTCATCGGCTGGAAAGTGGAAGGGCGCGCTCGAAGGAATAGCGATGGAGCTGCAACGGGCTCGGGCGTTTGGATTCACGGAGCGTGAACTGAGCGAAGTGAAGAGGGACATGATCACGGGTGCCGAGCGAGCGGTCGAGACCGAAGGCACGGTGCAATCGGGGCAGCTGATCAGCCGGTTCAACAACGCGGTCGCGTCGGAGGAGCCGATCAGTTCGCCCAAGCAGCGGCTGGCCCTGCTCAAAGAAACGCTGGCGTCCATTACGCCGGAAGAGGTTGGCAAGCGGTTCACGACCGAGTTCGAGCCCAAGGCGGTCGCGTTCGTGGCGGTCATGCCGACTGGCGAGGGTGTTCCAACTGAAGCGCAGCTTCTCGAAATCGGGCTCAAGGCACTCGCGGTGAAGCCCTCGCAGGAAACGGAGGCGGAGCACACCACAGCGTCTCTTATGAAAGAAGCGCCCAAGGGTGGCGCCGTCGCTGAGACGACCGAGCACGCGGCGACGCAGGTTCACCAGTCGTGGCTGAGCAACGGCGCCCGGGTGAACTACCGCTTCATGGATCAGCAAAAGAACCAGGTCTCGATCACCATTTCACTGCTCGGCGGCGAGCTGCTGGAAACGGCGGACAATCGCGGGATTACCTCTGCCGCGCAGCTGGCCTGGGGCCGGGCCGCGACCAAGAGCCTGACCTCGACCGAGATTCGCGACATCATGAACGGCAAGAAGGTGAATGTCCGTGGCGGAGGGTTCGGTGGATTTGGCGGTGGACGTGGTGGCCGCGGCGGTGGTGGGGGCGGTGGCGGCGGAGGCGATGGAATTTCGCTGTCGATCTCCGGCAACCCCTCGGAACTGGAGCTGGGATTCCAGCTTGCGTACTTGTTGCTCACCGAACCGAAGATCGAGCAGACCGCGTTCGACCAGTTCAAGACCCGGCAGAAGGAATCGCTCGCTGAAGACGGCCGGAGCCCGCAGGCGGTGGGCATGAGGGCGGTCGCCGCGGCGACGTATCCGGACTCGGAACCTCGCACCAAGCGGCCGACACCGGCGAACATTGAGAAACTGACGATCGAGGCGGCGCAGGCGTGGCTCGAGAAGCTCATCAAAGAATCTCCGATCGAGATCACGATCGTGGGAGACTTGCCGCGTGAGATGGCGATGGAGCTGACGGCGAAGTACCTCGGGGCGTTGCCGGCACGTGAGCGGGTGTCCTCCAAGACCTATGCCGGGCTTCGGAAGATCGAGCGCCCCAAGGGCGCGAGGACGGTTGAGAAGCTCGTGGACACCCAGACCGACCAGGCGATGGTGTACTCCGGTTTCTACAACGTGGATGAATCCGATCGTGCGGCGGTCCGGGCGATGGCGATGGCGGCGCGGGTGCTGTCCACGCGGATGACGAAGGAGGTTCGAGAGGAGGCTCAGCTGGTGTACAGCATCAGCGCTTCTTCGCGTCCCGGCACGACGTATCCCGGCTTTGGCGTGTTCGCGGCGACGGCGCCGACGGACCCTTTGAAGACCTCGGCGCTCGTCGAGAAACTGCACTCGATGTACGAGGTGTTCGCCAAGGATGGTCCGAGCGAAGAGGAGATGGTCGTTGCGCGCAAGCAGATGGCGACCACCATCGCCGATCAGGTCCGCGAGCCGCAGTACTGGTCGACGCGGCTGAACCAGATCACGTTCCGTGGTGCGAACCTGGACGACATCGCGGGCGACCTCGATGCGTACCAGGCGCTGACCGCCAAGTCGGTTCACGAGACCTTCGCGAAGCAGTATTCCCGCGACAACTCCATCGTCGTGGTCGTGAAGCCGAGCGGCAAGGCGCCGGCGGGCAAGGGCGGGGAGGATGGCGCTGAGTAGCTGCCCGCCGCGGATCGACTGGGTCAGCGAGCGGCACGTGCGGGTGTGCGTGGCGGAGAAGTCCACGCCTGAGGCGTGGGGGCGTGTGCGCGCGGCGGCGGGCGTGCTGCGGGCGGCGGGGTTGCCGGGCCTGGTGGATATCACGGCCGCGTACACGACTGTGCTGCTTGAGTTTGATCCCGTGGCGTTGGATGCCGCGGGCATCGAGGCGGCGATTGCTGCGATTGAAGGGTCGAGGGCTTCCGAGCTTGTTGGTCGGCGGCTGGTGGAAGTGCCGGTGTGTTACCAGGGCGAGTTCGCGCCAGACACTGAACAGGTCGCCGCGGAGGCTGGTCTTGCGGTCGCGGATGTGGCGGCCCTGCACGCGGGGGCGGAGTATGTCGCGTGCTTTGTGGGGTTTCAGCCCGGGTTCGCGTACCTCGGAGGGCTGCCGGCGCGGCTGAATGTGCCGCGGCTGGATCAGCCGAGGGTGAGGATTCCGGCGGGGAGCGTGGGGATCGCGGGTGATCAGACGGGTGTGTACCCATTCGCGTCGCCGGGCGGGTGGAGGTTGATCGGGCGCACACCGGTGCGGATGTTTGATGCATCCCGCGAGAGGCCGTCGCTGGTGAACATGGGTGATCGGGTGAAGTTTGTGCCGATCAGTGAGTCGGAGTTTCTGGCCATGCAGGGCTTGGTGGGTGCGGCCGGCGTGGAAAGGTCGAGCGTGGGTGGTCGGCGAGCGATCCGTGTGGTCGAGCCGGGGATGTTCACGACTATTCAGGATCTTGGGAGGCCGGGGTTCGCGGCGATGGGTGTGCCGCGGGGCGGTGCGGCGGATGTCGGCGCGCTCATGGCGGGAAACAGGATCGTTGGGAATGACGAGGGCTTGCCGGGGCTCGAGATGACGTTGACTGGGGTGACGCTTGCATGCGAAGAGGATGTGGTCATCGCCGTCACGGGCGGAGAGGTGGAAGTTGAGATTGACGGCGTTCGAGCGGGGGCGGGGGGAGCGCACCGTATCAAGGCGGGGTCACGGGTGCGCGTTGGAAGGTTGCGGCGAGGCGCGAGGGCGTATCTGTGCCTCGCGGGCGGGGTTCGCGTGCCGCGGGTGCTGGGGAGCGCTTCGACGAATGTGAGCGCGGGCTTTGGCGGGGTTGATGGGAGAGTCTTGCAAATGGGGGATCGCCTTGAGCTCGGCGCGGCGGTTGTGCGTCGAGGTGAGAGCGTGCGTACGGCGGCGCCGGACTCGCCGCGGATCGTGCGGGTTGTTGCGGGGCGTGGTTCGGGGTTTGGCGAAGCGGCGGTGTCTGCGTTTGTGGGTGGCGAGTACCGCGTCGGGGCAAACTCGGATCGCGTTGGCCTGCGCCTTGAGGGACCGAAGCTCGCTGCGCCCGGTGGGGGCCGGATGATCAGCGAGGGGATGATGTGGGGTGCGATCCAGGTGCCGCAGGATGGCCGGCCGATTGTGCTCATGTGCGACCACCCCACAACGGGTGGGTACCCGGTGATGGCGTGCGTCATCGCTGCGGATCTCCCGGTGCTGGGGCAGCTCCGGCCGGGTGAGGCGATTCGGTTTGAACGCGTGGGGCTCGACGAGGCAAGAGCGGCCGCGCGCCAGATCGGCAGCGCGAGTCGCTAGCGGTGTTGTATGCCGATGAGGGCCTGCATCAATGCGGTGGCTGCTTGAAACAACGATGAGCCGAGCGGATCGCGGCTGATGACGTCCATCGGGCCTTCTCCGAAGTGCAGGCCGCTCGGTGTGAGCAGGTTGAGGCGGACGTGGTTGGGGCGAGGCGGTCCGGGGCGTTGGCCTTCCCATGGTCCGATCCGGCCGGCGACGATGGCGCCGTGCCGGAGTACGAGGTCGATCTGCGGATCGATGGAGCTGTCGGGGTGTTCCCACACGACGCCGGCGCCGGAGTAGTTGAGGTACCGGGCGGTGTGGTCCGGGTACGCCGCGAGCAGGTCGAGGCCTTCGGGCATTCCGACTTCGACGACGACGCCGAGCAGGCGTTTGCTTTCTGCTGCCGGCGGCTGCCGGCCTTTGGATCGCAGGAACGTCCAGGCTTGCAGGATGTGGCGGGGTTCCATGGCTTGGGATGCGGCGACCCGCCGCCAGCACTCGACTGCGCTGGCTTCATCGCCGGCCTTGAGGAAGCTTCGGGCGCGGGTGAACTCTCCGAAGGGGCCATTGTCCATATCCCGCGGCGGCCATTGCTCGATGGGCGCATCGCCGAAGAGCATGTCACGGATCGGGGTTGGGGCGGGAGGTTTCTTGAACGGGTTCTTGAACACTTGCCCGGAGCTCCTGGTGAAGGGAGGATATCGCGGCGAATATGAAGCGATGCATCGACCTGAACTGCGATCTCGGCGAGGACCCGGCTTTGCGCGGGACCGATCTGGCGTTGCTTGAGGTTGTGAGTGCCGCGAGCATTGCGTGCGGGGGGCACGCGGGGGACAGCGAATCGATGCGGTTTATCGCGGAAGCGGCCGCGGCAAGTGGCGTGGCGATCGGCGCCCATCCTTCCTATCCCGATCGGGACGGATTTGGGCGGACGGAGATGGCCCTGTCCGCTGTCGAGATTCAGAGGACCGTGACTCAGCAAGTCGCGGCGCTGCGAAACATCGTCGCCGATCGTGGCGCACGCATCCGGCACGTGAAGCCGCACGGGGCTCTCTATCACGCGGCGATGACGCGGCGGGAGGTTGCGGACGCGGTGGCGGCGGGCGTCGCCGCGGTGGATCGTCAGTTGATGCTCGTCGGGCTCGCGGGCGCGCGGGGACTGGTGTGGTGGCGCGACGCGGGGATGCGCGTGGTCAGCGAAGCGTTTGCGGATCGGCGGTACGAGCCGGACGGATCTTTGCGTTCGCGGACCAAGCCCAACTCGTTGATCGAGGAACCGAGCGCGGCGGCGGAGCAGGCGGTGCGGATTGCCCAGGGTCGGGGTGTTGTCGCGGCGGATGGGTCGGTGGTAGCGGTGGAAGCGGAGACGATCTGTGTCCACGGCGACACACCGGGGGCGGTGGTGATCGCGGCGGCGGTGAAGAAGGCCCTGGGAGACGCCGGAATCAACGTGTGCCGCGTTGAGTAACCCTCGTCGATGCGTGGTTCGTGCCCGGCGCTACTTCTTGATCTCGCGATACTCAAAGGACCTGGGGCCGTTGGCCGTGATCCCCCAGGCCGAGAGGACGTACTTGGGCTGCTCGCCGAACTTGTTATAGAGCGAGGAGTCGTCGAACGGCACGAGGTTCGACACGAGGCGGGCCTCGTCGTCGGGCCTGATCGTCCAGCCGTCCTTGAACTCGATGACGATGTTGTCCCGCGGTGGTACGACGATGGGCACGCTTGTCCTGGTCGTCATCAGTGAGACCGCCCACCGGCGTTCGTCGCCGCTGGAGTTGAGAACGATGGCGGTGTAGGTGCCGGGTGGGATCCACGCGGCGTACTGCGGGCCGTCGATCGGACGTCGGTCAGGCTGTCTCGTGCGGAGCTGAACGAGATCGGGCTGGGCGCCCGCGAAGAGGACCAGGGCTGCAAGGGGCAGAGCGCACATGATGAAGACCCGTCTCATCGGAAACCTCCGTTGGTATCCCGGTGAGACGGATCCAGGCGGGTTTGGGTTCCCGTGCTACGGGCCGTCCCGGTCGGACGGACCCGGTCTGGCCCCGAGAAGGGGCGGGACCCGGAGAATCACGAGAATGAGTTCGAATGTTCCGCACGAGGCATATCCCCGCTTGCGGCTGCACGGATGCGCCGATCAGCAACCGGAGCGGGATGATGAGCGGCAGTGTGCCGAGCATTCAGTGCTTCTTTACGCCTTCTTCAGCTTGGACGAGGGCACGAGGATCACGCCGAAGCCGGCGACGATGGCCGCGATCCCGCCGGAGATGAACCAGATGGAGCGGTCGGTGGGTTGGCCGGTGAAGAAACGCGAGACGTCCGAAGCAAAAGAATCAGAGGCGTTTATTCCCACGATGAGGAGAGCGGTGCCCACAGCCAGGAGCACGAGCGCGATCGGGAGTTTCATGTCGTGGTTCCTTGCGCCGACCCGTTGGGCGATCATTCACGGTTCTCGGTGTCCATGTCGGCGTTCATGACGAGGGCATGAGACCTGACTCATCTCGCGGCGCGGGGCCCAAAAAAAGAAGGCGGCCCCGCACATGGGCGGGGCCGCGCCAAGGAGTCTTGAGAGAGTTTCGGGGCGTTACTTGATCAGGCCGATGGTTCGGGCGGTGACGGAGCCTGTGGCCTGGAAAGTGATGTCGAAGACTTCGAGATCGGCCGGGAGAGCGATGATGACGTCGCCGAGCTTGGGGATGGTGGGAACCGTGACCTTGTGGACGCCGTTGATGGTGACGACCATCTCGGTGGACGGGGCGGCCGTGCCGCGGATGAAGATCCCGGCGCCCTTGACGGGGTCGTTCAGGCGTACGGCGACGACCTCGCCACCCTTCCATGCGTAGGCCTTGTTGCTGGCCATGTCCGCCGAGAACAGGGGATTGACGCGGGGGTCGAGGCGGTTGCGGAAGATGACGGCGCCGTTGAGGCCGGACAAGCGGAGCTGCGGCTCGCGGGTCTTGGCGGCTTCGGCCTCGATCGTTTCGACCACAAGAGAGGCGGCGGGAGCGGAGCCGAGGCGCTTGCCGAGGGCGATGAGTGTTTCCATCTTGGCGCGATCGGCATCGGGCAGAGCGGCAATGGTGAACCCGGCGCGGCTGGCGAGCTTGTCGCCGCTGGCACCGTACACCACCGGATCGCCGCCCAGTGAAGAGGTGAAGGTGAACGAGCCTCGGTCGTCGACCTTGCCCGTGAACGTGAACTCCTTGAAGGGCATTTCACGCAGGTTGATGGCGTGCCCCGAGACCGAAAGATTCGGGTCGTCGATGGCCGCGTCGAGGATCACGGTCCCGAGGTTCGCCCCGGCCTCAGCGGTGATCACCGCGCCCGTGGCGGATTGGAAGGGCTTCAGAACGGCGAGGAGCTGGGCGTGACGCTGCTCGGCGGCCTTTTTCTTGGCCTCCTCCTGGGCGAGACGGGCTTTTTCAGCGGCTTCGGCCTGCTTGCGCTGGTATTCCTCCTGGGCGAGGCGCTGGCGTTCGGCGGCTTCGGCCTGCAGGCGGGCCTGCTCTTCCTGGTACTGCTTCTGGCGTGCCGCGGCTTCTTCCTGCTGCTGCTTCTGCTGGGCGGCGTACTGCTCCTGGCGGAGGCGCTGCTGCTCGATGGCAGCGGCCTGGGCCTTCTGCGCGCGTTCGGCGGCTTCGGCCTGCATCTTCTTGGCTTCCGCGGAGCCTTCGATGACGTAGGGTTTGAAGCGGGAGATGGGCTCGAAGTTCTGGCTGCGGAACTTGGCCCCGGATTGCATGCCGTTGGAAATGACCGGGTAGCCCATCTTCAGGTCCGGGACTTTGTCGTAGATGGGCTTCCACGCGCCGGGGCCCATGAAGTCGTCGCCGTTCTTGCTTTGTGCGCTCGCGTGCGATTCCCACTTGCCGTCGACGTTCACGGCGCCGCACTTGCCTTCCATCGGCAGGTCGTCACCTTTCTCGGCGACGACCTGGACGATGTTCTTGCCGTCAACCTCGGCGAGAATGCACGCGATCTGTTCCTTGAAGCGGAGCTTGGCGGTCCATGAAGATGAATACATGGTCGGCCCGCCGCCGGGGAATTTTTCCTTGGTCCAGGAGGCGATCTTGATGCTGACCACCTCGCAGTTGTCCTTGGTGCCGACGAACATGGCCATGTTGGCGGCGTACACGGCTTTCTTGACCTCTTCTTTCACCTGGTCTTCCGGCGGCCCGCCGCACCCTGTGAGGACGGTGGAAACAAGAACGACGGCGGCGAATAGGGACGCGAAGCGGAACATGGGTGACCTCCGGGTATTGGCAACACGAGCCTACCCGGAGATGCGAAGATCGGGGGAAGGTCCGCCACGCCGGGTTTCGGGGGGCGTTTTTCGCGTGCGGACGGCCCTTTGGGGCGACCACAGCAGGTCTCCGGCGAGTCGGGCGGCGGCCTCGTGAAGCCAATCAGCCGGCCGGCCTGGGTTCACCGGCGCGTCCGGTTTCATCCGAACGGGGCTTGGTGACGGGGATCGAGTCAGACTTGAACTCGTCTCGTCCGATGGTGTTCGCCGCGGCGAGAATGCGGTCGATGCACCCCTTGGGGTCACGGAAGAGGGCGGGGCTCCAGAGGCGCTCGAGCTGCCACCCCTGGCCTTCGAGGATTCCGGTGCGGAAGATGTCCCACTCGATCGCGTCCTGTCCCGGCGCGTAGCGTGCAAAGTCGCACAGCACGCCGCACGTGACATCGAGCGGGCGGGTCGGGTGCCGGAGGGCGAGGTCGACGCAGAAGCCATCGTTGCCCCAGTGCACGATCGAGCCGGTCCCGTTCTCCCGGGCGAGGCCGGCACCGAGTTCCGCGGCGATCGCGGACGGGGCGGCGGAGGGTCGCACGACGCACTCCGAAACGCCCGCACGGTGAGCGGAGTTTTCATCGAGCACGGCCCCGGCGGTCGCGTACGCGTCGCGCAGGTTCTCCGCGTACCGGAGGTAGGACAGGAGCAGCCAGCCGCCGCCGGGCGTGACGCCGATGGGCACCTCCGGCATGCTCACGTACGCTTCGCGCGGGATGCTGGTGACGAGGTGGATCTCCTGCCTGGCGCGGGTGATGAGCACGTTGAGTCGGCGGCCGCCGCCGGGCTGGAGAAGAGGACCGAAGCGGCGGTAGAACTTGCCGGTGGAATCGGGGCCGTAGGTTGTGCTGATGATGATGTGGTCGCGCTCATCGCCCTGGACGTTTTCCAGATTCTTGACGAAAAGGCCGTCGGGCGCGCCGCCGGTGCGGCGTGCTCGAGCGGCGGCGAGCCTGGTCCCGAACGGCGGATCGCTCTCGCCGGCTTGGTCGAACTTCTCGACGATCAGGTCCCGCTGCGAGAGATTGAAGCACGCGATGCCGATGCTGGGCGGTTCGGCGCGCCTGAGCAGGTCACGGACGATTCGGACCACCTCGTCGGCCTCGCGCTCGTTCTGGCGATCCGTGTAGGTTCCCGCGACGCGGCAGAGGTTCAGCGGCGGCACCCGTGTGCGGTTGCGGGGGTGACCGGGAATCGCCTGAAGGCGACTTGAGTAGAAGTGCTCGTTGCTGAACCCGATGAGGTCGGCGTTCTGGGACCGGTAGTGGACGTCGAGATAGCTTTCGGCCAGTGCCAGGTTCAGCGCGGCACTGAGAAGATCCTCTACCTGCGTTTGCTGCGCTTCAAAGAGTTGATCGTCGGTGGCGATGGGGTCTTCATCGCTGGTCGCGGCGCCGGACTCGAAAAACCGCGTCGGGGGCAGCTGCCTGGGGTCGCCGGCGATGACGACGCGCCGGGCCCGCGTCAGGACGGGGAGCGCATCTTCGAGGCGGCACTGGCTCGCTTCGTCGAAGATGACGACGTCAAACACGGGTTCGCGGGGGAAGACCTGCGCGACCGTTTCGGGGCTCGCCATCCAGACGGGCCGCAGGTCGAGGACCGGGTCGCCGCCCTGAACCTCGCGCCCCAGCGCCAGCACCTGGCGGAGCCGCAGAGCCCGTGAGCCGCGGGTGATGAGGCGCTGTCTGACCTTCGCGCCTTCGCTGTTGAGGCGGGAGCCGGTTCCAACAACAAGCCTGTCCCGCTGCTTCGTGAGCCAGATGGACTGGGCCATGTCGCGCACCGAAGTCCGCCGCTGCGCTTCCAGCTCTCGCCACCGTGCAAAGAGGGTCTGTACCCGGCGGGCGTCCGCCGCGTGAAGCTTCGGGTTCGACTCGATCATCGATGCGACGCGGCCGGTGGTCGTGGCGAGCCGGAGCGCAACGACTCCGGATTCGTCGTCGGCACCGGCCTCCAGCAGGCGGGCGACGTGAGGGCGAAGCTCTGGCCGGACACCCGCGAGGCCCTCTCGGACTCGCAGCACGCCCTCGAGCGTGGGCGATCGCGAGGCGAGAGCATCGGCGGTCGGGCCGACGGGTTCGCCCGCACGCCAGCGCTTCGCGGCGGCCGCGGCCCATGCCGAATCGATCAGCCCGGAGGACGCGACGGCCGATTCGACGCCGTCAAGGGCGGCGGCGCGTTTGCCCGAGGCACGCAGGCCCCAGAGCACATCCGCATCGGCGGATTCCCCGGCGAGCGCCGGGGCGATGAGCGGGGACACGGTGGCCAGCTTCGGGTCCTGGTTGGCGCGGTTGATCACGCGAACGACGGCCGCGGTGGCGGCGGCATCGGCGAGGGTGGATTCGCGGTCGGGGATGCCGGACGGTGTGCCGGCCTCCTCGCCCATGCCATCCAGCGTCGCGCGGACCACGATGAGTGAGCGCAGCCGCGCCATGAACGTGCGAGCCCGGTCCGCGGTTTCCGGTGTGAGCGCGAGGCCCAGGGGCGAAAGCACCTTTGCGGCGGCCTTGCGCTTTCCGAAGGCGAGGAACCCCAGGATCGACTTCGCGCTGGCGAGGTAGCCCTCGAGCGTTCCGATTGACTGTGCAAGCTGAGCCACGTTGGGAGGCGTCGCCCGCACCGTCATGAGCAGCTCGGGATCCAACGGGCCCTCACCCGCCTTCGCGACCAGAGGCTCGACTTCTGCGAGTATGTTTCCCGCGCTCGCACACTCCGCGGCGGGACGCGAAGCCCAATAGCGCCGGGTCGCCGGATTGGGCAGCGCGTACACCCGGTCGAGTTCATCCGCGAGTGACGCACGGGCGGTGGCCTGATCCACCAGCGCTGCGCCCGGCGCGAACGGTGGTATTCGCGGGTCCGCCGTTGCGTCGGCGGCAAGAGCCGCCGCTGTGACGGCGTCGACCTTCTCGCGAACACGCTGGCCGGGAAGCGCCAGATAGGCCGCGAGGGAGAGCCCGGCCGCTTGACTCCACGGATTGGCGATGAAGTTGACTTCGACACCCCGGGAAAGAACCTCGCGAATGTCGACCGCGCTTGCTTCCACGGTCTCGGGCTCCACGCTGGCAATGGCGGGGATGTCCACAGGGCAACCGGCGGCGAGGCTGGCGAGCTTGAGGACATTGCCGACCATCTCGTGGAGGCAGCGTCCTTGGGAATCGGGGGCGTTGAGCACAGCGCGGAAGTCGGACAGTTCCGCGTGAATCCTGGCGAGTTCGGCGTCGAGTTTTTCAACCGAGCGATCGAGGCCCTCGCGCGGCTTGCGCTCGGCCAGGCCGTCGAGCTGCTCGCGGATGGACATGTACAGGTTTTTCTGGTCGCGCTGGGGGTCGTGGATGAGCGCGCACAGTTCGCCGAGCCCGATGGCACGGAGCCGGTTGGCGACGACATCGAGCGCCGTTCGCTTGTCACACACAAACAGCACGCGCTGCCCTCGCACCAGCGAATCGCCGATGATGTTCGTGATCGTCTGGCTCTTTCCGGTGCCCGGTGGGCCGTGGATGACAAGCGCATCCTCTTCGCGTGCCTTGGCAACGGCGCTCGCCTGACAGGGATCGGCCGGCGCCACCAAGCGGGCCGAGTCGGATGAAATCGGGCGCCGAGGCTCGGGCGCGGGCTTCGGGTTACTGGTGCCGGGCGGTTCGAATGCGGCGGCCGCGCTGAGGAATCGCCTGATCGGCCCGCCCGGCGAGCCGGCCTTGACCATTTCCTTCGTGTCCCTGATGAGTCCCTGCTTCGAGGCCGGGAAGAGTCCAAGTACAGCGCTCGTGAGCACCGATGGAGCGTGGCCGATGTCGTCGGTCCTGGGCGTCGCGTCGAGCGAGATCGCGGGCGGCATGGTGTCGGCACGGAATGGCTCGGGAACATCGATCTCCATCGCCGCGCACACGTACCTGACGATCCCGGAGAGTTCCTTCCAGGGGTTCGAGCCTTCATCATCGCTGAAGAGGTCGCCCGCGGCCTTGCCCGTCTGCTGCTCGATCCACGACAGCAGGGCTTCATTGGGAACGACCCGGTCAACTTCTTCGCTCTGGCATTCGATGTCCACCGCCGGCGCCGCGCCGCCCTGGACACCGAGCGAAACCGGGATGAACGCGATGGGCGCGAGGATCCGTCGGCCGGTCACGCCACGCCGGGCACCCATTCCAGGCGGCACGTGAAGCAGCGGGAACCCGACATTGAGCACGTGAACGCCGGTGTCTTCCTCGTACGTGCGTGCTTCATCGACGAGGATGCGGAGCTTTGAAAGGAGTTGTTGCTGCGCGGCGAAACGCTCTCGCTGATCCCGAAGCTCCGGGGGTTCCGGGGGTCGCGTGGCTGCCGCGGGCGGAGCGGGTGGCCCGGGTTTGACGCGGGCCACCAGCCGCGTGGCCGACTTTGCGGAAAGCAGTTCAGCAAGGGCGGCGGAAGGGGCGGAGTCTCGCAGCGCTTCGAGAGAAGCCCAATCCAGCCGCTGGCGGCTGCTGTGGGGACGGCAACTCAGGCTTGGGCCGCCGGCAATGGCGGCAAAGAGACGCTCCAGCATCACGGGCAGCACCTTGCCCGAGGTCGGTGGAGGGGGCGGCGGTGAAGCCGGCGGCGTGGGCGTTGGGGACGTATCCGACATGCCCGATCCCTTTCAGCCGCAGTGTATCAGCGGCGGTTTCGGCCTCGCCGCGACACTTGGGCTCTCTGACGCGCCGTCCAAAAAAGAAACCGGGCGGCGCTGATGCGCCGCCCGGACGTTTGCCCTCGGAGTCGAGTTGATTACCTGCCGCCGCGGCCGCCGCGACCACCGCCGCCGCCGCCGCCACCGCCGCCGCCGAACCCGCCGCGGCCACGACCACCACCGCCGCCACCCGCTTCACGGGGCTTGGCTTCGTTGACGGTCAGGCTGCGACCGTCGAGTTCCTTGCCGTTGAGGGCGGCCATCGCGGCCTTGGCCTGGCCGTCGTCGTTCATTTCGACGAAGCCGAAGCCACGGGGGCGACCCGTCTCGCGGTCCATGACGAGGGTTGCGGATGCGACCGCGCCGTGAGCCTCGAAGGCCTCGCGGAGAGCGGACTCGGACGTGTTGAACGAGAGGTTACCGACGTAAATCTTCATGATGCTTCCAACTGTGCCCGAGGACTTTGAAAACCGGTGCTTGAACTCGGGCAGGAGGAAGCTTCGGCGTCGCCCGCGGCCCTTCCAAGGTGGACGGTGCCCGCGGGGTATCGGCGAAGTATAGGAGCCCGCGATGCGGCGGGTGCCTGCGGCGAGCCCGAAACCCTATTCCGGCCTTCCCATGCGGGAATTTTGGTTTGAAAATTGTGTCTGCGGCGGTCGAAAAGGCCGCACTGAACCCGGATGGTTCGGTCGTGAATGTGGCAGCGGTCCACGGGCAACAAAAAACCGGCGCCGAGTGGCGCCGGTCCATGGACATTCTGCGTTGATTACCAGCCGCCGCGGCCGCCGCCGGAGCGCCCGCCACCGCCGCCTTCGCGGGGCTTGGCTTCGTTCACGTTGAGATTGCGGCCGTCGAAGTCCTTGCCGTTGAGGGCGGCCATGGCGGCCCGGGCCTGATCATCGTTGTGCATTTCAACGAATCCGAAGCCGCGGGGCCGGCCGGTTTCGCGCTCCATGACGAGGGTCGCGGAGGCGACCTCGCCGTGGAGTTCGAACGCGGTGCGGAGCTGGGCCTCGGACGTGTTGAAAGAGAGATTGCCTACGTAGAGCTTCATGCGATGCTTCCAATATGCCCGGGAAAGTGAGTATCCGCTGCTTGAACTCGGGCGAGAGGAAGCTTCGGCGATCGGGGAACCCGTACCAGAGTGGGACGGTGATTCGAGAAAGATCGGGGGAGTGTAGGGGGCTGGCCCCGGGGCGAAGAGGCGAGACGGATTCTCTTAGCCGCAGACACAATCAAGAGCCTGGCTTGCGGGGTCTGCGTGCCGAGTGGTGTATGTACAGCACACGCACCTCGTCACCTTCGATCGTGAAGAGCACGCGATGCGACTTGTAGAGCAACTGGCGGACTTCCTTGCGGAATCGGCGAGACTCTCTTGCGACGGGGTACCTGCGCGGGTGGAACGCCAGGGTGTCGATCGCGCTCACCAGTCCTTCGAACCAGCGGTCGGCGGCGGTCGGTGAATCGAGGGAGATGTACTCGTGAGCTTCGGCGGCATCGACGAGTGCTGGAGGGGCGATGCGGACGCGGTACTTTACGCGGCCCGCTTGCCTCGTTTGCCGGAGCGGCGGTTGGACTTGATTCTCGCGAGAGTTGCTTCAAGGGCTTGGCGGGCGGGGAGGCCCTCGCCGCGTTCGAAGGATTCGAGTCCGCGTTGAATGCCGGCAAGAGTTTCGACTTCGTCGATGAATGCCGCCAGCTTCTGGTAGGCCTTGCTGTCAAGGACGACAGCTACGGCTTTGCCGTTGATGGTGAGGACCTGGGGGCGGCCGGTTTTGCGGAGGCGACGGAGGTGGGTGGGGGTGTCCCGTTTGAAGTTAGTGAGAGAGGTGATGTCATCGGGCTGAATCATCGGTTTCCCTTGTCAGCAACAAATAAGCATTCGATTGAATGCTAGGCATGACACCACCAAGATCACACCTCAACAACCATCGCCACCGCATTGCCCCCACCCAGACACAACGCCGCGACGCCGCGCTTGCCGCCTGTCCGCCGCAGTTGGTGTATGAGCGTTGTCAGCACGCGAGCGCCTGAGGCGCCGATGGGGTGGCCGAGCGCGACGCCGCCGCCGCAGATGTTGAGCTTGTTCTCGGGGATCGAGAGGGCCTTGATGTTGCAGAGGACCTGGGCCGCGAAGGCTTCGTTAATCTCGAAGAGGTCGATGTCCTTGACGGCGAGGTTTGCCTTCTTGAGGACGCCGCCGATGCCGTCGATGGGCGCGGCGAAGATGTCCTTGGGGGCGACGCCGGCCGTGTGATAGGCGATGATCTTGGCGATGGGCTTGATGCCGAGTTCTTCGGCTCGGGTGGAAGAGGCGACGGCGAGGGCCGCGGCGCCGTCGGAGATCTGGCTGGCGTTCGCGGCGGTGACGGTGCCGTCTTTCTCGAAGACGGGGCGGAGCTTGCCGACGGATTCGAGGGTCGTGTCGGCGCGGATGCCTTCATCGGCGCTGACGCCCGGGGACTTCTTGTCGAGGCACTGCTCGCCGGTGAGGGCGACGATTTCGGACTTGAGGTGGCCGGCCTTGGTGGCTTCGGCGGCGCGCTGGTGGGACTGGACGGAGAAGCGGTCCTGCTCAGCGCGGGAGATTTCGAACTTCTTGGCAATGTGATCGGCCGCGTTACCCATGGGCCAGCACTCGAACGCGCAGCGCAGGCCGTCGTAGGCCATGTGGTCTTCCATCGGCGCGGGGCCGTACTTCACACCTTCGCGTACGCGGGCGAAGTGGGGGGCCGCCGTCATGTTCTCGAAACCGCCGGCGATGACCAACGAGTTGTCACCGGCCTTGATGGACTGGGCGGCCATCATCACGGCTTCGAGGCCTGAGCCACACACTTTGTTGATGGTCTTGGCCGATTGGGAATCCGGGCACCCGCCTTTGAGGGCCGCTTGACGGGCGGGGTTCTGGCCGAGGCCGGCCTGCAGGACGCAGCCCATGATGACTTCGTCCACTTTGCCGGATTTGGCCGCGGCGGCGACAGACGGGTTCTCGTTGAAAATACCCTGAATCGCATACGATCCGAGAATGGGCGAGGGGACTTTGGCAAGGCCACCGAAGAAGCGGCCGATCGGGGTGCGTTTGGCGGCGAGGATGACGGGGGTGGACATAGTGCGGAACTCCGAAGTTGGATGGGAGTCTAGGCCTCTGAAGGATTGCGCTCGGGTGCGGGCGGGCCCATAACGGCCTGAGTTTGCGGGAAAAGCCACCTGTGTCCGCACCGCCGAAGGGCCGCGCGGGTACTTATGAAGATGTTGGCCCTGATGATCGCTCTCTCGTGTTTGACGGTGACCGCTCGCGGGCAACTGGAGCCGGCGGGCCAAGAGTCGAAATCGCCCGCCGCGGCGGCGCAGGCGCTGGATGCAACGCCGGCGTGGACCGACCTGGCGAGGCCCGAAGGCGCCATCGCGGTCTATCTGTCGCCCGGCGATGGGCAGGACTTCAACACGGGTACGGAAGCATCGCCGCTGCAGAGTTGGGGCGCGGCGTATTCGAAGGTGCGCGATGGCCAGGCGGACCAGGTCCTGATCAAGTGCGGTTCGACGATGAAACTCACAGCTCCGATCGTGCTGAACAAGGGGTGTTCAACGCCGGGTCAGTACACCGTCGTGGGTTCCTATGGAAAGGGCCCGCGCCCAAAGCTGGAGTTTGTCAACTGCGCCGGCCTTCGTGCAGACCCTGGTGGAAAGCGCGGGCTGGCCTTCGTCGGACTGGAGGTCGTCGGCGACAACACGGTCGACACCAGTGGGATCATGGCGCTGGGCTGGAAAGACATTCTCATCGAGGACTGTCTGGTCCGAGGATTCCGCGACAACATCGTGATCCAGGGTCTCGAGGGTCGAACGGCCGGTTTGAAGGTGAGATTCACGCTCAGCCTTGATGCCGAGTTTGACGGGGCGGCTCGCGACGGCCGTTCGCAGGGCATCTACTTCGACAACTGCGACGACTGGCTTATCGAGGGATGCACCTTCGACAGCAACGGCATCGAAGGTTCGATGTTCAGCCACAACGTCTACTGCCACCAGTCCAATGGCCCCGGCGTCTTCCGAAACAACATCACGGCGAGGTCGCCCAGCGAGGGAATCCAGCAGCGGTCCGGCGGTTCGATGGTGAACAATCTCGCGCTCGCCAACAGCTACGACCTCTACTTCGGCGGGCCCGGAAACGTGGACTTTAACGTCTGCCTGGACTCCAAGAACATCAACGTGATTGACAAGCGTGGCACAGGCATTCTCGCGGACGGTCAGACATCCGGGCGCGGGAATGTGATCGGATACAACCGGGGCGGCACGGGCCTGGGCAGCGTGCGCGGGATCGAACTCCGCGGCGTGACGGGGACCTGGCAGGACAACTTCGTCTGGGATTGGCAGGATGCAGAGCACGACGAAGCGCAGTGTTTCTTCGCGAAGAACGGGGGGAGCGTCCAGTTCCTGAACAACACGGCGGTCCAGCCCACGCGGGGCTGGTGCTTCGAGGCGGAGCCCGGCTCGGCCATCCGCGGCGAAGGGAACAAGCATTGGTTCGCCGGCAAGAACTCGCGCGATATGTCCGCGAAGGCCGGTTCGACAAAGCTTGCCGCTTTGCCACCCAACCCGAGATTCAACATTCCGGACTACATGACATCGATTGGCGAGGCCCCGGGAACGGTGGAAGGATTCATGGCGAAGGTCCGGGCGCAGTCGCGGCAGACCTGGGATGACCGGTTCTACGGACCGACGGTCACCAGTTGGGTGCGGTCGCGGGTGGGGGTGGTCGGACCCACACATCCATAACGCATGGAGCGGTGCCGGCGGGCCGGCGATACCCTGACATTCCGACAGGCGTGGGGAGGTGTTCGATGTTGGAGTTCCTCTGGGATCTCGATCAGCAGCGCCGAATCAACGAAGTTGATGCGCGTACAACGCGGACCGTGGGGGATGCACAGCAAACGCAGCGACGGGTCGTCGACCTTGAGGCGAGGGTCGATGCGCTCGTGCTTGCGTGTACGACGATGTGGTCGCTGCTGCAGAGCAAAGTCGGGATCACCGAGCAGGAGTTCGCCGCGCGGCTTCGTGACATCGATCTGCGCGACGGCACGCTCGACGGCCGGATCGCGCCGGAGGTCAAGGCCTGTGCCGCGTGCGGGCGCACGATGTCGTCCCGTCACGCGCGGTGCATGTACTGCGGTGATGCCAACCTCAGCCGGAAACCGTTTGAGGGCGCCCGGTGAGTGAGGAGCCGAGGCCACGTTCCGCATCGCTCGTCCTCCGGGCGATTGAGTTCTGGCTGCTGCTTGTCGCCCGTGGCGCGCTGCAGCCTTCGTGAACAGGCCCGCTACTTGGGGGCCATCGCTGGCGATGCCGGGGTTACGGTCGAGGGGTCCGGGATCGGAGGAAGCTGAAAGTCCGCGCGAAGCTGATTCTGGGCCGCGAGTGCGCTCGCGAAGTTTGCCTGGGTGATGGTCTGGGTTGTGCCACCGACACATCCGACGAAGTACATGCCTGTCGCCTGCGGTGAAGGCCCGGACATCCAGCCCGGCTGAGTGGCAGGAGCGGCCGCGCCCGGCGATGAACTCGGAGCGGGCGGCGACTCCGCGATGAACACCCATAGGCCGCGGTCCGAAGTCCCCGGTGTCATTCCGTGGTACGTGAAGACAAAATCGCCGATGCGGTGCGCGACGACGCCGCTCGGCTGCGACTGGACGAAGGCATCGATCGCGCTCTCGCGCCGGCTTCCCTGCAATCCTTCGATTTGCCCGAGCGTCGTGGACCCCACGATGATCGAACCACCCGCGAGCGGGTTTGAAGACAGTGTCAGGTCGCTCGAACTGATCAGTCCGGACTTGAGTAGTTCGATCGCGTGCGATGGATAGGCGCCGTTCGACTGGGCCAGGCCGTCGAGGCTGGACGCGACGGATTGGCAGCGAAGGCCCTGGAGCGAGGTTGCCGCGGTGCCCGCCATGGTGACGCGAGCGGCGGCCACGGCCCGCATACTGGCCGTGAACATCCACACGACGAACGCCACCATGCACGCGCCGGCGATCAGTGGCGGCACGAGCGCAGCGAACGCGGCCCGCAGGCCGGACACCTTCTGGGCCCGTTTGATCATGATGGTCGCGCTGATGGCTTGCCAGATCGCCGCGACCGGCCACGCATAAAAGCCGAGACAGGGAATGGCGACCAGTATGTTGGGTGCGCTGCTGTACGACATGCACTGCACCGTGCGGCGGAACTTGCCCTCGGTCTTTCCCGTGATCACGAGGAGCAGGTGCGCGACGAGAGTCCAGATCAGGAGCCATCCCGCCGTGGCGACAAGCCCGAACACGACGAGGAACCCGAGGCCAAAGACGCCCCCCGTGCCTCGCCCCCCGAAAATGACCCCGGTCGCCATCGCAAAGCCGCCGACCGCGATGCCGTTGGTCACCGTGTTTGCCAGAGCCGTCGCCAGAGCGAACAGCATGGCCCGGCTCGTGGAACTCGCTGCGGGCGTCTGGTCGATCAGGCCGGAGGGCGCGACCATGCCGCGCCCGATTGTCCGAAACCACGAGCCGAAGAACCCCTTGCGCTGCTCGTCGATCCACGGGTTGGTGCCCCGGCGCGTCTGGGCTGTGGTCAGCCCCTCGGCGGGCAGAAGCACCATTTCATCCATGTGGATGTGCTGGCCGCACGTCACGCAATCAAACACCCGCGGCACCAGGTGGCCATCGACGCCGGTGCCGAAGTAGTGCTGTTCGCAGTGAGGGCAGCAGAACTTCACCGACCGCGGCACAAAGGAGAACTGGCTCGGGGCAAAGTCCTGTCCGCACTCCGGGCAGCGTCGATCCTTGAGGTTCCAAAGCGGATAGTCGCAGCGCGTGCAGTGCATTTCAGGACCAGTCCGCGACTTGGGCGCGAATCTTCGTGCGGGAGAGCCACACGATCATGAATACGGGGAAGGCCCAGCCCCAGAGGAGCCCGACTGCAATGGAAGCCGCGGCGAATCCGGACATGAACCCGGGTGGAGGCGTCGCGCCCTGCGCGGCCTGCACTTTCAGCGTCGCCTGCATCATCACGTACGCCGTGACGCACCCGAGCACGACGCCGAACATCCGCAGGGGGATCCACAGCTTGATCGTCGTCGGTCCCCACCGGCGACGCATGCAAAGGCCGGTTCCCCCGACGACGAGCAGGAGCGAGGCGATGACGTTCACGCCCGCGCTCGAGAGGCTCCACCCGAGGTGGTCCTTCTGCACCTGCAGGTGCGCCGCGAAGGCGGGGTCGTTCGACATCTGCCCCAGGAATGCTTCCATCACCAACGGCGCGATGAGTGCCCAGGCGTTCGCCAGGGATCCAAGCGATCCCAGGACAATGGCGATGATCCCGATCACCGTGGGCCACGATGATGGCGGCCGCGTCGGCACAAACTCGCCCTGGACGGTCGGGGGCGCGGCGGATTGCGGGGCGTCGAGCATCCTAGATCCTCGTCCGTGCAGAATACCACGTCGCCCGACTCCCGGTACACTAGGTGCCAGACTCAGGAGTTCCGAATGTCCATGCGCACTGCCGCCGTTCTTGCCCTCCCCCTTTTGCTCGCCGCGTGTTCGACCAGCACTCCGGTGGCCACCACCAGCGCGAACTCGCCGGCCAGACTCGCCTACCCGGCGGCGTTCCGGGGCGATACGGTGGACACGTATCACGGCACAAAGGTGGCTGACCCGTATCGATGGCTTGAAGAGGAAGACAAACCGGGCTCGACCATGTGGCCCAAGGTAGAGGAATGGATCAAAGCCGAGAACACGGTGACCGCGGCGTACCTGGCGGACGCCCCGCAGCGAGGCGCAATCAAGGACCGGCTGACCGGATTGTGGAACTTCGAAAGGATCTCCGCCCCGTTCAAAGAAGGCGGGAAGTACTTCTACAGCCGCAACGACGGGTTGCAGAACCAGTCCGTGTTCTGCGTTTCGGATTCACTCTCGGCCAAGCCGCGGACGCTGATTGACCCGAATACCTATCGGGCCGATGGGACCGTCGCACTCGCCGGCACGAGCCCGAGCGCGGACGGGAAGCTCCTGGCGTACGGCACCTCCGATGGCGGCAGCGACTGGAACACATGGAAGGTGATGGACCTTGCCACCGGGAAGGACCTTGCGGATGAAATCAAGTGGGTGAAGTTTGGCGGCGCTTCCTGGACCAAGGACTGCAAGGGCTTCTTCTACAGCCGCTACGCCGAGCCCAAGCCGGGCGAGAGCCTCAAGGCCGCCAACGAGAATCAGAAGATCTTCTACCACGTGATGGGCACGCCGCAGGCTCAGGACAAGCTCATCTACGAGCGCCCGGACCACCCCAAGTGGTATCTCACGGCCAATGTCACCGACGACGGCAAGTACGCACTTATCTACGCGAGCGACAACACGACGGTCAACGACGCCGTGTTTTACAAGGACCTTGCGGCGCCCGATGCGCCCGTGGTTGAAATGCTGAACAAGTTCGACCAGCAGTATTCGTTCATCGACAACATCGGCACCACGTTCTACTTCCGAACCGACCTCAACGCCCCTCGCTTCCGCGTCGTCTCGGTTGATGTCCGCGAGTGCAAGAACGGTGTCTTGGCCAATCCCAGGGAGGTCATCCCTCAGGCGGCCGAATCTCTCCAGGGCGTGAGCCTGGTCGGCGGCAAGCTGTTCGCGCAATACCTCAAGGACGCCCAGAGCCTCGTCAAGATCTATTCTCCTGACGGCAAGGCGCTGGGCCAGGTGAAGCTCCCGGGCATCGGCACCGCCTCCGGCTTTGGCGGCAAGAACTCCGACACCGAGACGTTTTATTCCTTCACCAACTTCACCACGCCGGCGTGTGTGTATCGCTACGACGTTCCCTCCGGCAAGAGCGAAGTCTTCTTCCAGCCCAAGATGGACTTTGACCCGTCCAACTACGAGACCCATCAGGTCTTCTTCAGCAGCAAGGACGGCGCCCAGATCCCCATGTTCATCAGCCACAAGAAGCGACTCAAGATCGACGGAAACCTTCCCACTCTGCTCTACGGCTACGGCGGATTCAACGTGTCTCTCACGCCCACCTTCTCTCCGGCCAACCTGCAATGGATGGAAATGGGCGGAGTCTTTGCCCTGGCCAACCTCCGCGGCGGCGGCGAGTACGGGTCTGATTGGCACAACGCCGGCCGCAAGCTCAACAAGCAGAACGTCTTCAACGACTTCATCGCCGCGGCGGAGTTTCTCATCAGTGAGAAGTACACCAACTCCAAGCGGCTGGCGATCCAGGGCGGCTCGAACGGTGGTCTGCTTGTCGGTGCGGTCATGAACCAGCGCCCCGAACTCTTCGGCGCGTGCCTGCCGCAGGTCGGCGTGATGGACATGCTCCGTTTCGCGGAGTTCACCGTCGGGGCCGGCTGGGTCGCCGACTATGGCTCGGTCAAGGAAGAGGCCGAGTTCAAGGCTCTCTACGCCTATTCGCCGTACCACAACTTGAAGAAAGGCACCTGCTACCCGCCCACGCTTGTCACGACGGCCGACCACGACGATCGCGTCTACCCCGGCCACAGCTTCAAGTATGCCGCGGCGTTGCAGCACGCCCAGGGCTGCGACAACCCGGTTCTCATTCGGATTGAAACGCGAGCGGGGCACGGAGCGGGAATGTCCACCACCAAGCGGATCGAACTTTCCGCGGACATGTGGGCGTTTCTGGTCAAGTGCCTCAAGATGAATCCCACGATTCCGGCCAGCAAGGCAGCGAAGTAGAACGCTTCGAACTTGAGATTCCGGACCTCTCTAGCCGCTAGACTAGCTCCCCCCCGCGGAGCCCGGTCCAGATGCGAGTGGTCATTCCGAAGGAAGTGCACCCAGGCGAACGTCGAGTCGCCGCGACGCCGCAGACGGTCATCCGGCTTCGCAAGATGGGCTTCGAAGTGACGGTGCAGGCCGGGGCCGGGGCGGAGACAGACCTTTCCGATGCCGCCTATCGCGAAGCCGGCGCCGAAATCGTTGACGACGTCCGCCAGGCGTGGTCTCACGCGGGCGTTGTTCTGAAGGTGCGTCCGCCGGAAGAAGCCCCGGCTCTGGGCGTGCACGAGGCCGACCTGCTGCCCGGGGGCTCGCTCTTGGTCAGCTTTGTGTGGCCCGCGCAGAACGCGGAGCTCGTGAAGCGCCTGGCGGCCCGCAAGGTCTCGGTCCTCGCGATGGATTGTGTCCCGCGCGTCACTCGGGCGCAGAAGATGGATGCCCTGTCCGCGATGGCCAACATCGCCGGGTACCGCGCCATCATCGAGGCCGCGAGCCACTATCCGCGCTTCTTCGCCGGGCAGACGACCGCGGCGGGCCGCATCGACCCCGCCAAAGTCCTCATCATCGGCGCCGGTGTTGCCGGCCTCGCCGCGATCGGCGCCGCCCGCTCTCTCGGAGCCATTGTCCGCGCGTTCGATACGCGTCCCGCCACGCGCGACCAGGTCCGCTCCATGGGGGCGGAGTTTCTGGAGCTCCAGGTCAAGGAAGACGCGGACGGCGGGGGCGGCTACGCCCGCGAGATGTCGCCCGCGTTCATCGCCGCCGAGATGGCCCTCTTCGCCAAGGAAGCGATGAACGTCGACGTCATCGTCACCACCGCCCTCATCCCCGGCAAACGCGCGCCCCAGCTCATCACGGCGGGCATGGTCGAATCCATGAAGCCGGGCTCGGTCATCGTCGATCTCGCGGCCGAGCAGGGCGGCAACTGTGCCCTCACCCGCCCCGGCGGAGTCGTCGTCCACAAGGGCGTCACGATCGTCGGCCACACCGATCTGCCCAGTCGAATGGCGAGCCAGTCGAGCCAGCTCTATGGCGCGACGCTGGCCGCGCTCCTCGAGGAAGTCTGGGAGAACGGCACGATTCACATTGATCGGAACGATCCCGTCGTCCGCGGCGCGCTGGTTGTTCACGATGGCGAGATCACATGGCCACCGCCGACGCCTCCCCCGCCTCCCGAACCCGGAGTCTCATCCGGCCCGGCGGCGCAGCCCAAAGCGGCGCACGGCGCCGGCGCGGTCGTCCGCAAGGAAGCCGATCGCGCGCTCATCTGGCTCGGTGTCGCCGCGGCGATTCTCACGCTTGTCGGCTTTGTCGCTCCTCAATCCTTCCTTGGCCACTTCACCGTCTTCATCCTGGCCTGCTTTGTCGGGTGGCAGGTCGTCTGGAACGTCAAGCCTGCGCTGCACACGCCGCTGATGTCTGTCACGAACGCCATCAGCGGCATCATCCTCATCGGTGGCATGCTCCAGCTCTCGGATCACCTCACCGCCACCACCATCCTCGGTGCCGTCGCCGTTCTCATCGCCACGATCAATATCGCCGGCGGTTTCCTCGTGACCAACCGCATGCTCGCCATGTTCCGTCGAAAGTAGGGGCCCCAGCCGAGCCACCATGTCCGAAACGCTCCGCACCATCGCCTACATCGCCGCCAGCGCGCTCTTCATCATGAGCCTCGGCGGTCTCTCGAACCAGGAGACCGCCCGGCGCGGCAACTGGTTTGGCGTCATCGGCATGGTCATCGCACTTGTCGCAACGGCCTTTCGCCATGAATCCGCCGGCTGGATCGTTCTCCTCACCACCCTCACCGGCGGCGCCGCCATCGGCGCCCTTCTCGCCGCTCGCGTCAAGATGACCGCGATGCCGCAGCTCGTCGCGATTCTCCACAGCTTCGTCGGTCTCGCGGCGGTTCTGGTCGGCATCGCGACCTACCTGGATCCCCACGCGGCGACTCTCTCCGGCGCCGATCGGTCGCTCCACCTGATCGAGATCTTTCTCGGCGTGTGCATCGGGTCGATCACGTTCACCGGCTCGGTGATCGCCTTCGGCAAGCTCCAGGGCTTCATCTCTGGAAACCCGGTTCTCATCCCCGGCCGACACATCATCAATCTTGCCATGGGCGGCGTCGTCGTCTGGCTCGGGATCTGGTTTCACAACGCCGCCGGCGGCACCGGTCTGGCGCCGCTGCTCATCGCGACGGCGGTCGCCGGCGTCTTCGGCGTCCACTTCGTGATGGCCATCGGCGGAGCCGACATGCCCGTTGTGGTCTCCATGCTCAACAGCTATTCCGGCTGGGCCGCCGCCGCCGCGGGCTTCATGCTCTCCAACGATCTGCTCATCATCACGGGCGCCCTCGTCGGGAGCAGCGGCGCCATTCTCAGCTTCATCATGTGCCGCGGCATGAACCGCTCGTTCCTGAGCGTCATCCTCGGCGGCTTCGGGACCACAAGCGGTTCGGCCGCGAAGTCCTCCTCTGGCCCGCAGGGCGAAGTCCGCTCGATCGACGCCGTCCGTACGGCGGACCAGCTCCGCCAGGCCGGCAAGATCGTCATCGTTCCCGGCTACGGCCTCGCCGTCGCCCAGGCGCAGCACGCCGTGTCATCGGTCACGCAGCACCTCCGCGATCGCGGCGTCCACGTCCGGTTCGCCATTCACCCGGTCGCCGGGCGCCTTCCCGGGCACATGAACGTCCTTCTCGCCGAGGCCAATGTTCCCTACGACATCGTCCACGAGATGGAAGAGATCAACGACTCGCTTCACGAAGTAGACGCCGTCCTCGTCATCGGCGCCAACGACATCGTCAACCCCAGCGCCATGGACGATCCGGCCAGCCCGATCGCCGGGATGCCTGTTCTCGAAGTGTGGAAGGCCCGGACCGTCGTCGTGATGAAGCGGGGTATGGCGAGCGGCTACGCCGGGGTCGAAAACCCGCTCTTCTTCCGTGAGAACACGGTCATGCTCTTTGGGGATGCCCTGAAGAATGTCGAGGCGATCTTAGCCGCGCTCCGCGCGTAGCCGGACTAGGGCCGGTATCCATTGAGTCCGCCGCCCTCGCCCGGCTCATCCAGCCAAGAGTCCAGCAGTTCAAACCAGTTGTCCACAATGCCGTTGCCGGGCTTCGCGCCGTCGCCGAGGAACGACCAGCGTCCGTACGCACTTCCTTTGCCGGGGTTCATGGTGTACCAGCCCATGGCTTTCCAGGTGCCCGCCCTCGGCAACGCGATGAACACGCCGTTGCGCCCCGGTTCGAAGCCCGGGTAGCCGCCCATCCCGAACGAGTCGAGCACAAAGCGGTCTGTCTGTTCCATCACGACCCTCGCCGCCGCGCGGGCTTCGTCGCTCAATCCCGTGCACGCGGAGGCGCGGCGGGCCAAGTCGTACAGGTCCACAAACGGGCCGTTGCCTTCATAAGCGAACACGCTTCCGCCCGATCCGGAAGCACGGAGCCCGAGGAATGCTTCGCGAGCGTCGTTCTTTGCGAGCGTTCGGGCCATTGCATCCACCGCTTCCTTGACGCCCGCGGCGCGATGCAGGTCATAACACGCCGCGGCCTCGTGCAAGACGTTGCGCCCTCGGTTCGCGGCAGCCTCCCGCCCTGCCAGTCCCTCTTCGATGACGAGCTCCCCGAACTCCCGGGCGGTCATTGAGTCCGGATCGAGCGGCGGCCGCATGGCGGCGCATTCGTGGCCCCTGGATCGAATCCGCTGGAAGGCCCGGTCCCAGTCCAAGGGCGGGCCGGCGTTGGGAATCGCCAGCATCACATCGGCACCGAAGCGACCGCTCTCAGGCCGCCATTGGTATGCGACTTCGATGCTGCCCATTGTGCAGAGCTCGAGCGCCAGAAAATCGACCTTTCCCTCCGGCCCGATCTTGTCCGACAGTTCCGCGATTCCCATGTCCCGTCCGCTCTGCTCGTCCGGACACATCGTCCGACCGTTCGCATGGCTGTAAATCAACAGCCCATAGTGCTTCGCCGGCGACACGGCCTTTCCCCAGGCGATGAATCGTCCGAGGTTCGAGGCGTCGGCGGAGTCGATCTCCTCATCCTTTTCACGGGTGATTCCCGGAAACTGCACCCCGCCGTCGAGCCTTTCGACCGACTTCTTGTGCACACGAAAGAGCCGCGCGCCGGCGAAGTCCTCACCCAGCATCCGCGCATCTTTCGAGTACTTCTCGTGCCGATCGATCAGCAGCAGCAGATCGATGCCCGGATCATCGTCGACGGTCTTCCGCACGCTGTCGAGAAACTCCAGGATGGGTCCGTCGGCGTTGTTGTCCGCCGCGCCATAGACGAGGACCGTCCACGGCCGCTGCGGCGGCTCCCCCCGTGCGGACATGGACAGCGCGAGCAACAGCGCAATAGCGAAACGAATCATCGCCGTCTCCATCCCGGGTCCGCTACGCCAGGCGAGCCCATCTTATCAAAAAAAGAGCCGCGGACCTCGGGCCCGCGGCGTCGATCAAGTGGAGGCAAGGGGACTCGAACCCCTGACCTCATCCATGCCATTCGCGCCAGCACGTCAAGTACCGCGACTGCGAGGGCACCAGCGGGGGTGCGAGGGTCTGGTTTGGACTCATCCGGACCGAAAACGGGTCAGGCGGCGGGTCAGATTCGATCACCCTTAACCCAGTTCCCGAAACCTCCAAATGGGACATCAGGTCGCTGCCGTTACTCGGGCCCCGTCATGTGAGAAGCGAGAGGATGAACTCGAACTCACGATCTGCCTCCGATTCACCGCTGGTCGTTTCGGCGACAACTTCGCGCAGGATCGCCAGCATTCGCTTCTTGACAGTTTGCACCGCTTGAGCGGCATCAGCCGCCGACTTGAATCCGAGCTCGGTGGCCAGGCGTTCCAAAGGCACTGGTTCGCACGCGCTTCGACGCGGCAGAATCTCCCTCGCTGCGAAAACCTCCCAGTTGCGCGTCTTCTCAGCCATGCGAAAGTGCTCTTCACAGCGTCGCAGCGCTTCGTGCAGATTCGCGAGGGCCCACCGTCTGTCGAACGCATCGTCTGGGTCTGACGAGCTCGACTTTGCGATAATTGCCTCTTCCAATTCAAGTCCATCGAGTGATACGACCGCCCCATTCGCCCGTGCTCGCTCTCGCCGATTCTGATCGATGACGAAGTTCTTGAGCGCCTTCAGGATCAGACTCCGAAGTCGCCCCCGCTCCTTGTTCGCATCCATCATGAGCCCGCGACCTAAGACAACGTCCACAAAGAACATCTGAGTGATCTCCTCAGCGTGCTCTCGCCCTTGTCCGGAATGTCGTAGCCGCGAGTAAACCGGTCGCCAATACATCCGCACAATGGCATCCAGTGCTTCGCGCTGCTCTGGCCCACTTCCTTCCTGGAGCCGACCAATCAGCGTCCAGCGCGTCGGACTGAAACTGGCGTTCGATTCCTCGGCTCCCAAATGGCACCCCACAAGCTGCCACCAGTCTACCAACGGCCAATGTGACAGGTGCACCCTGGCATTCGCTCGGCATCGAACTCCTGATTCCGGGCCATTTTCGCCGTCTTGATCTCCCACTTTCCTATGTCCGCCTCACTCGCTCGTAGGTATTCTCAATAGCTCTGGAAGTTCCAGTCTGGCGAGCGCTACAAGTTCTGAAGTCATGCCCGGGCCCGAGAGCAAACCAACCTCGTTTTCTGACATTGGGCTCGCTGCCGCAGCCGGAATCGTCGCGTCCCTGTTCAAGGACGATCATCTTGATGCCTCTGATGTCCTTCCCCGGATCCCGGGATTCGTCCTTTCCGGCCAACTTGGAAAAGGCGGCGGCGGCGCGGTCTACTTAGGACATCGCGAGGGCTCGGAAGTCCGCCTTGCCATCAAGATCATCAACAACAGGTTCGGACGAGACGACGCCGGCGGCAAGCGTGCTTGGCGTGAACTTGAACTACTTGAGCAGCTTCGCCTGCCGGCGCTTCCCAGGATGATCGACTATGGGGTTACCGACGGTCGCCTCTATATGGCGACGGAGTTTGTTGAGGGCCTTCCGCTCGATCGACACTGCGAAGATCGGCAACTCGATCGGCGCAAGCGAGTCGAACTCCTCGCCCATGTCGCCGACGCAGTGCACTCACTTCATGAACACGGCGTCATTCACCGAGACATCAAGCCTTCGAACATACTGATCGACTCCAATGACCGTCCCTTCATCATCGACTTGGGAATTGCGACACTGTTCGCGCAAGACGCCCGTGAGACGCTCACCGTGGACGGTGTTCCCATTGGGTCTCCTGCCTTCATGTCGCCTGAACAAGCTCGCGGCGAGCGTACACAGCTCTCTACTCGCGCTGATGTGTATGGCTTGGGTGCCACGGCGTACCTCCTTCTGACTGGACGGACGCCGCACGATGCAAACTCCACTATCTCTGAGGTCATTCGAAGAGTGGCCCAAGATCCACCCAGCCGACCTAGGGCGCTGGATCCGACGCTGCCGAAGCCGCTGGCAGCGGTGCTAGAAATGGCAGTCAATCCGGTTCCATCCGGGAGATACGCATCGGCGGCGAGCTTTGCGGCTGATTTAAGAAGGTGGCTCCGGGGCGAGCCAGTTATGGCGTCGAGCGCGGGCGTTTGGACGCGAACGATTCGCTGGGCGGCAACAAACCCCGGCAGGCTTTCAGCGATCTCATTCGTGATCTTTCTCTTAGCCACAGTTGCGCTCATCGGCATTTCCACCGCCTATGTCACCTGGTACAACAGGAAGCCATTCCGATTCGACGTAACGGTCGACAGCGGGGGGAAAGAGAACGGGGCGAGGCTGCTCTCCCATTCGGGAAATGAGCTGGCGGTCTTGGGTGGTGCCAAATGCTCGTTACAGATTGCTGAGCTTGTTGAGGTCCCCAAGGACTTGGGCGGCGGTCAAAGGGCGGTGATCTGCGCCAGTCAACAGACCGGCAGTTCTGCCCAAACGACTGATGGCCAACTCTGGGTGTGCGAGCCGTCCGATTTGACGAGGCCGTTGTGGAAGACCGACCCCGATGAGTTCACCGTTCCGGCGTACCCCCATCCCTATGAGGAGCTGTGGCAGCCACAGCTACCTCTGTTCAGATTCACAGTGTTAGCAGCGACCGTGGCCGATGTCTTTCCCGAAATCCCCGGACCCGAGATCATTGTGTCCCATGCTTCAGCAGAAGGTACTCCGCACGCGATCCGCATATACAGCCTCCGGGGGCGCGATGGCCGACCCGAAGTCCTCTTCGAATGTTGGCACTTCGGTCCGGTCCGGGGGTTCGCATGGTGGCAAGAAAAGAGCCTGCTGTTTTGCACTGGTGATCGCCATGGGCGGGACACTCACACTTGGGAAAAGATCATGCCCGGCTGTGGCATCACCTATCGCCCGCTCGTCATCTTCCCTATTAAGCCCGTCTTGGACCGTAAGTTTGGTTGGATAATGAACGAGGACGAAGCGACGGAGGGCCCCAAAGACCCCCCAAGTGCCGTGGTCCCGTGGTACAAGTCCCTCGGGCCGGTCGAAGCCGGCAAGGACTATCAGCCCAAGATCGCGGCAAAGCGGGGGGCGTTCCAAGGTCAGGGAATCCAAGCGATTTTCCTCCTCCGACGGCCTGACGGCACCCTCGGCGACGGGTTCAACTGGGTCATCGATGAGAATGGTGACCGCATTTCGCCAACTGAGGTTGGCGATCAGTGGGTACACCAGTTCCTAGCGGACAAACCCGGCGACGCTCAGGCCGAGGCTGAGAGGCACGACCTTCGAGATTTCCCCGGCTGGTTTATCCAGCGGTGGAACGAATCGCCCCAACATTGACTCTCGGGTCCTATGTGGACCCTTGCGATGCGTATTTGTGAGGAAAGGCACGCTTGGCTCCGAGATCGCGGGCCAATGGAGGTTCCTCATGAAACACCGACCGACCATCACACGAATCGCAGCATCTGCCCTGACCGCATGCTTTGCTGGAAGCGTTCACGCTCAATCAAAGGCTCCAGCAAACTGGCGATCAGAACGTAGCCCCCGCCCATGTGTATTGCCGCCTCAGCCGCCTTACGTCGGAGACTCACTGTGGAATGCCAACTTGTGGCCGGCAGGGATCGTTCCGTATGAATTTGATACAGGCAACACCTCACAGGACCAGCGGGACGCGATGCGAGCGGCGATGAACTACCTCGAATCCGTTGCCGCTGTGCACTTTGTTCAGCGGACGGGCGAGGCAAACTTCCTCCATATTCAGAACAGCGAATTCAATAATTCGCTTGTCGGCATGATGGGCGGCGGTCAGATCGTGAACATCTACAACTGGACCGGTCAAGGACCAGGATGGACGGGTGAGTTCATCATGTGCCACGAACTGATGCACTCTCTGGGCGTGTACCACGAGCATCAGCGGTCGGACCGAACACCGTTCGTTGCGATCAACCTCGGCAACGTCTGTCAGTCTTGCTGCTCCGGGCAATCCTGCAACGGAAACTTTGAACCGAGGAACGGAGCGACGCCCGTGGGGCAGTACGACTTTGACAGTGTCATGCACTACGGCGGACTGGACTTCTCAGCGAACGGTCAGCCGACGATTGTGGCGCTGCCCCCTTACCAATCGTGGCAAGGCACTATGGGCCAGAGGACTCACTTGAGCCAGGGAGATATCGCTGGGCTTGTGAATCGCTATGGCTCTATCGCTTCTTGCAGTTGGACGCTGGTGCCTACGACCAACCAGCCGGTGCCAGACCAATCCTCTGGCGGAAGGATGGTGTTCGATTCCGCGCGAGGAAGGTCTGTGTACTACGAGGGCAGTCATGGCCCGGGCCAAGACGTTTCGGAGTGGAACGGGACCTGGCATGGCCCGTTGCCGGTGGGTGGGGCTGTTAGGCCGCCGGACCGCTCGTACATGGCAATGGCGTATGACAGTGTACGCGCAAGAGTATTGATGTTCGGAGGTTACATTTCCGGTTCAGGAAGCTATCGCTCAGATACGTGGGAATGGAACGGTGCCTCTTGGATCCAACAGGCGGCTGGTGGGCCGCCGGGCAGGGAGGGGCACGTGATGGCGTATGACAGCGTACGAAACAGAACAGTCCTGTTCGGCGGCAATCGATCGGGCTATCTTGGTGATACCTGGGAATGGAACGGAGCGACAGCGAGTTGGACCCAGCTCCCCATCTCCGGCCCTTTGCCGCGACAACACGCCGCAATGGCGTTTGATGAGCAGCGTGGACGCATGGTGCTGTTTGGGGGGGCAGCAAGCGGAAGCGGCGGGTTGCATCGGGATGACACCTGGGAACTGGCATGGACATCTGGGCAGCCACAGTGGATTCTGCGTTGCACCGGGTGCGGGCCCGTGGGCCGCAGCAAACACGCGATGGCGTACGACAGCGACAGGCAGAGAGTCGTGATGTTTGGAGGCGAAACAGGGACCGGCGTGGTCGGTGGCCTGTGGGAATGGAATGGCGTCGCCGGAACCTGGGAGTTGCGGCAGATTGCTTCGCCTACCCCGAGCCCCCGTGCATGTCACGCAATGGCGTATGACAGTGCTAGGCACCGGCTTTGTGTATTCGGCGGGATGACAGCATCAGTTCTTTTTGCGGACACCTGGGAGTCGGCGTGCAGTCAAGCCAGCCCCGGTGTTTGCTACGCGAACTGCGACCTGAGCACCGCCGTGCCAGTGTTGACCGCCAACGATTTCCAATGCTTCTTGAATAAGTTCGCGTCTGGCGATCCGGATGCGAACTGCGATGGTAGCACGGCATCTCCAGAACTGACTGCCAATGATTTTCAGTGCTTTCTCAACAAGTACGCGGCGGGATGTCCATAGGTCCCTGTGTTGACGCTTTTCACCTTGATCTGACCAGAGGACCTTGTCCGCCATGCCGAAACGGTAGCGCGTGGCGGTCCGGCAGAAACGGGTCAGATGGCGGGTCACCCTGGGTCAGACCGCTTCCGTTTCCGCCTAACAAAAAACGCCGCAACCCTTTGAGATTGCGGCGTTTGTCCCGAAGTGGAGGCAAGGGGACTCGAACCCCTGACCTCATCCATGCCATTCGCGCCAGACTGGCGAAAATCGCGTTTGCGAGGGCACCAGTGAGGGTGTGAGGGTCTGATTTGGACTCATCCGGACTGAAAACGGGTCAGGCAGCGGGTCAGCCGGAGGCCCCACGAGTTGCGAGTCCTATCCCGCTGGCTCCTTGATCCTTTGGATCCGAAACCAGCCCCCGCAGTACCGAGCCGCGTACCTCGTCGGGTACGCGAGCGTCCTTCTCAGCGTCGGCGTCGCGTTTCCCTCTTCCATGCCGGACGCGCTCGATGCAATCGCCGCCGCCGTGCTGGCGGAGGTCACTTGGGAATTGCTGAGGCAGGGCTCAGTCGGGCACTATGACCCGACAACTCGTCGGCCCCGCTTCCGGGACGAAGCAGATGCCAGCCATTCTTCGTAGTCGCGTCCTTCCCCCATCAGCGACTGGCACCAATCCTTCAATTCTGCGACGAGCGTCGGCTGATGCCGAAACTCAATCGCGGAGAAGATTTCACCCTTTGGCGCGTATCGAGCAAAGCTGATCTGGGCGTGATCCTCGTCCACAATCAGCAAATCGAATCGCGGGTGGCTTGCGGTTTCGAGGACGCGAAGCCGAAAGTGACGGTCCACTCCATGCTCCTGCATGATGGCCAATTTCTGCCTCTGCGCAGCCCGAAACAGTTTGCGATCGACTCGCTGCTTATCGACGATCAGCATGGCATCAAACTGCGGCTCCCGGCCATCTTGCGAGAGCTTCTTCATGCACGCCGAGACCGTCTGAACGAAGTCATCCGGTGCGCGGGGTTTGTCGGCGGATACCACGATGCGAATCCGCCGTTGCATCAGGTGGCATAGCTCCTTAGCTGATTCGTATACCGCCTTCTGGCCGACGAGGTGTTTGACCCCGTGCAACGTGCGACACCCCAAGACGTACCCCAACCCGGCTAGGTCCGATGAGTCGCGCAGGGTGCCGTCTGGAACTGCGAAGGTCGTCTCAAAGAGTTCTCGCGTGTGAGGTAGACATTTTCCCCCGTTGGCGACGTGTCGGACTCGCTTGGGGTCGATCCCTGCCTTCTTTGCAAACTGTGACCGCGACAGGCGTGTCCTGCGCAAGAGTTCAAGGAAGATCTCGGTATTGACCGGTTCACCCTTGGGCATGTGCGGCTCAACCATAGGACCGCAAACGCCCGTTCCTGCGCCCCGATAAGGCTCTTGCCGTGCCTGGGCCGGGCAGCGAGACTCTGTGTGCGGCGGAACACCGTAACTTGTGCCGTCTCCCGCTGCGGGCGGCACTCAGAAAGGGGCCATCATGGGTCTATTCAGCAAAGATGTTTCGACGGGGAAGAAGGAGTGGTCAGAGACGAGTGGGGGCGGCGAGCGAGTCACGATCACTCACGCCGATGGATCTAGTCGGGACGTGACCAAGGAGTCAGACGGGCGAATCACCGTCACGGATCACCGGTCCGATGGGTCGAGCGTCACTGGCGATGGGCACCGCTTCTCTTCAACTTTCACTGACCTCAGTGATGCTGATCGCGTGAACACGCGGAAGTGACTGGGCATCTCAACCTGGCCCGATCCAGAAAACAATTGCGACCTGTCCACTCCTGGTGGGCAGGTTCTTTTTTGGTTTCGACAGAGGCCTCGAATGGGAGGACTAGCAATCTAGTCCCTCTTGAGTCGTGCCCCTTGCTGTCGGATGATCTCGTACGCCACTCGGTTGGCCCCGTAGCCGCCGGGCAGTCGGACATATGGCTTGTCGAACTCATTGCAGGTCGCTTGAACATCCTCAAACGAGTGGCTCGCCCATCGGATCGCCAAGAGAACCAGAGCGGTCTCACTCCGCCGAACGTCGGGGATGAACGAGGAGATGGATTCGTGCTCCCGACTTGACAGCCACCGAAGCTCTTTAAGTTCGAGTTCCTGCTCAAGCATCTTCCTCGCCGGTTCGCGTGCCTCGCCGCCGATCAATACGGCGATCTTTCCGCGAAGAAGCTCGCGGGCTTCGACAAGTTCGGGCGAAGGCGCTCGGTCACCTTCCGTCGCAGAAGTGGAACGGGCCTGATTGGCGAGCTTCTGATCGATGAAGGGCAGGACTCGACGGAAGGTGCCTTCTCGCATTGCGAGGTCATCCGGAATGAAGTCGGCGAGCGGAACGAGAAGATCGACCAACCTGGGATCTGAGGGCTTCCCACCTGCTTCGAGGAACTGCTGCATGGCCGATTGGATCCGGCCCCAGTCGTTCTCGTGGTCGGCGGCGTCATCTACCTGAATCTGGCTCGTGTGATAGCGGATCGTGTTCAGGTGCTTCTTCAGGGCCTTGTCGCGTGAACGTTCGGCTTCGCACCGCTCTGTCGCCCCATCGATTCTCGCCTGAAGGCCGCCCCACAACGACGGGTTGGCCATGTCGGACCGGGACAGGTTTGAGACAAACTCGCCACGCCTCTCGGCCTCGTCACGGCACCACTCGAAGACTCCAACCTGAACGCCATCCCGCGAAACCTCAACCATGCTGAGGGCCGACAGGACCATCGACTGGGCTTCCGCGAGCAGCCGCAAATGGTCGATGGGCGCATCCGCCCCTTCATTGAACGACGCGACAAGCTGGGCTGAGCGTGCCATGTTGCGGTAGCAGCCAGCAAGCATCACCCAGTCGTCTCTGGGAATCCGTGCAGTCTCCCTGTCGATCATCCACAGATAGAGAGGCTGCATCGAGCCAGCCTCCTCGCGGATCGCGTTGTACTCAGGCTTCACGACTTCAAAGTCCTCCATGTTGTCGTGGCGACGAATGGCCCAATCGCATGCACGAGCGCAGAGGTCCGCTCGGCGAGCCAGCAGCGACAGCGGTGTTCGTGACGCCGTGGGCTCCTTGGTCAACGGCAACTGAGGCACGGCAACCCGAGCCGAGACCGCCGCGCCGCTGAACTTCGTGAGCAAATCTCGCAGAGCGTCCGCGTTGGCGACGGGCTCTGATGGGGATGCTGCAAGAGCCGGCTGGGCGAGATGCGGGGCAACATGCGTTGAAGCCGCCGTGGGGATGACGGATTCATCCGTCGAGGACGCTGGCGCACTGGCGGACTCCGAGGGTGGTGAGGCAGTCGGGGCGGAGCCTGGAGAACTCTCGACCAACGCCAGCACCAGCAACGCCGTCGCTCGAAGGGCTTCCTTCGCCGCAGGAGAGAGACCTCCGCTTCCGCTCAGAGCCTGCGCCCATGCGGACGCGGCGGATGAGATCAGTGCAGCGAGATCGGGTTTCGGGGTGGATTCACCAGGGTGCGACGGTTCCATCGAGAAGCTCCTTCGAAAAGGATACTGGATTGGGACTCGACAATCTCCTGCCGCCCGGTTTCCCGAACGGCAGGTAGAGGGGTTTCAAGGCTTGGGCTTGTTCTGCTCCGCTGCCCGCTGGGCTCGGGCCGCGAAGTTGTCTTTGGACACCTTCCCCTCGTGCTGCTTCGCGGTGGCGCTCTGGATCCTGGAGGCATCCTCGGGCGTCATCGGGTTGGGCTTGGCCGCCTTGGACTCTGGCTTCTGATCGTGTGACATGACAGAACTCCGTGTCCGTGCCGCCGTCGTCCGACAAGGAGGGCGTCGGCGCGGACGAGGTGTGGACTTAGCGGCGGATCGAGACGGTCAGCGGCGTGGGGGCAACCCACTCGTAGTGGCCGTCTCGATCCAGGAACTTCTGATACTCAAACTGAACGTCGGCAAACGCGGCGTTCACTCCCACTTCGAGGATCGGACGGGAGTAGACATACCGCCCACCGACGTTGCTGAAGAAGCGGCCGATGGGGTCGATCATGCAGTACGAGCCGTCATCGCGTCGTTGGACTCCGCGATCAGCGGGATTCCTTGCCCTTTGAGGTGCTGATGCCTCTTGATGAAGGCGAGGAACTGGTTTTCACCGATGGAGAGGTCGTTGATGCAGCCATCGTTCTGGCCCCGAACGGGGAGCATTTGGAAGACCTTCCAGCGATCTGGGCGAACCCGGAGGACGAATTCGGACATGTCCTCGCTCCACGTCAGCCGCGTTACTGTGGTGTTGAGCTTGGTCCTGATGCCAAGAGCCCTGAGGAGACCGAACTGGCGAATGCTCCGAGCGACATGGCCGCCGCGACCACGACCCAGAGCGATCTCGACTCGCTCTACAGCGGAGTCAACGGAGAGACCCACCCAGTCCAAGAGCGTCGAACAGTCCGCCAAGAGGCGTTCCAGCCCATGACCATTGGTCACGATTGAGTTGGTGAACCCCAGCGAACGACTGTGCTGGAGTAAGTCTGGCAGATAGGGACAAAGGGTCGGCTCGCCGCCGACGTAGTTGAGCTTTTCGCCACCTGCGGACCTCAAGAGGTCGATCAGACGACGGCAGTCATCGATTTGAAGGCCAGTCTTCGTCTCGCGCAGTGGTTCGTCATCGTTGAAGATGGCGAAGCAGAACTTGCAGCAGTAATTGCAGGGCTTCCAGAAGTGTAAGTTGACGGCGGAGGGAATCGAGAGCGAAGCAGAGGCGGAGAGATCTGAGGAGATCATGGCAGATTCCTGTGGGGGTTGTTCTGCGGCTACTGCTCGAACCGAGCAGCAACCAGCCACGGAACCGCGATGCCCGCGAGGGGCTGTGGGCGCAGAGTGCGCACCAAAAGGCGGCCACTTGAAATGATGAAACGTCAGTTGGGAAGAGCTTCAGTCGTACGGCTGGCCTCCAGTTCTCGGGTTCGACGCATCCCGTTCTCATCGATGGGCTGCTTCAGACTCTTCATGTGAGAATGCCGCAGCCAGAGAAAGGCGTCGAAGATGACGCGGCGGTGCGAGTAGCCCTTTGGGATGCGCGGCTCATGCCGGAGTTCCACGTAGGCTTGCTTCGCGGCGTCGCGTACCGCTTTCTCAGGATCATGCTTGGCGGACCAGTTCAAGATGTGGTGCCCCCTTCCTCCCGGATTGATGCAGAGAGCGCTGATGGCGTAGATGCAGCCCTCTCGCCACGCGGGGTCGGGTTCAACCAAGTCCTCATTCCGGATTGTTCCTGACTGAGGACGGCGTTCACGAGTCTTGAGCCGTTCGAGGCACCAGTCGGCAAACTCCGTCCGAAACTGCTTCAACTCCGGATCCTGCCTGTCCCACCTCCCAACGAAGTGGTGAACCATGTTCGTCATACTGCGCGGGATCGCCTCCCAGGGCGTCGGCGGATCATCGGGCTTCTGATCTATCCAATAGCGGAGGTCCGGGGAGACTGCCGGAGCCGCCAGCGCACGGAACGCAAGCAAGAGCGGCTTCACGGCTTTCCACGGACTTCCGATGTTGAACAGGACGAAGAGACAACTTCGGAAGTGTGGCTCGATCCGGGCAAACTCGGCCTTAGTGTCGGGATCGCCCGCGCGTCGAAGTAACGGACGCAGTCGGCCAATTTCATCGGCGGTCACTCGGCGCAGGTGTTCCAGTTCAGAGGCCTCGATCCATGCGGACGATTGATCCACCGCCATCCAGAGGAACCGCATCCAGACGTGCATCAGCTTCGGTGGTGGTTCATCGCATTCCAGCAGGCGAACGGTGGCCATTCTGAAGATCAGTTGTGCCACGAGTGCGAGCCCTTCGCCCTTCTCCGCGAAGAACTCGGGATGCAACACCTCCAGGTGACCGGTCTCGTCGGGACATTTCCATACGGCCAATGCGTACGCGATACCGCGAGCGCGAAGCAGGAAGGCGTCCAGAGCGACCGTGTCCATACCTTCCGTCAACGCGGCCACCGTGGACGGTCCCTCAACATCAAGCCAGAACGGGAGCGAACGAGGATCGGTCAGATGATCTTGGCGGCCTGCGTAGCTCCTTTGGAAGTCCCACCAATCTTCGAGTGCACCAAAGGCCGAGACGGCTACCGGATCGATTAAGGCATCGGACGCAATCGCATCGCACCAACGCATTCGACGAGCAAACCACTGCACGTAGTAGGGGTCCGCGTTCTGCCGTTGTGGGATAGCTTGCACAAACGCGGCATTGAGGTCGGCCTTCCGAGCCCGGCACTCGTGAGCAAATGCTCTGAGCGGCAGAAATGCCTCCGCAAGGGCCGCAGGGTCTTTTTCCTTGCCCTTCATTCCCAGGCGGTTGATCGCATTGATTGCAAGAACGTCCAATACGACGACCAGAGCGACAGCAAGGCCACCGTCCTTCGCCTCGAACGCCTTTGTGAACTGATCGAGGTAGACGTTGGCAATGCCCGAGTCCCTGGACTGGCTGAGGGAGGCCTCTTCGCGGAATCCCAGCGCGTTCAGGATGGCCCGCGCGACCCACTCGCGGTCACTCCCGAGCGCGGACGGCAGCCTCGACTGCGCGTATTCCCCCAGCGACATTGGCGACAAATCTGAGAGTTTTCGAGCCACGATTCACTCTTCTGGCCAGGGGCCGAAAGGTGCTTTCCGAGAACTGATCGGTGATCGGTGAGAGTCATTGGCAACTCTCTGGACGGGGCCGTAGGCCCAAGCGCGAACGATCTGCCATCATGATAGCGTAAAGATGGCGACAAAAGGGTAGGCCTCTTCCTTTCTGGTACTCTTGGGAGAAATTGGACACTCGAAGTAGATGGCCTAACGCTCAAGCCCTTTGGTGGCCAATCGACCGTGAACGGGCACTTTTCCGCACGATGACTCAGCCGCATTGAATGGACGCTAGAGCCAAGACAGTCAAGGAAGTCCTGCACACCGGTGACCAGTACTTGGTGCCGTTCTTTCAGCGCCACTACTCCTGGAAACGCAAGAACTGGGACCGACTGTGGGCGGACATCATCGGCCTCCTTGAGGACGACGATCCGAAGTCGCAGCATTTCATGGGGCCGTTGGTGTGCACGCCAACGGATCACGTTCCAGGCGAGGTGACGCCCTACCAACTCATCGATGGCCAGCAGCGATTGACGACTCTCAGCGTCTTCCTGGCCGCGATTGCTGGTTCTGCTCGACAACAAGGACTTGCAGAGCTTGCCGACGAAATCACCGAGGACTTTCTAGTTCACAAGAGAAAGAAGGGTTTTCAGCGATTCAAGGTTGTGCCCCGCACGGGGGATCGGGAAGTCCTCCAAAACGTTATCGAAGGCGAGGTCGAGAGGGAGTTCCGCCGCGACGGAATCGTCCAGGCATGGAGGCTGTTCCGCAAACGCATCGATGCTCACTCGGCCTCGGGAGATGGGACGGAGAAATCGCTGCGAAGGCTGCTCAGCACTGTAGTGGATCGACTCTCTTTGGTCGTCATCACGATCATGGGTGAGAATCCCTACGAAATCTTCGAGAGCCTGAACTCCACCGGGTTACCGCTTGAGCAATCAGACCTCATTCGCAACTACTTGTTCATGCAGATCCCTTTGACCGAACAGGACGAGTTCAGCCAGCGGCACTGGCAGGAACTTGAACAGCTATTCGAAGCCAGCGGCAAGTTCCCGTCCCTTTCGCAGACACCGTTCTATCGCAATTACATCATGCGGCATGGTGCGTACGCAAAGCGACACGAGATCTTCATCGGCTTCAAGCGACAGGCGAAGGAAGCCAAGCTGACACCGGCAGCCCTAGTCGCGGATCTGAAGAAATACGCCCGCTACGAACAACAACTGCGTCGCCCTGGAGCGTGCCAAGACTCTGCATTGGGACAATCGCTCCTAGCGGTGGAAGCTCTCGACATCGCCACGGCCCATTCGTTGATTATGCGGCTTCTCGCGGCTCGGGAGGATGGGAAGATCACCGCCTCCGAGTTGTTTGGATGCCTGACTGATTTGCAGAGCTTTGTTCTTCGCCGCTCGATCTGCGGCGAAACGACGCGGCCCTACAGCAGGTGGTTCGTAGCGGCGATCAAAGAACTGGCCGCTTCGCCAAGAGCGGACCTTCAGAAGTTCTGGATGTCCAAAGGATGGCCGGATGACAAGACACTTCTGACTCAGTTCCAGACATTCCCGATCTACCGGCGAGAGAGAAGCAAGGCTCGCCTCATTCTGGAAGCTGCGGAAACAGCGAAAGCGCACAAGGAGGCGGCGACTCTTTCACAGGCGACCATCGAGCATATCTTGCCCCAGGCGGTTTCAGATGACGCATCGGGCAAGTCCTGGAAGGAAATGTTGGGAGCGAACTGGAAGGATGTTCACGAACGACTGCTGCACACGCTGGGGAACCTGACTCTGTCGGCGTACAACCCGAACTTGTCCAAGCACAGCTTTGCGCGGAAAAAGGAAATTCTGTCTGACAGCAAGATCGGCTTGAACGACTACTTCGCCAAGCAGTCCGCCTGGAATGAAGCGGCAATTCTCCAACGATCAAACGCTCTCGGCGAACTGGCTGTGCGGCTTTGGCCCAGGCCATCAGGCGGTCCGACGTATGTTGTGCCAGTTGATTCGAGCAATGGAAAGAGCGTCAAAGCGCAGTGGCGAAAGCTCTACAAGCAGTACTGGGTGACGGCTTCGGAACGCTGGGAGGGCAACGTCGGACCGATGAAGATGGCGAAGCCCCGCGAATGGGCTTGGCTTGGATTTTCGATGCGGAAACGAGGCTTTGTCTATTACACCTGGATCAACCCGAAGCTACGCTGGATTGCGGTCGGATTCTCGACCACGGGAAAAGCGAACAAAGAGAACTTCGGCAAGCTCAAGGCAAGAGCAGAGGATATCGAGCGGTCACTTGGCGGCCCACTGGTGTGGGATGAAATGATCGGCAAGACGTGGACCAATGTGAGTCTGTTCAAGCGAGATACAGATCCGACGCGAGAGGACCACTGGGAGCGACAGCACGATTGGCTGCTCAAGCGCTTGCTGGCACTTGAGCAAGCAGTTCGCCCTCACTTGCTAGACCTGAAGCGTGGGGAGAATGAAGAAGACACGGAAGCAGAGTGAGCATGAAATGCCTAGCGTGACCGCTGACGCTCAAGGGCTTTCTTGAACCGCTCGTTTGCAAGAGCCTCGCGTCGCGTCAGTTCAGTTCGAGCGCGGGCTGCCACCAAACGACGTTCGAGTGAACGTTGATTCGCCCCTGTCAGCAATGCGATGCGGTCTGCAAGCACGGACACTCCCTCACTCGTCCGTCTATCCCATGACTCGTACGCGACCACCAGATGAATGTCTACACGAGTTTCCGTGCTGAGCCAATCACCGTGCGTGGGAATAGTGCCGGTCGCGCGGGCGGACAACGTCGCCAAACCTGCCGCTTGTGATTTCGTCCAAAGGCTGTCCTTGTAGGCCTGCTCTGCGAGCCGACGACCTTCAGCGGTTGCCAAGAAGCGTTCGGCTTCTTCCTTGTCCGACCGATCCTCCCTCTCACTGTCGGCCGACACGGTTCGTTCTGCATCACCAATATCGATTGGATTCTTGGCTGCCTCCTTTTCCAGTGCCGTCAACAACTTCTCCACGCCTTTGGTTGTCAACGCTTCCCGGGCGTGATCAGCCCAGATGTCTGCTTCCTGAAGTCCTGCCAAGTTTCGGGGACGATTGCGGATGAGGAGTGTCTGAAGTTCGTGAAGCGACCGCTCGGCTTCAAAGAGGTCGTGGTCATCAAGAGCGTGTTGAACATTGAGCTTTAGGTTGGATACCTCCCGAAGCAGCATCGCCTCCTGCCTCGCCTCTTGCCAACTTCGCACGAGTATTACTGATCCAGCAATGAGGATCGGCAGGAGTACCACGACCATGACAACGCGCAAGCCTTTCGGAATCTGTCTCGGTGGGCGATGTGTCTCCAGAACGGCCAGAGCTTCCGCATTTCCATCTACGTCGAGTAGATGCATCAACAACCGGTCGTCGGCGGCGAAGAGGCCTTCGATGCTGTGAGCGGGAAGCCAGTCTGAAGTCCCGTCAAGCTGCACCAGGTCATCGGGCCCAACAAGTCCGTCCACCGCCAGCAGCTTCAACCGTTTCGGAAGGAACGGACCAGCCTCTTGGCCGTTCTTGTGTCGCACGCGTATCGGAGGCATGCCGTCCGCAGCGATGCAGTGGGTTCCGGGCTGGCGACATTCCCGGATGGCCTGCGAGCCAAAAAGACCGCGAGCCTCCCATGCCCATCGCCATGACTTGTCGCCTGTGGGTCGAATCAGATCATGAGGGGCCAACGACCCCCTCGCCACAATCGCCCGCACTTCTTCAAGGGTAATAGGTGCTAGCGGGCTTCCGCCGTTCTTCTTGACTTCGAAGGTCGCCATTCTCCGCCTCCATCCATCCAAACGGATGTGGACGAAGGTCGTTTTGTTGCGCATTGTCTGTGGCCGCATTGTCTGCGATCCACGACGCTGACCACGTGGGTCAATCGTCACTTGCCAAGCAGTTTGGGATCAAAGTGCGGACTCTCCGAGAGGCCCGCGAGATGTCCCAAGAAGACCTCGCGGATGCGGCCAAGCTGCATCGGACGCACATCAGCCTGATTGAGCGAGGCCAGAGGTCCGTGCGATTGGAAACGATTGTCCGTCTGTCGATGGCTCTCAAAGTTCAGCCTTCTGAGTTGATGCCTTCAATTCCGAAAGGCAGCTAGCTAATCCGAGATCCCCTCCAGATGAGACGAATGCCGCTGGCTCGCTTGCGACGCGACAGGTGGCTTTGACCTGTCGCAATTCACGGTTTCGTTCCAAGAAGGAGCTTTCTAGCCCCTTCCAGGCGTCCGAGCGCCCAAAGTCGATTGACATCGGCTCACGATGTAGATCAACTGGGAGGGATTGAGGCAGACGCCGCGCTAGCGAACTTCCTATTCGCGTTGATGTCGAGCGTTCAATGGAGGATGGCTGGCGATTCCTGAAGGGTCGTTTGAGCGCTGGGTTGAGGTGCTGCATGAAGACATGTGTGCCCAGATTCAGGACCCGTGGGCGTTCCAGCATTGTCCTACTCGCCATTTCGTTCTTTGCCGGGATTTCTCATGCACAACCTCGACTCCAGGCAGCGGGGGGCGGCGACGGCGGGCTCGGGTCCCCTGCGATCTCCGATGGGTCCCCACCTGCCGGAGATCCTCCGGCATCTCTGGTGGTTGCGCCGCCGCCTACCACAACGATCATTACTCACGGATTCTCAGGGGATGCGACGCCAGGCCACCACTGGCAGATCGACATGGGGAAGGCGATCAGGGCACGTCATCTTGCGCTGGGAGGCTCAGGGGGCGTGTGGCTGTACTCGCCTTCCACCGGCCGGTGGGTGTTGCAAGAGGGCACCAACGCTTCCCAGTGCATCGTACTCGTATTTGATTGGGCCGCTGAGTCGGACTTGGTGCAAACCGGTCCCAACTTGAACTTCGCCCAGGCCGGGGCGGATGCCCTGTACGCCGCGTTGAGAACCCCTTCGGGCAACTCTTTTCCAGTTGCAGACTTGCTCACTGGTCGCAAACTTCACCTCATCGGACACAGTCGGGGCGCGTCGGTCAACAGCGAACTCGCGCGACGGCTCATTGCGGCGGGCCACCAGGTTAACCACGTTACGACATTGGACCCCCACCCTGTCACACAATCCGGAACTCCGTATCCAAGTCCGGAGTGGGGCGACCCGATTCCGACCACATGGCAAGGCGTTCAGTGGGCAGACAATTACTGGCGAGAAGATCTCGATCCGGCTGACTTCAATGGAATGAGCCTCAACGGCTCCACCAATCGACAACTCGACGAGGGCATGCTTGGCCATCCACAGCAGACCTCGGGCTATGCGACAGAGCACAGCGACGTTCACCTCTGGTACCACGGGACGATTGACACGACTTGCAATTCCAATTGCGCCGATGGCAAGGACATCACGACCTGGATGCGACTGAACTGGTGGCCCCCGTTCGCTAGCTGCCCCGGACCAAGTTTCAATTCTTCCGATACTGGATATTTCTTCTTTCTGAACACCCTGATGGGAGGCCAGTATCCGTGCCAGCTCCCGTCAGGCAATCATCCCACTCCCACGGCACCTCCATTGCTATTTGGAGGTGACTTTGCGTCATCGAGTTGGGCCGGTTGGAAGTACCACGGTGGCGGCGGTGATGGCAACATCCTCGGTCAGTACCTGACACTCGGCGCTGATCTGCCGGCGGCAGCTTCATCTTTGACCCACAATCGCCTCTATGTTCCGGCCGATACCGAACGGCTGGTTTACGACTACAACGTATCGAACGCCGGAACTGAAGAGAGGCTCTATGTCGAACTTGTGGACCGGGAGAACGACAACATTTCCTGGCAAATTGAGCAGTTCCCACTCACGCAGGCCACTAACGGTTGGATTGTGGGTCACTCTGTAACGCTTCCGACGTGGGTACCAAGAGGCGGGACCTTCCGCCTCCGTTTCAGAGCCACTTGGGATGTCGCCGCGAATGCGACGGTGCACATTGACAATGTCCGACTGGAACGATCCGCCGCTCCCTCCAGCATCAACGTGTCCATAACGCAGTTGTCACCAAATCCTGCCGCCCCTGGAGAGTCTGTGACTATCGCGGGGACGGCAATGTACAACACTGGCGCTCCGGTTGGCAGCGGGACGGCGATGATTGCGACGGGTGGCGTGCAGTGGACAGCGCCATTGTCGCCATCTGGCTCCTTCTCCCGGATCATTTCGGCTCCCTCGTCAAGCCAGAATGTCACGGTGACGGTGACAGTCGGCAATGCCACCGGCAGCACCAGTCAGTTCCTTTCAATTACACCGCCTGGGGGCGGCTCGGGTTATGAGTTTGTGGAATCCCTCACTTGTCGCTCTGTGAGTTCGACGACGGGACTCCCGTCCGGTGTGAGGCCAGCGTTTGCCTGTACCGATTCGCGCATGTATGTCTGGACTGAGTTACGGGACATCACGGCAAGCAATCTCTGGGTTCGATGGCGGTTCTATTCTCCAGGCGGACAGCACTGGTATACGACCGACTCTGTGAGTGGTCCAGTGTGGCCGGGGCCCTCGTATTTTTCCTGGTGGATAGATGTTCAAGGCGGGAACATGGGTCAGTGGGAGGGCCTATGGAGAGTTGACACACAGGTCAGAACAGGAACGAGTTGGGTGACTCGCGCATCCAATTCATTCGCCATTCAGTACTCCCTTGGTCAATACCTGATGGCGCAGGGCTTTACGGGAGCGCCCAACTATTTGCCCGTCAACCCGACCAACACGTTCTATCAGGATCAGCCGGCAGTCTGGACGTGGAGTGAGCTGCGATTGGTGCGGCCAGTACTGTCGCTTCGGTGGAAGTTCTTTGAGCCAGCAGGTGGCCTGTTTCATCAGTTTGACTCGCTGACGGATAGCCCCACGAATGAATGGTGGGACACCTATCGACTTGGAGTGTACCTGGATATCGCAGGCACCCAAGCCGCAAACAAGTGCGGTCGTTGGCGCGTTGAAATGTACTCTGCGAACTGCGGCGGAACCTATGAGTTGGTTTACACCGACAATTTCCAGCTTATGGAGCGTCCTTCGCTATCGCCAGTTGCAACGGCGGCCCAAGTTGGCGGGACGCCCTTGCCTGGGCAGGTAGTTACGCTCCAAGGGTCCGCAACGGATAACACCTACTTGGATGTTGTCGAGTTGTGGTACAACGATGGGGCTTGGCAGAGCCTGACCCTTGCAGCCGGCATCAACAATGCGGAGTTCAGCCAGCAATGCCAGATTGGGCCGTTCCAAGCGGGAACGGTCGTCCACTACTATGCGAAAGCCCGGGATACATCTGGCAACGAAGCCACAAGCGCCGTGCAATCCTTCCAGGTAAACGACCCGTGCGTAGCCCCGGTCCTGACTCAGCATCCAACTAATCAGAACTCATGTGCAGGACCTGGTTCTGTCAGTTTTGTCGTATCGGCGACCGGAACTCCATTGCTGTCGTACCAGTGGCGGAAGAATCAACATGACATTCAGGGAGCGACTGGAGTCAGTCTGGCGATCAGCCCGGTGACGCCAGCGGATGCCGGTGTCTATGACTGCCGCGTGACCAACAGTTGTGGATCGACGACTAGCAACTCGGCGACCCTAACCGTAAGCCCTCCTCCGACTTTCTCTCAGCATCCCCAACCGCAGACTGTATGTGAGGGCGCATCGGTCAGTTTCAACGTGAATGCGAGCAATGCGAGCACCTTCCAATGGCGACGGAACGGAGCGAACTTGAGCAACGTGCCCCCGTTCTCGGGGGCACATACACCAACATTGTCGATTAGTGCGGCCAGCGCCGGGTACCCTCCAAACATGGGTCAGGCGGGCACCTATGACTGCGTTGTGTCGGGCTGCGGATCGGCTACCAGCAACGGCGCAAATCTTCAGGTGAACAGAGCGCCAGTGATTGTGCACCATCCGACGACGCAAAGCGTATTGCCGGGCCAACCCGCGTCGTTCAGCGTGGCAGCGTCAGTAAGCGGCGCGGCAACCTATCAGTGGCGCAGGAACGGCATCAATATCGCAGATGGAGGAACCGTTTCGGGCGCCACGACAAGCACGATTACGTGTAGTGCGGCGGAGGTGCGAGATGCCGGCCGGTACTCGTGCGCGGTCAGTAACGGATGCGGAACCGCCTATAGCCACGACGCATTTCTGGTTGTTGCAGGGCAGTCGTGTGCAACAATATGGCGTAACAGCATCGGAATGCCAGGTGTGAATGCCAGAGTCCAACGGATCTGCTCGCTACCGAACGGCGATGTGATTGTTGGTGGTGAATTCACAAGTGGGGGAGGAGTGGCCCTGGGTCACATCGGGCGCTGGAATGGTGCCGATTGGCAATCCTTGGGGTCTGGACTAGATGGTGTAGCCGTACTTGACATAGTGATGCGGTCGGGTACGAGCCTAGTGGCCGGTGGACACTTCTGGACAGCAGGAGGTCAGACCGCGTCCAACATTGCGCAGTGGGATGGGACGGCATGGGCACCGCTCGGAGACGGTCTCAATGCGGAGGTGTGGGCCTTAACAACCTTGCCCAATGGAAACCTCGTCGCGGCGGGGAACTTCACCAATGCCGGCCTGATGCACGTGGGATGTTGGAATGGATCAGCTTGGTCGCCCTTGGGCAGCGGGTTCGATGAAGGCAGTTTTGTCCTATCGCTGACGACCCTCACCAATGGTGATGTCGTGGCGGGCGGAGGCTTTGCCGCCGTAGGCGGCAATGCGGCGAGCAATATCGCGCGATGGAATGGCACATCGTGGCTGGCCCTCGGTTCGGGCCTCGACGGAATGGTCTGGGCCCTCGAAGTGCTGCCCAACGGTGACCTTGTGGCAGGCGGTGCCTTCACAACAATCGGCGGAGGAACACCCACCAATCATGTCGCAAAGTGGGATGGCGCGTCCTGGTCTGCTTTGGGCCAAGGGGTAAGCAACGGCCAGTTCAACAGCATTGTGACTGCGCTGGAAACGCAGGGGAATGGCGACCTGATCGCGGGCGGGTACTTCAGCATAGCGGGCGGCGCTGAAGCAAAAGGAGTCGCTCGCTGGAACGGCACAGAATGGGCACCTTTGGGAGCTGGCATTGGCCGCGAAGGTTTTCCCGCAGGGTTTGTGTTCGCGATTGAGTGTCTCCCCAATGGGGAAACCGCCGTAGGGGGTGAATACACAAGCGCGGGGGGAGCAGCAGCCAATAACCTCGCAGTGTGGGGATGTTCTGAGTGCTACGCGAACTGCGACGAATCAACCGGCTCGCCGCCGCTTACCGCGAACGACTTTCAATGCTTCATCAACAAGTTTGCAGCGGGTGATCCATACGCGAATTGCGATGGCTCAACCGGCACGCCCGCGCTCACGGCGAACGATTTCCAGTGCTTCATCAACCAGTACGCTTTCGGTTGCCCTTGAGAATCAGCGTTTGGCAACGTCAAGTCTCAGGGAGTCAGTTCATCGGGTCCGTTGCGGGTCCGTTCTTGCATGCCCAGACGAGGTACTGAACTGCCCTTGCTTTGTCGGCCTCGGTACAAAACGTCTCGTGCGAGATCACGCCCATGTCTCTCGCTGCGGCAAGGGCTCTGGCGAAACCGGTCAGGGCTCGGTCCAACGTGTCCGCCTGTGAATCGTTCAACTGCAACACAATGCAATCGTCTGGGATAGAGATGGTCCTTGGCATGGTCGAATCCCCTTGAGTGATCGTTATCTTTCGATTGACACCTAGAACGCGATGCGCTCTGCCGCTGCCTGAAGCTGGTCCGCCGTGCGAGCAACGTATCGCTTCGTCGTGTTCAAGTTGTCGTGGCCGAGCAGGCTCGCCAGTCCGACAAGGTCATTGGATGTTGAGGCAAGAAACTCGTGCCCGAATACATGGCGCAGTAGATGGGGATGGACGCGCACGCCGCAGATTGCGGAGTATTTCGAGCAGATCGCCCGTACCCCTCGCGTCGTCAACGGGCCGCGTTCACCGACCAGAACCTTCGGAGTCGGTAGTGGAGGACGAGCATCCAGGTACGACTGAAGCGGGCGGCGGGCGGCGAGCGGTATCGGAACAGTTCGCTGCTTGCCGCCTTTCGCCAGGCGGAACGTGGCCCACCCTGACCGCTCGGAGAGGGAGAGGTCAGTCATGTCGAGGCCGACAAGCTCGCTGACGCGACAACCGGTGTAGAGCAGGACGTTGAAGATCGCAGCAGCCCTGAGATCCTGACGTGCCTCGCATTCCCTCAGTAGCTTTCGAATCTCGGACCGAGCGAGAGTTTTTGGAGCCAGTTCCTGCCGTCGAAGTTCCTTGACTCCCTCCGCTGGAGACTTGGCGACCTGGCCAATGTCCCTCAGCCACGAAAAGAAACGGCGAATAGAAACGAGGTTCCGGTTGACCGTTGAGACTGCCTGGTTGCGGTCGCGGCGCAGGGTGTCCCGGAAGTCGGCCACATCCCTCGTTGTCGTCCTGGTCGGATCGAAGGGCTCCCGGTTGGCATGGACGAACCACCGTCCGAACTTGAAGATGTCGGAGCGGACGGCCCGCTGACTCGCTGCCGCGTAGTCGTTCTCCGCGAAGAGGGCATCCACCAAAGGGTCGAGTGTTGATGCCAAGGAAGCCTCAAATTCATTATCAAACGAGTTCTGCATGGCTTCTGACTCCAAAGTAGACAGAAAGTGGACAATTCGTTAGTCCTATTGGGGTGATAAGGGCTCTTATCGCTCCACATTCCCGCCCGAGTTCTGGCGGGTCAAATGACGAAAGACGGCGGTGAGGATCGTGGCGTCATCTACGCCTGAGAGTCCGTCTGGGAAGCACGAAGACCTTGCCGTGAGCGCGGTTTCGACGTTGACCCCTTCAAGCCCGAGTTGTCTCAAGCTGTCGAGGAGCGACTGGCCCTGAGGATCGGTACGAGTGCGGGGACTGCCGCGTGGCTTTGGAACGTTCCAACCGGCAGCGCGGGATGGTCGAGTGCCAGCCGCCTCCACCCGACGCGCGTAGAACAGCACCGCCGCCCCGTTGACGCCGCAGTTGGTCGCCTTGACCTTCAGGCAGGCGGCCTGCCCTGCCGCGTCGTAGAAAGGTCGATTCGTTTCCGCGTTTCGTCTTGGCGCGGGAAGGGTTCCATCCCGAAGCAACTGATAGAAGCGAGTCCGCGAGAGTCCGCAGAGCCTCGCCATCTCGGCGATGGTCACGGCTGCTTTCTGGCACAAAGGCAACGGTGAATGGGCATCTGATTGACGGTAAGTGGGCATGATGTGGACTCCGTTGATGATGCGGCTCGCGTGACTCTGCCGTTGAGATCACTCAGGGCTTCTGCCGCTGACGGATGTGATCCCAACCCTTCGCGGTCAGAATCCGTCCAGTCTGAGAGCGTTCGATCAGGTCGGCGTCAAGGAGCTTGACCTCGATGGATCGACTCACGGTGAGCGCATCGAGACGAAGCTTCGACGCCACGACGGTCAGGCGTACCGGTCCCTGTGCGTTGGCGAGTATGCCGAGATATTTCTGCTGATCCGCATCCAGGCCGAGCGAGTCCAACCCTTCGATGTCGAGCGTCTGTTGCAGGGCCGCATCGCCGGACCAACCAAGACCGCGTGCCGTTGCCGTCCGATGGACCGATTCGAGGAGCCGGACCCCCAATCGAGGCGTTCCGAATGACCGCTTTGCGATCTCGGCGAGTACTCCATCTTCGACGGGCCAACCCAACTGGCGGGTCTTCTGCTTGAGGATGGCGATCAGATCGTCTTCCGAATACCGCTGGAGCGGACAGATCACTTTGAAGCGGTCTGCCAAGGGCCGAAGTAGGGCTTCCGGGTTGGTGGTAGCTCCGACGATGGTGAGCCGGGCGACCTTCAAGCGAGTCACCCGGTTCGATTGTCCGTCGCAAATGTGGATGACTCCCTCGTCGAGAACCTTGAGCAACGCCACTTGGCAAGCGGCGGGTAGCTCATGAATCTCGTCTAGGAACACCACAGCCTTGTCGGTTGCTTGGATGAGAAGCCCGTTGAGGGCAGGGATGGTTGCAAGCGTCTGACCCAAGACCTCGATGTAGTCCGAGGCCATCTCGGCGGCGAGCAATCGGGCGAGCATCGACTTGCCGACGCCTGCGGCTGCCGTCAGCAGGATTGACGGGAGAGGGGATCCATCGGCACAGGCCGCTTCGACCGCAACCTTGAGCTTCTCGACCACCGCTCTCTGTCCGATGACGTGGCTGAGCGTCGGAGGCGCGGGGTGGGGGGATGAGGCGTTGTCTGGCATTGGGAGTCTCCGTGTTGCAGTCGTCGAAGCCTTGCGTTGGCTCGTGTGAAACGAGCCAGCGAGAATCACGTGGCCAGCCTCGCGGCGGGATCAAGTGCCGAGGGTCGATAGGTTGCTGGGAGGGCGTGAAACCTTAAAAAACGGCGATCCCGAGCGACCAGAAGGGGTGCGAAGCTACCGAAGCTATCGATTCTCTGGGATGCGGTACTCCCGCTGGAGTCAGTGAGAGCGTGTTCCGGGGCATCGCCTTCACTTGCGGGGAAACGTCACCGGCAGAAGTTTTCGGCACAATGCGATACCGTGCACGGGGGCCGGATCCCCTCGTAATGCTGCTCGTTCCGCGCCAAAAGAAAACTCCCGCAATCCCAAGCCCAACCTATTGCGGTCTACGCGGCCTCTTGGGATACTTGATCCGCGCGAGGAGTTCCTCTACTTCCGCCACTGATCGGAGACTGACCGGCCCGCTGCTGAGGGACCCTGGTTTGCGGAACGTCCGGCGGTTGTTTGACGCGGCGGGAGACTGTAGATGACGATCCCCAACGGGCATGCCCGGTGGCTCGTCCATAGTCCAGAATAGGGAGCGAGTGATGAGTCTCTCACGTTTGGCAGCTTTCGCAGTCTCCCTCCTATTGACCAGCCACGCATTGGCAACGGATGTCGGCGGACCAATCGTGTCCAATACGACTTGGACGACGGCTGGGTCACCATACATCGTGGTCAGTTCCATTGTCGTCCGCAACAACGCTGTGCTGACCATTCAACCGGGCGTCACAGTGAAGTTCAACGCCGGAGGACTAGGAATCGCCGTCGGTTCTTCGGCATCGGACCCTGGCACTCTCCGAGCGGTCGGATCGCCTGGTCAAGAGATCACGTTCACCACCAACGCCGGTGCCTTCTTCTGGAAGAACATTCTTTTCACCGACTTTGCGACCGATGCCGTTTTTGACGCCAACGGCGAGTATCTCTCCGGCTCCATTCTTCAGCATTGCAAGATCGAGTCCGGAACAGGAGGGGGTCAGCAATTCCCCGGAACGATCGGCATAGACCGCAGCTCCCCGTTCATCGCCGACTGCGACATCCGAAGCAGCAGTCAGGGAATAACCGCCAAGGTGGGCAGTGCGACAACTCTCACATTGCTGCGCAATACGATAGCAAACAACAATAATCTCCATGGCAATGGCGGAGGTGTGTGGGTCGTACTTAGTGATGTGAACAGCATCTTGATCCTGACCAACAACACTATACTGAACAACCAAACGGGCTTCGGTGCGGGTCGAGGTGGCGGCATTTACCTGGAATGCACCGGAACCTCAGCCGCGACGTTGTCTGGCAATACGATATCCAACAATAATGCAAACGCAAACGGTAGTGCGTGCAACACGCCCGCATATGGCGGTGGCATCTATTTATCCAATACCGGTAGTTTCGCAGTAGCACTTACAGGGAATGTTGTTTCGGCCAACACGGCAATCGGCTCATGTGCAGGGTACGGGGGCGGTCTGTATGTCGATAATGGTGGATCGCTAACAGTATCGATGGTGAACAATACAGTGTCGCACAACACTGCGTTTACGGCAGGTGGTGGGATCTATGTCAATGAGGCGGCCCCAACAAATGTCACGAATATCATCCTGACGGGCGATCAGACAACCGGAAGCCACAACACCTTGGTGGGGAACGTCGCCGACTTCGGAACGGCTATCTACAACAACATGGCTTTCTCGGCCAATGGCACCAATGGTGTTCACGCGGAGTACGTCTGCTGGGGCGGCCTTGATCCTACCCCGGCAGTGAATCCGAGCTTGATCTACGATTACTTCGATAATCAGCAGAAGTCGATTGTGTTGTACTCGCCCCACGCGACGGGCCAGACCTGCACAGGTGCAGCAGGCTGCGGGCCGAGCCTGATCGCAGACTGCAACGGTCACTGCGCGCCATTGTCTTGGATCGGCGACGGTATTTGCGACAGTGGCTTCTACACTTACAACGGCGTGCCGATCTACTTCAATTGCCCCCAGTTCGGCAATGACGGCGGGGATTGCACCGGGCCAACGCCACCCCTCACACATCCGCCAAATCACGGAGCTCCGGCAGCCCCCCCTCAGTACGAGCCGCCGTCTCCGCCCAGTCCGACGCAGAACAAGCTCATTCTCGTTACGCACGGGTGGGACACGGACTTCGACACCTACGCCGCATTCTGGGCTCCCCTGCGCAACGTCATCGCCGCAAGGGTTGGGCCCGATTGGCAGGTGAGGTCGTACGATTGGACCGAAGAGTCTCAAACGGGCGGGCTTCCGTTTGGTCCAGACCTGGCGCTTGTGAACGGGGTTGCGCATGGCTTCAGGCTCGGTCGTGAGATCGGCCAGCAGGGATATCAGCACGTCCATCTGATCGCCCACAGCGCGGGCTCGGCGCTCATCGCAGCGGCCGCGTCTCGGATCAAGTATTTCTCCCCGAACACGACAGTTCACACGACATTTCTCGACGCCTTCGGCGGAGCAGGCACGATCCCGGGCGTAGGTACATACGAACAGTCGTACGGCCTCAATGCCAATTGGTCCGATCAATACTTTACTCCCGCAGAGGATCCTGTATTCGGGCCGTTCACAGACCTGCGACTCCCTAACTCGTTCAATGTCAACGTCGCGCTAGTCGATCCGCACTACCCCCAAGGATTCACTCCATCAGGGATTAGAGCTTCGCACACTTGGCCAAGGTGTTTCTTTCGATACACGGTTGACGGCAACGCGGTAGCCGATTGTGATCCGCCCGCAGGAAGTCCGGTCAACTGGCTGAACTGGGGCTTTGCGTTGAGCTTCGAGCAATGGACTGGATCCGGCGGAGTTCAAGAATGGATCGATAGAAGGCAGGAAGATCAACGTCCGGGAAGGGTAGTGACGTTGTATCGCGCCGACATTCCGCCAGCTAGGGTGTTCCGCATTCGCCGCGATCCGCCGATTGATCTCCTCGGAACGCCGAGTTTTCCGAGCAACGCGGTGGCGGTCCAGATCATGCCGGGCATCTTTACCATGACAACGCAGCCCCCGAGCGCTCCGTTCCCGGCCCCCGCGTGGGTCAACTTCGAGGTCGCTACGCCCGCATCCGTCAACTTCATCACCTTCAACATGGCGATCACTGGCGATCCCGGCGCGGCAGGGCTGGTGACGATGTACGTCAACGGAACAAAGTGCGGCGTGGTGGATCAGCCCTACACGTTGCCCGGCTCCCAGCCCTATTCGATGCCAACCCCTGGCGATTTGGTGCCCGGACAGCATTTCGTCAGTTTTCGGCTAGACCCCATCAATGCAATGGCGTCCAGCATCACTGTGCAGAACGTAGCAACCGGTATGGGCAAGTTCACGCCAGCCTGCTACGCCAACTGCGACGAATCCACCGGCACCCCCAATCTCACCGCCAACGATTTCCAGTGTTTCATCAATAAGTACGCGACGGCAGATCCCTATGCCAACTGTGACATGTCAACAGGAGTGCCTTCCCTCACCGCCAACGACTTTCAGTGCTTCATCAACCAGTTTGCGGTGGGATGCCCGTAGCGACGTGTCAAGCCAAACCGCATTCACTCTCGTGGAACCGATGTCGGCGGAAAGTGTCTCGTGGCGCAAAACGGTACGCGGGATACCGTTCACCGCAACGGTCTCAGTGACGACCCCAGTTCGAGGCCAAGCACCAGGCGGTATGCTCAAGTTGCTCTAAGCGGATGTTGATGCAGGGCAGGTAGGGACCGGCAGAGCAACGGATCTGCGGCTGCTCGGGTCGGTCCTCTCCGTCCCGCCAATATCGGCACTCAATCTCCTTGCCGGTATCGACGGTCTCAATCCTGAAGCCGTCAGTCGTCAGGAGCGTTCGGCTCCGAGTCGCGCAGGGAAGCGATTCGCCAAGCTCGGCCAAATCGTGGACTGCCTCCGGGATGAGCGACTCCATCCGATCCCGAATCGCCCTCAGTTCCGCCACTATCTCTGCCGCCCGCTCCGAAGTCGCCGTGGCTCGCTCTGCCTCAAGCTCGTAGTGCCGCGCATCCAAGGCCTTGCGAACAAATTCGACACGATCCTCCAGAGTCGGTTCGCGGCGAGCCATGCACTCAGTCTATCGACGATTCCGGACGGCTCCAGAGGAATCCGCTCTCCTTGTCGTTCGCTGGCATCCCTCCTAATGGGCCCGCGAGGACTGGCCCCTCCTCAATCCGGTCCCGATTGAAGGTTGAAGTGCTTCCATCGTTCAAGCAGGTACTTGCCCGTCGCCCGAAGCTCGGGGGACACTTTCGAGTAAACCCTGCTATTTGGTCGGAAGCCCAGCGTGCAGAGCATCTTGTCCAATCCTTGCCGGTCGTTGCCAAGCTGCTGGTCGGCCGCCTTGCAGACGCGGGCACATGCGTGATCGACAAGCCGCAGGCACAGGTTCCTCCAATGGCGGCTCTTGTCGGTGTCGAGGGTACCTTGGTGCCAACGGCACTCAATCCTTGGGCCGTCACCAAACAGATGTGTCAGATTCAAGCCGTGGCAGCGATCCCAAGACGATAACGCGCGGCGGAAACATTCGAGGTGCTTGCAGCCATGCAGGAGTTTGCTGCGGTCCGGCATTCGGTGGCAGTAACTCGAATCCGCGCGACTTGGAGCGATGAGGCCGAAGATCAGAGACTCGTATCGATGGACGCAGTTGTAGATCGACCGGATGACTGTCGCGTTGGTCTTTACCTCTTCAAGCCCGACATGGACGTGGTGCCCGGTCGATGCGTTGCAGCGGCCGCCCAGATAGCGGCAGATTTCCAAAGCCTTGGGGACGATGCGATCCCACTCTTCAACCGTGATGGGTCGGGTCTTCAGTTCGATCCGTTCGAAACCGATTCCCCGATAGGGCGAGGTTGGCTCGACGCTGCTGTCCCATTCCACGGCAAGGTCGGTGGTGACGGGGGCGTGGCTGTAGCAACGGGCAGTCGCGGAAATGCCATTGGCGGTGAGGACATCCGCGAGGGTACGACGGACTGACGCCGCGTCCCCGCCCCCGACGACCGGCAAGTAGAACTCCCACTCGCCACCCATTCTTCTTGCGCGATTGAAATCAGCGACGAGCATCGGTCGATCTCCTTGACCGCTCGGATCGCCAGGTCAAGCGTCCTGCGGATGGAGACGGCCGTGCAATACTCCTACTCGTGCGGCGGACAAACGCGCGTGAACGACGGCCGCGCGACTACCCCCCCTTCTTTGAAAATGGGACTCAAGATGGGTTCCCTTGCGGGGATACCTTTCGAGCTAGCTCGACAAGCTTGATCGCTTTCGGCACCCCTTTCGCTCGCGGGGAGTTCCACACGAGCCGCGACATGGCGTCCATCTGCGCATGCGTTGACCAATGTGGTCAGCCGCCGCACCTAAGATTGAGGAGGCCAGCGTGAACCAGTTTCTCGTCTACTTCTATCTGAATGGTCGGTCGCTGAGCGTGACGGTCGGTGCTTGGAGCGGTTTGGCTGCCGCCCAGGCGGTCGAAGCGATGTACCCCGGTTGCCAAGTCACCTCAACCACCCTGGTTCGCTAGGCCGCAGTCAGTCGGAACTGCGGCTGCGATCCGTCCCGACATGAGATGATGGCGGGATGGGTATCGGAGTCCGCCAATTACGAGTCGCCCAAGGGCGTGCGAGCCAGCAATCTCCTAGGCTTTTTGGTACCCTGTTGTACCCCGAACGGAATCGGCGAGCGAAGGGAGAGGTGTTTGCCCCGCGCTCGGGCACGAAATGGGTTGGCCGGTGGTGAACAGGTCGCCCTGGGAGCCCTCTTTCTTGTCGTCGATTCCTCTAAGGCCCGGCAACATCGTCTCCGGTCCCGTCCTCCCCGAGCCGGTGGAGGTGGTGGCGGTGACGCCAATGGGCTCATCGATCCGCCTCTTTGGAAAGGGGCTTCGAACCGGACTGGCACACTCGCCGGTTCTGAGCGCCGCTCAGATCGCTCAACTCGTCGTGTCTGCGGATCAAGAACCGCTTGATGGCGATGCCGCCTTGTTCCGACTCGGCGTTGAGGCTCATCGCCTGGGCCTTGCGTACGAGTACGACCCGTACTTCGCCCTCTCCATCGCTCGCGTGGATCCGCTCCCGCATCAGCTTGAGGCGGTCTACGGCTACTTCCTGAAGCTGCCCCGCATCCGATTCCTGCTCGCGGATGACCCGGGAGCCGGGAAGACGATCATGGCCGGACTCCTTCTGAAGGAACTCAAGGCTCGTGGTCTGGTCAAGCGTGTCCTCATCGTCACCCCAGCGAACCTGACCTTCCAGTGGCAACGCGAACTCAAAGAGAAATTCAGAGAGCCATTTGAGGTCATCAATAGCGATGTCCTGCGCACCAACTACGGCCAGAATCCGTGGCAGGACCGGCATCAGTTGATCACCTCGATCTCGTGGGTGTCGAGGATTGACGATGCTCGGGAGAGTCTGCTGAGAAGCCGTTGGGATCTGGTGATCGTGGACGAGGCCCACAAGATGGCGGCCTATGCCGAAGACCGCAAAACCCTTGCGTTTCGGCTAGGTGAATCCCTTTCAGGCATGACCGATCATCTGCTCCTGATGACGGCGACGCCGCACAAGGGAGACCCAGAGAATTTCTGCTTGTTCCTCTCGCTGCTTGACAGAGACGTGTACGGCAACGTCGAGAGCCTTGAACAGGCGATGAGACAGAACGAGGCTCCGTTCTATCTCCGCCGCATCAAGGAGGCCCTGATCACCTTTCCTGATCCGGACACGGGAAAAGCTCGAAAGCTGTTCACGAAGCGACGGGTCAACACGGCTGACTTTCAGCTAGATGGCGAGGAACTCGATTTCTACGACGCCCTCACCCGCTACGTCGAGGACCAATCTATCCTCGCGTCCGCCGAGGACAGTGCCCGAGGGCGAGCGGTCGGCTTCACGATGGCCATGCTCCAGCGACGCATGGCGTCCACCGTCTACGCGGTCCGTCGCAGCCTTGAGCGCATGAAGGACCGCCGCGAGAAAATCCTGTCGGATCCAGAGGCCCACCGCAAAGAGCAGATCGAACGGAAGCTTCCCGAGGATTTTGAAGATCTGACCGAAGAGGAACAACAGGAAATCGTCACCCAGCTTGAAGATGTGGTCGCCACCGTTGACCCTGCATCGCTCCGCGATGAGATCGCCAAGCTGACCAAACTCATCGAGCAGGCGAAGCTCCTGGAACGGCGGCAAATCGAGTCGAAGCTCACGAAGCTCAAGAGCATCTTGACCGAGAACGGGTTCTTCTCCGACCCGAAAAAGAAGCTGCTGATCTTCACCGAACACAAGGATTCACTCGACTTCCTGGCTGGAGATGGGCGTGACGGGCGGTTGCTGGGCAGGCTCCGAGAGTGGGGCCTGACCGTCACGACCATCCACGGCGGAATGAAGATCGGGGATCGGGACACGCCCGGCAGCCGCATCTACGCCGAGCGTGAGTTCAGAGAGACGTGCCAGATCCTCGTCGCAACCGAGGCCGCCGGGGAAGGCATCAACCTTCAGTTCTGCGCGGAAATGGTGAACTACGACATCCCCTGGAACCCCGTCCGTCTGGAACAGAGGATCGGGCGTATCCACCGCTACGGCCAAGAGAAGCCGTGCGTCATCTTCAACTTCGTCGCGTCGAACACGCGAGAAGGACGAGTTCTTGGCAAGCTCCAGATCCGTCTCGCCGAGATCCGCAAGGAACTGGGGACAGATCAGGTCTTCGATGTCATCGGCGAGGTGCTGCCCGCGAAAGAGGTAGAGAAGCTCTTCCGTGATATGTACGCCCGCCGTCTCGATGTGAATCAGGTCGAAGAGCGGATAGTCGAGAAGGTTGACGCGCGGCACTTCCGAGCGATCACCGAGTCGGCCCTCGAAGGGCTGGCGAAGAAGGAACTCAATCTCTCCGCAGTCCTGGGCCGTTCCGTTGAAGCCAAGGAGCGGCGGCTCGTGCCGGAAGCCATCGAGAACTTCTTCGTCGAGGCTAGTCCGGTGGTCGGCCTGAACTCCAAGGCCACGGGGGAGTCGAGCCATACGTATCGGATCGGTCGGACCCCGCGCCATCTCCTTCCGGTTGGCGACCGACTGGAGTCCCGATTCGGGCGGCTGGGCCGCGAGTATGCCAAGGTCTGCTTCGACAAGCAGTACCTCGTGAAGGAGCCCACGCTCGAATGGGTTACGCCAGGACATCCGCTCTTTGAGGTCGTTCGGGAGTCGCTCTCCGAAGCCGCGAGCGATGCGCTGCGACGGGGAGCCGTCTTCTACTCGCTGAAGCACACTGCCGAGATGATCCTCGATGTCTTCGCGGCATCCATCAAGGACGGTCGAGGCAACACGCTTCACCGCCGCCTCTTCGTCGTGGAAACGGACGCCACGGGCGCAATGACCGTCCGCCAACCCACGATCTTCCACGACATCACTCCTGCCGTTGAGGGCGGAGCGGGAGTGAAGAAGACCGCCGCTCCACCTTCGATCACGATTCAGCGGCCAGACAGGCAGGCGGTGGAATCGTTCCTAATCGGCGAGGCCCTGACGCCCTGGCTCGATGAAGCCCAATCCCAGCGGTTGCGCGAGATCGAGATCGTCGCCAAGCACGTGGACATCAGCCTCAACGCGCTGATCCACCGAGAGAATCTGATGCTTGCCGATCTCGTCGAACGCCAGCAGGGCGGCCAGACCATCCAGGGCATCGAGGGACGCATCAAGATCAGCGAGGACCACCTCGACGATCTGAACAATCGGCTTGAGAACCGCAAGCGTGAACTCGACATGGAGCGTCACGCGACCATCGCAGATATCTCGCACCTCGGTCGGGCCGTTGTTGTGCCGCATCCGGAACGAGATACGCCGGGCATGGCCCCGATGGTCCGCGATGAGGAGATCGAGCAGCGGGCCGTCCAGGTCGCCACCAAGTTCGAAGAGGCACGCGGCTGGGTTGTCGAGGATGTCCAGAAGGACAACCGGGGATTCGATCTGATATCCCGCCGCCCGCATACGGAAGACCCCAAGACGTTTGTTGAAGTTAGGTTCATCGAGGTGAAGGGCCGCGCGGGCGTCGGAGAGGTGTTCCTGAGCGCCAACGAGTACCGAGCCGCTGAGCGGCTCAAGAAGGACTACTGGCTCTACGCTGTCTTCAACTGCGCCAAGCCCGGTGAGGCGGGCCCGGAGCTGAACATGGTCAACGATCCGGCTCGGCTCGGATGGGAGGCCATCGTCAGGGTGGAGCAGTATCGGGTTGGTCCTGCGGCGATCCGGAAGGAGTCGCAGGCATGAGCCCCATGTCTCCCAAAGCTCCACACGGAACCGCCCTCTACGTTCCGTTCATCGAGTTCCAGAGCGAGACCTGGCTCAAGCGGTCGCTTCTGTACTGGGATCACATTCGACGAATTGTCCCGAGATCGCATTCTCCTTCCGACAGCGACGATGTCATCGAACTCGTCAAGGCCAAGGCTGTTGTAAATACTGACCCGGGGTCGTACATCCACGCGGCCGGAGAGCGGTACGCAAACGCCTGGGGGCCTGCTGTCGAGAAACTGCTGCGCGGCCGCGTGAAGGGACTCTCGAAGTCCGATCTCAAGACTGACGATTGGATCGCGTTCCACGGCGAAAAACTCCAGCCGGAGTTCCTGATCCGGCTCCGCGAACTCGGCTTGGCCGATGGGGGCGATGAGCGGGAGTTCTACAAGATCGATCCCCGAGTCGGGCATGGCTACATGCACGCCCTAGCCGCAACGATGAGCGAGTCGATGGGAACGCCGCTCGTGGCGGACTCTTCGGACCTTGCAAGATCAACAGAACGATTCACCTTCGCTCGAAAGATCGATCCGAGGACAGAGGACAGCATCGACGAATCCTGGAGTCTGATTTGTGACCTGGGCATCGCGGCCCCAACGCCTGCTCGACTCGCGGAGCTTTCCGTAGACCGCCTGTTGAGATTCCGAGATCGCCATCAGGATGTGCGGCATGCATTTCGCGGCCAGATCGAAGCGGTGCAATCCGACTTGGCCTCGATCACCGATGCAAACGCCATTGCCGACGTGATGGAAGGTCACCGCGACGCGATAGCTCATGCACGGAAGGAGTACTCCCGCTGCATCAGGTCATCGTTCGAGTCGGCCGCGTACAGCCTCCTTGAAATAGCCGTTCCCGCCGTGACCGGTCAGTTGGCAGCGGGGACGCCCGGTGCCGTCGTCGGAGGTGTCGCCGGATTCGCCGTGGCTCTCCGTAAGTGGAAGCTCGAACAGAACGAACGCGTGCGAGACCACCTCGCGGACCATCCCTGGGCATACGTTGAATGCCTCGACCGTCTCGCCCGCCCCCGCAAGCTGCGATTCGCATGACCCCATACCCCAAACGCCTCATCGAAGTTGATCTCCCCATCGCCCGCATCTCCGCTCATGCGCGGCGGGAGAAGTCCATTCGGCATGGGCACATCTCAACGCTCCACATCTGGTGGGCGCGGCGGCCTTTGGCGGCGTGTCGGGCGGTCATTCTGGCTTCGCTGTGGCCGGATCCGGTTGATCTCGCCGAGTGGGGCAAGGAGACCGACGCCAAGGGCGAGGTCCGAGCGCCCAAGGGCGAGACTCTCAAACCCGGCGAGGGTGTGGTCATTCGGCCCAGGCGGTTCCTCGACGAGGCCCGCCAGCGGATGAACAAGTGGGCCCAGATCGGCTTGAGCAAGGCAAGCCAGGAGTCGTACTCACTCCTCGTAAAGATCCAGAAGAACACCAAGCTGCTGGATGACCCGGAGGCCCTCCGAACCGCACTGCTCGACTTCATCGCCGACTTCGCAGACTGGGACCATTCTACGGACAAGGACTACCTCGACACTTCCCGGGCATTGGTCCAAGCCGCGCACGAAGCCCTCGGCGGCGAGGTAGACACGAGGCCGATGGTCATCGACCCGTTTGCGGGTGGCGGCTCGATCCCTCTAGAGGCTCTGCGCGTCGGGGCCGACGCCTTTGCGAGCGATCTCAACCCGATCCCCGTGCTGCTCAACAAAGTCGTGTTGGAGTACCTCCCCAAGTACGGGCAACGGCTCGCCAGTGAAGTTCAGAAGTGGGGACAATGGATCCACAGCGAGGTCTCCAAGGAATTAGCACCTTTCTATCCGACGGATAAGGACGGGGCGTTACCGATTGCCTACTTGTGGGCCAGGACGATTCTCTCTGAGGCACCAGGACAAGGAGACATCCCCATTGAGGTGCCTCTGATGCGATCAATGTGGCTTACGAAGAAACATGGTCGAAGAAGAGCGCTGCGATGGGTCCGCGATTCGGACGGCAAGGTCAAGACCCACAACTTGGAGGTCGTGTATTTTGTCAACGAGACTCCAGTAGCAAAGCGAGTAAGGCGACCCGTCGTCGAGATGTTCGAGCCGACGCGGGACAGTGAAGTCGAATCCGGAACGGTCGCCAAGGGAAGCGCTACATGCCCTGTTACGGGGTTTACGACACCAGTTGCATCGGTGCGATCTCAACTGAAACCGAGGACAGGCGGGTCGTTTGACTCCCGCTTGATGTGCTGCGTGTACGCGTTCGCAGATCGGGCGGGCAAGGAATTCCGCCTTCCAAACGCGCAGGCGGTTGCAGGAATCGAGTTGGCGCGACAGAGAATCGTAGAGAACATACTGGGGCGGGGCACCGATGACGTGGAGATCCCAACCGAGTGCATCAACCCAAGCGAGCCTCGGCGCATTCCAATTCCATTGTACGGAATGACACGCTGGTATCACCTGTTCAATCCTCGCCAACTGTGGGTGTTGGTAGTGTTCTCGCGTTGTTTGGAACGACTGAAGAAGCAGCGCGAAGTTGACCCCGCACTGCGGGAGGCTGTTCTTGTCGTATTGGCGCTGAGCATTAGCAAGATCGCAGACAGAAACTCTACGTTGTGTCGATGGATTTCTCAGAATGAGGCACCGGGATACACCTTCGGACGGCAGGCTTTGCCGATGTTGTGGGACTACGCCGAGAGCGCACCGCTCAACTCAGGCGGTGGGTGGGAAGGCATTCTGAGCGACAACGTTGACACACTCCGAGAACAGTGCGTTGGTTCGAATCCGGGAACGGCGCAGCGGGCATCGGCAGACGAGCGAATTCTCCCGGACAACAGTGTCGATTTGTTGTGCACCGATCCGCCCTACTACTACTCCATTCCCTACGCCCACCTCTCAGATTTCTTCTATGTGTGGCTTCGTCGATTGTTGCGAAGTGAGATGCCGAGTCTGCTAGCTGATTCTGAAACCGATAAGAAACGGGAGATAGTCCAGAATCTGCCCCACAAGGAGGTGGCGGCCATCCAGCGGACTCGTGAAGACTACGAAAAGGGCATGAACCTGGCCTTGACCGTTGCGTCGGCGGAGGCGAAGCCTGGAGCAATTGGCGTAGTCGTGTTCGCCCACACAGAGACCGCAGCTTGGGAGTCGCTGTTGGCTGCACTTGTGGATGCGGAGTGGTGCGTCACGGGGTCGTGGCCCATCGATACCGAGCGCGAGGCTCGCATTATTGCGCAACGTCAATCGACCCTGGCATCGTCCGTTCACCTCGTATGCCGTCCCAGACGAACACACGAGAATGGAACTGTCACTGCGGTCGGCGAGTGGAGAGACGTGCTTGCGGCAATGCCGAAGCGAATTCACGAGTGGATGCCTCGGCTTGCCGCTGAGGGAGTCGTTGGTGCGGACGCGATCTTCGCCTGCCTCGGACCCGCGCTAGAAGTATTCAGCCGGTTTGACCGGGTTGAAAAGGCTAGTGGTGACGCTGTGTCACTTCGTGAGTATCTGGAGCATGTTTGGGCGGCCGTCTCGGCGGAGGCCCTATCGATGATCTTCAAGGATGCCGATGCCGCTGGGCTAGAGCCGGATGCACGCCTGACGGCGATGTGGTTGTGGACTCTTGGCGGTGGTCAGCCACATGAGAATGGCGACGGCGAATCCGAAGGCGAGGTTGAGATCGGCGACGGTGAGGATGATGGGGGCAAGAAAGCCAGAGAATCAGGCTTTGTGCTTGAGTATGACGCTGCGCGAAAGATCGCCCAAGGTCTCGGCGTCAATTTGGAAAAGAGCGAATCCATCGTCGCGGTCAAAGGCGACTCGGCACGCCTTCTGCCCGCCTCAGAGAGGGCGCGGTACCTCTTCGGAAAGGACGCCGACGAGGACCCTGTGAAAACCCGCAAGGCAAAGAAGAAGGCAAAGCAGGGAAGCCTGTTCGAGGAACTCGATGCCATCGAAGCTGAGGCGGCAAGTACGGGGGGCCGATTCGGCGGTCTCGACGGGGCCAAGCCCGGAGCCACAGTCCTCGACAAGGTTCATCAGTCCATGATCCTGTTCGCCGCAGGTCGAGGCGAGGCCCTGAAGCGATTCCTCGTCGAGGATGGCGTCGGCAAGGAAGGTCGCTTCTGGAAGCTCGCTCAATCGCTCTCGGCGTTGTACCCATCAGGCACAGACGAGAAGCGATGGGTGGATGGCGTTCTCGCTCGCAAGAAGGGATTGGGCTTCTGAGTGACTCCCCTCGCGTCCCAGTCCGGAGCTGGACCTGTCGCGGATGTGGCCGCGCTTTGGAAAGAGGCGTTTCTCGATTCGGCGCAGAAATCTGAAGACCGAGAGGCTATCCGAGAGGCCGCCGTCAACGAGGACTTGAAGCGTTGGACGGAGCTTCTGACCGGGGTGGTCGTGCGTTCCTGTCAGTCGCTCGGCTGGCACGCGGCGGCGAAGGGCCACAAACTGGACCTGCTGCCGCAGGCGAGGAACGAATACCTCGGCCTTGATGTGACCGCCTTCGCGGCTCAATCCGTGCCGCATACGCCCTGGGCGTTCCCAACCGCCGCGTTCGAGCTTGAGAACAGCCTGAGCGATGAAAAGGTCTCGTACTCGGTCTGGAAGGTCGCCTGCATCCGGTGCCCCTTTGCCGTCGTGATGGCCTACCGCAAGGATTGGGATGCGGCGAGTGATTTGGTCAAGCAACTGTCGGAATTGGCTCCACGAGAGTTGGTGCTGAACGGTCAATCGCTCGTGCTGGCTCTCGGGAGTCGAAGCCGAGGAGAACAGTTCCCGTGGGGCTTCTTCCGGTTCTGGAGGTTCACTCCGACGCTGAAGGGGTTCTCGAAGTTCTGAGGTCGGAAGGACAACGAATGGCGACAAAGCTCAAGCCGTGGTATCAGGTCGTGACGCCCCGCGACGATCTACGGGAGAATCGCCCGCTGGACGCCTCAGAGTTCGCCGTCCACCTGGATCACATCCGCGACCGCAAGGCTCACGAGGACTACGTCAAGCCTGACCGGTTCTTCCAGCGGACCTACATCACCAAGAGCCTCATGGAGTTGTCCTCGCAGGTGGTGCGGCGGCTCTCGGGGATCAAGGTCGAGACCTCCGCCGTCTTCAACATGGCGACGCAGTTCGGCGGCGGAAAGACACACTCGCTGCTCGCCCTGTACCACCTGGCCAAGAACGGCCCCGTGGCAAGGGGTTGGCAGGGTGTCGAGTCGATTCTCAACCGAGCGCAGATCAACGAGGTGCCCAAGGCCGAGGTCGCGGTCTTCGTCGGCACGGAGTTCGATGTAGTCGATGGGCGCGGGGCCAAGGGTGAGCCGAAGCGGAAGACTCCTTGGGGCGAGATCGCATGGCAGTTGGGCGGGGCCAAGGCGTTCGAGGTCGTCGCCAAGCAGGATGCCGAAGGCGTTGCTCCGGGCGGTGATGTCCTCAATGAGATGCTAGAGACCGCGTGCGGTGAGAAGGGGGCCGCGCTGATCCTGATGGATGAGTTGATGAACTACGTCAGCAGGGCCAGGAAGTCTGGCCTTGGGACGCAGACCCTCTCGTTCCTTCAGAACCTGACGGGCGTGGCGTCGGCTGCGGATCGGGTCGTGCTGTGTGTCTCGATCCCATCGTCGAGCGAAACGGAACTTCCGGACCCCGAGGACCGTGCCGAGTACGAAGCCTTCAAGAAGATGCTCGACCGCGTGGGTAAGGCCATCAGCATGTCCAACGAGGGCGAGGTGAACGAGATCATCCGCCGCAGACTCTTCGAGTGGCACGGGCTTTCCGAGGATGGTCGGAAGGCGGCTGCCGCGTACGCCGAGTGGGCGAGAGATCACGCGGGCGAACTGGCGAACATGAACGGCGAGAGCATTCCCGACCTGTTCAGGAACTCGTACCCGTTCCACCCGTCCGTGATCTCGGTCTTCGAGCGGAAGTGGCAGAGCTTGCCGCGTTTCCAGAGGACACGCGGGATCCTGCGGCTGCTGGCCCTGTGGGTGAGCAAGGCGTACGCGGAGGGTTACGGCAAGGCGACGGGCGATGCTCTGATCCAGTTGGGATCCGCGCCGCTGTTCGATGCGACCTTCTGCGACTCGGTCTTCGAGCAGTTGGGAGAAGACAAACTCAAGGTGCCCGTGAACACGGACATCGCGGGCAAGCCGGACTCTCACGCCATCCGCCTGGACAACGAGGCGACCGATGAGATCAAGAAGGCGCGACTCCACCAGAAGGTGGCGACGACGATCTTCTTCGAGTCCAACGGCGGTCAGAGTCAGACAAAGGCCGACGCGACGGTGCCCGAGATCCGCACCGCACTCGGTGGTCCAGACTTCAATCTTGCGGAGGTCGAGACCGTCCTCGACGCTCTGTCCTCAACGTGCTACTACCTCGTCTGGGACAAGAATAAGTACCGCTTCGGTCTCAAGCCCAACCTGAACCAGATGCTGGTGCAGTCGCGGGGCAACGTCAAGGCCAAGGACATCGACGCCCGTATCCGCGAAGAGATTGAGGCGCTGTTCAAGGATGGGGCCAAGGGGATCGACCGGAAGTACGTGCCCCAGCGGAGCAACGATGTCCCGGATCGGCCTCAGTTGACGCTCGTGGTGATGGGGATGGACACGCCCGCGACCGACGCGGCGACGAACAAGCTCGTCGAGGAGATCATCCGCAGTTCGGGCACGTCGGGCAGGACATTCAAGTCAGGGTTGGTGTTCGTCGTGCCGGACTCATCGACTGCGGCAGTTGAGGCAGCCCGCAACCTCCTGGCGTGGGAGGACATCGATGCCGACGATGAGGCCAAGAAGCGGCTCGACGATCAGGTCAAGACCCTCGAAGGGAACCTCAAACGCTCAGCACGAGACCTCAAAGAGGCCCTCTTCCGGAGTTACCGCAACCTGCTATTGCTCGGGAAGGACAACAAGCTCAAGCCCATCGACCTGGGCCAGATCACTTCTAGTTCCATCGATGGCGGTCGCATCGTCGATCTCATCATGCGGGAGCTTCTCAAGCTCGATGAGGTGTCGGAGGGCGTCGGACCGAGCAAGCTCGTCCGGTACTGGCCGCCGGCGTTCACCGAGTGGGCGACGAAGGATGTGCGGGATGCCTTCTTCGCATCGCCCGCGCTACCGAGGCTGTCCAACCCCGACTCCATCAAGCGCACGATTGCGGACGGGGTCTCCAAAGGTGACCTGGGATATGGCCGTCGCAAGTCCGGCGGTGGGATCACGCTCCTCCGGCGTCCCAACGAGAGTCTGGCCGAGACGGATGTCGAGATCAGCGATGATGCGTGCATCCTGAAGGCGGAGGACGCTCAGAAGCTCGTCGAGCCGCCGAAGTTGGCCAAACTCTCCATCGACCCCAGCCGCGTCGAGATTCGCCCCGGCGAACACGCGGTCTTCAGCGTGAAGGGATTCGATCAGTACGGGCAGTCGATGGCTGTCTCGGGTTCTTCATGGTCGGTGCCCGCCGGCTTGGGCGGCGAGGTCGATTCCTCTGGGAAGTTCACTGCGGGCAAGGAACTTGGCGCGTTCTCCGTCATGGTGACCAAGGACGCCATCGAGTCTCGCGCGTCCGTGCAAGTGGTCGCCAAGCCGAAGGAGGAAAGCGGCGACAACAAGCTCCCATCAGGATCAAAGCTTCGCTGGAGCGGAACCGTTCCCTGGCAAAAGTGGCAGGTCTTCTACAACAGGGTGATCGGAAAGTTCGCCAACACGCCAGGCCTGTCGATCTCCGTCACTTTCACGGTGCCCGTGAATCAGGAGCAATCCAAAGGGAAAGCCGAGGAGACGCGGTCCTCTCTCAAGGAACTTGGCCTCGACGATGTGGTAGATAATGAGTAAGGTCGGTCGCAGATCGCTTTGGCCCGGCGGCTCTCAGCGGATGATCGACGGGGGCACCAGGACCGCCAACACTTCCAAGCTACGCTGCGCCTCAGCCCAGTTCTCTTTCTTGGCGTAGACGCGATCAACACTCGGGCGACTGCGTCCCATCGCCGCCCTCCAGTGTTCTTCAGGAACACCCGCCTGGAGCAGCATTGTCGCGGCCGTGTGACGAAGGAAGTGGGGGCTCAAGTCTGGCTTCCCCGTAAGGCTCTTAACGAAGTCGTCGCCCTTCAACTTGCGGAGCCGTCGGCCCACGACCCAGCATTGGTGCCGGTAGCAGTTGGCGTCCCCATACTGGGGCCGAGTGTCCGCCAGCAGCGCGAGTGCAGACTCACTAAGGAGCAGCAGGCGAAGGTCTCCGGTCTTTGCGCTGGTCTTCCCCAGAATGGCGAACACGCCCGACTCCACCGCATCACCTCTGCCGTACAACAGCTTGGGAAGTTCGCTGGCCCGCATGGCCCCGTAGAACTGAAGGAGCATCATCCGGGCGAGATTGGGCCGCATCTCCGCCACGGCGCGAAGAAGCACCTTCAGGTTGTCGGCGCTCACCGCCTTCGTCGTGACGGGACCGCGACGGAGGTTCTTAAGGACTCCAAGGCGGAATGGGCGTTCAACAAGTTCGATCTCATACGCGAATGTGAGCAGCCGCCGCGTGTAGGTCAGGACATCGTTCGCCGAGTTGGGCACGAGGCCGTCCCGGACGATCTTGGCCTTGAAGGCGATGAGATCTGTCGCACGCAACGATGCGAGGGAGCGAGTCCCGTAATCGGTCAGGAACCGCTTCAGACAGGCCCTCACCTTGCACCGGCCATGTGCACCCGCTTCCGAGTCCACGAGGGCCCACAAGGCATCAGCGGCCTCCTGGACTGTCGCGGATGAATCGGATGGGGCCTCGTTGGATGGATCCCGGCATGGTGGTGAGTTCTTTCGCATCCACGCACAGGAACAAGGTGACCCGCTCGTGGCAAGTGCGGGGACGCGGCAGTTAGGACTCGTAGTCGCCTCAACCTCCGAAATCGTCCGCTGGTTCGGCCTGGGCGGCTTCCTGCTCAATCGCCGTGACCTTCTTCTTCACCGCCTTGGTCAGCTTGTGGAACTTCACGATGGAATGCGCTGTGCCCTTGTACAAGTTTTCCCGCGCGTAGACCATGCCCCACTTGCCCTCGGCATCCTTGTACTGGCCATTGGTGATTCCGAAGGCGGATTCGAACGCCTCGTAGTGCTTCGCGCTCTTTTCGGACGGGTGCAGGATCGCTGACAGCTTCGTGCTGTCGATGTCTTGCTTGTCGTTCCTGTCCAACCGAAGATCGATGCGAAGTCGCGGTTTGCTGGCTCCGACATCCTCAACTTCAACCCGTTCGATTTGAGCGAAGTAGTGGTCCGGCTCAAGCAGCGGGTTCGAGTAGATTGCAGACAGATCAATTGCCATGGTGTCCTCCTTTGTAGTTGATGGCTTTACTAATCTGTTAATGCAATCGCACCTGACGCGATTCCTCCTTCTTGTCGCCTGAATTTCGCAAATGAGCGCTGACGGCGTTGCCAATGGCACCCTCGACGGAGAGGACCAACTTGGCCCACGTCTTTGGTCATGAGCGATCCTCAGGGGTGGTAGTTGATGTAGATGAGCAGCTCGTCCGTCTTCTGATGCGTTCCCGACAAGGTGTAGTTGATCGACAGCGTGTTGATGCCGGAAGCCCAGCCATAGAGGCTGCGAACCGCCGGCTGATCCGGCAGCGTCACCAAGGCGCTGCCTCGAATGCGACTAAGGGTCTGAGCAAGCCGGGCGTGGTCTGCTTTGGAGAATGTCGTTCGGTAGTAGCCCTCCAGCCCGGGGTAGGGGCTATCGATGAAAAAGAACGTCCGCTCCGCGTCGTATTTGGAGATCACGGACCCGAAGTCGAGGTTTTCGAGGGTCACGTCCTGGAATCGGGCCGACCACTCGTAGATGGCGTTGACGATGTCCTGCACTCCCATCCGCTGGGGTGCATTCTTGAGAATGGCGAAGTAGGGTTTGTGACGTTGGCCACAACAGAAACCGTGAGCGCCGATGTAGAGCGTGCGGGCGGCGCGATTCACAGGATCGAGAGCGGCCGGGTTTTGCGCGACGAGTTCATCGAACCGACGACGGCTGCGAGGATCAGCCGCCATCATGGCCGCCAACTCATCCGGATGATTTTTGACAACTTGGAAAAAGTTGAACATTTCACCATCCAGGTCGTTGACTACCTCTTGTTTCGAGCAGGGCTTGGCAAAGGTGTAGACGGCCGAACCCCCAAAGACCTCAACCGAGGTGCTGTGCGGTGGCGTGGCTGCAAGGAGCTTCTTCAAGACCTTGGACTTGGCCCCGGGATAGGGCAACAAACACCGCCGACGATGCCGATCTGATTCCGCCGGTCGTGTCTCCGTTGATGCGGCATGAGAGCGGACGGCGTTGCGCCACGCCTCCAGGGCTGAAATGGGATGCGACGATGGGGGTGTTCCGGTCTCTGACATGGCTGTGGTCCTCAATCGCTGCGTATCACGCGAGCGTCAGATCAACTGTACTTTTCAAAGCTTGCACCTGAAGCGACTTCGGATCAAAGGGTTGATGAAGCGGACTGCGAGCTTCGAAACCGGGGTGATGCGGACCGAGTCGGAATTCCTCCGCCCGACCGCTTCGGTAACAGCCGGGCCCCCGGGTGTGCTCGATCAGGCCCGACTTGAGCAGTAGCCTCTTGATCGCGGCCCACTTCCGCTTGTCGCAAAGGCGGGTGTAGAGGCCGGTCGCCTTGAGCTTCTGGAATGCGACCATGACGTAGTTCTGGCCCACGGTGTGCTGGTATGTGGGATTGGGTTGTCGGCGCACAATTCGGCCCGTGACGATGAACAGGGCCACCGCGACATCATCAAATGTCACTACTCGCGGGCACCCAGAGGCCCGCAGATCCGCCTCCGTCAGTCGTTCCTTGATGAGCGGCAGATACCGCAGGACGCCCCGCCGATGGAGGGGACGGAATGACATTTGGCACGAGCGGATCGCGTCCTCCGCTCGGCGCACCCGACGACCTTTCACATCCACGCCGGTGTTGAGGCCGTTGGACTCGTAGAACTGAAGGGCTTCTACGGTTGTGGGAGGGCGGTTGAGGGTTCGTGCGAGAACGAACACCGACTCGAACATCCGCTGATTGGGATTTGTGATACTGCGAAGCCGTGTCATTGGATCGGTCGCGCCGACGCCGTCTTCACAGTAAACATCTTGCTGAGAAGAGAAGATCTCTGAGAGATCTGAACCCTCCGTGCACAGAGAGGGGCTCTGAGTCTTTGAGATCTCGCCGGACTCGGTGGACAGAGTTCTCGTGGCAGAGGGGGTATCTCGGTCCGCCTGGGGATGGCAGAAAACCCCATCAGATTTCAACGAATCCGATGGTTTCTGGCTGTTCCCCCCAAAGGTCGTCATGTCCTCAAGAATGATGTCGAATACGGAGTCATTTGAGGCCAGTGAGAACGCTGAATAGGGGATGAGGCTGGTCAGCATCAGAGACCGCATCTGATCGGCGGTTCTGGGTCGGGGGAGCTTGCCCAACCGTCCCATCAATCCCTTGGCGACGATACCGTCCTCGATGACGGTGAAGTTTCCGTAGATCCCGCAGAACTCACAAAGGAACTCCTCGTTGGCGATCATCTGCCGCATTCTTCTGGTCATAGTCTCCAGGTCTGCGTTCAGCGTCCGTGAAGCCACAAGCTTGCAGTCGGTCCGCACATACAGATGGGCACCGTATCCGCCGGTGGAGGACTCCAGGTAGGTGTTCCATTCCGAGAACAGCGCAGTTTGAATGAACTGTGCGGCTCGCATCGCGTCACTCTTCTCGCCGTACGCGGTCTTGTGTGAGTCGTGCCAGTCGAAGTCAAACATCAAGAGGGCTTCGTTTGAGGAGCGCCGGGAGGTGTAGTAGGTGGTCTCCTCCTTGGCGAGATGCTTCTGGATGTCCTTCTGGCGAAGAGGAGGCAAGCCGAAGAACTTTCCGTGTGCGAGAGGAGTGAGCGTGAAGGGACAAACCTGTTCACCGGCCAATTTTTGTTCGCGCTGGCGCCGCCGCAGCCGGTAGTTCGTCCCGATCCACTCGGCCGAGTGCCGCCCAGCGACGCCGGCAGGTCGCGGGTGAGACCAGCCGTAGTCCACATCTGAGACATGGCGCTGAAGCCAACGGGCGCACTGTTTGAGGAGAACGTCTGGTTTCTGTTTCATGGGCGGCTCGTCTGTCCGAGAGGGTCTGGGCAAGGGGCGACTCGTCTCGCATGCTGGGCACTTGGCAGTCGCAACAGCGACGGCGACCTATGCAGGCGGTGGCGTGACCGGCGCAATGATGTGGGTGCCCCAAGCCAATGAGACCATCGCCACATCGATGGCGCTCATGTCTGCCGGAACGTCATCCGGGGCGAGCAGCTTCGCCACCATGTTCTGCAAGGCGGCTTTGTCTTGAGCCGGGTCCTGATCGCAGGGCTTAAGGACTACCCGCCCCAGCTCGGTCAGCCGCTCCAAGTCACGTTTGAGCTTCGGAATGCGCGACACGCTTCCAAATACCGTCACGCTCGCGGGCTCAAATAGGCTGTGCACGCGGTAGAGCCAGATGGTCCGCCGGCGATGGCGATATTGGCGTGAGATCGGAACGACGGGATATCGCTCGGCTGGAACGATGGAGTGTGGTGTCAGCGGTTGCAAAGAGAGAGACGAAGCGTGGGGATGCATTTGCAGATTCCTGTTTCGCGCAGAGGAAGGCCCGCTGCCTCGACGAGGCGGTAAGTCCGGGCTATTCCAGGGATGAATCGCCGAACTCGGCTATCGCCGAGTGCGGGCGGAACTACAGAGTGCCTCCGGAGCCGTGGGAGGTCAGGCGTCAATGTGCCGCACGTTCAAGATGTGAAGCCGAGTTGTCGCCGCTAAACGATCAACTCCTCATGGGTCGTCGCCGCCGCCAAATAAGATAGTCCGGGCGTTCTGCACCAGGAGACGCAGCACACCGGCCAGCAGCAGTGTGTCCCGATCGGCTCCGGACGCGACTGGTGCGGCATGGCCTGGATGGATGATTCGACAGCACGGTCCACGATAGTGTCCGCCGCTTCCACCTAGTGCGCGATTTCGGACTGCGCGGGTAAGAGCGCTTCCGCACCCGTTCAGGGTGAGCCAGTGGAAGACAACGCTGCCTCGATCCTCTGTACTCCGAATGCGAAGTTGGCGGCGTTGGTCTCGCAGTAGAGCCAGCGAAGATTTGATCGGATGGCGGCTTCAACCATCGAGCCCGAACAGCCACACATGTCAACGGCGAGATCGCCGGGCAGCGTCAGTTTGCGGAAGAAGAACCTCGGGAGGGTCCACGGCTTTTCAAAAACGTGCACCCGTCCAATCTGTGCCTTTCCCGTCTTGAAGTCGTAGCAAGCATCTTGTGATGGCGAGCGGAACCCCTTGAGGCTAAGGCCCTCAAGCGCTTCTTGCTCAACCCGTTCCAAATTGGTCTGCTCCAGGACATCGCCCCGGCGCAGCGCAGGGTCAAAGTCGGATAGGGCGTCGGAATCTCGTGCCAACAAGAGAATTCTCTCGGTTGACACAGTAAACGGGCTGTCGAAGTGCCCGGGCTGGTGGTTGCGCTTCTGCCAGTAAAGAGGAATGATCTGCTTGTATCCGGCTTCGCGGGCCGCGAGGATGACCTCTGGGCGGTCAGGCTCAGTTGCCGCTTGAAAGAGGACCATCACGCCCCTGTCGCTGAGGCATCGGAATCCGAGCCGGACTCCATCCGTCGTGAGCTTTGTCGCGTCAACGCGGCTATTGGCGTCGCAGTCGGTCAGGAGCCCGCTGGGATCGTTGCGTCCGCCATCATGGCCGCCATCCTTATTCTGAACGTACTGGGCGTAGGGTGGATCGAACCAGAGGATGGTCGCCGAGCCGTCTTCAAGCTCTTGGAGCACATCCAGGCAACTACGTTGATGACACGACTTGAGCCAGGGAAGTTGCCGACGCTTGAGCCTGCCCCAGTGTTCTAACGCCTCCTCCCGGGCCTTCTCGATTCGGGCGGCGATGCGCCGCTTCGTCGCAGCCCTGAGATTGCGCGCCAAGCCCTTATTGCGGATGAAGTCTCTGAGGACATCCTCTATCGGATGGTCTTCGGGCACGGCTCTCTTGAGCTTCAAGTTGTCGAGCATCCGACGTGCGACATCGCACTCGTACCACGAGACGCTGTTGTCGAGGGCCAGCTTCCGAGCGCCCGCCTCCGGGAATGCGATGGCCGTGCTGCGAAGTTGCGACAACATGGGGTAGGAAAGGCGGGACATGTAGCGCTCGCGGGCAAACTTGAGGGTGACCCGCTTGCCGTCGAGGTGCATCGACGTGACCTGGCGCAGAAGATCGCCCGCAATCCACTTCCAGTGGGATCCCAAAGTGATTGCCTTCTCAATGTCGCCGCATAGCCGCCGAAGCTGGCCGTCGGCAGAAGTTTGAGCGCTCAAACCTTTGGGTCCGGACATGCGGGGACGATTGGACTTGGCACGAAGCGCGAGGGTCATGCCTGTCTGTCCGGCTGGGAGGTCCTCGTGGAGCCGGTGGGCTGGTGCGGTCCGACGACCAGCGTTGCGGGTGCGGGAGGCCGCTGTTCGAAGGCGACGCTGGCGAGACTTCTTCATCGGTGCCTCCGTAGCCTCTAAACGTATCGGCTTGCGGGTGCAGCCGAAAGCAGTCTCACTCATGGTTTGACAGCGCGATGTTCAAATACTTGCGGTGCATCGCCTGGATTTCTTCTAGGTGCAAGCCGCAATCGGTATCGTTAGTTGTTCGGCGAATGGTTTGCCGGGCCCGCGAACGGGACCGCCCGAACGCGGGAGGCTGAGAACGGTCTCCGACGGCTTGCACGAGTCGCAGGCCACAGTTGCGAAGCCCCGGCGCTCGGGGCGAGTCAGACGCAGGCAACACAAGCCTGTTTGAAGTTGAGGATGCGGCGCGTCGCCGCGTCTCCGGTGTCTCATTGACTGAAGGGAAAGTAGATGAACGGCAGCGCGAATGCACCCAGTGTCACCATCATGGCCAACGCCGGAATGACCCTTGAGCGATTCAAAGAAGTTGAGGAGCAGCCTCTCAAAAATCTTTCGCATCAAGAGTTTCTTGCTCTCTGCGCGATGCTGTTCGACGCGAGCGAGTTGATCGTGGTGATGACGCCCGACAGGTGCCCGCAGACGTTGGAGCAGATGCCGGTGCGAGTCTTTGCTCAGGCGTATCTGATGCTGGCCGAACATCTGAAGGCTCAGCCGAGGATGAATCGTTGTCTGTTCGCAACGGGGTCGCTCAAGGACTCGAACGGCATTGAACACGGATGTCTCGCCTGGAACATCGACGGTGCGCGGAGTTGTTTGCAACTGTTCTTTGGCACGCAGGCGCAGTGCGACATGCGGTTCGCCTTCTGGGAGCAGGCGCATGGATCGTTTGGGCTGTCCGGCGGGGTGCGCTTGCCCAAAGTGATGGCGACCAATCGGCACTTCAAGACACGCAAGCCGCGCCATCGGTGAGGAGGAGCATCAACATGGACGCCAAGGAACACCTGCTCCAGGACGACCTGGATATGACCGTGATGCAGCATGATGCCAAGGGGTTCGGCATCTTCAACAACGGCTCCAGAAGCATCACCTTCGGATTCGACATGGACCCGAACACTCTTCTGAATATGGCAGGGCATGTGCTTGCCAAGGCGCTGTTCAGCGCCGCTCAGGGAATGCCCAGTCTTGAGCCGTTTGTCGAGATGGAGTTCAACCGCCTGTGTGCACTCATCGTTGCCGATGCCCAGGAGCAGGCGTTTGCGACCTTGAAGAGGATGACGAGCGACGAGCCTCTGCCGCCGCTCTAGTCGTTTCGAGTAACACCACCAAGAAACAGGAAGCAGAATGAAGATTTACAAACCGTCGAGGATTCCCGCCGATCCCGAGCAAGCGTACAAGGGCAATGGGTGGAAGGGATGGGATGAGTTTCTCGGGAAGACCAAGACCGCCAAAGCTCAAAACCGAGTGCGCGTTGAGCGCAAAGACGCGGAGCTGTCCGAGCAGATTGTCGAGCGTCAGTTCAAACTGTTCCTCGAACTTGGCGTTTTCAAGGAGTTGGAGAGCGAGGAGGCTCAAGAGGCTGTGAAGTGCGTCAAGGACATTGCTCGACGGGGACTCGGCCACTTCCAGCGAACCGGCCGTGTGCCGGCGAAGAGGACTGTGGGCAAATGGAAGTCCGAAGTGATCCATGAGGCCTGTGTGAGGCTCTACTTGGAAGGCTACCGAAAGGACCTGTTCGACGAGTTTGTGGCCAAGGTGGATCGACAACTGGACGCGGCGATTGAGGGCGGTCGAGGGCCCGACACAGATGATGGCGTAGAGAGTTCGGGCCATCGCTGAACGGCGGTGGGGTGGCGTGCATGTGGAAATGGAACGGAGGTTGACGGCGGGTGTGTCCCGCTGCTGGTAGCTCTATGGATCTGCAATCCTCCAACATTGACGACAGGCTGGCACGAATCGAATCGTGCGTGTCGAACGTTGTGGAGGGGATGAGGCTCATCCAGTATTGGCCTGGGCGACGGGTGTTGCTCGTGGTGTCGGAGGTCGCCGCTCTCTGCGGCGTCTCGCCCAAGACGGTGCGGCGATGGATCGCCGACGAGGGCTTGCCGACCGTCAGGATCCGCGCCGCCGGGGCTCGGCAGGCCGTCTTCGTACGACCCGGCGACCTAGATGCGTGGATCGATGCTCGACGGTTTGAGTCGGCCGAAGGGACAGAAGAGGCGGTTCTGCGGCTGGATGGCCGTCGGTTTACGGAGGGGGTTCAAGGAAAGCGGGCTTGACACCGGCGGCGTGCGGGCCTCCCGTGTGCCCGCCTTTGGGCACGGATGGCACGAGGTTCGTATGGGACGAAAGCGACTCCTGACATACTCCAGCGACGGCCGTTGGCGAAAGCAGATTGACGGTCGGATGTACTACTTCGGGCGTGGCCAGTCCGTGAACGACACGCGGTCCTACCGCGAGGCCGAACGCAGCTACTTGGAGTTTGCGCAGAGATACGAGCGCACGCGAACGACGACCCGGCCGATCTCTCAGGCGACGGTGGAGGATGCGGTCGAGAAGTACATGCAGGGCCTTGAAGCTCGGTACGCCGCCGATGATCTGTCAGCGACACATGTGCGCAAGATTCAGGACGCTCTCAGCGTTTTCTGCGCGGCGGTCGGAGCCAAGGAACGGTTCTGTGGGCTGACCGAGCTTCAACTGGAGGACTACAAGCAGGCGATGCTGAGGCTGCCCAAATCGAAGCACACGGGCCGACCGATCAGCCCGAGCACGGCCAAGGGACGCCTTGATGCGGTCAAGTCGCTCTACAGGTGGGCGTACAAGATGCACATCATCGAAGCCGAGCCCCGCAACATGCTCGACTACGCCCGCGTCACGCTGCCGCCGCCGAAGGTGGCGGTCTTCACGGTCGAGGAGATTCGGCGGCTGTGGGCCGGGGCGGACCTGCGGATGAAGGCTTGGATGTCCCTGGCCCTGAACACGGGCGCGGGACAGGTGGACATCTCGGAACTCAGGGTGCGAGATGTCAGTCTTGAAAGCCGCGTTCTGGATCGGCCCCGAATCAAGACTGGGGTCCGGGGTAGGCATCGCCTCTGGCCGCTGACCGTCGAACTGCTCGGGGCGCACCGCCGCCCCGATGTTCGCCCGGACGACCGGTGGTTCCACAACTGCGACGGTCTTCCGCTGACCTGGACCAAGATGGTTGAAGGCAAGTACATCCATTCCGACGCGATCAAGAACGCATTCTGGCGACTGATGAGGGACGCGAAGATCCCGGCTGGTCGTGGGTTCTACAGCCTGCGCAAGACGGCGGCATCCGAGATCGAGAGGATCGATCCGCTGGTGACCTCCATGTTCCTTTCCCACAGCGTCCGGGACATGAAGAGCCACTACGCCCTTCGAAACTGGGACGCCTTGGATCGGGCGACGGACCTGCTTGAGAGAGTGTTCGGCCTGACACTCGGCCGGGAGGCCGAAGCGGCGTAGGAAGCCCTCCGAAGAAGCCGATTCGAGTGCGGAATCCGCCTCGAAATTGCCCAGAGGTTCGTAAAAAGGTCGGTATTTGATAGCAATCAAGTTCGTATCTATAAAGTGACACAAATGTCGTATTGAGGCAAATTTGGCGATATAGTTGCCAGAAGAGTCACTTATGGCAAAGCTCAATGAACTGACCGATCAGGCAGCCCTGGTGGAATTGGGGGAACGTCTCGCGCGGCAACGACTCCAGCGAAACCTCACGCAAGAGCAACTGGCCCGGGAGGCGGGTGTCTCAAAGCGCACGTTGATCCGCCTAGAGAAAGGCGAATCAAGCCAAGTCACCAATCTAATCCGAGTGGTCCGTGCCCTCGGGCTGCTCGCCAATCTCGATGCCTTTGTTCCACCGCCCCTCCCCAGCCCCATTGAACAACTGCGCTCACGCCGCAAAGAGCGACGCCGTGCTTCACCCGGAGTGAAAAAAAGCGAGCCATCGACCAAGTGGACCTGGGGAGATGATTCGGCGAAGACCGGGGGCCAATCGTGAGCACGGTTGCGGAAGTTCGGTTGTGGGGCAGCACCATTGGTGCGGTGTCAGTCAACGGGCCCGGAGATGTCGCGGCCTTCGAATACACGGACGGGTTCCGCCAGAGTGGAATTGAAGTCGCACCGCTCATGATGCCGCTGGCCGAGCGGATTTACCGCTTCCCTGGTCTGCCGGAGGAATCGTTCCACGGTCTACCGGGAATGCTCGCCGATGCACTGCCCGACAAGTTTGGCAATGCGGTAATCGACGCATGGCTTGCCGCCCAAGGGCGACTCCCGAAAGACATCGATGCTGTCGAACGCCTGTGCTATACCGGGACGCGCGGGATCGGAGCGCTGGAGTTCCGCCCTGCGAAAGGGCCACATGCGACGGCTTCCGCCCCGATCAAGATCGATGCGTTGGTCGCGCTGGCTTCCGAAGTACTCAGCCATCGAGAAGGTCTCCAAGCATCCTTCGCCGACATAGACAAGGAACACGGACTTCGTGAGATCCTTCGCGTAGGCGCATCGGCGGGCGGCGCTCGCGCCAAAGCCGTGATCGCCTGGAATCCCACGACCCACGAAGTCAGGTCCGGTCAGGTCAAAGCGCCGTCCGGGTTCGAGTACTGGCTCCTGAAATTCGATGGGGTCTCCAACAACAAGGACCGCGACCTAGCAGATCCCAAGGGCTTCGGAGCCATCGAGTACGCGTATTCCCTGATGGCCAAGGCCGCAGGCGTTCGAATGTCCGAGTGCCGAATCTTTGAAGAAGGCGGTCGCCGTCACTTCATGACCAAGCGGTTTGATCGGCTCGACGACGGGGAAAAGCTGCACATGCAGTCGCTGGCGGCTCTGGCACACTTCGACTTCAACAACCCACTCGCCCATTCGTACGAGCAGGCTTTCAATGTCATTCGGAGGTTGGGCTTATCGATGGAGCACATCGAGGAGCAGTTTCGACGCATGGTGTTCAACGTGGTCGCCCGCAACCAGGACGATCACGTCAAAAACATTGCGTTTCTGATGGACAAGCAGGGGAAGTGGTCACTCTCGCCCGCCTTTGACGTGATGTACGCGTACAACCCGTCGGGCACATGGACGGCAAATCACCAAATGAGCTTGGCGGGCAAGCGAGACGGGTTCACGTTTGACGACCTTAAGGCGGTTGCGGAAAAAACAGCCGCAATGAGGAGGGGCAGAGCGGAAGTCATCGCCACTGAGGTGACGAACGCAGTCTCACGATGGAAGGAGTTTGCCACTGAGGCTCGCGTTCTTCCCAAACAGGTCGAACTGATCGGCCAGGTCCATCGACTCCATCTGATTCCCGCTTAGCGGGGAGCACCGCCTTGGCTCGTCAAATGGGAACGCCTCGGGGCGGGGAAAAACGGGTCAGAAAGCGGGTCAGCCTGGGTCAGGCCCTTTCTGTTTCCGCCCAACGAAAAACGCCGCAACCCTTTGAGATTGCGGCGTTTTCGCCGAAGTGGAGGCAAGGGGACTCGAACCCCTGACCTCATCCATGCCATGTAGCCCGCACGACCCTCACGGGTCAACCTGCGTATACAGGTGTACGCACGTAAACGCTGGTTTTCCAGCCGTTTCCGAGCGATATTGAGGGTGCCGGCGCGTGGCCGTACACACGGCTCCGCTCGGGAGAAAGCGCCAGAATAGGCCGCGCATTCTCCCGGATTCTCCCGGCGCTCGGAGGGTGGGCGATGCGCAGGGTGACAGGCGATCGAAAGTTCAGCTTCACCGACAACCGGCTTGAGGGCTGGGAGCCCGACCCCGATCGGGAAGTCTTCCTGTACGACGCCGACAAGCCGAATCTCGTGCTGAGGATCAGTCCGACGGGCTCCAAGGTCTTCTACTTCCACCGGACGGACCGGCGGACGAGGAAGACCGCGAAAGTCAAGATTGGCCCTCTGAGCGAATGGACGGTCAAGCTGGCCCGCGACAGGGTGGACATCCTGAACGGCGAGACGAGCGGTTCGGGGGGTGCGGTGCCCAAGGCGGAGCGGCCGAGCGCCATCACCCTGGGCATGGCGTTCCGGGCCTATATGGACGAGCGGTTCTCAAAGAAGTTCCGCTCCGTCGATCAGAATGAAAGTCTCTACCGGCTCTACATCGCTCCGCATGCGCACGTCCTCATGGATGAACTGACCTACGAAGTCGTGAACGCCATCCATCAGGGCGTGGCGCGGGGGAGGGGCATCGACGATCGCCGGGTGAAGCTCCGGCGGAGCGGCGGGAAGTACGCGGCGAATCGCGTGCTGACGGTCCTCAGCGCCGTGTGTACGTACCACCTGAAGAAGCACAAGCTGACGGGCAAGCGTGGCAACCCCTGCCGGGACGTGGAGCGGTTCGACGAGGCTCCCCGCCGGCAGTGTCTCCGTGGCGACGAGGTCCAGAGGTTCATCGACGCCATAGACATCTTCAAGCGAGAGCACTGCGTCTACCGGCACACGCGCCCGGGGCGGGGGTGGGTCAAGGGCGCGCCGATTGAGAACCGGATCGCCCTGGCTGAGGTGTTACTCGTGGCTCTGGTAACAGGCCAAAGACGGGGAGCCGTGGCCAAGATGAAGTGGAGGGACCTCCACTTGGGGAACGAGCCGACGTGGACGATCCCGCCGGAGGACGACAAGACGAAGGACACGAAGATTGTGACCTTGCATCACCGGATCGTGGCGTTGTTGAAGGACCGCCGTTCTCGGATTGACGGCGAGTTCGTGTTCCCCGGTGCTCGCGGCGCGAAGCGCGTCGTAGACCCTCGCAAGGTTTTCCGCAAGATACTGGAGATCGCGGGCATCACGAACCCGCGCCTCGTCCCGCACAGCCTCCGGGCCACGTTCGTCACGACGGGGATCAACAGCGGCAAGAATCAGACCGCGATATCCAAGGCCGTCGGGCACGCGAACATCCGGACGACCGAGCACTACGCGGCCCTCGCCGGCGCTGATTGCCGCAAGGTGGCGGACGACATCGGCGACCTCATGTTCAACGTACGCAAGCCGGGAGGAGAGGCGGCATGAGGAAGTCACGATCGAAACTCCCCGACTACGGCGAGGATGGGAAGATGGACCTGGGTCCGAACCCCGTCGGCCCGATCAGCGCCGGCTTCCTCGCAGGCTGGGCAGCGGACCACCCGCGACGCCTGCCGTGGATGCGGGGCAGTCGCGCCGACAGATTCATCGTCCGTAACTGCTGTTTCATAATTGGTCAGTCTGGCGGAATACGCATCGCCCGAGTACCTGGGCGGCCGCGCCTGTGGATGGTGAGTCGATCCGACATCATCGACTACTTCGGAGTCGGCGCGGACGTGGACCTGGAGCAGAAGTACGCGGACCAGAACCGCGACGCCAAAGAGGATCGCAAGGAGTACCGAAAGGCGCGCCCGCCCGAAGCCGCATGAAATGTCATATCCTGACTTGATGCGTGTCATATCCTGAAGGTGCCTTTCCTCCACCTTGTGGCATCATTCCCGTGTCCGAACCGCGACACGACAGGAGTGATGTCCGATGTCAAACACAGGCAAGAATGAAGGCCCGACGCCCGTCGATCCGCTACTGACGCCCGAGCAGGCGGCGGAACGATTGGGGATCGCGCCTCAAACCCTCTCCGACTGGCGAGTCCGGCGGCGGAACCTCGACTTCATCAAAGTCGGAAAGTTGGTTAGGTACCGGGCGTCTGCCATTGAGAAGTTCATCGTCGATCGCACTCGCGCGGTCCCGAAGGTGGGGTCTGCCGCTTGAGTTCGGCCGCCGATCCATGCCCCAGCTACGGGACCGCCTGGGACTTCCTCGACGCCATGCACCCCAATCGCTTGCGCGTCATCACGGGCATCTGTGAGACCAACGGCGGGAAGATACTGCCCACAGAGACTTTCGCCCCCGATGAACGGGTGCGGTTCCTGGAGTGGGTCGAGTGCGTGGGCCGCGACGGCAACCTCTATTGGCATCCCGCCGAGCCGATGGGCCGAATGACGAAGCGGATGCAGAGGACCGACGTTCGCGCGGTCTGGCACCTACACGTTGACGTGGACCCGCGATCAGGTGAATCACTGGAGACGGAGCGCGGCCGCATCACGGGAATGATGCGCAACCCGCCGGGTGGGTTGCCCAAGCCTTCCATCGTCGTCTTCTCCGGGGGTGGGCTACAAGCATTCTGGGCGCTCCGCGAACCCATCGTCATCGACGGCGACTTGGCGAAGGCGGAAGACGCGGCGCTCTACAACCTGCGCATCGAGCGCCTGATGGGCGGGGACAAGTGCCACAGCATCGACCACCTAATGCGCTTGCCCTTCACGATCAACACGCCCTGCGCGAAGAAGTTGAAGAGGGGGCGCGTACCGACGCTGGCGGAGGTGGTGCCATGCTGATCGACGCGCGCTTTGACATCGCGCAGTTCGAGAAGGCGGAGCGCCGATCGCCCGCGACCGTCACCGAAACGGCGGGTGCGCCCGTGGTCACTGTCAACACGTCGAACGTGCGCCGCCTTGCCGACGTGAATGAACTAGGCGATAAGGTCTCGAACTCAGTAAAGGTCTATGTGGTTCAGGGCATGAATCCGGATGAGCCCGAACACTTTCCCTCGCGATCCGAGATGGTGTTCTGGGTCGTGTGTGAACTCGTCCGCGCCGGCATCGACGACGACACCATCTATTCGGTCATCACGGACAAGGGCTTCCGAATCTCTGAGTCCGTCTTGGAGAAGGGCAGTCAGTCGGAGCGTTACGCCCTCCGACAGATCGAGAGAGCCAAGGAACAGGCGATCGACCCAATCCTCCGTGAGATGAACGACCGGCACGCGGTCATAGGAAGTCACGGAGGCAAGTGTCGGGTGATGGAGGAGGTCTGGGACGAGGCCCTGGGCCGATCGCGAGTGGAGTTCAGTGGATTCGGTGACATCCGCAATCGTTACCTGAATCAAACGGTTGTAGTCGGGACCAAGGTGAACAAGAGCGGTACGGAGGTTCCGCAAGAGATGCCACGCGGGGAGTGGTGGCTCCGACATTCTGACCGTCGGCAGTACAAGTGCATCGTGTACGCGCCTGGGAGGAAGGTCGCGGACTCCTACAACCTGTGGCAGGGCTTCGGCGTCGCTGCGAAGCAGGGCTCATGGTCCCTGATGAGGGCGCACCTTGCAGAGAACGTGTGCGCCGGCAACGCTGACCATCTCGCATACTTCACCGGGTGGCTGGCGAACATGGTTCAGCGGCCGGGCGAGCAGGGGCACACCGCGATCGTCTTGCGGGGCGGGCAGGGCACCGGCAAGTCGATCGTCGGGCACAGCCTCCGCCGCCTGATGGGGCGGCACGGAATCAGCATCACGAACCCGAATCACCTCGTGGGCAACTTCAATGCCCACCTGCGCGACTGCTCGTTCGTCTTCGCCGACGAGGCATTCTTCGCGGGCGATCCGCGACATGCCCGTATTCAGAAGGCGCTGGTGACTGAACCCGTTCTGATGGTCGAGCAGAAGGGTATCGACGCTTCGCCGTCGCCCAACTGCGTCCACCTCCTCATGGCGTCGAACGAGAAGTGGGTGGTGCCTGCGGAGGCCGATGATCGTCGGTACTTCGTGTTGGACGTATCCAGCGCCCGCGCGAACGACCATGCCTACTTCAAGGCGATTCAGGACGAGATGGATGCCGGGGGATTGGAGGCGATGCTCCACGACTTGCTAGCGATGGACCTCTCCGGTTTCAACGTGCGAGCCAAGCCCAACACGGCCGCCCTCCACGATCAGAAGATGCGGAGCCTACCGCCGGAGGATGAGTGGTTACTCGCGATACTGGAGGATGGCGCGTTGCCGGAGTCGGCCGTCCCCCTGGGCAAGTCGGCGGAGGCTTACTCCGGAGACCGAGACACCTACCCGACCACTTCACACGGCCTCTACACCGTCGCACGCCGCTCTGTCCCGCGCCTCAGAGACTGGTCCGACAAGAGGCTGGGCGCGGCCCTGACCACTTGGGGATGCCAGCGCCGGAGGTTCCACGACGGCAGGGGCTGGAGCTTTCCGTCCCTCGCAGACATGCGACGGGCTTGGGAGCAGCGGTACGGCCCGCAAGAGTGGCCCGAGGGCACCGGACCCGATTGGGCCGTCCGTGTCTCATCCGCCGCCCCGATTCCTGACTACGGCGTAGATGAGACACGCGAGGGAGGGCCGTTCTGATGCTGCGAACGCTGATTATGAACATCTCGTGTCTCTTGCGGCCCGAGTGTCACTTCTGCGGGCAAGCCGGCGCGTGGGATGAGTTGCGCGCCCCGGACGATGGGCGATCCTCCGTTCTAGTGATTCTCTTCTCAAAGAGACACAAGAGACGCAAGCGACCCAGCCCCTGGAATCGCAGCACCGATCGCGTGTCTCATTGCGTGTCTCATCCCGCCTCACCTGGGCGATGGGACACGGGTTGCGAGGTCGGAGCCGACCGACCTCCTCTCCGCCCGCCCGCGACGCCCCGCAAGCCTTCGCGCGTCCGAGAACTCCGGTCCGGACCTCCGACCGTCTCCACGCTCCCCAGTCTGCGCAACGAACGACCGGGAATCCTGGCCCTGCGGCGCTGCGGCTCGCGACCTTCCCGGACCCTGGCATCGGGGAGAAAGGCGGGAGAAAGGCGCAGGACCGAGAACCCATCCGGGGTGGGGGTGACCAAAGAACTTCTCGGACCGTCCGGACCGGGTCCCCTCCGTCCATGCGCCGGACGCCACTTCCCTGGAACGAACTCGGACACACAAACCTATGTCCACTGAACTCGCACACCCCAATCCTCACGGCCTCCCGCCCGCGCCCTGCAAGGGCCAGCCGGTTAGCGCCGCCATGTTCGATCGCCTCCTCACGGCGGCGGAAGAGCACGGGTGGCCCGGCGTCTACACCGTCTTCGCGGAGGGAGAGACGGTCATGGAGTCCGGTCAGCGCCGGCGCGACGCCCGCCGTCGCACCCTGGATCAGTGGAAACAGCGCCGGCCCGACCTGTGCGCCCTGCTGGACGACGCGGTACAGCGCCGGCGCGATCGCCTCCTCTCATCATTGGAGGATGAAGTCGAGCAGATAGCGCTCGGTCCCGGCGACGTGACCACCGACCTGCGGGCCGACGGCTCCGTGGCGAGGACCCGCGTTGACAAACGAAACAAGCTGTACGCGATCCTCCAACTGCTGAAGGCGCACGACCGCGACACCTACGGCGACCACAGGCGCGTCGATGTCGCCGGCACGATCGACCACAACCACGCCCATCAACTGACCGGGGGCCACCTCGTCCAGCCGGAGCACGTCCTCCTGCTGGAGGTGCATGAGCAACAGGAACTGTTCCGACTGCTGGACCGACTGGAGACCTTGAAACGTGAACCAACCCGCGAACTCATCGACGGCACCGCCCGCGAATCCGAACCAGAGAAGCGACTACCTAGCCCTCAAGGTGAGGTGCGGGCAGGCGACGGAGGCGGAGCGCCGTGAATACCGAGACACCCCGCGCATCGTCGGGGCAGGACTGCTCGTCTTTCCGGTTGCCGACTCAATCGAGGAGTGGATGAACACCGAACGGCCGAACCCACCGGGTTGGCAAGAGGAGGGACCAAGGCAATGAACGAATCCGCAACCACCACCACCCCGAACGTCGAACTCGCCGAGAACATTCTGACATGCGATCTCGTGCGGCCTCTCTCCCGCCGGGCCATGCTCGTGGCTTTGGAGAGAGCCAAGGCCGCCGGACGAGACCGGCCGACATTCGAGGAATGTCGGGAGGCCGCGAAGTCCGTTAGGGCACGAATCCGTCCGGTCTGCGCAGGATGGGGACACCTCGTCTGCACCCACTGCGGCGAGCCGATCGACGCGGCGGAGCCGGGCTCGACCGACCCGGCCGACTGCGCGCATCTTGGAGAAGTCGGCACCGACCTCGAAACCTGGGCGCTCCTCACGGTGTTCGGCTTGACCACGGCTCCGATCGAAGCGAGTTACGAAGTCGTCCGGCCGCGCAGGGCGTCGGCATAGCCCTCCTCGGTCCCGCGCCGAAAGGCGCGGGCTTCCCGGCTCGCCGAATCATCGCGGCGAGTCCGGATTCCTCTCTGTCCCGCCGCGAGGCGGGCAGTTCCCCCGGGCGCCGCCGGGGTTTCTGATCGCCCCCGCGTGGCGTCGTGTCGCGACGGGGGATTCCGGGTCGATCGGTCGTGGGCGACGTAGCCCCGACCGGCGGCCCTCACGGGTGGCGCGCGACGCGCCGCCACAGGAGTTCATAGGACATGAGCACTGATCCCGGTTCCCTCGACACTTCAGTATCCCCCGCAGTCGATCCCGCGAACGCCGATGCCGTCTCTGGCGAACTCATCGCCGGTGCCGGTGGCGACGGCAAGCCGATCCACCATCCGGTTTTCGGCGCGGGACGCAACGTGCTGGCCACCCTCCACACAATCTCCCTCTCCCTAGCCGGCGTGGAGCGCGACATCAAGGCCGCCGGCCTGAAGGACCCGCAGACGGAGGCCCGCCTCCGCCGCGCCGCCTCAAGCAAGATGGGCGGGGCGATGAAGACCGTCGAGCAGGGCCTCCAGTCGATCGGCGACCACCGCGCCAAGGTGGCGGACGACATCGACGCGGCGCTCCTCATCCCGCAGACCCGGACCGGAGTGGTGGAGTCGATGCGATCCGGGGACGTTCGCGCCCACCTCCGCTCCCTGGGCAGTCCCACCGAGAGGGTCAAGGCGATTCACGCCGCGATCGGCGATGGGGACGCGGAGGCCGTGGCCGCCGTCCTCAGCGCCTCGCCCCTCGCGTCGGGCCTGTCCCCGAAGGACATCGAACTGATTCGCACCCTCGCGGAGACGAAGTTCGCCCCGACCCTCGTGCGCACGCGCGCCGCGATCGACAAACTCCGCGCGATCGTGGAGCGTGGCGCGAAGGCGACCGAGCAGAGGTTCGGCGGCCTGACCGGCGTCGGTTCTGCCAAGGTGGCCAAGGCCGAACGGGCGCTCGCGGCCCTGGAAGGGGGTGCGGCTTGAGTACCACCCACGACCACGACGACGGGCAGGGCGCGGACAAGTCGATGAAGGCGCTGGAGGCGGAGCGCGCCGGCCACAAGGAAACGAAGGCGAAGCATTCCGAGCACCGCCGCGCGATCGCCAAGACCCTGGGCCTCCAAGATGATGCCCCCTGGGAGACGATCACGACGGCCCTGTCCAACACGGACGCGGCCAAGCTCGTGGAGGAGAAGACGGCCGCCCTGCGCGCCGAACTTCAGACCGAGCGCGAGCGGTCCACGAAGTTGGAGGGTGATTGGAACGCGCAGCGCATCGACACCGCGATCGTGTCGGCTCTGGCGAACTCCCGCATGATCGCGGCCAATCACGAAGACGCCGCGACCTTGCTGCGGGGAGTTCTGGAGGTGCGCGAGGGAAAGGTGGTCACGAAGACCGCGCCCAACATCGTCCCCGGCCAGAGCGCCGAACAGTTCATCGTCGGACAGTTGCAGACGATGCGCGGTCACTGGTGGCCCCGTAGCGTTTCTGGAGGGGCGAGGGGCGGTTCCGGCGCAGGGCTCAACTCCCTGGGCGACACGTCGTGCTTCGATCCGAAGAGCCCGAAGTTCAACCTGACCGAGCAAGGCCGCTACTTCCGGCGCTACGGCCCCATCGCAACGGAACAGGCGAAGGCGCAGTACGGGGGTGGGCGATGAACCCCCGCGACATCGCGGCGGAGCTTCGCGTCGCCCTGTACGACGTGCTCCACGACCAACTCCCGCCGGAGAAGGCGCTGGAGGCGATTCGCGCCCTCGCGGGAACCGGCCCCACGGAGTTGGGTGCCCTGGAGCGGATCATCGCCGACACGGGCGAGCCCCCGACGCTGGAATCGGTGGTCCCGGAGTTCTCGCGGGCGTGTGACTTCGTTCTCGCGGGCACCGGCGGGGAGGGAGTCGGAGAGGTGCTCCGGCTCAAGTACCTGGGGCCGCCGGAGTGGGAGCCGGACTAGCGCGTCGATTCCAGCGCGCGTAAACTATGTCCGACTCTAACAAGGCTTCTCAGCCTGGGGGTATTGGATGCCGAAGGCACACCTGACACTCGTCGCGTTCCGCGTAACAAACTTCCGGTCGGTCCGCGACAGCGGATGGATTGAGGCCGATCACGTCACGGCGTTGATCGGTACGAATGAGGCCGGGAAGACAAACCTCCTCCTGCCTCTTTGGAAGCTCAATCCCGCAACGAAGGAAGGTGCAGTGAAGTTGCTGACGGATGCGCCTCGCCGGGACTACAGCGCCTACAAGAACCTGAAGAAGAAGCCGGTGTTCATCACCGCGAAGTTCACACTCTCCCCGGAACTCGCCGGCAAGGTGGCCGCGAAAACGGGCGTTGCCGTTGAGAAGGTCCAGACCGTTGAAGTCAGCCGAGACCTGGGCGGAGACTTGGCGTTCAAGTTCCCGGATGCCACCCCGGCGCGATCCGTTGCAAAGGCGGAAGTAGACGGGCCAATCTTGGCCGCGAGAAAAGACATCGACGCGATGGAGCCGGCCGACGAGGCGGATACGGGCCTCAAGCCCACGATCCTGGCCGCGATGGACGCCATGATCGCGGAACTCCAAGGAAAGCCCGATCAGTTGGGGCCGACAGAGGCGAGCGGCATTCACGCGGCGATGAACAAAGTTGACCTGAAGACGGCGACCCCGCAATCCACGATCGCGCCGCGGTTCCGGCAGGCGATCAAGGCCGTGGAGGCGATCGCCCAGAAGCTCGGCAAGGCCGGGCCGAACGACAACGCCGATGCGCAGAAGCTGGTGAAAGACCACCTCCCGACCTTCGTCTACTACTCGACATACGGGAACCTGGACTCCGAGATATACCTCCCGCACGTCATCGACAACCTGAAGCGGACGGACCTCTCTGGCAAGGACGAAGCTCGCGCTCGGACTCTCCGGGTGCTCTTCGGGTTCGTGAGGCTCAAGCCGGAGGAGATTCTCGAACTCGGTCAGGACTGGGACGAGCAGAAGGGCAAGGCGAACGAGTCACAGATTCAGGCTTTCGCCGAGAAGAAGAAGGAACGCAGCGTGCTCCTCCAGTCCGCCGGAACGGAACTCACCACGAAGTTCCGGGAGTGGTGGAAGCAAGGAAACTATCGCATCAAGTTCGAGGCGGACGGGAATCACTTCCGCATCTGGGTCTCTGACGAGGTGCGCCCTGAAGAGATCGAACTCGAACTCCGGAGCAGTGGCCTTCAGTGGTTCCTGAGCTTCTACCTCATCTTCCTCGTGGAGAGTGCGGCGGCCCATCAGGGCGCGATTCTGCTCTTGGATGAGCCGGGTCACACGTTGCACCCGATCGCGCAGCGCGACCTCGCCGAGTTCTTCGATAGCCTGTCGGACTCGAATCAACTGATCTACACGACACACTCGCCGTTCCTCGTGGATGCCGATCACTTGGACCGCGTCCGGGCCGTCTACGTTGACGATGTCGGGTTCACGGCGGTATCGACGGACCTCCGCGCCGGCCAAGCTGCGGCGCGATCGAAGTCCATCTACCCCGTCCATGCCGCTCTCGGCCTGAGCGTGTGCGACACCTTGTTCCAAGGGTGTAGGCCGATCGTGGTGGAGGGCCAGTCTGACCAGTTGTTCCTCAGCGGTATCAAGACGATTCTCGTGGCCCTGGGCAAGATTCGGCCGTCGCGCGAACTCCTCTTCGTGCCGACCTCTGGCGTCAAGGCGATCAAGACCGTCGCGTCCATCCTGGCTGGCCGAGACGAAGACCTCCCGCTGGTGCTCTGCGATGCCGACAACGCGGGGAAGTCGTTGGCGACTTCGGTCAAGGAGAACCTGTACAAGGATGTCCCGGACCGCGTGTTGCTCGTGTCGGACTTCACCGGGACCGATGGCACGCAGATCGAAGACCTGTTCCCCTGGGCGTTCCTCGGCCCGATCATCGACCGTTACATCCTCAAGGGTCCGGACGATCAGCCGTTTACGCCGGACGCGAGCAAGCCGTCAATCGTCGATCAGGTAAAGGACTACGCGGCGCGTCACAAGCTCGAACTCGCGGAGGGCTGGAAGGTAGACCTCGCCCGACTCGTGAAGGCGCGACTGACGATCGACCTCGCGAAGAACCCGGATTGGACAGCGACCGTCGCGGTTTGGGAGAAGCTATTCCAGCGGCTCGCCGGACCCGAAGCCGAGACTCCTCCGGCCGCCGGGACGCGGCCCGCGACGGACTCGGCCGCGAAGCGCCCGGCCTAGGACTTTCGATTGAGCTTCGGATGGACGCACTTCGACCAGTCGAACGACCACGACATCCGGTTGGCGGATTCGGTTCCGACTCCGCATTGCTTCGCGCTGTCGCACCCGCCACCGCTGACGGCCGAGACCCGTTGCCCATCCGGGAGGTCCATGCGCCGGTATGTCAGTTCCACGAAAGCGACTCCGCCGAGCTTGGGACAGTCGAACTCTTCGGACTCGGTTTCCTCTCGCGACCTGGGCATGGCACCCTCCTGGAGGTCGTCAGTGGGCCGTGAGGTACTTGTGACAAAGGGCGTCGGCGGCGGCCTCAGCCGTCCCGCCTGCGCAATCGGCCGTAACGTTTCCGTCGGCCCCGTATTCCGCCGGCACGTCTCGCTGTACATCGTTTACGACGATGCGCCGGAGGTGGGGTGTCCACTTCCGAGCCTTGCCTTCCTGCTCGCCCCGGCAGGCGACGAAGAACCTCGCCACGAGAGGCAACGGTCCGACGCCGTGTTGCCACCTCATGGCGGCGGCGGTCGCCGCGTCAATCTCGAACGTGTAGTCGATTAGCCGGGTGAGGGTCTTCGGAGAGATCGTCATGGCCCGGAAGTCTACGGGCTTTCTCCCGCGATTCTCCCGACGCCAGATTCCTGTGTTCTTCCCGGACTCGCCGGGTGCCAAGAAAAACGGCCCCGGCGCTATCGCCAGAGCCGATTCTCTTCAGTGGAGGCAAGGGGACTCGAACCCCTGACCTCATCCATGCCATGGATGCGCTCTACCAAAACTGAGCTATGCCCCCGGGTTGTTCGGCCAGCGCGTGTCCGCGGCGGCCGAGTCGCAATGGTACGGGACCCGCCTCGTCGGTCAAGGCACCTGACTTGGCAAAACGGTCTGCGAAAGCAGTTCATCGGCTGCCGCCACCACGGGCTCCAGCCCAATCCGGTCAATCCGGCACCGCTCAGGATGGTCGTTGGTCAACTCCGATTCAGGAAGCGTCGGATCCGCCACGATCACACGCTCTCCGCCCGGACCCCCGGGCCCGGGCGCTGTAGGTATCGTGGTCCACCTGGGGTCGGTCGGGCCAAAGAGCGAAACCACCGGAACTCCAAACGCCGCCGCGATGTGGCGTGGTCCCGTGTCATTGGCCACCATGATTCGGCACTGTCCTGAGGCCAGGATGGCCTTGAGCGCCCCGAGTGTCGCCCCCAGCGCCGGCAGCGACACAGCCCCCGCCGGAACTGCCGCCCGAATCCGCTCGACAACGTCCTTCTCTTCCGGCGATCCACTGATCAAGCACGTCAGCCCGTGCCGCGCGTGCAGGTGTCGGATCAGCGCCGCGAACCTATCTTCCGGCCACCGCTTGGCCTGGTTGTTCCCTCCGGGCACAAGCACCGCGAGCGGAGATCCCCGGGGCAACTCGGCTTTGGCCAGCACCCGTTCGCCCGCCGCGGCCTCTTCCGCGCTCACCGCGAGTTCCAAGCGGACGCCCGATGGCACTCCGAAAGGGTCCGTCGGCTCGGGCCCCAGGCGCGGGTCTCCCAGCGTCCGCAGCATGAACCGTGCGAGATTGAGATAGGCGCCGACCGCCGGAACCACGGCCCTGGATCCGTCCGACCGCCGCGGCAACTCACGCTTGTGCGTGAGCAACATACCTCGCGCATCCTTGCGATACCCGAGTCGCCGCGGGATCCCCGCCATCCGCGTGATGAGCGCCGTCGAAAACGAGTTGGTGAGCAGGAGCGCGGTGTCGTATCGCCGCGGCCGCACCTTTGCCGCCGCAAACTTCGGCCCCATCATGCCCGCGGCCCGTTCGACATGGACTTCGTCGAAGAAGCCGGTGCCCGCCAGGATCTGATCGATTCCGGGCCTGACCAGCGCGCCGATGAAGCACCCGGGCAGGTGTGTCCGCACTAGCCGCAACGCCGGCGTTGCCATCACGGCGTCGCCCACCCACGACGGGCACACTACCAGCAGTCGCAGCGGAAGCTCGGACATCAGCGAGATGCTACCCGACCGCAAGGATGCGGTCCGCCGCGTCCGAAATGCTCGCAACCTCCGTCCCGATCAGGAGGCAGCGTTCCGAGGCGATCCCGGCCGCCATTCCCGCGGCGACGTCGCGATCGGCGTCCCCGATCAGCCAGCTCGCAGCGAAGTTGATGTGGAACTGGCCGGCCGCGGCGAGGATCATCCCCGGCGCCGGCTTGCGCCACGGGTGCTCGCGGGTGAACTCCGGCACCGAACCTTTGGGATGGAACGGGCAGGAGTAGAACGTATCGATGATGCCGGGCCCGATGAGCTCGGCGAGGCGCCGGTTGACGGCGTGCGCCTGCTCAAGGGTCGCCCCTCCGCGAGCCACGACGCCCTGGTTGGTGACGACGACCAGCAGATACCCCGCGCGTTTGAGTCGCCGGCACGACTCGGCCGCGCCGGGCAGAAGGCGGACCAACGCGGGATCAACGACATCTCCCGGTGCGGCCGGCAGCGGCGGCGGCGGCAGCGACCGCGCTTCCATCAACGTGTCATCGCGGTCAAGGAATACAGCCTTGCTCATTCGGCGCGCGACGCCGCGCAACGCCATGATAGCGATTCGCCTACGCGGCCTTATTGGCTGGCTCAGCTCCCGGCCGGGGCTTTGGTACGACCAGCGACCGGAAGAGCGCCGACAGGAGCTGGTCCGTCCAGGGCAGAAACTTGATGGATTGCTCGGAGTTGTCCCGCAGGTCGATGAGGACGACCCGCGCGGCCGAGCCCTTCCCGTCCTTGACAAACTTGATAGGCCCCTTGATCGCCCGCTCGACTTTCACCTCAAACGACGGAAAACGCAGCACGACTCCCGGGTGCAGCATGCTGTTGATGACCACCTCCGCCTTGCCCCGGGCGTAGCTCGCGCCGACGCGACCGCGAAGTTCTTTGATCAGGGCCAGCGTCTTCTCCTCCAGTTCGCCCGCCTCGTATAGCAACTCTGTGGCAGACTCCTTCTGCTTGGCGGTCAGCGCCCGCTGCTGTGCCATCAAGGGCTCGACCTGCGACCTGACCTTTTGAATCCGCTTCTGGTTTGCGTCGATTTCGGCCGCGTGCTTCTCGCCCAGGCGGCGAAGCTCTTCATCGATCCCGACTTCGATGATCGTTTCGGACGCTCCCGGGCTACCCAGCGTGGCGCACACAACGCCGCCGTTGGCCGTGACATGGCCGCCGTAGATGTGGCCGGATTCACAGTTCAGCGACCCGCCCGCGATGATGCGAGAGTTGGCGATCTCCACGGTGGCGCGCACATCGTCCTTGCTCTCAATGGTCGCCGCGATGATGCTGCGTGATGTCAGGTGGCCGCCCGTGACGTACCGGCCCTTGCCCCGGCCCACGATCCCGCCCGCGGCGTCGAGCGCGCCGGTGACGGACACCGTCGCCGACTCGATCGTCCCGCTTACCGTCAGGGCGCCATCGATCTCCAGCGTTACGCCCGCGCACACGCTGCCGGCAATGCGGACCGGGCCCGTGTGCTTGAGCCCCGTGCCCAGGTCGCCCTTGATGGTGTGTGTCGGTGCCGGCGCGGCCGCGGCAGGAGCCGCTGCATCCGGCGCGGGTATTCCCGTCGCCGACGCATTCGGTCCCTGGTCCGGGGCGGCAGTCATTACGCGGCCTTCGCCTTCGCCAGTGTCGCGTTGATCTTCTCCATCAGCGCCTCGGGCGTGAACGGCTTGACGACGTAGTTGTTTACGCCGGCGCGGATCGCATCCAGCACCCGTGCCTTTTCGGCCTCGGTCGTGGCCATGACCAGCAGCGTCTTGGTGTCCTTCTCGCGGATCTTCTTGACCAGCGTGATGCCGTCCATGTTCGGCATGTTCCAGTCCACCATGATCAGGTCAAAGCCGCCGGGCGTCGCCGCGATGACGGAGAGCGCTTCGATCCCGTCGCCGGCCTCGGCAAACTCGGCGCCCGTGAAAGCGGACAAGACCTTCTTCTGGATGTTCCGCATGGTCCTGGAATCGTCAACGAGCAGGAACTTCATGACTCACTCCCCCGGGCCTCTAGGCCGCCTTGTTCCTCTTGATGCAAATCTCCACCGCGAAGTCGCCCCGAGGGCTGGTGCACGGAATCACCACGCACGGAATGTCGCTCATGCCCGCGATGACGTACCCCTTCCCGATCACGACGCTCGGCGTCGAGATGCTGGCGACGCCGCCCAGGTGCTGCTTGGCGCTCCCCGCGATCATGTTCGCCAGTTCTCCGATCGCGTCCGCAAAGTCCGCGTCGGTGACCTTGAACCGTGTCCCCGAGAAGCTCTCCACCAGATTGATCGCCGCCCCTTCCGCGAAGCTGACGACCACCGACCCGGCCAGCTGTCCCGAGAGCCCGATGATCCCGCAGATGTCGTAGGCCGAGGTCGAATGGCTCTTCAGGTACGGCTTCTGCACCGTTGCCGGAACCCCGACCATCTTCTGGAACACCTGCGTCACCGCGTTCATAAACGGGATGATCAGCTCTGGTGTGAGCGGGCTGGCTGTGCTGTTGGTGTGTGTCATGTCAGTTCCCGTGAGGTTCCCTTACGCCGCGGCGACGCGCTTGCCGTCCGCCACTCGTTCGAGAATGGTGATCGTCACGCGGTGCCCATCGCACGAGAACTCCTCGCGATTGATCACCCGGCTCCCGGGCACCCGGGCCGAATAGTCCCCACCTTCCACCACCGATGGCAGTGACAGAAAGCACTTCTGGGGCAGCAGCGCCTTGAGGTTGCCCCCCATGATGTTCACCAGCTCCGCCACCGCATCCTGCATGTCCTGCATGGAGACGGAGTCGGGCCAGGTCGAGAACATCGCCGCCGCGGCCTTTTTCGCGACCTCGGTCGAGCAGTCGAGAAGCACCGCCCCGTTCCACTCGCCGGTGATCTGGATGCTCCCCACGGTCGAGCGCGTTCGGGAGGTGCTCTGTCCGGTCGAGTCCGACTGCAGCGGAATCGCCAGGGTCACTTCCCAGACGGTCTCCGCCAGCGTGCGGATGTCATCAGAGTTGAACTGCATAGCCGGCATCCTTTCCTTCAGCCCGGTCAGGCCGCCTTCGCCATGGCCTGGCGGATGCGGTAGCACCCGCTCTTCTCGATCTGTGTCCGCTCGTACGCATCGTCCAGCCCCATCGTCGTTTCGGCCGATCCCAGGAACAAGTACCCGTCCGGCCGCATCAGGCTCCGCACTCGCCGCAGAATGTCCCGCTTGGTATCGCCGTCGAAGTAGATCAGCACGTTCCGCATGAACACGATGTCGAAGGGCTGCATTCCCGGCCACGGCTGGGTCAGGTTCATTTCCCGGAAGTCGATCATCGACCTCAGCTTCGGGCTGATCTCCCACTCGAGGCCTTGCTTGGTGAAGTACTTCACCATCAGCGGCGCCGGTAGGCCCCGGTTGACCTCGATCTGGTTGTACCGCCCCGCCTTCGACTTCGCGACCATCTCGGACGAAATGTCCGTCGCGATAAACGTCACTTTCCATTCATCGATATTCGGGATGGCCTCCCGGAGCGTCATGGCGATCGTGTACGGCTCCTGGCCCGTCGAGCTCGCCCCGCACCAGATCGAGAGCGACCGGGTCACCGCACGGCTCGCCGTCAGCGCCGGGATGACCACTCGCTTGAGCGCCTCGAACGGGTGCAGATCCCGGAAAAAGCTCGTCTCGTTCGTGGTCATCGCCTCGATCACCAACTTGTACAGCGGGTCCGCCGAGCTGGCCTTCACCCGCGCGATCAGCGCCGACAGCGATTCCACCTTCTGCTGGCGGGCCAGCGTGGTCAGCCTCGCCTCGACCAGGTACTCCTTCCCGGGTTCGAGAACGATGCCGGACTTCTTCCGGATCATCTCCCGCACAAAATCAAACTCGCTTGCTGTGATCGCCATGCACTCTCCCTGTCAGCTCGCCATGCGGCGCGGCGTGTCTCGGCCCTCTTTCGCACGCCGGGTCAGTTCCGGCCCGATCTCCCGCAGCGGGAGCACGCGGTTCGCCAGCCCTGCCTTGGCCACGAACCCCGGCATGCCCCACACCACCGACGACTGTTCATCCTGTACCACCACTTCGCCGCCCGCCTCGCGGATGTGCTCACACCCTCGCAGCCCGTCGCTCCCCATACCCGTCAGAACCACGCCGAGCGTCGAAGCTCCAAACGTCTTCGCCGCCGACCGGAACAGCTGGTCCACGGCCGGCCGGCACGAGTTCTCCGGCGGTTCCATGTTGGACGCCGTCCGCTGCAGGCCGGCGGCGGATTCGACCGTCATGTGCGAACCGCCCGCGGCGATGATGATTTCCCCAGCCCTCAACACCAGCCCCGGTTCACTTTCGCGAACCTTCAGGCGGCATTGCTCAGCCAGGCGGTCGGCCAGCAGCTTGGTGAACACGGGCGGCATGTGCTGAACGATGAGGATCGGAACCGGAAAGTCCGCGGGCAGCGTCGGAAGGAGCTCCGACAGCGCGTTGGGCCCCCCTGTCGAAACCCCGATCGCGACCAGCTCCACGCGGCCCCTCTTGCCCTTGATGGCCGCGGCCGGTGGAACAAACCGCACCGGGCACGCGGCGCCGGGCTTGAGTTCCGCCTGCGTTGAGACCGCCGGAGCCCCGCGCCCGCACAGCGACTTGATCTTCGGAATGAGCTCTGAGTTGATTCTGGAAATCGCCGTCGCCACGCTCCCGACGTTCGCCGGCTTGGTGACGTAGTCGTTGGCGCCGGCCGCCAGGGCGTCGAACGTCACCGCCGCTCCACGCTCGGTCAGGGTGCTGAACATGATGACCGGGAGCTTGGGGTGGGTCTTGCGGATTTCCTTGAGGGTGGTCAGGCCGTCCATCTCAGGCATCTCGAAGTCAAGCGTGACGATGTCCGGATTCACCTGGGACAGTTTCGCGAGCGCGATCCGTCCGTTGGCCGCCGTGACCACCTCCAGGTCCGGGTCGGCCGACAGCGAGTCGGTGAGGATTTTCCTCACGACGACAGCGTCATCCACAATGAGCACGCGAAGCTTGGGCACGCATCTCTCCCGTCGGTCCGTGTCAGGCCGCCAGCAGCTCGAGCTTTTCCTTGAGCACATCCTTGGTGAACGGCTTCATCACGTACTCGTTCGCCCCCGCCTCCAGCGCCTTGCACACCTGTGACGTCTCGATTTCCGTCGTCACCATCACGATCTTCATCGAGTCGTTCGACTTGTCGGCGCGCACCGTCTTGACGAAGTCGTACCCGTTCATCACGGGCATGTTCCAGTCCACCAGTGCCAGCTCGAACGGGCCCTGCGTCCGGACCGCGTCCAGACCCTCCTGCCCGTTGCTCGCCTCGATCACCTGGTGCCCCAGCTCCGCCAGGGCGTTCTTGAGGATCATCCTCATCGCACGGGAATCATCGATCACGATCGCTCGCATGGTCGCTCCTCTCGGAACCCTTCGGAGTCAAAGCGCCGCGCCGGGCTGTTCGCCCGGCGCGGCGTTATCTCGTGCTTAGACCTTGAACTGCTGAACCACCTGCTGCAGCCCGCTCGACATCCGCGACAGCTCGCCCGCCGCCTTGGAGGTGTCGCTCGCGCCCTCGGTCGTGCTCTTGGCCGCCGTCGCCACGCCCGTGATGTTCTGGGCGATCTCCGAGGCGCCCTTCGCCGCCTCTGTGATGTTGCGCGTCATCTCGTTGGTCGTCGCGGTCTGCTCTTCAACAGCCGACGCGATCGTGTTCGAGATGTCGTTGATCTGCGTGATGATGGTCCCGATCTGCCCGATCGCCTCGACCGAGTCCTTCGTGTCGTTGCGGATCGCCTCGATCTTCTGGCTGATGTCCTCGGTCGCCTTGGCCGTCTCCTTGGCCAGCTCCTTGACCTCGTTGGCCACCACCGCGAAGCCCTTGCCCGCCTCGCCGGCCCGCGCGGCCTCGATCGTCGCGTTCAGGGCCAGCAAATTGGTCTGCTGCGCGATCGACGTGATCACCTTGATCACCTTCCCGATCTCCACGCTGCTCTCCCCGAGCTTGGCGATCGTGCCGTTGGTCTTGTCCGCGACCTTCACCGCCGAGGTCGCCACACGCGCCGCTTCCGCCGCGTTCTTGGCGATTTCCTTGATCGAGCTCGTCATTTCCTCGGCCGCCGTGGCCACGCTCTGCACGTTCTTGCTCACCTCTTCCGAGGCCGCCGACACGACGTTCGCCTGGGCGCTCGTCTCTTCGGCGTTGGCGCTCATCTGCGTGCTCACCGACGTCAGCTCCTCGGCGCTGGACGCCAGGGACTGCGACAACGACCGGACCTCGGCTTCCATCCGCTTGGCCGCCGTGATGTCCGTGGCGTACTTCACCACTTTGTACGGCCGGCCGTTGGGGTCGAAAATCGGGTTGTACGAGGCCTGGATCCAGATCTCCTTGCCGCCCTTGCCGACGCGCTTGTACTGCCCGGTCTGGAACTTGCCCGACGCCAGGTCGGCCCAGAACTGCCGGTACTCGTTGCTCGCCGTCAGGGCCGGGTCGCAGAACATGCTGTGGTGCTTGCCCTTGATCTCCTCGAGGCGATACCCGACCGCGCCCTGGAAGTTGTCGTTGGCCTTGATGATCGTGCCGTCAAGGTTGAACTCGATCACCGCCTGCGACTTGTTGATCGCCGCGAGCTGGCCCTCGTAGTCCGAGGTCTGGTTCTTCGCCGCCGTGATGTCGGTGGCGTACTTCACGACCTTGAACGGCCTTCCGTCCGCGCCCATCACCGGGTTGTACGAGGCCTGGATCCAGATCTCCTTGCCCCCCTTGCCCAGCCGCTTGTACTGCGACGCCTGGAACTTGCCCGCGTTCAGATCCGCCCAGAACTGCCGGTAGTCATGGCTCGCGGCGTACGAAGGCTCGCAGAACATGCTGTGGTGCTTGCCCTTGATCTCGTCCAGGCGATACCCCATCGCTCCAAGGAAGTTGTCGTTGGCCGTGATGATCGTCCCATCCATGTTGAACTCGATCACCGCCTGGCTCTTGCTGATCGCGTCGCTCATCGCGGCGTACCCCGCGTTCTGCTGCGCCAGCTTGAGCTTCTCCGTGATGACTTCCCATGTCACCATCGCGCCGACGTACTCGCCCGCGTCGTTCTTCACCGGGTTGACCAGGAGGTCCAGCGTCTCCGCGCCGAGCTGAATGTTCGCGCGGTGCGGCAGGTTCTTCTCGTTCCCCAGCAGGGTCCGCTGGTGCTCGGGCTTCTTGTGGAAGATGTCGATCGACTGGCCGAGGATCTGGTCGACCTTGACCGGCAGCAGGTGCTCGATCGTCTTGAGCGTCTTCATCGACGCCGGGTTGATGTACCGCAGAATCAGGTCCCGGTCGGCGTACATCACGTTGACCGGAACGCCCTCCAGCATCGTCGCTGCGAGCATCGGATCAAACGAGCCCTCCGGCGGCCGCGATCCGGCCGGACGACGTGATGGCGTAACCCCGTTGCGTGTCATTGTGCTTCCCATGGTGCCGTTCCTTTGCTTCCTGATGCGCCGCCTACATGACAAGCGCAGTGACATAGTTCAAGCCGCGCAGGGCCACGAACGAGACCCCCATCACGCGGTGCGTGGACCGCGACGAGCGATCCCCCCTGAGTGCTTTCCTTCCGAGTACGATCATCACCACATACGAAATCAAGACCGCGAGCGAAATCGCCGCGTGGATGTACACCATCGGCCTCACGTGCGTCGCCACCTGCTCCACCGCGTGCCGCGTCAGCTCGATGTACAGCACCAGCGACAGGTCGATCACGAACGACGCCGCCATGATCCGGATGTGAATCCGCGGCCGCCGGCGGAAGTAGACCCCGCAGGCGATCAAGACAAGGACCAGGCTGGACGCCACGTGAAGCACTCATGTTCCTCTCAGGCCGCCGCCGACAGGGTCAGCGCCTTTTCCGTGTCCATGATCAGAAGCAACCGGTCCTTCAGCTTGTACACACCGGCCAGGAGGTCCCGCGACACTCCCGTCAGCGTTTCCGGCGCCAGCTCGAACGTGTCGGGTTCCACCGTCACCACGTCGCCGATTTCGTCCACCAGCAGGCTCATCGCCCCCTCCGCCGTCCGGACCACGACGTTCATCGGCAGGTCGCCCTCGGCCCGGTCCTTCATCCCCAGCCGCCGCCGCAGGTCGATCGCCGTGACGATCTGCCCGCGAAGATTGATGAGTCCCCGAATGACCGGAGCCGCCAGCGGCACGCGTGTCATGTCCTGGTAGCGGATCACTTCCTGCACCTTGAGCACATCCACGCCGAAGTACATCCCGTCCACCAGAAACGTGCAGAACTGACGATCGTCGTTCATCCCCGTGCCTCCTGCGTTAGGCCGCCAGCGCCGATGGGTCGTCCTCGCGAAGCGCCGACTGAATCACGCCCTCGATATCGAGCAGTTCCGTGACCTTCTTCTCGATCACCGCCGAGCCCAGGATCCCGGGCCGCACGCCCGTCCGCTGGACGACCAGCCGCTCCTCGACGATGTCCACGATCCGGTCCACCACCAGACCGATGCTCCGGTCGTTTCGCGTGTGCACGATGACCTGCACCGTGTCCGACGCCGGCGCGCCGTCCGCCCCGGGACGCAGCCCCGCCTCCGCCAGCGTCTTCGAGAGCGAAACCAGCGGCATGATCTGCCCGCGATACTGCATCACCGGCAGGTCCCCGGACATTTCGATCGCCGTCCTCGGGAACTCCTCGAGCCTCGCCACCAGCGACAGCGGGATCGCCATCCTCCGTGTGTCCGAGACTCGGAACAGCAGCAGCGTCTGCTTGTCGACGCCGTTCTCATCCTTGCGCGCCGCCGCCTCGTGCACCCCGCGGTCCTTGCCCTCGGACACGACGTTCGCCTTCTGCGCCAGCCCCATCACATCCAGGATCAGCGCCACGCGGCCGTCCCCCATGATCGTCGCGCCCGCAAACGTGGACAGCCCCTTGAACAGCTTGCCCAGGGGCTTGACCACGATCTCTTCCGTGTCGTTGATCTCGTCGACCACGAGCCCGAACTGCCGCTCGTCCGCCTGCAGCACCACGATGTTGACGGCGCCCGCATCCTTTACGTTGGACGGCTCGCCCGTCCTGAGTTCGCGATTGAGATACACCAGCGGCAGCAGATTCCCGCGAAGCCGGTACACCGGCGCTCCGTGGATGTTCTCAATGCCGGTCTTGGCCTGCTCTTCACCCAGCCGCACCAGCTCCAGCAGGCTCACTTGCGGGATCGCGTACCGATCCCCGCCGCTGGTGATGATGAGCGCAGGAATGATCGCCAGCGTCAGCGGGATGCGGATCCTCAGCGTCGTGCCCCCGCCAAGCCGGCTCTGCACATCCACCGTCCCGCCGATCTTCTCGATATTCGTCTTTACCACGTCCATGCCGACGCCGCGGCCGGACACGTTGGTCACCTTCTCCGCCGTCGAAAACCCGGGCAGGAAGATCAGGTTGCAGGCCTCGCGGTCTCCCATCCGAGCGGCGTGCTCGGCCGTAATCAGGCCCTTCTCCAGCGCTTTCTTCTTCACACGGTCGAGGTTGACCCCGCCGCCGTCGTCGATGATTTCGATGTTGACCTGACCACCCTCGTGGAACGCCCGCAGCGAGAGAAGGCCCTCCTCCGGCTTTCCGGCGGCCTTGCGCTTCTCCGGCGCCTCAATCCCGTGATCCACCGAGTTCCGGATGATGTGCGTCAGCGGGTCCTTGATCGCCTCGATGATCGTCTTGTCGAGCTCCGTGTCCTTTCCCTCCATCTCGACGCGCACCTTCTTGCCGCACATCTGCGACAGGTCGCGCACGATCCGGGGGAACTTGCTCCACACGTTGCCGATCGGCTGCATCCGCGTCTTCATGACGCCTTCCTGCAGCTCCGTCGTGATCAGGTTCAGCCGCTGCGTCGAGCCCGCGAGCGTCGCGTTCTCCGTCGCCGCGCTGAACTGCAGGATCTGGTTCCGCGCCAGAACCAGCTCGCCCACCAGGTTCATCAGCTTGTCCAGAAGCCCGACATCCACCCGGATGCCCCCGCCGCCGCCGTTCGCGGCCGCCGCCGCAGGGGTCCCCTCGGTCGACTTGGCCGTCTCGGCCGGCGCGTGCTCTTCGTGATGCTCCGCCTTGGCCGGTTCCTCAACCGGAGCGGCCTGCGGGGCCGGGGCGGCGGGCGCCGCGGCCGCGGGCCCCGCCGACTTCCCATCCTTGAGCCTTGTCAGTGTCGCGATGACCTGCGAATAGTCGCCGTTGCCTTCTCCGGTTCCCTCGGAGATGTTGTTCAGGATTTCCCGGACGCCGTCGACCATCTTCAGGAGTGCGGTCACGATCTCGCTGTTCACGGCGAGCTCGGCATCGCGCAGCTTGCTCAGCAGGCTCTCGCCCACGTGCGTCACGGACTCGAGCTTCGAAAAGCCCAGGAATCCGCACGTGCCCTTGATCGTGTGAATCGTGCGAAAAATGCTCGCCAGGCGCTCTCGCGCGGCGGGGTCCTGTTCCAGGGCTACAAAGTCCTGGTCCAGGCGGTCGAGGTTCTCATTGCTCTCGACCAAGAACTCTTTGACGAGGTCGTCCATCTCTGCCATGTCGAATCCCCTCTAGAAAAAGAGGGCTTAGAAAGAAGCAAACACGGACCCGTTTGTCGGTTGCTTCCCGGTGGCGCTTGAGGCAACAGCCCTGATGGATTCACGCAGACACGCGGTCCCCCGGCGGATCGCCTTCGCGCGGACGCCCGATGTCAGGCCGGTTCCGCCCGAATCGGCGATACTCAAATGTGATGATCCATCTGTGACGGCGATCGGGTTTCAGGACCTGGCCGCCGCACGCGGACGGCGCGAACAGCGCCGAGCGCCATGAAAACGGGAGCCCTGTGGGCTCCCGGAAAAGCGGAGAGGGGGAGATTCGAACTCCCGAGTGAGCTTACGCCCACTGCCGGTTTTCGAAACCGGTCCATTCAACCGCTCTGGCACCTCTCCGGAACGGCGCTTCGATCATTGAAGCCTGGATTCCGCGAATCAACACCTCAGCTGCACCCACCCGCGTACTTGTTCAGGAAACACTGGAAGTCGTTGGCCGTGAGGGTCGGGGCCGTGGTGCTGCCGTCGCAGTTGGCGTTGGTGTTCTGGGCGGCGAACTGGTTCAGGAAGCACTGGAAGTCGTTGGCGGTCAGGGAAACGCCGCCGGTGGAGCAGTCGCAGTTGGCGTAACAGGCGGGGCGGAACTCGGCGATGAACTGCACGGGCGAGCCGTTGGCGTGCAGGAAGCCGCCGTCGACAAAGACGCTGCCGCTGGGTGAAGTGGTAAGCCCGTAGCAGATGTTGTCGAGCCCGGTTCCCAGGGCTCTCCAGGCCGTGCCGTTCCAGATGGCGACTCGGTTCACCTGGAGAGCGCCCGCGAATTGGAAGCCGCCGCCGACCGCGAGCTCGCCGTTGGGAAGCACGGACATCGCGTTCACCGGGCCGAGGAGACCGGTGGCCATGGCGTTCCAGCTTGTGCCATTCCAGCGCGAGATGAAGTTGGTGCTCACACCGCCGACCGTGGTGAAGGCGCCGCCCGCGATGATGTCGCCGCTTGGCATGCGGGCCAGGGCGATGACATCGTTGTTCATGCCGTTGTTGGGACCAGAGCCGAAGGAGCTCCACGTGCCGTTTGGCGCGGGGGAAGGATTCCATCGGGCGATTCGGTTGGCGGTAATGCCCCCGGCGGTGGTGAACTGGCCGCCGGCGACGAAACCCCCGTCGGGCAGCGCCAGGAGAGATGTGACGGCGGCGAACTGACCGCCAACGCCGGACCCGAGCGCGTGCCACGCCGCGCCATCCCATCGGGCGATGTAGTTCATGGGTGTGCCGTCGCGAAGTGCGGTAAACCCGCCGCCGACGACCATGTCACCATTGGTGAGGACGATCACGGCGTGGGACTCCATCAGAAGCCCGGTCCCGAGAGCGTGCCAGGCCGTTCCATCCCAGCGTGCGATGTGGTTGACCTCGACCCCGCTGACCGTCATCGTGTAGTTGCCGGCCGCGAAGAGGTCGCCGTTGGGCAAAAAGGCGATCGAATAAATCGGGCCCTGAAGGCCACCGGCCAGGCTGAACCACGAGCTCGTCGCGGTGTTCCAACCGGTGATACCCAGAGAAGAAACGCCTCCGCCGCTGGTCTGCCCGCCGCCGACATAGACGTTGGTGCCGCGGCACGCGAGAGAGAAACCGGGGGCGCCCTGCAGGCCAGTGGTCAGCGTCGTCCAGGCGCCGGGGCACTGAGCGAGCGCGGGCGCGGCGGTTGACAACGCGAGAAGGCGTGCGACACGAATAGACATGGATCTTCCTCCCTGGGCGTGGGCAGTTTACTGCCGCGGGGCGGGAGGGAGAAGCTTTTTTTCGTTGAAACGGGGGCGGGGCGCGGGAGTGAAGGGTCGATTCGGGTAGTCGCACGGGCGTGGGCTGAAGCCCAAGCCCGTGGCACGAGGTCGGTCCCGTGGCACGGGACCTTGGAGGTCAGGGCGTGATTTTGATCGGGGTTCGGGAGAGGACTTTGTTGCCCTGGCCGGTCATGTAGCGGACTTCGTAGTCGAGCTTTGTGCCTGGGGCGCCCCCCCCGCCCGGGTTCCCACCCACAGCTTTGGGTAGACGGACGGAGAGGGGTGAGCCGCTGGTGGTCAGGGTGTAGGGGCCGTATTGGCCGTCGGGGGTTTCTTTGGGGACGATGGTGATGTAGTCGCCGGGGTAGTTGGGGCCGGTCCACTTGATCTCAATGTCGGTGTCGAAGCCGGATTCGGGCGGGGCGGAGAGCGTGACTGGGGCCGCGGTGATGGTGATAGCGCGGCGGGCAAGGACTTTGTTATCGCCGGTGTTGTAGCGGAGTTCGGCGGGTCCGGTGAGGATGGGGACCAGGAGCTCGAGGGGAGAGCCCTTGGCGGTGTCGGTGTAGTTGCCGTAGAGGTTGTCGGGGGCGGATTTTTCGACGATGGTGATGTAGTCGCCGCGGTTTGCGGGGCCGGTCCAGGTGACCTCGATGGTGGAGCCGGCAATGACGGAGTCGGGGGCGGAGAGGGAGATGGAGGGCGTGAGGACCTTGATCGCGCGGCGGGCGAGGACCGTCTTTCCCCGGCCCGGCGGGTCGGCGATGTAGCGGACTTCGTGGTCGCCCGCAGTGTTCGGGGCGGTGAGCGTGATGGTCTTGCCCTTACTGGTTTCGACGTAGCTGCCGTAGTGGGCATCGGGCGCGGACTTGTCGACGATCGTGATGTAGTCGCCCTTGTTGTCGGGGCCGGTCCAGGTGACGGTGAAGGGTTTGCCGAGGGGGACTTCGGCGGGGGCTTCGAGGGTTGCGGTGATGGGGGTGACCTCGATCGCGGCGCGGCCGACGATCGTGCGCGTGACGGCGGTGAGGTAGCGGAGTTCGTGCGGGCCGGGCGTGATCGGGGCGGTGAGTTGGAGCGTCGCGCCGAGTTTGGTTTCGCGGTAGTTGCCGGTGGTGTTGTCGGCAACACCCTTGGGGACGATGGTGACGAAGTCGCCGAGATTGTTGGGGCCGGTCCAGGAGACGGAGAAGGTCGAGCCGGCGGGGGTGGTTGCGGGGGCGGTGAGGGTGGCGGGGTCGAGCTTCTCGGTGACGGCGGGAGTTGTGGGTGGAGGAACAGAAGGAGTTGAACTCGGCTGTGGAGCGGGCGTGCCCGGTTGCGTGGTAGTCATTGGGGCGGGCTTGGGGCCGGAGCACTTCAGGAGAAGGAGCAGAATCAGAATGATGATGAGGATGAGGATCGCGATGAGGGTGTTGCGGCGGCGAGTATTCTGCGGCATGCCGCGATTCTATGGTTCCTGCCCTTGAGGCGGTACAGCCCGCGGTTGCACGCGTCGCGGAGCGGTCTGTCGCGAAGAGACTATCGTGTGGGCCGAGTGTCGGTGGCGAGGCACGGCAAGAGTGTGCCATCCGGAGTGAGCCATGAACCCAGCCCCCATCTTCGAATGTTTCTCGGCGTACCAGAAAACCGCGGCGATGCAGGCCGCGGTGGATATCGGATTGTTCACCGCGATCGGTGCGGGGAACGCAACGGCGGCACTGGCGGCGAAAGCGACGGGCGCTTCGATCAAGGGTGTGCGGGTGCTGTGCGACTACTGGACCGTGAACGGACTATTGACAAAGGCGGGGGACCGGTACGCGCTCTCTCCAGAGGCGGCCATGTTTCTGGACAAGAAGTCACCGGCATACTTCGGCGGTGTGCTGGGGTTCATCAACGGGCCCATCACGCCGTTTTTCGCGAAACTGACCGATTCCGTGCGGCGCGGCGGCTTCGCAGGCGAGGGAACAGTCGAGACCGACTATTCGGGCTGGGTCTCATTCGCCGAGCAGATGGGCGCGATGATGTTCCCGACGGCGCAGGGGATCGCCGGGATCCTGGGATCCGTAACGGGGAAGGTGCTCGATGTGGCGGCGGGGCATGGGTTCTTTGGGATTGTGCTGGCGCAGAAGAACCCGGGGCTGTCCGTTGTGGCCCTCGACTGGCCGCGGGTTCTGGATGTCGCGAAGCGGCACGCGGCACACATGGGCGTGGGAGATCGGTATTCGACGATCACGGGCGATGCCTTCAAGGTGGACCTGAAAGGCCCGTACGACGTCGTGCTGATGACGAACCTGTTGCACCACTTCAGCCGCGAGAAGTGCGTGGAGCTTCTCAAGAGGATGCGCACAGCTCTCCGGCCGGGCGGGAAGATGGTGACTCTGGAGTTCGTTCCCAACGAGGACAGGGTGTCGCCACCGCCGTCGGCGACGTTCTCTCTGGTGATGCTGGCGACGACGGCCGCGGGCGATGCGTACACGTTTTCAGAGCTGGACGGAATGCTGAAGGAAGCGGGCTTCAAGAAGAACGTGCTGCACCAGCCGGCGGATTCGGCGCAGCAGGTGATCGTCAGCGGTGACTGAGAGTCGGCGTGACGCGGTGGGGGCGGAACGCAGGGAACACCGGCGGCTCAAAGCCCGTGTCCGCGTCCATCAATCACTTGAGCATCTCGGAAAGGCGCGAGAGGCCGGCCTGCAGGTTGTCGCGTGGCGGGCCGAAGCTGAAGCGGACGAATGACGAGAGTGGTGACTTGGCCGTGCGCCGACGGTTGGGATTCACATCAAAGAACTCGCCGGGGACGGTGAGAACGCGGTGCTTGAACGCGGCGTGCATGAACGCGAGGCCGTCGTTGAGCGGCGCTGGGAGCTTGGCGATCGAGCCGAAGACGTAGAACGTGGAAAGAGCCTGGCAGGGGAACTCGATGCCGAGCCGGGTGAGGGTGTCGAGGGTGAGTTTCTGCTTGAGGGCGAACTCGGCGCGGACGGCGTTGGTCTCGGCGTCGGCGCGTTCAGGCTTGAGGACTTCGATCGCGGCCCTTTGGATGGGGCGCGACGGGCCGCCGTCAAGGAATGACCCCGCGGCCGTGAGTTTCTGAATGATGTGCTTGGGACCGAGGACCCAGCCGCTGCGCCAGCCCGGGTAGCGGTAGCACTTGGTCAGGCCGTCGATAATGAGAACGGGGTCCGTGTTGACGTCGTCGAGGAAAGCGGCCGTGGAGACAGGTCCGGGGCCGGGCTTGCCGTTGTTGAAAATGTAATGCGAGTAGAACTCATCCATGAGAAGCGTGGTGTTGCGCTTGCGGGCCATCGTTACCCACGCGGCAAGGTCCGGGCCTTGGATGACGTGCCCCGTGGGGTTGCAGGGGTTCGAGATGAGAAGCGTGGAGAGCTTGTCGCTGACCACGCGGTCCTCAAGGGCGGTGGGGGAGATGCGGAAGCCCTGATCCGCCTTGAGCTCGATGTGAACGGGATCGATGCGAGGAAAAGTCGTGAGAAGATCCTCGTAGGCCGTGTAGTCGGGAGTGAAGTAGCCCAGGCGGCCCGCATCCAGCGAAGCGCCGATGCGGGTGAGTGCCGCGCGGCCGCCGGGGGCGATACAGACATTGTCGATGGTGTACTGGGAAGGCTTCCCTTTGCGGTAGAGGCGGTTGTAGTGGTCGGCCACGGCCTGGCGGTACTCGGGGATGCCTTCAACGGGTCCGTAACCGTGATCGTGAACGTCGATGGTGAGGTTGGAAAAGCGGGGTGGGCAGTTGGGAATCACGCCGATCTCGGGCTGACCCTGGCCAAGGTTGGTCCAGTTGGGGTCGCCCATCTTCCAGCCGACCTTCATGGCTTCGTTGTTGACGCGGATGACGCCCATGAACGGGAGGTCACGGAATGTGGGGGTGTGCGATGGCATGGGGCGGAGTTTAGCGGGTGGAACGAGAGAAGTGGACGGAGGAGGGCGGGCCGCGAACCAGGCTACATTCTGGAGCCATGAACAGCGAGAAAGCGACGGCGTTTGCGGATGCGTGGTTCAGAGCCAGGAACAGGCACGATGTCCCGGGCATCATGGCGCTGTACGCCGAAGGAATCGAGCATTCATCGCCGTTCATCGCGCGCTACGGGATTGACGAGAAGGAAAGAACCGCGAAGTCGGTGATCGGGAAAGAAGCAGTGGGGAACTACTTTGCGAGGGCGATAGAGCGAAACCCGACGCTGCGCTTCGACCCGATGCACGTGACGGCGGGACTCGAGAGCGTGATCCTGGTGTACCGGAGAATGAGCGGCGATCTCGCGGCAGAAGTGTTTGTCTTTGATGAGTCGGGACGGGTCGTGCGGTCGATATCGCACTACGGCGTGTAGGCTCGTCGCATTCCACGGAGCCGGAGATGGACACAGAGACGCTTCAGCGGCGGGTGAGCGAAATCGGCTTCTGGTATCACCGGATCGAGCTGCCGGGCGGGGTGGCGACGCCGGGAGCAGCCCCGATCTACGCGCCGGCCTACCGGATCCCTGAGGACCTGACGGGCAAGCGCGTCCTCGACGTCGGCGCCTGGGACGGGTACTGGACCTTTGAGGCCTTGAAGCGAGGGGCGAAGGAAGCTGTGGCGATCGACGATTTTTCGGACTTCCTCGGGAGCCTCAAGCCCGAAGATCGGCAGGCCTGGAGGACCTTTGACTTGTGCCGCGAGGCCTTTGGCTATTCCGAAGAGCAGTGCAAACGCGTTGAGGTATCCGTGTACGAACTCACGGAGCAGCAGGTCGGTGGAAAGTTTGACGTGGTCTTTTTCTTTGGGACGCTGTATCACCTGCGGCACCCGCTCCTGGGACTGGACAAGCTGGCAGCGGTCACCGCACCCGGCGGGCAGATCATCGTCGAGACGGCGATCTGCGATGACTACAGCCCGTACCGCGGGTTCGGGAAGGGGTATCCGAATCAGTTCGCCGCGGAGTTCTTTCCGACCGACGAGCTGGGAGGAAACACCACCAACTGGTGGTCGCCATCGACCGCCTGCCTTCGGGGCCTGGTGCACGCGGCGGGCTTTACGCAGAAACTGTGCTCGTGGAAGCTGGTGGAAAGACCCGAGCGAATTGAACTCTGTCGCGGGTTTGCGTCCGGGGTCAAGCCGGCGTGAACATCCGGTGAACGGTGCGGTGGGCACCTATTGTCACGCCCTGAACTCAAGGAGTTTGAATGGACACCGAGGAACTGCGTCGGCGCATCGCTGAGATCGGCTTCTGGTATCACCGGATCGAACTTCCCGGCGGCGTCGTAACCAAGGGTGTCAATCCCCTCCATGCCCCGGCGTACCGGCTCCCGGCTGACCTGACCGGCAAGCGAGTGCTGGATGTGGGCGCGTGGGATGGGTACTGGACCTTTGAAGCACTCAAGCGCGGCGCGCGAGAGGCCGTCGCCATCGACGACTTTTCCGACTACCTCGGGCACCTCAAGCCGGAAGAGCGGCACGCGTGGAAGAGCTTCGATCTGTGCCGCGAAGCGCTCGGTCACTCGGAATCGAAGTGCAGGCGGATCGAGATCGATCTGTACGAGATCGACGAGAAGAAGCTGGGCGGAAAGTTCGACGTCGTGTTCTGCTTTGGAACGCTGTACCACCTCAGGCACCCACTCCTGGGGCTGGACAAACTCTCGGCCGTGTGCGAGCCGGGCGGCCAGATCATCGTGGAGTCGCAGATCTGCGACGACTACAGCGCGTACCGGGGACTGGGCCAGGGATACCCCGGGAACCAGATGGTCGCGGAGTTTTTCCCGACCAACGAGCTCGCCGGCAACGTCACCAACTGGTGGGCGCCATCGCTCACCTGTCTCAAGGGCCTCGTCTACGCCGCCGGATTCACAGAAAACATCTCCGGATGGAAGCTCTACGAGCGGCCCACGCAGCTCGGCCACTGCCGCGGCTTCGCGACCGGGTTCAAGCCGGGGACGAAGTAGTGGCGAGGACGATCTTCATTACCGGCGCCAATCGCGGGATCGGTCTTGAGATGGCCCGCCAGTGCGTCGCGCGCGGGGACAGCGTGGTCGCGACGGCGCGGCGCCCCGACGAAGCGAAAGACCTCCGCGCGACCGGCGCGCGGGTGCTGGCGCTCGAGGTCGCGGACCCGGCTTCGATCGAGGCCTGCGCCGCGGCCATGAAAGGCGCAGCGATCGACATCCTGATCAACAACGCGGGTGTGAGCAGCAAGACGCCGAAGCTGGAGGCGTGCACCCACGAGGAGCTCGCCAGGGTTCTGAACGTCAACGCGATCGCGCCCGTGCTGGTGTCGCGGAGCCTGCTGGCCAATGTGCGTTCAGGCAATCGAAAGTTGATCGTCAACGTGACGAGCGTGCTGGGATCCATCGCCAGGAACGAAGGCGGGTCGTACGGCTACCGCGCGAGCAAGGCCGCCCTCAACATGTTCACCTCGTGCATGGCGGTGGAGCATCGGGACATCACCTCGGTCGCGATGCACCCGGGCTGGGTCCAGACGGACATGGGCGGGGCCAAGGCGCCCCTGACGGTCGCGGAATCGGTGACGTCCATGCTCGGCGTCATGGACCGGTTGACCGGCGCGGATTCGGGGCGATTCCTCAACTACGACGGAACCACGATTCCGTGGTGATGCGATCAGTGCGCGGGCGCGGGATGCTCGAAGGGAGAGACCGCGTTGCCGGCCTTGTCCCGTGCGGGGTCGGGTGAGGGTTCGGTCCCGGCCAGCAGGTGCCTTTCGGCGGCCCGCACGGCAACGTCGCGATTGGAGGATTCAAAGTCCGGGCGAATCCCGGTGTCGGGAATGCCCTCTCCACCCGCGGTGCGGAAGTCGCACGCCGCGAGCCAGAACACCCAGCCCTGCCCGATGTCGAAGGGCTGTGAGAGGAAGGGTTTGCCGACCGTGGGCTGCCCAAACACCTTGGCTCTGCCGCTGCTCTTGAGAGCCAGGACCAGGGGCTCCGCGGAAGCCGAAGTCCGCTTGCTCGTGAGCACGGCGACCGGGCCGGAGAACGCGCGAGGGTCGGGCCTCACCGTGATGTGCGCAGCGCCCTGCTTCTCGAGAACGCTCTCCACTTCCTCCGTTCCCGAGGCGGAAGCCAGTTCCACGCGCGGCGCCCCGCCGACGCCCTTGACCATCTCGTCGCGTCTTGAAGACCCGAACCAGACGCCCGCATCGACCGGCTCGTGCATCACCCAGCTCAGCGTGCGGAGCGACGCGAGCGTGACGCCGGGGCAGCTCCGCAGGTCGATCATGATCGCCGCCGGCTTCCACGCCAGAATCGTGTCGAAGGCCGCGTCAACATCGGACGCGTACAGAAATGCATCGACGCGCAGCCACGCGATCCGGTTCTTCTCATCAAAGGTCGCACGGATCGGCTTGACCTCCGCCAGCTCCCACCCCTCCATCGGTGTGCGGCTGGCGGGATCGCCCTTGGGAAAGGCCACCGGCATGGTGAACTTGACGTGGTTCCGTGCCGCGGCCACCAGTCCGAAGATGAACTCCACATCGTCGCGCGCGACTCCGGCGTTGTGCTCAACCTGTTTGACGTACGAACGAAGCGGCCCGGAGCCCGTCGCCGCGGCGTCGTACGAATGGTCGCGCACCGCCGCGCCGATGGACCTGGCCAGGGCGGGGTAATCGGTGCGTGGCCGAGAGTCAGGCGTGTCAGGCTCCAGCAGCAGCAAGCCGACGCGTCGCCCGTCGCGCACCAGCAGCTCCACCGGCCTGTCCGGCGCCTTGATGCGCGTCCGCACTCCGGCGTTCTTGATCCCGCCGACCCCGAACCAGCCTTCGCCCGGCGCATCGCCGGTGGGGATCGAGCTGTTCCAGGTCCCGATGGTGCCACCGGGGAAAATGAACGGGACAAAGAGCGAGCCGAGAAATCCCTGCACGCCGCCGATCATGTCCCAGGCGATTCCGGGGCGCGTGCTCGCCACAAAGGTGGTCCCACCGCCCTTGCCCGCCTTGGGCTCGGCGCTGATCCGACCCGAGATCGGGCCGATGAAATCGAACGGCGGGACGATCGTGGCGCGATACACGCCGCTCAGCGGCATCGTGACCACACCCGCCGGCCGGCCCTCGTGCCGGATTGATGCGCCCGAGCCGCCGGCGCACGCACCAAGCAGGCCGCTCATCGCGGCCATGATCAACGCCATCCATGTGCGGCCGTCTCGCATCTGCAACTCCCGCCGCGATTATTCGCAGGTCGGCGTGCACCGGGTTCCCGGGGCCGCTTCCTATACTTGCCGCCCTCGTCCAGAGACCCCCAGACCCAAGGACGGCCCATGATCCGACGCACGCACACCTGCGGCCAGTGCCGCGAAGAGCATATCGCCCAGACGATTTCCCTCAACGGGTGGGTGAACTCGTACCGCGACCACGGGGGGCTGATCTTCATCGACTTGCGGGACCGCTTCGGGATCACGCAGCTTGTGTTCGATCGTGAAGACAAGGGTGGCAACGCCGCGCTGCAGGACGGCGCGGACAAGTTGCGCAACGAGGATGTCATTGCTGTGACCGGCGTTGTGCGCATGCGCACCGGCGGCCCGAACCCCAAGCTGGCCACGGGCAAAGTCGAGGTTGTGGTTCAGAAGCTCGAGGTCCTGAACAAGACGGCCAACCCGCCGTTCCTCCCCGACGACATGGCCAAGCTCCCCAACGAGGAGTTGCGTCTGAAGTACCGGTTCATGGATCTGCGTCGGCCGCGGATGCAGCAGATTCTCGGGCTTCGGCACAAGGTCTACCAGACCACCCGCCGGTACTTCGACGAGAACGGGTTCCTCGAGATCGAAACGCCCATCCTCTATAAGAGCACGCCCGAAGGGGCCCGTGAGTTCATCGTGCCCAGCCGAAACGTGCCGGGGCATTGGTACGCCCTGCCGCAGTCTCCGCAGCTCTTCAAGCAGATTCTGATGGTGGCGGGGTGCGACCGGTACATGCAGATCTGCCGGTGCTTCCGCGATGAGGACCCGCGGGCCGACCGGCAGGCGGAGTTCACACAGGTGGACCTCGAGATGAGTTTCGTGCGGCGCGAGCACGTGATGGACATGATGGAAGGGTTTGTGCGGCGGCTCTGGAAGGATGTCGCGGGCTACGACGTTCCTCCGATTCAGAAGATGACGTACCGCGAAGCGATGGAGCGGTTCGGGATCGACCGCCCAGACACGCGCTACGCGCTCGAGATCAAGGACATCTCGGAGATTGCCGCGAAAACCGAGCTCGGGTTCTTCAAAGAGACGCTCGCGAAAGACGCCGACCGCCCGAAGTTCAACTCAAAGCGAGGCGTGGTCAAGGCGCTGCGAGTTCCCGGCGGGGCGGAAAAGCTGACCCGCAAGCTCACCGACGGCTACAACGAGTTCGTCCGCGGCTTTGGCGCCGGCGGATGCGCCGTCGTGAAGCTCAACGCGGCGGGCGTGTTCGAAACGGGCATCGCCAAGTTCCTGGAGCCGCACAAGGCGGAACTCACCGCGGCGCTCGGGCTCCAGCCCGGTGACACCATCCTGTTTGTTGCGGACACGTATGCCGTGTGCACCAAGGCCCTGGGTGAGCTGCGCCAGAAAGTCGCCCGCGACATCGGCATCGTGCCCAAGCCCGGCGCCGAGGGCGGCCCATGGAACTTCCTGATCGTCATCGACTTCCCGATGTTCGAGCGCGACAAGGAATCCAACCGGTGGGTCGCCATGCACCATCCGTTCACAGCACCTCGTGATGACCAGGCCGCCGCGTTTGTCAACGCGGACGTCAACGACGAGGTGACGATCGAGTCGATCGTGTCCGCCGGGTACGACATCGTGCTCAACGGCCAGGAAATCGCCGGCGGCTCGATCCGAATCCACGAGCCGGCGGTCCAGTCCAAAGTCTTCGCCCTCCTGGGCATGACCCCGGAACAGGCCAAGGAGAAGTTCAGCTTCCTGCTGGAGGCGCTGTCGTTCGGCGCGCCGCCGCACGGTGGGATCGCCTTCGGCCTCGACCGGCTGGTCATGAACTTCGCGGGGACCGAGAACATCCGCGACGTGATGGCCTTCCCAAAGACTCAGATTGGTGCGGATCTCATGACCGGGGCCCCGGGCCTTGTAACGCCGGACCAGCTCTCAGAAGTGCACCTCAAGAGCACGTGGTCGCCACCGGCGGCTGGATAACGCCGCGCACGGACAGGGTTCTTGTGTCTTTCTTTGCAGGATTCGCTGAAACGGGGCATCCCTGTTTCCGTAGAAAGGTGCAATCCACCGGGGGGCGTTCGCGTTGGGCTCTGACCGAAGGGGGCATTTCAGCATGGTTCAGAAAGACACCCGAAAGCACCTGATCGAGGCCATGTGCCACCTGACCTTCGGCGACGGCCCGAAGTTCTGCGACCACCTCTGGCTCGGGTACGGCGATTCGTGGCGGCCCGTTTTGATGGACTTGGTTCTGCGCGGCCTGGTGACAGCCCGCCAGAACGGGCACGATGAAGTCTTCGAAATCACGCCCCGCGGAAGGGCCTGGACGCAGCAGCTTGGCACGATGGCCGCGTCCGCGGCCTGAAGGCACGTCAAGACGGCGACGGCAGCACGATCACCTTGCCGTTTTCTTCATTTCTCCTGCCAAGCACACAATCGACAATGACCGCCGCCACCGCGTCGGGTGAAAGCGCCATGCCGACCGGCAGGTCCGGAAGAACTCCGCGGAGCATCGTGGTTTCCACAGCCCCCGGGGCGACCGCAAACGCCCGGATTCCGTGCTTGAGCCCTTCCTTGGCGCACGACACCACCATCAGGTTCACCGAGGCCTTGGCCGCGGCATAAGCGAAGAACCCCGGGAACGGATCGATTGTTCCCATGGTGGATACATTGACAATGCACGATCGACGCTGGCGAAGGAATGCCGGCCACGCGTAGTGAATGAGATAGGCCGGTCCGAGCGCATTGACTCCGAAGACCTCGGCGATCATCGCGGGCTCCGTGTCCTCGATCGGCGCCAGCGGCGCGACACCCGCGTTGTTCACCAGTGCATCGATGCGCCGGAACGTCGTCTCCGTCCGCGAAATCACCTGTTCGCACGCCGCGGCGTCCGAAATGTCGGCCGCGATGACGAGCGAGGGCCCTGTCAGTTGCGAAGCGGTGTCGCGCAGGGAGGAGTCGTTGCGCCCCACCAGCGACACCGCGTATCCGTTCGCCGAAAGCACGCGCGCCGTGGCGCGCCCGATGCCGGAGCCCGCACCTGTCACGATCGCGACTGGGTTCATGCGCGAAGTGTACTAGGGGTGCAACCCGGCCGCGCCGGGCAGGTACACTCCGCACCATGAACATCGGTGATGGAATCAGCGTCTCGGAGTTTGTATCCCGCCGCAACGCCGTGCTTCAGCGCCTGGGCAACTCGGTCGGCGTTGTCTTCGCCGGCGACGGCCCGCCCTCGCTGCACGGCGTCTGGCAGCCGGACTGGAACTTCTATTACCTCACCGGCATCCGAGATGAGCCCGGCGCGGCGGTGGTGTTCGACCCCCGGAGTGAGGACCGCAAGCGCCGGACAGTGCTCTTCCTGAAGCCGCGCAATCCCGAGGCGGAAGCATGGGACGGGTACCGCGACGCGATCACAACCGGGCTGAAGGAGACAACTGGCTTTGACACGATTCTCCGCACGACCCACCTCCCGCGGGTGCTGACGACCGCCGGCCGCAAGCGCAAGAGCTTCGCCTGCCTGCACCCGTTCGCCGTATGCGACGCGCCGGTATCGCCCGATCTCGCGGCGTTCCGCAAGGTTGCCGAGCGCTGCATCGGCGTATCGATTCACGATCAGACCGACCTGGTCGCGTCGATGCGGGCGATCAAGTCCCGCTCAGAACTCGCGGTAATGGAGGACGCCGCCGCGGCGACGGCGAACGGATATCGGGCGCTGGCGAGCGCAATCAAGCCCGGGCTTGGCGAGCAGGAAGCACAGCGCGTCCTCGAAGAGGGCTTCCGCGCCGGCGGCGGAACCGGAACCGGATACAACTCGATCGTCGGTTCCGGCCTCAACTCGACGGTGCTGCACTACAACGCCAACAACGGCCGAATGAAAGATGGAGACCTGTTGCTGATCGACGCCGCGGCAAGGGTGGACGGTTACACGGCCGATGTGACGAGGACCTTCCCGGTGAGTGGGAAGTTCTCAACCGAGCAGCGAAAGGTGTACGACGTGGTGCTGTCGGCGCTCGAGGCCGGAATCCGTGCGGTGAAGCCCGGCGTGCACATGCACGAGGTGGAGGCGGCCTCGCGAAAAGTGATCGAGAAGGCCGGCTACGGCGATGCGTTCATCCACGGCATCGGACATCAGCTCGGCATCGAAGTCCATGATGCGACGCCCGATGGCCCGCTCAGGCCCGGGATGGTGATCACGATCGAGCCCGGGGTGTACCTGCCCGAGAAGAAGATCGGCGTGCGAATTGAGGATGACATCCTCGTGACCAGGGCGGGTTCGAAAAACCTCACGACGATGATCCCGAAAAAGGCTGCCGACATCGAGGCGATGATGCGCGGCGGAAAGAAACGTCGCTAGCCGCGGTGGGCAGGGTCTACTTTCGAACCGACAGAGCCGCCGCCTTGGCCCGGTGCATCAACAGCTGCGTCTCTTCGAGGCTGTTGGACTCGTAGAAGCCAAGCACCTTTCGGTCGGGCCCGATGAGGATCAGCTTGCTGGGGTGGATGATGTTCTGCATCGTTCCACCGCCGGGCATGGAGATGGTCTTGCCGGGGTCGGAATCCGGGCCGACGGCGAAACCCAGTGAGCCGCGGGCGATACGCTCGACTGTGGCCATGTCGCCGGTCAAGAAACTCCACCGCGAAAGGTCGATGTCCTTGTCCGTGGCATACGTCCGGAGCGCCTCGGGCGAGTCGTGCGCCGGATCAACGCTGATGCTCACAAACCGCACACCGGTGCCGGCCAGGTCCCGCGCGAGGTCCTGCATCGCGAGCGTCATCGTCGGGCATATGAACGGGCAGTGGGTGAAGAAGAAGTCGAGGATCGTGACCTGTCCGTCGAAAAGCGCCTGTGACTGCGCCACGCCATCCTGGTTGACGAGCGTGAACTCTGGAACGGAAAGTCCGAGGCTCGCGGCATCGGGCTGAACAATCAACGGCGGCGCCTGGCCAAGGCGGTTCATCGTGCGAATCAGCCCGACGATCGACAGGATCATCCCCGCGGCGGCGAGCACGAAGAGTGGAACGATGACGCGTCGCATGAACTTCTCAGTGGTCGGCCGTGTCCCCGGCCGGCTTCGCTCAGGTGAGTGCCGATACCGCGCAGCACACGACCATCAGGACCAGCAGCAGGGGTAGGTGGATGATCGACGCAATGAACATCCGGCGGGCGTCGGCACGAGCAAGCGACCCCGCGAGTTTGACGGCCAGCAGCATGAACCCGATGCCCATCGCGCCGGCCAGCACGCCATAGACCCCCGCCGGGATCGGCCGCATCAGCACCGCCGGCCACACGCTCGCCGGGATCAGCGCCAGGCTCCACAGCAGGATGGACCGCGCCGTCCTGCGGCCGGTCGGGTCGATGACGGGCAGCACCCGATACCCGCCCGCCGCGTAGTCGTCCTTGTACATCCATGCGATCGCAAGAAAGTGTGGCATCTGCCAGATGAACATGATGGCAAAGAGAACCCACGCCCCCGACGTTCCAAGTGAGGCCAACGGTTCGGCCGATGCGGCGGTGAACCCGATCAAGGGCGGCAATGCCCCCGGCACGGCACCCACCAGCGTCGCCCATGGCGTCACCGGTTTGAGCGGCGTGTACAGCAACACGTAGACCAGGATGGTCGCGAGCGACACCAGGGCCGGAACGACGCCGCACATCGCCCACAGGATTCCGACTCCGCCCACGCCGAGCACAACCCCAGCACCCAGCACCGTGCCCGGCTCAAGGCGCTGCTGGGGCAACGGGCGCGAGCACGTTCGGACCATCAGCGCGTCACGGTCCCGTTCCATCCACTGGTTGAGCGAGTTCGCCCCTCCCGCGGAGAGCACCGTGCCGACCACGCACCCCGTCACCGCTATGACCAAGTCGACCGCCTGCCAGCTTCGGCCTATCGCCGCCGTGCCGAAACCGACACCTGACGTGATCGCCACGAGCCGGGTGATGCGAGGCTTGGTGGCCTCGACAATCGACGCCACAAGCCCTGGGGCTGGATTGGTCAGGACCTCGGATACCGGAGCGGTTTGACTCATTCCTTCCCGCAATCTTGGCCTGGAGTAAGAAGTCCTGTCTGACAGGAACCGCATTGTACGCCTGCACGGGCATCCAGGTCGGTTATCTGTCCGTTTCCGACAGGGTTCCGCAAGGTCGGCGGCGGTCGAGTCGATCCCTCAGGCGGGAGGCATCATGGGGTCTCTATTCTCGGACAACAACCGATTCGGGGCGGCCCCGCCGCCCCGTGCCGCGGCATCGTACCTCGACGAGGACCCGGCGCCGCGCCCACCGCCGCCCAAGAAACCAAGCTCGCTGAAGTTCGACGCGGAACTGGACCTGTGCGAACTGGACGACCGCGATAGGCCGGGCGCGACCTGGTCGGGCAAGGGGCGGGAGCTGAGCCGGTCCAACCTCGTGTTCCGGTCCCGCCGCATGTGCCACTGCGGCCGCAGGATTCTCGTGGCCGTCCACCTGATCGACGACAAGCCGGTACCGCTCTTTGGCAAGGTCACTTCCTGCGAGTACGACGGCGACGGCCTGTACCGGGTCGAGATGGAGCTCCTGAAGACCCCCGAACGCACCGAGGTGACCGAGTGGATCGCCAAACGCGGCCGAAACTGACTTGACTTCAGTCGCCGGCGTCACGAGCCTTTGGCGATGCAGGTGCTTCACGATCTTGAATCACTCTCTCGTGCAGCGCTCGCCCGGGGCCGGAAGTCCGGGCTCGGCGGCGTTCTGGTACCCACGATGGGAGCCCTGCACGAGGGGCACGCCGCGCTGATCCGGCGCGCGGCGGAACTGGCCGGCGCGCAGGGCCGGCTGTGTTCCGTAAGCATCTTCGTGAATCCGACTCAGTTCAACGAAAAGTCGGACTTCGAGCGGTATCCCAAGACGCTCGACGCCGACCTGGCCTTGTGCGAGAGGGCCGGCGCGGGAGCCGTGTTTGTGCCCTCCGTACACGCGATGTATCCAAACGCCGCCGCCGCGCCCGTGCCACCCCTGCCGCAGGTCGCCACTTCGCCGGGCCTCGAAGATCGCTTCAGGCCGGGGCACTTCGCGGGCGTGTGCCAGGTGGTGCTGCGGCTCTTCCGGCTGATCGAGCCGGATGCGGCGGTGTTCGGCGAGAAAGACTGGCAGCAGCTGCAGGTGGTGACGGCGATGACGCGCGAGCAGCACCTGCCGATCGACATCGTGCCTCACACAACATTGCGCGAGGCGTCGGGCCTGGCCATGAGCAGCCGCAACCGGTTCTTGTCGCTCTCAGAACAGGCCACAGCGCTCGCGATTCCGAGAGCGCTGAAAAAGGCCGGGCAAACCGCTGATTCCAGACTCGCCGAGGCGTTGATGCGGGAAGAGTTGAACGATCGTGCGATCGAGGTCGAGTATGCGGTGATTCGGGATGCGGCGTCGCTGGGTCCTATAGAACCCGCGACCACGCGGGCGAGGGCGTTGATCGCGGCACGAGTGGGGCGAACACGGCTGATCGACAACGCCGTGTGGCCTGTATAGGCCATGCTTGACGGCTTGAGGTCCTGGTGTGAATTCCCGATAGCTGGCCACAGGGGGTATCCCATGGCCGCGTCGAAACCATCAGGGCAGGACGACCACTGGGTGGACGCGAGTGGCGCTGTCGTCCGGCGCGATCGACGCCGAAAGAAGCCCGAGGGCCCCGGCGAGAAGCGCCAGTTCGAGCGAATCGCGCTGTACCGACGCGCCCGCGCCACAGAGCTGGACCCGTTCGGCACGCCGGGCGCCCCCTTCGAGTGCTCGATCCAGAACATCAGCCGCGGCGGGCTGGGCCTGATCGCGGCCCGGATGGTGCACGCGGAACGGCGAGTATTCATTGAAGTGCCCGGCCAGACGGAAGAGGAAAACCGGATTTTTTTCGGCATGGTGCGCCAGTGTCGATACGTCGAAGGCCAGGGATACTTTGTCGGGGTCCAGTTCGAAGCGATGCCCAAGTCCGGTCCGGTGGATGCGTGGCTGAACCAGCGCCGGCGGACCCGGGCGAACTGAAGCGCAAAGCCCTCGGTGTGGGCCTAGCCTGAGGGCCCGCGCGGGGCGAGCCCGCGGTCGGGTATTCTCATGCCCACCCCGGAGGCCTCAGCGTTGCTCAAGACACCTCTCTACCAGTATCACGTCGATGGCGGCGGCAAGATGGTGGACTTTGCCGGGTGGCAGATGCCGATGCTGTACACCAGCATCCACGAGGAGCACAACCAGGTCCGCACCTCGGGCGGGCTCTTCGACGTCAGCCACATGGGCCGCGTCAAGGTCACGGGCCGGCACGCCCGCCGGTTCCTCGAACGCCTGTGCACTCGAAAGATCAGCGACATGGACGCCGGCCAGTGCCGCTACTCGCTGGTGTGCAACGATCGCGGCGGTGTGCGCGACGACATCATCGTCTACCGCATGGACGACGATGAGTTCCTGCTCGTCGTGAACGCGTCGAATCGAGAGAAGCTCCTCGGCCACTTCAACGAAGTCAAGGGCGACATGGCCCTCAAGATCGAGGACCAGACGCTCTCGACGGCAATGGTTGCGATGCAGGGACCCAGGGTGATGTCGGATGTCGTCGCGAAGTTCAGCAGCGAAATCCCGACGCTCAAGCGCTACCGGTTCGCCGTCAAGAACCTGATGATCATGAAGCTCATCGTCAGCCGCACCGGGTACACCGGCGAAGACGGCGTCGAAGTGATCCTTCCGGCGATGGCCGTGTCGATGGCGATGTCGCTCCTGCTCAAGGACATCGATCCCAAGAAGCCGGGCGCCGTCGTCAAGCCCGCGGGCCTCGGTGCCCGCGACACGCTCCGCATGGAAGCCGGGATGCCCCTCTACGGTCACGAACTGGGCGAAGACATCAACGCGCTCTCGTGCGGCGTGGACTTTGCGATATCCCTCGACAAAGACCACGGCGAGCGCGGCGAGACGTTCGTCGGGATGGAGGCTCTGAAGAAAACGGTGGCCGCCGGCGGGCCCAAACGCAAACTCGCGGGAATCGCGATCGACGGAAAGCGAACGGCACGCCAGGGCAACGCGATCAAGTCCGGCGGCGCGGTCGTCGGAGAAGTCACCAGCGCCTGCCTGAGCCCGACGCTGGGCCACGGCATCGCGATGGGGTTTGTCGACGTGGCGAAGCTGGATGTAGGAACGATGCTGACGGTGGACACCGGGCGAGGCGAGCTGGAGGGCAAGGTCGTCAAACTGCCGTTCTACAAAGCGCCGAAGGCTTCGTAGGCAGCCCTCTTCCGGCGCGACCGGGAGACCGGACGCCAAGCCCGGTTCCGTATCATTGAGACATGGCCCGCCTGTACCTCGACAACGCCGCGACTTCATTCCCCAAGCCCGCCGGCGTGTACGAGGCCATGCTCCGCTACGGCACCGAGATCGGCGGCACCGCCGGTCGTGGGTCGTACTTTGAGGCCCGCGAGGGCGGGAGGCTGATCCGGCAATGCCGCGATCGGATCAACTCGCTCATCCACGGCGAAGACGCCGATCACGTGATCTTCACGCTGAACACGACCGATGCGCTGAATCTGGCGATCAAGGGCGTGGTGCGCCACCGACTTCTGGAGCTCGACACCGGCCGCTCAACGCCGGCCCCCGGCTCGGAGGGTTGTGTGCATCTCGTCGCGACGGTGCTCGATCACAACTCGGTGCTGCGACCGTTCAACGCACTGGCCGAGGAAAGCCGGCGCGTGCGCTGGACATGCGTCCAGGCACGCGAAGGCGTCATTGATCCCGCCACCGTCGCCGCCGCGATCACAGCCGACACGGTGCTCGTGGCCATCAACCACGTCAGCAACGTGACCGGCGCGGTGCAGCCCGTCAAGGAAACGATCGCGGCGTGCCGGAAGGTGAACCCAAAGATCCTGGCGCTCCTCGACGCCGCGCAATCGGTGGGGCACATCAGGGTGGATGTTCGCGACCTTGACGCCGACCTGGTGGCATTGCCCGGGCACAAAGGCCTGCTCGGCCCGCTCGGTACCGGTGGCCTGTATATCCGGCCGGGTGTGGAAAGGGTGCTGCGGACGCAGCGCGAGGGCGGGACCGGCTCGCGATCCGAGGCCGATCGCCAACCGGATTCGCTCCCGGACAAGTACGAGCCCGGCTCGCAGAACGCGGTGGGGATCGTGGGGCTCAGCGAAGGCGTGAAGTTCCTGCTCGAGCGCGGTGATCAGATCGAGCGGCACGAACGGGAGCTCCGGGAAGCGATGATCGAGGGGCTGGATGAACTGGGCGCGATTGGAACGAGCAAGAACGGGTTGCGGCTCATCGGGCCCCAGGGGACGGAAGGCAGAACCGGAGTCTTCTCGCTCGTGCACGAAGCGCTCTCGCCCCAGGAACTGGCGGCGGTGATGGAACAGGAGCACGGCGTGCTCGGGCGGGCCGGCCTCGCGTGTGCGCCGCGGCTTCACGCAGCCATGGGAACGACGGAGAGTGGGGGGGCGTACCGGCTCAGCGTGGGGCCGTTCACGACGGTCGATGACGTGAAGAGAGCGTGCCATGCCCTCGGTGCCGTGTGCCGGGCCGTGGCCGCACATTGACGCTATACACACGCAAAGGGAAGACCACAAGCCGTTCACTCACGCCGAGCGCGGCACTTCAACCCAGCCACCTTCCTGGTGGCGGACAATGGCGCCCGTGAGCGAATACAGCACCTGCTCGCTGATGTTGGTCGCGTGGTCGGCCATCTTGCAGGCCTCGTTGGCGATCTCGTGGAGCGTGAAGGCGAAGTCGACCGACATCGTTCCCGCGGCGATGCGCCGCTCCGCATCCTTCAACACCGCTTCCATGAAGGCCTCTACAGCATCTTCGCTCTGAAGGACCACCTTGGCGAGCCGGGCATCAGAGCGGTTGAACGCCTGCGTCGCATCCCGCAAAATGCCCTGCACGCTGTTGGTCAGCACGCTAAACGTCGGCGGGATTTCGCCGACCGTGTTCTTGAGCGATTCGGCCCGGTCCGCGATCGCGACCCCCGCGTCGGCGATGCGCTCGAGCTCGTTGTTGATCTTCACGATGGTTAAAACCTCGCGAAGCTGCGAGGCATCGAGCTGCGAGTTCTCGTGCGTCGCATCGGTCAGAAGCGCGACCGCGGCCTTCTCGACCTCGACATCCACGCGATCGATCACGTCGTCCTGCGACTTCACGATCCCGGCCCGGACCGGGTCCCGGGCGAAGGCCGCCTCAAACGCCGCTTCGACCAGCGCGCGGACCCGGTGCCCCTGCTCGGCCAGGTCGGCGCGGAGCCGTTCGAGTCTCTTTGCAAAGCCTTGTGGAGTGGTGGGCATACAGACGGCCGCGGACGATCAGATGGGCAAGCGTATCACCATTCAGAGGGCAAGGGTATCATCGGCTCCCCGTCCCGCGGGGCTTTCGCCCCCGCAACGCCCGCCCCAGTTTCCAGCGAGAGAACCCATGTACGACATCGAAACCGTCCACGCCCGGCAGGTCCTCGATTCACGCGGCAACCCGACCGTGGAGGTCGAGGTGCAGCTGTCCTCGGGCGTCAACGGGAGGGCGATCGTGCCGTCCGGCGCTTCAACAGGCGAGAACGAGGCCGTCGAGTTGCGGGACGGCGACAAGGGTGTGTATCTGGGTAAGGGCGTGCTCAAGGCCGTCGCCAACGTCATCGACCGCATCGCGCCCGTGGTGGAAGGAATGGATTGCCGCGATCAGGAAGAAGTCGACGCGGCGATGATCGAGCTCGATGGCACGGAAAACAAGGGGGAGCTCGGGGCGAACGCGGTCCTGGGCGTGTCGATGGCCGTCGCCAAGGCCGCGGCGGAAGCCTCGGGCCTGCCGCTGTACCGGTACCTCGGCGGGTCGGGGGCCAAGGTCCTCCCCGTGCCGATGTTCAACATTCTCAACGGCGGCAAGCACGCGGACAACACGGTGGACTTCCAGGAGTTCATGGTCCAGCCCTGGGGCTTTGACACATTTGACGAAGGGTTGCGGGCGGGTGTGGAGATCTACCACGCGCTGAAGAAAGTGCTCCACGACAAGGGGCTCTCGACGGCGGTGGGGGATGAAGGTGGCTTCGCGCCGAACCTCAAGTCGAACGAAGAAGCGCTGCAGATCATCGAGCAAGCGGTGGGGAAGGCCGGGTACACGTGGGGCGAGCAGATCTTTGTGGCCCTCGACCCGGCGATGAGCGAGTGCTGGAACGAAGCGGAGAAGGCGGGCAAGAAGGGTTACCTCATGTTCAAGAGCACCAAGGAAGTGCTCAGCTCGAAGGACATGGTGAGCCTGTGGGCCGGCTGGGCCAAGAAGTACCCGATCCGTTCGCTCGAGGACGGCCTCGCGGAAAACGACTGGGATGGGTGGAAGCTGCTGACCGACACGCTCGGGGACAAGATGCAGCTCGTGGGAGACGACCTCTTCGTGACCAACCCCAGGTTCCTGCAGAAGGGGCTCGACAAGGGGTGCGCGAACGCGATCCTGGTGAAGGTGAACCAGATCGGAACGCTGAGCGAGACGTTCGACGCGGTCGACCTCGCCCGCCGCAACCGCTACGGCGCCGTCATGAGCCACCGTTCCGGCGAGACCGAGGATGCGACCATCGCCGACATCGCCGTCGCCACCAACTGCGGCCAGATCAAGACCGGCGCCCCCTGCCGCAGCGACCGCAACGCGAAGTACAACCAGCTCATCAGGATCGCGGAGCAGCTGGGGGATTCGGCGGTGTATGGCTCGGTGATGTGGAACCGCGGGTAAACCGCCGCGGGCCACGATTCGGCCGGCGAGATGGGACTTTGATCGCGTCGCTGGTGCGCCGGCGTGCTGGTACACTCGGACCATCGCCTCCGATGTGAGAAACCGCATGTGCACTCCTGCCGTTGTGATTCTGCTTGGCGCCCTGTCATCAACCGCCGCGATGGCGCGTTTGGACGACCCCCGCATCGACGCCACCACCGGGCGCGACGTCGCCAACTACGCCCCCGCACGCCACTTCGACCACCTCCACATGCGCCTGGCGATCGACATCCCCGACATGGAGAAGCGGTCGTTCACGGCAGAAGAAACGCTGACCGTGACGCCCATCGGCAAGGCCCGCTCCGAGCTCGTGCTCAACGCCAAGGACATCAAGATCGAGTCCGTCACTCTCGGCGCCAAGGGCAAGCCGCTCTCGTTCACGCACGAGCAGGGGCTGCTCACGATCGCCTTCAACGCGCCGATCAAAATGGGCGAGACGGTGGACGTCGTGACCCGGTACTCGCTCGAAACGCCTCGCTCCTCGGGAATTCTCGGCGGCGGCCTCTCGTGGACCCGCGGGCGCGCCACCGCCAAGGAAGAGGCGGACAAGTACGCCCAGATCCACTCCCAGGGTCAGCCCGAGTTCAACAAGCAATGGTTCCCGTGCCACGACTTTCCCAACGAGCGCCTCACCACCGAGATGATCGTCACGGTCGAGGACCCATTCGTCGTGTGCTCCAACGGTCGATTGGTCGGCGCGACGCTCGGCACGCCCGCCGCTTCCGGCAAGCCGCGCATGACCTGGCGCTGGCTGCAGGACAAGCCGCACCCGAACTACCTCGTGACGCTCGTCGTCGGTCGCTTCTCCATCGTCGGGCTGGAGGCCAAGACGCCTGCCGAAGCAGAAGTGTGCAACTACCTCTACGCCCCCATCGGCACCGAAAAGACCGCCGCCGCGGCGTACGGCGCGACGCCCGCCATGGTGGCCCACTTCTCGAAGCTCTACGGGCAGACCTATCCCTGGGACAAGTACGCCCAGGTGCTCGCCCGCGGCTACAGCGGCGGTATGGAAAACACATCCGCAACCACCATGTCCGAGGCCACCGCGAAGGCCTCTGTCGGCACGCAGGATGAAATCATCGCCCACGAACTCACGCACCAGTGGTTCGGAGACTTCGTGACCTGCAAAGGGTGGGAGCACGCGTGGCTGAACGAAGGCTGGGCAAGCTTCGGCGAAGCCCTTTGGGCCGAGGCCGCAGCGCCCCAGGGCCGCGCCCGGCGCGACTACCAGCGAGCCATCACCGGTTTTGTCAGCGCGCAGCGGGCCCGAAACCGCACCGCCGCGCCCGCCGCGCCCGCGATGGTGTCCAAGCAGTACAACGATGCGTTCGAAAACTTCATCAAGGCCAACGACATCTATTCCAAGGGCGCCTGCGTGCTCCACATGCTGCGCACACGACTGGGAGACGAGATCTTCTGGAAAGGTGTTCACGCCTATCTCCAGAAGCACCGCCTCGGCCATGTGGAAACGGACGACTTCCGGCACAGCCTCGAAGAAGCGTCGGGCCTGAGCCTCGAGCAGTTCTTCACCCAGTGGTGCTACCGGCCGGGCTTGCCGCGGCTCCAGGTGGACATCGACTGGACGCCCGACGAAGCCGAGAAGCCCGACGGCGCCGGATCAGTCAAAGTAACACTCAAGCAGACGCAGAAGATCAACGCCGACAACCCGGCGTATGCGCTCAGCCTCCCGATCGCGATCAAGATGGGAGAGAAGACCGACGTGCGAATGGTCGAGATGAACACCACCGATGCGGAACTGACGGTCAAGCTCGACGCCAAGCCCGCCGATGTGACCGTCGATCCGAACCTGACCGTCGTTGCACCCGTGTCCGTCCGCAAGCCTCTGGCGATGTGGCTCCGGCAGATGGGCCACGAATCCCTGTTCGCCCAGATCCAGGCCGCCGAGCATCTGAGAGACTTCGACGATCCTCTTGCGAGAGAAGCGTTGCGAAGGGCATCCATGGACGACACCCCGGAGCTGCGACAGGTCGCCCTGGAATCTTTGTCGGCGCTGGAAGGCACGACCGCAGTCGCGGGAGGTGCGCGATGAGACTTCTCCCCGCCCTCTTCGCAACCGTCCTCGCCGCCGGGCTCGCCCTGCCCGCGCTCGCCCAGGAAACCCCGCGGCCCATCGGCAGTTTCGACGCCGCGACCGGCAAGAGCCGCCTCTCGTTTCCGCCAAGCCCGCTGGTGGACTACCACCACATGGCCCTGCACCTCGACATCGCGGACATGAACACGCCGCGGATGGAAGCGGTGCAGAACCTGAGTTTCACGCCAGTCGCCCGGCCGCTCTCCACGCTGAGCCTCGATGCGAAACTCCTGACCATCAAGTCCGTCACCGCCGTCAAGCCCGCCGGCCAGCGCGTCATCTACCGGCACGACGGCCGCAAACTTGAGCTCACGTTCGACCCGCCGCTCCCGCCCGCGCAGGCCGCGGAGATCGAGACGACGTACACCGTGGACGATCCCCCGCAGGGCATCACCTGGACGCCCGAGTCCCCGGCGTGGCCCGGGCGTGCAGCGCAGCTCCACTCCCAGGGTGAAGCCGAGACCAACAGCTACTGGTTCCCGTGCCACGATTCGCCAAACGTGCGACTGACCACGGAGCTCTTCGTCACCGTGCCCAGCGGCTACATCGTCAGCTCCAACGGCCGAATGCCCGAAGCCCCCAAGCCCAGCCAATCCGGCCGCACAACCTTTCATTGGCTCCAGGACAAGTCCCACGTCAACTATCTCGTCTCCCTCGTCGTCGGCAAGTTCGATGTCGAGAACGTCGCACGCAAAGGCAAGGACCGCGTGCCCCTGCCCGTGTACGTGCCCCCCGGCCGCGGCGGCGATATTGCGCCCACCTACGGCAACACGGGCAAGATGATCGACCTCTTCGAGAAGCGCACGGGCACGGCCTACCCGTGGGACCAGTACGCGCAGGTCGTCGTATGGAACTTCGGCGCCGGTGGAATGGAGAACACCTCCGCGACGACGATGTACGACACCGCCATCCTCTCCGCCGAGGGCCGCGGCGATGGCGACCTTGAAGGCCTGATCTCGCACGAGCTCGCGCACCAGTGGTTCGGAGACCTGCTCACCTGCAAGAGCTGGGAGCACATCTGGCTCAACGAAGGCTTCGCCACTTACTTCACCAACCTCTGGTGGGAGCAGCGCGACGGCAAGGATGCGTACCTCGCCGCCGTCCGCCGCCAGTTCGACACGGTGTCCCGCGCCGACAGGGCCGACGCCCCGTACCAGCCCGCGATGGTGAGCAAGGACTTCCGTGATCCCGGCGAGACCTTCGGCCGCGCCGCCAACCCGTACCCCAAGGGCGCGAGCATCCTGCACATGCTGCGGGCGAAGCTGGGCGATGAGGTCTTTTTCCGCGCTCTCGCCGTCTACGTCGACCGGTTCAAGTTCAAGCTCGTCGAGACCAACGACTTCCGTCGCGTGATGGAAGATGTCTCCGGCGAAACGCTCGAGCACTTCTTCTCGCAGTGGTGCTACCACCCCGGCGTGCCGGACCTCGAGGTCGCCACAGAGTGGAAGGCCGACACGAGCGAACTGGTTCTCACCATCGAGCAGAAGCAGACCATCGACGGCTACAACCCCGCCTTCGCCTTCACCCTTCCCGTATGGGCCGAAACCAAGGCCGGCTCCGGCGCGGCCGCTCTTGGCGACATCGAAGGCAAGGAACGCAAGACCGTCGCGAAGTTCAAGCTTGCGGGCGAGCCATCGATGGTCGCGCTCGACCCCGGCCTCTGCGTGCTCGCGAAGATGAAGATCGACCAGCCCATGCGCCGCTGGCTCGCGCAGCTCGACCGTGGGCCCACGCTCGTCTCCAGGGTACAGGCCGCCCGCGCCCTCGCTGCAGACTCGTCCAGCATCGGCGCTTCCGCACTCGCCAAGCTCGCCGGAGACAGCCGCGCCCCGGACTTCCTCCGCCAGGAGTGCATCACCGCCCTGGGCGAACGCAAGGACACCGCCTCTCTCGCCGAAGTGTCTCGCGCCCAGACCAAGAGCCGCGATGTGCGCGAAACGCTCATGGACACCGCCGGCGCCGCCATCGCCGCGAACCCCGACGGGCCGGATGTTGCCCGGCTTCGCGACATGATCATCTCCGCCGCCGGCCGCGAAGAGAGCTCCCGAGTCCGCGCCGCCGCCCTCCGCGCCATCGGCACTCTCAAGCTCAAGGACCGCGTGCCGATGCTCATCGCCGCTGCCGAAATCGAGTCGCAGCACGATCGCATCCGCCAGGGCGCGCTCGAAGGCCTCGCCACCCTCGACGCCCCCGAAGGCCTCTCCGTCGCTCTCGCCCACGCTCAGGCGGGAATGCTCAACCGCACACGCCCCATCGCCATCAACGCCGCGGCCAAACTCGCCCACCACAACCCAAGTGTCGCCGTCCCGGCGCTCGTGAGGCTCCTGGCAGACCGTGAACGCCGCGCGTGGACCGCCGCCGGGGAGGCGCTCGTGCAGATCAAGGATCCGAGCGCCGTCGCGGCCATGAAAGAAGTTCAGAAGTCCAAGAAGGACGCCGCGGACCGAGACCTGATTCAGAAGTGGATCGACGCACTCAGCGCGCCGAAAAAGTGACTCTCGAAACCGGTCACCTGCCGCGTGACCGCCACCGCGCCACAAACTGCTCATACTGCTCCGGCGTGTCCACGCCCCCAAACCCGCTCGTCTCGCGGACGGCGACCGCGATCTTGAACCCGTGGTACAGCACCCGCAACTGCTCAAGCTGCTCGGTCCGCTCCAGGTCCGTCGGCGGCAGCTTCATGTATTGATCGAGAAACGAGCGTCGATACACGTACAGCCCGACATGCCGGAGAGGCGGCACCGCCGCCACGCCGGCGCCATCTCTCGGAAAGGGAATGTTCGCCCGCGAGAAGTACAAAGCCGTTCCATCGGCCGCGAGGACGACTTTCACAACATTGGCGTCATCCGGCCTCTCACCCGCCCGGAACGGCGTTCCCACGGTCGAGACCGGCGCCGAAGTACGTTCCAGCACTTCAATCGCTGCATCGATCAGCGTCGCATCAAGCTCCGGCTCATCCCCCTGCGCGTTCACCACGATCGCATCCTGTGGGAGCCGCAGCACGCCCGCCGCCTCCGCCAGCCGGCTCGTCCCGTTGGGATGGTCCGCCCGCGTCATCACGCATTCGGCCCCGAACCGTGCCGCGGCGGACTTCACCCGCTCATCATCCGTCGCGATCACCACCCGCGTCGACCGTCGCGACTTCGACGCCGATTCCCACACATGCTGAATCAGCGGCCGGCCCGTCCCGTCGGCCAGCACCTTGCCAGGGAACCGCGACGATGCCATGCGCGCGGGGATGATGGTGACGATCTGCGGCGTGGAGAGAGTGGGGGAGTTCGCGGTCAGGGATTCAGCCCCGCTTGAGGTCGCCGATGAGCTTCTTGATCGAGTCGCGCCGGGCCCGGATATCGCGATAGTTGATCTGCTGGATCGCAATCGACGACGCGATCTTGTCCGCTTCTTCGGCCAGTGACAGGTCCTTGTCGATCCCGGCCTTGGTCTCGAGCGCCGTCATCAGCGAGTACCGAAGCGATGTCCCCAGCTCGTCGCTGTGCGTCTTGTGCAGCTCAAGCGCCTGCCGGAAGCTGTGAATCGCCTCGTCCACCCATTCCTTCTTCTGGAATGCGAGGCCGATGCAATACAGCGAGTCCAGGCGATGCTTGGCGTCCTTCTGCGATTCCTGGAAGAGCGCAATCGCATCGTCAAAGTTGCCCAGCTCAAAGTCACGCTTGCCAAGCTGGTACTTCAACCCAAGGTCCGTCGGATAGGCCTCGACGCGCAGCTTCAGCTCCTCGATCTCCATCTCGGCGAACTTCAGTCTCGCCTGCGTGTACGCCGCTTGAGCCTTGGCATCAGTCGCGTTCTTCTCCGCCGCGAGCTTATATTCCGCCAGCTTCCTCGACGCCATCCGAAGCCGCAGCTCCCCGTAAATCTCACGGAACCGGAACTGCTTGGACGTCTCAAATGTCTTCAACGCCAACTCGCGAGCCGTCTTCTCATCCTCCGGCCGGCCGCGCTGCTTGAGGCGCTGGATGTACACCGTGATCGTCGGGAGATCCTCCGGCCGCGCGTCATAGTTGACCTTCGCGTCCCGGATCAGCCGGTCGATGCTCTCTTCGGTCTGGACGATGCGATCCGCCTCTTCAAGCTGCCGCTGCTTGTCCAGGTTCTTGATGTTCTGCCGGAACCCGCCGCTCTGCCCGGTCTGGTCATACCCGCCACGGCTCATGGTGGCCTGCGCTGAGAGATTCCGAACCTCCGCCGCCAGCTTCCCGTCGGATGGGTCGATCCGGATCGCCGCGTTGCCGGCCTCCACGCACTTGTCGTACGCACCGATCTTCCCGAAAATCTCCATGAGCTTCAGGAACAGTTCCTTGCGGGGCTTCTTTTCATTGGCCGCCACACCCATCGCCCGCTCGCCGATCCAATACGTCGGCTCGGGCATGTTCAGCTTGGCCGCGGCCTCCGTCGCCTTCACCGCGAGCAGCGGGTCCATCGCCTTGACGCCCCATTGCAGCAGAGCATCGACATACTTCTCGACATCGCTCCGCCCGCCAAAGAGCCGCATCGTGTCCTTGCTCGCCGCCTTCCCGCCGCTGGTGAACGCCACCGCCGACGCCCAGAACCCCTCGAGCCCCCGCATGCTCGTGGGCTCCTGCTTCAGACCCTGCAGCCAGAGCTGCATGGCATACTCGTAGTTGGTCGTTTCGTGAACGGTCCGCGCGTGCTCGAAAAACCGGTTCGCCTTGTCCGGCGAATATTGGGGCCCGGCCTCGCCTGTTCCCGCGGCCCCATTCCCGCCACCGCCCGCGCCAGCCCCGTCCGCCTGAGCCTTCGGGTCCGCCTCTTTCTTGCTCTTGAACAACGCCAAGCCTGATGGTCCTTTCATCGCCCCGCGTACGGGTCACCATTGTAACCGAGGTGCGGGGTCGCCTGCCGCCGCTTGGGGCACCAGCCCCCTGCGCCCAATAACGCCCGTATTCGTCATACGATTCCACCCGTGGACCCCGCCTCCCTGTACATCCTGCACTACCCCGAACGGGTTCTACGCGAACGAGCCCGAGAGGTTCCCTCGGTAACCGATGAGGTCCGCGCCGTCGCCCGACGGATGATCGAACTCATGTACGAAGCCGAAGGCATCGGCCTTGCCGCCCCCCAGGTCGGAGTCCCCTGGCGGCTTTTCGTCGCGCATGTCCCGCCAAGCGAGGGACGCTCCCCCGAGTCCGACCCCCCGACCGCCACGGTCGAGCCCGTGATCTATATCAATCCCGTTCTCTCCGACCCCAAGGGCGAACTCGTCACCTATGAAGAAGGCTGCCTGAGCCTCCCCGACATCCTCGGCGATGTTCTCCGCCCCGAGCACATCACCATCACCGCCACCGATCTCGACGGCAAGCGATTCACACGAACCGCCGCGGGTCTCCTCGCCCGCTGCTGGCAGCACGAGTTCGACCATCTCGAAGGCGTCCTGATCATCGACCGCATGACCCAGATGTCGCGCCTCAAGAACCGCACCGCCGTCAAACGGCTCGAGAAATCGGCGCGGCTTTGATCTCGACTACTCTTCCCGCGGCATGAAGCTCGTCTTCCTCGGCTCCGGCGCATTCGGCCTTCCAACCCTTCAGCACCTCGCCCGCTCGCACGAGGTCGCCGCGATCGTGACCCAGCCGGACAAGCCCGCAGGCCGCGGCGGAACGCTTACCCCAACGCCCATCGCCGAGTGGGCCGCCACACACCTCTCCATCCCAATCCTCAAGCCCCTCAAGGTCAACGACGCCGCCGTCGTTGCCGACATCCGCGCTCACCAGGCCGACGCCTGGGTCGTCATCGCCTTCGGCCAGAAGCTCGGTCGAGCCCTTCTCGACGGCATCTTCGCCGTCAATCTGCACGCTTCCCTGCTCCCACGCTGGCGCGGCGCCGCCCCCATCAACGCCGCCATCCTCGCCGGCGATGAGGTCTCGGGCAACAGCGTGATCACCCTCGCCGATCGGATGGACGCTGGCGAAGTGCTCGGCCAATCCCGCCGCGAGGTCGACCCGCGCGACACCGCGGGCGAACTGCACGACCTCCTCTCCGCCGACGGGCCGGCGCTGATCGACAGGGTCCTGGGTGACTATCGCCGCGGCACGCTCGTCCGCACGATTCAGGATGAGTCGCTCGTCACCATCGCCCCCAAGCTCTCCAAGTCCGACGGCTGGGTCGCTTTCTCCGACACGGCAGAGGCCGCACGCCGCCGCATCCACGGCCTCACGCCCTGGCCCGGAGTCACCGTTCAGTTCCGCGGCCAGCCCCTGAAACTCATCCGGTGCGAAGTCGCGGAGGAGAGCTCAAGGGGCGACGGCGGATCCGTCATCGATGCCGACAAAGGCCTGATCGCCTGCCGCGATTCCACGCTGCGCCTGCTCGAAGTGCATCCCGCAGGAAAGAAACCCATGCCCTGGCCGGACTTCGCCCGAGGCCAGCGCGTGAAAGCGGGCGAGCAACTCCTCGGCGGCAAACCCCAATGAACAAGTCGATGCTCACACTCTGGGATCTTGTCGAACGAGTTCTACCCGCCAGAAAGCCCGAGCTTCGCAAGCCCCCTGCGCCCCGGCCCGCCCCATCGCGGCGGCGCCAGCCGCAGCCTGAATCCGCGTCGTCGTCGTCCGCCTCATCAGCGCCCACCGCCCCAGTGACTCTCCGGCATCCGCCCGAAGTCCCGATGCAGGCCCGCTACGACGCCATGACCCGCGACATGCTCGCCAAGTACGGCGTTCGCGTCCGCCGCTGGCGCACCGCCATGTCCGGCATCGCCTGGGAACTCCGCTACCACGACGGTCGCACCGCCCGCCTCATCGAATCGCCCCGCCCCAAGGGTCCGATGTCCGCGGCCATTTTCCTCCACGAAATCGGCCACCACGCCATCGGCTTCAACACCTACAAGCCCCGCTGCCGCGAGGAGTACTACGCCTGGGCCTTCGCGATGGACCAGATGGAGAAGCTCGGACTCAACATCACCGACAACGTCCGCCGCCGAATGCATGACTCTCTGCGCTACGCCGTGGCCAAGGCTAAGCGGCGCGGCTTGCGGGAAGTTCCAGTGGAACTCGAGCCGTATTTAACGAGGCGGTGGCACAAGAGTTCCTGAATCGGGTCATAGTCCCGAGACGCGACCGCTGTCGCTCACCGTCACCCGCGCGACGGGTCGCAGCGGGATGACGAGGTGATACCGAGTGCCCTTGCGTTCTCCCGTCCGCTTCAGAATGCCTAGGTCGACCATTTCAGCCAAGTCACGGGTGGAGGTCGCGGATGCGGCCTTGGTGATCGCCGAATACTTCCCGGCACTCAAACCGCCTGTGAAGCCATCAGGCCCTTCCTCCAGGACTCGGAGCAGGACCTTGAGCTGTCGGTGGTTGAGCACATCGGCAACCCGATCCAGCAGGAGCGTCTTCTGAATCAAGAACTCAACTTCAGCTATGGTCCGCCGCTGCGCTTCGATCCCGATTCCGGCGAACCACGCCAGCCACTCCGTGATCTCGTTTGACTTGTTCGCCGCCTCCAGCGCCGCGTAATACTCGCTACGTCTCTTCAGAATCGTGGCGGCCAGCGCTGTGAGTGTCGGCCGGCCCCGCGACTGTGCCAACGCCATTTCGGCGATCGCCCGGCCAACTCGGCCATTCCCATCTTCAAACGGGTGGATCGACTCGAAGTACAGGTGTGCGACCGCTGCACGCGTCAGCGGCGTAAGCGGCTCCGTGCCCGTCGGTCCGGTCCGCGCGAACCACAGAATGAACTCCGCCATTTCCGCTCGCACCCTCCGCGACGGCGGTGCTTCAAAGTGAACCCGCGTGGTGTACCCGCGCTGCGACACGACCTGCATCGCGCTCGCGTGGGTCCTGTACGCGCCAAGATCGTTGAGGTCCGTCCGCCCGCGCATCACCATGCGGTGCCACGCAAAGAGTGTCCGGTCCGTCAGCCGAGCGCTCCAGTTTCGATACAGGTCCACCGTCAGCGCGGCGATTCCCTCCTCCCCAGCCCGCGCCGTTTGGACCGGCGCGGCGAGCCCAAGATGACGACGAATCGATGACTGCACGCTCTCGCGGTCGAACACCTCCCCTTCGATGGCCGAGGTCGTCACCGCTTCTGTGCTCATCGACGCCACCGTCAGTCGCTCCACATCCGACTCGGCCAGATGCTGCACCGACCCGAGCAGAACGCCCGCCCCTTCCGCATACACGCGCTCGGCCTCCGCCAGCCGGCCTGCATCCCAGCGAAATGACGGCCAATCGGGCTGTTCCCAGTTCCACACCATGATCGATATCCAGCAACTATATCGATCAAAATGACGCAAATCTTGATCGATAAATGGCCGGGCCGCCCCCGCAGGGGCCTACACTGGACCGACCAAGCCGAATGGATAGGCCGAAATGATCGTGCTCGCAGAAATCGGTGACAAGATGCCCTCCATCGTGTCAACGCTCTTAGTCAGTGTCGCCTTAGCGGCTATCGCGGCAAGTCTTGGTCGGCTCCGATGGTGGCTTGCCTTGATTGCCTTGCCAGTCTTCGGATGGTGGAACTGGATTCATTACGCTAACTTCAAGAGCCGGGATTCGGGAATCAAATCTTGACCGAACTGGGCACTGGATACGTGGCGGCTCAGTTCGCGTCGATCAATGCGCCAGCGATAGTCGGAGCGGGGCTCGTGGTTCTGTATCGGCGCGCGCGCTGTCGGCGGATGCGCCGCGCCAAAGACCTCTGCCCGAGTTGTGGACACTCAACTGGCCGCTTCGATCGTTGTCCCGAGTGTGGCTCTGGCTGCTCTGCCAATCGCTAAGGCCCGCTACTTCCACTTGATATTGCACCCAATACTCGGCTTCTGCTCCCCCGGCACCGCCTTCCCCGCCAGCGTCGCGTCCATCGCCGCCCGCAGATCCTTCCCCGTCACCGGCAGATCTCCCCCCGGTCCTCGACCCGACGGTCTCGAATCATCCAGTTGCCCGCGGTACACAAGCCTGTGGTTCTTGTCGAACAAAAAAAAGTCCGGCGTGCACGCCGCGTGATACGCCTTCGCCACCGCCTGCGATTCATCGTACAGGTACGGAAACGTGTACCCCGCCGCCTTCGCCTCGTCCGTCATCTTCGCCGGCGAATCATCCGGATACTTCTCCGCATCGTTTGAACTGATCGCCACCATCCCCACCCTCCCCCGATAGTCCCTCCCCAGCCGCGACAGCTCCGTCCGGATGTGCTTCACAAACGGACAATGGTTGCAGATGAACATGACCAGGAGCGGCTTGCCCTTGAAGTCCGCGCGGGAGACGGTCTTGCCGCCGTTGGTGTCCGGCAGCGAGAAGTCGGGGGCGGTGGTGCCGAGGGGGAGCATGGTGGAAAGGGTGGCGGCCATGTGGATCCTTTCGCGAGACTGTATTCGTACCATGAAGGCCATGCGACTCCGCGGCCGTGCTTTGGCGATGTGGACTGGAATCGGGCTTTGCGTTCTGGTCTTTGCAGTGTGGTTCGCCAGCCGGTGGTATATGGCATACGTCATCTGGTCCGAAACCAGCGCGATCCAAGTCATGGTGGTGCGCGGCAAGTTGTGTATCAACCGAATCAACCCGGCACCGGGTTTTTGCCCAGATGGCTTGAGCGCGGAGATCTCGCGACAGGATCCCGAGTTTGTTAGATGGAACTGGCGTCCAATTAGCATCCGCATGCCTCCATGGAAGGAGGACGGGCAGAGCGTCGTCATCGCACTCTATTTGCCGCTCGCAGCGCTCAGCGCCGTTTCCGTCCTGGTGTTTCGGAGTGACCGCCGATCGATACGGTTGGCGCGGAAGGGGGCATGCCGGAAATGCGGATACGACTTGACGGGCCTGTCGGGAGGATCGTCGTGCCCGGAGTGTGGAAAGGCGGCGGGACTCTGAACTGACGCCGGATCGCTCCTGCTCACTATCGCACGACCTCTCCACCAGCCCTCTCCCACGCCCCAAATCCCCCCGCCACATTCGCCACCTTGTACCCCTGCCGCTCCAGAAACGCCGCGGCATACGACGACCGCCCCCCGCTCAAGCAGTGAATCGCCAGCGGCTTGTCCTTGGGCACTTCCGCCATCCGCGACGCCAGCCGCGTGTGTGCAATGTTGACCGCACCTTTCAGGTGCCCCGCCTGCCACTCTTCCCCGCGCCGCACATCCAGCACACTCACCGCGCCCGCCGCGATCCGCCGCTTGAGTTCGCCAACGTCAATCTCCTCCGTCGCGGCCAGCTTTCCTCCCGACTTCGCATACTCCTGCAGCACCTGCGGGAACACAATCCCCTCAACCCGGTCCAGCCCGATCCGCACCAGGCACCGCACAAACTCCATCGCCGATTCCCCCGCCACCAGCACGATCCGATCCTCCGGCCGCACATACGAACCCGCCACCGCCGGAAAGTTCGTGTTCGCCGGCGCGTAGATCGCCCCGGGCAAGTGCCCCGCCCTGAACTCCGTCCACGTTCGCGTGTCGATCACCACCACCTCGCGCCCCAGCCTCCGCACATCCTCCACCGTCAACGCCTCCGGCGAAGGAAACGCGCCCACCAGCGGCGGACCATCCCTGTTCTCTTTTTTCATCCTCGCAAAGTACAACGGCGGCTCCGGCTGCCCGCTCAGCATCTCCGAAATAAACCGATCCGCATTCCCCGCGGCAATCAGCGCCTGGTTATGCCGCAGCTCATACCCCACCGTCGATTGCGGCACCGCGCCCAGCGCCTTCCCGCACGCGCTCCCCGCCCCATGCGCCGGCCACACCTGCAAGTACTCCGCCCGCGTTCGAAACTTCCGCGCCGATTCCAGCAGCAGCTTCGCCGAAGAATCCGCCGCCCCCTTCACGCCGGCCGCCGACTCAAGCAGGTCGGGCCGCCCCAGGTCGCCCACGAACACGAAGTCCCCGGTCAGTATCCCCATCGGCTCCGTCGCCCCGCCTCCGCGATCGGTCACCTCAAAGCACACGTGCTCCGGCGTATGCCCCGGCGTGTGCACCACGCCCAGCTCAATGTTCCCGACCTTGATCACATCCCCGTGCTTCACCAGCACCGCGTCATACGTCCCGCCGCCGCTCTTCTTGCCAACCCAGCCATACGACCACTCCGCCCCTCCCATGGCCGACAAATACACCCTCACGCCCCGCTCCGCCAGCTCCCGGCCGCCGGACAGAAAGTCCGCATGAATGTGCGTCTCCGTCGCCGCGACGATCCGCACCTTCTCCTGCTCCGCCAGCCTCAAGTACCGGTCAACATCCCGCGCAGGATCGACCACAATCGCCTCCCCCGTCTTCTGACACCCGATCAGGTACGAGGCGTGCGCCAGCAGCGGGTCGTAAATGAGCCGAAACAGCATCGAACCCTCCGTTTGCCCCGAAGTCACCGGAGCGGATAACCTGAAATGACGATAGGTACGAGCCGCACCGTGCGCGGCCATGAACCAATGCCCAAACCGCGGCCGCTCAACAAGTCCAAGTCCCAACCCAAGCCGCGGGCCAAACGATCCGCGCCCAAAGGCTCGGCCCCGCGCCCTTCTCCGTCCGCAAATCGGACCGCCGAAGACAAACGCCTCCAGCAGGACAACACCCGCGCCGCCAACTGGAAGCGGTGGGGGCCCTACCTCTCCGAGCGCCAGTGGGCCACCGTCCGCGAAGACTACTCGGCCGACGGCAACTGCTGGGACTACTTCCCCCACGACCACGCCCGCAGCCGCGCCTACCGCTGGGGTGAAGACGGCCTTCTCGGTTTCACCGACCGCGAGTGCCGCCTCTGCTTCTCCCTCGCACTCTGGAACGGCAAGGACCCCATCCTCAAGGAACGCCTCTTCGGTCTCACCGGCCCCGAAGGCAACCACGGCGAAGACTGCAAGGAGTGCTACTACTACCTCGACTCATCCCCAACCCACTCCTACATGAAGGCGCTCTACAAGTACACCCAGCACGAGTTCCCCTACGACCGCCTCGTCTCCGAAAACCGCAACCGCGACAAGACCCACCCGGAGTTCGAGCTCGCCGACGCAGGCGTCTTCGACGACAACCGCTACTTCGACGTCACCGCCGAATACGCCAAGGCCAGCCCCGACGACATCCTCATCCGCCTCACCATCGAAAATCGCGCAGCCGAGGCCGCCGACCTTCACATCCTCCCCACGCTCTGGTTCCGAAACGTCTGGTCCTGGGGCAAAGTCCACGACCATTGCAATGAAAGGCCCCGCCTCCTCGCCGAAGGCCCCGGCACCATCGCCGCCTCGCACGAAACGCTCGGCCGCTTCCGTTTCTGCATAGAGCCCGGCCCCGGCGACCAATACCCCGACCTCCTCTTCACCGATAACACCACCAACACCCAGCGCCTCTTCGGCACGCCAAACGACACGCCCTACGTCAAAGACGCCTTCCACGAGCACGTCATCCACGCCAGCGCCTCCGCCGTCAACCCCCGCCGCAGCGGCACCAAGGCCGCCGCTCACTACAAGCTCCACATCCCCGCCCGCGGCCGAATCACCCTCCGCCTCCGCCTCACCGCCGAATCCGAAGCCTCCGCCCGCCCCTTCACCAGGTCCTTCGACCAGGTCTTCACCGACCGCATCGCCGAGACCGACGCCTTCTACCAGGCCCGCCAGCCCGCCTACCTCACCGACGATGAAAGAAACGTCGCCCGCCAGGCCGCCGCCGGTCTCATGTGGACCAAGCAGTTCTACTACTACGTCGTCGATGAATGGCTCGGCGGCGACCCCGGACAGGTCCCGCCTCCCGAATCCCGCCGCCGCGGCCGAAACGCCGACTGGCCCTACGCCTTCTGCCGCGACGTCATCTCCATGCCCGACAAGTGGGAGTACCCGTGGTTCGCCGCGTGGGACCTCGCGTTCCACATGGTCGCGCTCGCCAAGATCGACCCGCAGTTCGCCAAGGACCAACTCGTCCTGCTCCTCCGAGAGTGGTACATGCACCCCTCCGGCCAGATCCCCGCCTACGAGTTCGCCTTCGGCGATGTCAACCCGCCCGTGCACGCCTGGGCCTGCTGGCGCGTCTACAAGATGACCGGCCCCAAGGGCGGGCGCGACCGCGTCTTCCTCGCCCGCGCCTTCCAGAAGCTGCTCATCAACTTCACCTGGTGGGTCAACCGCAAGGACCCCGACGGCAAGCATCTCTTCGCCGGCGGCTTCCTCGGACTCGACAACATCGGTGTCTTCGATCGCTCGCGCCCGCTCCCCACCGGCGGCCACCTCGAACAGGCCGACGGCACGGCATGGATGGCCTTCTACTGCGGCACCATGCTCTCCATGGCCCTCGAGCTCGCCAGCGAAGACCCCGCCTACGAAGACGTCGCCTCCAAGTTCTTCGAGCACTTCGTCGCGATCGTCGACGCGATGAACACCCTCGGCGGCACCGGCCTCTGGGACGACCACGACGGCTTCTACTACGACCAGCTCCTCGTCAACGGCCACGCAACACGCCTCAAGATCCGCTCCATGGTCGGCATCATCCCACTCTTCGCCGTCGAAGTCCTCGAGGCCGGCCAGATCAGGAAGCTCAAGGGCTTCAGCAAGCGCCTCAACTGGTTCCTCGAAAACCGCAAGGACCTCGCCCGCCACATCTCCTACATGAGCGAAGAAGAACAGGAAGGCCACGAGCACGAGCACCGCCTCCTCGCCATCCCCACGCGCGAACGCCTCGAACGAACCCTCCGCTACGTCCTCGACGAGAGCGAGTTCCTCTCACCCCACGGCATCCGTTCCCTCTCCCGCGTTCATCTCGACCGCCCGTATGTCTTCCGCAACAGCGCCGACGAATACCGCGTCCGCTACACCCCCGGCGAGTCCGACACCTCCCTCTTCGGCGGAAACTCCAACTGGCGCGGCCCCATCTGGTTCCCCCTCAACTACCTCCTCGTCGAAACCCTCGAGCGCTACCACCACTTCTACGGCGAATCGCTCCTCGTCGAATGCCCCGTCGGTTCCGGCACCATGGTCAACCTCGCCCAGGCCGCGGCCGAAATCCGCCGCCGCCTCGGCAGCCTCTTCCTCCCCGATGACAACGGCCAGCGCCCCTGCCACGCCGGCGACACCCGCTACGCCAAGGACCCCGCCTGGAAAGACCTCCTCCTCTTCCACGAGTACTTCCACGCCGAAACCGGCCAGGGCCTGGGTGCCAGCCACCAGACCGGCTGGACCGCCCTCGCCATCCCCATCCTCTGCGACCGCACCCCCGCCCGAAGAGTCCGCGCTCGCCGAGAGCTGGCGACGACCGATCGCTGAAGGCACGGGCGGCGCGCCGCACAATGTTCGGCGCCCAGGTGAGTCGCCAACGTCCACACTCCTGTGGATTCCGGACCGTGAAGTGAGCTGAATTGCACTTGCGGCCACGCAACCGCGCGGTAGACTCGGGGGTATACGAGTCTGGAGCCGTGCGTGTGTTCTCCGGCGACTCCCCTTTTGGGGGCGGGAGAAAGGTGAGTCTGATGAAGCGGAGCCTCAGGTTCTCGATAGTGCTCGCACTCCTGTTCGGGGGGGGGGTCGGGTATTGACCGTGCGATGGCACAGCCGCAGCCACTGGCGGATCCGCTGGTGATGCGGTTCCCCGGAATTCCTCCAGCCGGTCTCGCTGATAGTGCCGCCGCGATCGGGCTGTGGCAGGAAAAGGGAGATGGCGTGTCTTTCCCAACCGATCGCCTCAAGGCCCATCGCGTGTTTGTCGCGGGACGGATGCGCACGCCGACCGGTTCATTCATTTCCGTCGCCCGCTACAACCCCGAAGGCGGGCCCGCCGACGCCGTCGCATCCTGGCCGCCGCCGACCGGAGAAATCGACTATCAGCCGGGCGCCCACTTTGCCGTCAAGGGCATGGTCATCCCCGCCGTGGAGTTCGGCACCACGGCCGAGCAAGGCCGGGTGTTTGTCACCGGAACGATCGACTCGATCGATAACACGACGGACATCATCGTCCTCGCCTACGACTTCGACCTGAACCTGAAGTGGATGAAGACATTCAACTACGTTGAAACGGGGATTGACTACGCCACACCCGATGAGGTCGTGGCGATCACGACGGATCAGTCGTCCGACCTCGTGACACCCGGCCACGATACGTGTTACAACTTCGTGGCGGTCCTGGGCAGGGTGCGTGACTACCACCTGCACGCCTGGAAGTCGGTGACGCTTGTGTATTGCCGGCGAACCGGGAACGAGGTTATGCCGCCCAGGTACGAGCCGATCATGCCCGAGCCCGTGGACATCACCATCGCCCAGCCGCTCGACTTCTGCGGCGTCCCGACGGTCTTTATTACCGGTTCGACGTCCTCTACCCCGGGGTATGGCGACATCGTCATCCAGGCCTACCAGCTCCCCGAAACGATCCCGTTCCTGTGCCCGAGTTCGGGCAAGTGTTCGGGATCGGTGAGCAACGGGGTGGTGCCCGCGGGCTGGCCCTTGTCCTTCAGGGGTCAGTTTGGTGTGCTCGACACCTGGGCCGCGCCGGCCCGCATCAAGTTCATGAAAAGCCACGTGGTGGTGGCCGGGACAACCGGCGTCGCCGGCCAACCGGGATATCCCAATCGCACCGACTTCTTCACGCTGGTCGTGAACGGATGCGACAACCCATATTTGGAGTGGCATGACCAGTGGTCGGTGCCGAACTCGATTTCAAACCCAGCGGGTCGCGCGTGCAAAGCGGTGGATATGGACTTGGTATTTGGCGCTGCCCCGAACTCTGTGCCCTTCATTGTCGTGACAGGCTCAGCGCGGAATACGGAACTAGGCAACACGAGCGTCGCGACCATGGTGTACCGCAGCGCGGCCGGTGGCGCACCTACCCAACCGGCACATAAGCGGCACTGGCTCCAAGGCGGGACTTGGAACGTGCAGGGTGGTTTGGGACAAGAAGAACCAATTGCACTGCGCTGCATCAAAGGTCGCGACGACAACACCGCGCTGGATTCCGGATTCAACATCTTCGTGGCCGCCAAGACGAAGGACTTTGACGGCTACGGGTTCGCGACCATCAAATACGACGGCGGCCAGTCAACCCCGCCCAAGACGGTATCCTGGACGCAGAACTTGCCCTTCTACTTTGGCACGGGTAGCGGCGACGACACACCCGCCGGTATCGCCGTGGAATACCTGCCGAGCATTCCGACCTACGGACCAACCCGCCGAATATGGGTAACAGGTACTTCCCGCGACCCCGTCAGTCTCGACGACTGGGCGACGCAGTTCATCATTGAGCAAATGCCTTGAACTGTCTGAACCCGGCGTGCGAGAGCGCGCCGGGTTGCTTGGAGCAGGCACGGATGAAATGGACACTGCACACTCGAGTAACGGCAGCCTGTGTGCTCGTGGCAATCACCGGAGAGCACGCCAGTGGGCAGCGCTGTGATCGCTTTTGGATCAAGCCCGACCCGTTCGCAGGCCTCAAGTCTCACGGCAATCCACTGGCGGTGTTCGATGATGGATCCGGACCGGCGGTGTACGCGGCAGCATTCGATCCCGCACTCCCGATGAATCAGAATTTCACCATCGAGCGATGGACGGGGCGGGAGTGGCAAGTTCTGAACAACGGAATTCCGCCCCTGCTCAACTGTGAACTTGCGGTGGTACTCGACGATGGACAGGGACCTCGCTTGTACGCCATGGTCGCGCTGCCTCCCGCAACCGTCAGATGGTACAAGTGGAACGGAACTTTCTGGCAGGACCCACCCCCCGGCTTCGCCACCGCCGAGCACTGGCCCTACTGCATGTGCGACCACGGCCAGGGCCCAGTGATCTACGGCCGCTCATCCGCCGGAGCCCTCGAGCAGTGGGACGGCTCTCAATGGCACTTGATCGGCTACCCGTCCAAGAACCTCAACTACACCATGGACGTCTTCGATCTCGGCGATGGGCCCATGCTGTACGTGCACGGCCAGTTTTCCTCCATCGAGGGAGTTCCAAACTCCTCCGGCATCGCCCGCTGGGACGGCCACCAGTGGCACGCCATGGGCACCGGCTTTGTGAGCGCCTACACCCGGGCCTGCCTCTTTGATTCCGGCAACGGCCCGGAGCTGTATGTCTCCGCCGGAGGCGGGGTCCGCATCAACGGCCAGACCGTTCCGCTGGTCAAGTGGAACGGGCAGGAATGGGTGGCCGTTCCATTCCCCGGCAACGCCGGACTGGACCAGATGGTCGTGTTCGATGATGGCTCGGGCCCGGCCCTGGTCTTCAAGGGCTGGACCACGGTGCTCAATGGCCAGCCCGCGCACGGCTTTGTCAAGTTCAACGGCGAGACCTGGCAGGTGATGCCCGGCCGCGCCAACCCTCTCTTCACCGCCGAGATGGCCGTGTTCAACGAGGACCCCCGCGGCCCGTCCATCTTCATGTATTCCGGTGGCAACTCACCGGGCCTCAACCAGTTCGTCGGCTGCGCCGGCGGCCGCTCGTGCTACGCCGACTGCGACAACGCCGACGCCTCGCCCCGCCTCACCGCCAACGACTTCATGTGCTTCCTGAACCGGTTCGTCTCACGGCACGGTCAGAACTTCTACGCCCACGACCCCTACACCGACTGCAACCAGGATGAACTCTTCAACGCCGCCGACTTCCAGTGTTACATCAACAAGTACGCCGCCGGTTGTCCCTGAAACCAACTCCCACGAAGTCCCCGCCCCAATCCTGCCCCCCTCCCTGAGGGAGGGGCTGGGGGTGGGTTCATTCGGCCGGCTCCCACGAGCAACTCTGACAAATCCCCCAAACAGCGGTGTTTGAGCACCTTGAATCTCAACGGCAGTTCCTCTCCTCCCTCAAAACATCGCGACCGCATCCGTGCGCACAACCGCAGTCGCCCAACTTCGCAACCCGCCCCTGTCCCCTCGTTTCAAGCGAGAAAATGATCTCTCCCCGGCACCGCCTTCCACCCGAAAGGCGCGCCAGCTCGCTCGTACACAACCGCGTCTTCGCCCTCTCATCTCAAGATGCTCAAAACCCTCTCTCTCATCTTGAGCACCTTCTTTTTCCGTCCCGCTTTGCCATTTGCGATTTGCCATTTGCCATTTTCTTCTCCCCCCGCTTCCCGCCCCTCCCGCACCCCTCCCCCGGTTGTGCCCCGCCCCCCTTTCCCATAGCATCGTCCCCCAATGCACGGACGCGGCATGATCCCACTCCTCCTTCTCCTCGCCGGCCTCGCCGCGCCCTGCATCTCCAGCGCGCAAGTCCCCGCGCCTCAACGTCGTATCGAACCCCTCGACATCACCGGCGAAAACTTCGCCGGCCTCCGCCTCACCCCCGCCCTCGTCGAAGGCCCCCTCGAGTTCAAAGCCACTCGCATCTACCGCTGGACCGTCCCCGGACCCCGCAAGCCCGACGGCTCCACCGGCGCCCCCGTCCAGCGGCTCCTCCTCTCCGGCGATGCCTCTGTTCAACTCGGCACTTATCCCTGGAACGCCGCCCGCGCCGCCGTCTGGCTCGCTCCCCTCGAACCCGGCCAGGCCGGCGCCGCCCCCGGCGTCTACCAGGTCTTCGTCTACTTCGATCGCGTCTTCACCCCGCAGGAAGACCCCACCGTCGGCGTCGCCGCCGACCGCCTCCCCGTCCAGGCCGTCATCAAAGCCAGCGACGTCCGCCTCAAGCACGACCTCGCCATCGACGGCCCCCCGCCGGAATCCGACGCCGCCTTTCTCCGCGAGGGTGAACGTGCCCTCGCCATCAAGCTCCGCACGCAGCTCCAGGGCCGCGAGTCCGATACCGTCAGCCCCGACGACCTCGCCCGCCGCGGCCTGCCGGTCCCTCCCCTCATCCCCGGCCTCGGCCGCCCCTTCGAACCAGCCCCCACCGAAGACCCCGCCCGCATCCGCGAGGTCGAGGACCGCCTCGGGCCCGCCCAGCGCGATGAACCCATCTTCGGCAAGACCGGTGTCGTCGCCTATTCCTGCCGCGGCGAGCTCACCACCGTCGCCGACAAGGATGAAGTCGCCGCCACGCTCACCGGCGGCGTCACCATCCAGTACTGGGAACGCGAACGCGACCAGACCCTCGAACTCACCGCCGAACGCGCCGTCCTCTTCGTCGACCCCGATGCCCCGCGCGACATGGGACAGTTCGACGCCGCCAAGGTCCGCGGCCTGTATCTCGAGGGCGACGTCGTCGCCACGATCGTCACCCCCGCGGGCCGGTACACCGTCCGGTCTCCCAAGGTGTTCTACTCGCTCCGCGACGACCGCGCCATCCTGCTCGACGCCGTCTTCTGGACCTACGACGAGAAGCGCGGGCTCCCGCTCTATGTCCGCGCCAAGACCATCAGCCAGGAATCCGCCAACACCTTCAAGGCCACCGGCGCCACGCTCACCAACACCGCCTTTTTCGAACCCGACTTCGCCCTCGGCACCCGGTCCGTCACGCTGACTCGCCGCAAGACCGCCGACGGCGACAGCCGCATCACCGTCGACGCCCGCCACATCACTCTTCAGGCCGCCGGCATCCCCTTCTTCTACTGGCCCATCCTCCGAGGCGACCCGCAGGCCATCCCCATCCGCAACGTCAGCGTCGACTCCAACTCTGGTTCGGGAACCACGCTCCGCACCACGTGGAATCTCTATAGCCTTCTCGGTATCCATCCCGAAGGTGACGACGACGCCGACCTGCTCGTTGATTGGCACTTCGGCCGCGGCGTCGGCCTCGGCACACGCATGAACTGGGCCCGCACCGGCGTCTCCGGCGGCCTCATCATGTACACCCTGCCCGAGGACTACGGCCGCGACGTCCTGGTCACCGGTGAGAAGAAGGAGTTCGACGGCGAGTGGCGCGGCATGTTCGTCGGCGAGCACCGCGCCCAGCTCGACGAAGAATGGTCCGTCGCCGCCGAAGGTGTCTACATCTCCGATGAGACATTCCTCGACGGGTTCTTCGAGCCCATGGCCTCTTCCCGCCGCGAACTCGCGAGCGCGGTCCAGCTCCGCCGCCTGAGAGAGAACTCCGCGTTGTGGGCGGCGGCCCGCGGCAGCTTCAACGACTTCATCTCGAACCAGTACCTGAAGCAGACGCCCGGGTACACCGTGGAGAAGACCCCGGAAATCGGCTACGCCCGGGTCGCGGATGATGTGATCGACGACGCCCCCGGCCTCCTGTCGTACACCTCCGAGTACCGCCTGTCGCGCCTCCGCCTCCGTTTCGACGAGTCCCGGGCCGATGAGTTCGGCTTCAAGGACCCGACGCGGTCGCAGAAGGCCTTCGGCATCAACCCCACCCAATCCATCGCCGACCGCCTCAAGCTCGAAGGCTACATCGACGACCCCGTCACGCGCTTTGACACGCGCCACGAGCTCGACCTCAATCTCGAGGCCGGCCCGATCACCGTCCAGCCTTACATCGTCGGCCGCCTCACGCTCTACGACAACGAGTTCGACACCTTCACCGGTTCCGGCGGCGCCGGCGCCGACAGCGCCAACCGCGTCTGGGGCGCCGAGGGCGTCACGTTCGCCACCGAGATGCAGCGCATCGACAACGATGTCGAGTCCCGCCTCTTCGACCTCCACCGCCTCCGCCACATCATCCAGCCCAGCCTCTCCGTCTGGCACGCGGATTCCAGCATCGATCGCATCGATCTCCCCGTGTACGACGATGACGTCGAGTCCCTCGCCGAGGGCACCGCCACGAGGTTCGCCGTCAACCAGACCTGGCAGACCCAGCGCGGCGGCCCGGGCCGGTGGCGCTCTGTCGATGTCTTCAAGCTCAACGCCGGGTTGACCGAATCGTCGAGCGATGTCGACACCGAGTCGCCCATCGGCCGCTACATCGACTATCGCCCCGAGCTCTCCAACCTCGGCGGCTCGTTCGGCGATCTCGCGGCATCCTGGCAGGTCTCCGAGGTCTTCGCCCTCGGCGGGCTGACCGTGTACGACTTCGAAAACGACCACCTCCAGCGCACCTCCCTCGGCGGCACCCTCCAGCACACGCCCGACTTCTCGACGTACGCCGACCTCCGCACGATCAACTCTCAGGATCAGACCTACCTGGTGCTCGGCGCGGCGTACGAACTCACAACCAAGTACTCGCTCGATCTCTCCGGCGCGTACGACACCAACCTCGGCGAGTTCCAGTCCGTCACCGGCCAGCTCACCCGCAAGTTCCCGAGCGTCACCCTCGGGTTCGTGAGTTCCTTCAACAACATTACCGATGAGACCAGCTTCGGCATCATCATCCGGCCTGTCGGCTCGTCCCGCCCGGGCGCCCGGCTCCAGGGCGTTGGCCAGACCGGCCGTTCCGCCTCCGGCGGCTGAGCGCGGCGTGACGCCTCAGTCCGTGACTTCCCGCCCCAGTTTCGCTTTCTCTCCGATCAACCAGAATCGCAGCATCGCCAGTGCACTTCGCACGGACCAGTCACGGACGTGGGCTCTCTCTCCCGAGAACAAGAACCGACGCGCTTCCACTCGATGCGGCGGCACTCCTGCGCCGCCCGCCAGTTGCCCGCGGCTCGCCCGCGCGATCCACACGGTCCCGACCGGCTTGTCCGCGCTCCCGCCCCCCGGCCCCGCGATCCCGGTGATCGCCAGGCAGTGATCCGCGCCGGAACGGTCCAGCCCGCCCCGAGCCATTGCCTCCGCGGTCTCCCGGCTCACCGCCCCCGGCCCGCCCGGCGCGAAGAGTTCTTCTGGGACACCCACAAGCGTCGTCTTCAGTTCGTTTGTGTACGTCACCCACCCGCCCGCGTACGCATCGGACGATCCCGCGATGTCCGTGATCATCGCGCCGAGCATCCCGCCCGTGCACGACTCCACGCTCGAGAGCGTCTCGCGGCGCTTTCGAAGCAGGTCGAGCACGGCCGACGCCAGGGTGTCGATTTCCGTCCCGAAGACGTACACCCCTAGTTTCTCACGAATCACCCGCTCGCAATCGGCGATGCCCGCCGCGGCGCCCTCAGCGTTTCCTTCATACCGCACGCGGCACGACACGACTCCCTGCGACGCCGTTGTCCCAACCATGGGGTTCCGATCACGATCCATCATCGGCCCCAGGCGCGTCGCGATCTCCGACTCCCCAAGTCCAAATGTGTGCAGTGCTCGGGTCACCACCACGCGTCCGGCCTCCAGCCTCAGTCGCGGCACAACCTGGGCCTCAAACATCGGCTTCATCTCGCGGGGTGGCCCCGGCAGGCACACCACGTCCACCTCGCGGCCGCCGACACGGACCACGCCGTGCAACCCCGGCGCTGTTCCGTTCGGGTTCGGCAGGCACGCGCCGCTCCGCGGCCGCTGCGCCTGCACCGCGTTGATCCTCCGCATCGCAATCCGCCGCTCCGCGAAGTACGCCGTGATTTGGGCCAGCGCCGCCGCATCCTCCACCAGTTCATCCCCCATCGCATCCGCAAGACCCGTCCTCGTCAGATCGTCCGCCGTCGGCCCAAGCCCGCCCGAGACGACGATCAGGTCGGCCGCGCCGGCCAACCGCCCAATCGCCTGAGCAATCGCGGCACGATCGTCCGGCACCGTCGCGTGCTCGATGGGAACCACGCCGTGAGCCAACAGCTGATCCGACACCCACTTCGAGTTCGTGTCCAGCGTCTGCCCCAGCGTCAGCTCATCCCCGATCGAGAGCACGGCCGCGGTTCGATGAGTCATGCGGGAGCGTAGGTGTGGTAATCTCTGACTCACGAGAAGCGGAAGAACCACCCGCCACGGAGCACCCATGCGCCTCTGGATCATCCGTCACGGGAAGGCCCAGCAGACCTCCCCGTCCGGCGGGGATTACGACCGGCCGCTCATGGCCCGTGGCCAAGACCAGGCCCGCTGGCTCGGTGACGCCATCGCCGGCAAGAAGAAACGCCCCGACCTCATCCTCTCCAGCGGCCTCACCCGTGCCATCACGACCGCTCGCCTCATCCAGGAACGCCTCGAGTGCCCGCTCGAGATCGTCCGTGATCTCGAAACGGGTCACTCCGTCTCCGAAGCGATCGGCGTCGTAACCAATTACTGTGATCGCGGCCGCCTCATGCTGGTCGGCCACAACCCCACTCTTGGCGAACTCGCCTGGGTCCTTGAGCGCGGCCTCCCCATCCGCGAGGCAGAACTCCGCACCGGCCAGGCGTATGTCTTCGATTTCGACGACGGCTTCGGCCCCGGCAAGGGGCGCGTGCACAAGACGCTCAGAATGGATGATGTGGACTGAGCGCGACTACCGGTTCCACTCCTCCGCCGTCATCGCCCAATGCTCATGATCTTCCCACGTGCCCGCGATCCGCAGGTACCGCTTCGCCGTGCCCTCGTACCTCATCCCCACCTTCTTCGCCAGAGCCCTCGACGCCCGATTCCGCGGCACAATGTTGGCCTCCACGCGATGCAGCTTCATCTTCGTGAACGCATGCCGTAGCGCGAGCCGAACCGCCTCGGACATCAGGCCCTGCCTGGTGAACTCCGCCCCGATCCAGTACCCCATGTAGCAACTCTGAAACGCCCCGCGGGAAATGTCGCCGAGCCCGATCTGCCCGATGATCTGCTCCGTCTCGCGCAGGCACACCACAAACCGCCGCGACCGCTCGGTCTTGCTCGACTTCAGGAACCGTCCGAACCACCACGCGCCGAACATGTCCCCGGCGCCGATGGGTGAGGCCTCCCAGGGTGCCAGGTGCTTCCGACTGCCGCGCTTCAGCGCGATTAGCTCTTCTCGATCTGCCGCAGTCGGGAACCTCAAGTACACGCGTTCACCAACTTCAACCGCTTTGCCAGCAGCCAGCCTTGTGCCTCGATGCCTGGTGCCTTGTGCCTTCTCCTTCATCAAGCATCTCCTTCTTCACGCGACGTGGACCACAACCTGCCTCCGGTGCGGTGCCCGCCGATGCTCCCACACGTAAATCCCTTGCCACGTCCCTAGCGCCAGCTTCCCTCCCACGATCGGAATCGAAAGTGAGACCGCCGTGAGAGCCGCCTTCACATGCGCCGGCATGTCATCGGGCCCTTCATCGTTGTGCGTGTACAACGCGTCGCCCTCTGGCGCCAGCCGGTTCAGCCAGGCTTCCAGGTCCCGCTTCGCCGATGGGTCCGCGTTCTCCTGAATGATCAGGCTCGCCGATGTGTGCCGGATAAATACCGTGCACAAGGCTTCACGAACTCTCGCCGCGGCGACCACCGCGCGAACTTCATCCGTGAACTCGTGGAGTCCCTGGCCGGAAGTAGAGATGGTCAACGTTCGCGTCACCAACCGTGGCCCGCATCCTCCGCGATGCGATACATCGCCGTGAGCAGCAAGGCATGCTGTCTCAGAATCTCCGCGTTCTGGGCGTCGCCGGCTTGTTCTGCCGCTACAGCCCCCAGATTGGCCTCATCAACCGCGGGTATCGCAGTGGCTGCTTCAATTATGCTGGCCACCCGCTCGTGAACAGGTCCAGCCGCGAGCGACACGAACATCGACGCGAGTTGCTCATATCTCAGGCTGGCGAAGAAGTCTCGAAGTTCGGTTGAGGGCCGCGCCTTGCAGCGTTCAGAGAGCCAAAGCTCGAACACTGCCTTGTCGATCCGTCCTTCTGCAATTCCAAGGATCTGCTCGGCGGTGACCTCATCCGCCGACGTCAACTCCCATCCATTCACGAACAAGAACGTCACGCACGCAACGAACGCGGTCCGCTTGTTGCCATCCACAAACGGATGGTTCTTGCAGATATGAAACGCGTACGCCGCTGCCGTGACAAACGGAACGGTGTGCGCGAACTCTCCGCTGAAACCCTGTTGCGGCATTGCGAGCGCCGATGCAAGGAGCCCGGGATCACGAAGACCCATGCTCCCGCCGTACCGCTGAATCGCAGCCTCGTGAAGTGACAACACCTCGGCTTCCGTCAGGAACCGAGGTGGCTTTGTGAGCGCACCAAAGATCATTGCGAGAGTTTCCGGAGCGTCTCCGGGAACTTCGAAAATGCGAACTTGGCCGCGCGTGCAAACTCTTTGTCGTGCCCGCGAATCTCGATGCGGGCGAGAAACAGGAGGTACGTCGGCACATCCATACCGAACCGCTTCGCGAGCGGTTCAAGCTGAGCCAGGGCGTCATTCGGGAAAGGGATATTGGTCGTTGGCGCCACCTTGCTCAATTATCGTCCACAAACTCGACCAAAGCCACTTTCCCCCTCAAATCCCCCTCCCACACTCCGGGCACCTCGCCTCCTTCAACCCCTTCAACCCATACCCGCACCACCCGCACCGCGTCTCTCCCCGATACCCCAGCACCCTTGACCGCTCCAGCCCCATGGTGGCTCCATACACCGCGATCGCACCCACAAATCCTGCCGACAAAGCGGCCGACCAAGGACCGTACTTCGCCAGGAAGTTGAACACGCGCGTCTCGGAATCTTCGCCGAAGAACGGCCCATCCGGCCCCCACATCATGCCGCGGGATTCGAAGATCGGCTGGCACCCGGCGGCCTTGGCTTGCCGCACGATCCATTGCTGCATGCCGTACGACTCGCGCTCCCGCACCGAGACCCACGTGTGCACCGCGACGAACGCGGCCACCGCCACCGCCACGCGCTTCGCGATGACCCGCATCATCGGGCGCATCAGAACTCTCCCCCGCACGCCGCGCACCGCGGTCCATCAAGCCCCTTCATCCGCGCCCCGCACTTTCCGCACAGCGTCGCCCGCCATCCAAGCCCTACGCGCTGCATCACCAGCAGTGAGATCACCACGCCCGGCCCGAACGCCACCGCCGCGCCCAGCGCCTGCCCCACCGGGTAGACCCACCTCGGATGCCGTTGGTAGTTGAACCCCGCGACCTGACCGCCCAGGTCTCCCTTGGGGTCCATGATGCCGACCCACTCCGCTACGCGATGCGTCTCGCGGATCGATACCCAGTACAGCCGCGTGGCCGCGTAGGCCATCGTGGCAAAGACGAGTGCGCCCAATACCAGGGCGAGGGCACAGCGAAAGAGCCGAGCCCTCACGGGCGCCTCCGGTACGTGCCCTTCCATCTAGTGCTTCGGGTTCTCATCGCGGTTCGTTCCTGCAAGCCGGTCTTCCCAGGTTCCCACCAGAAGGTGTTCACGAAGGTTCTTCAAGTGCTCATCGTCTTCCTCTGAACCGCGATCCCGAATGACGGAGACTACAAACAGAGTTCCCAATCCCAGGCTGAGCAGGGCCGGCACGCCGAAAGAGACGGCGCCCTGCTGGGGTGACATCGTCCGGCTGCTCCAACGCGACAACGACTGAAATGTGGTGCCCGAAAGGGAGCTCAGGCTCAGGAACGCCAACCCAGCTCCAGTCGAGAAGAAGAACGCGGCAAGCATCAGGTCGGACAACGGACCATGATGTCGTCGTCCATTCGACACACGCCCGGCAACGAGCCGCCTCATGCCGAAGAACACGGAAAAGCACAGGACGCAGGCCACTGCATACGTCACGCCGCTGTTTACTTGTGCCGATGCGATCGGTGTGCCCGGAGGCCTCGCCTTGAGGATCACGAGCGCCGATCGGACGCTGCAGAATGTGCCGATGGCAAGTGCCGCGATGCCGACGGCTGCAAGAACGAGGCGCCGCCCTGGGTCCTGACGATCCAGCGGTTTCGACGAGAGACCTATCCCAAGGTCCCGGTCGCGTGCCTCCAGCGACTCGAGCACAAGCGTCCGGCACTCCGGGCACACCCGAGACGAGATCCCCATCAGGCTGTAGCTGCAGGTGCGGCAGTTCAGCCCAAGTGCGGACTTCTTCGCTGGCGCCTTCCAGAGCCGCATGGGTTGAGTCTACCAGTTCAAGGCTTCAATGCCCGTCGTACCTGGCGCGGCAGCGTGTTCACCACCCGTGGCCCTGGCTCGTGACTCCATGTCAATCCACATTCAGCCCCGCGATGTACGCGTTCAACTCCGCCTGCTGCTTGTTCAGCGTCGCCTGCTCCTTCTCCCGTGTCTCGCGGATCGCCTCAAGCCGCGTTTCCTGGTCGTTGAGTTTCGTGGCGTAACGCTTGTAGAGCTCCGTGTCCCTCGCCACGGTTCCCATGTTCTGCCGAATGCGCGCCTGGTCCTGGTCGATGCCCTGCTTCTCCTGATCAAGCTGCGTGATCCGGTTCTGCGTGTCGTTGATCGCGCTCTGCATCGCCGCGGCCTTCTGGACCGCCTCGACAACTTTCTGCGACACCTTTCCATCTTTCACGTACGCGATCAGCGTCGTGATGTCGTATCCCGTCACCGCAAAGGACTGTCGGTCCGTATGCTCCTGGACGACGTCGACTTTCCCCGACTCTTTCGCGGACACCTCGACTTCAAAGCGGTACAGCCCTTCCGTCTCTTCCGCGGCTTTCTTCGGTTCGACGAGTTCCCACCCGGCAAGCTTGGGTTGCTCAACGATGATGGTCCGCGCCCGCTTCTCATCCTTGTTCGCGAACGCGTACGAAACCTTCGACTGCTGCTTCACCGTTTGTTCTATTGAACCGCTCACGATCCTGATCTTCTTGATCGTGCTCGTGTCCTCCCCTTTGGTCAGCGCCTTCACATCGAGGTCGACCGAATACGCCAGGAGCCGCTTGTCGTTGAGTGTGACGTGCCCGATCTGTGCATCGCCCGCGTACGCCGCGCCATCGAAGACGCTGATCGGCCCGGGCATGAGCTGCAAGCCCGTCGAGTTCTTGATTTCGATCCCACGCATCGGGTGCTCCGACCCATCCGCGCGGTTGAAGATGCTCACCCGTCGGCCGTCGATCGCAGACGACAGAATCGGCAGCATCGCCGACCGCTGCCGCGCCACCGACACCGGTGTCTTCATCTGGTACTGGAACACCTCGCCCACCTCTCCGGCCTGTGCCGCGGCGGGTGCTCCGTAGTCAACCATGCTCGCGCCGGTGATCATCTCCGACTTGCCGATGGCGAGCCCCGCGGATGAATCCCGGCCCGCTCTCCGGCCCGGCGCCTTCATCGCCGCTCGTTCCTCCATCGGCTTGGGCTCCGCCGCCGATGGGCTTGCCGGCACGGCCATGTTCCTCATCCGCGCTTCCAGCCCCGCCTTGTCTGCAAAGCTCGTACCCTCCGCATACATCCGCGGCATCACGCCGGGCACTTGCGGCACCGGGATCTCCGGCCTGAACACGAACAGCGGCTCGTACAGGTCCATCTGGAAGCTGACGGGCCGACCCGCAACGAGCGACAGCGACACGTTCTCCCAATCCTCATCCGTCGTGTTCTCGACAATGGCCCAACCCTGGATCGTCGGCTGGCCTTTGTCTTTCTTCTCACCCGCATCCGGCAGCACCAACCGATAGCTCGTCTTCCACACCGGCATCTCATGGATATAGGCAACGACCACCGGACGTGCGCCGTTCCCTGCGAATGAGATGTCCACGGCCTTCACCCGCTCCGCCTGGTGTTCCGCGAGAGCCGCGAGCGCCTTGTTGAGTTCCGCAGCGAGCGCCGGATCGAGCAGTTCAAACCCGCGAGCCTTCGTCAGGTTCACCGACTGAACACCCTTCCCCGTCAGCAGGCTGATCCACGGCAGGTTCGCCACCGTCTGCGTCGCGCCTTGAGCCCCTGCCGAGGTCAGCACCGTCGGCCGACTCTCCACATTCACAATCGTTCCAGATAGCTCCCCTTCATCCGTGATGATCTTCACCGCCGACCCGCGCAAGCGGTTCAAGAGGTCCCCCATCGACGGATTGTCCGCGATATTCACCCCAAAGCTCGCGAGTCTCCGTTCCAAAGGCTCCTTCGACCCATACGCCACGCTCTGGAGCGCCTGCTGCTGATCCAGGATCACCATCGACTTGAGCATGTCGTTGATCTGCTCGGTCTTGAACTTCAGTTGCACGGTCTGCCCGGCATCCACCATCCCGCGCCGCTCGAAGTACCCAACCCCCGACCGGTACAGCGTCAAGCTCTTGATCGGCATCGGCGGCACAACCCGAGCGTCCTGCCCACCCTTCCCCTTCTCCTGGCCGCTCGCCACACACGCCAATCCTGCCGCCGCGACAACCGATGCAATCATGCGCTTCATACTCGTGAACCCCTTCAGAAAAGCGATCCATCAAAACCTACGGGTGCCGTCTCGCCACATGTCCTATTTGCCATTTGCCATTTGCCACTTGCTACTTGCGGATTGCTCTAGCGTCACTCCACATTCAACCCCGCCACATACGCCCGCAACTCTCCTTGCTGCCGGTTCAGCGCGCCCTGCTCCTTCTCCCGCTGCTCCCGCATAGCTTCCAGCCGCGTCTCCTGGTCATTGAGCTTCCCCGCGTACCTCTTATACAGCTCCGTGTCCCGCGCCACCGTTCCCATGTTCTGCCGAATCCGGTTCTGATCCTGGTCGATCGCCGTCCGCTCCGCATCCAGCTGCGCGATCCGCTTCTGCGTCTCGTTGATCGCCCCCTGCATGTCCGCGGCCTTTGTCACCGCGTCCACCACCTTCTGCGATACTGTCCCGCCCTTGACATACCCGATCAGCGTCTGCACGTCGTATTGCGTCACCACAAACTGCTGCAGGTCTGTGTGCTCCTGGACCACGTCGATCTTCCCCGACTCCTTCGCGGCGAGTGCAACCTCGAAACGGTACAGACCCTCCGTCTCTTCCGCTGCCTTCGTGGGCTCTACGAGGTCCCACCCCGGGGCCTTGGCCTGCTCAACGACAATCGTTCGCGCCCGCTTCTCATCTTTATTCGCAAACGCGTACGACGCCTTCGACTGCTGCTTCACCGTCTGTTCGATCGATCCGTTGACGATCCTGATCTTCTTGATCGTGCTCGTGCTGTCGTCCTTCACGAGCGTCTGCACATCAAGGTCCACCGCGTACGCCAAAAGCCGCTTGTCCCCCGTCGTCACGTGCCCGATCTGCGCATCACCCGCATACGCCGTCCCGTCAAACACACTGACAGGCCCGGGAATGAGCTGCATCCCCGTCGAGTTCTTGATCTCAATCCCCCGCATCGGGTGTTCCGACCCATCCGCGCGGTTGTAGATGCTCACCCGCCGGCCGTCGATGCCCGACGACAGAATCGGCAGCATCGCCGACCGCTGACGCGAGACCGACACCGGCGTCTTCATCTGGTACTGGAACACCTCGCCCACTTCCCCGCCCTGCGCCGCCGCGTTCGCGGCGTAGTCCGTGAGATTCGCGTATCCGAAGTATTCTCCGGTGGTTCCCGCCGTCGAAGCGACCGGCGACCCCGCCTTGCCTTCTCCTCGTCCGCCGCTCTCGCTTCTGAGTGCCTTCTGCAGGTCCATTCGTGGCACACTGGATTGCCTTAGCGCGGGCCGGTCTTGATCCTCAAGCCGCCTCCCCAACTCCGCCTTCTCCGCCCAAGCCCCGCCCTCCGCATACATCCGGGGCAGCACGCCGGGCACTTGCGGCACCGGAATCTCCGGCCTGAACACGAACAGCGGCTCGTACAGGTCCATCTGGAAGCTTACCGGCCGACCCGCGACGAGCGACAGCGAGACACTCTCCCAATCCTCATCCGTCGTGTTCTCAACAATCGCCCACCCCTGGATCGTCAACTGGCCCCCCTTGCCAAGATCCAGCTTGGAGTCCTTCTGCTGCGGCGATTCCGGCAGCACCAGCCGATAGCTCGTCTTCCACACCGGCATCTCGTGGATATAGGCAACGACGACCGGCCGAGCCCCCGTGCCCGCAAACGAAATATCTACCGCCTTCACCCGCTCCGCTTGGTGCTCAGCAAGTGCCGCCAAAGCTTTGTTCAACTCACCAGCCAGGGTCGGGTCCAGCAGCTCGAAGCCCCGCGCCTTAGTCAGATTGACCGATTGCACACCCTTCCCCGTCAGCAGGCTGATCCACGGTAGGCTCGCCACCGTCTGCGTCGCGCCTTGCGCCCCCGCCGAAGTCAGCACCGTCGGCCGGTTCTCGACATTCACGATCGTCCCGGAGAGCTCCCCCTCATCCGTGATGATCTTCACTGAAGACCCGCGCAAGCGGTTCAAGAGATCCCCCATCGACGGATTGTCCGCGATATTCACCCCAAAGCTCGCGAGCCTTCTCTCCAGCGGCTCCTTCGATCCATACGCGACGCTCTGCAGTGCCTGCTGCTGATCGAGGATCACCATCGACTTGAGCATGTCGTTGATCTGCTCGGTCTTGAACTTCAGTTGCACCGTTTGGCCCGCATCGACCATCCCGCGCCGCTCGAAGTAGCCAACCCCCGACCGGTACAGCGTCAAGCTCTTGATCGGCATCGGCGGAGACTGCCGAATCCCGTCTCCCTTGTGGGCGACCTTCTCTTGCGCCAGCGCCGTCGCAGCCAATCCCGCGGCCGCGATGATCACGCACGAGTTCATTCGTTTCATGGCAGGGTTCCTGGTTTCATCTCCCCGGTTCGAGGGAGCTCGAGCAACGGTCAAAGGCGAAGCAGCGAGAAGGTGGGTGACGGTCCACAATGAGCGCGCCGGCAACGCCCTCCGGCTCAAAGACTGTAACGTCCTTGGACGCTCCGAACCCGCCACGCGTTCCGCTTCTGGCGTTTCGTTACACGCCGGTGACATCGGATTCGCGCATGTCGCGCCGAAAAGACCCCGCCCGACTTCTGACCTGCGCCACCAGCGCCGCCGGGCAGATGTACCACACCGTCCACGCCGGCATTGAGTACCTCGTCAGCGATGCAAGCAGCGCGCAGTTCGCCGCCACCAGCGCCAGACCGGCCGTCACAACCAGCACGAGCCCCCATTCCTTCCTCAACACCCCGAGAACTCCGCAGGCCAGGGCGCACACGAGCAGCGGAACCTGCGGCCACCCACGGATCGACCGGTCAAACCACAGCAGGTACTTCTCCAACAGCCCACCGCGCCAATGCATCACAAACGACGGCCATCCGGGGAACGCCCCCGCCCCCTGAAAGTTCGGCGCCGCCGCGGAGTTCCCCCCGCCGCCCCTTGAAAGCCGTCGAAGGAACATGTGCATCTCGTCATAGATAGGCGGCTTGCCCCGGATCCCGACATCGAGTTGCCACAGGAGGCAGTACAGCGAGTTGCCAACGTACGCCGCGGGCCGCTTACGGACGCTCGCCAGCGCCCACTTGCCCAGCAGCGCGTTCTGGCCGGCAGACGTCTCCGCCTTCGTCTCCCACAAGACCTTCATCACCCAGTGGTCGCCCTCCGCGTGGCTCTCCGCCACGTTGGCATTGAACGATGCACGAGTCGCGTCATCGATCGGGTACGCCGGATCCAGCTCGTGGAACATCGCCACGCCGTACCACAGTGCCAAGCCCGAGCCGCGCGCAAACCCGGTCACGCCCCGGTTCGCGTTGTACGCCAGCCAGGGTCCCGCCGTCACCACAAACCCCACCGCCACGGCCCCCATCATCACCGCCCGGCGCCGCCACGAGACCGCAAGCCCGACCACCCACGCCCCCGCGATCAGCGGGACCATCACCTGCACCACCGGCCTCATCAGGCACCCGCCCGCCAGCAGCGCCCCGAGCATGAGCCCGACTCTCCACCGCGCCGACCGGCAGCACAGCGCCACCCCGGCCGCCCCGACGATGAACAGCACCGTCGGAATCTCGTCCAGCGCATAGTTCCCCATCGAGAGCAGCCACGGGTCCGCCGCCGCCGCAACGCCCACGGCCACCGACACCCGCGCCCCGCCCAGCCGTCCGGCGCACCAGGCCAGCATGCAGCAGATCGCAACGCCCGCCGCGTGCTGCGCCAGCAGGACCCCGATCGGGTTCGGCCCGGTAAACGAGAAAATCCCCGCGAGCATGAACGTATACCCCGGCGTTCGCATCGCCGTCAGTTTCAGCTCCCCCGTGGACACAAGCGCGTTCGCCGCCTCGATGTACTCCTGCGAGTTGGGGGTCAGAATCAGCGGCGACGAGCACGCCATCAGCAGGTGCAGCAGGCCCGAAACAATCAGCACCACCACCATCGCCTTGCGGGGCGTCAGCCAGCGCTGCCCGACCGCTGCACTCTCGTGTGCCATCCGCATACCTCGTTTGAGCATACCCGGAGCCCCCGGGCGGCGAAACTCCCGTTCTCACGCCCCGGCCGGCCTTCAGGGCGTGCAATCTCGATCCGTGCTGCAAGATTCGACGCCAGCCGCCGCAGTCCAATCGGTGCGCGCCGGACACGCGCCGCACGGGAGACCTGACATGCGCCAAGCCGCTGCTCTGATTCCAATCTTCACCCTCATCGCCCCCGCCCTCGCCGACGACCTCACCCCGCCCCCGTTCCGCTTCAACCCCGGCACCACCGTCCAGCACTGGGACTTCTCCGCCGGCCCCGCCGGCGGCGCGCCCGACGCCCTTCCCTACAACAACCCCTACGGCGCCGGGGCGCTCTTCACCCCCCTCGCGCCCGCCACGTTCCTCCCCACATTCATGGGCCGCAATGATGTCTGGGACCTCAACTCCGCCGCGGGCGGAGGTGGCCTGAACTTCTTCGTCCCCAACACCGGCGTCACGATCCACCAGAAAAACCTCTGGCTCCAGATCACCTACTGGGCCCCCGTGCCCGGCGGCCCGCTCGGCGTCCAGGTCACCTCCGGCTCGGGCCTCTTCACCCAGCTCTCCTCCACCATCACGCCCCTCCCGGGCGGCTGGTACCACGAGCTCTCCGTCTGGAATGTCCCCTCCTGCCCGCAAAAGGAAGTCGTCCACCTCTTCCCCATGGGCACCCTCGCCTACGTAGACCAGGTCGTCATCGACACCGAGTGCATCCCCGTCCCCGCCCCCTCCGCCGCGGCGACTCTCGCCCTCGGCGCCGGCGTCATCATGCGTCGCCGACGCCGCTGAGTTCCGGCGGGTGGCATGACTCTGTCGTGTGGCACCTCTATGAAGCGGGAAGTCAACACGCCATCGCCTCGAATCGCTGCCGTTGGGTGAACTTCCCGCAGGTGCAATCCGTCAGCCAGTGAACGGCGAGGCCGTTGCCCGAATGTCGGTCTCCACAGGTCGGTGGACGCCATCGGTCCGCACATCGAATCGTCTCAGCCTCGCCGATGATCTTGGTTGGTCTTGAGCGAACCCCCCAACGGGGTCGTCAGGCACCTCTGGGGGACTCCCAAAGGGGTCCATGAAGATCTCCGGACATCATCAACACACGCGGCGGGCTCAGTCATGCCCGAGGGCTCTGGGCCAATGCCACCCAAGGAACTCCGCCGCGATTGACCGTTACTTCGGCCCTGGCCGTGGACGATCCGCGTCCCTGGCGCCCTCCTTCCCGTCGGGCACTCCGACACGCCCGGGCTGGTACTCGCCGCCGTGCTTCCACATCCCCCACATCACCGCCGCCATGGTCCGCGCCACGGTGCGACGCGCGATGCGGGGGGCGACTCCGCGCTCCGCAAGCTTCTGGTACTGAACCGCGAACGGGTTGTCCTTGGCCCTGACCGCCGTCATGGCCGCGCCCAGGATCGCGTTCTTGAGATGCCGGTTGAACCGTGTCGGTGGCCGCAGCACCTCGGGTCCTTTGCCGCTGACCCGCTTCTGCAGGCCGATCCCCAGGTACTTCCACAGCGCACTCTTGTTCCGGAACCGGTCCGGGGTGTCCAGGTACGCCAGCAGCGTCGCCGCGCGGACCCAGCGCAATCCGGGGACTCCCGTCCAGCGCTTGACGACCTCGTGCTTCTTGGCCAGCTTCACCAGCACGGCCCGCGCCCGCCGGACCTGGTCGCTCGCGCTGTCGTACCCCGACAGCAGCAACTCCACATCCAGCCGCACCGTCGGGTCCTCGGGCAGAGCCGCGATCACCGCCGCGCGGCGCTCGGGATCGGCCAGGTCCGCATCCCTGACCACCACGCCGTACCGGCGCACCAGCGCCAGCACCTTGTTGGCCTCGCCCACGCGGTGCTCGACACGGTCGTGGTACAGCGCCACGTGCCGCTTGAAGACCTCGCGGTCCATCGACTCGGGGTGGTGCACAGCGCGAAGATAGCCCCCCCGATACAGGTCCGCCAGCGCGAACGCATCCAGCGCATCGGTCTTGTCCCCATCGCCGCCGATCAGGGCGTTGCGCCTCGGGTCGCACACCACCAGCTCTTCCACCAGCGGCCTGAGCTGCCGCAGCAGCCAGTCCGCCATCGGCCCCTCCTCCATCGCCAGCTTCCGGGGCCGCGGCACCCGCTCGATCGCCTCGGTCAGCTCCGGGATCGTGGTCCGGACCTTCCACACCTCCCGACGCCGACCCGCGGGCGTCATCCACCCGACATCGCAGGTCCGGCTGTGCGCATCGAGCCCGATGAAGTTGCTCTGACGTTCCATGAACCGCTCCCGTGCATCCCCGGCCGGCGACCATCGCCGACCAACAAGCATTGCACCGCTTCATAGATCTTCATGCCTCTGGCTCGGCACTTGTCATTCCCCACATCTCTTCCTTGATGTTTGTCCGAGCTGGGCGCCGATCACGAGCAGTTCGAGTTGCTGCCATCCTCGCCAGAGGGTGAGCCAGCCGGGATCGCCATCGGTCTTGCGGGGGTGAGCCAGCCGGGATCGCCATCGGTCTTGCGGCCCATGAAGCCGCCGATCGCGGCCACGCCACGCCAGAATGCGCGGCATGTGTACTTCTCCGGCGGCTCGTTGCGGTAGAGCCCCAGCACAATCGCATAGACCTCTGGAACAATCTCGGCCGCGGGCCGATCGGGGGTCTGTCGAGCCGCCATCTTGAGTTGCAGCAGCCGGACCGCGGTAATGCCCAGCATCGCCACCAGCGGCTTGAGACGGTCGGCGGTCTCGAGCTGGCGGTCTTCCACCGCGCACCCGCTCTTGAGGCACTTGTGGTATTCCTCGATGAGCCACCGGGTGCGGTACCAGTCGATCACGCGGCGTGCATCAGCCTGGTCATGCACCGGCTCGCTGGTCACGAGCGTCCACTCGATGGCTTTCACGCCCTCGGGCGGCTCGGGCTCCCATACCCGCACGACCCAGACCGGCACGGGAGGGATCCCTTTGGTCCGCCGCCGATCGCGGATGCGCGGCGGCGGCACCCGCACGGGCCGAACGCTGATCTGCAACCGAACGCGGCGTGCCGGGCTCTTGGGCCTGGCGCGGAGTTCCAGCGTCGTCGATCCACACGCCGGCGTGCTCCGGATCAGTTCCGTCAGCGGCGCCTCGGCCTGTCCTTGGTGACTGTCGTACACCTGACGCGACCGGCCCTCGGTATGCACCCGCACCACAAAGCCTGCGTTGCTCTGCACGCACGCTTCGTACAACTCGAAGATGTCCGCCTCGCGGTCGCACACGTGCAGCGCCCGGCACTCCCCCAGATCGCCGATCTCGTGGGCGGTCCTGGACCACCGCTGCGACTCGCGTGGCCGCTGGTGCCGTTGATGCTCTGTCTCGCCCTCGGGCGCCGATTGGCGTGCCCAGAGCTCCTGATACCCCAGCCCCAGGACCATGGGCTCGGCCTCGTCGGTGACGACCAGCGCGTTGTGAAGCAAGAGCCCCTGCGAGATCTCGCGGGTGCCGATGGGCCCCAGCCCCTCGATCTCCTCACGGTCGCTGAAGCTGATCGCCGTGGTGTCCTGGATCACCAGCACGCGCCGATGCTCCGCCGCCGCGGCCCGCGTGAGTTTCCAGTGGGGCGCGGCCAGCGCCTCGAACGTCACGGCGGCCGTATCGAAGAAGCGGTACGCGGCCTTGGAGTCCTTGGCGGTCTGGGCTTGCATCGGGATGCTCGCGGCGGTGCGGAGCGTCATGCCCCGCGCGATCGTAACCGCCCGCCTCTTCCGCCGAGCATCACCGAGTTCACACGCCCCGAAGTTCCGATCCGCCCAGTCCAATACCGACCCGTCCACGCGTCCTTGCATGGCGAAACTCCAGCCCACCATGTGCAGTCACCCTTGACCGCAAGTACCGGGCCAGCAGATAGGAACTTGGTCGAGATGTGGGGAATGACAAGTGTCCGCCCAGTCCAATACCGACCCGTCCACGCGTCCTTGCATGGCGAAACTCCAGCCCACCATGTGCAGTCACCCTTGACCGCAAGTACCGGGCCAGCAGATAGGAACTTGGTCGAGATGTGGGGAATGACAAGTGGCTCTGCAGAGGCATGTGCTTCGAACCCCGATCAATCTGACCGCTGCCCTTGGGACGACCCCTGGGGTTGCCCGACTGACCATTCTTCCAGCGACACGCCGCGGGCGGCCTGGCGTTCCCACGCCCCTTTCATCCCTTCGCTCTTTCCCACGTCACCAAGCCTTCCGTGACGAATTCGTCTCAAGAGTGACACAGCGCTGTCACCCGCGCACCAACTCCCCCTTGCTTTCTCCCCGTTGCGCAGTACCGTCGCCACATGCTCTCCGAAAGCCTCCTCATCGACTTCCTCACCACCGATCTGCCCCTCACCCAGCTCGCGGAGCGTCACAACCTCACCATCGAACAGCTCATCGCCTGGGCCGACTCTCCCGAAACCGTCCGCATCTTCAACGACCTCCAGCGCATCGCTGCACGCCGCTCCGCCCTCATCGCCGCGGAGTCCTCCGCCAAGGCTCTCACCAACCTCGCGCAGCTTTCGCTCTCTCTCGCCAAGCGCTCCGAACTCGCCAACGCCAATCCGGCCGGCCCCAAGCCCCCTTCCATCACCGCCCTCGAGTCATCCCGCAAAGCCTGCGCGGCACTGCTCCGCCTCTTTCCCGCCAGGCCGCCCATCGCCTCCCTGACCGACGCCGGTCCCCCGCAGCGCCGCTCACCATCAACAGCGCCTTCCATCGCGCACGACTCGCCGAACGGCAAACCAGCGGCGCCAAGCCTGCAACAGCCCGTTTCGTCGGTCCCAAACGCCCCGCGGGGTCGCCTGTCGGCACCCGTAAGCGACGCCCGAACTTCCGCGGCTTCATCACCTGTTCACCCGTTCACCTCTTCACCTGCTCCAAGCCCGGACGCCTCCGCCGCACACCCCGCGATCTCGCGTCTCCTCGCCGCGGCCGGTGGCATCTCGACCGGATAGCCGATACCCTGTCGTCTCCACCCCAACCGGACCCGGCCCTCAAGGGGACGCCCGGACCAAGAGACGACCGCGTTGCTCGAAAAGTTCCTCGGATTCTTCAGCATCGACATGGGCATCGACCTCGGCACGTGCAACACGCTCGTCGCCGTTCGAGGCCAGGGCATCGTTTTGAACGAGCCCAGCGTCGTCGCCGTCCGCAAGGGAACCAACCAGGTCCTCATGACGCGCAACGGCCCCGCCGTCGGCTGGGTCGCCAAGGAAATGCTCGGCAAGACGCCCGGCGCCATCAGCGCCATCCGTCCATTGAAGGACGGCGTGATCTCCGACTTCGAGATCACCGAGGCGATGCTCAGCTACTTCATCAAGAAGGTCACCGCCAAGGCCAAGTTCATCGGCCCCCGAGTCGTCATCGCCATCCCCGGCGGTATCACCGAGGTCGAGAAGCGAGCCGTGGTCGATTCCGCCAGCCGCGCCGGCGCACGCCTTACCTATCTATTGGAAGAGCCCGTCGCCGCCGCCATCGGCGCCGGCCTGCCCTTCGCCGAGGCCACCGCCTCCATGATCGTGGATATCGGCGGCGGCACCACCGAAGTCGCCATTATGTCCCTCGCCGACATCGCCACCTGCGAATCGGTCCGCGTCGCCGGCGACGACATGGATGAGGCGATCATCGCCCACATGAAGCGCACCTACAACCTCATGGTGGGTGAGCAGACCGCCGAACGCATCAAGATCGAGATCGGCTCCGCCTCCCCGCTGGCCGAAGAGATGACGATGGAGGTCCGCGGCCGCGATCTCATATCCGGCCTCCCTCGCAAGACCACCGTCACCAGCGAAGAAATCCGCGAAGCCCTCATGGAACCCGTCACGGCGATCTCCGAGGCCGTCATGCGGACCCTCGAACGCGCCGAGCCCGAGCTCGCCGCCGACCTCGTCGAGAACGGCATCATGATGGCCGGCGGCGGCGCCCTCCTCCGCGGCCTCCCCGAGATCCTCAACAAGGCCACCGGCCTCAACGTCAAGCTCGCCGAAGACCCGCTCACCTGCGTCGCCCGCGGCACGGCGATCTACCTCGAAAACCTCGAGGAGTGGAAGTTCACCCTCGAGAGCGACCGCAATATGTAAGGTCTGTTCATGGCCCGACCCCCTCACCCAGAGTCGAGCCCAAGAGGTCCCCTGATCGCGGCGATCCTGGCCGCGCTCATTCTCTCATTCCTGCCCCAGCGCGCCCTCTCCTGGCTCAACGGTCCAAGCCGACTCGTCCGGTACCTTCTCTATCCAGTCAGCGACCCCGTACGCGCCATCGCCGCCCGGCTCCGCCCCGCCGCGCCCAGGCTCGACGATGCCCAGACCGCCCATCTCAAGGATGAGATCGAGAAGTTCAAGGAGCTGTATTACAAGGCCCTCGCCATCATCGACGACAAGCAGCGCCTGATCGAATCGCTCCAGCAAGGCGCCGCCATCGCCGAAGGCCCGATCCGCCCGCTCAACGCGTCCGTCATCGCGATCAGCAGCTCCGGCGTCGGCGGAGTGATCCAGGTCCGCGCCGGGAGCAAGATCGGCGTCGAGCGAAGCACCATCGCATCGACCAGCGGCGTCCAGCTCGTCGGTCGAGTGTCGGAGGTCGGCCCTCGTACGTGCAGCGTAACCCTGATGACCGACAAGGCCTCCGGCCCGATCGACGGCGTGATCCTCGGCGAGGAAGGCGCCCGGCTCGCGCAGATCCGCAACCTCAGCCCGCAACGCGGCCAGCGCCTGCTCGCCGGTCAGGTGCTCTACACCTCTCCACCCTCGCCGGACCCCAAGGTCGGCGATGTGGTCCGCGTCGATGACAAGAGCTGGCCCCGGGCCGCGCAGCGGCTGGTCATTGGGCAAGTCGTCGATGTTCAGAAGGGTGTCGCGGGGCGGATCCTGGTGACGGTGAAGCCGACCGTCGAGCTCGAGCGACTTGGCGAGGTAATGCTGCTGATGTCGCCCTCGAGCGAGCAGCGTGATGGAGGGGGTGGAGCGCCGTGAATCCGCTCCCCGTCATTCTCCTTGGCTGGCTGGCCGTGGGGCTTGAGACGAGCCTCAAAGGCTCGCTCTCGATCCGTGTCGGATCGGTCGAGGGCGCGCCGAGCTTTGTGATCCCGGTGGCCGCCATGGTGGCGATCTGTGCCCCGCCCGCGGCGGCGTTGTGGACGGCGCTCCTGCTCGGGCTGGTGTGCGATCTGACAGCGCAAATCCCGACGACGACGGTGGGCGTGATCTACCACCTGGGGCCCGGAGCGACCGGGATGGCGCTGGGCGCCCAGTTCGTGATCCTGGTCAGGGGGCTGGTCATCCGGCGCAATCCCGTGACCCTGGTCGTCATGTCGATCGCGATGGGGATCATCGCGGCGATCTGCTCGGTGGCGATCATCCAGGTCCGGCAGACGATCTGGCACGACCCGATCGAGTGGAGCGCGACGCGCGAACTGATGCAGCGGCTCTTCAGCGCCATCGTGACCGGCGGATCGGCGCTGGTGATGTCGATCGTGCTGCTGCCCCTCTCGCCGCTGCTTGGATTGCCGCTGAGCCAGGCCCATCTCCGGACGCGCCGATAGGAGTTGAACCACATGCCCGCACGATCGGTGTATCTCTTCGATGACGGCCTCGCGCCGCTGGCCCCGCTGACGGACCTTCGCGCGGCGTTCGATGTGCGCACCGGCGTGCTGACGACGTTTGAACGCGTGGTCCGCACGGGTGAGTTTGAGCCGATTGGTTTGTTCGTACCCGATGCACTGGCAGACCTGGCGCGCGAGCGGCACGCGATGCCGGTCAACATCGTGCCGGATCGCGGGACGCCGATTCTGGCGATTAACGGGCGGTGGAGCCTGCCGCGGGCCGCGGCCGTTGCGGGGCTGAAGGATGCGGATACGGCGCTGATCGACGAGGCGAGCGGAACGATCCTGGCGGCGGTGCTGCGGGCGGATCGGATCCCGGAACTGATGAAGGGCGATACGTCCGCGTTCAAACTGGTGAAGGCGGGGGCGCTGGGGCGGGGCGGGTTGTTGATGCGGCCGTGGAGTGTGCGGAGCGGGCGGGATGCGGCGGTCGCGTTTGACCTGTCGCTGCTGGTGGCGGGCTCGGCGGGGCGGGTGATTTCGCCGGTGGCATCGATTCCGTCTTCGGCGAAAGTGCACTCGAGTGCGGTGCTGGACATCGAGAATGGACACATCTACGTCGCAGAGAACGCGGTGATAAGGCCTGGTGCGGTGGTGATCGGGCCGTGTGCGATCGGGGCGGGGTCAACCGTGCTGGACCGGGCGGTGATTCGGCCGAACACGGTAATCGGACCGCAATGCAAAGTGGCGGGTGAGGTGTCGGGTGTGATCTTCCAGGGGTTTGCGAACAAAGCTCACGACGGATTCCTTGGAGACTCGTGGATCGGCGAATGGGTGAATCTGGGAGCGGGGACGACCAACAGCAACCTGCTCAATACGTATGGAGAGGTGATCACGGTTGGAACGCCGGGCGGTTCGTACGAGCGGACGGGTGAGCAGTTCCTCGGGGCGATTATCGGGGACCATGTGAAGACGGCGATCTGCACGCGGATCATGACGGGGGCGGTGGTTCACACGGGGGCAATGCTGGCGCAGACCGCGGCGGTCACGGGCTGCGTCGCGCCGTTTGCGTGGCGGACAGACGAGGGGGAGAAGAAGTACAGGCTGAGCAAGTTTGTGGAGGTGGTGAAGGCGGCGATGGGAAGGCGGGGAGCCGTGCCGAGCGAGGCCTACATAAGCAGGACGCGGGAGATAATGGAGGCATCGCCGATCGCTGGGTAGGGTATACTTTGTCAGCATGAAATTACATGCTCTAGGAACGACCCATGTTTGACCCAAACGATGTGCATTCGCTGTCAGACTTCCAACGGAACGCGAAGGCTCACGTCAGGCGATTGCGCCGTACCGGACGGGCGGAGTTGCTGACGGTGAACGGAAAGTCCGCCGTGATCGTTCAGGATGCGGAGGCCTATGCCAAGATGATCACCGAACTGGAAAGACAGTGCACGATCGAAGCGGTTCAGGTCGGGATCGAGCAGATGGAGGCCGGCAAACTCATCCCGTTGCATCAGGTGGAGCGGGAGTTGCGAGCCAAGTACGGTATGAAGTCCAGGACTCGGAAGTCCGCCTAGGCGAACCGGATGTTCTCGATTGAACTCACGCTGGCGGCCCGCGAAGACCTCGATCGCACCCTGAGCTTCGTGCGGTTGACATCGCCGCAGAATGCCGACCATCTTGGCGATGCGGTATTCGCGGCCTTGCATTCGCTTTCCGTGTTTCCGGAGAGGTGCCCTTTGGCGGTTGAGACGAAGGAGTGGGGATACCCGGTGCGTTCACTCCTGGTCAATCGCTTTCGCGTGCTCTACACGATTCGGGACCTTCGAGTCGTGGTGCTGAGAATCGTTCACGGCGCGATGAACTCGCCGGTGGACCTGCCGTAGCGAACTGCCATATGGGAGTGTGAGTCATGATCGTATTGATCCGGTGCCTCCTGCTTATGGCTCTCGCATCGTTCGTTTGGGGAAGCGTTGGTTGCAAGGGGTGTATCGGTCTCGATTCCGACGACTTCGCGCGAATGATCAAGTCCGGCGACATCGCGGCGGGTAAGCAGATGCCGCAACCGCAGGACCGGATGGCGCACTATCACTGGGGATGGGAAGAGGCTGATAGCCATGTCGGCACTGAGGGTGACCGGTTCGACACTTATATCGCAAAGGATCGCAAGCGTGTGATCACGATCTATGCGCACAACGGCGTGGCCTTCGCGGCGTGCACTGTCGCCGAGCAGCGCTACGACATTCAGGCCCCGCCGCCAACGATCATCTGGCACTTCTTTGACGCAGATCTCATGGAGCGACATGTCTCAGTATGTCAGGAAAATCTGCGCAAGGCAGAGGCTGCGCGCCGGGAGTACCTTCGGTACCACGGACGTGAAACAGAGCAATTGTGGCCATGAGGCGGCGAGGTGGTACGGCCGGAGCGATGTCCGGATTCCCTAGAATCGTGACACATGCCCACCCTCTACATCATCGACGGCTACGGCCAGTTCTTCCGGGCGTTTCATGCGATCCGGACTCCGATGTCTTCGCCGGTGACGAAGGAACCGACGAACATGACGTTTGGGTTTGTGGGCATGATGCTCAAGCTCTTGCGAGGCGAGGGGAAGCACATGGCCGCGGTGGGGGGGAGGCCGGATTACGTTGTGGTGGCGCTGGATGTTTCGGGGGATCAGGGGACGTTCCGGTCGCAGCTCTATCCCGAGTACAAGGCGACGCGGCCGGAGATTCCGGAGGCTTTGCCGCCGCAGATTGATCGGGCGATGGCGATGCTCAAGGAGATCGGGGTGCCGCTGCTGGGGTCGGAGGGGTTTGAGGCGGATGATGTGATTGCGACGCTGGTGACGCGGCTTCGGAAGGAGCATCCGGACTTGCGGGTTCGGATTATTGCGAAGGATAAGGATCTGAAGCAGTTGCTGGACTCGGGCGGTGCGGGCAAAGACGAACCCACCCCCCGGCCCCCTCCCTCAGGGAGGGGGAGTGCGCCGGTGGAGATGTATGACGTTCACACGGACACGCTCATTACTGAGGAAACGCTGAAGACTGAAATGGGGATTACGCCGCCTCAGGTGATTGACATGCTGGCGTTGATGGGCGATACGGTGGACAACGTGCCGGGGGTGGATGGGGTGGGGGACAAGACGGCCGCGGCTCTGGTGGCTCTGTATGGATCGGTCGAGAATGTGCTGGCCAAGGCCGCGGCGGGGGAGATCAAGGGGAAGCGGGGGGAGAACATCAAGGCGGCGGCGGAGTTGTTGCCGCTGTCGAAGAAGCTGGTGACGCTGCGGCATGATGCGCCCTTTGAGTTTGAGCTGGAGTCGGCGCGGGCGACGAATCTGAAGTTGGACAAGCTGCTGCCGATTCTGCGGGAGCTTGGGTTCAATCGGTATCAGGATGATGTGAAGGCGTTGATGGGAATACCGACGGGTGGCGGCGCGGCGGCGATTGAGTCGAAGTCGGTGAAGACGACGACGGTGAAGGTCGGAGGCGGGGATGGATTTGGCGGAGGGCTGTTTGACGCGGGTCCGGTGGTTGAGACGCGGCAGGTGGTGGGGGATTACCGCGCGGTGACGACGAAGGCTGAGCTTTCGAAGCTGGTCGAGAAGATGAAGGCGGCGGAGGTGATTTCGGTTGATACGGAGACGACGAGTTTATCGCCGCGGGATGCGAAGCTGTGTGGGATTTCGGTTTCGGTGGAGGCGGGGGTTGGGTATTACGTGCCGATCCGGTCGCCGGAACCGAAGAAGCATCTGGATGAGGAGACGGTGCTCGGGCTCATGCGGGAGGTGTTGGAGGATCCGGCGCGGCCGAAGTGTGGGCACAACTTGAAGTATGACATTCTGGTGTTTCGGAATGCTGGGGTTGAGCTGAGGGGGATGACGAAGCCAGATGGCAAATGGCAGATTGCATGCAGCACATCGGAAAGAGAACCCACCCCCCAGCCCCCTCCCTCAGGGAGGGGGAGTCAGGATTGGCCTGGGTGTGATTCGATGGTGGCGAGTTATCTGATTGACTCGTCGCGGTCTTCGCATTCGAAGGATGCGTTGTGTCTGGCGCTCTTGCAGCGGACGAATATTCCCATATCAGAGTTGATTGGGTCGGGGAAGAACCAGAAGAGCTTTGAGACGGTGCCGGTGGAGCAGGCGGTGCCTTACGCGGCGGAGGATGCGGATGTCACTTTGCAGCTTCGGAACTGCATGATGCCGCAGCTTCGGGCGATGGGTCTCATGAAGTTGTGGGAAGAGGTGGAGCTGCCGCTGGTGGAGGTGCTGGCGGAGCTGGAGTGGAACGGGATTCTGGTGGACCCCAAGGAGCTGGACAAGCAGCGCGGGCGGCTGGAGAAGCGGATCGGGGAGCTCAAGAGCCAGATCGATGATGCGGCGATGGCAACGATGAACCGGACGTTCAATCCGGATTCGCCCAAGCAACTGGCCGCGGCGTTGTTTAATAAGCCGGAGGATCAGGAGCCGGGGCTTGGGCTGAAGTCGGCAAAGAAGACCAAGACGGGGTATTCGACGGATATCGAGGTGCTGGAGAAGCTGGCGGGCGATCCGGATATCAAGACGCCGATCCCGGGGTTGATTGTCGAGTATCGGCAACTGACGAAGCTGGTGGGGACGTACCTGGAGAGTTTGAAAGAGGCGATCAACCAGAAGACGGGGCGGATTCACTCATCGTTCAATCAGACGGGGGCGGCGACGGGGCGGCTGTCGTCGAGCGATCCGAATCTGCAGAACATTCCGATTCGGACGGACATCGGGCGGGAGATCCGGAAGGCGTTCATCGCGCCGCCGGGGTCGGTGCTAATCTCGGCGGACTATTCGCAGATCGAGCTGCGGCTCCTGGCGCACCTGTCGCGGGACCCCGCGCTGATCGAGGCGTTTCATCGCGGGGAGGACATTCACATCGCGGTGGCGGCGCAGATTCACGGCGTGAAGCCGGAGAAGGTGACGAAGGAGCAGCGGAACGGGGCGAAGATGGTGAACTTCGGGATTGTGTACGGGATAACGTCGTACGGGCTGGCGCGGCGGCTGAAAATTGGGGAGAAAGAGGCCGCGGAGATCATTGCGGGGTATAAGCAGAAGTTTGCGGGGATTACGACGTTCCTGGGTGAGTGCATTGCGCAGGCGCAGCGGTATGGGTATGTGGAGACGATGCTGAAGCGGCGGAGGCCGATTTCGGGGATTGATTCACGGAACCCGAATGAGAGGGCGTTGGCGGAGCGGGTGGCGATTAACAGTGTGGTGCAGGGGTCGGCGGCGGATCTCATCAAGATTGCGATGATTGATCTGCATGGACGGTTGAGTGAGTGGGCGGGGAGTTGGAGGGGGAAGGAAAATGGCAAATCGCAAATGGCAAATGGCAAATCAGGAAGGGAGGGGAAGCGAGGTGGGAAGTTGTTTGATGCGGGCGGGCCGTCCCCCCATTTGTCAGGGAAGGGGAGTAAGACAGAACCCACCCCCCAGCCCCCTCCCTCAGGGAGGGGGAGTTGGAAGGCGCCGGAGATTGAGGGGGTGAAGATGCTGTTGCAGATTCATGACGAGTTGGTGTTTGAGGCTCGGGAGGATGTGGCGGAGGAGGCGCGGAAGTTGATTGTGTCGCGGATGGAGAAGGCGATGGAGTTGAGTGTGCCGCTCAAGGTGGACTCGGGGATGGCGCGGGATTGGTTTGAAGGGAAGTGACGCGGTGGCCTGACTTCCCGAGGAGGTCCACCACGGAAGTGAGGTCGGTCTTGCGAGCGCGGGTGTGGACAGTCATGGCGTGGGCTGGTGGGGTGGCCGATGGTGGGCCGATGGTGGGGCGGTGGATGCGGGCGGCGGCGGGGCAGTGCCAGACGTGTCGGTATGAGTTGAAGAGGCTCTCGGGTGGGGTGTGTCCGGAGTGTGGGGAGGCGGTCGTGGATCCGGCGTGACGGAGCCGAGGAGTTCGACCTCGTCGGCGGAAGAGAGATTGTCGGCGACCTACCGACTGGGCGCTTCGTCTTCGGGGGTCACCGCTGGGATGGGCTCTGATTCATCGGCTCTGTCGAGTTCGCGGAGCCTCGCGTTGGGAACGGATGATGCGGGAAGGTCGGTGAGCCAGGCCAGGGCGCCGAGTGAATCGGAGAGGCGCGGGTTGACCAGGAATCCGTTGGCGATGAGCGCGGCCCGGCACTTGGCGACGTCGGCGGCGACCTGCTTGTGATCGGGCTGCGAGACGGTGCCGCGGGAGACGGCCAGTGCGAGATTCATGCCGGCGCTGTCGTGGTTGGCGGCGCCGAGGTGGGCGGCGGCCAGGGCGAAGCGGAAACAGGCGAGGTGCTTGGACTTGCTGCCGTAGGCGGCTTCGTGGCGTGGCTGGAGCTGTTCGAGGCACTCGGCGGCTTCGGCGAAGCGGCCGAGGCGGGACAGGGCCTCGGCGCGGACGAGGAGAGACTCGGCGGTTCGGGAGTGCAGCGGGCCCATGGCACGCAGGCGCACCTGCGCGGATTCGTTGGCGAGCTTTTCCGCGGTTTGAACATCACCTTCGATCAGGTACAGATTGGCGAGGTAGATCCGGACGCGGGCGGTTTCGAGAGTGTCGGCCAAGCCCTCCGCGAGCATGTCGGCGAGCGTGTGGTCGAGCAGTCGGCGGGCCTCGCTGAACTTTCGCGCACGGAACTCGATGTTGCACGCGGCCTCGTAGGCGACGGCGCGGAGCTTGCGATCCTTGCCCGCGACCTGAAACATGAGCGGAGACATCGCCCGGGCGACTTCGAAGTTGGCCTGGGAGCTGGCGGCCGTGCAGCAGATGCCCAGGGCCCTGAAGTATTCTGCCGGGAATGCCGGGTTCAAGGCTGCTCTGCCGTCTTCCCATGCTTCCGGGTAGCGCAGGAAGTGGCACAAGGCTTCGCCGCGCTCATCGTGAAGCCTGGCGAGGGTCTGGGGGTTGGGCGTCGGAAGGCTTTCCTCGGCCGCGATGGCCCTGGCCCAGTAGTCAACGGTTTGGTCGGCGTTCCCGGCGGAGCGAGCGACCTTGGCGCGCAGGATGTGGAACTGCACTTTCGCCTCGGGGGTCTCGGGCTCGACGAGGTGCTCGAGCTCCGGCTCGATGAGCGCCATGAGTTCCTTGCGGCTGAGCCTGGGCACGCGGGTCGCGGTGTGGACGACTTTCTCGATGATGCTTCCCATCGCCTGGGTGAGCTGCCGTTGAGCCAGGGCCTCGGAGTCTGCGCGCTGAACGGCCTGCGTGAGGTTGACGTTCTGCCGGTTGACGCGGACGGTCTGTGCGATGGAAACCGTGGCGAGGGAGAGGATGGCCGCGGCGGCGAGGGCTGCCGCGCTGCAGGCGACGGCGTGCCGACCGATGAACTTGGCGGCGGTGTACAACCTGCTCGGCGGGTGGGCGGTCACGGGCTCACGGTTGAGGAAGCGGCGGACATCGGCGGCAAGGGCATCGACGGTCTGATAGCGGAGTGCGGGGTCGGGGCTCATGGCCTTGAGCACGATCCAGTCGATTTCGCGCGTGAGGGTGGGGCAGACCAGAGATGGTCGCCGGGCGATCCCGCTGCGGACCGCATCGATCAGGGCCGGGAGGGACAGGTCGCGCGGGAAGGGCTGGACTCCCGTGAGGAGACGATAGAGCAGAGCGCCGAGGCTGTACACATCGCTGCGGGTGTCGGTTTCGGTTGGCCGGTCGAGCTGTTCTGGGGATGAGTAGGCCGGGGTTCCCGCGAAGCAGGTGAGGGTCGGGGTTTCGGCGGCGCGGCCGTGCAGGTCGTCCACGAGGTGGGCGATCCCGAAGTCGAGGACGCGGGGCAAGCCGGTCTCATCCACCAGGACGTTGGAAGGTTTGAGGTCGCGGTGAATCACGCCGCGCTGGTGGGCGTGCGCGACCGCATCGCATACCTGAGCGAAGACGGGGAGGATGCGTTCGGTGGCGAGGCGCTCGGGGTTGGGGGGCGGTCCATCGGCCCAGCGATCGATGGGGACGCCGGCGATGTGCTCCATCAGAAGGGTCGGGGCGCCGTCGATGTCCTCGGCTCCGTGGACGGTCACGATGGAGGGGTGGTGCAGGCGGCACAGGGCCTGGATTTCCTGGGCGAAGCGGGTGTGGGATCTCGTGCTCAGCGAGTGTCCGCCGGCGATGCGTTTGATCGCGATGGTGCGGCCGGTGCCGGGCTGCACAGCCTTGTAGACGACGCCCTGGCCGCCGCGGCCGATTTCTTCGAGGAGTTCGTAGGGGCCGAGTCGGCCGGGCGGAGGCGTGGGACTTTCGGATTGTCGGGCGCGCAGGATCCAGTCGGAGGGACTGTCGAGTCCGAATGCCGCGGCGAGGGCGGGGTCGTCGAACTCGGCGCCTTCGACGTGGGCCGGCGTTCCGGCATTGGAGCTTGGCAGGGGCTCATCCATGGGTGACCTCTTCATCGCGGACCTGCGTGGCGATTTGTTCCTTGAGATACCCCCGCATGCGCTGCTGAGCTTTGTAGACGGCCTGTTCGCTCATGGACAGGTCCCTGGCGATGTCTGGGACGGACTTGCCGGCGAGCGTGGCTTCGAGGACGGAGACGCTGGTGGAATCGACCTTTTGGCGCACGGTCGCGAGGGCCATTCGGTAGTGGTGGTTCATCCACTCCTGCTCCAGGAGTTCGTCGGAGGTCTTGGTGTCGGCCAGGGCGTCGCCGCCCTCGGGGGTTACCGACCAACCGGCGGGCTTTGGACGCGCGGCCCAGTCGGAAAGACCGGATCGGACGCAACGGAAGAGATAGTCGCGGAAGCGGCCTTTGTCCGGGTTGTACTGGAAGTTGCGGAGCCCGGACAGGAGCTTGGAAAACACGGCCTGGATGATGTCCTCGGCGTCGGCGTGCTGAACGCCGAGGGAGCAGCAGAAGCGGGTGAGCATTTCGCGGTAACGACCTTCGAACTCGGCCCAGGCCTGGGCGTTGTCGCTGTCGCGCACTTCCAGCAGAAGGGTGGCGCTGGTCTTGGTGGTGGATGGGTGGAGCACACACGTTCCTCTCTGTCGGCCCCGGGTGCTGAACGGGCGGGCCCCAAGATACCACGAACCGGGCGCATTAGTGTGCGGCGGGGGCGTCGTTTTGCGGTTTTTGGGGCCGCGGATGATTCTGGGACCGGTCTGGAGACGGACCAGATGCGCCCGGAGGAACGCGGGTCTGCCGGATCGAAGGGCTTGGGGCCGGGGCGAGAGCGGGTGGCGGCAGTCGCCGGCCCTGCGTGACGGGCCCTGCGGGATTGGACGGGAAACCTGCCGTCGGAATCGTTTTGGTGTCCAAAGGCGAGGCCTGTGGCGGTAAACCCGTGGTCTGGCATGTGAAGGGAGCGGCCTTGAAGAAGTCTTACTCCATCGCGACAGGCGGGGCGGTTGTGGCGGGGCTCATCTACGCGGGCGCGACCGCGGCGCAGCAGCCGCCGGAAGCTTGGGTGGGTCGTACGCGAGCTGGGGGCGGCGGGGCGGACGGGCCGGGATTGACGCTCGACTGGCACACGGTTGACGGCGGCGGGGCCACGTTCCTGACTGGCGGGTTGTTCGCGCTGGGGTCCACGGCGGGCCAGGCGGATGCGGGGCGCATGTCCGGAGGCGGCTTTGAGCTTGGCGGCGGGTTTTGGTACGGGGTTCAGTCCGCCGGGTCGTGCTACGCGAACTGCGATGGTTCGACGGGCACGCCGCAGCTCACGGCGAACGACTTTCAGTGTTTTGTGAACTCATTCGCCGCGGGGAGCGCGTACGCGAACTGTGATGGTTCGACGGGGACTCCGGCGCTGACGGCGAATGACTTTCAGTGCTTTGTCAACACGTTTGCGGGGGGTTGCACGTAGCGTCGAGCGTGCGCGGCGAAGGTGTGTGATGTGCGTCGCGCTGGGTCGGGGCCGGTTTGGGTCACTGTTTTGGAGAAGGCATCATGAGCCATGTCCATGTCTCGGGCTTGCGTTCCATCCGTGCGCTGGTACTGGCCTGCGGGCTTGCGATTGGAGGGAGCGTGTCGGCGCAGTCGCCGACGGACCGCTCGTTCACGTACCAGGGGCAACTCAAGCAGAGTGGGGCGACCGTGAACGGGACGGCGGATGTGAGGTTTGGGCTGTTCGACGCGGTGAGCGGAGGGTCTGCGGTGGGAAGCACGCTGAGCGTGAACGGGTTGACACTGGTGAACGGGCTGTTCACGGTGGACCTGGACTTCGGTGTGGGGGCGTTCAATGGAGAGGGGCGCTGGATTGAGGTGCAGGTGAGGAGCCCGGCGGGTGCGGGAGTGTTCACGACATTGACGCCGCGGCAACCGATCTTGGCGGCGCCGTACGCGCTGTTTGCGTTGAATGGGAATCCGGGGCCGACGGGGGCGAATGGGGCGAATGGTGCGACCGGTCCGACTGGGGCCACGGGAGCGCAAGGCGCCGCGGGACCAATGGGAGCGCAAGGCATCTCGGGGCCGACGGGCTTCGCCGGGCCGACGGGCGCCGCAGGCCCGACAGGGGCGTCCGGGAGCGCCGGGGCGACGGGAGCGACCGGAGCACAAGGTGCTCAAGGGAGCGCGGGGCCAACTGGAGCACAAGGCAGTGCGGGGCCGACGGGAGCGCCGGGGAGCGTTGGGGCCACAGGAGCAACGGGAGCTCAGGGCAACGCGGGCCCAACGGGCGGCGCGGGCCCCACCGGTGCACCGGGCGCGCAGGGCAGTGTCGGACCGACTGGCGCCACGGGCGCTCCAGGGAGTGCCGGCCCGACCGGAGCAGCGGGAGCAACGGGTGCGCCGGGCGGCGCTGGACCGACCGGCGCGACGGGTTCGACAGGCGCGCAAGGTAGCGCTGGGCCGACGGGGCCATCGGGTGTGGCCGGGTCGGCGGGAGCTACGGGGCCGACGGGCCCGGCGGGCAGTGCCGGGCCGACTGGTGCGCAGGGCGGTGCTGGTCCGACGGGATTGACGGGTCCGACTGGTGCACAAGGCGTTGCGGGTCCAAGCGGGTCGGCGGGAAGCGCTGGTCCGACCGGTGCGCCCGGCTCTGCCGGGCCTACGGGTGCAACGGGCGCGACAGGAGCGCAGGGGACGGCAGGATCTGCGGGGGCCACCGGTCCGACCGGAGTCCAGGGGATCGCGGGACCGACCGGCGTGGCGGGTCCGACTGGCGCGGCCGGGAGCGCTGGTCCGACGGGAGCCGCGGGCCCGACCGGAGCGGCTGGTGCCACCGGGCCATCGGGTGCCACCGGCGTGCAGGGCAATGCCGGTGCAACAGGCGCGGTCGGACCGACGGGTCCGCAGGGCGGCGTAGGCCCGAGCGGTGCGCCGGGGAGCGCTGGTCCAACTGGGGCCGTCGGACCGACCGGTTCACAAGGTGTGCAGGGTGTACCTGGTCCAACGGGTGCTCAGGGAAGTGTGGGGCCAACGGGTGCCGCGGGCGCGGCGGGGCCGCAGGGTGTATCGGGAAGCACAGGACCGACCGGACCGGCGGGTGCTTCGCCGTGGCAGCTCAATGGGAGCAACGCGTTCTTTGATACCGGAAACGTCGCGGTCGGAGTATCGATTCCGCCCTCGAATGATCGTTTGTATGTCGAGTCATCCACGCAGGTCGCGCTTCGGGCGGTTTCGAGCTACGGCTTTGGCGCGGGCGTGTTTGGGCGTGCGAGTTCGCCCACCGGGGTTGTCTTCGGCGTCGTCGGAAACTCGGACAGCACGTCGGGCACGGGGGTGAGCGGACGGGTGGCCGCGACGACGGGCCTCACGACGGGCGTCTCCGGCACGACAGACAGCAGCAGCACCGGGGCGATTGGCGTGTATGGCGCCGCGACCGCGGGGACGGGGCAGACGCGGGCGGGGTACTTCCAGAACCCAAGCAGCACGGGCCTGGGGGTGCTCGCGTACGTGGATGGATCTCCTGGCACGGGGGCATTCAACGCGGCGGTCTTTGCCAACAACGGCGGGGAATCGGGGGGCGGCACCAACTACGGCGTGATCGGTCAATCGCTGACTTCGACGGGAACGAGCTACGGTGTGTATGGGTATTCGGCGAGCAACGCCGGCGTGGCGGTGCGGGGGTATGTTGATTCGCCGACGGGGATCAACTACGGCGCCTTCTTCAGCAACGAAAGCGACGAGGGGCGTGGGGTGTTCGGGCGAGCGATTTCGCTTACAGGTGTGACGTACGGCGGCAAGTTCCACTCGGACAGCACGACGGGGTACGGCGTGTACGGCCTGGCGACGAGCACGACCGGCGTGAACTACGGCGTGCACGGTGAGACGGCGAGTCCAACCGGATTCGGGGTGCACGGCCTGGCTTCCGCGGCGACCGGCAACTCCTCTGGCGTCTTTGGCGAGTCCAACAGCAGCAACGGATGGGGTGTTTTCGGCAAGGCCGACGGCGTGAACGCGATTGCGATTCAGGGGATCGCGGGCCACACGACGGGGATCAACTATGGAGTCGCCGGTCGAAGCCTGAGCGGCGTCGGATATGGGCTGTTCGGGCAGGCGACCGCGACGAGCGGCAACAACTACGGGTGCTACGGCGAGAGCAACAGCACCACCGGGCGCGGCGTCATGGGGACCGCGCTTTCGACGACCGGCAACAACTACGGGGTCTTTGGACAGAGCAACAGCACGAGCGGAATCGCCGTGTTCGGAAGCGCTGCGGCGACATCGGGCGGCACGTATGGCGGACGTTTCGAAGTCGCGAGCACGACCGGGATAGGGGTGTACGGCTTGGCGACGCCCACGACGGGGTCCAGCGCCGGTGTGATCGGTGAGAGCCGGAGCAACAGCGGCATCGGCGTGTTCGGGAACGCAACGTCGTCGAGCGGAGCGACGTACGGGGTGTACGGCCAGGCGCCGAGCGCCAGCGGCTATGGCCTCTGGGCCCAGGGGCGCACAGGCGCTTCGGGAACCAAGAGCTTCCGCATCGACCACCCGGACGATCCGGAGAACAAGTACCTGTCGCACTTCTGCCACGAGGGTCCAGAGCCGCAGAACGTGTACAACGGGACGGTCGTGCTCAATGGGAACGGCGGGGCGACGGTCCGGCTCCCGGCGTACTTCGCGAAGATCAACCGCGATCCGCGGTACACGCTGACGGCGGTCGGGGCGCCGATGCCGCTGCTGCACGTGGCTGTGGAGATCAGCGAATCGGCGCTGCGCGACGGCGGGTCGTGCGAGTTCACGATCGCGGGCGGGGCACCGGGGCACAAGGTTTCCTGGCGCGTGGATGGGATCCGCAATGATGCATGGGTGAGGGCGCACGGCGCGGCGGTGGAGGTCGAGAAAGAGGGCGTCGAAAGGGGCACGTACCAGCATCCGGAGCTGTACGGCCAGCCCGCGGAGAAGGGCCTGAGCTTCATCCGCACTCGCGACACCAACCCCTGAGCACGGCGCTTTCAGGCCCCGAACCGGGGCGCGGAGGACTGAACATGACGGCATCGACAAGAACGATGTTCGGGGCCGGCGCTGCGGTCGCACTGGGGCTGGTGATGTGCGCGGGAACGGCGCTGGCCCAACCGGTCACGACCACGTTGACCTATCAAGGGCAGCTCAAAGCCGCGGGGACGCCGGCGGCGGGTCTCCACGATTTCAGGTTTCGTCTGTATGCCGGCGCGGCGGGAGGCTCGCCGCTTGGGCCGACGCTGTGCTCGAACAACGTAGCGCTGACGAGCGGGCTGTTCACGGTGGATCTTGATTTTGGGGCGCTGTTCAACGGGCAGCAGCGATTCCTGGAAATCGAGGTGAGGACCGATACCGGCCTGGACTGCACGAACGCGACGGGATTCACGGTGTTGTCGCCGCGGCAACCGCTGAGCGCGACGCCGTATGCGTTGTATGCGCTTTCAGGGAATCCGGGGCCGACGGGTGCAGCGGGACCGACGGGGCCAACAGGTGCGCAGGGTTCTGCGGGGCCGACAGGGGCTCAGGGGACTGCGGGTTCGACGGGTGCGACCGGTGTGCAGGGTGCGGCTGGACCAACGGGCGCGCAGGGCGCTGCGGGGCCAACGGGCGCGCAGGGCGTCGCTGGGCCAACGGGCGGCGTGGGACCGACTGGAGCTGCCGGCGCGACGGGCGCTCAAGGCGTCAATGGTCCAACCGGCGCACAAGGTGGTGCCGGACCCTCGGGGGCGACTGGCGCTCAGGGCGTAGCTGGACCAACCGGTGTTTCGGGTCCGACCGGCGCCCAAGGTGGTACTGGGCCTACAGGGGCAGCCGGGCCCACTGGGGCGGGAGGCGTTGCGGGTCCGACGGGAGCAACCGGGCCCACGGGTGCCTCGCTTTGGATGCAGAGCGGAAGCGACACGTTCTTCAACATGGGCAACGTTGCGGTGGGAACAAGCTCGCCGACAACCGATCGCCTGTACGTTCTCAGCAACACCGCCGGGGCCGCCGCGTTGAAGGCAGAAGGGACGGCAGGAACGGCGGCGGTTCACGGCATCGCGCAGGCCGGTGCCGGGGAGGCCGGGAAGTTTGAGACCTACGCCCCGAACCGGACGGGCATCGTTGGAGTCTCGTACTCGACAGCGGGATTTGGCCGCGGTGGAGAGTTCAAGGCATACGGCGGGGGCGCCGGCGTGTACGGAGAGGCGGTGTCGCCAACCGGAAACACGGTGGGTGGGTACTTCACTGCAGCGTCTACCGCGGGAACCGGCGTGTTCGCGACCGGTGGCAACACCGGGGTTTGGGCTTCCGGATCCGACTATGGCGTGGATGCTACTTCAAACCAAGTCGATGGGGTGGCGGTTCACGGAAGGGCCTTTGGAATCAGCGGGCCCACCATCGGAGGCCACTTTGAGACGTCGAGCGGGTCGGGCACAGCGGTCTTGGGCGAGAGTTCATCTACTTCAGGCGGCACGGGGGGACGATTTGAAGTCGCAGGGACCTCCGGCACCGGCGTTCGGGGCGTGTGTACCGCCACAACAGGCAATACACGTGGCGGAGATTTTTCAACCGCGAGCAGTTCGGGAATCGGCGTGGTTGCCTTTGCCACATCCTCGACTGGCAGCACGATCGGCATCCATGGCCTCAACTTGAGCACGGCTGGGATTGGGGTGTGGGGCACTGCGTCGGCTTCCAGCGGTGTCACTTACGGGGTGGCAGGGCGCAGCGCCAGTGACGTCGGGTACGGCCTTTTCGGGCAGGCGACCGGCACGTTCGGTCAGAACTACGGCTGCTACGGCGAGAGTTCAAGTGGGGGCGGGCGCGGCGTAATGGGAACGGCACTCTCGACGACCGGGGCCAACTACGGAGTCTTTGGCCAAAGTAACAGCTCGAGCGGTATTGCAGTGTTCGGGAGCGCTGCTTCGGCAACGGGCGGCACCTACGGCGGTCGGTTCGAGACCGTCAGCCCGACAGGCATCGGGTGCTACGGCTATGCGCTGAGTACGACCGGGGCCAACGTCGGCTTGATCGGCGAGAGCAGGAGCAACAGCGGGATCGGCGTGTTCGGCAACGCGTCGGCTGCGGGCGGAACGACCTATGGGGTGTTCGGCCAGGCGATCAGTGCCTCCGGGTATGGCGTGTACTCACAAGGGCGGATGCACGCGACCGGGGCGGTCAGCGGAACGATCAAGTCGTTCCGCATTGATCATCCGGATGACCCGGAGAACAAGTACCTGCGCTACTACTGCCAGGAAGGGCCCGAGCCGCAGAACGTGTACAACGGGACGGCGGTGCTCGACGGGAGCGGCTCGGCCCGGATCGAGCTTCCCGCGCACTTTGCGAAGATCAACAAGGACCCGCGGTACATGCTGACGGCCGTCGGGGCGCCGATGCCGCTGCTGCACGTCGCGAGAAAGATCAGTTCGGGTTCGCTGGACACGGGCGCGCGGATGGCGGCCGGGGATGTGGCGCCGGTGTGTTTCTTCATCATCGGGGGCGGCGTGCCGGGTGGCGAAGTGTCGTGGGAGGTCAAGGGCGTGCGCAACGATCTCTGGGTTCGGAAGAACGGCGCGCCGGTCGAGGTGGAGAAAGAGGGTGTGGAGAAGGGGACGTATCAGCATCCGGAGTTGTACGAGCAGCCGGCGGAGAAGGGCCTCAGCCATGCGCATGGGGTTGAGCTGAAGCGCTGAGGCACATCGATTCATCACGAGGAGGCACTTGCAGTGACTTTGCTTTCAACACGATTCCTGCGGTGCGGGCACATCGCCGTCGCTGCCCGGGCGGTTGTCGCCGCGTGCGGCTTGGCGTGTGTGGCGGGCGTGTCGGCGCAGGCGCCGACGGATCGATCGTTCACGTACCAGGGGCAGCTCAAGCAGAGCGGCTCGGCGGTGAACGGGACGGCGGATGCGAGGTTTATGCTGTTCGACGCGGTGTCGGGCGGGGCTCAGGTGGGGAGCACGCTGACGACCAGCGGGATGGCGCTGGCGAACGGGCTGTTCACGGTGGATCTGGACTTCGGTCCCGGCGCGTTCAACGGGGATGGAAGGTGGATTGAGGTGCAGGTGAGGAGCCCCGCGGGGGTGGGCGGGTTTACGACGTTAACGCCGCGGCAGCCGATCTTGGCGGCGCCGTACGCGCTGTTTGCGTTGAGCGGGAATCCTGGGCCGACAGGGCCGACGGGCGCTGCGGGGCCAACGGGGCCGATCGGGTCACAAGGCGCACTTGGACCGACGGGGGCATCCGGCGCATCAGGACCGACGGGGCCCACGGGGGCGCAAGGCTTGGCTGGTGCAACCGGCGCGACGGGATCACCGGGCGCTCCTGGGGTCACGGGCGCGACCGGGCCTACGGGCGCATCGCCCTGGCAGTTGAGCGGCTCCGATACCTTCTATAACGCAGGAAATGCCGCGGTTGGGACGAACATCCCCGCGTCGACCGATCGATTGCTTGTCTTGAGCAACCTGGCTGTCAGCAACTCAAACGCGATCCATGCGTCTGGTGGTGCGACGTTTGGAGTTCGAGGCGTATTTGGTGAATCGGCTGGCGACTCGGGAAAGGGCGTGTTCGGGTGGGCGACCGGGGTCAGTGGTGTCGGGGTCCTCGGGTTGAGCAACCTTGGGATGGGGATCGTGGGCCAAACCAGCAGCACGACCGGGGAACCGGCGATCTACGGCCAGTCGCTCGTCATGACGGGCACTGGCATTGGAGTCGAAGGGAGCAGCAGTAGCTCGGACGGGTACGGAGTCCTCGGCAATGGGATGTTTGGCGTGTACGGCTTTGCCTTTGGCGGGCATGCGACGGGTCGAGGTGTCGTCGGTGTGGCGGACCACATAACCGGGGCCAACTTTGGCGGGCACTTTACGAGCCGGAGCGTTGTTGGAACGGGAGTGTTCGGTGAAACAACACAGCCCGGTGCCGGTCCCAGCTATGGAGGGCGATTTGAATCCAACGGGGTCGGCGGATTTGGCGTGTATGGATTGGCCAGAAACACGAGCGGGGGTGCCAGTACTGGCGTCTACGGAGAGAGTAAAGGGGCCGGGGGCACCGGCGTTTACGGGCGAGCGTCCGCCAGCTCCGCGGAAAGTTACGGCGGGCGATTCCAGGCCGACGGCACATCCGGAATTGGGGTCTACGGGGCGGCTACAGCACCCAGCGGTGTGACGTTTGGTGGCAACTTTGTGAGCAGCAGCCCATCCGGGCGCGGCGTGTTTGGGTATGCGAGTTCCAGCACGGGCGCGGCATATGGCGGTGCGTTTCAAAGCGACAGCAGTTCGGGCATCGGCGCCCTGTGCCTGGCGGGCGGGCCCGACGCGATCGGCGTCCACGGAATCGCCGGGCACACCAGCGGTGTGAACTACGGCGTTGCGGGACGTTCGGCCAGCAGCGTCGGGTATGGGCTCTTCGGCCAGGCGACCGCGACGAGCGGCAACAACTATGGGTGCTACGGAGAGAGCTCGAGCACGTCGGGGCGCGGCGTGATGGGCACCGGGCTGACGACGTCAGGGGTGAACTACGGGGTCTTTGGCCAGAGCAACAGCACGGGCGGGTACGGGGTGTTTGGTACCGGGCCGGGAACGGGAGTTCGCGGCCTGGCGACGGCGGGGTCCGGAGTGATCTTCGGAGTCATCGGCGAATCCAGCAGCACCCAAGGAGGGGGGGTCAGAGGTACCACGACGGACTCCGCGGGCGTGTTCGGTGAAGCCACGGGCACCAGCGTGATGAATTTTGGAGGGCTGTTCCAGTCGCGTTCAACCTCAGGGAGAGGGGTGATGGGATGGGCATCTTCGGCGACGGGAGTCAACTACGGCGTGTATGGAGAAACCAGCAGCACGAGCACTGGGTATGGTGTCTGGGCTCAGGGGAGGTCTGGGGCGTCAGGCACCAAGTCGTTCCGGATTGACCATCCGGACGCGCCCGGGGAGAAGTACCTGATGCACTATTGCGCGGAGTCGCCGGAAGTCCTCAATGTCTATTCCGGGACCGTGACGCTGAACGGCGCAGGGTCGGCCAGGGTCGAACTGCCGGCGTACTTCGCGAAGATCAACAAAGACCCTCGCTACACGCTGACGGCGGTGGGGGCGCCGATGCCCTTGCTGCACGTGTCGGTGGAGATCAGCGAGGCGGCGCTGCGCGACGGCGGCACGTGCGAGTTCACGATCGCGGGCGGCGTCGCCGGCAAGCGGGTGTCGTGGGAGGTCAAGGGTGTGCGGAACGATCTTTGGATGCGGAAGTACGGCGCGCCGGTTGAGGCCGACAAGGAAGGGCTCGAGAAGGGGACGTTTCAGCATCCCGAGCTCTACGGCCAGCCGCCGGAACGGGGCCTCGGCGCAGCGCGCATGTTCGGGGCCAAGCCGTGATTGGACGGATCACCTGTGTGAAGCTGTTGGTGCGCGACGGGCGAAGGCCGGAGGCGTTTGATTGGCGGGTCGCGCGGCAGTGCCCCGCCCGAACGCGGCGATGCGGAGTGAAGGTGGAATGGGCTCGCCATCGACGTAGAAAGGCACGTCGCTGGGGCGAGCCCGGGTAGGGGACCGAGCGGAGCGGTGGCGCCCCACTGATCACTACAATTCGCGCGTGAGCCGAGAAACGGTGAAGCAACCCGAACCCTGGACGACGCGGCGGTTGCTCGCGTGGATGTCGGATGCATTTACGAAGAAGGGGCTTGATTCGCCGCGGCTGATGAGTGAGATGTTGATGGCTCACGTGCTGGGGTGTGAGCGGCTCAAGTTGTATATGGAGGCGGACCGGCCGGCTTCGGAGCTGGAGCGGAATACGTTGCGGGAGCTGGTGGGGCGGGCGCTGAAGCATGAGCCGATTCAGTATCTGGTGGGGGAGGCGTGGTTCTTTGGGTTGCCGTTTCACGTGGATAAGAGGGTGCTGGTGCCGCGGCCGGCGACGGAGACGATTGTGCAGCATGTGCTGCAGCATGTGAGGGCGGAGGGGGGGTTCGGGGGGAAGAACGGGGACGGGGTGCTGGTGGCGGATGTGTGCACGGGCTCAGGTTGCATTGCGGTGTCGATTCTGAAGAACCTGAGTGGGGCGCGGGTCGTGGCGACGGATGTTTCGGCGGAGGCGCTGGAGGTGGCGCGGCAGAATGCGAAACGGCATGGGGTGGCGGATCGGCTGGACTTGCTTGAGGGGAGCGTGCTCGAGCCGCTGCATGAATATCCGGGGACGCGGGGGAAGGGGTCGCTGCACTTTCTTGTGGCGAACCCGCCGTATATTCCGGATCATGAGTGGGATGCGGTGGAGCCGAATGTGAAGGACCATGAGCCGGGGTTGGCGCTGCGCGGGGGTGTCGATGGGTTGGATTTGGTGCGGCCGCTGATTGAGGGTGGGCCGGAAATGGTGCGGCAGCACGGGCTCATCATGATCGAGACGGCGATGAGTACGGCGAAGGCGGCGGCGGAGTTGCTCAAGGCGCGGGCGGAGGTGGAGCGGGTGGAGGTTTTGAATGATTTTGAGGGGTTGCCAAGGGTGGTGATGGGGAGGAGGAAGTGAAACGAAATGGCAGGTACGCAGAGGCGCCGAGATCACGCAGAGGACGCGGAGAGGAAGACAGTGTTCAAGCCAAGATCGATGAGCGCATTCCGATCCCCGGCATTCATCTCTGCGGCCTCTGCGTGATCTCGGCGCCTCTGCGTACTCTTGGGTTGCAAGGATGACCCATGCACGACAACGAGTTCAAACTCTGCGCGGCGATCGCGGCCAAGGCTCGGGTCCTGCTGGAGGATCTGCGGCTGCATGTGGGGTTACCGACGGGGGGCGGGAACAAGACGGCGCTGAATGAGACTCGGGATCGGTTGACGCAGCGGTTGCGGCGGCTGGGGGCGAGTGTGGAGATGGTGCCGGGGGAGGCGAAGCCGGAGTGGTTGTATGGGGGTGGCGGTGGGGCGGTGGGACATGTGCCGCCGGTGGCCGTGTGTCGGAAGGTGCCGCGGAAGCCGGTGAAGGCGCCGGTGTTGATTGTGGGGCATTTGGATACGGTGCATGATCCGAACGGGCCGTTCAAGGCGTTGACGGTGGCCGCGGATGGGAAGACGGCGACGGGGCCGGGGTGTGTGGATATGAAGGGTGGGTTGGTGATCGCGGTGGCGGCGCTCGAGACGCTGGATGAAATGGGGATCGATTGTGATTGGACGGTGGTGTTCAACAGCGATGAGGAGACGGGGTCGTTTCATTCGGAGAAGGCGTTGCGGGCGGAGGCACGGAAATGTGTAGAGCGGGGAGGGGTTGGTTTGGTGCTGGAACCGGCGCTGCCGGATGGGGGGCTGGTGGTGGAGCGGCTGGGGAGTGGGCAGTTCATGGTGGAGGCGCGGGGGCGGGCGGCGCATGTGGGGCGGGACTTTGAGAAGGGGGTTTCGGCGGTGACAGCGCTGGCGGAGCGGCTGGTGACGATCGGGAAGATGGCGGATCCGGTGCGGGGGATGATCGTCAATGTGGGGCCGCTCTTGGGCGGGGTCGCGGCGAATGTGGTGCCGGACCTGGCTCGGGCTTGGGGGAATGTTCGGTTTCCGACGAAGGCAGTGGCGGAGGAGATTGAGGGGAAGTTGAGGACGTTGCAGACGGGCGCGGATAACGCGCGGGGACCTTCATCGCACGACGGAGAGCCCATCCCCCAGCCCCCTCCCTCAGGGAGGGGGAGTGAAGAATTGCCGATGGTGAAAGTGGAAATGAGCTTGAATCGGCCGGCGAAGCCGTTGACGCCGGGGACGCAGAAACTGGCGGAGTTGGCACGGGGCGTGGCGGAGGAACTGGGTCAGAAACTACCGTTCGGGAAGACGGGCGGGGTGTGCGACGGCAATACCCTTCAGGATGAGGGGTTGCCGACGATCGACACGCTGGGGGTGAGGGGCGGGGGGTTGCACACGCCGCAGGAGTGGATTGAGATTTCGAGTTTGGTGGAGAGGTGTCAGATGTTTGCGGTTTTGGTGAAAAGGATTTCGGAAGGGGCGTAAGCAGGGACGAAGGCACGAAGGGACGCAGGGACGAAGTGCAAGGAGAAGAAGAAGCGGAGACGGAGAAAAAGACTGTGAGACCCGGTGTGGAGCATCGGGCACTCAGGAAATGCCGGGAACGTCCCGGCGAGTAGGGCCGCGGACTTCGCGGCGTGAAACCTGTTGTGAAAGGTAGAAGCATGTCTCAGGTTGCGATGAATAAGGGAACGGGCGGGAACGGGAAGTCGGGTGGGGCGAGCGGAGGTGGTGGGGGTAAGGCGGCAGCCACGGTTGGGCGGCAGTTGCATGAGAGCCCGGTGGTGGCTGAGGCGATTGCAAAGATCGTCGGCGAGGTGAAGGCGAAGTCGGCGCTGATTACCGGGGCGCGGCCGCCGGTGGACGGTCTGAAGCAGAGTTACGAGGATTACATGAAGCGTGCCGCGGATGTGCGCGGGCGTGGGCTGCTCTATCCGTATCTTGGGTCGGGGATTGGGAATGGCGCCCTTGTCGAGATGCTCGATGGGAGCGTGAAGTGGGACATGATCTGTGGGATTGGGGTGCAGTTTTTCGGGCACTCGGATCCGGAGCTAACCGCGGCGGCGCTTCGCGGCGGAATTGATGACACGAACAAGTACGGGAACCTCCAGAGCAACATGGAGGCGTACACGTTCTGCGAGACGCTGCTGAACGAGGCGAAGAAGACGAGCAAGCTGAAGTACTCGTATGTCGCCACGAGTGGCGCGATGGCGAATGAGAATGCGCTGAAGGTGTGCTATCAGCGGGCGCAGGTGGTCAATGGCGTGACCGCGCCACGCGTGATCGCGTTCCGCGATTGCTTTATGGGGCGAAGCGTGACGATGTCGCAGATCGGCGACACGGCCGCGTATCGGCAGGGGATTCCGCTTTCGACGCTGGTCGATTACATGCCGTTCTACAACCCGGTTGAGGCGGAGCGCATCGGCAAGGCGAAGTACATCGAGGGTGCGGTCGCGAAGCTGATGGAGTACATCGAGCGGTATCCGAAGCAGCACGCGTGCTTCATCTTTGAGATGGTGCAGGGGGAGGGTGGGTTTAACGTCGGGGACCGGGACTACTTCAAGGCCCTGATGGAATGCTGCAAGGCACACAAAATTGCCGTGTGGGATGATGAGATTCAGACGTGGGGGCGGCTGCCTCGGATGTTTGCGTATGAGATGTTTGACTTGGGGCAGTACGTAGATGTGTTCTGCGTCGGGAAGATGACGCAGGGGTGCGTGACGGCGTTTACGGAAGAGTTCAATCCGCAGCCGGGGCTTTTGTCGGGGACGTTCCTGGGTGAGGGTGTCTCGTTCCGGGTTGGGCAGCGAGTGATCGAGCGGCTGCGTGATGGGAACTACTACGGGCCGACGGGCTCGATCGCGAAGAACCACGAGGCGTTTGTGAAGCAGGTCAAGGCGCTCGCGGCCAAGCATCCGGCGTGGTTCCCGAAGGTTCCTGAGATTCCGGACATCACGGGCGGGGCGGGTGGGATGATGCGGTTCACGCCCTTTGGCGGGAACAAAGACAAGATCATGAAGGCGTGCAAGACGTGCTTTGAAGAGGGCGTGATCGTGTTCTACTGTGGACACGGGCCGCATCACATACGGATGCTGCCGCCGCTGGGTGTTTTCCAGGACAAGGATTGGCCGGCGGTGTTTGAGTGCATTGAACGCGGGCTTGCGAAGGCCGCGGAGTGACATGAGTGGTCGGCTTCGGGTGAAGGCCTGCGGCCGGCTTTGGGACAGGAAGATGTGAACGCAGAGGACGCGGAGAACGCAGAGAAGAAACGAGACGGGGAATAGCGCGCGGGCGAGACTGTCCTCTTCCTTCAGTCTCTGCGATCTCTGAGGCCTCTGCGTTCAAGAACTCAGTTGGATCTCGGAAAGGACTTCCGTGTTCATCATCAGACAGGCCAAGGTCGAGGATGTGCCGACGCTGCTGAAGCTGGCGAAGATGGTGCTGTTCATCAACCTGCCGGCGGATCGGGAAGTCATTCACTCGAAGATTGTGCGGAGCCGGGAGTGCTTCATTCGCGCGGCCGGCGGAAAGCCGGCAAAGGAACCGAAGGCCAATGGCACGGCGAAGGCCGGGGGCGGGGTGAGTGAGTTCGCCAAGCACGGCGACTTTTTCATGTTCGCGCTGGAGGACACGGAGACGGGGGCGTGCCTGGGGACATCGCAGATCGTCGGGCACATGGGCGGGCCGGGGAGCCCGAACTTTACTTTGAAGCTGCGGAAGCGGGAGTTCTTTTCGGAGAGCCTGCAGACCGGGACGAGTCACATAGTCGCGAGGCTTCACGCGGATGAGTCGGGGCCGACCGAAATCGGTGGCCTGATTCTGCAGCCGGCGAGCCGCGGGCACAAGCTGGGAAGACTGCTGAGCCTGATCCGGTTCCACTGGGTCGCGCTGCACCGGAAGCACTTCGCGGACCGGATCATCGCGGAGATGATGGGCGCGGTGACGGCGGATGGGCAGAGCGTGCTGTGGGATTACCTGGGGCGGCGGTTCATTCCGCTGTCGTATTCCGAGGCGGACAAGCATTGCCAGCGGTCGCGGGAGTTCATCTCAGCGCTCCTGCCCAAAGAGGACATCTATTTGTCGCTCTTGCCGCCTGAAGCGCGGGATGTGGTGGGCAAGGTGAGTGATGAGACGGTGCCGGCGCGGCGGATGCTCGAGAAGCTGGGGTTTGTGCACAAGGATGAAGTCGATGCGTTCGACGGCGGACCGGTGCTGTCGGCGAAGACGGATTCGGTGTCGGTGGTGAAAGGCACGGCGGAGATGGCGCTGGGCGACACGATGAGTGTTGCGACGCACACTGGGTTTGTGAGTCACCTGTCGGAGGATGGGGAGTTCCGGGCGGTGCAGACGGAATACTCGGTGGATGCGAAGGGACGCGTGGGGGTGCCGTGGGCGGTGATGGATGAACTCAAGTGGGAGAAAGGGATGCGGGTGGGGGTGACGGGGCTGGAGAAGGTGGGCGGGAAGAGCACGAAGCGCGGCGGCGCGAAGGCTCGGGCGTGAGTTCGAAGCATCCGAGTCTGGGGCGCGGGCCGAGTGACTTGATCGGCGGCGAGTGGGTGTCGACCGCCACAGGTGGCGGGGCGCTCGTCGAGTCGCGCAATCCGGCTCGGCCTGCGGAAACGATCTGGACGGGTCGATCCAATCTCTCTCATATTGATGCGGCGGTGGCGGCGGCGCGGAAGGCGTTGCCGGAGTGGTCACGATGGGAGCGGGAGCGGCGGTTTGCGGTGCTGCGGCGGTATGCGAAGCTGTGCACTGAACGGGCGGAGAGGGTGGCGGAGTTGATCTGCGATGAGACGGGGAAGGTGTTGTGGGATGCGAGGCAGGAGGCCGCGGCTCTGGCGGCGAAGGTGGAGATCACACTGGATGAGGCGGGACCGTTGCGGCGTGTGAGCGATTCGGAGCTATCGCTGGGCGGGACCAAGACGGGAAGGACGTGGTTTCGGCCGCACGGGGTGATGGCGGTGGTGGGGCCGTACAACTTTCCGGCGCACTTACCTAATGGGCACATGGTGCCGGCGCTGGCGATGGGGAACACGGCGGTTTTGAAGCCGAGCGATAAGGCTCCGGCGGTTGGGCAGTTGCTGATTGAGTTGTTTCAGGAGGCGCTCGCGGCTGAGGGGGCGCCCGTGGGCGTTGTGAATCTGGTGCAGGGCGGCGTGGATGTCGCGAAGAGATTGATCGGGCATGACGGGCTGGACGGAATTCTGTTTACAGGGTCGTGGCCGGTGGGGCGGGCGATCATGGAGGCGAACCTGGATCGGCCGGGGAGGATCCTGGCGCTGGAGATGGGTGGGAACAACGCGGCTGTTGTGATGCCGCATGCGGATCTGAAGCAGGCGGCGATTGAAGTGGTGCGATCGGCGTTTATCACGACGGGGCAGCGGTGCACGTGCACTCGGCGGCTGATCGTGCATGAGTCGATCGCGGACAGGTTCATCGCGGCGGTGTGCAAGGCGGCGAGCAACTTGATTGTGGGAGAGCCTCGGGCGGGGCACCCGGTGTTCATGGGGCCGTTGATTTCGGAGGGGGCGCGAAAGGCGGTATTGGATTTTCAGAAGGAAGCGGGACGGGGTGGGGGAGAGGTGTTGGTGGAGGCGACGCCAGTTGAGATGGTTGGTGGAGGGTGGTATCTCGCGCCGAGCGTGATCAGGGTTGAGAGATTTGCAGGTGGCGAGACAGCGAAGCACCGAGACAGCGAGACAGGAAGAGATGCGGGGGCCGACGTGGAAGTTTTTGGACCGTTGCTGCGGGTGGCGGTGGTGAAGAGTCTGGATGAGGCGATTGAGCAGGTGAATGCGACTCGGTTCGGGTTGGCGGCTTCGGTGTTTACGACGGATGCGGCGGCGGTGGAGCGGTTCTGTGGCGAGGTTCGGGCGGGGTGCATCAATGTGAACACGGGGACGGCGGGGGCGAGCAGCAAGCTGCCGTTTGGGGGGCTTGGACTTTCAGGGAATCACAGGCCGGCGGGGGCGTTTTCGCTGGACTATTGCGCATATCCGGTGGCGGGGATGGTGGAGGCGGGGAGTGGAGCGGCGCTGCCGGTGGGGATGAGGTTTGAAGAGGGGTGGTTGAGGTAGACTGGCGTTATGGCCGAGCAGAGCTGGGGATTGACGGAGCGGCAGTGCAGGATGGTGCTGGGCATCCGCGCGGCGGGACTGCTGTTTGTCGGGTTGGGGGTTCCATTCCTGAAGTCCATCGCGACCTATGTGTGGGCGTATGGGTTCGCGCGAGACTCGGGCGAGTCGTGGGACATCGGGACGCTCCTGGACCAGCTCAGGGATAAGGCGGTGGTGGTGAACCTGGTGTCCGCCACGGGACCGTTCATCGCGGCGATGGTGTTCGGCGTGTACCTGATCCGCTGCGACCCGAGGGGGATACTGCGAGGAGTCAACTCGTGAGTGAGTTTGCGTGGTTCAAGCTCCTGGTGCGGCTGGTCGGCGTGTTGCTGCTGGGAATCAGCGTGCCGATGCTGATGTGGTATCTGGGGACGTTTCTGACTTCGATGCTGCCGTCGAGTCCGCTGCGGACATCGGGGTCGCTGGAGTACGAGTTGTACAGGACCGTTCCCGGGTTGCTCGGGTATGGGACGCAAGCAGCGTTTGGGGCCTATCTCCTGTTTCGGGGGGACTGGGTCATTCGGAAAGTGCTGGCGGAGATCAACGGGCGGTGCGCGGTGTGCGGGTTTGACCTTGGGGCGGTGACGGGACCGAGCTGCCCGGAGTGCAACACGCCTTTCAGGCGTGCGAAGGCGGAGGAGAAGAAGTAGAGAATGGAAGAGCGGCGACGCCCGGGTGTATCAGGACTTGTACACTGACCGATATGGCCAAGAAAACTGAGTTGCCGGATCCTCGTCGGTCGCCGCGGTTTGCGGGGGTGTGCACCTTCTGCAGGTATCCGCTGCTGCAAGAGGTCGCGGCCGGGTCTCGGCCGGTCGACTGGGCGATCTATGGGGTGCCGTTTGATGGCGGGGTGACGTACCGGCCGGGGGCGAGATTTGGGCCGCGGGCGGTGCGGGAAGAGTCGCAGTATGTGAAGCGGTACTCGATCGAGCACGGGTTTGATGTGACGGAGAGGTTGAGCCTGGCGGATGCGGGTGATGCGCCGGTGTCGCCGTATTCAATCAAAGGGACGCTCGACGGGGTGACGGAGTTTGCGGCCGGGCTGGCCGATGCGAAGACCACGAAGTTGTTTGCGGTGGGCGGGGATCACTCGATCGCGTACGCGAATATCAAGGCGACGTGGATGCGGCGCGGGAAGCCCAAGGGCGGACTGGCGCTGCTGCACTTTGACAGTCACCTCGATACGGTAGATGCGGTGTGGGGAGAGAAGTGGGGGCACGCCTCGCCGTTCATTCGTGCGATTGAGGATGGGCTCATCGATCCGCGGCGGATGCTCTCGGTTGGGATCAAGGGGCCGTTGAACTCGGGACAGGACTTGGACTTTGCGAAGAAACACGGCGTGACGATCTTGACGTATGAGCAGTGGCACAGGGGGATGCGCGCCGGAACCGGGGAGGTTGAGGCGTTTGTTAAGGGACTGGGGGGAGCGGAGGCCTACCTGACGTTCGACATTGATTGTGTCGATCCGGCGTTTGCGCCAGGGACTGGGACGCCGAGCGTGGGCGGGTTTACTTCGGCGGAGGCGTTGACGCTGCTGCGGTCCCTCAAGGGGACGAACATCGTGGGGGCAGATGTGGTGGAGGTGCTGCCGGAGCGAGATGTGGCGGGGATCACGGCGCTGCTGGCGGCGCATGTGATGTTTGAGGTGTTGTGCCTGGATGCGGCGGGGAAGAAGTAGGTCGGATGTTTGGGCCCGGGCTTACCTTTGGCGCAGGGCGAGGATGAGTTCGACCTTGCCTGTGTGCTGGCTGAGTTGACGGGCGATTTCGACGGGGGGGAGCCCGCGGTCTGCGAGGTCGTAGATCTGGCGGGAGAGTGGGTCAGCGATTTCGCGGCGGGCCTGGGGGGCGGCGGCCTGGGGAGCTGGTTGCGCGATGGCCTTCTCGAGACGATTGAGGCGTTCGTCCGCCGCGGCGATGAGTTGCTCAAGGCGGAGGGCCTGGCGGTCGAGCCGGTCGGAGATGAGTTGGGCGAGTTCTTCGGCGTCGTCCATGACGGAGGAGAGCGTGGTCGGGCTTGGCCGGGCTCGGGGCTCGGGGGCCGCAGTAGAGCTTGACGGCACGCCGGTTTCGAAGTCCGAAATGGTTCTTGGCGGAGACGGATGCGCCGACGTTGAGCGAGCGGAGTTCGCTGTCGCGCGGGGAATGAGGCGCGTGAAAGCCTGCGCGAAGAGCGAGCGGAAGGTCCAGGCCAAGATGATGACTCCGGCGATGACCAGGCCGATGGCGAGGCTTTGGAGGATGGAGGCGTCGGCGGGCATGGGAATTGGTGGTACAACCTATCATCGGACAATGAGCGGTGCGCGGGCCAGCGAGGCGCGACGGAAGGATGCAGGGAAGCCGGGTGCGACGGTGCGGGTGGTGGTCCGCTCGTGGCGGGAGTTGACGGGAGGTACCGCGAGAGACCGGGACCTCAAACGGAGGACGCTGATCGCGTGCTCGGGAGGAGGAGATTCTGCGGGACTGGTGCTGGCGCTGGCGGCGGGGGTGACGCGGGCGAGAGAGGTGTTTGTGGTGGGGCACGTCGTGCATGACATGCGGGGGCGGGGCGAGGCGCTGGCGGATCGCGATGCGGCGCGGGCGCTGGCGGAGCGGTTGGGGCTGGCGTTTGTCGAGGGGGAGGTGCGAGTGAAGGTGGCGGGGGGGAATGCAGAGGCGGCGGCGCGGCGACTTCGGTATGCAGAGCTGGAACGAATGGCGAGGGAGGCGGGGTGTGGGTATGTGGCGACGGCGCACCATGCGGAGGATCAGCTTGAGACCATGTTGATGGCGCTGGTGCGGGGTGCGGGCCCGCGGGGGCTGGCGGGGATTGCGGAGAAGCGGAAGGAGGGAAGCGTAAAGGTGATTCGCCCGGCCCTTGGTGTGTCACGGGATGACTTGCGGCGGGTGTGTGAGGGGGCGGGATGGAAGTGGCGGGAGGATGCCACCAACCGTGATGAGTCGCGGCTGCGGGCGGCTATCCGGGCGCGGGTACTGCCCGAACTCGAGCGGCTCCGGCCGGGGGCGGCGAAGCGGGCGGGGCGGGCGGCGGGCGTGGTGCGCGGGGCGGCGCGGGTGATGGCGAAGCGCGCGGCGGAGTTGATGGATCGAGACGCGATGGCGTGGACGAGGGCGGAGCTGCAGCGGGAACCGGAGGTCGTGCTGGGGGAACTGGTCCGGGCGGCGGCAAAGAGACTGGGTGGAGGCAGGGACCGGTTGAGCACCAGTGTTCTGCGGCGGATTGCGCGGGCCGTGCGAGATCGGGGGACTGAGCCTCGGAGGTTTTCAGCGGGGGGTGTGGTTGTCGACGTGACGGCCAGGACGGTGAAGATTTGGAGGAGCGATGGCTGAGGTGAAGAAGATCGTGCTGGTGGGCCACTGCGGGCCGGATTCGTACGCGCTGCGGTCAGCAGTTCGGACGGCCGCGCCGGAGACGGAGATCGTGTCCGCGGATGATGATGCGGCGCTGGAGAAGGCGCGGCCCGAGGGCATTCTGTTCCTGGTCAACCGAGTGCTGGATGGCGGATTTGTGGATGAAGGAGGGATTGAGTTGGCGGGGAAGTTGGCCGCGGCGGGGAAGAGGGTGATGCTCGTGAGCAACTTCGCGGATGCGCAGGCGGAAGCGGAGAGGGCGGGGGCGTTGCCTGGCTTTGGCAAGAAGTCGATGTACGCACCGGAAACGCAGGAGCGGATTCGCGCTGCGCTTGGGTTATGAGCAGCCGGTCGCGACCAAGTTGATGAAACACTGAAAGTCGTTGGCGGTGAGGGCGGGCGTGCCGGAGCTGCCGTCGCAGTTGGCACGCGGGCTGCTCGAGGCGAAGAGGTCGAGAAACGTCTGGAAGTCCACGGGGCCGACGTTGCCGTCGGCGTTGATGTCGCCGGGAATGTTGGCGATGTGAGTGGCGAACTGCGCGCCGGCGATGGTGGTGAGATCGGGCGCGAGGCCGAGGTTTGTGGTACGGCCGCCGAGGCCGGGGAGCCATTGGTTGGAGACGGTGCCATCGGTCTGCGCGATGAAGGCGGCGATGCGGAAGGTCTGGCAGGGGGCGCCGGTCATGCCGATGTCGGCGTAGGGGAGGAGGATTTCGAATCCTGTGGTGGCGGTGGCGGCATTGGCCGAACTGGAGGCGGTGACGCCCGCGGCGTTGGTGTTGTTCATCGCGACATGCATGCCGTTGGGATTGACGCCGCCGGTGAGGAGGCCGTCGCCGTCGTTGACGGTTCCGTTGCCGCGATAGGTCTTGGTGGTGCCTCCGGCGGTGGGCAGGGCGAACTGGTCGACGTAGACGGTGCCGCTGGCGGTGTTGATCCAGAGCATGGTGTCGGGTGTGAAACCTTTGTCGAAGCGGGTTCCGGTGAGCTGGGCGACGCCGCCGGGCGGGTTGGGCGCGTTGGCAACGGAGAGCGGATTTTGTCCGCCGGGTTGGGTGTCGAGGAGGAGGGCGAGGCCGGTCCCGTTGGTCTGAAGGTTGCCGGTGATCCCGACGGCGAGGTAGCCGGGTTCGGCGCGGACGTAGAGCTGGTTGAGTTCGGAGACGTTGTCGCCGAGGGCGGTCGGTGAGTCCTGGGTTGCCTTGAGACGGCCGTAGACGTTGAAGTCGGAGGTGATGTTCTCGCCGTCGATGTCGTCGCGGCCGACGCTCGTCGGCGTGAGATTGACGGAGAGAATGCGGTAGCTGTGGGCGGGGATGGTGATGCTGTAGGCGGCCTTGTTGGCCTCTGTAATCGCGGGGAGTGTGCCGCCGGCGATGATGTTGGTCGGGGTGGTGGTTCCGCCGGGGATGGTGGTCAAGGAGAGATTGAGATTGGCTGTGACCTGTTGCGAGTAGAGGTTGATGGCGATGAGAAGTGTCTGCTGGTTCGCGGAGTTGCGGAGGAAGGAGAAGATGCGGGTGCTGGAGTTGGGGACGGCGTGATAGCTGCCGCGGCGGAGGGCGACGTTGTTCTTGCGGGCGGCGATGAGGGTGCGGTATTCCTCGAGGACAGAGCCGGAGACGCCGAGCTGTTCCTGGACGCTGCGGCCGTCGTTGTTCTGGGAGAATCGTGCGTTGTAGGCCTGGGAGTTGATGACGAAGTAGTTGGACATGGGTGGGCCGGCGACGGCGTTCCACTTGAAGGGTTCGCGCATGGGGATGTCGTTGGCGTCGGAGCCGAAGTTGCCCTTGGTGCCGCGCATGGCGATTTCATCGCCGTAGTAGATGTTGGGGGGGAAGGGCTGGGTGAGGAGTACGGCGGCGGCGACCTTGGCGCGCGGGAGGGAGTTGCCAAGAACGGAGGCGAGGCGGTCGGAGTCGTGATCGTTGATTTCGGCGACCACGGTCTTGCCTGCGGGAATCGCGGCGATCGTGGCGGGGAGAGAGGAGTACAGGGAGGCGGACGTCTGGTTGATGAGCGAGTCGCGGGCGGCGAACTCGAAAGGCTTGGTGATGACGGCGTCGAAGCCGGCGGGCGTGAGGAGGTCGGTGCCGTAGTTTCCCCAGTCGCCGGGCTCGCCGAAGATGAAGACGTTGGGGTTGAGGGAGCGCAGGCTGGTGGCCCAGTTCTGCCAGAAGGTGATGGTGGCGCCCCATCCTTCGGGGGCGTTTGAATAGATGTGGTCGAGGCGGTAGCCGTCGACGCCGTCGGTGGTGATGCCGTCGCTGTTGGGGTCGAGCCACTTGCGGGCCCAGGTCGTGACGAGGTTGACGGCGTTCGCGTTGGCGAGGTTCCAGTGGATGAAACCGACGGAAGCGCCGCTCCACGTGTTGTAGACGGAGCCCGTGTAGCTGGTATTCGCGGCGTTGGTGAAGGCGAGGTACGGGTCGTACGGCGAGGCGGGGTTGTTGAAGGCGCCCTGGTACCAGATGGAGTTCTGGCTGATGCCGTAGGCGACGTAGTCCAGGGCCACCTTCATGTTCCGGGCGTGGGCGGCGCTGACGAAGTTGAGAAAGTCGGTTTGCGTGCCGAACCAGGAGTTAAGCTGGCTGGCGTCGCCGTGTTGATATCCGTGGTACGCGGCGGAGGGGAAGATGGGGTTGATGTAGAGGGCGGTGACGCCGAGCTGCTGGAGATAGTCGAGTGAGGCGGTGAGGCCACCGAAGTCGCCGTAGCGGTTGGTGTCGTTGTTGGAATCTCGCCACGCGATGGGCATGATCTGGTAGAAGATCTCGTCGCGGTAATCGGGCTGGGCGAGGGCGGAGGCGGGGATGCCGGCGAGGAGGAGGAGGGAAAAGGCGCGAGTTGGCATGGGTGGAGGATACGGGACGCGTCAAGGGGTCATTCTGGGGTGGATGCCTCAGGGGGAGAGGTTTGTTCTTGACGGAAATGGGGTTTGCCCGGATGCTCTGCTGGGAGCCGTGAGAGGATGCGGGTGGGAACTGGAAAGGGTTTTGTGATGAGTTGTGCCTGGTCGCGGCGGTTGAGCGCGGTGGTGGCGATAGTTTGTGCGGGGACTGCTCTGGGGCAGCCGTCTTCGGTGGAGCACACGCCGGGCGCGCAGGCATTTGGCGAACCGGCGAATGTGACGCAGAGGGAGCCGGAGGTGCCGCGGGAAGAGGAGACGGTTGAGTTGTACTTTCGTGTCTCGTTTCAGTTCACGTACGACCGGGTAGCGGTGTATTACACGACGACAGGGGCGGAGCCGGGGGGGACGTTCGGGTCGGGGAATGTCGGGACGCTTGTGCTCAGCAGCCAGGCCGGGCAGGTGACATTTGTTCGGAACGAGAACACGCCTCAGGGGACCAGGGATTGGTGGAAAGTGACGCTGCCGGCGAACACGCGGGCGTATGCGCAGACCATCAAGTACAAGCTGAGCGCATGGAACTCGGGGGGTGGGAGCGAGGCGTTTGCGAATGGCGGAGCTTCGTATTCGTTCGCGAACAAGCTGGCATGGCCGGGGGCGGGTGCCGGGCAGCCGAATCCGGGTCTTGGCTATCCGCCGGTGAACTTCTGGAAGGAAGAGGCGTTCATCGGGAACACATACACGGCGGCGATGCTCGATCAGAACGGGTCGTGGTGGGACATGTACTTTCCGACGCCGGGCGGGATCCAAGGGATCGGCACGCGGAACGAGGGATACAGCGACGGTCCGGATACGTTCCCGGCGCTGCTCTCGAGCGAGAAGCGCGGGCAGATGCACCTCAACCAGGCGCAAGTGGGAGTTCGGGTGAGCGGGACGACGCATTGGCTGGCGAACCCGAACGCCGCATCCTTTTCCAATGTGAGTCAGTCGTATCTGAGTGATGAATCGGGGACGGTGCGTACGACGCAGACGCTTTCCGCGGCGAACATCGCGGTGGAGCAGTTCGACTTTGCGCCCGCGGGGATCGCGTATCCGAACGGCACGGGCGGCGAGCCGCAGCGGCACATGGTCGTGAAGCGGATGCTCCTGACGAACAACACGGGCAAGTCTCAGACGGTGAACGTGTACCTGTACATGGACCCCGCGCTCAATGGTGGAGATACGTACGACGTGATGTTCTGGGATCCGGTGCGAGGGTCGATGACGGCCTACGACAAGACGCGGCGGACGGTGCACGGGACGGGGGCTTTCATTTCGCCTCCCGAGGAATACAACATCACGACGTTCAGCGGGCTGGAGAAGAACATCGCGCTGTATCTATCTGGGAGCATGAAGACGCTTGCGAGCGTTGGAGGTTCCAGCGGCACGGCCGCCGTGGACTCGTGGCGGGATACATCGGCGGACGACTCGCAGGGATGGATCGGCCAGAAGGTGACACTGCCGCCAGGCACGCCCGTCGAGATCGACTTCACGCTGGTCGGCGCGCACTTCCGGCCCGTGCCGATCACGGGGAACATTCCGGCGAACGACGGCGTGTACGACACTCAGATTGTGCCGGTGCTGAACTGGTTCGGATCGCTCTCGATGGCGGTGGAGCAGAACGTTTCGGACAGCTACTGGTCGAACTGGCTTTCGTCGTGCGTTACGGTGGACCTGCCAGACAACGCCTATGACACGTTGTTCAAGCGGTCACTCATCGCGACGGCGCAGCTCCAGGATGGGGTGAACGGCGGGATAGTCGCGGGGTACCACAACGGGGCGTACTACTACGTGTGGCCGCGGGATGCGATGTGGGCGGCGGTAACCTTGGCGAGGGCGGGGCACATTGAAGAGGCGAAGAAGGCGATCGGGTTCCTGCGCGAGACGGCGTATCGCGATCCGGAGCCGGGCTTTGGGACCAATCCCTACACGGGGCAGACGTACAAAGGATTCTGGAAGCAGAAGTACACCACGGACGGGTACGTGGTGTGGGGCGCGCCACAGGTGGATGAGACGGCGGTTTTCCCGTGGGCGGTCAGGTATGTATACGACATCACAGGGGACACTGCGTTTGTCAATCTGAACTACGGCACGATGCGGGACTCGGTGCTGGCGATGACGCAGGACTCGCAGGATCCGCGGCTGTACTTCATCGATCCGCCGGGAACAGGGCCGGGGACGCAGAACCTGATGTACTCGAACAATGTGTGGGAGGACAGCTACGCGCCATTTGTGTTCAGCAACGCGAACATCGTGAGAGGGCTTCGGGACGCGGCGGCGCTGTCGTCGGCGGTGGGGAATGCGGGCGATGCAGCGGACGCCACCGGCCGCGCGAACACGATCAAGTCCGGGCTGGATGGGCGATTGGCGTGGGACGGCGAGAACACGGACATCTCGATGCTGGGGGTGGTGTACCCGTTCGAGGTGTATTCGCCGACGGATCCGCTCGCCGCGCAGGTCGTCGATCGTTTGAACGGTGTGCGTACGAAGTTCAACAACTCGGCGCCACAGGCCGAGCCGCTGGTGAACTTCGCGGGCTTCCCGAACGATCAGTTCGGGTGGACGGGGTTGATCAACCGGTACTGGGGAGATGGGTACTGGGCGGGCGGGTCGTGGGGCGCGGGGCCGTGGTTCTTGAGCACGATGTGGTATGGGTGCTACTACGCCATGCGGCAGGATTATTCTGCGGGCAAGGCGGATATCGATACCCATAAGTCGAAGCTGGATGCGCTGATCGCGCGGCTGGGGCCGGTGGGGCTGGGGGCGGAGCAGATTGCGCCGCGGGCGGTGCCGGGAGATCCATCGCGGCCGGGATCGCTGTTGTATCCGGGGCAGAATGATTTCATGCTGCAGGCGGCTTGGCCGAACGCGTGGGAGAGCATGTCGTTCTTCGCGGACTCGATCATGAAGTTTCTGGATTACAAGCCCGAGGCGACGGCGAACCGGATGAGTTTCGCGCCGAAGGTGCCGACGGCGTGGGGAACGATGACCTTCCGGGGAGTGACGCTGGTGAATGCAGCGCTTGGGCAGATGCACAAGGTGGACACGACGGTGACCGAGACGGGTTCGTCGGTGGTGCAGACTCTCACGAACACGAGCGGGTTTCCGCTGGCGTATTCAACGACGCTCCGGATTCCGGCGGGTGCAGGGGCGTGCGTGGCGGTGGCGGGAGGAACGGGAGGCGTTTCGGGTCGCGATGTGGCGCTTGGGAAAGTGGTCGTGTCGGGGCAGATGGCGGCGGGTGTGAATGCGGTGACGACAATCACGATCACCTTTGGGTACAACGCCAACTGCGATGGAAGTACGGGGACGCCGGCGCTTACGGCGAACGACTTCCAGTGTTTCCTGAACCTGTTTGCGAGCGGGAGCCCGGCCGCGAACTGTGACGGGAGCGCGGGGAACCCGACGCTGACGGCGAATGACTTCCAGTGTTTCCTGAATGCGTTCGCGGGGGCGTGCCAGTAACCGGGAGTGCGGCTGATTCGCTTCACAACAAGAGCCGAGTGGCGCTTTGGAACCGGGTCAGGCGAGCCGATAATCGAAGCATGAGACGCAGGTCGGGGCCGATTCGGCGGTACGCGAGAATGGCGACGCTCACGCTGTTCCTGGGCTTCGCCGTGATCATCGCGGCGTCGATGTATCAGCCGCTGCGGTTCAATCGCGTGGTGATTGAGAGTGCGCGGTTGAAGCGGCCGAGGGTTGACACATCCTGGAATCTCAGGAACGGAAAGCTGCAGTTTCGCAGGACGGCGTTTGTGCCGAGAAGCCGCCCGTATGCGCCGGTAACCGCCGGATGGGGGCCGGTTCGTATTCCGGGAGTGGGGAAGTGCTCGCTGTGGGAGGATGCCGCGCGGTCGGGGTATCGCTCGTGGTTCGTTGATGCGGACCTGTTCTGGCCGATGGTCGTTTTCGGAAGCGTGGCGGTTTGTGCGTGGTGGCATGGGCGGAGAGGGTCACCGGCGAAGTGCGTGGCATGTTCGTACGACTTGCGCGGCTTGCCGGACGCGGCGGCGTGCCCGGAGTGTGGCGCGAAGGATCACGTGGTGTTCGTTCGCGATGAGCACTCGACCACGGGTTCAATGGCGAGAGCGGCTTAGATCGTCCGCAGTTCCTGGTTGAACTGCTTAGCCGCTGCGGCGACTGAATCCTGCCACTTGGCGTCGGCGTCCCTGAACGCGTACATGACGGAGCGGCTGGCGGTGACGAGGACTGAACCGTCGAGTGGCGACTTGCCCGCGAGCATGGTGCGGATATCCGCCGCGCTTCCGCCCTGGGCGCCGTAACCGGGGATGAGGAAAATCTGGTGGGGCATGCGGGCGCGAAGGGCGAGGGCGTCCTCGGCCTTGGTGGCGCCGACGACGGCGCCGACGTCGCTGAGTCCGCACGTGCCAAGGTGGCGGTCTCCGAGCTGAGCGACGTGGTCGGCCATCATTTCGGCGAGGGTGCGGCCGTCCGCGAGCTTGTGGCTTTGGATGGCGTCGCTGTCGGGATTGCTGGTGCGGACCAGGATGAAGACCCCGAGGCCGGACTTGAGATAGGGATCGATGGTGGAGAGACCGAGGTAGGCATTGACGGTGATGGCGTGGGCGCCCGAGGCGATGGCCGCGGCGGCGTAGTGCTCGGCGGAGATGCCGATGTCGCCTCGCTTGGCGTCGAGGATGATGGTGAGACCGAGGGTGGAGGCTTCGGAAATCAGGTGGTGGAGAAGGGCGATGCCCGGGGCGCTGTAGCGTTCGAAGCACGCGGATTGGAACTTGACGGCCGCGGCGTGCGGCGCGGCGGCGTGAATGACATGGTGGCAGAAGGAGCGGATGGCGGCGACGGGCTCCCAGTGCTCGGCGCGGACGGCGGCGGGGAGTTTGTCGAGAACGGGGTCAAGGCCGATGCAGGTAGGGCTGCCGGCGCGGCGGATGGAGGCGAGGAGGCGGTCTGAGAAGTGCATGGGATGAGGGGGTGGTAAGGCGACCGGATGAACGGCTGAACAGGTGAGCTTACAGTAGCCGCGCGATGAGCCAGCCTGTGCACATTGATTTGAAGAAGGACCGCGGGCTCACGATTCAGTGGGAGGATGGGGCTTCGTCGTATTACTCGATTGCGTACTTGCGGCGGATGTCGCCCTCGGCGGAAGCACGCCAGGTTCGGGAGCAGCTGGCGAAAAACCCGTTAACGGTGTTGCCGGCGGGACGGGGTGGGGCGCTGGTGGCGGTGGATGCGGAGCTGGTGGGGAACTACGCGATCAAGATCAAGTTTTCGGATGGGCATGAAACGGGGCTCTTTACGTGGGCGTACTTGAGAGAGATCGATCCGGCGGAAAAGGGGGATTCGCGGGAAGCGCCCGGCGCGTAGGGCATGCCGTCGCCCGGCCTCGCGAAGTCTCGGCTCCATTCATCTGCCGGGGCCGGAAGGGTGAACCAGGTTCACTACCATGGTGTGATGCCGAGTTCGTCGGACATTTCGCTCTCGATGGCGTTGCAGGGTTTGCCGCAGATTGGGGCAAAGCGGGCGGCGGCGCTGGCGGCGCTGGGCGTGACGAACCTGGGGAAGCTGATCGCGTACCTGCCGATGCGGCACGAGCGGCTGGAGGCGGAGGCGGAAGTTTCAGATCTCTCGCACAACCAGAACGTGTCCGCTCGCGGGCAGGTGACCGCGACGCGGGTGGTCTTGAGGTCGCGGCGGCCGCGGTTTGAGGCGGTGCTGGTGGACCCATCGGGGCGGCTGGACCTGGTGTGGTTCAACGCGACGTATCTGCGGGAGAAGATTCATCCCGGAATGCGGCTTCGGGTGCAGGGGAAAGCGAAGAAGCACGCGGGTGGGCTTCAGATTGTGAATCCGAAGTTTGAGGTGATGCGGGAGGAGGCGGAGCCGGGGCTTCGGGAGGCGAGGATCCGGCCGGTGTATCCGGCGAGCGCGGCGATTTCCTCGGCGCAGATTGAAGGGGCGGTGAAGGCGACGTTGCCGCTGGCGCTGCCGCTGATCGAAGACCATCTGGAGGCGGCGTATCGGCGGAAGCGGGAGTTGCCGGAACTGGCAACGGCGTATCGGCTGATTCATGCGCCGGAGAGTGAAGAGGAGGCCGCGGCGGGGAGGCGGAGGCTGGCGTACGACGAGTTGCTTCTGATGCAGCTCGGCGTGCACCTGAAGCGGGCGCACTTGAGGGAGACGCTGAAGGCACCGGCGCTGCGGTGGTCGGAGGCGATTGACCGGCACATCCGGGAGCGGTTTCCGTTTGTGCTGACCGCGGCGCAGGATGTGGTCGTCAAAGACCTCGTGAAGGACCTGTCGAGTGCGACTCCTACGAATCGGCTGATTCAGGGGGATGTGGGGAGCGGGAAGACGGTGGTGGCGTTGTACGCGATGCTGATGGCGGTGGCGTCGGGCGAGCAGGCGGCGATCATGGCGCCGACGGAGATCCTGGCCGAGCAGCACTTTGCGTCGATCTCACGGATGCTTGAGGGATCGAAGGTTCGTGTAAAGCTGTTGACGGGCGCGACGGCGCCGGTGGATCGGGGCGCGATTCTGGCGCAGGTTGCAGCGGGGGATGTGGACATCCTGGTGGGGACGCACTCGCTGGTGATGGAGACGGTGAAGTTCGGCTCGCTGGCGGTGGCGGTGATTGATGAACAGCACCGGTTTGGAGTGCACCAGCGGGCCGCGTTGCGGAGCAAGGGGGCGGGGGGTGGAGGGGGAAGTGTCACGCCGCACGTGCTGGTGATGACCGCGACGCCGATTCCGAGGACGATCGCGGTGTCGCTGTTTGGTGATCTGGACATTTCGACGATCGCGGGATTGCCGCCCGGGAGGCACCCGATCTCGACGCGGGTGGTGGCACCGGAGAAGCGGGGCGAGGTGTACGCGTACATCCGGCAGCGGCTGGACAAGGGGGAGCAGGCATACATCGTGGTGCCAACGATTGATGCGGGGGTGCCCGACGGTCGAGAAGAGAGTGAATCGGGGCCCGCCGACGTACGTTCGCTGCTCAAGAGCCTGGAGGAAGGCGAGCTGGCGGGCAAGCGGCTCGCGGCGCTGCACGGGCGGCTGAAGCGGTCGACGCGTGAGGCGATCATGGAGCGGTTCCGGTCGGGGATTGTCGATGCCCTGGTCGCCACGACGGTGATCGAGGTCGGTGTGGATGTGTCCAACGCGACCATGATGATCGTGGAGCACGCGGACCGTTTCGGCCTGGCGCAGCTGCACCAGTTGCGGGGGCGGGTTGGGAGGAGCGACAAGAAGTCGCTGTGCGTGCTGATCGCGGAACCGACAACGGACGATGCGAAGGAGCGCCTCTCGGTGATGGCGAAAACGACGGATGGGTTCGCCCTGGCGGAGAAGGACCTGGAGATCCGAGGGCCGGGCCAGGTCTTCGGGACGCAGCAGGCGGGGGGAGAGTTGTTCAAGATCGCGGATTTGTCGCGAGACCTGGACCTCCTGAAGATGGCGCGAAAGGATGCGGCGGAATGGGTGGCAATGTCGCCAATGCTGAGAAAGCCGGAAGAGATGTTGATCCTGCGGCGGCTGGTGAAGGCGCACGGGAAGTGGATCGGGCTAGGGGATGTTGGATGAGTCAGTGACGAAGTGACGAAGTGACGAAGTAGAAGCCGAAGAGGCGGAGCGAACTGAGAGTCCGGCACTGGAAGGAACAGGCATGGCGATGAATGGGGCGATTGCGGCGCGGCTGGAAGAGATCGCCAAGATGATCGAAGTGCTCGGGGAGGATTCGTTCCGGGCCATTTCGAACTCGCGGGCGGCTCGGAATATCGATGCACTGCCGTTCGACATCGAGACCATCGCGGACGACAAGAAGAAACTGACGGAGATTGAAGGGATTGGCCCCAAGATCGCGGACAAGGTGATGGAGTTCGCGGCGACGGGGCAGATCAAAGAGCACGCGGAGCTGAAGGCGAAAGTGCCGGCGGGTCTGCTCGAGATGATGAAGATCCCGGGGCTGGGCCCCAAGACGGTGCGGGCGATCTGGCAGACGCTAGATGTAACGACCCTCGCGGGGCTGAAGAAAGCGATTGAGGATGGGACGGTGCTGAAGGTGCCGCGGATGGGTGAGAAGGCGGCGCAGAAGATCAAACAGGCGATGGAGTTCGCGGCCCAGGGATCAGCCCGGCTGTGGCTTGGTCAGGCCGTGCCGGTGGCGGAGCGGATCATCGCTGAACTGAACAAAGCGCTCGGGAAGAAGGTCAAAAAGATCGGGTATGCGGGGTCGCTGCGGCGGGGGAAAGACACGATCGGGGACATCGACATTCTCATCGCGACGCCGGACGCGGCGGCCGCGATGGAGGCTTTCACGAAGATGCCGGGGGTGGTTCAAGTGATTGCGCAGGGAGAAACCAAGGGGTCGGTGCGTGTGTCGACAGATGTCGACCTCACGCGGTGGATGTCGAGCGAGGATGCGGCGAAGGCGGAGACAGGGCCCTCGGTTCAGGCGGATTTGCGGGTGATCCCGGAAACGAGCTGGGGTGCAGCGCTGATGTACTTCACGGGTTCGAAGGAACACAACATCCGGCTGCGGCAGAAGGCACTCGATCAGGGGCTGACGCTCAACGATTACGGGCTGTTTCCGGATGACAAGGAGGACACGCCGCCCCATCAGCGCGGCATCAAGCCAGTCGTGAGCACGACGGAAGAGGAGATCTACGCGAAGCTTGGGTTCCCGTATCTGCCGCCGGAGGTGCGGGAGGATCGGGGGGAGCTGGAGCTGAAGGAGACGCCGCGGCTGGTGGAGGTGGGGGATATCAAGGCGGAGCTGCACGCGCACACGACGGCGTCGGACGGGTCGCTGTCGATCGAAGAGTTGGCGGCGAAGGCGAAAGAGCGTGGGTTTCACACGATTGCGGTGACGGACCATTCACAGTCGTCGGTGATCGCGAACGGGCTCAAGCCCGATCGGTTGCTGGCGCACATAGAGGCCATCCGGAAAGTCCAGGAGAAGTTTGTCAACAAGAGTGGGAAGGCGGAGATTACGATCCTGGCTGGGTCCGAGGTGGACATACTGGCGGATGGGTCGCTGGACTACTCGGATGACCTGCTCAAGAAGTTGGATGTGGTGGTGGCGTCGCCGCACGCGGCGCTGTCACAGGATGGGCCGACGTCGACGAAACGGCTGTTGAGGGCGATCAAGCACACGTATGTTCACATCCTGGGGCATCCGACGGGGAGGCTGATTAACCAGCGGCCGGGGTTGGATCCGGATATGGCGAAGCTGATCGCGGCGGCGGTGGAGAGCAAGACGGCGCTCGAGATTAATGCGCATTGGATGCGGCTCGACCTTCGGGACACGCACGTGCGGGCGGCGGTGAACGGTGGGGCGCTGATCGCGATTGACTGCGATGTGCACTCGCCGGAGGACTACGACAACTTGCGTTTTGGGGTGATGACCGGGAGGCGGGGGTGGTTGACGCCGGAGAGGTGTGTCAACACGTGGGCGGCGAAACAGCTGCATGAGTGGCTGCGGTCAAAGCGGTAGGCCCGGCCGGAGCCGACTTCCGGAGCGAGAGCGAAGCTGCTCCGGCGGACGTCACCCCCACCACGGGATCTTCACGATCATCGCCGTGTTCGCGATGAGCGCGAGGACGATGAGGCCGAAGAAGAGGTCGACCGAATCGCTCTGGCGCATCTTGCGGACGGCGATGATGCCGGCGAAGAGGCACATCTGGATCACCGCGATGGGGAGGAACTGGTCAAGGTGCTGGCCCGGAGCGCCCGGGGGGCCGATCATGGCGGCGTCGTAAGCGGTGCGGCCCGTCCAGCCGACAGCGTGGAACGGGATGCCTTTGACCGCAAAGTGGACACGGTCCCAGATGGGCATGGCCCCGCTGTTGGGCAGGATAAAGCCGACGTGGACCGCCGCGGCACAGCCGCCGATAAGCCCCTGGATTCCGAATCCGTGGGCAAAGGCGACGAGGCCGGAGCGGGGAGTGAACACCAGCAACGTGAGGATCGTTGCGATGAGGAGGAGGCCCAGGGCTGTGAGAAGGGTGTCCATAGGCGTCGCGCGGGGTGAGCGCAAGAGGTATCGGCTTGTCCGGTCGCGGGCCGGGGGGATAAGCCCTGCGGGCGTTTTCCTGAACGGTGCGATCGCTACACTTTCGCAGCGATGGGCCGGTAATGCGGGCCGTCGAACAGCACGCCTGTGGCTTTGATCAGGCGTGCGCTGCACGTGCGTTCGCGATGCCTATGCAAAGCCGTAGGCATACCACCCGGGAGTCGGCATGTTCGAGCGTCTATCAGAAACCTTCGCGGGGGTGTACCGCAAACTGTCGGGCAAGGGTTCGATTTCGGAATCCAACGTCCATGAGGCCATGGAGGATGTGCGGACGGCGCTGCTGGAGGCCGACGTCAACCACGAGGTTGTCGACGGGTTCGTCCGCCAGGTGCTCGAGGACTCGGTCGGACGGCAGGTGACCAAGAGCCTGGAGCCGGGGCAGGAGATCATCGGGATCGTGCACCGGCGGCTGGTGGAGTTGCTGGGTGGAACGGCCGCGGAAGCGAAGGAAGCGGCGGAGCTGACGGCGCTGGGTGTGCCCGCGGCGATGGCCGCGCCGCTGGCCGTGGAGCCGGGGATCCTGAGCATCAGCCCGGGCCCGACGATCGTGATGATGTGCGGGCTCCAGGGCTCGGGTAAGACGACGACGTGCGGGAAGCTCGCGGCGTACCTGAAGAAGCGGGGACGGTCGGTGATGCTGGCCGCGGCGGACTTGCAGCGGCCGGCGGCTGTGGAGCAGTTGGAGACGGTGGCGAGCCAGGTGGAAGCGGACTTCCCGGGCGGGGCGCGGGTGACGTTCTACAGCGAGCCGGACAAGGTCGCGGCCTATGGGAAGGCCGTGGGCGTGGCGGTCGGTGTGTGCCAGCGGGCGGTGGAGGCGGCGCGGAAGCAGGGGATCGATACGGTCATCCTGGACACCGCCGGCCGATTGCACGTCAACGACGACCTGATGGGGGAGCTTCAGGCTGTCACGCGGATGGTGCAACCGCACCAGAAGTTCCTGGTCGTCGATGCGATGACGGGGCAGGATGCGATCAAGTCCGCGAAGGCATTTCACGAGCGGCTTGAGGTGGATGGAATTGTCCTGACGAAGTTTGACTCGGATACGCGCGGCGGAGCGGCGCTGTCGGTCAAGCAGGTGACGGGCGCGCCGATCAAGTTTGTCGGCGTGGGCGAGAAGCTTGATGCGATCGAGGAGTTTCATGCCGAGCGCATGGCGGGTCGGATCCTGGGCATGGGCGACGTCGTGTCGCTGGTGGAGAAGGCCCAGGAGCAGGTGAGTGTTGAGGAGGCGGAGAAGCTGCAGGCCAAGCTCGCCAAGGGCGAGCTGACGATGGAGGACTTCCTGGGGCAGCTCAAGGCGCTGCGGCGGATGGGTCCGCTCAAGCACCTGCTCGGGATGATCCCGGGGGTCGGGGCGGCGCTGAAAGATGCGCAGGTCGATGACAAACAGCTCGACAAGATCGAGGCGATGATCAACTCGATGACGAAGAAGGAGCGGGCGAAGCCCGACGTCATCGACAACTCGCGGCGGCGGCGGATCTCGAAGGGATCGGGGACCAAGCCGGACGATGTGTCGCAGCTTGTGAATCGTTTCGGGATGCTCAGCAAGATCACCAAGCAGATGGCGGGGATGTCCGCGGCGTCGAAGGTGCGGGCGGTGAAGGAGATGGGTGCCAACCCAGGCATGGCGGGGATGGGCGGGTTTGGGGCCAAGGGCTCGACGCGGACGGCGAGCGTGAAGGATCGGTTTAAGAAGAGGAAGAAGTAATCAAGACCGCACGTCGCGGGTGGTCAAAGGTTTCCTTCTCTGTCGGTCCTTGGTAGCGAGGCCGGAGTATTGTTGGATCGTTGATTGGCGCGCCGTTGTGATCGTTGCCGCAGCAGTATCACCCACGCAAACAATGTGCACGCGAATCCAATGGGCGCTGCCCAGGTCAAAATGTTGGGGTCGGCGAGCCACTCCATGCCAGAATGATATCTCTGCACCTGTACCCAGCGGCGATCAACTCTGAATAGCATTGCCCCCATGCCCGTGACCACACTCGAAGAGGCCCAGGCGGCCGCGGCACAGTTCAAGGCTGACTACCAGGCCGTGCGCACGCAGATCGCGAAAGCGGTTGTGGGGCACGATGCGATCGTGGACGGGGTGCTGACCTGCTTGTTTGTCGGCGGGCATGCGCTGCTCGAGGGTGTGCCGGGCATCGGGAAGACGCTGCTGATTCGGACGCTGGCGCGGGCGCTCGACCTGTCGTTCTCGCGGATTCAGTTCACACCGGACCTGATGCCGGCGGACATTTCGGGGACGACGGTGGTGGTTGAGATCGACGCCGCGGGGGGCCGGAAGGAGCGGCAGTTCAGATTTCAGCAGGGGCCGGTGTTCGCGCAGATCGTGCTGGCGGATGAGATCAACCGCGCGACGCCGAAGACGCAGTCGGCGCTGCTCGAGGCGATGCAGGAGCGGAACGTGACGGTCGCGGGGACGACGCACCCGCTGCCGCGGCCGTTCTTTGTGATGGCCACGCAGAACCCGATCGAGCAGGAAGGGACGTACCCGCTGCCCGAGGCACAGCTGGACCGGTTTTTCTTCAAGCTGCTGGTGGGGTACTCGGGGCGGTCGGAGTTGTCAGAGATTCTGAACCGGACCACGACGGGTCACGAGGCAGCGGTCGAGCCGGTCCTTTCTGGCGCGAAGATTCTGGAGCACCAGGCGCTGATCCGGCAGGTGGCGATCGCGCCGCATATCCAGGATTACGCCGTGCGGCTGGTGATGGCGACGCACCCGAAGGGCGCGTTCGGCGGGGGCGAGTTTGCGACGCCGATGGTGAACCAGTATGTGCGCGTGGGTGCTTCGCCGCGGGCGGCGCAGGCGCTGGTGCTGGCGGGGAAGTGCCGGGCACTCCTGGATGGACGGCCGGCGGTGGCTATCGAGGACCTGCGAGCGGCGGCGCTACCGGCGCTGCGGCATCGGCTCATTCTGAACTTTGAAGGTGAGGCGGAAGGGGTGACGGCGGATGCGGTGGTAGGGAATGTGATGGAAACCTTGTCGGTGGATGTGGGGTAGGTGACGCAGGGACGCAGGGACGCAGGGACGCAGGGACGCAGGGACGCAGGGACGCAGGGACGCAGGGACGCAGGGACGCAGGGACGCAGGGACAGTATCGCTATTCCCTTGACTTCAAGTAGGCAACGGCGACCTGGATCTGGTCGTAGGTGAAGCGTTTGTTGAAGTGTTCAAAGATGGGTTTGAGCGCGGGTTCGTCGAGAGTGCGCGCGAAGTCGCAGATGTCACGCAGGGCCTGGGCGTCGATCCAGTGCAGAACGGCGTTGGGTCTGGTCTCGACGATATACGCGGCGAGGTGGTTGTAGGCCGTAGAGGCTCCGACACCGAATCGTTCTGCGATGTCCTCTGGGGTTCGGCCGGCGGCGAAGTCGCGGAAGTACTCGGCACGGGGCCGGGCCTGGCCCTTGGGCTTGCTGGGCTTGTGTTGCGAGGGAAGCCGATCGGCAGCGAGCCCGTTCCGCTCGCAATGCCCGCGAATGAACTCGCAGAACCGCGGCCCCAGGTCCGCGAGCTTCCGCTCGCCGACTCCCGGGACGCGTCGCATGGATTCGGCGGACGTCGGGCGGATCCGGGCAAGGTCCTTGAGCACCGTGTCGTGGAAAACGACGTAGGGCGGCACGCTGCGCTCCTTGGCGATGGCGGCACGAAGCTGGCGGAGTGCATCGAAGAGCCGGAGTTCCTCCTCTGAGAGAGGATGACCTGCCTCGGTCTCCGCGGCGGTCGCGAGCGCGGCGGACTTGGGTTCAAGGAGCGAGACTGGCAGGTCACCCTTCATCGTCTGCATCGACTTCTCGTTCAGCACGAGCACCGGATACTCGCCGGTGCTCCGGTCGATGAGGCCCTTATCCACGAGTTGGCTGACATAGCCCATGAGCGTCGGGCGCGGGATGGAGCGGAGAAGGCCGTGGGTGCTGAGCTGGTCGTGCTTCCACTGCACGATCTTCTCGGAGCGCGAGCCGCGGAGGACATCCACGATGTGTGCAGCGCCGAAGTTCTGCCCGCACCGAAAGATGCACGAGAGGATTTTCTGCGCGATCGTGAGAGAGTCGGGCACCTCGCGCATGTCGCCGAGACAGACATCACAGGCTCCGCAATCGGCCCTCGCGACGCCATCGCGTGCAGGCGGCTCGTATTCCTGCCCGAAGTACTCCGACAAAAGGCGGTGCCGACACGAACCGCTTTCCGCGAACTGCTGCATGTGGGCGAGGAGGGAATACTGGGTTCGCAAGGCGTCTTCAGAGCCCTCTGTTTCGGCCGCGGACATGGACATGAGCTTTTTCCACCGCATCGCGTCGGACGAGGAGTACACCATGACGCACTCGGACGGCAATCCGTCACGCCCGGCTCGGCCTGTTTCCTGCTGGTAATGCTCGATCGACTTGGGCATGCAGGCGTGAACGACACAGCGGACGTTGCTGCGGTCGATGCCCATGCCGAAAGCGACCGTGGCGACGACGACATTCAGGCGCTCGTTGGAGAAGTCGTCCTGGACGTTGGCGCGGTCGTCGGGGTCCAAGCCCGCGTGATATGCGGCGGCCCGGATGCCTCGGGCGGTGAGCATGTTCGCCAGTGCTTCCGTGTCCTTGCGGCTGAGGCAGTAGACGATGGTGGCGCCGGCGTGCTCTCCCTGGGTGTGGCGCTGGACAGCCTCGGCGACTTGCTGATCGAGGCTGACTCGAGGGATGACGCGGTAGGTGAGGTTTGGACGGTCGAAGCGGCCGACGAGAACCGCGGGATCGCGAAGGTGGAGCTGCTCGACGATGTCGAGGCGGACGCGCTCGGTGGCGGTTGCGGTGAAGGCGTTGAACGCGGCCGCGGGAAAGACCTCGCGAAGTTCGGCGAGGCGGCGATACTCGGGGCGGAAGTCATGGCCCCACTGGCTGATGCAGTGGGCCTCGTCAATCGCGAAGGCGGCTATGTCGAGCTTGGCGAGGCGGACGAGCATGTTGGTCGTCAGCAGCCGCTCCGGGGCGAGAAAGAGCAGCTTGAGCTCGCCCGAGGCGAGTCGTTGATCGACTTCGCGAGCTTCTGAAGGGGAGACGCCGGTGTAGAGCGCCGCGGCGGGATAGCCCGCGAGACGAAGCCCATCAACCTGGTCTTTCATCAGCGAGATGAGAGGGGAAACGACGACGGTGAGGCGATTGAGGAGAAGCGGAGGGGCTTGGTAGCACAGCGACTTGCCGCCGCCGGTGGGCATGACGATGAGGGAATCGCGCCCGCGGAGTGCGGCGCGAATGGCGTCTTCCTGGATGGGGCGGAGCGTGTCGAAGCCCCAATACTGGCGGATGGCGCCAAGAACGTCGGAACGGGAGAATGAGCGGGCTTCGGTGGGCACGAGGATCGAGTGTACGTGTTTTGTTCGATATAGGCAAACGATGCACACACTGGGTGAATTGACCGGCTCCGCGGCGAGTGAGAATCTATGCCATGACCAAACTTCCTGCGGCCACGCATATGAGGCTGAAGACCGCACTCGCAAGCGGCGCGCTACCAGAGAACACGGACAGCCCCGACTACGACGTCGTCTACGACACGTTCGGTGAGTTGTGCGAAGTGCTGCTTGAGGACTGGGCAAACCCGAGCACGCCTCAGGTGAGACGTGATGTAGCAGCCTTGGTCGCGGTGTGGGAGACCATCCCGTTCAACGGCGTACTTGTTGGCGTGGCCGCCAATCAACCCGGGGTCGTGGCCGTCGCGGTTGACGCGGCGCGACGGATGAAACTGGCGACGGTCTCCAAGGTGCTCAAAGACATGCAAGCGCACGTTCCGAAAAGCGTCGTCGAGATGGAGGACGCAGAAAGCAGGCTTGAGTGGTATCAATCAAGCAGCGGCCGCGGGAGCGCTGAAGCCCTGGAGAAGATTGAAGAGAGAATCAACGAAGGCGACTTTGCCGAGCAGTTGTTGCTGGGCGTGTTTCAGGGCGTTCTTGCCGAACCCGCGGAGTTCTTCGAGGCGCGATGAACAGCGTCCGGCGGCCCTTACTGGTCCTTGTTGACGGTGCGCGTCATGCGTGTGATGTAGTTCTGGAACTCGTCGTGCAGGATCTTCATTGAGGGATTGCGGATCATCTGCCGGAACGAGTCTTCACGTTCAATCTCGACCATGCGCTTGGCCCAGCTCTCAAAGTAATCGTCGGGAATCTGCCCGTGCTTGTGGCTGAACCAGACGATCTCGAAAATCGAGAGCTGCATGAGATTCATGAAGTAGAAGCGGATTTCGTCATCGTCGTGCAGGTCTTCGACGTCGTGCTTGTAGACTCGGGCGAGGGACGGGTCGTCGACGCGCATCTTGCGGAGCTGGAACTGCATGTCCACCAGCTTGGCGAAGTTGGCGACGTGCTGGGCCCGTCGGGCGGCGCGAAACTGCACGGCGGTGAAGATCAGGCCGCCGGCGATGGCAAAGGAGGAAAGGCCCTGGAGCAGGATCTGGAGGTAAATGGGTTCCATTGGCGGGATTGTTAGCCCCTTCGGGATTCGAATTCGGTGTTCAAATCCCGATGGACACAGGTCCGCCGCGGGCAACACTTTCCCGATGACCGCTGCCCCGATGCCATCACCGCGCAGGATGTACAGAGCCCTGGTCGAGAAAGACCGGTCGTTCGAAGGAGTCTTCTTTGTGGGGGTGAAGACGACCGGGATCTTCTGCAGGCCGACGTGCGCGGCGCGCAAACCTCGGCCGGACAATGTCGAGTACTTTCCGACGCCCGCCTCGGCGCTGTCGGCCGGGTACCGGGCGTGCAAGCGGTGCACGCCGCTCGGCACGCCGGGAACGCCGCCCGAGTGGCTGAGCTCACTCCGGGACCGCGTCGATCGCGTGCCGGGGCTTCGCCTTCGGGATGCCGAGTTGCGGAGGGGTGGCGTCGAGCCCGCCGCGGCCAGGCGGGCGTTCAAGAAACACTATGGGATGACGTTTCAGGCATACGCGAGGGCGCGGCGTGTCGGGACGGCACTGGGCACGATTCGAGATCGGTCAGGGAGGAAAAAGATGACTGAGATCCAAGAAGCCGCGGGGTATGAGTCGGAGAGCGGCTTTCGCGCGGCGTGTGAGAAACTGCTCGGCGAGCCCGTGAAGAACGGCAAGCTACTGGGAGTGCTTCTGGCTCGCTGGATTACAAGCCCGCTTGGGCCAATGCTCGCGCTTGCCGACGGCGACGGGTTGCGGCTGCTGGAGTTCATTGATCGACGCGGACTCGAACGGGAGCTTCAGAGAATCCGCACGTCTATGCACGCGGCGATCGTGCCGGGAGAGCACCCGCACCTGGATGCGGCCGAGCAGTGGTTGAAGACGTACTTCGAGGGGCACGCGCCGCGGAATACCGTGACACTTGCGCCGCGCGGGTCGGGCTTTCAGAGGCAGGCGTGGGATGCGCTCTTGAGCATTCCGCTGGGGCAGACTCGGTCGTACGCACAGCAAGCCGCGTCGATCGGACGGCCAACGGCAACGCGGGCCGTGGCCCGCGCGAACGGTGACAACGTGATCGCGATCATGATCCCGTGTCACCGAGTGATTGGGTCGGACGGCTCACCGACTGGATACGGTGGGGGAGTGTGGCGGAAGGTGTGGCTGCTGGAGCACGAACAGAAGATCGTCGGGGAGTTGCTGCCGCGGGTTTCAACTGCCGCAACCTCCACCGCATCCCCCGCCTCCGCATCCTCCGCCGCTGCAACCACTGCTGCCGCACCCAGACGAGCCGCATCCTGACGAGGCGCCTCCGTCTGAGCCGTCGCCTGATCCACCGCTTGACCCGCCGTCAGTCGCGCCATCACTGTGCGAGCTGCCGTGATGCGAGCCGCATCCTGATCCACCGGCGCCTGCGAAACTGCAACCGGCGCCGCAGCCGCTGCTGTCCCGTCTGCCGGGAGATTCGAGGCCGTGGCGTTTGACGGCGACGATCAGCATCGCAACGGCGAACGCGATCGCAACGAGGACGATGGCACCCGGTCCGAATGTGTTCTGGCCAAGAGTTGCCACACAGCCGGCAAGGGCGGCGACCAGGCCGACTCCAGTCGCAGCGAGGGCGGCGGGCTTCCAGCGCCAGGCTGGCTTGCGGATCATCCAGAATCGCTTCGTGTTGATCCGGGCGAAGTGGGGTGCATCGCCGAACCGGCTTGACGCGATTGGCCAGACGTCTGCGGGCGGCACATCGCCGAACACTTTCGCGTACGTCTCTTTCGTTTTCGCGTACCAATCTTCGAACTTGGTTCCCTCGTCGCGCCCGCCGCGGGTTGGATCGTGGTGGAGGGGCTTGCGGAGCACCTCCCCGCACAGGCGGTCCCAGTATGAACGGGTGTAGGTCATATGCAGGTGCCAGGCCTGGTCCACCTCGTCAGACGGCGTCACCGGGTGACCAGCCTTGGCGGCGAGGTAGACAAACCTCCGGTATTCGCCGACAACCCTGGATGCGAACTGGCGTGTCCATCCATTCTCCCTCGCGAGTCGAGCCTCGAAGGTGAGGGCCGCGGGCCCACCGTCAAAGTCGAACGCCTCGATCGCCCGCCACAACTCCCGATCCAGCGTGGTCTTCATCGCTTGATCCTCCTGTGGTGTGCTCATCGATCTCGTCGACACAACGGTACATCGGGGTGAGGGCGTTGCAAGGGGCTGCAACTGTGGTTCGGGCAACAGCCACAAGCGGTGGTGTGGGCCCACGGCGGGTGGGGCATAAAGAACGCGCTAAGTTGGCTGATCTGGCTTAGAATCCGCCCTTGGCGAGCCGCGCTTCACAACACGTGACCTCTACCGCGGTCCGCGTCGACGCCCCCGCCGGCTTGCGGCGCGTGTCCGTGGTCGTTCCTGCCTTTCGCGAGGCCGAGAACCTCCCCGAGCTCATCGAGCGGCTTGAGGCGCTCCGCGCGGCCCCGCACAACCTCGATATCGACCTCGTCATCGTCAACGATGAGAGTGGGGACAACGCCGCGGCGGTCGTCGCCGGCACCGGCCGGCCCTGGGCCCACATCTCGACGCGCACGACGGAGCGAGGCCTGAGCTCCGCCGTGCTGCACGGTCTCAAGCTCGCGAAGCACCCCTTCCTGGTCGTGATGGATGCCGACCTGAGTCATCCGCCGGAGGCGATTCCCCGGCTGGTCGGTGCGCTTGAGGAAGGCGCCGAGTTCGCGGTTGGATCCCGGTATGTTCCCGGGGGATCGACGGACGACAAGTGGACGCTGTTCCGGGCCCTCAACAGCCGCGTTGCGACCGCGCTGGCCCGGCCGCTTACAAACCTCAAGGACCCCATGAGCGGGTTCTTCGCGCTCCGGCGCGACACGTTCAACGGCGCGGCGCCGCTCAATCCGGTGGGGTACAAGATTGGGCTGGAGCTGCTCGTCAAGTGCCGCTGCCGGAAGGTGACCGAAGTGCCAATCCACTTCGCGAGCCGGAAGCGCGGCGAGAGCAAGCTGACGTTGAAAGAGCAACTCAGGTACCTGCGACACCTGGTCCGGTTGATGAAGTTCAGGCTCCGGCGCGCCTAACCCGTCAGGTCGATTTCCAAAATGCCTTGTAGACCGCCGCGGCGCTGCACGCGCCGGCGACGGGTGCAAGCCAGTACACCCACCACAGGCCTGTCCAGTGATTCCCGCAGATTGCGGGGCCGAAGGTCCGTGCCGGGTTCATCGACGCACCTGTCAGCGGGCCCGCGGCGAGAATACACGCGGCAACCGTGAGACCGATGACAATCCCGCCGAGCTTGTGGGCCCGCTGGTCGACCGTGCCGGCGAGCACGGAGATCATCAAGAAGAACGTGAGAATGAACTCGAAGCCAAAGACGCCGCGGACGTTGCCCGCGAGAGTCAGCGAGCCGATGGTCGCGCCGAGTTTGGGCACTTCGTGATTGGCGACGGCGGGCGTGAGCAGGAACTGAAGCATCCCGGCGCCGCAGGCGGCAGCAAAGAGTTGAACGACGATGAAGACACCCGCCTTGGCGATTGGTTGCTTTCCGGCGACGACGAGGCCGAGCGAAACGGCGGGGTTGAACTGACCGCCGGAGATGTACATCGCCGAGGTCACGCACACGCCCAGGATCAGGCCGTGGGCGAGTGCGACGGTGACGAGGCCCGCGCCCGAGGCCGGGCTGTAATGAGTGAGAATGATGGATCCGGCACCGAAGAAGACGAGCGCAAAGGTTCCCAGGAACTCGGCCACGCACGCGGAAATCAGGTTCTTCATCAAGGCCCTCTTGGTTCGCGCCGATGGCGTGGCGCGGCGGCCCATGCTACAGGACAGCGGGGGAGCCCGCCCGACGGCCAGGCCGCCGTCTCGCTATCGTCCGCCACGTGCGTCCTGATGAAGTTCCATCCCATCGCACCGAGCGGGAGCTCCGTGACTGGCCGGCATTCATCCGTTGGATGCTGCGGCCGGGGGTGTTCTGGAGTGCGTTCGCGCTGGTCGCGCTCCTTCGGTGGTGGACGATCGCGATACTCAAGCTCGTGCCGGATGAGGCGTACTACTGGGTCTGGTCGCGTCACCTCTCGTGGTCGTACTTCGACCATCCGCCGATGGTGGCGTGGTTGATCCGGGCTTCGACCTCGATTGTCGGAACCAGCGAGGCCGCGGTGCGGCTGCCTGGTGCGATACTGTCGCTGGCGAGCATACCGGTGGTCATGTGGGGTGCCGGAGCGATCACGGCCGATCGCGACGTCAAGAGGCTGGCGGGCCTCATCCTGCTGCTCAACCCCGTTCCCGCGCTCGCCGGGTCGATCGCGACGCCGGATGCACCGGTCTGGTTCTTCGGGACCGCTTCCATCGCCGCCGCTTGCCACGCGGCCCAGTCTATGAACGGCGCCGCACGCCGATGGTTGGGGTTTGGCGTTCTTCTCGGTTTGGCGTTTCTTTCGAAGTACACCGCCGCGTTGATCGGTCCGGCGGTGTTTCTCGCGCTGGTGTCCCGGCGCGACGGCCGGCGGCACCTGGTTCGGCCGTGGTTCTGGATTGGCGCGGCGACATCGTTGGCTGTGTTCTTGCCCGTGATTGCCTGGAACGCGAAGCACGGGTGGGCCTCGTTTGCGTTCCAGCTCGGGCATGGGTTCAACGCGTCGTCGATACCGCCTTGGAAAGGAGTGGGGGAGTTCGCGGGCGGGATGATGCTGGCGTGGAGCCCGGTGATGTTCATCCTGAGCGTGGGCGCGGTTGGCGCGGGATTGAGAGGCTTTGCGGGTCAATCGGCGGCGCAGCGTTGCCTGCTGGCGTGCATCGTGGTCCCGCTGTGCCTGTTCACCGTCAGCGCGACCAGGCGCCGTGTCGAGGTGAACTGGCCATTGCTGGTTGCGATGCCGGCCGCGGTGTTGACCTGCGCTCATATTGCCTCGGGTTCGCGCGCCCGTCGTCGGCTCGGCGAGGCGGGTGTCGTGGTTTCCGCGCTGATGACCTTGGGAGTTCAATCCCCGCCGCTGGTGCTCGCGGCGGCGACGGGCATCGGACACTTGCGCCAACTGTTCGGTTACGAAGAACTGGCCCGCGAAGCCGTCCGAGCGGCCCAGGGCCGCCCGGTGTTCGCGAACCGGTATCAGGACGCGGCAGAGTTGAGTTTCTATGCGCCCGGTCGGCCCGACGTCCGGCCCTTGAACCTCAAGAGCCGGCCCAACGCCTACGACTACTTCTCCGCGCCGCCCGACCTGCGGGGCGTCCGAAGCGCCGTCCTCGTCAACGTGCCGGAAGAGCATCTGCCCGAAGGGCTCCGCGTCGCGTCCCGGGTAGCTTGGCCGACGGTTGTGGGCGGCAGAACCCTGCGGACGGACCACATTCTGATTGTGAGCCGGACCGGAGCGGAATAGCCTCCGGGTGCTCGAGTTCAGGCCCACCCGAGCTCAGGCAACACGCGCCGGCGAGTCTGCGGATAATGGGGGCCCGGGAGGCCCGCGTGATCGCTCTTGGAATTCAACGATTGGTCTACAGGTCAACGCTCGGCGCGCTGGTCATCGCGCTGCTCGTCAGCGGACAAGGGTGCCGAGCACGGGCGTCGGTCCGCGAAGCCCGGCTCGCCGCCCGGCTGAAGTCCGCGGAGTCTCGGGTGCACGTCGTGGTGGGGCACACGCTGGTGATGCCGGTGTCGCTGGAAGGGGCGATCACGCCGACCAAGTCCGTTCCCGCTCGGCTCGACGATGGCCGGAAGATTGCGGCCGGACTTTTCTGGGTCGGGCTCTCGGCCGAGCAGGCGAACGCTTCGTGGCTCCCACCCGCAGGGAAGTGGACGTCGACCCCTTCTTCCGCCGGGAAGCTTCCTGCCGGCGGAGGAACATGGGTCGTAGTCACCGATCTGCCCTCGGACGCGATCGGCCAGGGGTTGTGGTTCGGCAATCAACGCACCGCTCTGAACTGGCTGCCAAGTCCTGAGCACATACGGCCGCGAGAAGCGTCGCCGGACCTGGACACCCCCCTGGGTTCGATGGCGAACTCGCCGACCCTGCTGCGCATCGCGGAGAGCGCGGCCCGCAGCCCCATCACACGCTGGCGGCACAGGCTCATGACGACGGGACTCGGCGCGCGGGGCGACGGCTCGGGTTCGACCGATCGTTTCACCGACCCGGTCCTGGAAGCCCTGGCCTGCCAGATGGAGGTGCGCTGGCAGGTTGCGCTCACGACCTTGTGGGCGGCAGACCCCTCGGTGGCGGAGTTGGTCAAGAAGCGGCTGGTCAACGTGGTGAACTTCGGCGAAGGCGTGATTGCGCCCGCGTGGCCGGTGGATGAATCCGACCTCGATACCCTCCTCGCAGACCTTCTCAACGCCCGGCTCCAGCCCGCCCAGCAGGTCGATCGCGCCCGGGCCTGGCTCGAATCACAACCGGCCGCCGCCGCGTGGGTCATGGATGACGGCGGGCAGCGTGATGCCATGACCGGGCAAGTCGTGGCGACGATCGGCGTGGCGAATCTGACGGATCGGGAAGTGACGGGTTGGACCTCGGCCGCGCCGGATGAACCACCGTCGGACCTGGTGCCGATCAAGAGCCAGGCCGCGGCGTCTCTGATTGCGTCGCTCTCGCCCGTCGCCGACGGAGCCTTGGAGCTCCCCAAGCGCACGCCGGTGACGACCACGCAGGTCCAGGTGAATGTCGGCCGCTGGTCCGAGCTCAGGCCGACGTTTCTCCGGCCGACGGGTGTATTTCCGCCCGGTCTCCGCCTTGAGCCGTTGCGTCGCGAGTGGGACATGTTGACGTGGATCGGGGGCGGCGCGCCGGCGCCACTCGAGGATGCATGGGCTGGTGGGGCCCTCTTGTGCCGTGCCGCGGTGAACGGCGATGCGGCTGGCCGGCAGGAATGGGTTGCATTTGTCGAGTGCCGCAGCCCCGTATTCGGCCAGGAAGAGAAGATCCGGCTGTGGGTTGGAGCGTTTGGGGCCCCGAGCGCGATCATCAATGTGGGCAGCGACGGGTCGGTCAAGGACGAGATCGCGGTCAGACAGGGTCTCGGGGCGGGGGTCGCGGGCCTCGTCGTTTCGCGCCAAGGAGACACGTGGACCGCGCACATCCCGATTCCTGAGCGGTGCATCGAGCGTGACGGCACGATTCGGATCGGCTTGCAGCGCACCGATGCGATCGGGCGCCGTTCATCCTGGCCGCGCCCCATGCTGCCCTGGCAGAATGAGCCGGGCAGGATCACGGTGAACACGTCGACGTGGGACGGTTCCGGCCCGACCAAGGCCGCTCGGGTCCGATAGAGACCGGGTACGGGATCGGCGATCGGATCCGGAGTTGGGACCCTGTTTGGGCGACGTGGTTTTCCAACAATCTGTTGCGGATGGTGCGGCGTCACGACGCCTTGATCACTGTGCAAACTCAACGAGTCCGGCGGGGTCTCCCAGATTCTCCATAGGTTTTGGTCCGGTTTGGATTAGCATGTACCCCAGGTGAATCGTGAACCTCCTTCGATCCATGTTCGTCGCGGTTCTGGTGCTCGCCGCGGCGGCGCGCGGGGACATTGTCACCGGATTTGAGCAGCCGCCGATCAACGCCGCGCCACCCGGAGTCCCGCTCTGGGGCCAGGACGGCTGGTACAACCCGGTGGCGGGGAGCGCGCAGCACCTCGCGTATACCTACACAGGGAACCAGTTTGGATTTCTCTCCAATCCTCAGGGAGCAAGCCAGTTCATCGCCGGGCTGAGCCCCGGGGGAACAACGGCGGCCAGAGCCGAGCACCTTGAGAACTTTGGCGGCGGCGATGTGTGGTCGCTCTCGGTGGATGTCGCCGCGAAGTTTGTCGGTTCGCTCCCCGCATCGAACAACCTGGGGAGTTTCTCGCTGCAGGACTCGACCATCGCCCGGTCGTTCACGGGATTGATGACGTGGACGAATCCCGCAACACCCACCACGTGGCAACTGGGGTACGTCGTGCACGACGCGGCGGGTGTGCAGGTGCCGGTGCCCGGTCTCTTCGCCGGTTCGCAATGGCAGGGCCTGCTCGCCAACCGATGGTACCGCGTGACAACGACCTGGAGCTTCAGTGCCAATCGCATTCTCACGGTGTCGATCCGTGACCTGGTGACGGGAATCACTTCGACGGCGCGTCCGAACGGCTGGTTCCTCGCCGGTGGAGCGACGCCGGCTCTTCCTGTCCCGACGGCGGTGCGGCTGTTCACGGGCGGCACGACCTCTGGCAACATCGTGGGGTGGGACAACGTGTTCTGCTGCTCGCCAAGGGTTGACTCGTTCAATCCCCCGTCGGGCCCGGAGGGAACCGTTGTTCAGATCGACGGGTGCGGCTTCGGAGATGTGGTGGACGACCTGAGCGTGGCGGTGGTCATGCCCGATGGAACGGGGATCCCGCTCACGGTGGTGAGCGCGACCAACTCACGGATTGTCGCGAAGCTTGGGCCTGTTCCGCCCGACGCGGTCATGGGCCCTATCGCCGTGAGCCGGGGTCTCGGTCTTCGAGGGATGAACCCGACCTCGCTCGACGATGTCATCCCGGAGAATCCTGCGGCGACGCTCGTGTGGGACCGCACGGGGTTCCGGGCGCTCTCGCCGTTCCCATTTGTGCCGGTGATAACCGCTCCCCCCGTCGGGCAGACCTGGTGGTGTGGTCACCGTGTCCCCGCCGGTGTGATGGAGCTGACCGTCACGGGAGTTTGGCAACCCAACACGTCGCTTCGCGTATTCACCAAGCTGCACGACACGGTGCAGGGCATAGGCGACGACGTGGAAGCGGTCGAAGTTCGGTTGCGCTGCGGCGGCGACGCACTGTACCTGGCAGAACGGATCCGGGATGCGGTGCTCACGGCCTACTCGACGCGCGGCATCAACACGGCCTGTTCCATCACCAACGCCGGGCCGAACCTGTGGACGCTCTCTCTGTCCCTGCTCGATCCGAGCTTTGTTCTCGTGCCCGTCGACTTTGGTGTGTTCACGGTGGTCGCCTCAAGCCCGAGCCTTGTGACGCCCTTTGCGGTCGGGCCCGTGACGGGTTTCTACCAATCGGCGTTGACGCAACCCGGCGGCTCGGCCCAGGTGAACAATGTGGACCAGACCGGAGAAGATGGGGCGACCATCTCACCGCTCGTCCCCACGAATGTCGGCATTCATGCCGCGACGCTGCCCATCGACCTGGATGTTTCGGGTGAATCGTTCACGGTGCGGAGCTGGGGCACGCTGAACGCGCTGGTCCCGCACCAGCTGGTGCAAACGGCCAGGATGCTGCGCGCCGGTCCTGTCATCAGCATCACTGGCGACGCCGCGCCGATAGGGTCGGCTCAGCTTCGTGTCGAAGTGTGGAACAACTCGGTGATGTCCGGATCGATGGTGGTGCCCAACGGGATCGTTGGACAGATCACCGCCGGCGCCTCCGGCATGCCGCTCGTGGTCGGATACGGCACGCGGCCCAGGATCGGGCCCGCCGAGCCCTTGGTCTGGATGGAGCTCGATCGCGCTGTCATGGTGACCCCCACGGGCGGCCTTCCCCTGACGGGGAACCAGGTACGACTCTGCGCTGTGTCCTTTGCCGACGATGTATCCAACATCGAGGCGCTTGACTCTTCCGCCGGTCTCATCGACCCCGCCGATCTCTCGATGTACGTGATACTCAACTCGTACGAAGGGGGGATCTGCTACGCCAACTGCGACGGCAGCGCCGGCACGCCCCGCCTCACGTCCAATGACTTCCAGTGCTTCATCAACGCCTTTGCTTCCGGTGCCGCCGGGGCGAACTGCGACGGTTCGACCGGCACACCGACGCTGACGGCCAACGACTTCCAGTGTTTCATCAATCAGTTCGCGGGCGGGTGCCCATGACGGCTACGCCGGCCGCAACCACACAATCGCGGCGTCGATGACGTCCGCGACCGGTTGCTCCGCGGCCCGAGACAAGCCGCGATCAAAGGCCTCGCGATCGGACCCGCACGCCAGGGCCGCCGCCTCGTCCGCTCGACGCAAGTCGCCGCCCGCACGGGGAGAGGCGATATCCTGCCGAATGGCGAGTGCGCCGCCGAGCAGCAGGCCCGTGCGGTGGCTGTCCTTCACGGCCGCTGCAAGGCACGCCGCATCCTCGAGCGCGGTGGCCAGGCCCGACTTGTCGCCCAGGCCGCGGAGCGATTCCATGGCTTCGGCGATGTGCCGCCGGCCGCCGGCGGTGTCCCCCTGCAGGCTCTCGACGAGCCCCACCTGGCTGAGCGTGACGGCGGTGCCGCGGAGATCGCCGAGTTCGCGTTTGATCTTGAGCGAATCGGCGTAATAGGCACGCGCGACGGGATAGTCGGCTCGATCGCGCGCGACGTTGCCGAGGTTGCCCAGGTTCTTTGCTTCTTCCGCCCGGTTGCCAAGCTCGCGGTTGATCCGGAGAGCGTCGCGGAACCCCGCTGCGGCGGCGTCGAACTCGCCCCGGAGGGCCGCCAGGTTCGCCAGGTTGTTGATGTTGATCGCCTGCCAGGGTCGGTTGTCGAGCGTTGTGTTGATCGCGAAGGCCTCGCCGTAGAGCGTTCGGGCTTCGTCGAGATTCCCCAGGCGCTCCATCACGAGGCCGAGGTTGTTGAGCGCGCCCGCCTGAGCCCGCTGGTTGCCCAGGGCACGCTGGATGTCGAGCGTTTCCCGCCAAGCCCGGCCCGCGGCCGCGTGATCGCCCTGGAGATAGAGCAGGCCCCCCGCGGAGTTCAGCGCTTTGGCCCGCGCCTCGGTGGGCGAGGCATCGCGAGCGAGCGAGCGGGCCGCGGCCAGGCTGCCGACGGCAAAGTGCCCACGGATACCCCAGTAGCGTGCGAGCGCGCCGACCAGGCGCAGGCCCATCTGCGGATAGTTCCGTGACGAGCCCGAATCCGCCCCGGAACACCAGTCGAGCGCCGCCAGGAGGTTCTCATGTTCGGCGGTGAGCCGGTCGAGCCAGAGTGTCTGATCCTTGGACGTGAGCCCCGGTTCCGCCTCTTCGGCGAGTTTCAGGAAGTGGTCGAGGTGACGGTCGGAGACGTCCGCCGCCTCCGTCGGCGAATCGTCGGCCGAGTGGAGCCTCTCGCGGGCATACTGCCTGACCGTCTCCAGCAATCGATATCGAACGCCCGAGCCACCGCATTCCTCTGCGATCAGAAGGGACTTGTCCACCAGGTGCGTCAGAATCTCCAGCACGCCGAACTCGTCAAGACCGCACGCCGCGGCGGCGGACTCGAGCGTGCATCCTCCCGCAAACACCGAGAGCGCGCGAAGCGTCCGGCGTTCATCGGGGGTGAGAAGCCCATAGGACCAGTCGATCGCGGCCCGCAGGGTCTGATGTCGCTCGAGAGCCGCCCGGCTTCCACCCACCAAGAGCCGAAAGCGGTCGCTGAGTTTGTCGTGGATTTGGGCGATGGAGAGCACTTTGACGCGGGCCGCCGCGAGTTCGATCGCGAGAGGAATTCCGTCGAGCCGGCGGCAGATGCGTGCGAGAGTGGCGGCATCAGAGGGTGACACCTCAAAGTCGGGCTTGACGAGCCGGGCCCGCTCGATGAACAACTGGGCCGACTCGAAGCCCTGCAGGTCGGCCGGAGAAAGGGAATCGCCCGCCGGCACCGAGAGCGAAGACACGCGGCGTGCGGCCTCGCCCGGGATGCCCAGGGCTTCGCGGCTGGTGGCGATGATCTTCACCTCGCGACACGACTTGAGCAGCGCGCCCGCGAGGTCGCCCACGGCCGAGAGCAGGTGCTCGCAGTTGTCGAGGATCAGGAGAACCCGCCGGGTCTGCAGGCGCTCCACGAGCGTCGCCAAGAGCGTGCGACCGGGCTCTTCCTTGATGCCGGCCGCGGCCGCGACAACCGATGGAACCATCGCGGGGTCGGAAGCCGATGCCAGTTCAGCGAGCCACACGCCTTCGGGATATCGCGGAACCAAGTCCTCGGCCGCCCGAATCGCCAGCCGCGTCTTGCCGCACCCGCCTGCCCCGGTGAGCGTGAGCAGCGAGGTCGCCTCCAGGGCCGCCTTGATCGCCGCGATGTCGGTCGCGCGGCCGATGAACGTCGTGAGGGCCCGCGGAAGATTCGTCGTTGCCGGTGGGCCGACAGAAGGGGCCGGCGCGGCCACCGGCGTGAACGTGGCGAAGCCGGGCGAACCGCCGCGAGAGATCGCGTCCAGTTCTCGCCGCACGTGCGACATGGCGGGGAGGCGCCGTTCCGGATCCTTCTCGAGGCACCGCTCCAGGAGCGCGACGAGTGAGGCCGGCGTGGTTGCCGGAATGAGCGAAAACGTGGGCACATCTTTGAGCACGGACGCAAGGCAATCGGAAGGAGTGTCCCCGGCGAACGCGGGTTGACCTGTCAGGCACGCGAAGAGGATGCAGGCGAGCGAAAAGATGTCCGTACGTTCATCCGTCGGCTTGCCGCGAGCTTGCTCCGGGCTCATGTATCCCGGCGTTCCCATGACCAGCCCGGGTTCGGTGGTCATCGAAGGGAGTGAGGGCGCTGGGCCGATGCGCGTCGTGCGTGTCGGGTCGCGCCGGGCAAGGCCGAAGTCGAGAACTTTGACGAGGCGTTCGGGCGGCGGGGTAATGCGGATGTTGTCCGGTTTGAGGTCACGATGAATCACGCCGCGGGCGTGGGCGGCCTCCAGGCCGCGGGCGATCTGCGAGCAGATCGAAAGGACCTCGGCCAGCGGGAGCGGCCCCCGGGACAGAAGCTCCGAAAGCGACTCACCCGCGATGTGCTCAAGGATCAGGACTCGCCCCGCGTCCGTCTGCTCCAGCCCGTGGATCGTCGCGACGTTGGGGTGATTCAGGGAAGCGAGGATCTTTGCTTCCCGCTCGAACCTCATCAGCCTGTCGCGATCGCGCGCGAACTCCTCCGGGATGACCTTGAGCGCCACGCAACGATCGAGCGTGGGATCGCGGGCGAGGTACACAATGCCCATTCCGCCCCGCCCGAGCACCCGAGTGACTTCAAAGCGACCGATTGACTCCGGCACGGCCTCCGGCAGCCGCGCTCGCGCCGAGTCGAGGAATCCCTGCGACCCATCGTGGTGAAGAAGCAGGCTCTCGACTTCCGTGCGAAGCGCGCCGTCGTTGCCGCACCCCCCGGCAATCGCCGCCGTGCGCTCTTCTCGAGGCAGGTCTCGGACGGCCTCGAAGATCGCCTTCACCCGCTGCCAGCGCTCCGGTGTCATGACGACCCGCCCGCCAGTTCCCGATGCAGCCACGCGCGGGCGAGCGTCCAATCGCCCTCGACCGTCCGTTTGGAAATGTGCAACGTGTCCGCAACCTCGTCAACGCTCAGCCCGCCGAAAAACCGAAGCTCAACAATCTTCGCCTGCCGGGGATCAAACGCTGCAAGCCGGTTGAGCGCCTCATCCAGGGCCTCGACCTCCAGGTCCGTGTCCGCCGCCTGGAGCCCCGAGAGCGTAATCCTGTGCTGCCCTCCGCCCCGCTTGGCCGCGTTCCGCGTCCGTGCGTGCTCGACAAGGACCCGTCGCATCATGGTGGCGGCGAGAGCGAAAAAGTGCTTCTGGTCTTTCGCTTCGACCGCGTTGATGTCCACCAGCTTCAGAAACGCTTCGTGGACCAGGGCCGTGGGCTGCAGTGAGTGGCCCTGCCTCTCCCGGTGCAGGTACGCGGCGGCCAGGTTCCGCAGTTCGTCGTACACCACCGCCGTCAGCCCGGCGAGCGCCGGGGAAGGGTTTTCTTGGTTCGGTGGGCTCATCAAGACGCTCCGGCCGGGACCCGAACGTCGATTCTCGCACGAAAGGCCATCCGGCACAAGCCACGGGTCAACGTTGCGGATATTGGCGACGTTTTTCGCCTTCCTTGGCGGAGCACATTCAACCGGCTCCGCTCTGGCTCTCTGTGGGGCCAAGCGTGCCGGAAGCCAGCCTTTGAAGGAGTCCACCATGTTCACTCGCACCACGTCGTCTCGTTCCTGTCTCGCTCTGCTCGCTGCCGTCGGCATGACCACCAGCGTCTCCCACGCCCAAAAGGGCGGAGCTACGGACGGTGCCGGAAATGACTACTGCGTCATTCACTCGTTCGACCTGCGCACTCAGGGCAACCTCGCCCCGACCGTCCGCATGATCTACGACACCCACGTCCGAGCCCGCACCAACACCTGCAAGGACCTCGTCCCGGGCCCCAAGGACAACAGCGGCACCGACGCCGCGGCACCGTTCAACCAGTTCGCGATGAGCACCGCTCCCGATTCGACGGGCCGAGCCAACTCCATCGCCACCATCGCCACGATCGGCGCGGGCCGGGTCACGGGTAGCTTTGAGGCGAGCGGCAGGGGCACACCCGCGCTGACGGGATGTCCCACGCCCGCGCCGCGCCGAAGTTTCGGAGACATTCGCGCCTGGAGCAGCACCAAGGTGCAGGCCCAGGGCAACAAGATGGACCGGCGTGGCCGCATCAAGACCGTCGGTGGCTGGCACAGCACCGAGACCATCCGCGGCCGGATGCACAAGTCGATCGCACGCGACCCCGTCAAGGCCCGCCTGATCGACCTCACAACCGGCATCACCACCGAGTACGAACTGCTCTCGATCAAGTCCGTCGTGGGGGGCGGGTCTGGGTCGTTCAACTGGGACGGAGCGACGGTGACGAACACAGCGCCGGACCTCGACTTCATCATCAAGATGAACAGCCCGGTCACGGTCCAGCAGGGCACCGTGGACTTCCAGGTTCGCGGAGGTGTCGTGACGCGTTCGGTGGCCACCGGCGAGTTCGCCGCGATGGGGCTTCCCCCGGTCGGCGCGAGCGGCGCATTCTCCGCGCCGCTGGGCGAGTTCACCATGGACTTTGACCTCGGCGGCGATGAGAACCACGACCTGGCGACGGAGTTCGACTTCGACAACGCCGGGGAAGTGGAGAAGTCCATCGCCAGCGACGGTCAGGAAGTCATCGGGGGGTGCGTGCTCACCGACCTCGGCACGGGCCCGGATGGCGCTCCGGTGAGCGAAATCACCCTCCCGGATACGACCATGGGCTTCAACTGCGCCATGCCTCTGGGGCGCTGCGCCCGACTCCTGGATCTTCCTCCGCAGACGGTCCCGATCGAACTCGTCGCCATGTCCTTGACGAGTTTCGGCGCCACGCCGAATCAGGCCTTCGTCCGCATCTGGCAGGGCTTCCCCGGCCAGGGTGTGCCCATCGCGGGTGACCTGACAACCAACCGGCTGATGGATGTTGAGCCCACCGGTGCATACCGCGTTCCCGCCCACAACGTTCACGACTCCTCGCGGCCCCTGACCGACTCCTACATCGATCTCACCTGGGTCCCGCCCCTCCCGCCCAGCGGCCAGTACTGGATCGAGTTTGCCACCCGTTCGCAGACCCCAACCGCCCAGACGTTCGCCATCCAGAGCCCCTGGGAGGCCGAGCAGATGGCCTCGATGGAGTTCGTGCCGCAGCTCAACCAGTGGCGGCCGACGATGGACCAGGGCAGCGGCCGGCTCGTCACGCTGGCGACCAACATCTTCATCGCCCCCAACATCACGACTCAACCCTGCTACGCCAACTGCGACGGCAGCACCGGCTCGCCCCTGGTGACGGCCAACGACTTCCAGTGCTTCCTCGACCGTTTCGCCAGCGGCGACCCCTACGCCAACTGCGACGGCTCCACCGGCTCGCCGACCCTCACTTCAAATGACTTCCAGTGCTTCCTCAATCGTGCCGCCGCGGGTTGCCACTGAACCTGCATCAAGACGCCCGGGCGGCGGTTCCTGACAGGACCGCCGCCCATTTCTTTGGATTCAGTTTCACCCGTTCGTGGAGCGACGAACGAAGATCGCCCGGGTGCGATGGCTCAAGCTCCGGGCACAGCCTGCCGGCGCGACTGGTGCTGATGGACCGGGCGGTCCGCGGGTCCTTCGGCGCGTCGACCCGCCGGAACGCGACGATGATCGGGGGTCTGTTCGAAATCGGCATCCGGCTTGAGCATCAGGGCTGCGAGTGTCCAGTCTTCCAGCGGCTTGAGCGCCGCATCAAGACGCCCCGGGATGTGCGGCAAAGCCGCCTGATGAGCCGCGGCCAGGTCCGCCTCGAGCCCGCCCACAATCACCCGCAGTTCCTCGTGAATCGACTCGGGAGTTGAACCTTTGGGAACCAGCCGCGGACGGGCCGACCCGGCCAGCAGCCTCGCTTCATCCGCCAGCCACGAGGACATCTGGCGTGCATCGTTGACGCGCCCGAGCACCGCCTGGAACTCGCGCAGTTGGGCGAGCGTCGCCTCGCACAGCGAGTCGGGGATGCACGTGCGGAAGATCTCCACGGCGTAACGCACCTGCTTGGCGCTGACGCGCAGGGCGTGCAGGTTTTCCAGGCAGCCGAGGTCGGTCGCCGCGACGCCACGCGTTTCGGCGCTCACCCGGGTAAACGTCCGCAGCGCTGCACCAAGGAGCGTCGACGGCGCCGCAGCGCCGTCTGGCATCGTCGAAACGGCCGCGGCGGCCTGGCGACGCGGAAGGTCCATCAGGGCCTTGCGGGCCTGCTTCAACTTCCGGACCCGCTTGCGGCTTGCGATGGTGATCACCTCGTCCGCCGCCTGTCGCCGCGCCCGGACCAGCCGACGCGAGAGGTACTTCTGCACCGGCCGGAGTTCGTCGCTCTTGAGGCGGTCGACCTCGCTCAGCAGGGACCCGTGCACGTCGCAATCCCGCACCGCGCCGGCCGCCTTGCGCACCGCGCGGAGCCGGCGGCGCGCCTCGATCACGGCCCGTGGCCTCAACTCCGGCTCGAAGGCGTTGATGGCCGCTTCGGCACGTCGGATCGCGACGCGGAGCTGGTGGATGTACTCCGGCTTGCGGATGCATCCGGCCGAAACATCCTTCACGAGCCTCGTTACCGACCGCAGGCGCGACCTGACGATCAGCCGGGCCGCGGGACGCATCGGCGACGTGGCTTCCGGCTGACTGATTCGTGTCCTGCTCATAGGTCCACACATTCGGCCCACTGTTCGCGGCCGTCCGGGTTGATCGACTCCTCTGGCTTCTTTGACTCGACTGAAACGAGTATAAGGTCGGCCCGCCGCCGCCTTGGGTGCGCCGCACCAATCAGGGAAAAATCATGTAAGTGGCAGCACGGCCGCACCTTGCAACGTGGATTTTTTGTGGATTATCCCGTCCGCTGCGACCACTCGAACTCGAGCGGCTCCAGGTCCGCAATGAGCCGCTGACGCTCCGTTCCCAGCCGAGACGCCTTTTCCGTATTCCGATAGACATCCGGGTCGGCGAACGCCGCGTCGATCTCCCTGATTCGGGTTTCGATTTGCTCGATCTTCGCTTCGAGTTGTTCCGTCTTCATCCGCGACAGTGAGTTCACGGACGGGCCCGTCCGCGCCGTGGACTGCTTTTTCTTCGATTCCTCGGCCGCTCGCTGGGCACGCTCGGCGTCCTCGCGCCGGCGCTTCTGCTGCGCCACCTGCTCGCGGGCCTCGGTGCGCTCGGCGACGTCCTTCTCGTGCCAATCGGTGTAGTTGCCCAGGACAATCCGCGCGCCGCCATTGCCGTCGAGCACCAGCACGTGGTCGCAGGTTGCATCGATCAGGGCACGATCGTGGCTGATCAGTATCAGCGTGCCATCGAACCCGCCCTCCACCGAGAGGGCCTCTTCCAGCCGCTCTGCACTCGGGATGTCGAGGTGGTTGGTCGGTTCGTCCAGCACCAGCACGTTTTTCGCGCTCGCCAGAAGCCCCGCGAGCACCGCGCGGCTGCGCTCCCCGCCGGAGAGCATCCCCATCTCCTTCTGCTGCTCATCACCGGAGAACAAAAACGCTCCCGCCAGATTCCGCGCCGCCTGTTCGCTCAACGCCTGCCCGGGGCACTCCTTCATGATCACGTTCTGCAGGTAGCGGAACACCGGCAGCTCGGGGTCCACACCCTCGTGCGTCTGGCGGTAGTACCCGATCTTGACATTCGAACCGATCTTGACCGTTCCGGTGTCGGGCTCCAGGTCCTTGAGGAGGCAACGCACCAGCGTGGTCTTTCCGGCCCCGTTGGGTCCGATGATGCCCCAGCGCTCGCCGCGCCCGACGAGCACATCCAGGCTCGAAAAGAGAACTTTCTCGGTTCCGTCCTCGTTCGGGTACTTTTTCGAAAGCCCGCGCGCCGCGACCACAATGTCCCCGGTGCGCTCGGCCTTGGGGAGCTCAAGCCGGAGCGTGGCCAGTTCCATGGGCCGCTCCAGCGTGTTGTCCAGCTTCTCTCGCGTGAGTTTGGATTGGCGGCCGCGGGCCTGCTTGGCGCGCTGCCCGGCCTTGTAGCGGCGGATGAACTCTTCTTCCTTCTTGAACTTGGTCTGCTGGCTCTCGTACGCCCGGTGCATCACCATGCGCCGCTCCGCCCGCAACTCGCGGAACGTCTCGTAGTTGCCCGGATAGTCGATGAGCCGCCCCTGCTCGGTCTCGATGATCCGGCTCACGACCGCGTCCAGCAGATACCGGTCGTGACTGACCATGAGTACCGCCCCGCGGTACTCCTCGGTCAGGAACTGCTCGAGCCAGAGCCGCCCCTCGATATCAAGGTGGTTGGTCGGCTCGTCAAGGAGCAGCACTTCCGGCCCTTCCAGCAGCAGCCGCGCCAGCGCGAGCCGCCCCTTCTGTCCGCCCGAGAGGTCCTTGGTCTTGATCGTGAACTGCGCATCGGTGAACCCCAGCCCGTGCAGCACCGCATCGATCTTGTGATCAATCGCGTACCCGCCCGCGGCCTCGATCTGCCGCTCCACATCGGCCTGCTGCTTGAGGAGCTTGTCGACCGCCGCGGTATCGCCCCGCGTCGTTGCCTCGGCCATGTCGTCAAAGAGCTTGTGCTGGTCGGCGTGAAGCCGGTGCAGATTCTCGAACGCCCCTTCGGCCGCGTCACGCAGAGACTCGTTGGGGTCGAGATTCGGGTCCTGCTGGAGATACCCCACACGCGAGCCGCGCTGGATGGTGATCGTCCCCGAATCCGGCTTGATAAGCCCACCCAGGCACTTCATCAGCGTGGACTTGCCCGACCCGTTGCGCCCGACCAGCCCGATCCGCTCTCCGGGTTCAATGGACAGCGAGCATCCGTCGAGGATGATGTCCTGTCCGAAGGTGTGGCGGATATTGACGGCCGCGATCAGGGGCATGAGCGGGGATTCTAAGAGCGCCCACGCGAATGGAAAGCCCCGGCTCTTTTCAGGGATGACGCGCCTAGCGTTTGCCGACGCCGCCTTAGCTCAGTGGTAGAGCAGCGCTTTTGTAAAGCGCGGGTCGGAGGTTCAAATCCTCTAGGCGGCTTTCAGGCGGGAGGGCCGAGCGTCACGGCGAGGATCAGGGCCGCGTACGCCGCGAAAAAAAGCGCCGGGAAAACCTGCCCGATCATCACGGTGCTGCTCAGCCCATCACCGCACCCCGAGTTGATCCAGAACGCGTGGGCATCGTCCCTCAAGTTGCCTCCATCGCCGAGCGCATCGTTCACCGCCCTGATCCTGACATCCAGGTTTCGCACGATAACGGCGCCGACGAGCAACAGCGTTACCCCGAACCACGCCAGCCCGATGACCAGCCACGGACTCGCCTTGTTGTTGATCGCCTCGACGCCGCCGACGAGAATGACCGAGTGCAGCGCCACGATGACGGTCAAGCGGGTGTGCTGCACCTGGTCGTACGTCTTGGCGCGTTCCCACAACCCTTTCTTCATCGCCTCGCGATCTTGGTGGCTATCCGGCAATGGCGGGCGCCGAGGAACACGTGGCGACCTGATGCCAAGCCAGTACAGAAGCATGCCAACCGGCGTGAACAGCCCGATTCCGGCGAGCTTGGCGCGATCACGTGCCGTTCGCTCGACCGATGGGGTGCAGCTTCGTGCAGCGGGCTCCGCGTGGTGCGGACATTCCAAGGCATGCACGCGCCCTTCGAGGGTGCGCAGCCTCGCTTCGGTTCGAGCATCCGCTGACGGTCGTTCCTCCGCTTGAGCCAAGGCGTGCCGAACCTGAGCAAAGGAGAGCGCAAAGCCGACGACGACCACTCGCAAGCATCGCCCGATCCATAAACAGCCCATCAGGTTCTCCGCGGAGTTCGTTCTGAAATAGACGATGCCTGGGCGTGCCGCGTGACAGGTATTTGCCAGGAGTCGCTGGAATTTCCTCCCATCGCCTGCAAGTTTGCCGATCCCGCCCCCCAGCGCTACGCTTGGTCCCGCTGGAAACAGCGACGGGCGTGTGCCGGAGTGGCCAAACGGGCCAGACTGTAAATCTGGTGGCTTAACTGCCTACGGTGGTTCGAATCCACCCGCGCCCATTCTCATTCACCGGGCTTTCACCCCTGGAAGGCGTTTTTCCCCCTCCGCTTCCGGTCCCTCCGATGTATCTGGTGCCCGCCCACCTCGAGCCATCGCGGCGGGCGACGGCGGGGTGACGCCCTTGAGCCAGCATTCCTCTCCACCGACTTCCCCCCCAGCCCGCTCCACCCGCTGCCTCTCCATCGACCTCTTCCGCGGCTTCACCATCGGCGGCATGCTCCTGGTGAACTCCATCCGCGGGCGCGACTTCGCTCCCTCAACATTCTGTCACTCCGATTGGCGCGTCGGCCCGCTCACCGCCTCATTCGCCGACCTTGTCGCGCCGTGGTTCCTCCTCGCGGTCGGGCTCTCTCTTCCGTATTCCATGCACAGCGGCCGCGGCGCGGGAGTTCCCTTTTCGCGCCGGCTCTGGACCGCCGCCAAGCGCTCCGCGCTTCTCTTCCTCATCGCGGGAGTGATCGAAGCCACCCGAGTCGCGTACGAGCACCCCATTACCCTTCGCACGCTGATCAGTGTCGATGTGCTCGCGCAGATCGCCGTGGCCTACTTCATCGCTGTCGCGCTCTACCACGGTCCCCGCTGGACCCGCCCAACCTTCATCGTCATCGTCTTCCTGAGTAAGTGGATTCTGCTCGCCCACTGGCCTTACCCCGGCGTCGGGCACCCCATGTGGACGCCCGACCAGAACATGCAGGATTACCTGCGCGAACACTTCCCGATGTTCAAGGGGTTCCACGGCGCGCTCGTCGCGGCGTGCATCGTGGCCATCGGCACCTACATCGGAGATCTCTTCCGGCGCGGGAGACCCGCCGCCCGAGATGCCCTCACGCTCGTCGCCGCAGGCGCCGCGATGCTGGTCATCGCGCGGCTGTGGGCGTTCGACCTTCCCTTCAACAGGTACTACCACACCCCAACCTGGGCGCTCCTCGCCGCCGGTTCCGGCAGCGTCATCCTCGGGGTCATTCACTGGGCATGCCTTCGCCCCTGGGGCCGGTGGATCCGGGTCTTCGAACCGTGGGGACGCAACGCCATCACCGTGTACGTGCTGGCGGAACTGCTCTGGCCCATGGTCCTGCTCTCGTGGCAGGTCCGCGTGGACGGCCAGTCGGTCTCACTATGGCAGGGCCTTGAGGCGAGGCTGCGCGAAGTGACGGGCGCGGCCGCCGCGCCCTGGCTGCAGGTCGGTCTGTATCTGCTCGCGTTCTGGCTTTTCGCCGGGCTCATGTACCGCAAGCGGATCTTTCCGCGGCTCTGACGGGCGGACCGGATCCAAAAAAGAAAGCGGTGCGTGACTGGCACGCACCGCCTGAGGTCGGGATGAGTCGTTCTTACGAGCAGCCGCCCGCGAACGAGTTGATGAAGCACTGGAAGTCGTTGGCCGTGAGGGCCGGCGTGCCGGTTGAGCCGTCGCAGTTCGCGTAGGACGAGCTGGAGGCGTACGCGTTGATGAAGCACTGGAAGTCGTTGGCCGTCAGCATCGGCGTGCCGGTCGAGCCGTCGCAGTTGGCGTAGCAGGTCGGGGCCTCATCGGGCATGTTCCAGTACCCGCCGCCGAGCTCGAACCCGTTGCCGCTCATCTTGCCCGCATCCCACTGGCCGACCGTGCCGCTGAGGGCGTAGAGGCCGCCCGCGAGGTTGCCCCCGCCGCCGTCGTAGGTGTTCCAGCTCATGTCAAAGCCGGGGCCGTCGGTCACGGGGGGAAGAATGATCGGGCGAGACTGCCCGGGCCGCAGCGGAACGGCCCGGTACGAGCCTTCCTGAGCCAGAGCGGAGGAAGCAATGACGCCGCAGGTGGCAATGATCAGTCGAATCTTCACAGATATCTCTCCTTCAGCATCTTCAGTTATGCCTCAACTTCGAATCGCGGTTCGTGGCCTCTCGGCCGCCACTCGCGAATGTTCCGGGGATTCGTTCATCCCCGCCCTGTCTCTCTGAACTATGCCACGGCTTTCCTTTTCCGTCCACGCCTTTTGGTTCGCGGCCGGCGCTGATTGGTTGCCTGCGCCACCCGCGGAACCTGGGCAATCTGTGAGCCAGGTCCTAGAACAACTCGCTTTGCCGCATCGCCCTGTGACATCACCACGACCTGGCACGCGAACGTGTGATAACAGCGCTGAGGCGCCCTGCTCCTTCCTCTTGAGAATCGAAACCTGAAAACCTCCCGAGCCGTTTCCGGCCCGGGAGATGGAGATGCAAGAGACTAGAACTTGCCGGCCTTGATGAAGCTGTTGGTCTGGACGGTCGTCGCTGTTCCGTTTGACGCATTTTGCGCCCATTGGAACTGAAGGTTGCCCACGTTGGCGCCGTTGACGACATATCCGCGGACCCGAATGAAGTACCGGTCGTTGGACGCCATGTCGATGGTCCGAGTCGTCGCTGTAGCGAGCACCGGAGTAATCGCGGTCAGCGTCGCCGAGTCCTCGAGCTGCTGGGTGGCCGTCCAGTTGATCGTTGCCCCAGTCGGAACCACGAATGTGTACTTGAAGTCAGGATTGTTGCTGTTGCCAACCGCCGCAATGATGAACGCCTCAAACTCCCAGACTTCGTTGGCCGCCAAAGCCAGTACCAGGTGATCGTCGTTTTGCAGCGTGGTGCTGCTTGTAACGCTTTCATCCGCGGTCTTCCTGATCAGCGTGTGGCCCACGCCCGTCGCTCCGGTCGCGCCCGTGGGACCGGTCGCTCCGTTGGTCCCGTTCGTGCCGTTGGTGCCCGCGGCACCCGTCGGGCCGGTTGCACCGGCCGCGCCGTTCGTGCCCGCAGCACCTGTCGGTCCGGTCGGACCCGCCGCGCCCGTCGCGCCGTTGGTCCCATTCGTGCCCGCAGCGCCTGTCGGTCCGGTTGCACCCACAGCGCCGTTCGTGCCCGCAGCACCCGTCGGTCCGGTCGGACCCGCCGCGCCAGTTGCACCGTTGGTTCCGTTGGTGCCCGCCGCCCCGGTCGGTCCCGTGGGACCTGCCGCGCCGTTGGTTCCATTGGTACCCGCGGCACCGGTGGGCCCTTGCGCGCCGGCCGCGCCAGTGTCGCCTTGCGGTCCGGTAGGACCGACGACGCCCTGCGGACCCGTCGGGCCCGGAACGGTCGAGTCAGCGCCGGCCGGTCCCGTTGGACCCTGTGCTCCCGCGGGGCCCTGAGCGCCCGTCGGGCCGGGAACCGTCGAATCAGCGCCGGCCGGTCCCGTCGGTCCCGCTGGGCCCTGAGCGCCCGCCGGGCCCTGCGACCCAGTATCTCCCTGCGGTCCCGTCGGCCCCGCCACACCTTGCGCACCTTGAGCACCTTGCGGACCGGTCGGGCCTGGAACTGTGGAATCAGCACCGGTCGGACCAGCCGGGCCCTGCGGGCCGGTGTCGCCCTGGGCGCCCGTCGCGCCCGCCGGGCCCTGAGATCCTGTGTCGCCCTGCGGACCGGTCGGACCCGCAGCGCCTTGCGCACCTTGCGGTCCTGTCGGACCGGGAACGGTCGAATCAGCGCCGGTCGGACCGGCAGGGCCTTGCGGCCCCGTGTCGCCCTGGACACCCTGAGCGCCCGTCGCTCCCTGAGCGCCCGCCGGACCCTGCGGCCCCACATCGCCCTGCGCGCCTTGAGCGCCGGTCGCGCCTTGGGCGCCAGCGGGGCCTTGCGGACCCACATCACCCTGAGCGCCCGTCGCGCCCTGAGCGCCCGCCGGACCCTGCGGTCCAGTGTCGCCCTGAGCACCAGTCGCGCCCGCCGGACCCTGCGGCCCCACATCGCCCTGCGCGCCCTGTGCGCCGGTCGCGCCTTGGGCGCCAGCGGGGCCTTGCGGACCAACATCGCCCTGTGCACCCTGCGCGCCGGTCGCACCTTGCGCACCGGCCGGACCCTGCGGTCCAGTGTCGCCCTGAGCACCAGTGGCGCCCGCCGGACCCTGCGGCCCGACGTCGCCCTGCGCGCCTTGAGCGCCAGTCGCACCTTGTGCACCGGCGGGACCTTGCGCACCAACATCGCCCTGGGCGCCCGTCGCGCCCTGAGCACCGGCCGGACCCTGTGGTCCAGTGTCGCCCTGAGCACCAGTCGCGCCCGCCGGACCCTGCGGCCCTACATCGCCCTGCGCGCCGGTCGCACCTTGTGCACCGGCGGGACCTTGCGGCCCTACATCGCCCTGTGCGCCCTGAGCGCCGGTCGCGCCTTGGGCGCCAGCGGGGCCTTGCGGACCCACATCACCCTGAGCACCCTGCGCGCCGGTCGCGCCCTGAGCACCGGCCGGACCCTGCGGCCCAACATCGCCCTGTGCGCCTTGAGCGCCGGTCGCACCTTGTGCACCGGCGGGACCTTGCGGACCAACATCACCCTGCGCGCCCGTCGCGCCCTGAGCACCGGCTGGACCCTGTGGGCCGACTTCGCCTTGAGCGCCCTGAGCACCAGTCGCTCCTTGAGCTCCAACCGGGCCCTGAGCGCCGACTTCACCTTGCGGCCCCGTCGCTCCGACGTTGCCTTGCGGGCCTTGCGCGCCGGTGGCGCCCGCGGGGCCTGTATCACCTTGCGCGCCTGTGGGGCCTTGTGCGCCGACCGGGCCTTGCGGGCCTACATCGCCTTGCACACCCTGCGCTCCGGTTGCGCCTTGGGCGCCAGTAGCCCCGACGTTTCCTTGCGGCCCCTGCGCGCCCGTGGCGCCGACGTTGCCTTGCGGGCCCTGCGCGCCTGTCGCGCCAGCTGGTCCCTGGGGACCGACGTCGCCCTGCGCGCCCTGAGCGCCGGTCGCGCCCTGCGCACCGACCGGGCCCTGCGGACCCGTATCTCCTTGAGGTCCCTGCGCGCCTGTGGCGCCGACATCGCCCTGCGGGCCTTGAGCGCCGGTCGCGCCTTGCGCACCGACTGGGCCCTGCGGGCCCATATCTCCTTGAGGTCCCTGCGCGCCCGTGGCGCCGACGTTGCCCTCCGGGCCCTGCGCACCAGTCGCGCCAGCCGGACCCTGCGGCCCAACATCACCTTGTACGCCCTGAGCGCCGGTCGCGCCTTGCGCACCGACCGGGCCTTGCGGACCCATGTCTCCTTGAGGGCCTTGAGCGCCCGTGGCGCCGACGTTCCCTTGCGGGCCCTGCGCTCCTGTTGCGCCAGCGGGTCCCTGCGGACCAACGTCACCCTGCACGCCCTGAGCGCCCGTCGCGCCCTGGGCGCCGGCGGGACCCTGCGGACCTACATCGCCCTGTGCGCCCTGAGCGCCGGTCGCGCCTTGCGCACCGACCGGGCCCTGCGGACCCGCATCTCCTTGAGGTCCCTGGGCGCCTGTGGCGCCGACGTTGCCCTGCGGGCCCTGGGCTCCTGTCGCGCCCGCCGGTCCCTGCGGCCCAACGTCACCCTGCGCGCCCTGAGCGCCCGTCGCACCCTGCGCACCGGCGGGGCCTTGCGGACCAGTATCTCCCTGAGGTCCTTGCGCGCCGGTGGCGCCGACATCGCCCTGTGGGCCTTGAGCTCCGGTCGCGCCTTGCGCACCGACCGGGCCCTGCGGGCCCATATCTCCTTGAGGTCCCTGCACGCCCGTGGCGCCGACGTTGCCTTGCGGGCCCTGCGCGCCAGTCGCGCCGGCCGGTCCCTGTGGACCGACATCGCCCTGTGCGCCCGTCGCACCCTGCGCCCCGACCGGTCCTTGCGGACCAGTATCTCCCTGAGGTCCTTGCGCGCCGGTGGCGCCGACATCGCCCTGCGGGCCTTGAGCGCCGGTCGCGCCTTGCGCGCCGACCGGGCCTTGCGGGCCCATATCTCCTTGAGGTCCCTGCGCGCCCGTCGCGCCGACGTTGCCCTGCGGGCCCTGCGCACCAGTCGCGCCAGCCGGTCCCTGCGGTCCAACGTCACCCTGTGCGCCCGTCGCACCCTGCGCACCGGCGGGGCCTTGCGGGCCTACATCGCCCTGCACGCCCTGAGCGCCGGTCGCGCCTTGCGCACCGACCGGGCCTTGCGGCCCCATGTCTCCTTGAGGTCCCTGGGCGCCTGTGGCGCCGACGTTACCTTGCGGTCCCTGTGCTCCCGTTGCGCCGACCGGTCCCTGTGGACCGACATCGCCCTGGGCTCCCGTCGCGCCCTGCGCCCCGACGTTGCCTTGCGGGCCCTGTGCTCCCGTTGCGCCGGCCGGACCCTGCGGCCCAACGTCACCCTGCGCGCCTTGAGCGCCCGTGGCGCCGACGTTCCCTTGCGGGCCCTGCGCTCCTGTTGCGCCAGCGGGTCCCTGCGGACCAACGTCACCCTGCACGCCCTGAGCGCCGGTCGCACCCTGCGCACCGACGGGACCTTGCGGGCCTGCATCACCCTGCGCACCCTGAGCGCCGGTCGCGCCCTGCGCGCCAGCGGGCCCGGCATCACCTTGCGGCCCTTGAGCGCCGGTAGCGCCGACGTTTCCTTGCGGCCCCTGCGCGCCTGTCGCGCCAGCTGGTCCCTGGGGACCGACGTCACCCTGCGCGCCCTGAGCGCCGGTCGCGCCCTGCGCCCCGACCGGGCCCTGCGGGCCCATGTCTCCCTGAGGTCCCTGGGCGCCCGTGGCACCGACGTTCCCTTGCGGGCCCTGGGCTCCTGTCGCGCCCGCCGGTCCCTGCGGCCCAACGTCACCCTGTACGCCCTGAGCGCCCGTCGCACCTTGCGCACCGGTGGGGCCTTGCGGTCCAACATCGCCCTGCACACCCTGAGCGCCGGTCGCGCCCTGCGCGCCGACCGGGCCCTGCGGGCCCTGCGCACCAGTCGCGCCAGCCGGACCTTGCGGTCCGACATCGCCCTGCGTGCCTTGAGCGCCGGTCGCGCCCTGCGCGCCAACCGGGCCTTGCGGGCCCATATCTCCCTGAGGTCCCTGCGCGCCCGTAGCGCCGACGTTGCCCTGCGGACCTTGAGCGCCCGTCGCGCCCTGTGCACCGACCGGCCCCTGCGGACCAACATCTCCCTGCGGGCCTTGCGCACCCGTTGCTCCGACGTTGCCCTGCGGTCCCTGGGCGCCAGTCGCGCCCGGCGCTCCAACCGGCCCTTGGGGTCCAACATCACCCTGTGCACCTGTCGCACCCTGGGCTCCCGTCGCGCCGGCCGCTCCCTGAGCGCCGACGTCACCTTGCGCACCGGTGGCGCCCGTCGGCCCCTGCGGTCCGACCGCACCCTGGGCTCCCGTCGCGCCCACGGGTCCCTGCACGCCGTCAGCTCCGGTGGGTCCCGCCGCGCCCTGCGCGCCGGACGGTCCCACGGGACCCTGCACACCCTGCGGCCCTTGGACACCCTGCAGTCCCTGCGGCCCAACCGGACCCGCCGGCCCCGTCGGGCCCGGGTTCCCGTTCAGCGCGTACAGCGCATACGGCGTCGGCAGGATCGGCTGGCGGGGCGCCATCGTCGTGTACGAGCCCGCCCCCGCCGGATTGCGCACGGCGATCTGCAGCCAGCGGCCCTGGCCGTTGAACGCGCCGTTGCCAAAGTCAAGATCCGTCGTGAGCAGCCCGCGGCTGTTCAGGTTCGCGTTGAGCAGCATGAGCGACGGACCGATCTGCCCGCCGCCCGCGTTCGCATCCCACAGCGTGAAGATGAAGTCGGTCGCGCCCGTGATCGGCGTGTTGCCCGAGCGCAGCTGGCCCTGGTACGTGAACGCGATGTCGGTCGGCGCCTGAGCGCGAGCGTTCATGGCGGACGCGGCGACGGCGAGACCACACACACCCGCGATACGGTGAGCCAGACGAATCCTGCGACGCATTCGAGTTACCTCCCTACCTCGTGACACTGAGTTCAGCGGACAGATCGATATCTTGAACGATTCGAGCGATGTTGCAATGTCGGGGACCGCATTTTGATGTGAACTTCCAACATTCAAAGTGGAAACGAAGTCTTATCGGAGCGTGTTATGTCTGATAAGACATCGACGTCTGCCATCCGGTGCTGTGCTCTCTCCCGACACCGACGAAAAACTCCCGGGCCGTGCCCGGCCCGGGAGTCGTTGGATGATGAGATCAGAACTTGCCGGCCTTCAGGAAGCTGCCGGATTGAACGGTCATCGCTGTGCCGCTCGAGGCATTTTGCGCCCACTGCATCTGCAGGTTGCCGGCGTTGGCGCCGTTGATCACCACGCCGCGGGCCCGCATGACGGCCGATTGGTTGCCGGTCATGTCATAGGCGGTTGTGGTGGCGCTGGCGTTGATCAGGGCCCCGGTGGCGGTACCGCCGTCGGTTTCACGGAATTCGGCATACCACCGGATGGTCGCACCCGTCGGCACTGTAAACGTGGCCTTGAAGTCCGGAGTATTGCTCGTGCTCGTGAAGTACACGACGGCTTCGAACTCCCAGACGTCGTTGGCGGCCATCGCCACGAACAAGTGGTCGTCATTCTGCAACGTCGTGCTGTTGGTCACGTTCTCGTCCGCCGTCTTGCGGACCAGCGTGTGCCCGGCGCCGGTGGCGCCCGTCGGGCCAGTGGCGCCCGCGCTGCCCGTCGGGCCAGTAGCGCCCGTCGCGCCGTTGGTTCCGTTCGTGCCCGCCGAGCCAGTCGGCCCTGTGGGACCAGCGACGCCTTGAGCGCCCGCCGGGCCCGTCGCGCCGACAGCGCCGTTGGTTCCCGCGGCACCCGTCGGGCCGGTAGGACCAGCAGCGCCCTGCGAGCCAGCAGCCCCCGCCGGTCCCTGCGGACCAACATCACCTTGGACACCCTGCGCGCCCTGAGGACCGGCCGGACCCTGCGGCCCGACATCGCCCTGAGCGCCCTGGGCGCCGGTAGCTCCGGCGGGACCAGCAGGACCTTGCGGACCAACATCACCCTGGAACGGGACCAATGGGTCCCTGCGGACCAACATCACCCTGCGGACCCTGAGCGCCGGTCGCGCCCTGCGCGCCGACGGGGCCAACGGGTCCCTGCGGACCAACATCACCCTGCGGGCCCTGAGCGCCGGTCGCACCCTGAGCGCCCACCGGACCCTGAGGACCAACATCGCCTTGCGCGCCCGTGGCACCAGCCGGGCCGACGGCGCCCGTCGCGCCCACCGGTCCCTGAGGACCAGCGTCGCCCTGAGCGCCGGTTGCACCAGCAGGGCCAACCGCGCCCGTCGCGCCGACAGGGCCCTGAGGACCAGCGTCACCCTGCGCGCCCGTCGGACCCGCGGGGCCCACAGCTCCTGTCGCTCCAACGGCACCCTGGGGACCCGCATCGCCCTGCGGGCCAGCCGGGCCCTGAGCTCCTGCCGGACCCTGCACACCCTGCGGACCGACCGGACCCACTGGACCCGTCGGTCCCTGGTTGCCATTGAGTGCATACAACGCATACGGCGCGGGCAGAATCGGCTGCCGCGGCGTCATCGTCGTGTACGCGCCGGCGCCCGCGGGGTTGCGGACGGCAATCTGCAGCCAGCGGCCCTGGCCGTTGAACGCGCCGTTGCCGAAGTCCAGGTCGGTCGTCAACAGGCCGCGGCTGTTGAGGTTGACGTTGGCCAGCACGAGTGTCGGGCCGACCTGCGTCCCGCCGGAGACACCGTCCCACAGCGTGAAGATGAAGTCGGTATTCCCCGTGATCGCGGTGTTGCCCTGGCGCAGCTGCCCCTGATAGGTAAATGCAATATCAGTGGGGGCCTGAGCATGGGCGGACCAGGGGGTGGCGCCGATGGCGGCGATAGCCAGACCACAGGCACCGACGATACGGTGGGCGAAACATGTCTTACGGCGCATTGAAAATCTCCCCGTCTTCCTCGTGATGGAAGAAACTGCCCCAAGTATGCACGGGCCACCGTCTCACGCAAGACTGTGGCGAGAAATCGCAACACATACGTTGCGGGTTGTAACACGGCTGCACTTTTCCGGACATTACATACGTCCGAGAAGTTACGTTCAAATGGTTCATGCCGCCTCGCTCTCTCCCGGGTCGATGCCCAGGGCTCTCATCTTCTTGTAGAGCGTGGTGCGGTTGATGCCCAGTTGCTCGGCGGTTTTCTGCCGATTCCAGTGGTTGGCGCGCAGCGCCTTGACGATGATCCGACGCTCGGGGTCTCGTAGCGCCGCGTCCAGGTGGGTCGGCGCCCAGTCCGGATCGTCCGTGCCGGCCGCCGCCGGGGCGGCCGCGGCCGTCAACTGCGGCGGAAGGTCCTCAACACCGATCGTTGGGCGTCGGCTCAGCACGGCCGCCCGTTCGACGACGTTCTGCAACTCGCGGATGTTGCCGGGGTACCGGTACGCCTGCAGCGCCTGGAGCGCTTCGGGCGTGAACCCCGTCAACTGCTTGCCGAGTTCGGCCGCGTGCTGACGCAGAAAGTGCTCCGCCAGCGCCGGGATGTCGCCCGCCCGCTCGCGAAGCGGCGGCAGATCGATGCTGACGACGTTGATCCGGTAATACAGGTCGTGACGGAAGGTGCCGGCGGAGACCAGTTGCTCGAGCGGCTGGTTGCTCGCGAGGATGATCCGGACGTCGACCTCCACCGTCTGCGACGACCCAACCGGCTCGAAGCGCCGTTCCTGGATCACGCGCAGCAGTTTCAGCTGCATCCCCGGCGAGGCCGAGTTGATTTCATCGAGGAAGATCGTCCCGTGGTTGGCGGCCAGGAATCGCCCGGTCTTGTCGACATGGGCACCGGTAAACGCGCCTTTGACATGCCCGAAAAGCTCACTCTCCAGCAGCGTTTCCGGGATCGAACCGCAGGAGATTTCGACAAATGGCTTGTCCCGGCGCGGGCTCGCCTTGTGGATGGCGTGCGCGATCAGGCTCTTGCCCGTGCCCGATTCGCCCGTCATGAGGACGGTCGTGCGGCTGGGGGCCACGGCCTGGATCAGGTCGTACACCTTGAGCATCCGGTGGTCGCCGCCGACGATCGCCTGCAGGGCGGTTCGCGGCTCCGGCCGGCGGCGCGACCGCGTTTCCGACAGCAGCGTCTGCTGGCTCAGGGCCCGTTGGACCGACGCCCGGAGTTCGGCATCCACCACGGGCTTGGTGAGAAAGTCAGCCGCGCCAAGCCGCAGGGCCTTCACCGCCGATTCGATGGAGCCGTACCCGGTCAGAATGATCGTCGCCGTCGCCGGGTAGTCTTTGCCGATGCGGCGGAGCAGAGAAAAGCCGTCCTCGCCGGGGAGCGACACATCCGCCAGCACCAGTTGGATGGGAGCTTCGGCTCGATCCGCGTCCCCGAGGGCGGACATCGCGTCCGCCGCGGACTGGCGCGTCGCCACATCGTGGCCCTCGGCGAGCAGAAACTCCCTCAGCGAGTCCGCGACGATCGGGTCGTCGTCCACAATGAGGATGCGGGTCGTCATGACGACTTGCCTCCGGCCTTGTTGGTCAGAGGCGGGAAGCTGATCCGGAGCACCGCTCCGGCACGGCCCGAGGACGGTGTGTCGCTGCGACGGCCAAGCTCGATCACCCCGCCCATCTCGCGCATGACTTCGCGGCACAGGGCCAACCCCATGCCAAAGCCGCCGGGCTTGCTCGAATAGCCGAACTCAAAGGCCTTGCCCGCGGCCTCCCCGTTGGTCAGGCCGCGCCCGTCGTCCTTGATCTCGATGAGGACCAGCGTGTGCTTGCGGCCGCGCGTGTCCATCGGGTGATTGACGGATGCCGAGAGATCGATCACCCCGCCGGAACGCGTGTGCAGGACATCCTGGGCCTCGATCACGGACTCCACCGCGTTGCGAAGACCGTTGAGGATCACCGAGTACATCGGGCCCGCCGGCAGGTCGTGCAGCTCGGGGGCGATGGTCAGGTTGATCGTGATGCCCCGCTCGTCGGCCTGCGGCAAGATCACCTGCGCGGCGTGCTGCAGAGCATCCTCCAGCGAGATGCCGCACGAAAGCGTCGGAGAGCCCACAACCGACGACGACGCTTTCATCGCCGCCGTGATAAGGTCTCCCATTCGCTCCAGAGCTCCCTGGACCGTTTCGAGCTGCTTGGACACGTCACGAAGTTGCGAGGTATCGGACGCAACCGTTTCAAGCGAACGTCGGGCGATGGCCACCCACCGCAGCGAGCCGTCGAGCAGGTTGCCCAGTTCGTGCGAAAGCGCCGCGATGCGCTCGATCGCAAAGGGGCTGTCGGCGCCATCGGGTTCCTCACCTTGTGGGTGTGTGGAGACTCGGATAGACCGGCGTTGGGGGTTGTCGCTGTCGTGTGGCCTCAAAGCCTCGTTCCCCTGGGCCCCTGGTGGGGGCGGTGCTGCCGCGGTTCACCCGCCGCGTTGCATCAGGGAAACATGTTGTCTGGAGGCATCGAGAGGCAACGCCTGTGGAAGAAAGACCCCAGCGCTCGGTGGGTCTGCACCGGTTGGAGAAACTGTGGCACTTGGTGCCGCCGCCTGGAGGGGAGCGTTATCGGAGGTCATCGCGCGGTCATGCTCGGGCGCTTCGCGCTCAACGACCACGATCCGACCGGCCCCGACGAGCCGCCGCCCACCCATGCAGCGTCACGGGCACCCGGCCGCGAACGTGTTGATGAAGCACTGGAAGTCATTGGCCGTCAGCGCGGGGGTGCCGGTGGATCCGTCGCAGTTGGCCTCCTGGTTTCCCGACGCGAATCGATTCAGGAAGCACTGAAAGTCGTTGGCCGTCAACACGGGCGCGGCCGTGCTGCCGTCGCAGTTGGCGTAGCAGAAGGTCAGCACGACATCGGCGCTGGTCTTTGTGCCGCACGCGTTGAACACGACGGCGTCGTAACGTCCGGCATCGGCCGCGGTCAGGCCCGAAATGGTCAGAGCGCTCGTCGAGGCGCCCGAGACCATGGAGCCCGACGCCGTCACGCCGTCGGCCAATGTCGATCCGTCGTGCCGCCAGGCGATGCCGAACGGGGATGCCGCGTTGGTGCCCGCCGTCAGCGTGACTGTTCCACCGATCGCCGGGCTGACCAACGGCCCCTGCACCGCAACCGTCAGACGCTTGCCCCGAACGATGCGGAAGTTGTTGACCGCGTTGAAGAAGTTTCCCGCGGCCTCGAACCCGACATGGGAAAACGGGGCTTGGGCGATGGGCACGGGGCCGAACGCGTCGCCCCCGACGACCCCCGAGGCTGTCGACGCGGCCGGGTCAATCGTGAGAGCGCACGGGAGCCAACCGCTCTCGAGCGAGTGCGTGTAATCCCCCTGGCCCGAAGCGAGGACCGTGGCGCCGCTGGCGAAGAGTTGCCAGGCGCCGTCAAACCCGATGCCGAGCCACAGGACGCCGAACGCATCAAAGTTGTCCGAGACAACGCTGCTCGATGTGTACCCTACCTTGATCGCCGGGCTGACAAGCTGCCCCAAAGCCACTTCGAAGGAGAGCGTGTAGGCGTCGGCCGGCGGCGCGAAGGGCAGCAGCGCCGCGCTGTGATTGCCCCCGCCAATGAACGCGACGCCGTTGAACGGATCGAGGGGATCGACTTCGAGTGGGTCTGTCGATGCCGCGGCGAAGATCCAGCCCTGCTCGCCGGCCGTCCACACGGCGGGGCTTGGCAGCTGCGGCCAATAGGCGTTCAGGCCGTCGCCGACATCAGGCGCGCGGAGCTGGCCGTTGCCGCCGTGAGGGCGCAGGCCGAATCGGAAAGTGTCCTGAAGCAGAACTTCGCACTGGGCAAGAACAGCGCTGGAAAGGGAAAGAACCGATCCGGCGACGATGGCGGTTGAAAGGTGTGCTCGGGGCATGCGTGTCTCCTGTGCGATTAGCTGTTGCAACAGGAATGCCGCGCGTCAGCCCGTCCGGACCGCCCGACCGACGGCCACCGCTGGCCAGAGTCTGAGAAGACGGTGGCCAGAGACCGACCCCGTGGCCACGGCAGGCCCGAGCGCACGCCGGGAGTTCACCGGCGCCGCGTCACCGCCCGTTCGCTCGCCGCGCCCGCTTTGCCTCCATCGCCTGCGGCGAGGGAACGCGCACGCGCTTGGCGAGGCCGACCAGTTCGAGGCCGCGGATCAGGAGATACGCGAGGTCGACCTGGTACCAGCGCAGGCCGTGGCGTGCGGAGGTTGGGAACGCGTGGTGGTTGTTGTGCCATCCCTCGCCGAAGGCGAGGATGCCGAAGATCAGGTTGTTGCGGCTGTGGTCGTGCGAGCGGAAGGGCTGCGTTCCCCAGATGTGGCAGATGGAGTTGATGCTCCAGGTGATGTGGTGCACAAAGAGCACCCGGACCAGACCGCCCCAGATGAAACCGAGCAGAACACCGAGCCAGGACATGGTGATCAGCCCGCCAAGCAGGGCCGGAAGTCCCAGGCTCACGACGATCCAGAGCGGGAAGAGGTTGCTGATCGCCTTCAGTATGCGGTCGCGATTGAGGTCCGGAATGTAGCGGTCGAGGTTGGCCGGGTCGGGTTCGAAGAACCATCCCAGGTGCGAGCGCCAAAAGCCGCGGACCGACGCCCAGAGCCCGCCCCCGTGCGTGTGCGGTGAGTGCGGGTCGTCGTGCTGATCGCTGAACTGGTGGTGCCGCCGGTGCATCGCGACCCACTTGAAGACCGGGCCTTCGATCGCCATCGAGCCGGCAATGGCCAGCAGCACGCGGATGAGCCACACGGTCTCAAAGGACTTGTGCGTGAACAGTCGGTGAAAGCCGACCGTGATCCCAATGGTGGTGACCAGGTACATGCCCAGCAGCAGGCCGAGATGCACCCAGCTGAACCCGATCCCCCACAGCAGGATGATCGCGGCGACGAGGCCAACGATCGGGAGAATCACGATCGTGAGCGTCGCAATCCTCGCCGTCATCGAAACGGGCTCGGGTTCCGTCGATGGCGCGAGGTCCGGAGCGTCAGGATCGGTGAACGTCAAGTCGTCCGTGTGCAATGGTTGCATCCATACAGCATCGGCACGCCGGCGGCCTCAAGGCGACCGGACGGGCGATGATTCCGCCGGAAAGGCGGCAGGGAGCGTTCCGTGCTGCGATTGCGGTGAATCATGATACGCGAAATCGTCCCGCCGGTGCGAGTAGGACAATTCCCCTATCGACCCGAGTTGTCCATCGCGGGCGACGCAGCCCGCTCCCGGTCAACTGAACGGGGATTCAAGCCACGCCGACAGCCTCTGCATCGCGATCGCTCAGCATCCCGCCATCAGATCGCCGCTTCACAGTACCGTCGCGTTTCCACGAGCGATCGCAGCGTGATTCGGCGCGAAGGTCGAAGATGCGGGGCGCTGCCGCGGCACGGTCGAGCCGGACCTGGCTCACCCCCAGGAGGTCCGCGAGGTCGCTCATGGTGAGTCTCGCAACCGCACCATCAGGGTCGGGAAGCATGATGCCGGCGTCGAGCGGGTTCTCCACTCCGAGCCCGCCCTCGGCCATTGGAGCCTTGGCCCTTTCCAGGGCGAGTTGGGCCGCGGGCAGCAGTGCGAAGAGGTGCTCCCACGCGCCGTCAGGCTTCGCGCCCGATGGCGGCAAGTAGGTCTCCAGGTGGACGCAGCGGGGGTCTTCCGGTGCCGCCCGGTACAGGGTGCGATACGCCTCATCCGCCGAGTGGCACAGGACCGGCGCGAGCAAGCGGCACAGGCCGTCCGTCAGGTAAAACAACGTGCTCTGTGTCTGGCGGCGCCGCGCCGAGTCCGCCTTGTCGCAGTACAGCCGGTCCTTGATCGCCGCGAGATAGGTCGCAGAAAGCGTGTCGTTGCAGAAGTCGTAGACGAGTTTGTGGGCGGTCTGGAACTCGTACGAGCTGTAGGCGGATTGAACCTGCGCCGAGAGGGCGTCGAACCTGGACAGGACCCAGGCTTCGAGTGAACTCGCCGCGCACGATCGACAAGCCCCCGTGGCCTCGGCCGCGCCGGCGGCGTAGTCATCGAGGTTGCTGAGCATGAAGCGCAGCGTGTTCCGGACCTTGCGATAGCTCTCGCCGGCCACGTCAAAGTAGGAACGATCAACCTTGATGTCGGCTTCGTAGGAGAGCGACGAGATCCACCAGCGGCAGACATCAGCGCCAAAGTCCTTGAGCAGCGTCTCGACTTCGAGCGTGTTGCCGAGGGACTTGGACATCTTCTTGCCGTCCTTGTCCACCATGAAGCCGTGCGTGAGGACGGTCCTGAACGGGGCCCGGCCGGTGACGCCGAGGCTGGGAAGAAGCGACGACTGGAACCAGCCGCGATGCTGGTCGGAGCCTTCGAGGTAGAGGTCGGTCGGGAAGTCCTTTCCCCCGGACCGTTCACGCATGACCGAGTTCCACGTGGACCCGGATTCGAACCAGACGTCGAGGATGTCGGGGCCTTTCTTCAGGCCCGACAGAACCGCGACCGTCAGGGAGCGGAACGCTGGTGGGGCAAGCGGATCATTCGCGCCGTCGTAGTGCTTCAGGAGTTCGGGCGCCTCCGCCGTGAACCACGCATCGGATCCCTTCTCTCGAACGACTTTGGCCACGGCTCGCACCGACGCCGGCGTCATCAGCACTTCACCATTCGCGTTGAAGAACGCGGGTATCGGAAGCCCCCACGCCCGTTGCCGAGAGATGCACCAGTCCGGGCGCGATTCGAGCATGCCGCGCATTCGGTTGCGGCCCCACTCGGGAACGAACGCGACCGAGTCCGAGGAGCTCACGGCGCGGAGGCTCAGGTCGCGCAGCGATGCGGCGTCGCGCTTGGTCGGCAAGTCGACACCGACGAACCACTGCTCCGTGCACCGGAAGATGACGGGGCTCTTGCCGCGCCAATCGTGCGGATAGCTGTGCGTGAACTTGTGCGAGTAGAAGAGGTGACCGCTGTCGCGGAGATTCTGGGTGATGAGCTCGTTGGCCTTCCAGATGTTGAGACCGCGGAGAGAGGCCGGCACCGTGTCGTCGTAGGAACCGTTGGCCCGGACAGGACAATACACAGGAAGGCCATTGGCCTTGCCGCTCTGGTAGTCCTCGGTGCCGTGGCCCGGGGCGGTGTGAACCAGGCCCGTGCCGTCTTCCAGCGTGACGTAGGTTGCTGGAAGCAGCTGAAATGCAGAGGCCGCGGAAGGTCCCGAGGCGGATGCAGCCGCAAAGGCGGAAGATGCGACGGATTCCTTTCGAGCGAAATCGACAAAGGGGTGCCGATAGCGCAGCCCGACCAGGCGCTGCCCCTTGGTTGTCGCCAGCACTTTCACATCCTCCGACCCAGCCGCCTTGGTGACCTTCTCGATCAGGTCTTTGGCCATGACGGTCACATTGCCATCCACTTTGACAAGGGCGTACTCATACTCAGGGTGTACGGCGATCGCCAGGTTCGCCGGAAGCGTCCATGGCGTCGTCGTCCAGATCATGAACGATGGACGAGTTCGAGGCCTTACCCCTTCATCGTCTCCACCTTCTTCTGTACCCTCCGCGTCCTCTGCGCCCTCTGCGTTCAGATCTTCCTTCGGCAAGCCGAACGCGTCATACACCGCCGTGGCGTCCTCCGCCTCGAAGTCCACGTACACCGAGATGTCCTCCCGGTCGTAGTACTCAAGCTCGGCCTCGGCAAGCGCCGTCTCGTTCTCGATTGACCAATGCACCGGCTTGAGCGCGCGGTACACCAGCCCCTGCTCCATCAGCGCGGCGAGAACTTCGAGCGTGGCGCCCTCAGAGTCCTTCGCCATCGTCATGTACGGATTGGCGTAATCCGCCAGCGTGAGCAGCCGCTGCATCTGCCCCGCCTGAAGCTTGATGAACTTCTCGGCCGACTTCTGGCACTCTCGCCGGATCGCAAGCCTCCGTTGATCGTCCGTCAAGGTCTTGAGCTTTTCGTACTTCCCGGCTTCGACGAGCTCGGTCTGGACCTTGTGCTCGATGGGTAACCCGTGGCAGTCCCACCCCGGTATGTACGGGCAGTCCTCGCCCGCCATGGAGTGCGACCGCACGACGAAGTCCTTCAAGCACTTGTTGAGCATGTGCCCGAGGTGGATATTGCCGTTGGCGTACGGGGGCCCGTCATGAAAGATGAATGGTTTCTTGCCGGTGCGCGCGGCCCGGAGCCGCGAGTACAGGCTGCCCTCGCCGCCAGCCAGGCCCCATCTCTTCATGCTGGCCGGCTCGTTCTGAACGAGGTTGGCCTTCATGGGAAAGGTGGTCTTCGGGAGGTTCAGCGTGGCGCGATACCGCGACTTTTCTGCGTCCTCGGCCTTCGGTGCCGGGGAGGATTGTGCCGAGGTGGATGGGGGGGGTGGGGGGGTGGTCATGGCAGCTTTCTTCCCGCCGATTTCGTGGCGGGAGGGCGGGGGGACGGGGGCAGATGTTAGGGGAAAGAGCGTCGAACGCGTGGAGGTAGCGAGGGCCCTCATGAGGGGCTGGTCAGGCGGCCGCGTTTAGAAGTGGCACCGCATCCCAGCCCTTCAGGAGGGCAGGGTAATTCGGCCGCGGAAGCGGGGAGTGGCCGATATGGCGGGGGTGCTGAGCATCGATGAAGCCTATGCGGTGGGTGAAACCGGTCAAGAGGACTATCGGTTGCGCCGGGGCATGGATACACCGAAAAACGAAACGTGGACAGCGACCTCAGGGGATCGCTGTCCACGTGGTGTGCGGTCAAACGAGCTCTGCGTTTCAGATCTGCTCGAAAATCGTCTGCGTCCGAAGGACCAGTCCACCGGTGGCGATCAGGTGGTACGCCTGCGCGTGGACTTCGCGGTTGCGCTGCTCGACGTCGATCATCGACAGGCACTTGCCCGTTTCATCCTCCCAGCGGTGGATGAGGGCGTTGTTGGTCCTGGCCACGTCCATCATTTCATCGTACGTCGCGAGGAAAAGGTTCTCGGAAAGGGTCTCCGTCTGGACCGTGTTCATGTAGACGACCTTGTCACGTTCGAAACGGTGCTCAAAGTCGCGCTCGCCGGCGCACATGAAAGTAGAAACGACGCCGCCTTCCGGAAAGCGGCCTTCCTGGTCGCTCACGAGTTCGCACGCGCACAGGCCGCGGGACTCGAAGCGGAGGAGATGGGCCCCGGACATGACCCAGGCTTCGAACTCGTATGTCCCCTGCTTGAGGACTCGGCGCCCCTTGAGGGGGAACAGCTCCGGGTGGAGGGCGCGGTTGTACAGAAGGACGTGATAGGAGAGGAGAGTGGGGGATTTGACGGGCATGCTCATCGGCGTTCCTTGCTGAGAGTGGATGGAGTCCATTCCTCGATCAGCCTCGAACCCAGTGTGTACCCGACGACCAACCACGCGGCCCCTCCCCAGGAAGCCCGTGCCAGTCCATCCCTTATCGGGCGCCATACCCCAAACGGCAGGGTCCCACGAGACACCACCCACAAGAAGTTGGGGTACAACCTCGGCTCTGAGAAGAGAGGTTATCAGGAATGAAATCGAACTCAAGTCTTTTTCATTCAAGTTTTCGAGGTTCGACGGCGAAACCGGCCTTGCTGGCCGGCTTGGGTCCCAGCGCACAAGTTGCCGCCTTGGCGGCAGCCCTGCCGGTGGCGGCAGACCGCGAGGTCGAAACGGTCGGAACCGCATTGGTCGAGGCACTCGGAGTTGAGGGCGGTGGATGGGGAAAAGGGCTGCCGAGGAGCGTTGGGGTGTGGGTGGAGTGGCTGGAGGCGAGGGTAGGCAAGCGGGAGCGGATTTCGGCCTGGGAGGCTGGGATTGCCGTATTGGTCCGGGAGTGGGGACGGTTGCCCTGCGAGCTTCGGCGGGCGGCGCTGGCGCGGGTAGGAACCTCGGGGTTGACGGTGGCGGCGCGATTGGCGGGTGGTGACTCGGCGAGAGTACGGGAGTCGCTGATCCGGTTTGCCGCCGAGAGCGGGGGAATGCTCGACTTGGTGTGCGACGGGATCCTGGATGATGACGCGGCGGTTGGCTCGGCGGCGGAGGAATCGCTGATCCGCATCGCGGAGGCGATGTCGGGCCAGGGGGTCGGGGAACTGGGCGTGAAGGTCGGGTTTGAGACAGCCACAAGGGGCCGGGTCGAGTGGTCCGAGGAGGATGTCGCCCGGTTTCGTGAGCGGATCGCGCAGCTGTGCGCGGCGTACTCGGAGCATCGGCGGCGGGGCGTGCTGGCGGCGGCGGTTGCCATGGCGAGTCCGGGGGCGATCGCGTTTGGCGATGGCAAGCTTGGCACGTGGTTCGTCGAAGAGAACCAGGCGAGTCATCCATCATTACGCACCATGGTGCGACGCGGGACTGGTGCGATGTCCCGTCGGCGGGCGTGGGAGTGGGTGACGAAGTCGAGCGTCGCGGGAGCGGCGGAGGATCGGCTGGGGCGGGCTGAATCTGCGGACGAGTTTGGCGCGGTGCTGGAAGCGTCGCACTTGATGGAGAATCCGAAGCGGCGGGCGAAGGCGGCGCAGATCGAGGCGAGACGGCGCGGGTCGCTGGTTCCACCAGCGGAGGTTGTTGCGGAGCTGAGCGTGGGAGCGCGCCGGGGGATTGGGAGGCTGGTGGAGGGGCGCTCGGGTGATGAGGTCGAACGGCTTATGGCGCCGTTCCTGACGGATGAGGATGATGCGGCGAGACTGGGCGCGGTGCGGGCGCTGCCGGGGGCGGGCACGCTCGATTACTGCTTTGATCGCAGCGAGGATGTGGCTGCTGCGGCGGTGGTCAAGTGGTGGTACGCATTGAGCGCGAGCGGCCATGAGCGACGAAGGGTCGCCGCGAACCTGGCGCGGTCCCCGCATCCGCGGGTCCGATGGATGGGCCAGCGGTTCATGGAAAGCGGCGCGCGCGTTGGAACTAGAGAGAAGGCTGAACAAGTGCGGGATGTGAACGAGCTTCGCACGTTGATTCGGACCGGATCCGCCGAAGAGAAGCTGGACGGGATTTCGACGGCGCGGCGGCTTGGCATGCAGCGGCAAGTGGAGCTCGAGTTGCTTGGTGTGGTGGGGGTGCGGCAGGCGGAGGAGGAGCGGGTGCTGGGGGCGGCGGTTTCGGCGCTGGGTGAGTCGGGGACGAACTCGGCGCTGGAAGCGGTGGAGGTGTGCCTCGCTCATCCGGTGGCGCGGGTTCGGGCGAATGCGGCGGAGGGCTTGGTGCGGCGGTCGCTGGGGAAGGGGGACTTGGCGATGCAGTCGCCGCGGCTGTACGACGCGCTGCTGGAGATGAAGAGCGATGAGAGCCATCGGGTGAGGTCGAGCGTGGTGCGGGCGATGCTGCGGGCCTCGTCGCCGGAATGGGGTGGAACGGGGTATGAGCCGGCGGCGGCGGATGAGCTGATCAGGATGCTGGAGGATGAACGGCCGATGCACCGGCTGGCGGGGCTGTGGGCGGTAGAGCATGTGATGGCGTCGCCGGGGGAATCGGTGAGCCGGCGGTGGGATCGGATTGCGTCGATTGTCGCGAGGCTGGCGAGCGAGGAGACGGATGATGCGGTGCAGAGGCGGGCCGCGTGGTGTGCGCGGCGGATGCTGGCGATGGAGATGGGGCCAGAGCTGCAGGAGATGCGCGCATGAGTCAGCAGTTCAAGGAAGTGCAACTGGTACTGCCCGAGGGGATGAGGCCGGAGCCGGTGGCGGCGAAAGTGGAGGGTTCATCGTGGGTGATCGCGGTGCTGGTGGGCGTGGTGGTGGTGGGGAACGCGGTGCTGGTGTGGTGGCGGATCAAGGGGCGGGATCCGCTGAAGCGTGCGTTTGAGGGCGCGGCGGGAAGGGCGGGGTTGAACAAGGCTGAGCGGAAGCGGGTGGTGGAACTGGCCGCGGGGAAGATGGAGCCGGTGGCGATGCTGGTGTGCGAGTCGGCGCTTGAGGGGGCGGGGGATGATCCGGTGGTGGTGAGCGTGCGGCGGAAGGTGAGGGCGGTGTAGGGGGAGGGGGGTAAATGGCAAATAGCAAAGGGCCAAATGGCAAAGCAGAAAATGAAGATGCTCAAGATGAGAGAGATGGTTTTGAGCATCTTCTTTTTGGGGAGTGAGGGCCGGGCTTGTGCGCACGGTGTGGCTGGGTGAGGGTGACAAAGGGCGGCGCGCGAGGACATGGTTTTCGACGCGGATTTGGCGTGCGATTCTGAACGGTGTGAAACTGGGTGACCGCTTTTGTGCGCGCGCCGGCGGCCCTGGCGGGAAGGGGTAGAGGCGCGGGCGTCAAGATGCTCAAGAGCCTCGAAGGAGGCCTTGATGTTTGACCGGAGGCTGATCGTGCCGGGGATGAACCGGCTGTCCGAGTACACGGCTCAGGAGGTGGAATGGCTGTGGCCGGGGCGGGTGCCGATCGGGAAGGTGACGATGCTGTGCGGGGACCCGGGGATGGGGAAGAGTTTCATTTGCATGGACATGGCGGCGCGGGTGAGCGCGGGGCTTGGGTGGCCGGAGGAGGAGTGGGAGAAAGCGGGGCCGGAGGAGAGGACTGCGCACGCCTCGGAGAGTCGTGCCACCGGAGAAAGCTGTGCCACCGGGGAGCCGGGGTCGGTGCTGGTGATGTCGGCGGAGGATGATCCGCGCGATACGTTGCGGCCTCGGGTTGAGCGGGCGGGTGGGGACTTGAGCCGCGTGGTTCTGCTGCACTCGTTCGGGCAGATCGGTCAGGCCGGGGCGTGGGTGCCGACGCTGGATGAGAACATGGATGTGATTGAGAAGGCGGTTGACCGGATGGAAGGAGGCGGGATGGGGCCGGCGCGGCTGGTGGTGATCGATCCGGTGTCGGCGTTTCTGGGGCGAGTGAACAGCTACAGCAACGCGGGGGTGAGGGCGGTGCTGGACCGGCTGAGCGATATCGCGGCGGCGCGGCGGGTGGCGATGGTGTGCGTGACGCATTTGAACAAGACGGCGGGCGTGCGGGCGGCGTATCGCGTGATGGGGTCGCTGGCGTTTGCGGCCTCGCCGCGGGTGGTGTGGCGGGTGGCGAAGCTGAGCGATGGGCGGATGGGGATGGCGGCGGTGAAGAGCAACGTGGCGGGCGTGAGGGGGACGATTGCATTCAGACTTGAGGGAGGGCGGGTGGAATGGGCGAAGGGGGACGGCGCGGAGTGTGTGGAGGTGGAGCGGACCCCGGGGGTGGTGGAAGCGGCGTGCCGGTGGCTGGAGGAGTTTTTGAACGCGGGGCCGCGGGGAGCGGCGGAGGTGTTTGCGGAGGGGGAGAGGGCGGGGCACAGCGTGGCGGCGCTGCGGAGGGCGAAGGAGGTGTGCGGGGTGGGGGTGAGGAAGGAGGGGAAGGGGTGGGTTTGGGGGGCGGTGACGGAGTGACGGAGTGGACAAGGTTCAAGAGGGTAAAGGCGGGGAAGTTCCTTGCATAGTCAAAACCCCGAGGTACACTTTTGGGACCTGTCGGTCGCCCAGCGGGAAGAGGGCCGCAACTGCGGCAACACGAGGAGCAACCATGCGGAAGTCGCTCATGTGCGTTGGTGTCGCTCTCTTCCCAGCAGTCTCGGCGTACGCCGAAGATCCTGTCGCGGCGTTGCGGGAGTTGTATCCGCGGGCCAAGGTGATGCATGTCGGTGCTCAGCGTGCGGTGATGATCACTCCGACGGTGAACGCGCCGGGTGGCGGGGGGGGGGGAGCAACTGAGTGCGACCAACCGGCTTACCTACATCTTCGGCGCTGACATGACACCCGGAACGAGCGAGGCCCAGGCCGCGGCGGGCTTTCTGGCCCAGCACGGCTCGCTCTTCGGCGGCACGTTCACTGATCACGAGCCCGAGGTACGCCAGCTCTGGTCGGTCACGGCCAAGGATGAATCGTTTACTTCGTTCGCGTACCGGCAACTGATCCGGGGCAAGGAAGTCGAGGGGAGCGATATCCGGATCAAGGTGAAGCGCGGGACGATCGCGCGGGTGGATTACGCCGCGGCGAGGATCGCCGGGGAACCGACGGCGGGGAGCGAGAACCCGTACCTGACAGCCGAGGCGGCGAGCCTGTTCGTGCGGATGTGGTCGGGGGAAAGTTCCTTGCATAGTCAAAACCCTGAGGTACACTTTGGGACCTGTCGGTCGCCCAGAGGGAAGAGGGGCCGCAACTGCGGCAACACGAGGAGCAACCATGCGGAAGTCGTGCTCATGTGCGTTGGTGTCGCTCTCTTCCCAGCAGTCTCGGCGTACGCCGAAGATCTTGTCGCCGCGTTGCGGGAGTTGTATCCGCATGCCAAGGTGATGCATGTGGGCGCTCAGCGTGCGGTGATGATCACGCCGACCGCGAACGCGCCGGGGTGGCGGTGGCGGGGGGGGGGGGGGGGAGCAACTGAGTGCGACCAACCGGCTTACCTACATCTTCGGGCGCTGACATGACACCCGGAACGAGCGAGGCCCAGGCCGCGGCGGGTTTTCTGGCCCAGCACGGCTCACTCTTCGGCGGCACGTTCACGGACCATGAACCAGAGGTCCGCCAGCTCTGGTCCGTCACGGCCAAGGATGAATCGTTCACTTCGTTCGCGTATCGGCAACTCATCCGCGGCAGGGAAGTGGAGGGGAGCGATATCCGGATCAAGGTGAAGGGCGGGACGATCGCGCGGGTGGATTACGCCGCGGCGAGGATTGCGGGGGAACCGACGGCCGGGAGCGAGAACCCGTACCTGACGGCCGAGGCGGCGAGCCTGTTCGTGCGGATGTGGTCGGGTATCGAGAACCTCGTGGTCCAGGGCACGCCGGAAGAAGTGGTGCTTCGCGGCGAGGGGCAGCGGCCCGACGCCTGGTGCTGGCGTGTGAATGCGAGAATCGGCGAGAACGCGAGCGCGGCGTACCGGACGTACTTTGTGGATACGGCGATGCCGCGGGTGATGTATGTGCAGAACAATGAGTTCAACTGTGCAGCGCCGCGAAACATTGATCCGCCTACGACGGGGACGGTGACTGGATACGGCACATCCATGGCTGCTCCGTATCGGCCGTACCAGGGCTCGGGGTCCACGCTTGTTTTGCACCCCATTCCGGGAATCAAGGTCTATGCGACCGACGTTGATGCGGCGACCAACACGGATGATGCTGGGTCATTTTCGTTCAGCCCGAGCGTTAGCCTGACAGGGGTCAGCACACGCTTCGGAGACGTGTCGGACCAGTCAGAGTGGTACTACTTTTTCACATTCGCTTCTCCATCCGCTGAACTCCTCTCCGCATCATCCTCCGTGAGCCCTGGAGGCCATGTCGATCTGGAGCTGGGAAACTCGGGCCTGACGCCAGAGGAAAGGGTCGCGCAGGTCAACGCGATCGTCGGGGCGAAACGAGCGATGGACTTCTTCGCGAACTACATAGGCGATTCACTGCCCCGCTTTTCATTGGTGATGCGTCTCAATCCGAACAACTCAAGCAACCTCTCTCCCGGCGGATGCGGCGGAATGACTTTCAATCAATTTGTGACTCCGAACAGATTTGAAATGCGGCTTGGGCGCAGTTTTTCGAATGCGAGCGGCGCGATGTGGAACTGCGCGTCGGCTTCAGTTACTGCTCATGAGTACGGCCACGCAGCTCTGTTCGTATTGGAATTGTCACTCGGTGGGAACGGTGCCTTCCATGAGGGATTCGGGGATGTCTACGCCAGCATGCTCAACGATGATGCCGTGTTCGGTCGGGAGCACAACCAGGACGACTCGCCCATCCGAGAAGATCCGACCAGCAGTTCAATCAACTGCCAGTATCCAATTGCGTGCCATACGACAACTCTTTGCGAGTGCGAACATTCTCATTCGGCAGGGCAACTGCTCTCCGGGCCATGGGTGCGCATTCGCGAGGGTTTGAAACTTGAATACGGGTACACCGATGGCCTCGAAGCAGCCCGCGTCTTGTTTACAAAGTGGTCCATCATGACCATCGGGGGTTCTTACTGTGACAGCGCACACGCCGGAACGTTTGCAGAGGTGCTGAGCCTCGCAAAGGATGAGGGCCAGGAAATCGTTATTACCAATGCGTTTCATGCGCACAACATTGTGCTAGAGGACGATGTGGGATGTCCATAGGAGGACGGCTAGCGTGAACAACGCACCTGAAGGCGAGATTACGAGTGACGCGGCATGCCCTGCTCATCCTGGCGTCGCCTGTGTTGAAGCAGATCTGGGAGGCCCGATGCTTCGCATGAGGACGCTGCAACTGGCCATAGCGGGTGCTGGTGTGTTGGCATGTGCGCCGGCCCTCCTCGGTCAATCCACCTTTGCCAATTTCACTCTTGGTTGGATTGAAGTGAACGCGAATACCCACCTGCCGGTCCCGAATCCTAACGGAACGCTAGAGCTCGGGGAAGCTGCCAAGATTGGAATCTCGGTTGTATTTAGTCCGATCGGGACTGTGGTTCAGTTGGCGTCCGGACCGGCCACTGTGGCCGGGTTTGCCCGTACCGGCTTTGGCTTGGGTGTCAGCACCTTTGGGTCGTGGTCAGACCTGCAGGTCGCGCCCGGGTTCGTTGGTGAGCCGCTCTTGCCCGCAAGCCCGGATGGGATGGTCAAGAGTGTTTGGCAACCTCACCCGCCGCTCGGGACATTCCCCGTTGCGACCAATCCAATTCCGTCGCTGTGGTCCGTGGCCTGGGTTCCTCTGCTGTTCTCGCCACCGCGCTCGGTCACCTGTGGACTGTCCACATTATTTGACGACTATCCGAATCTCTTTGTACGGACCGGCGTCGACCCTCAGGGCAACCCGCTCTTTGGCACGGTGGAGCCACTTTACGACTGGGGTGCGAATCTCAACATCCCCATCGCTCCCGCGCCCTCGATCCCTTCGGCCGTTCTGCTCGCGTTTACCTTCGTCGCGCCGCGGCGAAGGCCGTGGCGCCATCCCTGCTGATCGAGACCGTTCGATGAACTCACGATTCGCGATGATCGCCCTGTTCAGCGTCGCATCCGCCGCAACACCCGCGTTCGGTCAGTTCGGCTTCGCCAACTTTACGTTGACCTGGTCGGAGGTCGACGCCACCACCCACGTTCCCGTGGCAAGTCCGAACGGATCTCTCGAGCCCGGCGAGGCGGCGCGGCTGAATGTCTCAGTCGCTTTCAGCCCGATCGGGTCCGTCATTCAGACGGGCCCGGGGACGGTCGCGGGCTTCGCATTCACGGGGTTTGACCTCTACGCTGGAGTTGCAGGATCGTGGTCAGACATTGGCGTTCCGATCGCCTGCTCGGTACTCCAATCTTCAACCCCAACAGTCAGACGCTTGTCCAGCAGGTGTGGCAGCCTGCTCCTCCTCTTGCCGGAGTTCCGATCGCGACCAATCCGATTCCGTGGCTGTGGTCGGTGGTCTGGAATCCACCCAACTACCAGCAGCGGACGGTGTCATTTGGGCTCAGTGTGGCCTTTGACGCGTATCCGGAGTTGTTTCTTCGCACCGGCACCGACCCGCAAGGCAATCCGCTCTTTGTGACGTGGGAGCTCATTGATTGGAACTTTGGTTCGAGCATTTCCGTTCCCATCGTTCCAGCCTTGCCCGTTCCAGTAGTCACAGCCGCCGCGATTGGTTTGGCCGCGCGGCGGCGCAGGCAGATGCATGTCTCGCTTCCGTGACTTGAGCGACCATTATCGAATCGGGGCGCTTCCCGCTGGCCACTCAAAGCCTGTGTCCGGTGACACGAGCTCCGGCAGGAGGCGCAACCATGTGCCACCACCTTTCTGTCCTCAGAAAGGTGGTGCGCTGCAATCACTCTTCTTCGCCGCGCGGATACCACCTTGCCGAGGCCGGCAAGGTTGTGGCGCGAGGGTAATGCCACCCATCCACGACGACGATGCCACCCTGGCACCTCCGTCGCCACGCCTCGTCGTTCTCACCTCTCCTCGCACCTTGAGCATCTTCACTTCCCACCGTTTCCCACCCCAAAACCTGACCACCAATGCGCGCACAACGGCGGCCTCCCAAACCACCACCCCTTCGTCCACGCCCCAATCCCCAGCCCCAATTCACCCCCCGCAGAATCCCCGATCCTTCACCAACCCCCGCCACGCCCATCCGCACAAACCCGTCCCCACGCCCCCAAATGAAGATGCTCAAAACCATCTCTGTCATCTTGAGCATCTTCATTTCATCCCCTTTCCACCCCCCAACCCCTCCCAACCGATAATCTCCCCATATGCCAACCCCACTCCCCTCCGCCGCCTCCGACGTCGGTCTCATCGGCCTCGCCGTCATGGGCCAGAACCTCGCCCTCAACATGGCCGACCACGGCTTCAAGGTCTCCGTCTACAACCGAACCACCTCCACCATGACCGACTTCCTCGCCGAGCACCCGCCGACCTCCTTCGGCAAGCTCGGAGGGACCCTCACCGGCCAGGCCGCTCTCGCCGACTTCGTGAACTCCATCCGCCGCCCCCGCAAGATCGTCATCATGGTCAAAGCCGGCGCACCCACCGACGCCGTCATCGATGGCCTCATCCCCCTCCTCTCCTCCGGCGACATCATCGTCGACGGCGGCAACGCCTTCTGGGAAGACACCATCCGCCGCGAGAAGCACCTCAAGGCCAAAGGCCTCCGCTTCGTCGGCTCCGGCGTCTCCGGCGGTGAAGAGGGCGCCCGCTTCGGCCCCTCCCTCATGCCCGGCGGCGACCGCGAATCCTGGGAAGAGCTCCGCCCCATCTGGACCGCCATCTCCGCGAAGGTCGATCCCAAGACCGGTCGCCCCCTCGAAGGCGCCTCCCCCGGCAAACCCATCCTCTCCGACGACGCCGAACCCTGCACCGCCTACATCGGACCCGACGGCGCCGGCCACTACGTCAAGATGGTCCACAACGGCATCGAGTACGGCGACATGCAGATGATCTGCGAGGCCTACCACATCCTCCGCGACTGCCTCGGCCTCTCCGCACCCCAGATGTCCGACATCTTCGCCAAGTGGAACCAGGGCGTCCTCGACAGCTTCCTCATCCAGATCACCGCCGAAGTCCTCAAGCAGAAGGACCCCCAGACCGGCAAACCCTTCGTAGACATAGTCCTCGACGCCGCGGGCCAGAAAGGCACCGGCAAGTGGACCAGCACCAGCGCCCTCGACATGGGCATCCCCGCCGCCACCATCGCCGAAGCCGTCTTCGCCCGCAACATGAGCGCCGTCAAGGAAGAACGCATCGCCGCCTCCAAGATCCTCCGCGGCCCCTCCACCAAGGTCACGTTCAAAGACGACGCCGAAAAGAAGCGTTTCATAGACGCTGTCGAGCAGGCCCTCTTCTGCTCCAAGATCTGCTCCTACGCCCAGGGCTTCCAGCTCATGGCCGGCGCCGGCAAGCAGTACAACTGGACCTTTGACAATGGCTCACTCGCCATGATCTGGCGCGGCGGCTGCATCATCCGCGCCCGCTTCCTGCAGAAGATCAAAGAGGCCTACGACAAGAACCCCAAGCTCGCCAACCTCCTCCTCGATCCCTTCTTCGCCGAGACCATCCATAAAGGCCAATCCGACTGGCGCTGGGTGATCGCCACCGCCGCTCAGGCCGGCATCCCGGTTCCCACGCTCGGCTCCGCTCTCTGCTACTTCGATTCCTACCGCTCCGCCAATCTCCCCGCCAACCTCCTGCAAGGCCAGCGCGACTACTTCGGCGCCCACACCTACGAGCGCACCGACCAGCCCCGCGGCAAGTTCTTTCACCTCGATTGGCAGGATCCCAAGCGACCAGAAAAGCCGGTTTGACCAGGCAGAGACAGGCGCACCGCTGCGCGATACAGCGGCACACCGCCTGCTCAGTCAATCACGCGGCGACGGCACGTCCGCCTTCACTTCCATCCCCGGAAGCGGCAAGAACGTTCCATCCTTCGCGACTCGCAACTGCCCTGAGTCCCGCAGGTACTTCAGCACCGCGTTGCGCAGGTTCGTCTTCGCCCGGTCGCGGCTGTTCTGCGACTGCTGCAACTGATTCGCCGCATCCACCCGAGTCTGCGTCGTCACTTCGTCCCGCTTGAGTTCGGTCTCTCGCACGCGCCGCTGGTTGATCTCCACCTGCTGCTCCGCCAGCTTCAACTGGAATCTCGCCAGGTCCACGTTCCGCACCGCCTGCCGCACGCCGACCGCCACTTCATCGCGGAACTTCGCGTAATCCCGTTCCTTCGCGTGCAACGAAATCGTCGCGGCCCGTACTCCCAGCCGCTCCGCCTCACGGTCCAGCGGCAGGCCCAGCGTTACGCCCGCCTGGTAGTCGAGGTCGTCCGGGCTGAAACCCAGCTTCCCCACGTTCCGCCTCGGATTCGTTGGAACCCCCACGCTCCCCGCCACTTCGAGGTCCGGCAGCGTCTGGTTCTTCGCGTTCGCCAGCGCCCGCCGTGAGTCATCCACCTGGTCCCGCTGGTTTTGCAGGTCCAGCCGGTAGTTCATCGCCAGGTCCACCGCCTGCTCCAGAGACACTTCCGGCTCCGGAATGTCCAGCACCGCTTCGTTCAACTCCACCGCTTGACGCGAAATCAAACCCAGCCGGATCTTGAACCGCTCAAGTTGAAGCAGGTACGCCTCCTTCTGCGAAGCGAGCGACGCCACCCCCGAGAGCACCTGGTTCGCAGCGTTGTTGCGTTCAAACTCGGCGATCCGGCCCGCATCAAGAAGCGCTTGTTTCTCACGCTCGATATTCCGCAGGTTCTTGAGCGCTTCTTCCTGGTTCGCGATTTCGGCCCGGGCCTGGAGCAGGTCAAAGTAGTCTGAGGCCACGGCGATCAGGAAGTCCCGCCTGAACTGTTCAAATCGCCTCGCCTCGTAGACGAGGTTTCGTTCCGATTGGATCAAGTCCTCTCGCGCCACATCCCCGGCCCCGCGCAGCAGCGGCACCGTTCCCGAGAGCGCGAGTTTCGATGACTGAACGTACCCGCCCGTCGCCTGGTCCCGAAGCTGATCCGTCGCTTCCGTCACCCACGACGCTTCCACCGTTCCGCCAAAGGGCAGCCGCTTGCTCACTCTCAGGTTGTTGATGATCGACAGCGCGTGCTGGAAGTCTCCGTTCGCCCCCTGCCCAGCCACCTTCACCGATGTGTCATTGAACACCCGGGGCGACCAGAGGTGCCGCGTCGTCAGCAGCTGGATCGCCGCAAGGATGTACGACTCCTCGGCCGCGAGATACTCGCTCGCCGACCGCTGCCCGACCCTCATCGACTCTGCGAGAGTCAGCTTTTTCGTATCCTTCCCTGCCTCCGGCTTGCCTTCATTCGCCTGATACTGGTCCAGGCGCGCGGCCACATCCCGCGCCTCGCCCGCGACGTCGTACTTCAGTTCATCTGCGCTGGGGTTGTTCGTCACCGGCTGCTTTGCGCCCCAGTCCGGGCTCCGTCGAACTTCCTCACCGGTGAAGGTCCGGTCCGGCGCGTACGCATCGCGCCCCAGCGCCGCCGAGCGCTGCTCGAGCAACCGATTCGTCTCCGCATCGATGCCCCGCATCCCTTTCCCGCACGAGCCCGCTCCAAGCGCAAGGCCACCGACCGCCAGCACCCGCCACCCTAACACGATCCGATTTGTCAATGGGATATCCGCCCTTTCCGTGGGTCAGAATGTACCAGAATCGCCCCAATTTGTTGCTTCCGCAACGGGGCCTCCTATCATCTCCGTTCCCCTGTTCACACCCCGGGATCAACCCTCCCGGATGATCGAAATCGCGGTTCCCGGCAGCGCAAACGCGGTTTTCCTGCTCGGGAAGCCACTACATGGGAACCCTTAAGAGGGAGAATTTCGCCCGATGCCTGCACTGACATTTGACGGGCGCAGTTTCATGATCGACGGTCGGCGGATCTGGCTCGTCAGCGGGTCGGTTCCTTACGCCCGCATCCCTCATGAATACTGGGCCGAGCGAATCCATGCCGCCTCCGTTGCGGGTCTCAACACCATTGAGACGCCGGTCTTCTGGAACCGGCACGAGCCCCGCCCCGGCCACTTCGACTTCAAGGGTGACAACGACCTGCGGCAGTTCGTTCAACTCTGTGCCCAGGCCGGGATGTACTGCATTCTCCGCATCGGCCCCTTCGTCGGCCAGGACTGGGACTTTGGCGGCCTCCCCCCGTGGCTCACCGCCGTCAAGAACATCAAGTTCCGCGCCATGAACGGCCCTTTCCTCGAGGCTTGTTCCCGCTACATCTCCGCTGTTTCCGACCAGGTCCGCGACCTGCAGATCACCACGCCCGGCAAGGGCCCGCACGCCTTCAACGGCGCCGGCGGCCCCATCGTCCTGCTCCAGGCCGAATCGCAGTGGACCTGCGGCGATGAGGCCGCCGCCAACTCGTACCTGGGCGAACTCGGTCGCTACCTGCGAGAGTCCGGGTTCAATGTTCCCGTCGTCAACTCCAACAACCTCTGGGCCGGCGTGGAAAGCGAACTCGACGGCTGGACCGGATCGGGCGACATGCTCGGAACCGTCCGTCAGCTCGCCGCGGTCCGTCCCGATCAGCCGCGGATGATCATCGAGTTCAACGGCGGCGAGCCCGCCACCTGGGGCGTCAATTCGCCCGAGCGGACACCCCCGGATGTGCTCGAGCACCGTCTCGCACAGATCCTCGTGGCAGGCGGCCAGTTCAACCTCCACCCGTTCTGCGGGGGCACCAACTTCGGCTTCTGGGGCGGCCGGCGCGCCGAAGCGCCCATCTCATCCAGCGGGTTCGTTGCCGCCGCGGCCGACTCCGGCTCTCCTCTGAACGAAGCCGGTGAACGCGGCCCGTCGTACGACGCGGTCCGCCGGATGTGCACCTTCGCCTCTCGCTTCGGACGCATCTTCTCCAACCTCGATCCGACGTTTCAACCGGTCGCGATTCTCCCCGGGCACGAAGAGGCCGATCGGGTCAAGAAGTCTCCGATTACCGTCGTTCACGCTACCGGCACGCAGGGCGGCGTCGCCTTCCTGTTCAGCCAGAGTCCTTCTCCCGGGCCCGTGACGCTCATCCTTCCCGAGGGTACCACGCTACCGGTGGATGTCGGCGACAGCCCGGTCTCCTGGTGCGTGTTCAACGCCAACCTGGGCGGCCGCTCGCGGCTCGACTACTGCGGCTTCAGCGTGTTCGGCCTCGTCGGCAAGGTACTGGTCGTCTTCGGCTCCGCTGGAATCGAGGGCCGGCTGTCCATCAACGGCACGCCGCTGATCACGACGGTCCCCAAGGGCGGCAAGTCGCCTTCCGTCATCGAACACGAGGGCATGACCGTCGTGGTCTGCAGCCGCGAACAGGTGTCCACCATTTTCCTGACCGACGACGCGGTCTTCATCGGCGCCTCCGGACTCACGTCCGGCGGTCATCCGCTCTCCCTCGAGGGGGCCAAGCACTGCACCCGCATTTCCGCCGAGGGCGAGGTCAAGCAGGTGCTCGCGGTCCACCCGATGGTGACCAAGAAGTCCGAGCGTATCGCCATCTCTGACTGGACGGCCGCGGCCCCGCACGACTACGCCGATGGCACCAGCGCCCGCTACGCCTCCATCGATGGGGCGTCCGACCTCACGACGCTCGGGTGCCCCTTCGGCTACGGCTGGTACCGCATCCGCGTGAAGTCCGCCAACGGTGGGGGAGCCAAGACCCGCATCGCCATGCCGCACAGCGGCGACCGACTCCACGTCTACCTCGACGGTGAGTTCTCCGGTCTTATCGGCGACGGCCCGGGAGCCACCTCCGATCTTTCTCTCACACTGAAGAAGGGCACGCACACGCTTGTGGTTCTGGCCGAGAACCTGGGCCGCCTTGCTGGCGGCGCGGACCTGGGCGAGGCCAAGGGCCTCTATGGCGACATCTGGGAGGTCAAGCCCATCCGTGCCGGCAAGGCCGTTATCAAGTCCGGCGACCCGTTCGATCCGCTCACCTTCCGTTCTCCCCTCTTTGAGGTTCAGCCCGGCGACATGACCCTGTCCGACCGAATCACCTGGACCATCCAGCACAAGAAGAAGCAGCAGCCCATCATCGTCACCATTCCGCCGCTCGATGGCCGCGCGATCCTGATGGTCAACAACAAGCCCGCGGCGTTCATCGACCGCGGGCTCAAGTCCCGCATCGTCCTCGGAACCGATCACCTCAAAGGTGGCGCCAATCTCATCCAGTTCGCGATTCTCCCGGATGATGCAAGCGACCCTCTCGCCCAGATCGGTCCCGTGCTGACCGAAGGGGTTGAGTTCTTTGAAGGGGTCGCGGCGCTCTCGGCCAAGGCCGAGTGGGCGTTCGCCAAGTGGGAGCAGCCCAAGGCCGCCGCGTTCAAGGCTCCCAAGAGCGGTGGCAACGACGGCCACCCCTGCTGGTGGCGCAGCACGTTCAAACTGGTGGACACCCACAGCCCCGTCTACTTCGATGCCGCGGGCCTGACCAAGGGCCAGCTCTACGTCAACGGCCGGCACGTCTGCCGCTACTTTGTCGCCACCGCCGGCGGCAAGGCTGTCCCGCCGCAGTCGCTGTACGCCATTCCCGGTGCATGGCTCAACTCCGGTGAGGACAACGAAATCACCATCTTTGATGAGCACGGCGCTTCACCCGCTCGCTGCAAACTCCACCATGGCGCGTAAGCCCTCGTCAACGAAACCCCCGCTCTGGCAGGCCGCCGCCTCGTTTGCGGCCCGAGTCCACAAACATCAGACCCGCAAGGACGGCCAGACGCCCTACTTCGCCCATTGCTCGCGGGTCGCCACGACCGTCGCCACGCTCTTCGGCTGCACTGACGAAGTCGCCCTCGCCGCCGCGTTCCTCCACGACGTCATCGAGGACTGCCCGGTGGACTATGACGAAGTCGCCGATCGCTTCGGGGGCGAAGTCGCGAACTGCGTCGCCGCCCTGACCAAGAACGCCACCCTGTCCGAGACGTCACGCGAGCGCGAGTACGACCGCCTCCTGGCCAAGGCCGACTGGCGGGCCCGGCTGATCAAACTCGCCGACGTCTACGACAACTGGATGGACGCCCCGGACCCGGCCAAGCGCGCAAAGGTCCGTCTCAAGTGCCGCAGGGCCATTGAACTGGCCACCCCCGACGCCCGGTCTCACCCCGAGACAGCACGCGCGATCCGCATCGTTTCGACACTGGCCTAGTGTGATTCAGATCCCGCCGGCGCCCTAGGGCTCTACGAGCATCACATCTCGCAGTTGCTTGTCCAGCTGTTCCACCCGGCGCTGGAGGGCGGCGATCTCCGCATTGATTTCCGCTCGGCGGGGCGCTGTCGCCTTCGACAGCTCCCCCTGCAGGAGGGAAATCTGCGTTTTGAGACCCGTTTGCTGCCGGACAATCTCGGCCAGCCACGCCGCCCGCTTGCGCTCGCGATCCACCACCACGTCCGCCCGGCCATCGCGAGGCCCGACGATCACGTTCATCCCGTCGCGTGGAACCACCCGCACCGTCGGCGGGACCATTCCAGAACCCCATCGGACCTGGAGCCCGTCGCCCCGCGGCTCGCCCGCCGCGACCACTTCCGGTCTGACCTGCTCCGGGTCCTGGAGCCGCCGGGTATCCGATCGGACAGTGGGGTCGGTATTGGGATCGCCCCCGTCGTTGTACCCGGGCCCGAAGTCCTCATCCCTTTCCACCCGCCACATTTCCGGCGTGAGCCCGCAGTCGATCGGCGCCAGTCGCTTGGGCATGAGCGACGAGAGCGAAGCCGTCCTCAAGCCCCAGGACTCCTCGATGACATCGGAAGTCACCTGGAACTGACCCCGCTGGTTTCGGTCCGCGATATTTCCCAGCCGCACCTTCAGATTCAGCGTCGCGCCGGCGCGGATCACCACAACCGGGATCTCATCTCCCGGATCGTGCGAGAACACGATCGGACGCATCTGGTTGATATCCGTCACCGATCGGCCATCGACGGTGAGCAGGCGGTCCCCTGACCGCAGCACATCCGCGGCCGGAAACCCGGGCATGACCGACTGGAGCACCACCCCGCGATCGCTCGCCATCGGGTCCGCCTGCACCCCCATGACCGCGCGCGGCTCAACGCAGAACCGCGAATACGCCGCCGTCATCAACCGCTTCCATTGTTCCGGCCCGAGCGCCGAGCGCTTCATCGCGCTCTCGATATCTCGCAGCTTGATCTCGGAGGCATCTACGAGGCGGCGCTGAGCATCGAGCCGGAGCAGTACATCATCCGAAGCGAGATCCCTGATCACGCCGTCGAGAATCGCGTTCGCATTGACGTCGGTGTTCCCCGGGGCGGGAACGGCGACCTGCCCCAGTGTGGAGACGCACACCATGGCCGGGACCAGCAGTGCAAGAACACGGCGAAAGGCCATGAACAGGCTCCTACTCCGCACAGAGTCTAGCCCGCTCTCAGTCCCCGATCATGCCCGTCAAACGATCGGCATGCTGCTGCAGCCACGCCGTCTTCGCATCCGCCATCCGCAGGAAAGCGACCCCCGACAGCCCGGCAAAGCTCCCCGTTGCCGCGATCGGAATGATCGCCTCGACAATCAACGCCTCGATCATCAACCAGGGCATGGCTTCAAGTTCCGCCGTTGAAATCACGCAATCCGGCACGGTCTCATATCCGCGGCAGAAACGCTTGAACCGGCCCTCATCCAGGCTCGTGGGCCACCGGTCCGGGTCCTGCCCCTGCATGGTGATCGAGAACTGCAGAACCCCGTTGGCAATATCGATCACGCGGGGACAACTCCTCGCCGTGTCGTAGTCGATGACGGCGCTCACCCGCGACCCGCGGAAGAGCATGTTCCCGGGGTGCCAGTCCCCGTGGATGATCTGGTGCGGCCAGGTTGAGATGCCCAGTTCCTCGGCCCGGCGTGCCGCGTCGGCATAGCTGACCCGCAGCCGCTTGATGATCCCCGCCGCGCCGGGCTCTACGAGGTGCTGCTCCACCCTCGCCAGGTGTTCCTCGATTCCCTTGGCATTGTGAAAGCTCGCCGAGGTCGGCGTGAACGCAGACCCCCTGAACCCCGCGAGCAACCGGTGGAACAGACCCAGCGCCCGGCCCGCGTCCGCCGTGGCATCCAGCGACTGGTCGTAATGGTCGCCGGGGATGAACTCGAACAGTTCGTACACAAAGTCGTCGAGGACCAGCATGGTCTGCCCATCGGTCTTGGCGGCGATCAGTTTCGGCAGCGGAAACTTCCTGGCCGCCAGGTGGACCTGGATTTCGTGGCAGTACCGGACTCTTGCCACACCCTCCCGCCCCACGCGTCGCCTCTTCAGAAGAAACCGGCCGTGATCGGTCTTGAGCACGACTTTGGGCGCTCGCCCCGACCCGCGCTTGAACTCCTTGACCGACTCGATCACGCCGATGTCGTATCGAGAGACGACCTTGGCGAGCTCTCCCGCTTCAAAGGTCGCCCGCGTCGGCTGGATCGGCGCCGACGGCGCCCCGCTGCTGAGCCCGCTGGCGCCCGCGCTGGGTTGGAGCGCCGGCCACGAGCCCGACCCCGCCGCGCCGCCCTGGCCCGGGCTCGCCGTCGTCACCGCCGCTTCGGGCCTGTGCCCGATGTCGGCAAGTCCGCTCGGCTCCGGTGGCGCTGGGTTGGTCTCCGCCGCGTCGCTCATGACCCTGTCTATTCGTCTCTTTCGCCTCGACCGTTCCCGGGCAAACCGGGGAACAACGCATCCCGGGAATCTCTCCTAAGGCCGGCGGGCGTTATTCGACGTTCTGAACCTGTTCCTTGATGCGATCGATCGCACCCTTGATCTCCACCGTCGCCCTCGAGATCTCCGAATCCGGCGACTTGCTGGCGATCGTGTTGGCCTCGCGAAGCATCTCTTGCGACAGAAAGTCCAGCGTTCGTCCCACCGGCCGATCCGTCGCCGAGGTGATCAACTCGCTGAACTGCTCCATGTGCCCCGAGAGCCGGCTGACCTCTTCGGCAATATCCGTCTTCTCCGCGTAGACCGCGATTTCCCGGATCAGTTCCACGGGCTCGAGCCGCAGTTCCGCCTGCGCCAGCATCAGTTCAATGCGGCCTTTGAGGCGCGCTTCATATTCACGAACCACCGTTGGCCCTCGGTCCGCAATTTTCTTGAGGAGCCCCGAGATCAGGTCCCGGTGCGAGGCCAGCTCCTGGAGCAGCGCCCGGCCTTCGACCTCTCGCATCTGGATCAGCCCGTTGCACGCCTTGTCGAGCAGCGGCAGGAACGCCGCCCTCACGCGCTGCAGCCGGGCCTCCTCATCCGTCGGCGGCTGCAAAACCCCCGGCAGCGACAGCAGCGACGCGACATCGATGCTCAGCTTGCCGGACGCGACGTGCGGCGACTTGTGCATCTGCTCGATGTACCGCTCCAGCGCCCGGTAGTTCACCTCCAGCGCCGCACCCTCCGTCACATCCGTGCACGACGCCGTCACCGTGACTGTCCCACGCGCCAGCCGACGCCTCAGCGTCGATTCCATCTCCGCCTCAAGTCCCTGGTACGCATCCGGCAGCCGGATCACCGCCTTCAGGAACTTGCTGTTCAGCGACCGCACTTCAACAAAGTAGTGCACCCCGCCCACCTGAGCCGACGCCTCGCCGAATCCAGTCATGCTTCGGATCAACGCCGTGTCTCCCACGCCGCGATCTCGCGGCATGTGTGCAGCCTACCAAAAACCATCAGGCCGTTCTCAGCCCCCGGTCTTGGGCGCGCCGCCCGATCCGGGAGCAGCGGGGGGAGTGGTCGGTTCGGTCGCCGGAGGGGCGGACGGACTCGTGGCCGGGGTCGCTGCGGGCGGATTCGTCGCCGGAGGATTTGCCACGGGCTTGTCCGCGCCCTCTGGGGCCGGAGTCCCGGAAGAGGGTGCAGCGCCGGTCGCCGCGGGAGTCCCAGTCGCGGGAGCAGCCCCCGTCGCGGCCGGCTCGCCCGTCGCGCCGGTCGAGCCCGTAGCTCCGGTCGTTCCTGCCGTCCCGCCTCCGCTCACCGACGGCCTCAATGCGTAGTTCAATCCCACCGCGAACACCAGGTATATCCCGAAGATCGCGATCGTCGCGTACGTCAGCGCATCACCCGTCTTGGCGCCGAAGGCCGTTTGCCCGGACCCGGCCCCGGAGCCGAACGCTCCGCTCAGCCCGCCGCCCGACGGCCGCTGAACCAGCACCACCAGCACCATCATCAGGCACACGAACAAGAACAGCACCACCAGCAGAGCCAGGGCCCACGTCGGCAACGCTCCAAGAATCAGCATCCAGGTCCTTTCGATCGGGGCCAATAGTAGGACTTGACTTGCGGTGGTACCGTCGTCCGGCTCATACGCCATTTCCCCTCAGCCAGCCCGCATTTGAAGCGATGTCCGCCGGTTCAATGCCCGCCGACGCTCGCCGCGGACCTCACGATCGATACGAACTCCGACGCCTTGAGCGAGGCCCCGCCGATCAGCCCGCCGTCGATGTCGGGCTGCGAAAATAGCTCTCTCGCGTTGGCCGCTTTCATTGAACCGCCATACATGATCCGGATCCTCGCCGCGGCCTCTCTCCCGTACAGGTCCGCCAGAACGCGCCGGATCTTCAACTGCGCATCCTGGGCATCCGCCGGGCTCGCCGTCCGACCCGTGCCGATCGCCCACACGGGCTCGTACGCGATCGTCAACCGGTCCACCTGCTCCGGCGGAACCTCGCGAAGACCTAGCCGCACCTGCTCCTCATTCACCACGTCCGTCCGCCCCTCTTCACGCTCATCCAGTTTCTCGCCGACGCACAGCACGCACTCCAGTCCCGCGGCCAGAACGGCCTTGGTCTTTGAGTGCACAATCGTCTCTCCCTCGCCCAGGACATGCCGCCGCTCCGAGTGTCCGGTCAGCACCACCGACACGCCGCAATCCCGGAGCATGGCCAGCGATACCTCGCCCGTGAACGCGCCGTCGGGCTCGTGGTACGCATCCTGCGCCCCGAGCCGAATCGCCGAACCACGCTCACGCAGAATCGACCCGACGGTGATCAAGTACGGAAACGGCGGAAACACAGCGACGTCTACTCCCTGCAAGCCCACCAGGCCGTCAATCGCCCCCCGCACCAGCGCGGAAGCGCTCGCACGATCCGTGTTCATCTTCCAGTTTCCGCCGATAAAGGGCCGTCGCGTGGTCATGGGGAGGTAGGTTAGGGGGCCGCCGCGCGATTGTCAGAACCCCGGCCGCCGGGGACGGGATTCATCCGCCGAGCTCGTGTGTCCGCGTGTGGCTCCCGCGCGCCGCTTCCAGCACTTCCCCCCAGAACGCCCAAGAGACATCCACCCCGCCCCCCTTCGCTATCTCGGCAAGCCAGTCACCAGCAGACCTCCCCGTGACCATCGCCAGCGCCGCCGCGGCCACGGCGGGCGACCGACTCATCCCTGCGCTGCAGAACACCAGTGTCGACACTCTCGCTCTCAGCAGACTCGCCGTCGTCTCCACTGCTGCCCGCAACACCCCGCGCTCATTTCCGGCCCCATCCACCATCGGAAACCGGCCGTACACCATCTCGCGCGGCGGCGCCAGGGGTGCCTCATTCACGGCCAGGTCCACCATCGCTCGAATGCCGGCACGCCGCAGCGCGGCGAAGTCACGGGAGTCGCCCGCGTGCCCAAGGAATAGGGAACGTGGTGGTATCTGCCGCATGCCACCTTGTTGGGAAAAACGTACGGTCAAAGTCGCCGGGCTGCGGCGGCCGTACCGCGGAGCCCAACTACCGCGGAGTGATGCTCTTGACGATCTCGCGAAATGCATCGAGACTGTGCTGGGCCGCCTCGCCATCCGGGCACCTCGCCAGCACCGTGATCGTTCCATCTGCCTGATAGAGACACGCCACGAGCACCCTTTCCGATCCCCCGGTCTTGGTGTTTCTGCCCGTGCGGACGCACTCGTACCCGGTCAGCCCGCCGGCACTGACTTTCTGCGTCTGCGGTGTTCCCGACAGTTCCCACTCTCCAACCTTCGATGCGAACTGCTCCGCATTGGCCCGCCGATGCTGCTCATCTCCCGGCACGAAGGAAGACCGCGTGATGATCACGTAGGGCTCACTCGGCTGTACCGGGAGTGACCCCGTTGACAGGACCATCCTCTTGGCGGTTGTCTGGACTATCTTGAACCCAGCGGGCGCCGTCACGCTGAACGGCGGTGTCGTGCTTTCAGGCGTTGCGCTCGCGGGTGAACTCGCGGTCGAGGGCGATGCCCCGCTTGGCGCCGGCGCTTTCCGATCGCACGCGCTGGCCAAGATCACCGTCGCGATGAGAATGGTTTCCCGGCTTCGCACGAGCACCGATTACCCCCGCGGCCCCGCCGCCCGGACCGCCTCGGGCATCTCGAACTTCGCATCGTTCTCGCGGAAGAGTTTCGCCAGTTTCTTGGCCTGCGCGTCGTACGCCGCGCCATCCTTCCACGTGTTGCGAGGGTTGAGCACCTCGGCGGGCACGTCCGGCACTGCGGCCGGGAGCGGCAAACCGAAGATCGGATCCGGCGAGTAGTTCGCCTTGGCCAGCGACCCATTCAGAATCGCCGTCACCATCGCACGCGTGTACTTCAAACTGAATCGCTTGCCCACGCCATACGCCCCGCCGGACCATCCCGTATTCAGCAGCCACACGTTGGCCTGGTGCTTCTTGATCTTTTCCGAAAGCATCTTCGCGTACTCGACGGGGGGGCGCGGCAGGAACACACCGCCAAAGCACGGCGAGAAGTTCGGCTGCGGCTCGGTCACGCCCGCCTCGGTCCCCGCGAGCTTGGAGGTATACCCGTTGATGAAGTAATACATCGCCTGCTCGGGCGTCAGCTTCGACACCGGCGGGATGACGCCGTACGCATCGGCCGTCAGGAACACCACGTTCTTCGGGTGCCCGCCGACGCTCGGAATCACCGCCCCGTCGATGAAGTCGACCGGGTACGTGACACGCGTGTTCTCCGTCAGTTTCGCCGAGTCGTAATCCGGGACCCGCGTCACCGGATCGATGACCGTGTTCTCGAGCACCGACCCGAACTTGATCGCGTTCCAGATCTGCGGCTCGCCCTCCTTCGAGAGCTTGATGCACTTGGCGTAGCACCCGCCCTCGAAGTTGAACACACCGTTGTCTGACCATCCGTGCTCATCGTCGCCGATCAGGGCCCGATGCGGGTCGGCCGACAGCGTCGTCTTGCCGGTGCCCGAAAGCCCGAAGAACAGGGCGACGTTCTTGGGGTCCTGCTTGTCCACATTGGCCGAGCAGTGCATCGGGAACACGCCGACTTCGGGAAGGTCGTAGTTCAGCGCGTAGAAGATGCTCTTCTTCATCTCGCCGGCGTACTCAGAACCCAGGATCACCACGATCTTCCGGGTCAGCGACTGTGCGATCAGCACCGGCCCCTTGACGCCGATGGCCTTGGCCTCTTCCGCCGTGAGCCGGCGCCGGCCCGCGTTCAGGATCAGCCAGTCGTGCTTGAAGCTCGGGTCGGTCTTGCCGAAAAGCGTCCCAGACCCATCCTTCGCTCCGCCCGCGCTCGCCGAACCCTGCTTGATGAACAGCGTGCTCGCAAAGAGCGAGTGCCACGCCTGCTCCGTCACGACCCGCACAGCGCAGCGATACTTGGGATCCGCGCCCGCGAAACCCTCAAACCCGAACAGCTTGGGCCGCTGGTTGAGGTGCTCGGTCGCGATCTTGAGCGCCAGGTCAAACCCCGCGGTCGACAACGGCTGATTGTTCTTGCCCCACCAGATCTTGGGCTTGATCGAAGCCACTTCTTCCAGGAACTTGTCGTTCGGGCTCCGCCCCGTCCGGTCGCCGGTCATGCACACCGTTGCGCCGTTGGCCGCCAGTTTCCCCTCGCCCGCGGCGATCGCCCGTTCGATCAGCTCGGCGGGCGGCAGGTTCACAGAATACCGGTGAGCGGACAGGTCGAGCTGGGGCAGCGCGCTGGACATACAGGCCTCCTGAGTAGGGCCTTGATTCTAGCCCTCTCGGTGTGCTTTCAAGTTGCCTCTCTCTATCGGCGAACGTACCGTTCCAACCAGAAGTTGGTGGCCATAGCTCAGCTGGTTAGAGCACGAGATTGTGATTCTCGGGGTCGCGGGTTCGAATCCCGTTGGCCACCCTTACGCGGCGGGTTTCTTGGCGTTGTTCGACCCGGCCGGCGCCCGTTCAGAGGCCCGCCGGCACACCGCCATCAGCGCCCGGATTGGCGAAATCGATTCCGCAACGCTCATGCTCCGCGAAACCGCTTCCGCCGCCTTCGTGGCCAACTGGCTGACATCCTTGAATCCCACGGTGCCCGCGGTTCCCGCGATCTGGAGGCACAGCGTCCGCGCGCCCGGAGCGTCCGACCGCTGTACGCAGTCGTCAAGCTTCTTGGCGTACTGCCCCAAGGCCAGCAACAGCCCCTCGGTAAGTGCGGGATTGCCCTTGTCCACCACCGCCTGCGGGTTTCCCATCGATGCCGTTTTCTGAACAATGAGAAACTCGGCGATCGCCCGGAGCAGCAAGTCTTGGCTGACCGGCTTGGCCAGAAACGCCGCGGCCCGGATATTCCCGAGCACGTCCGCCGTCGCCGCCTGCGTGTCGCAGGTCAGAATGATCAGCGGGACCTCCAGACCGTTCTCGCGAAGCTTGTGGGCGAGGTCCGCCCCGCTCATGTCACCGAGGTGGAAGTCCACCAGCACCAGGTCGATCGACTCGTCGATGCACTGGAGCGCTTCAGCGCCCGACGTCGCCATCATCACGTTGAGCTTCGTCTGCCGAAGGAAGTGCTTGACGATCTTGCGGTCAATGTCTGAGTCTTCCACGTACACGATCGTGCCGGAGAGGTCTTCCGGATTGACCCTCTCCAGGCTGAACCAGTCCGTGAACGGGTTGGGCCGCAGGAACTCCTGCACATTCAGATGCTGATCGAAACGGATGCCCAGCTCGTGCACCACGCCCGAGCGGTGCGTGCACCGCGTCACCCAGCCGTCCATCGCGATCTCACCCTTCTGCGGGTGCGGCAGCATTACACGGCACTTGGTCCCCGTGTGGGCGTAGGACGAATGGAGGATCGCCATCCCCGCGCGGGAGATGTTCCGACAGGCGACCGTGATCCACGAGTTGACCCCGCCGGGATGGAATATCTGGACGCGGACCGAGGTTTCGCGGAACGGCCAGCGGACAAAGTCACGCTTGGGGTCTTTGGCCTGGCCCTCCGGATTCTCGATCCGATCGAGCAGTTCACCCAGCTCGCGCTGCCCAAGGCCGATCGTGTTCGGACGGCCCCCGGCCGGTTTGCCCGGGAGTTTGCCCTTGGACAGAGGCTTGTTGGAACCCGGCATCGATCTCCCCCGGCTGGTGCACGTGTGGGCGGCGAACTGGGGCCGCGTACGCCGTTTCCTATCGGCCCGCGCCATAGGAAAGTGCACGCCCAATCCCCTCAGAACAGGGGGGAACGTCTGATAGCTCGCGGCGCATTCGGTTCGGACGGACTAGACGTCCAGATTCTTGACCTCGAGGGCGTGCTCTTCGATGAACCGCCGGCGAGGCTCGACCTCCTCGCCCATCAGGATCGAGAAGAGAGAGTCGGCATCGCTGGCCATATCCCAGTTCACACGGACAAGCACCCGGCGCGTGGGGTCCATGGTGGTGTCCCAGAGTTGCTCGGCGTCCATTTCGCCCAGACCCTTGAACCGCTTGATTTCCATACCCCTGCGGCCGATCTCGTGCAGGGCGCCGAGGATCGAAGCCAGGTTGGCGGCCTCGACAACCTTGTCGGACTTGCGTGCGTGCTGCGCTTCGACCGCCCCTCCGTCGGCCTCATCCTCGGTCTTCTTACTCGCGGTTGCGCGGCTGGTGATCCAGGCGAACCTCGCGGGAAGCTTGTCGCCTGTGACCGACTCTTCCTGGATCAGCGCGTAATCGTCGATCGCGAGACCGAGCCCAGCCAGGTCGGTGAAGACTCGTTCGAGCTCTCGGTTCTCATGCAGCTCGCGGAGCGTGCCGGTCGGGCCATGAGACATGTCGGCCTGGTCGGCCGCGTCGTCGGCGAGGCGGAGCTTCTTCTTCGCGAAAATGTCGTGTGCCTGCTTTTCCGACCACGCCCACGCGTCGCCGCCGAGCCAGACAAGCCGGTGCGTCGGCAGGCGGTTCTTGCCCTCAGGGTCCTTGGAGCGGGCGGCGAGTAGATCGGGAAACTTGACGCCGCGGCGCTCGGCGATTTCGACGAGATCGTCGAGACGGCGGAGGATGCGGACCGCCCGCCGGAGTTCCTGTCCGCTGAGGCGGCCGACTTCCTTGGCTTCGCCGCTGTGGCGATCGACCACGGCGGGATCGCGGATGATGAGCGTGGAATCTTCGAGGCCGAGCTCGGTCAGAGTGTCGCCGAGGACCTTCTCGTTGAGCACGTAGCGGCCGGTCTTGCCGCGGGTGATCTGGTAGAGCGGGGGCTGGGCGATGAAGATGCGGCCGCGCTTGACGAGTTCGGGCATCTGCCGGAAGAAGAACGTCAGCAGCAGCGTGCGGATGTGTGAACCGTCCACGTCGGCGTCGGTCATGATGATGACCTTGCCGTAGCGGAGCTTGGAGTAGTCAAACTCCTCGCCGATGCCGCAGCGCAGAGCGCCGATGAGCGTGCGGATTTCTTCGAAACCCAGGACCTTGTCGATCCGGGCTTTCTCGACGTTGAGCAGTTTGCCGCGAAGGGGAAGGATGGCCTGTGTCTCGACATCGCGGCCTTGAGTCGCGGAGCCGCCTGCCGAGTCGCCTTCGACGATGAACATTTCCGAGCGATCGAAGTCCCGCGTCTTGCAGTCGCGGAGCTTGTGGGGCATGGAGCCCGAGTCGAGCGCGGTCTTGCGGCGCGTGAGTTCGCGAGCCTTGCGGGCGGCCTCGCGAGCCTGCGCGGCGATGATGCCCTTGAGGCAGAGCCGCTTGGCGTCCGCGGGGTGTTCCTCCATCCAGTTCTTCAGCGCCTCGCCGACGGCGGACGACACGAACTCTTCGATCTCGGGGTTGAGAAGCCGTTCCTTGGGCTGGTTGTTGAACGTCGGGTTGGGCAGCTTGACGGAGATAATCGCGATCAGGCCTTCACGGAGGTCCTCGCCCGTCGGGACAGGGTCCTTCTCCTTGATGATGCCGGCCTTGCGGGCGTAGTTGTTGATGGAGCGGGTCAGGGCGACCTTGAAGCCTTGCGCGTGCGTGCCGCCATCGACGTTGTTGATGTTGTTGGCAAACGAGAGAAGCAGCTCGTTGTACCCGTCGTGATACTGCATCGCCACTTCGCAGACGAGATTCTGCTCCGGCAGGTCCTTGCGGACGTACACCGGCGGGGACATCTCGTTCTTGCCGTGCATCAGGTGCTGCACATATTCGAGGATGCCGTTGGTCGCCCTGAACGTGTCGGTGCGGACCTTGCCATCGGGGCCCACTCGCTCATCGTGGAGGCGGATGGAAACGCCGGGATTGAGGTAGGCGAGTTCTCGCAGACGGGTGGCAAGGGTCTGGTAGTTGAACGTGGTGTCCGGAAAGATCTGCGGGTCGGGGCTGAACGTGACGCGCGTTCCCGTCGACCGGACGCTGTCCTTGGGGATCGGGCCGACGGTGTGAAGTTCCTTCGACACCCGGCCGCGCGCAAACTCGATGGAATGAACCTTGCCGTCGCGGTAAATCTCGGCCTCAAGGTACTCGGACAACGCGTTGACGCACGAAACGCCGACGCCGTGGAGACCGCCGGACACCTTGTACGCGGAACCCTCTTCGCCGAACTTGCCACCGGAGTGGAGGACCGTCAGCACGATCTCTACGGCGGGGCGGCCGTTGAGGGCCGGGTTGTCGTCCTTGATGGGGTCGATCGGGATGCCGCGCCCGTCGTCTATGACGGAGCAGGACCCGTCGGCGTGAACCGTCACGGAGATGGACTTGGCGTGCCCGGCCATCGCCTCGTCGATGGAGTTGTCCACGACTTCGTAGATGAGGTGGTGCAGGGCGTTGACGCCGGTGCCGCCGATGTACATGCCGGGGCGCTTGCGGACGGCCTCGAGACCTTCCAGGACCTTGATCTGGTCGGCGCCGTATTCGCTGCTGACCTTGCCGGGGAGTGGGGTATCCATGTCGGGGGCCGGCTGGGTCACGACAACCGGAGTCTCGGGCTTGGGATTGGGGGCCTTTTTCGCGTCCGTGGGCACCGTGGTTCATCCTTGGTTGAGGGGCCGCGGGAAGGCCGCTCTTCGAGCAGACTTCCCGGGGTCCGGAACGGTCGGGATCGGGGCGGTTTTGCCCGCGGAAACGACTGTCGAATTCCCGCAAATTTCCGCGGAAATACCGGGGTCCGGCCCCAGTGGAGAAGTATAGGCTCTCCGGGGAGTTCCGGCCGCCCTTTCGGGGATGAATTTAGAGGGTCAAAGCGGTGTGATTGGGGCCTGATTTCCGCCATCGTCGTGCTCATTCCCATGGCTCGAGAACCGTCACAATCTCTCGCTGGCGAGACGGGTCGGAAACCGGCCCGAAGGCGCCCGACTCACGGCGATCGTGCCTATACCACCGTGTGAGGTACCTCGCGGTCGATCTCGGTCAGAAACGCACGGGCATCGCCGTGGGCGATTCCGTAACGATGATCGTCACACCTCTCGAGGTGGTGCAGGTGGCCGCGGCGGACGGGGAAACTCTCGTGAACGCCGTAGCGGGTATATGCGTCGAACAACTAGGCCCCAAGGGAGAAATCGTCCTGGGGCTGCCGCTGAACATGGACGGCACGGAGGGGCCCGCGGCGAAGGCGTCCCGGGATTTTGGTGCGAAGCTGGGTGAACGGACCGGGCTTGTGGTGCGCTACATGGATGAACGATTGACCAGCGTGCAGGCGGAGTGGGAGATGGCGAGGACCGGGCTGACGCGAGGGCAGAAGAAGGAAAAGCGGGATGCACTCGCGGCCGCGGCGATACTTCGGGACTTCCTGTCGGGGTTCGCGGGGCCCAAGCCGGAAGTGGATTGAACGGCGGGGTCGCAACGGCCACGGAGAGACGAAAGCGGCGGGATGCGATTGGCAATGACAATGGGCCGGGAGCAGGATTGGGCCGATATTCAGGAGTGGATATGACAAGGACTGCGATTGCGGCATTGCTGGCGGCGTGGACGAATGGCGCTGCGCCTGCGGGCTGTGCACAGCCGGTGGGCCGCGAGGAGGGAGTTGCTCCTGCGTCGGCGCCGGCCAAGGTGGATGGAGAGTTCGCCACGGCCGAGGAACTGCTGACAGCGCTCGAGAAGGCGGATGAGGGGATGGTCACGCTCACGGCGGACATCAACTACGACGTCCGCTTTGAAATCCAGGGCGACCGGCAGATCCGCAAGGGCAAGCTGTACTTCGACAATCGCACGCCGCGGAAGTTCGCCGTGCTGTTCGAGGAACTGTGGATCGGGGATGTCGTCCGCTCGGAACGGCAACTCATCGTGTTCGACGGTGAATGGCTGGTGGAGAAGAACTTCAAAGAGAAGATGATGATCAAACGACAGGTGGTCCCGCCGGGCCAGAAGTTTGATCCGCTGAAGATCGGTGAAGGTCCGCTGCCGATCCCGCTCGGACAGAAGAAGGCGGATGTGACGCTGCGGTTCGCGGCGAAGCTGCTGCCGGTTGAAGATGGGCTTGCGGCCGCGGATGACGCGGGAGCGCAAGAGAAGGCGGAAGTTGAGGCGCTCAGAAAGCACGTTGCGGGCGCCACGCAGATTCGGCTTGAGCCCAAACCTGAGTTTGCACGCGAGACGGAGTTCAAGGAAGTTCGGCTGTGGTATCGCCGTGACAAGGACGGCACACTGCTGCCGGTGATGGCGCGGACCGTGAGCCGCAACCAGAACACCGCGATCGTGCAGCTCTCAAGCGTTCACCTGCAGGCCCAGGGAAGGCAGAAGGACCCCGCGGCGGATGTGCCGATGGACCTGGTCCGCATCGATGCACCGCCGGAGGGCTGGGACTTCGAGCAGATCCCGTTCCGGAAGCACGTGGAAGCGGAACCGCCGCACTAGCACGAGCGCAGGAGAGGATGGTGGCGTGATGCGTAGCTCATGGATGAGTCTGGCCGCGGCGGCGTTGATGGCGGGGTCGGCGCTCGCGCAGCCCGAGGCGAAGCTGATTCCGAACAAAGAGCCGGCGGGCGTCGAGCCGCCGAAACTTTCGCCGGCGGTGCGGAAAGCGATCGAGGCGGAGTTCCTCAACGAAGAAGAACGGAAGGACCTGCGGGTCTTTCACGGATCATGGGAAGATGGAGACCTGGACACGCCCAAGCGTCGGGCGCGGGCGTCCCTGATCCGCGGCTCCTACGACGATGCGTCGCTTTCGGATCCGAGTGTGCCGGTCGACGATCGGGCGGAGGGAATGCTGCTGCGGGGACAGCTGCCAGAGGCGATCTCGCTCCTGGCGCATGAGACGAGCATCCGGGCGCTGCGGATCCGTGCTGCGGCGCTCGAGGGGCTTGGACGAGCCAAGGAAGCGGGTGAAGCACTCGAACCGGTCGTGAAGCGCACGCAGGATCGCGATGCGAGCGTGAGCGACCTTGTGGAAGGCGTCCGCGGACTGATCATCCGCGCTCGCGTGCTTCCACAGAAGGAGCCCGCGGGCGGGGACTTCAACCGCATGCAGTCAATCCTGAACGACATTTCGCAGAAGCGGGACCGCCTCTATTGGCCCGCCCTGCTGGCCGAGGCAGAGTTGCTCTATGAAAAGAGCAATCCCAAGCAGGCGGGGGATGTGGCGCTGCAGGTCTTGACCCTGAACCCGAGGTGCGCCGCGGCGTGGGGCATCGTCGGGCGGATCACGGTCGATCAGTTCAACTTCGAGAAGACGGAAATGGTGGCCGCGCAACTGGATGGGCTGCAGGAATCGACGGGCGATGGGCCGGTGTCAGTCGAGGCGGCGGGCATCCGGGCCAGGGCCGCGCTGCGGCAGAATGATCCTGAGGGCGCGGATGCGGCGCTGGCAAAGGCGCTCGCCAGGTATCCGAACATGAGACCGCTGCTGGCCGTGGCGGCCGCCGCGACGGCGCTGCGGTATGACGAAACCAAGACGGCGGCGGCGCTGAAGGCGTTGGACGCGTTGTCACCCGGATCGGCGCTCGCGGAGTTCGAAGTGGGGCGGACGCTTTCGGAGGCGCGGCAATACGACATGGCGGCGGGACACCTGGCCGCGGCGGCAGACCGGGCCCCGTTCTGGGCCGAGCCGGCCATCGAACTCGGGTTGATGGGCTTGCAATCCGGGAGCGATGCGACGGCGCTGAAGTACCTGGCGAAAGCAGCGGAGCTGGACCCGTTCAACACGCGGGTGGGCAATAGCCTGAGCCTGGCGAACGAGCTCGCAAAGTACGAACGGATCGAAACACCGCACTTTGTGATCCGCTACCCGGCCGGGGCAGACGAGGTCCTCGCGGTGGACATGAGCGAGCCGCTCGAAGCGATGTACGCGCGGGTTACCGGCAAGGGTCCCGGCGGGATCGACCACGAGCCGCCCTTCAAGACCGTGATCGACCTGATGCCCAATCAGCGGTGGTTCGCTGTGCGGATCGCGGGCGTGACGCGGATTCACACGATGGCGGCCTCGACGGGGCCGACGATCGCGATGGAAGCGCCGCGCGAAGGACCTGGGCACAAGGTCGGCGCCTACGACTGGCTGCGGGTCGTGCGGCACGAGTTCACTCATACGGTGACACTGTCACGCACGAAGAACCGGATCCCGCACTGGTTCACCGAGGCGTCGGCCGTCAACATGGAAGATTCGCCGAGGGACTACGGATCGTGCAAGCTGCTGGACGGAGCAATCACGGACGATTCGCTGCTCGATTTTGGCGACATCAACATCGCGTTCGTGCGGCCCAAGAAGCCGACCGACCGTCAGCAGGCGTACATGCAGGGTCAGTGGATGTACGAGTTCATGCTCACCAAGTGGGGGAATCGCGCGCCGCTGGACCTGATGGACAAGTACGCCGCGGGAGTACGGGAATCGGAGGCGATCAAGGCCGTGCTGGGTGTGGACCAGGCGGAGTTCATGACGCAGTTCAAGGCATGGGCGAAGGATCAGCTCAGGTCGTGGGGGATGGGGGAGTGGAAGCCGACGATCGACGACTTGCTGAAGGAAGAAGCGAAGAACGCGGCGAAAACCAAAGAGGATGCCAAGGCGGGCCAAGCCAAGGAAGGCGAACCACCCGTCGACGCCGTGGTGGACGGAGACTTGCCAGAGCCGACACTCGCGATGGTCAAGGGGTGGCTGGAGAAGCACCCGGAGCATCCGGATCTCCTGCTCGTCGCGGTCAAGCTGACGTTGGGCGCGGCGGACGACACGCCCTCGCTGGAAATGGTGCCGCTCCTGGAGCGGTATGCGAAAGCACGCCCCGTGGACCCGCTTCCCCACAAGCTCATGGCGCGGTTGTACACCTCTCGCCCGGCGGGTGACGCATGGTCACGGGAGCAGGCTGAACGGGCGATCCCGCACCTGGAGTACCTCGATGCCCGCGAACAGAACTCGGCGGCCTACGCCGCGGAGCTGGCCCGGGCGTATCAGGTGACCGGCGAACTCGATAAGGCCGCGGCGAAAGCAAAGCGTGCCTGCACGATCTCGCCTTACGACGCGAACCTGCGGGAGATGTACGCGACGATCCTGGTGCTCAAAGGCGACCTGCCGGGTGCGGAGAGACAGATCGTCGCGCTGACAAAGCTGGAGCCGGATCGGGCCATTCACGCCAGGCGCCTTGAGGCGCTACGGAAAAAGCTTGGAGAACAACCGTAACGCGGCGGGCGAGAGTCACTCCCCGACTTGCTTCGACACCACGTACCGCCAAAGGGCCTGGCCGGGGACGACTTCATCCCCGGGCTGGACGAACTTCTCGGCGAGGTGGCCGTTGATGCGCGTGCGCACGGGAACGAGGCCGATCTCGCTGGTGTCAACATCGAGGATTCGCTGGCCGCTGACCATCGAGCGGCCGATCTCGTGGTGCCACCTCTTCACCTTGCCCTGGTCGGCGGTCTTGCCCGAAGCGGGCTCGATGAAGTGGGGGCAGTAGAAGATGCCTCGGTGATCGACCTGGCCGAAGAGATCAGCGTCCGCGGCGGGGGGCGGCGGACCGGGACGCTTGAAGAGCTTGTCGAAGAGGCCCAAGGCGGAGGCTCCGTGCGTGTGAGCCGCCATCATACGAGCGGCGCACGCGGAAGGCGGCGCGCCGGAAAACTCCGCCTGACGACCACCCACCGGCCGCGTCGCTCGCGGTCTGGCCGCGTGAACCTCAATACGCCGCGGTCTGCTGAATCGCCTCCGCAATCCGCGGCCCATCCGGCAGATATTCGAGTTCGAGCTTGTAGTACGGCATAACCGTGTCAAAGCCGGTGACCCGCTGCACGGGAGCCTTCAGGTACAGGAAGCAATGCTCCTGAATGAGCGTCGCGATCTCGGCACCCATGCCGGCGGTCTTCGGAGCTTCGTGGACGACCACGCAGCGGCCGGTCTTCTGAACGGACTGGATGACCGTGTCGCGGTCGTAGGGCGAAATCGTGCGAAGGTCGATGAGCTCGACGGAGAGATCTTCGGGGAGCTTGTCCAGGGCATCGAGGCACTGGAATGTGGAGGCGCCCCACGTGACGACCGTGAGGTCGGTGCCCTCGGAGAGGATCTTGGCCTGGCCGATGGGGATCGTGTAGTCCTCCTCGGGGACGCGCTCGCGGAAGGAGCGGTAGACGCGCTTGGGCTCGAAGAAGACAACCGGATCAGGATCGCGGATCGCGGAAAGGAGAAGGCCCTTGGCGTCGTAGGGCGTGCTGGGCATGACGACCTTGAGCCCGGGCGTGTGGGTGTAGATGGCTTCGGGTGAGTCGGAGTGAAGCTCCGGAGCGTGGATCCCGCCGCCGACGGGAACGCGCACCGTCATCGGGATCGTGACGGTGCCGCGGCTGCGAGTGCGGTAGCGCGCCGCGTGGACGGTGAGCTGGTCATACGCCGGGCCAAGGAACCCGTCGAACTGAATCTCGGGAATGGGCCGCATGCCGGCCATGGCGAGGCCGATCGCGGTTCCCATGATGCCGGACTCGGCGAGCGGTGTGTCCACCACCCGATCCGCGCCGAACACCTTCTGCAGGCCGTCGGTGACACGGAAGACGCCGCCGTTGGCGCCGACATCTTCGCCAAGGAGAACGACGCGGCTGTCGCGCTCGAGTTCCTGGTACAGGGCTTCGTTGATGGCGTCAACGAGGGTAAGACCTTTTTCGTTCATTGCTTCGGTGCGGGGCATGGCGGGTTCTTTCCGTCGGATTACCTGGCGCTGGCTTCGTTCTCGATTTCGAGCGTCGTCACCGAGATGACATTGCGGTTGGAGTGGACGATCACGCACGTTTTCAGGAACTCATTCGAGCTGAGCGTTCCGTTGAGGTAGGCCTGGCCCTGGTCTTTCTTCCAGGCCATGCACACGGATTCGGACACCTCGTCGGAGGCCTTCTGTTTCTTGATGTCACGCGAGCCGTAGGTCAGGTGAATGGCGTACCAGTCGATCCCATCGGCATTCATCGCCTCACGAAAGTCCTTGACTGATGGAAGGATCAGCTCATCGAGCGCGTTCCGGGCCCGGGTCTTGGCGTCGGTCGTGGCCGAGTCGAAAAACACTTCCGTGCCGCGAGACTGGATCATCATCGTCTCACCCCTGAGCGAGGCGAAGCGGATGTCCGAGTGGCCGAAAAACTGAACGGGACCTCCCCCGACCGAGGGAAACATCTTGGACGTGTCGAACAAGTTCTTGATGATGGTCCGGTACTTCTGGACCAGGCGGTAGTTGGCGATGTCGCCGATGAAACGCTCATCGGCCTTGTTGTCGGTCGGGTCCTTGGCGCTCAGGATGCGGTCCCTCGCTTCGACATTGGTCAACGACCTGAAGTCCTGCAACTTCTTGAGCGCGAAGGAACGGCGCGTGCCGTGCCCGGCGGCGAGAGCCTGGAAGGTCTTTGTGAACGTGTTCAGCGTTGTCCGCTGAGTTTCGGTGATGACCTTGGGTTCGACGACCAGTTCCGGCGCGCGCTGAACGACCTCGACCGAATCAGGGTCGATCACGCCCGCGGGCGTCCCGGTCTGCTGAGCCCGCACCAGGGATGCGGCAATCAGGACGCCGGTCATGGAGATGGACACGAGTCGCACCGGTGCCTCCCTCAGACCCGATCCGCCGTTGCGTTCAGGCCGGCTTGTTCAGGATTCTGCCCGAGGCTGCTCGTGCGCATGGTCGCCTTCTGCTTCTCCAGCTCCGGCGTCAGAGTCGCATAGGTGTAGTCGAAGATGTCGTCGTTGCTGGGTTTCTCGATGCCCTCGGCGGTCTTCACGATCTCCGAAACGATCGTCTTGGCCCGCTCTTCGAGCTTCGCCTGCTTGGCATCGTCCCAAATCCCCTTGGCAGTCATGTACTTCCGCACTCGCAGAATCGGGTCACGCGCCATCCACGCCTCGAGCTCGGCCGGGTCGCGGTACCGCCGCGCATCGTCCGCCGTCGTGTGATCGCCGAGTCGATAGGTCACAGCCTCGATGAAGCTCGGACCGCCGCCGCCCCGCGCCCGCTCGACCGCATCCTTCGCGGCCTTGTACACGGCGAAGATGTCGTTGCCATCAACCTGGATCGTCGGCATGCCGTACGCGATCGCCTTCTGCGCGACCGTCTCGGAGTTCATCTGAATCTCGCGAGGCACCGAAATCGCCCAATGGTTGTTCTGGCAGAAGAACACAACCGGCGCCTGGAGCACGCTCGCAAAGTTCATCGCCTCGTGGAAGTCCCCTTCGCTGGTGGCGCCGTCGCCGAAGAATGTCACCGCCACCCGCGGCTCCTTGCGCAGCTTGAACGCCCAGGCGATTCCCGCGGCGTGGAGCATCTGCGTGCCGATCGGGATCGCGATCGGGTTGACGTGCACACCATCGGGGATCTTGTTCCCGCGCTCATCGCCCATCCAGTGCAGCAGCACGTAGTGGTACGGGAGCCCGTGCATGTTGAGGGCGAGGTTCTCGCGGTAGCAGGGGACGAGCCAGTCCACGCCTTTCTTGGCGGCAAAGCCCATCCCCGCCGCGGCCGCCTCCTGGCCCTTGTTCTGCGGATACGTACCCATGCGGCCCGAGCGCTGGAGCTTGAAGGCGACCTCGTCGAGCGTGCGGCAGACGGTCATCTGCTCGTAGAGCGACAGGACATCCTCATCGGTCAGCGTGTCCTTGGCCAGCTTCTCATCGAGCTTGCCGTTCTCGTCGAGAATCTGCATGTGGTCGATCTGAGCTTTGTAGACGGTTTTGATGGGCATCGGGACCTCCGGGTGGACGGCGTAGGGTAGCGTAGAACGGGGAAGAAGTAAGGGAGCTGCAACTGTAAACGGAACCGCGACCGTCAGGGAGCGGAAGCGCCCGACGACCGGGTGCGCGGAGCGACCGAGCGCTCTGGGTGACGACTGGCGTTACCGGTGCTTGCGCGGTTCCGCTCCCTCACGGTCGCGGTTCTGTCGGAAGGGGCGGTAGGCGGCTGTAGCAGAGTTCAAGGTCCTCGGCGAGCCGGCGTGTCCGCATCAGCGCGAACCCTGGGAACGAGGGCGGGCGGCCGGCTGGCCGCGCTTGACCGATATACACACGCAGCTCATCCGCCAGATGCTCATCCATGAAAGACTTGAGGAGCCGCGGACCGGCTTCGACCAGCACGTTCGCGGCCTGATATTGAGAGGCAAGCGCTTCGAGGACGGCGCGAAGGTCGAGGTGCTCACCGCGCCGGGGAATGCCGTGAACGGAGATTCCGGCCGACGCGAGGGCGACCGACTTGGATCGCATCTCGCCGTCGCGTGCGAGGCGCTCGGAGTCGCAGAAAACCAGTGTCGGGGCAAGGTTCGCCGTGCGGACGAGGGTGGACTCACTCGTGATCTTGAGATTGGAGTCCAAGATGGCTCGCCGAGCGACGCGGCGGACTTTCACATCTCGCGTCGTGAGCAGCGGGTCGTCGGTCTCAACCGTGCCGATCCCCGTGAGAACGGCGTCGACGCGGGCGCGAAGGTGGTGCACGCGGCGGCGAGACAGTTCGTTGCTGATCCACCGCGGTTCGCCGGGGGGAGACGTGAGCCGGCCGTCGGGCGTCTGGGCCCACTTGGCGATGACCCAGGGAAGGCCGGTGGTGATGCGCTTGATAAATGGATCGGAAATGTGGGTCGCGAGCGGCGATGCATCAGTGAACTCGACTTGGATGCCGGCGCGGCGAAGCGACGACGCGCCACCGGATGAAACCGGATTCGGATCGGCGCGGGCGACGACGACTCGCGCAATGCCGGCTTCGATGATCGCCTTGCTGCACGGCGGCTGCTTCCCGTAGTGGTCGCAGGGTTCGAGCGTGACGTAGATGGTTGCGCCGCGCGGGTCGACGCCTCGGGCGCGGCAATCGGCGAGGGCCTCGGTCTCGGCGTGGAGGCCGCCGTACCGGCGATGGTGGCCGCGACCGATCACGACGCCGTCCTTGACGATCACCGCGCCGACGAGCGGGTTGGGCTCGACATAGCCCTGGGCTCGCAAGGCGAGTCGGGCGGCAAGATCCAGGTATGTCGTGGAATCGTGTTGCGGCAACTGGCGAAGCGTATGTTCTGGCCGGTATCCTGTATTCGTGCATTGCGGCGAATGCGGCTACGACATGACGTCAACTCCCCAGGCGATAGCGTGCCCTGAGTGCGGATCCACGACGTGGGAAACAGTCAAAGTCGAGTGGACTTTGACCGACAAGGTCTGCTTTGCCGCAGCTCTGGTGCCAATCGCGTCCGTTCTCGTTGTCTACACCGTTTATGTCGCTCGCTGGCTTCGCATCGGCCGACGACCTTTCACCACCGCTACCGCAATCGATGACGCGATGATCATCGCCTTGGTCGCAGCTGCCTTCCTGCACGCGGTGATTGTGCCTTCCAACGTAGTCATGGCTGTTTTCGGGAAAGTCCCAGGCAGCGTCGCGGCAAGGTGCTTTGTTGTCGCGGTGTCAGGTTGGATTCTGTTCTTGCTTGCTTCCTTGGTTGGAATGGCGCTTCCAACGAAGTGAGTCTTCGCGTCAGGCCATCCGCACCATCGCCGCCCGTTCCTCGCCCGCGAGCACGTCTCGCATCTCCCCCAACCAGCGCCTCGCATCAGTCGAATACCCCGCCGTCGGCTTGAGTTCGGGGCACCTCGCGCACCAGTAGCGGTTGAACCGAAGCATGGCGAGTTCGCGGGTCAGCTTGGCGACCATTGAAGCGAGGGCCACAGGGAGGTGTGCGGATTCGGCCTCGGGCATGAACTGGATGATGAAGTCGTTGACGTCCTGGGTATCCGTTTCCTGGCCGCCGTGATTCTGATGAACAACTGAATATCGCGACCGGTCGCCGGATTCTGTGAGGCTCACGACCTTGGAGCCCGGGAGTTCACGGGTGATCAGGCCCTCGTAGGACGTTCGCCCGCCAAGCTGGTCGCAAACGAGGCGAACGCATGATCCGGTTAGATCCATCGCGGCCAGGTTTCGCAGGTGTCCTCCAAACGCGGCGGCGGTTGCCTCGGCCTTCGTCCCGGTCCGACGAACGATCTCGTTGAACTCACCTTCGGGAACGATTCGGCACGAGAGACCGACGAGTTCGATTCCCGTGGCATCCATCGCGGCAACAAGGCGAGACGAGGCTATGGCGATCTGGCCCGCTGTTTCACCGAGCGGGAGCGCGATGGGGTCGCCCGCGTACCACGGGTCATCGGGCAGTTCGGCTCCGATGGATCGGAACAAGTCGGCATCCGTTGTGGGGGACTGTTCGAGCCAGCGGAGGAAAGCGAGCACGCCGCGTTCGAGATGGAGCAGCGGATGCCGAGTCTTGGAGTCGTTCGAAAGCTTGAGGGCCTTGGAATCGGCGATGGGGATCCGGCCACGAGCGTCCGAAGGTTTCTGGCAGACAGCCTTGGAAAGCAGCTTCCAGAGATCGGGGGCTGGGTCGCCGCGGGTCCAGTCGCGGATCCGGAACACGGACATGCCGACGCAGAGCGGCCCAAGCGTGGGGCCGTAGCCGGCTTCGTCGATTCCGGCGAGGAGCAGCATTGGGGGGAGGATAACGGAAGTGACACCGAGCTTCTGCTCGGTGTTGCCGTGATCCTCAGATCACCGCCCGGAAGGGCGGTGCCACGGGTCAAAAACAGAAACGGCCGCCCGTGGTGGGCGGCCGATTTCAAAGTGCGGCTGAGAGGAGTCGAACCTCCATGGGGTTTTAATCCCACTAGGACCTGAACCTAGCGCGTCTGCCAATTTCGCCACAGCCGCGGCGAGGGCAACGGTAGGGCGGGACAGGCGTTCTTGCAACCCACCGCCCGACAAGCTTGGCACACAGGAAATGGCCGGCCGGATTGGACGCACCTGGAAGTCGACCGCTTAGGTCGGGCGCGGCTCATTGTGACGCCGCGCCGAGCGATCTATTCCTCATCCTCATCTGCCGCGACCGCGACCGGCTTGGCAGGATTGGCCATCTTGGCCTTGAGCACCTGCTCGCGGACTTCCTTGAACAGCTCCGGGTTCTCCTTCAGGAACTTCTTGGAGTTCTCGCGGCCCTGGCCGAGGCGCATTTCGCCGTAGCTGAACCACGCGCCGGACTTGTCGATGACGTTGATCTCGCTGGCCAGGTCGAGGAGGTCGCCCGAAGTCGAGATGCCCTCATCGAACATGATGTCGAACTCGGCATCGCGGAAGGGAGGGGCGACCTTGTTCTTCACGACGCGGGCGCGGGTGCGGCTGCCAATGGTGGTCTCGCCGTCCTTGATCGCGCCCGTGCGGCGGATGTCGATGCGGACAGAGGCGTAGAACTTCAACGCGCGGCCACCGGGAGTTGTTTCCGGCGAGCCATAGACGACGCCGATCTTCTCGCGGATCTGGTTGATGAAGATGACCGTGCAGTTCGACCGAGCGATGACGCCGGTGAGCTTGCGCATGGCCTGCGACATGAGCCGTGCCTGGAGGCCGACAACCGCATCGCCCATCTCGCCCTCGATTTCGGACTTGGGAATGAGGGCCGCGACCGAGTCGATGACGATGAGGTCCACCGCGCTCGACCGGACAAGCAACTCGCAGATTTCCAGGGCCTGCTCGCCAGAGTCGGGCTGAGACACGAGCAAGTCGTCGATGTTGACACCGAGGCGGCGGGCCCAGGATGGGTCCAGCGCGTGCTCGGCGTCGATAAACGCGGCGACGCCGGTCTTCTGAGCATTGGCAGCGACCGTCAGTGCAAGAGTGGTCTTGCCGGAGGACTCCGGCCCAAAGATCTCGACGATTCGGCCGCGGGGAATGCCCTTGCCGCCGAGGGCAAGGTCGAGGGAAATGGCGCCGGTGGAGATGCCGGGGATGTTGAGGTAAGCGTCTTCATCGAGCCGCATGATCGAGCCCTTGCCGAAGGTCTTCTCGATCTGGCTGACGGCCTGGGAGAGGGCGCGGGACTTTTCCTTGTCCTCCATGATGATCTTGGGGGAAGAGGACGACGCCTGCATCGTGCCGTTCTGGGGTGTGTTGCGGGGCTTGGTTTCGACTGCGGAATCGCGAGCCATGGGAATCTTCCTTTCCTTGCCGCGGATGGCCGCCGCCTCTTCCTTGAGGACAGTCGCGGGTCCACGAACGCCAGCGCGAGGCGGGGAGGGTCGTGTGACCCGAGTAAACCCCGGTCGGGGGCAGCGCTGGATGCGAGCCCGACGATGGAAAGACGTTACCAGGTACCGAACATCGTGTCAATGTACGGAAAGTGGGTGGGAGGGGGCGAGAGTGACAGAGCGCTGTCACTCTGGCTACCGTCAAACCCTTGGGTTGGAGAAAACTTGGGATCTGCGGGGATGATGAAGAGCACGTGGCGGTTGTAAACCGCCACCCCGAGCAGAACAGGTGGGGAAGGGCGATCAGTGGCAGCAGTCGTAACTCAAGATCTGACAAGGAAGTACGGATCGCGGCGGGGGATTGAGAGCGTGGCGCTCAATGTTCCGGAAGGGTCTCTCTTTGGGTTTCTGGGGCCAAATGGCGCGGGAAAGACCACGACGATCCGCGTTTTGCTCGGCTTTCTAAGGCCCACTTCTGGATCAGCCCTTGTTTTCGGTAAGGACTGCTGGCAACACACACGGCAGATCAAGCAGGATGTCGGGTACGTTCCGGGAGACTTGCGGCTGCCGTCCTGGATGGACGGCGAGTCGGCGCTGTCGATCTTCGGATCAGTCCGCGGCACGAACATGCTCAGCCACGGACGCGAGTTGGCGGAGGCGCTAACGCTTGATCTTGGGGTGAAGGTCAAGCGGATGTCGCGCGGCATGCGGCAGAAGCTGGGGTTGATCTTGGCGATGGCACACCGGCCGCGGCTCTTGGTGCTGGACGAGCCGACGAGCGGACTGGACCCGCTGATGCAGGATGTCGTGCGGGAGCAACTGCGGGCGCTGGCTCGCACGGGGACGACCGTGTTCTTTTCGAGTCACACCTTGAGCGAAGTGGATGCGTTGTGCGATCGGGTGGCGATCGTCCGCGAGGGAAGGATCGTGGCGGACAGCACGCTCGATGACTTGCGCCGGCAGGCCGGGCATGAAGTGATGATCCGCTGGCGCGCGGCTATGTCGGAACCACCGCCACCCTTTCTCGCGGTGAACACCCGGGCCGGACACGCCTGGACCGCGACTCTCAACGGCGAGGTAGAGCCGCTGCTGGCGTGGCTGGTGGGAAAGCCGGTGGAAGACCTGATGATCGGTCGCCCGGACCTGGAGACCCTGTTCAAGCGGTACTACGAACGGGGGCCGGCATGAACCTGGGGATCATGCGAAAGGCGGCGCGCGAGTTGTGGGGGACGACGCTGGTCTTCGGGCTGGCGATGCTGGCGATCTGTGCGCTGCTGGGCTTTGCACTGCCTCGGTTCCAGCAGCAGTTCATGCAGCGGATGGGAAGCATGCCGTTCCTGCAGGATGTGCGGAGCGCGATGCTCGGGGCGGATGTGGGAAACGCGACGGGACCGGAAGTTCCGTTCGGGATCGGGTGGTCCCACCCGGTCTTGCTCGCGATCCTGTGGGCGCACGCCATCGTGTGCTGCACGCGGGTGCCCGCCGGCGAGGTGGACAAGGGAACGATCGATGTGCTGCTCGGGCTGCCGGTGTCGCGCTGGCAGGTGTACGTGTCAGAAACTCTCGTGTGGCTGGGGAGCGCGGCGATCGTCTTCACGCTGGCGCTGGCCGGGAACCTGATCGGGATGCGCTTTGCGCCCACGGACATGCGGCCGGAACTCTCGAGGCTGCTCATTGTCCTGGCCAACCTCTTTGTCATGTACGCGACGGTCGGCGCGTTCGCCTGGCTCATGTCTTCGGCGAGCGACCGGCGCGGGCGGGCCGTGACGGTGGTGCTGTTCCTGGTCGTCGCGTCGCTCCTGCTGAACTACCTCGCGCTGCTGTGGCCAGCCGCGCGCAAAGTCCAGTTCCTGAGCATCCTGAACTACTACCGGCCCGTGTTCCCATTGCGGGATGGAGCGTGGCCGGTGGGGGACATCGTCCGGCTGGGAGTCGCCGCGATCGGGCTTTGGATCGCGGGGGGAGTGGTGTTCGCCCGGCGGGACCTGAGCACGCTGTGACCCGCGGGCTTCGATTCCCATGATTTCATGGGATGCGATCGCATTGCGGAAAATGGACGCGGCCGGTACACTGAAGGCCTCGAATTGCCGCGCCGGAGCCTTCGCGTGGGGTGAAGACTTGGGCGTGGCGGGGAGTACAAGCCGTGGGCTCGAGCGCACGCGCCGGGCTTGTGGTTGGAGTGGTGTTGCTCGCGGCGGCGGGCGGAGTGGTTGTGTCTCAACTCAGAAGCGGCCCGCGCCCCGTCACCGCGGCCGCGATCCAGCCCACCTCGCCGGTGCCGGAAGCGGTGTTCAGTTGCGGGGCATGCCACGGAGTTCCGCCGCCGTCGGCACTGCCGCGGAGCAAGTGGGAATCCGTCATCACGATGATGAAGCAGCGAATCGACGCGTACGGGTTGACGCCGGCGCCGTCGGATGAGCAGGTGAAGGCGGCCATCGCGTACTACCTCTCGGCCGCGCCCGAATCGTTGCCCGCGCTGCACGTAAAGCTGCCGGCATCGGCGATCATGTTCGCGCCGGCGGGATTCGGAAGTCCCGCCGTGCAGGGCGCAGGCCCGCCGCCGGTCATCGGCCACCTCCGCGTGGTTGACCTGGACCAGAACCATGTTCCGGATGTCCTGGTGTGCGACACCACGGCGGGGCGAGTGGTGTGGATGGCGCAGCGGCCGGACGGCGCGTGGGTGGAAACCACAGTGGGCATGGGCACCTGTCCTTCGCATGCGGAGGTGGTGGACCTCGATCACGATGGTCGTGCGGAGATCGTCTTCTCCACCCTCGGCGGACTCACCCCGACCGACGACCCGGTGGGCACGGTGGAGGTGGTCCGTAATGACGGCCGCGGCAACGCGGCGCAGGAACGCCTGTTGAGCGGGGCGCCGCGGGTGTCGGATGTCCGCGCGGCGGACCTGGACGGCGATGGCGATACGGACCTGGCGGTCGCCATGTTTGGCATGTATGCGACCGGCGGGATCGGATGGCTGGAGCGGACCGCGCCGGGTTCCTACGAGCTTCGAACCATCGAGCGGATCTGCGGCGTCAGCCATGTCCCGGTCGGGGACCTCGATGGCGACGGGAGGCCGGACATTGCGGCGCTGGTGTCGCAGCATCACGAGCGGATCATCGTGTGCTTCAATCGCGGAGGCGGGAAGTTCGATGAGCGTGTGGTGTACCAGGCGGCCCATCCATTATGGGGCCTCTCGGGCATCGAACTCGTCGACCTGAACAAAGACGGCAGGCTGGACATCCTCTTCACCAACGGCGATGCGCTCGACTTTGATACCGCGCCCAAGCCCTACCACGGCGTCCAATGGCTGGAGAACGTGGGGGAGATGAAGTTCGCGTATCACGACATCGCCCGTTTGTACGGTGCCTACCGCGCGGTCGCGGCGGACCTCGACGGGGACGGCGACCTGGATGTGGTTGTGTCGAGCATGACGGCGCCATGGCAGAACGAAGATGCGCAGAGCCTGGTGTGGTTTGAGAACGATGGGAGACAAGGGTTCTCGGCGCGGGGGATCGCCAACAGCCCGACGTCCCTGGTCAGCATCGAGGTGGCGGACTTCAACGGCGACGGGCGACCCGACATCATTGCGGGAGGGATGTATGTCATGAGGCCTTACGGACGCGTTGGCAGAATCACCATGTGGACCAACATGGGAACCCGGCGCTGAACGCTTCGGACGCCGGTGTGCTACGCTCGGTGCTTCGCCACACCCGTGAGCCGTGATATGACACACCCGCCCGCCGCTGACTCGCTGCGCTCCCTGTGCGCGGCGTTTGCAAAGACCGAACTCGACATACGCAGAGGCGGGGGAGCCAAGGCCGTCGAGCGTCAGCACGAGAAGGGACGACTGACGGCACGCGAGCGCGTCGAGAAGCTGATTGATCCCGGAACGTCGTTTCAGGAACTGGGGCTGTGGGCCGCGTACGGGATGTACGCCGAGCACGGCGGAGCCCCGGCGGCCGGAGTGGTGACGGGAATCGGCACGGTGCACGGCCGGTTGTGCATGATCATCGCGAACGATGCGACGGTGAAGGCCGGCGCATTCTTTCCGATGACATGCAAGAAGATCATCCGGGCGCAAACGGTGGCACAGATGGCCCGTCTGCCGCTCCTGTACCTGGTGGACTCCGCCGGCGTGTTTCTGCCGATGCAGGAAGATGTATTCCCGGACACGGACGACTTTGGAAGGATTTTCCGAAACAACGCTGTGATCAGCGCCGAGGGCATCCCGCAGATCGCCGCGATCATGGGGTACTGCGTCGCTGGCGGCGGGTACCTCCCCGTGCTGTGCGACACGCTGCTGATGACGGAGGGGTCGGGGCTGTATCTCGCGGGACCGGCACTGGTGAAAGCGGCGATCGGTCAGAGCGTGACGGATGAAGAGCTTGGCGGGGCGGCGATGCACGCGGCGATTTCAGGGACGATCGACTTCAAGGAGAAGGACGATCCGGCGTGCATCGAGCGGCTCAGAAACCTCGTGTCGAAGTACGGCGCGACGGCCGACGGGTCACGTCGGGAGATGAAGGCCACCGCGGCCTACCAGCCCGGCGAGAAGCTGTACGACGTGTTCGCGGACACCGCGGGGTCGCAGTATGACGCCCGCGATGTCATCGCGTGCATCGTCGATTCGGGCGTGGGGCGAGATGGCGAGGGACGCGAAACGCTGGGGCCCGACTTTGACGAGTACAAGGCGGAGTACGGCCAGTCGCTTGTGTGCGGGTACGCACGCATCGGCGGAAGTGCGTGCGGCATCATCGCAAACCAGAAGAAACTCTCGACCCGCCAGATGCCCGGCGGAAAGGCCGGCCCGGCGAAGTTCACGAACATGCCGGGCGTGATCTACGACGACTCGGCGGACAAGGCCGCGCGGTTCATCATGGACTGCAACCAGCGGAAGATCCCAATCGTGTTCCTGCACGACACGACGGGCTTCATGGTCGGGCGCGACAGCGAGCAGGGGGGCATCATCCGCGCGGGCGCCAAGATGGTCAACGCGATGAGCAACTGCGTGGTGCCGAAGATCGTGGTGATCCTCGGCGGAAGCTACGGCGCCGGAAACTACGCGATGTGCGGGCGGGCGTTCGATCAGTTCATTTCGTTCGCCTGGCCGAGTGCCAAGTGCGCCGTGATGGGAGCCAACCAGGCGTCGGGCACGCTCGCGATGATCGAGGAAAAGAGCCGCGAGCGCAAAGGCGAGAAGATCGACCCCGAAACGCACAAGGCGATCCTTGACGCGGTCAAGGCGAGTTACAACGAACAGCAGGACATCCGGCACGGCGCCGCACGAGGTTGGGTGGACCGGCTCATCGAACCGCACCGGACGCGAGAAGAGCTGATCTCAGCGCTGCGGGCGACGGAGAACTGGGACTATTCAAGAGTCTTCCGCACCGGCATCCTGCAGACGTGAGCGCCGTTTTTGCCTGCGGCACCGGGGAATCCATGACCCGGACAAAGGTGTCACGATAACCGGCCGATGATCCCACAGACAGTTCGGACGTGGGGATCCCCGGGGTATTGCTGTTGACGCGGCACGAACGCCAGAACGAATCGCAACGGATCGGGTCGCTCACGCGATGCACCATCCTCGATACGCCCGCGGAGCCGGCGTTCGACGACCTGACCAAGCTCGCGGCAAGCCTCGCCGGAGCGCCCACGGCCCTGGTCAGCCTGATTTACCCTGACCGCATCTGGTTCAAGTCTCGATTCGGCTTTCCGTTCGAGTGCATCCCGCACGAAGGCTCGTTCTGCATGCACGCGATCGAGTCCGCGGACGCACTGATCGTCGAGGATGCCCTGCACGATCCGCGTTTCTCGCACAGCCCATACGTGGTGGGGGAGCCGTTCATCCGGTTCTACGCCGGCCTGCCCCTGGTGCTCGACGACGGGACCCGGCCCGGCGTGTTGTGCGTGCTCGACTCGCGCCCTCGCAGCATGACGCCGCGGCTGATCGAGTCGCTGCAGATGGTGGCGCGCCAGGTGTCGGCGCAGCTGAGCCTGCGGAAGGCGATCGCGGACCTGCGCATCGAGAGCGAGGGCCGTCGCGTGAGCGAGGAAAGATTTCGAGCGGCGCTCACGGGCAGCCTGGACGCGGTCTTCCTGCACCGGTGCATACGCGACGAGACGGGCGCGATCGTGAACTTCGAGGTGCTGGATGTGAACGACCGGGCGCTGGCGCTGATGGCTGCCCGACGCTCGGACCTGATCGGTAAGCGGCTCACGGACGCGTTCCCGGGAGTTCGTGAGCACGGGTACGTCGACCGCTTTGCGCAAGCCGTCGAGAGTGGCCAGGGATACGAAGAGGAACGGGTGGCCCACCAGGATGCGATCGCGGGGCGAACGCTGAGAATGCAGGTTGTTCCGCTCGCGGACGGGGTGTCGGTATCGGTCCGGGACATCACCGAGCAGCGCGAGGCGATGCGGGTGATCGAAGAGAGCGAAGAGCGCTTTGACCTTGCCGTCCGCGGATCGAGCGATGGCATCTGGGACTGGGATATTCCCTCGGGCCGCATGTGGGTGTCCGGACGATACATGGAGCTCATGTCGCGCGAAGCCGTGTCGTGCGTCGTTCCGATCAAGTACTGGGAGACCGGCCTCCATCCGGATGATCGCGCTCGCGTCCTGGCGACGCTCGCCGATCACCTGGCGCAACGAGGCCCATACGACAACGAGTACCGGCTCAAGGTCGGTCCGGACCAGTATCGATGGTTCCGCGCCCGGGGCCAGGCGCTCTGGGATGACCACGGGCAGCCCATCCGGATGGCGGGGAGCTTGAGCGACATCGAGGCGCGCAAGCTCGCGGAGCAGCAGCTGGAAGTGGCGCGGGCGGATGCAGAAGCGGCCAGCCGCGCCAAGAGCGAGTTCCTGGCGAACATGAGCCACGAGATCCGCACGCCGATGACCGCGATCCTGGGGTACGCCGATCTCCTCTGCGAAGAGGGCGACCGGCCGCTGGAACCCGAGCATCGGACCGACATTGTCACCACGATCAGGCGCAACGGCGAGCACCTGATGTCGATCATCAACGATATCCTGGATCTGTCCAAGATCGAAGCCGGAAAGCTCGCCGTTGAGGCCCGGTCCGCATCGCCGGCCGATATTGTGCGGGGCGTCGTGGCGACACTTCAGCCACGCGCGATGGACAAGGGGCTGCCGCTGTCCCTACGACTGGAGAGCCTCCCGGACGGCATCGCGACCGATCCGACACGGTTGCGACAGATTCTCATCAACCTCGTCGGAAACGCGATCAAGTTCACGCGCCGCGGCGAGGTCCGCATCACCGCGCGGTGCATCACCTCGGCCGCGGGGCTTCGCCTCCAGGTCGATGTCGCCGACACCGGGATCGGTATCGCGCCCGAGCACCTGTCCTCCCTGTTCGCGCCCTTCGCGCAGGCCGACTCGTCGATGTCCCGCCGGTTCGGGGGAACCGGCCTCGGCCTGGCGATTTCGCGCCGACTGGCCCAGTCTCTCGGGGGAGACATCTCGGTGCGCAGCGAGGTCGGCAAGGGCAGCACGTTCACGCTGGACGTCGCCGCTCCGCCCGCCCCGTCTCTCAGCGCACCGGTCCCGCACGCCCACGCCGGCCCCGCACCCAGGTCCACCGCCCGCATCCTGCTCGCCGAAGATGGCGAGGACAACCGCCGGCTCTTCCTGCACCACCTTCGCAGCGCGGGATACACCGTGGATTCGGTCGAGAACGGGCGGGAAGCCGTCGAGCGCGTTCTCGCCTCGACCGCCGATGGCCGCGGCTTCGACCTTGTGCTGATGGACATGCAGATGCCCGATATGGACGGATACGCCGCGACGCGGGAACTCCGAAGTCGCGCCTGCCGCCTGCCGATCGTTGCGCTCACGGCTCACGCAATGACCGGAGACCGCGAGAGATGCCTCGCCGCCGGATGCGATGACTACATCTCCAAACCGGTCGACAAGGCCAAGCTCTTGGAAGCCTGTTCGCATTGGATTCAAGCCAACCGCCAGGCGGCCTAGGAATCGCCGCGCAGGTTCCGCGCGACTCACCGGTGGTGCTCGTCGGTCGGCCCAAGTCGGGCCGAGCCATCGCCGACGAAGAGAACGGTTCCCCGCTCGGCGAACGCCCTCGTTGAGGAGCTCACGCATGTACCCAGAACACGACAAGCCGCGGCGGCCAAGCCCTCATGGGTATGGCAACACGTTGGCCAAAGAAGTCCAGGACACAGCCCTGAAGCCTGCGCCGCCACTGGAAACGGAAGCCTCGCTTGATCTGTGCGTCCTGATCGCGGAAGACGGCATCGACAATCAACGGGTGTTCACGTTCTTTCTCGAGCAGGCGGGAGCCCGTGTCGAGGTCGTTGACGACGGCGCCCAGGCGGTCGAGCGGCTGGCGCCCGGCGCGCCCAACCGGGACCGCTTCGACATCATCCTCATGGACATGGACATGCCGGTGATGGACGGATACCAGGCCGCGGCAAAGCTGAGAAGCGTTGGCTGCCGCGTGCCCATCATCGCACTGACCGCCCACGCCCTCTCCGGCGACCGGACCAAGTGCCTCGCGGCGGGGTGCGACGATTACATCGCCAAGCCGGTCGATCGGAAAGTGCTCATCGCCAAGTGCCGGGCCCTGGCGGAGCACCGCCGCTCACGCGCGGCCGCGGCCTGATACGGGCCCTCGCGGCGAACCGACGGTCCCGTGCGTGTACGATGCTCGGCGATGGCCGAACTGGTACGCATCACGGATGTCTCGCCGCGCGACGGCTTGCAGAATGAACCGGGAATCATTCCGACCGACCGGAAAGTGGAACTGGTCCGGCTGCTGTGCGAGACAGGGGTTGATGAGGTCGAGGTCAGCAGCTTTGTGAGCGCAAAGTGGGTGCCGCAGCTTGGGGATGCGGAAGACGTCATTCTGGGCCTCCTCCGGTCCCCCTCCCTGAGGGAGGGGCTAGGGGTGGGTTCAGACATACCAAGCACGAACGTGCCTGCTCGATCCGCTGTCTTGTCGGCGTTGGTCCCCAATGAACGCGGCATGCAGGGCGTGCTCGACGCCAACAGGCGGGCGGGACGCCGCGTCATCGGAAAGGTCTCGGTGTTCACGGCGGCGAGCGAGACGTTCTCGATGCGGAACACGAACGCGACGATCGCCCAGACACTTGAACGGTTTGTCCCCGTGATTGCCGCGGCCAAAACGCAGGGCCTCGCCGTTCGCGGCTACATCTCCTGCGCGTTCGCGTGCCCGTTCGAGGGGCCGATTGCCCCCGGGGCCGTGGCGAGCGTCGGTCGCAGGCTCATGGACCTGGGAGTCGATGAGATCGACTACGGGGACACGATTGGTGCGGCGACTCCGGAACGAACACGCGACTTGCTGGACACTTGCCGAAAGGAAGTGCCTATTGAGGGTGGCCGACTTCTTTCAACTGTCCACCTCCACGACACCTTCGGCCTCGCCGCGGACTGCGTCAAGGCTGCGCTCGACATGGGTGTTCGCTCCTTCGACGGCTCCGTCGCCGGTCTCGGCGGGTGCCCCTACGCGAGCACCCCAGGCAAACGAGCCCCCGGGAACATCAGCACAGAACTTCTCGTGCAAACCGTCGAAAATGCCGGATTCACAACCGGCGTGGACAAAGGCAAGCTCGCACGTGCCGCCGACTTTGCGCGGAAAATCGTCGCCGCTTCGCGTGGAGGTGCCGCGTGATCGAGTCGCAGTGGAACGGCGACATCGCGGTCGTCCGATTCAATCGCCCGGAGAAACGCAACGCGCTGACGCCGTCGATGATCGATGGATTCACGCGCGAGATCGCCGCGACTCGGGGGCGGGCTCGCGCCATCGTGGTCTGCGGCGCGGGCGATGTGTTCTGCTCCGGTTTCGACCTCGCCCTCTGCCTGGATGATTCCTCCGTCCTGTCCGCCCTGCTCCGTGGACTCTCGACGGCGATCGTGACCATGAAGCGTCACCCGTCACCGATCGTCATCGCCGCGCACGGCGCGGCCATCGCGGGTGGTTGCGCACTCCTCGGCGGTGGCGATGTCGTCGTCACCAATAGAGACGCGAAACTCGGCTACCCCGTGACGCCGCTCGGCATTTCGCCCGCCGTCTCCGCACCGTTCTTGACCGCGGCGGTGGGGGGCGGCAACGCCAGGGCCCGGGAGCTTGATCCTCGCCTGATCCACGGACAGGAAGCCCTCCGAATCGGGCTGGCCCACGAATGCGTCGCGACCGCGGCCGAGGTACTGCCGCGTGCGATGGCCATCGCCTCGGACCGGGCCGCCAAGCCGCGATGTGGAGTGGAAGCGACCAAGTTCTGGCTCAACGAACTCGACGGCTCATCCGATTCTGCAACCGTGCAGCTCGCCCTGGCCGCTTCACTCGGACTGGTCGGATCCTCAGAAGAGCGAGAACGGCTCGCAGCATTCTTCGCGAGATAAAGAGGGTTGCATGTCTGAACTCACACTGCTCACCACGTCAGGACGCATCGCAACGCTCTCGCTGAACCGGCCCGATGCGCGGAACTCGCTCTCGCTGGACTTGCTCGCCGCGCTGCTCGCACGCGTTGCGGAGCTGGAGAAGCGGCCCGACCTGTCGGTCCTGATCGTGACGGGCGAAGGCAAGGCGTTCTGCGCGGGCATGGATCTCAAGGCCGTGCTCTCGGATGCATCACTTCCGTTGAAACTCCTCTCCTCGCTGGCGGAGTTCTGCATCCGATTGCGGAAGCTCCCGATGGTCACGGTGGCCAAGGTCAACGGTGCAGCGATCGGCGGCGGGTGCGGCTTGGCGACCGTCTGCGACCTCGCTCTGACGCACGCTGATTCGAAGATGGGCTTTCCGGAGGTTGACCTGGGCGTCTGCCCGGCCGTGGTCGCCCCGTGGCTGGTTCGCAAGATTGGCCCGGGCCGAGCGCGGCACATCCTTCTCGCCGGCGGGGTGATGTCCGGCCAGCAGGCGTTTGAGGCGGGGATCGTCAACCACGTCGTTCCCACTCGCGATGACCTGGACAAGGCAGTCGCCGACGCGGCGGCGCGGCTGGCAACCGGCGGCCCCAATGCCCTCCGCGCCACCAAGGCCCTCCTCAACGAACTGGACGGGTCACTCGATGATCGGCTCGGCAGGCGCGCCGCAGAGTTATCAGCGCAGGTGCTCGCCACCGCAGAGGCTCAGGAAATGCTTCGGACCAAGCTATCCCAGAGATGAGAAGCTGGAGTGTTTCGAAGGACCAAGGGCGGGCCATCGCCGCCACTTCCATCGCGCCGAACCCGTGCTAAACTCCGCCAATGACGGCTTCAGCGCTCCCCATCCATCGTGAGGCTTCCGGCCCGCACGCCGGGGTCGTTGTCGTCCGGCTTGAGCAGCCGGGCAAGCCCGTCATTGTGCTCGACCACGAACTGATACTGCGACTGGAGGCGACGCTCAAGGCCCTGCCCAGGGACACCGCGGGAATGGTCCTGGCTTCATCCAGCGAGCGGGTGTTTGTCGCAGGTGCAGACCTGAAGACCATCAGCGAGTGGGATGACCAACAGCTTGATGCATATCTCGCCCTGGGCTCCCGAGTCTTCGGCATGATCGCATGGCTGCCATACCCGACCGCCGCGGCGATCAACGGCGCCGCCCTGGGCGGTGGTCTCGAACTCGCGATGCACTGCGATGGGCTCATCGCGTCGCCGCCACCCTTGCGGGACGGCCAACCCGGCAAGCCCTATCCAGTTGGGCTTCCAGAGTGCGGCCTGGGTCTGTGCCCGGGCTGGGGCGGGACGAACATGCTCCCCGCGCGCATGGACCCCGTCGAGGCGATTCGGCGCACCGCGACAGGCCAGAACATGGTCTTCACCGATGCCGAGAAGGCAGGCCTGTTCGATCGCATCGCGCCTTCAACCGACACGCTCATCGAGACGGCCATGTCCTGGGTCGTAGAGCGCCGCGCTCGCAAGTCCGAACGAACCGGCGAACCCATGAAGTGGATCGGGCGGCCTGATCGCGCCGCCGCCACGCTCAAGGCTCTCGATCAGGTCAAGTCCGAACTTCCCAGGACCGACGCCGCGGCAGCCGTTGTCGCCGCGGTCGATGCTGGTTTGAGCCGCGGGTGGACCGCGGCGGTCGAATCCGAACGCAAGAGCCTCGTCAAGCTCCGTCACACCCCCGCCGCGAAAGCTTCGCTGGCGGCCTTTTTCGCGAAAAAGTAGTTTCCCGCAAGAGAGTTGCACCCATGGCCGACCTCAAAAATCTCAAGGGCATTTCCGACGCCGACAAGAAACTCCTGGCCGAGGCCGAAGAATGGCTCGGCGCAGAGCCCTCGAAGATGGGCGCGGTGAAGAACCTCTTCTGGGGCAAGATCAAGGAAGAGTTCTACTTCCCCTATCCCCAGCTTGACGCCCGCGAGCAGGCAGAGTGCGACCAGCTCCTGGCCCGCCTTGATGACTACCTGCGCACCGAGCACCCCGCCATCGCCATCGATCAGGAGCAGGAGATCCCTCGCTGGGTCGTGGACCGGCTCTTCGAAATCGGCGTGCTCGGAATGACCATTCCGAAGGAGCACGGCGGGCTGGGGCTCGGCATCACGAGCTACAACCGCGTCCTTGAGCGCATCGGCATGTACTGCGGGTCGACGGCCGTCATGGTGTCCGCGCACCAGTCAATCGGGTGCAAGGCCGTGATGCTCTTCGGCACCGACGAACAGAAGAAGAAGTGGCTGCCCCGGCTGGCGAAAGACTGGCTGAGCGCGTTCTGCCTGAGCGAGCCCAACGTCGGGTGCGACGCGGGCGGCCAGGAAACCAACTTCACCAAGGACGGCGAGTACTACATCATCAACGGTGAGAAGAAGTGGGCGACCTCCGGGGCTCTTTCCGGATTGTTCACGGTCATGACGCGCGAAAACCGCCCCGACGGCAAGGGCAAGATCTCCGCCCTCGTGTGCCACCCGGACATGCCGGGTATCGACATCTTCCAGAAGAACCGCTCCAAGTGCGGGATCCGCGGCACGTGGCAGGCCCGCATCCGCTTCAACAACGTCCGTGTCCATAAGTCCCACCTGCTCGGCCAGGAAGGGCGCGGCCTCCAGATCGCCCTCTCCTGCCTGAACTACGGCCGGTGCACACTTTCGGCCGGCATGCTCGGCGGAGCTCGCCGGGTACGGGATCAATCGACCAAGTGGGCAATGACCCGCTTCCAGTTCGGCGCCGCTCTGGCGGACAAGGAACTCGTCAAGAAGCGCATCGCCAACATGGCGGCCCTTGATTATGCAATGGACGCCGTGCTCTACATGACCACCGGCATGCTCGACCGCAAGGAGGAAGACCACCAGGTCGAGACGGCCATGTGCAAGGTCTTCTGCTCGGAAATGGGCTGGCGCGTCGTCAACGACGGCATGCAGATCATGGGCGGCGAGAGCTACATGACGGAGAACGAGGTCGAGCGCGTGTTCCGCGACTCGCGCATCAACCTGATCGTTGAGGGTGCGAACGAAGTCATGCAGTCCTACATCTTTGGCTACGGCGGCAAGCAGCTCGCCGAGCAGATGCTGGGTGTCAAGAACGCGCTGCTGAAGGACTCGGACGAATCCGTCGGCGCGTTCCTGTCCAAGGCAATCAAGAACTCGCTCAACGCACGTATCATGAAGCTCGCGATCCCCCTCGGGCTCGAGGTCTTCCTGGGCATCCGCCGCCGCCTGCCGCGGATCACCAGGGTCAGCGCCGAGTTGCAGCCCTACGCGGATCGTCTCTCCCGCCACGTGCGCGAGTTGACCTATCACTTCAAGAAACTCAGCTACATCCACCAGGAGGCGATGCTCACCAAGCAGGCCGTCCAGGCACGCTTTGCCGACGCCGCCCTGATGATGCACGGCTGGGCCTGTACGCTCAGCAAGCTGGATGTGGATATGAAAGCCCACCGCGGCAACGGGGCGTCCGATCTCGAATGGAGCCGCGACCGCGCCGCCGCGATTCACTTCTTCGATATCGCCGAAATGTCGATCAACCAGAGCTTCCGCGAGTTGTATTCGCACGCGGACGAGTCGATGCTCGCCGCATCCGAGGCGACGCTCAAGCACAACGCGACGCTTCCACCGGAGCAGTTCGTGATTCCCGAGAAGACGCCCACCGACCTTCGTGGCAAGGGACGCAAGCCGAGTCAGGAAGGGATCAAGCAGTTCCCGGGAGACCGGAAGAACGAGGGCGTGCCGGCGCGGTCGTAACTCCTTACTTCGTGGCGGCGTGCAGGGTCTGAAGAATCTCTCGCGATTCCCTCGCCATTCTTTCAACATGGTCCGCCGCGAAGAGCCAGGGGTAGTTGTACGACATGCCGATCGCGACAACGGCCTCATGGCCGCCGGGTGTCATGGTGTCGTACGCCTCCGCGACCGGACCGTGAACGAGGATCTGAGCGCCGGCCTCCTGGGCGAGTTTCAGGTTCACGCTCCCCGGCGAGAGATACGTGTACGACGAGTTCGAGTTGACCCACTCCGAGGTCAGTTCGTCCGGCGCCGCTCCGGCCCGCTCCCGAGCAGGAGACAGGAACACCTGTGCGCGATCTTTCGCCTTGGCGTCTTTCATGACATACGGAAGTGTCGCACCGAGATCCGGCGGGAGCATCCCGTCGTGTTCCTTCGAGTATGCGACCATCGCGTTGAGAATCAGCCGTACGTCCCGATGGGCGTTGAGATGGTCCGGCAGCGCGGCCCCCGTCCGCGCACTGTCCATGACGCTTCGTGAAATCCCGGCACTCCACCGGGCGTACTCCTCGACTTCAACACGCGAATCACCCGACGCCATCCCCACCGGAATCCCGAGCCCCTTGGACGACAGCCGTGAGAACTCCATCGGAGCATCAAAACGGCCGTGCACCAGGATGGTCGTACGCGGATCTTCGAGTGCCGCCAGTGCCACGCCCTCCGCGCCAAGGTACACCCATGACGTCTTCTCATTGACCCATTCCGCCGTCGGTTCATCCGGAACGTGAGTGGTCGCCTTCGCCCGAGGCGACAGGAAGACTTTGGCTCTCTCGGCCGGGGTCGCCCTCCGCTTGGGTTCCACGGGCACATACTCCAGCGTCGCACCGAGACTTGGCGGAAGCATCCCCTCGTGCGCCTTCGAATAGGCTTTCACAGCGTCCAGCACGACCCGCAGGTCCATCAGAACCTGGTGCGAATCCGGCAAAGGCTTGCCGGACTTGAAGGCCTCGAACACCGCCGCCGATTCCGCCACGACGGCCTCCGCATCAGCGCGGTTCATGATCTCGACGTGTGAGTCCAGAAAGGCGACCGAAAACAGCAGCGCGTCGGGTCGCTCGGGCGCCGGGTCGATCACCAGCCCCCTGTCGAACTTGAGATGGGCGATGGCCAGGCGTTCCCAGCCCGCGAGATCGGCGCTCTTGAACTCCGAACCCGCCAGATACGCATACGACGAGTTCTTCGCGAGCCACGCCCCATCGGCGTCCGCCGGGATCGGCACGCCGCGATCCTGAGCCGTCATGAAGGCCTCTCGCATCGCGGCCTCTCTGTCCTTGGGCGACGCCCGCGAAAGGTCGCCGGCCACGTACAGCGAGATCGACGACAGGTCGGCGGGCATGCGGTCGTCGTGTTCCTGCATGTACATGAGCATGCCCATCGTCAGTTTGCGAAGGCGCACCGCATCTTCCATCGTCGCCGCCTGCTGGGGTGTAGGCTGGGCCTTGACGGGCATCGCCAGCGACCACCCAATGCAGGCCAGCGCGCACGCAACGCGAACGATTGTCGTCATGGAGACTCTCCGGCAGTGCATGATGTACCACCCACGCCCTGCCGGGTTGCGTCACATCCGCTCGGGCCGAACGATGCGGCTCTCAACCGCCATATGCCGCCCCTCCTCCGCGGAGTCCGCCATCGCGTGCATCACCTCAAGCACGTGATAGGCCATCGCTCCCGAGGCCCGCGGCGTGCCCGACCGACCTCCACCGTCGCGGCAGCGCAGACACCGGCATAGATCGTCAAGCCCAATGCCCCGAGCGTCATCGGCGCGGAGGGTGGGGTCCAGCGGCACTTCGCGCCAGCCGGAGGCATCATGCCGACGCACGCGGACAGGCCCTCCGTATCCATTCGGGTCCGGCGCCTGGATCGATCCTTCCGACCCGTGGATCTCAATCGGCGGCATCGAATGGTGCCAGACGTCGAAACTCATCACCACCGTCGCGATCGCCCCGGATTCAAACTCGAGCGACCCCGACACGTGCGTGGGCACCTCGACTTCAATGGTTTCGCCGGCACGCGGCTGGCTGGAAATGGTCCGAGTGGGAAGGGACTTCCGCGCCGATGCGCACACTCTCTCCACAGACCCGAGCAGCGAAACCAGGGCGGTGATGTAATACGGCCCCATGTCGAAGAGCGGCCCCGCGCCGCGCTTGAAGTAGAACTCCGGATCCGCGTGCCACTTCTCCGGCCCGCTGTTCATCATGAACGCCGTCGCCGCCACAGGCTCGCCAATCTGCCCCTCATCGATCACGCCGCGGCAGGCTTGAAGCCCCGCCCCCATGAACGTGTCCGGCGCGCAGCCGACGAAGAGTCCCTGACGCTCCGCGACGCCCAGGAGCCGCCGAGCCTCGCGCCTGCGGATGGTGAGCGGCTTCTCGTTGTACACGCTCTTGCCGGCATGAACCGACGCCATCGCGATCTCCGCGTGCGCATCGGGCGTCGTCAGGTTCAATACGACCTCCACCTCCGGATCGTGGATGAGCTCCAGCACGCCGCACGTCCGCGGAATGCCAAACTCCGCGGCCCGGGACTTCGCCCGCTCGGGTTGCAGGTCCGCGCACGCGACCACTTTCATCGATTCAAAGCCCTTGGCGTTCGCCAGGTACACCGGGCTGATCGCGCCGCAACCAATGACGCCGACGTGGACGGGATGGGGCATCAGGCAAGGGTACCAAAACGCCCTACACTTGCCCCCATGTCCACAGCCACCCCACTCGCTTCTCCCCGCCGCGGCGATGTCCACACCTGGTCCCGCACGCTCATCCCGACCACGCGCGAAGCACCCACCGACGCGGAAACGCCCAGCCACATCCTGCTCAGCCGCGCCGGATTCATCCGCAAAGTCGCCGCGGGTGTGTACGACTATCTTCCTCTCGCCTGGCGGACCCTCAAGAAAATCTCCAACATCATCCGCGAAGAGATGGACGCCGCCGGCGGGTCCGAACTGTTCATGCCCGTGCTCGTCCCGATGGAGCTCTACAAGGACACCAAGCGCGATGAGGCCTACGGCCCGCTCCTCTTCCAGCTCGAAGACCGCAAGGGCAACAAGACAGCCCTCGGCCCGACGCATGAAGAAACCATCACCGAGATGGTGAAAGGGTCGATCACCAGCTACAAGCAGCTCCCCCTCAACCTCTACCAGATCCAGACCAAGTTTCGCGATGAAGCCCGCCCCCGCGCCGGCCTGCTCCGCTGCCGCGAGTTTATCATGAAGGACGCCTACACGTTCCACTTGAACGTCGAGGGCAAGGGCGGGCTCAACGAATCCTACGACGCGATGTACCAGGCGTACGTGAACTCGTTCAATCGCTGCGGCCTGGACTTTACCGTCGTCGAGGCCGAGTCCGGCCCCATCGGCGGCTCCGCCTCGCACGAGTTCATGGTGAACTGCGCCAGCGGCGAGGACACGATCCTCAAGTGCCCCGTGTCCGGGTACGCAGCCAACGTCGAAAAGTGCGAAATAGGCGCCCGCCCCGCGCCCTCAAAGGGTTACTTCGTCGGCGAGCCCTCCGGCCCCCTCGAAGAAGTCCACACTCCCAACTGCCCCGGTATCGAGGATGTCTGCAAGTTCCTCAAGGTCAAACCCCAGCACATGCTCAAGAGCGTTCTCTTCAAGGTCCAGAGCACCCCCGAGCAACTCGCCAAGTTCGGCCAGGAGTACATCCTCGCCGTGGTCCGCGGCGATCACGACGTCAACGAGGGCAAAGTCCGGGCCCTCTCCGAGTGCCCGAGCATCGCGCTCGCCGATCCCGCCGAAGCGATCAAGGCCGGATTCGCGATCGGCTTTGTCAGCCCGCGCTCGGCCGTCGGCAAAAAGGGCGTGCTCGTTCTGGTCGATCGCGACGCCGCCATCGGCTTCGACGATGCGGCGAGCGGGGGGGGCAAGTCCAAGTTCTGGGTCACCGGCGGCGACAAGAAGGACTTCCACGTCAAGCACTTCAACTGGCAACGCGACCTCGGCAAGGACCCCGTCGCCGCGAACGCGCAGGGCGACAACCGCGGCGGCCTGCGGGGCGGAGACGACTACCTGATGGTGGGGGATGTCCGCAACGCCCTCGCCGGCGACCCTTCTCCCCGGGCCGACGGCGCCAAACTCGAAACCGCCCGCGGCATTGAAGTCGGCCACATCTTCAAGCTCGGCACGAAGTACTCCGACGCCATGGGCCTGACGGTGCTCGATCACGAGCAGCACAAACGCAGCGTCATCATGGGCTGCTACGGCATCGGCGTCAGCCGGACCATGGCCGCGTGCGTCGAAATGAGCCACGACGCCGACGGCATCATCTGGCCCGCGCCCATCGCGCCCTATCACATCCTCATCACCCTCATGAGGCCCGACAATGCCGAGCACATGGCCCTGGCGACACAGTTGGCGGCGGAGCTCTCCGCGGCCGGCGCCGATGTCCTCATCGACGACCGTGATGAACGCCCCGGCGTGAAGTTCAAGGATGCCGACCTGGTGGGGCTGCCCATCCGGCTCACCATCGGGGAGAAAGCGCTCGCCGAAAGTGCGGTCGAGTTCAAGGCGCGGAAAGTGGCGGGGAAGGGCGAACTGGTCCCTGTGGTCAACGCCGTGTCCAGGTGCGTCGCGGCCCTGGCGCCGTGACGCCGCCAATGGCCCCCTGGTGAACTTTCACTTGCCCTCGAACACTCCCCGCGCTTCTTTGTACGCCGATCGGCTCGCTACATCCGTGTCCGGAACCGTGAGCATCGCCCGTTGCAGGCGACCATAATGCTCGCTCGCCTCACTCGGCCGCCCGGATGCGTTCAGGGCCATCGCAAGGAACGCCAGTTCGACCGGACGATCGCGTTGCCGCTCCGCCAGTTCGACGTCGATGATCGACGGCGCCATTTCCCGTCGCCTGCGAATCGCTTCATTCAGGTCTGCCACCGCCTCCCCCGCGGCGCCCGCTCGAAACCGGGCGATCCCGCGCAGCACGAGATGTTCCACCAGCGGTGATGCCGTGTACAGGCTCTCCGCCCGGGCCCGGAGTCCCGCCGCGTCCGCCGAGGCACCCGGGCCCTTTCTCAGGAGCTGCGCTCGTAGACGTTCCAGCCGGACGGCCGGCGCCAAGAGAGTGTCACGCGCCAGCCGCACCGCCCTCGATCGGATGTGCGGCCGAAGCGTCGAAAGCCGATCGAGACCCGCGACGGCGGCCTCCGCCTCTTCGTCGGTTGCAAAGTCCTTCGCCAGGGTCTCTGCCGCCGCGTCCCGTGCCTCCTCGGAAAAAATCATCTGCATCGTCTGAACGATCTCGAATCGCAGCCGCCCGGCCGACCCGTCCGCCCCCGGCCCCTCTCCCATGCGCTCGTACGCTCGATGCAGTCCCACGCCGGCGTCAAGGTCCGACCTCGCCCCCCCCAGCTGCGCCGCCGCCAGCCGTCGATGCAAGGGCACCGCCTGCCAGTCAAAGATGTTGCCAGACCCGACTCCCGCGAAGCGCGAACCGTCCGGAGCGAACGCAAACCGGTGGGCCCCGACCGCCTGGAGGCGATACGCCTCCGCACCAGTCGCCGTCGACCACAACCGCACGGTTCCATCCCACGACGAGGTGGACACGCGCCGACCGTCCCCCGAAAATGAGACGGAAGTGACCTCTCGCGTGTGACCTCGCAACGTGTGCCTCACCTTCAGCGAGCCGGCCTCAAGCAACGTCGCCGTCGAATCCATGGAGGCCGCCGCGATGGCCGACCCATCCGGAGAGAAGGCAAGATCCATCACCAGCCGAGCGTGCGGCATCGCCGACGCCAGCGGGCGCCATGTCCCCAAGTCCCACAGTCGCACCGTGTTGTCGTAGCCCGCCGAAACCAATCGCCGCCCGTCCGGGCTGATCGCGACCGCCTGCACCGGGCCCGTGTGGCCCTCGAGTACTCGTGGCGAGCCTGAACCACCGCCGATGACTTCAACCCCGCCGTCGCGCCGACCGACAGAGATCACCGCACCATCGGAGGACACAGCCACGGCACCCGGCTCGCCGCCCACGCTGTGCTCAACCGCCGTGTCCGTAAACGGCGCGGTCCTGACCAGAACCGTGCGATCCGCCCCGGCGGTGACCAGCCGCGAGCCGTCCGGCGTACACGCGATCCCGAGGATCTTTCCCTGCCGCGGCGGAATCACCGTTCGACGGTCCGGATCGTCCAGGTTGACCAGTTCAACCGCCCCGTCAACCTGCCCGTAGGCGATCCTCCCCGCGTTCAGCGCCATGGCGATCACTCGGTCGTTGAACGTCACACGAGAAACCCGGTGCTTGCGAAGAGGGAACGAATAGGGTGTGTCGACCCGCCAGAAACGCACCCTTCCTCTATCGTCCCCCCGGGCCACGAACTCTCCGGATGGATGAATCGCCACCGTCGGCCACCACGTGTACTCAACCGGCTTGTGGTGCACCAGCTCCCGGCGTTCCAGGTTGTACACGCTGATAGTGGTCCGTCCCCCCGTCAGCAGCGTGCGGCCATCAGGGGAGAGACTCATCATCAAGGCGTCCGCTTCCCTCGCCGCATCCTTCAAGGCCTCGGCACGCACCGGCTTCGCGAGGTCAAAGGTAAACGGCCACCAGAAGTTGGCCCCCGCAACGACCGGCGCCTTGGTCGCCGCGACCAGCGTCGTGATATTCGTCCCCGTGTCAAAGCTCGCGAGTTGCTCGCCCGATGCGACATCGAAACACTTCACCCGATGATCGTTCCAGCCGCTGGTGAAGAGCCGACTCCCGTCCAAAGCAAAGCACGCCTGAGCCGGCAAGCCATCGTGGGCGGACAACGTGTGCACCACCGACAGGGATTGAGCGTCCACCACCGTGGCCCGCCCGGACAGACGCAAGGCCGCGATATGCCCTCCCGTCGGCGACCACGTCACAAACGTCGGCTGGTCCTCGTCGTAGGGCGTGCCCGCCAGCAACCGCCCCTGCACGGTCCACGTCCGCAGGCGACCATCGCCCGTCGCCGTCACCACCTGCGTCCCCTCAGGATTCCATGCGATGCCGTTGACCGGTGATCGAGCCGTGTCCAGGTCGGCGAGGAGATCCCCCGAACCGTGCTCCCATATTCGAGCCGTGCCATCGGCCGAACAGGTCGCCAGTTTCGACCCATCCGGGCTGTACGCCAAAGAACAGATGCGGCCGCCGTGCGCCGTAAAGCCGCCAAGAGAGCTCGAAGTGGCCGACTCGAGAAGCGACCACTCCCATCCGCGAAGATCGTCGGGGCAGGCACCCAGCGCTTCGCGGGCCGCCGTCAGATCTCGGGTGTCGATGGCGCTGCGCGCCAAGGCGATATTCGCGGAGTACGCGCTCAGCCGCGACTCGCGAAGCGATTCAACCGCCGCGGCCTCCGACTTTTTCGCCGCCCCTTCGGCCGCGCGCGCCACCCCCTCAGCCTCGCGGGCGGCCAGAAACTCGCGCCGGGCCTCCTTCGCCTTCATGCTCGCCCGCACAAATCCCGCAGTCGAAGCCGCCGCACCGACCAGCAGCGTCAGCACGATGAGCGACCCCGCCGCCACAGGACCCCGATGCCGTTTCACAAGCTTGCGAAGTCGGTACGCGGCGGATTCAGGCCCCGCCTCCAGCGTTTCCTTGTTGAGATACCGCCGAATGTCCCGGGCCAGGTCCGCCGCCGACCCGTAACGCTCCGTCCGGTGCTTCCGCAGGGCCTTGAGCGGTATCCACTCAAGCTCTCGCCGGAGCTGGCCCGTCAGCTCCTCCCGCCGCCGCTGGCGGGTGTGCGCTATGTCGGTGGCCTCTTTGTCGTCGATACTGCTCAGCCGCGTGCTCGGCTTGGGCGCATCCTGCTCCCGGATGATGCGGCGGATCGCGTCATAGCCCGCGGCCCGGAGCGTCCCCGAATCAAACGGGAGCACGCCCGCGATGAGCTGGTAGAGCACGACCCCGAGCGAATACACATCCGTCCGGGTGTCGATGTCGAGCGCCCCCATCTCGGCCTGCTCCGGGCTCATGTATTCCGGCGTCCCGATCAGTTGCCCCTGCTCGGTGAACACCGTCTTCTCGGTCATCGTTCCAACCACCGCCTTGGCCACTCCAAAGTCGATCACTTTCGGCACGGGTCGAGAGTCACTGATCGACACAAGTATGTTGGAAGGTTTCAGATCGCGGTGGATGATCCCCTTGGTGTGCGCGTGTTGGACGGCCTCGCACACCAGCGTGAACAGCTCGAGACGTTGCTCAACCGTGAGCCTGTGCCGGTCGCAATAGCCCGTGATCGGCTCGCCCTGCACGTACTCCATCACGAAGTACGGCCGCCCCATCGGTGTCAGGCCCCCATCGAGAACCTTGGCCACGTTGGGATGGTCCATCACCGCCAGCGCTTGCCGCTCCTGCTCGAACCGGGCGATGACGGCACGGGAATCCATCCCCGGCTTGAGCATCTTCAGGGCGACGCGCTGCGTGAACGCTCCCCGCCGCTCCGCCAGCCACACCACTCCGAACCCGCCCTCCCCGACCACCTGAAGCAGGTGATAGGGGCCGATCGAATCCCCCTCGTGCTCTAGCGCCGGAACGACCGTTGATGGGCCGTCCGGAGCGGCAGTGGGGGAGCCCTCGTTGACCACAGTCGTATCCGGCATGCGCACGCACGCTACCACGAAACTCGGTTAAAAGCGACGGTCACAGGCGGCCACCCGGACACCCGCAGACCCTGCAGCAACGAACACTCAACTCAAGAAGCCCGTCAGGATGGCCTCGACGACGAGTGAAACCAATCCTGGTGTCACATCACCTCCGTGAAGCGCCTTGCGAAGGGCGACGGGATCGTGCAGTACGCGCTCCAGGTTCGTCGGGATCTGTCGATTCCCCGTGATCCCCTTGACGTAGGCCGCAACCGCAGAAAACTCGCCCGCGTCGAGCCACGTCAGTCCGCAGGTGCCGCACCGATCAATCATGAGTGTGCCACCGACCATGATCGATGTCATGGCCACGCGGCACCGTCCACACGAAACCGACGTCTGCGCAACCAACTCGACGGGCCCGCCGGTCATGCCGGAAGACGAGCCGCTCGCATCCGTCAGGGACTTCCGCAAGGCGCCCCGCTCAAACGCGATGCCTGTGCACTCCACGCACCTCCACACACCCGGAGTCTCACGTGAACACTCGAGCGCGATTCGGAACATCCCGCACCGCGGGCACTCCGGATTGGTCTTCACCACATCCGTACCGCACTCGGGGCACTTTCCCGCAACCGACAGTCCCCGCAGGTCATAGCCGCACGTAGAGCACGGGAAACTGGCTTGGATGACCGAACGATCGTTCACCGCCCACTCCTCAGCGTGCGAACGATAGGGTCATGCCCGCCCGCCCCCAGCACCCGACCGATGTCGTCCACGCCGACACCACCCCTCTGCTTGCCGTCGCCCGTGCCCTGATCTCCGAATACGGCACGAGCATCGCCGACGTCGCCGCCTGCTCGCTCGAGCACCAAGGCTTCGGCAACGAACTCGCCAGCCTCCCCGGCCCATACGCACCCCCCCGCGGCCGCCTCCTCCTCGCTTTACATAACAACGAGCCGGTCGGCTGCATCGCCCTGCGCCCCCTCGACTCCCTGGGCCCTCATGTCTGCGAAATGAAACGCCTCTACGTGCGCCCAGCCCACCGCGCCGCAGGACTCGGCCGCTCGCTGGTCAGCCGCCTGTTCACCGAAGCTCGGGCCATCGGCTACACGCTTATGAAGCTCGACACGGATACGCACGACAAGTTCGCCGCGGCCATCGCCCTCTATCGCTCCGTCGGTTTCACCCAGTGCCCTCGCTACAACGACGACCCCGACCCGAGGACTCTCTGGTTTGAAAGGCCGCTCTAGCCACAGTCAAGTGGCGTATTCGTGTTGGCGCTCGTCCGCGTCCACCTTGGTACCTTCATTCGAACGGCCACGCGAAACCGCCGGACACACTCCACAAACAAGCTTGTGCCGCCTCTGGATTCACCCATGACTCAACACCCCGATCAACCCTTCAACCCCGCCCACATCACACGCCCGGCCCCCGTTCTGAAGTCGTACTACCTGATCACCTCTCTCTTTGCGGGCCCTCTCTTTTTCATCCCCCTCATCCCCCTCTGGTTCAAGTTCATCACGCTCAAGTACCGCTTCGATGATGAGGGCATTTCCATGTCCTGGGGTGTCATCTTCCGGCGCGAAATCGTCCTCACCTACCGCCGGATCCAGGACATCCACGTCACCCGCAACATCATCCAGCGCTGGATGGGTCTTGCCACCGTCGCGATCCAGACCGCCTCCGGAAACGCTGCCGCCGAGATGTCCATCGAGGGCATCCTCCAGGCCGACGAGCTTCGCGACTTCCTCTACACCCGCATGCGAGGCGCCAAGGGCATCGATGCGCCTCACTCCGCCCATGCCTCGACGCAGGGACAGGCTGACCACGCTCCCGCCGATGAAGCCCTCACCCTCCTCCGTGACATCCGCGATGCCCTCAAGTCGCGGCCCTCCGGAGGTGCCCGATGAAACCCGGCGAACGCGCAGCCGCCTGGGCCTACCGCGGCATCTGGCGCACCATCGTCAACTGGTTCAACATCCCCGAAGACCCGCCGACGCTGCCAAACGCACACGGCGAACCGGCCGACATCAGCAACCAACTCGACGCCTTCAAGCCGTCCCCTCAGTTCCTGAAGTATCTGAAGCTCGGCTTCTGGATCTGGCTCGTCATCATCGACGCCGCCATCCTGATCCCGTGGGGCATTCTGACGTACTTCCACCCGCTCATCGGCATGATCCTCGCCCCCATCGCCTGGGCCATCGCCGTCGTCCCCGACATCCTCGTCTACATCGGGCTCCATCTCCGTTACGACACCACGTGGTATCTCCTTACTGACCGCGCCCTCCGCATCCGCTCCGGCATCTGGGTCATCAAGGAAACAACCATCACCTACGAGAACATCCAGAACGTCACCATCCACCAGGGCCCCTTCCAGCGGTTCTTTGGCATCTCCAACGTCGTCGTCCGCACCGCCGGCGGTGGCGCTTCCCATGGCGGCAAAGGCCCCGTCACATCCCACCTCGGCCTCATCGAAGGCATCGCCAACGCCGCGGCCATCCGCGACCGCATCATGGACCGCGTCCGCCAGTCCCGAACCGCCGGACTCGGAGATGAACGTGCCGCCGCGATCGACGCCTCGCGGCAATGGTCCGCCGAACACGTGCACATGCTGCGAGAGATCCGAGACCTGGTCGTGGGGCCCGCGTAGCGAGCACAAAGCACCAACGCGATCGTGGTGTGAGCCAGCTCAACACTCAGAGGCCAAAAGGCTCCCAGTTCGCAAACCGCGCATAGCTCTGCGACCGCCCCGGCACCGCCGCCTTCTGCTCCGCCGTCAGCACCGCGTCGAGTGAGTCCCGCAGCGCCCGGTCAAGCACAAGCCTCTCCTGCCGATACTTCACCAGCGGGTGCGACTCATCCAGCCACGCCCCCGTGTACAACTGATGCCTCGGATCGGCGGGGCGTTCCCCGACAACCAGCGCTTCGGGTTTGTTGTCGGGCTCAAACTGCCTCCACGCGGCCGCGCCGCGAGCCAGGAGTGCAGCGCGATCGGACTCATACTTCGTCTTGATCGTCGTGAAGCGAGACCGCTGCTCACCCGTCAGGCTGTCGAGCTCGCCGACATCCTTCAAGTAGCCATCCGCGAGAGTGGGGTGGATCAGAGCGGGATAGCTCAGGTCAAACACCTGCCTTTGAAATTTGGCCCTGACCCCCACCGGGAGCTGTTCCCCAATCTGCCGCGAGTACCGGTCGTTGATGTCCCGCACCGCCCCTCGGACGCGCTGCGCCTCGTCCCACATCGCCTTCGCCGCGCCGAGATCATTCTTGATCGCCTCGCGAAACGCGGTGTTCTTCTCCTCCAGAAACCGCTCGCGCGCGACCAGTGCATGATCGATCTCGCCGCTGTACCGGTTCAGCAACTCGGCCAACTCGCCCGACGGCGGGCCGCCCAAAGCATCCTCAGTCAGGCGGACCAGGTCAACGCTTTCGCCCGCCAATCGCCCATCGCCGATGTGCTTGATCCTGCGGAGCTCCCGCTCCACGATCGGCCACCGTGCCTCCTCATCGCGCGACAGCAGGCTCTTGAGGTCCTCCAGAAACGACTTCCTCAACTGCTCGGACCGAGTCTCCCATTGGTTCACCCGCTTCCGCGCCGGCTCCAGAAGCCCGACGTTCTGCATCGCCTGGGCCCTCTCGATCTCTCCATTCACAAAGTCGCGAACCTCACCACCCTCGGTCCGCAACGCCACGGCGTATCCCTGATACAAGTCCTCAACAGCCTGCGTCTCTGGCTTCCCCAAACCCAGCACGCGCACCACAATCTTCAGATCCGAAGCCGAAAGCGTCGGCTGGAAGCTGCTCTGATCGCTGTACACACCCTGCGTCATGACGCTGGACTGGGCGAAGGCATGGGGCTCAAGCAGTCCAAGAACGACCGCCGTCATCAGAGTTGTGCTGCGATGGAGCATGGTGAAGGGTCTCCGTCTGATGATTGACTGGACGCCGGTTTGTCCCATTCCCTGCAATGGCCTTCTGAATGTCGGCAGGAACACTCTGTTTAACATAACATTCATTATCGGACTTAGTGGGGAGGGGCCGCACCGCGGCCCTCACGCCACCGCCGCACTCCGCATCTTCGCCGACCTCGCCTGGTCCCTTCCATACACCAGTTCGAAAATCGGCGTCGCCATCAGCGTCGTGACAATCGCCATCACCACCATCATGCTGAACAGCTCGTCCGTGATGATCCCGAAGTCGCGCCCAATATTGAGAATGATCAACTCCATCAGCCCGCGCGAGTTCATCAACGCGCCGATCGCCATCGACTCCCGGTGCGACTCTCCCATCCACCGCGCCGCCGCGTAGCACGCCGCCCCCTTGCCGATCACCGCGACCGCCAGCAGCAGCGCCGCAATCAGCCACAACTCCGGCGTATTGACCAGCGTGATCCGCGTGTTCAGCCCCGAGTACACGAAGAACATCGGCAGCAGCAGATTCACCACCGCCGGTTCCAGCTTCTTCTGCAGCTGTTCCGCGAACTCGCCCCGAGGCACGGCCGCCCCCAGAATAAACGCTCCGAACACCGCGTAGATCCCGATGTAATCCGTGTACCACGACGCCACCATCAGCAGCGCAAGGATCATCGGCATCTCGAACCCGTGCATCGGCCTTACGCTCTTGCACAAGCCCAGCAGTCGCGCGATCAGCCCCCGCCCGATCGTCAGCATCGCGACCGCGTACACAACTCCCCCGCCGATCGCCAGCGCCGCGATCATCGGATCCGACTTAAAGCTCGCCAGCACGATCGCCAGCACACACCACGCCGCGGCGTCATCACTCGAGCCCGCCGCCAGGGCAAGAGTCCCCAGAGAGGTCACCGACAGCCCCCGCTCATAGATGATCCTGGCCAGCATCGGGAACGCCGTGATGGACATCGCCGCGCCAAGAAACAGCACATTCTCCCACAGACTCACACCCGGCTTGAACAAAGCCGTATTGTCCCTCATCAGGAAGGCAACCAGTCCCCCCAGCGCAAAGGGAGCCAGAATCCCCGCCAGTGAGACCGCCGCCGCCGACTTCAGCCGCTTGCTGATCAAGTCGCCCCGGAACTCCACCCCCACCAGGAACATGTAGCACGCCAAGCCGATCTGGGCGAAGCAGTAGATCACCGTCATCAGCGGGTGCGACACCTGCTTGCCCGCCGCGACCACGGGCGCCCCGTCAATCAACAGCTTCGCGGGAAACAAGGCCTCGTGCCACCCCGGCGCGAGCAACCCGAACAGCGAAGGCCCAAGCAGCACCCCCGCGATCATCTCTCCCACCACCTGCGGCTGTCCGAGTCTTCGCACCAGCACCCCAACCACGCGGCAGGCCCCGAGAATCACCGCGAACTGCAGGAAAAACTGGATTGACAACTGGAAGTTCGACATGCGCCCCTAGCCTATCGCGTTTCCACATTTGCCGCGAAGCCACAAACCCGGGACACTCTCGCCAATGTCCACCCCGCTCCTGCTCAACGCCGCCCCCCTCTCCATCCGCGACGTCATCGCCGTCGCACGAAACGGCCGCATGGTCCACCTCGGCGACGCCGCCCGAGAGAAACTCGCCCTCGCCCGCCTGACCGTCGACTCCGCGACCCACGACGGCCAGCCCCACTACGGAATCAACACCGGTTTCGGATCTCTCTCCCGCCAGCGCATCAACGATCAGGACCTTCGCACTCTCCAGCGCAATCTCGTCCGCTCACACTCCGCCGGTATCGGCGAACCGCTCCCAGAAGAAACCGTCCGCGCCATGCTCCTGCTCCTCGCCGCCTCTCTCTCCCGCGGCCTCTCCGGCATCCGCACCGCCGTCGTCGAGCAGATCATCGCCATGCTCAACGCCGGCGTCACGCCGCTCGTGCCCAGCGTCGGGTCGGTCGGCGCCTCCGGCGATCTCGCCCCTCTCGCCCACGCCGCGCTCGTCATGATCGGCGAAGGCGATGCCCTTGTCCGCGGCGGTTCCGTCCCCGGCGCCCAGGCCCTCGCCCGTGCAGGACTCAAGCCCATCGACCTCGAAGCCAAGGAAGGCCTCGCCCTCATCAACGGCACCCATCTCATGGCCGCCCAGGGCGCCCTGCTCTGCCACGACTTTGAACAGCTCTTCGATTCCGCACTCCTCGCCACCGCCATGTCCATCGACGGCTGCCGCGCCACCGACGCCTTCCTCGATCCCCGCGTCTACCAGGCCCGCAACCAGCCCGGCCCCGCCCTCGCCGCGGCGTCGCTCTCCCGCCTTCTCGCCGGAAGCCAGATCATCCCGGCCCATCGAGTCAACGACCCCCGAGTTCAAGACCCCTACTCCCTTCGCTGCGCCCCGACCGTCCTCGGCGCCGCCTGGGACGCCGCGGGTTATGTAAAGCTCGCCATCGAGCGCGAACTCGGCGCCGTCACCGACAACCCTCTCATCTTCGATACCCAGCCCACCATCGTCTCCGCCGGCAACTTCCACGGCATGCCCCTGGCCATCCCGCTCGACACGCTCGCCATCGCCATCTCGCACATCGCCGGAATCTCCGAACGCCGAACCTTCTTCATGCTCAGCGCGACCGACCCACAGAACCCGACCCGCGCCTACCTCAGCCCCCAGCCCGGCCTGCACTCGGGATTGATGATCGCGCAATACACCGCCGCCGCCGCGTGCAACGAAATCGTCGGCCTCTGCACCCCCGCCAGCGTGTCGAACATCCCGACCAGCGCGGGCACGGAAGACTACAACTCTTTCGGCCCTCGAAGCGCCGCCAAGGCCCGCCGCGCTCTCGACCTCGCACGCGACGTCGTCGCCATCGAGCTCCTCTGCGCCGCCGAAGCCATCGAGTACCAGCGCCCGCTCATGTCCGGAACGCTCGTCGAGCAGGCGCACGCCGCCATACGGTCGCGCGTCCCACGCCTCACAGCGGATCGCCCGCTCTCGGCCGACATCGCGAACATTTCCCTGTTGATTCGCGAACGCCCGCTTCAGACGCTCCCGCCATGAGCGCGTCGCCCGGCGGCGCACACTGGAATCGTTTGAACCTCGAACGCGAGCGCGCCCGTGCCGCCCCGATCCGGATAATTCCCACCTTTGGAACGCCGCGCTCAGAGCCATCCGCCGCGATTGCAGATTTGCACTTGTGTCGGACCGATGAACGGGATACGTTGTAGACGTTCGGCGCACAAGGGTGGTCTCGTGAGTGCGCCCGACGGGTTCATTCGAGGTGTTCAGAAGGGAAAGGCAGCGAACATGTCCACGGCCACGGCTGAGGCTCAGCGCACGCGCCGGCGCAACGGTTCTTCCCACGCTCGTCAACCCGATCTGGGCACGCCGCGCACCGTCTCCGCCCCGCGAGGCCCCCACCGCTCGTGCAAAACCTGGCAGGCCGAAGCCGCCATGCGCATGCTCATGAACAACCTCGACCCCGAGGTCGCCGAAGATTCAGACAACCTCATCGTCTACGGCGGCCGCGGCCAAGCCGCCCGCTCCTGGCCCGCCTTCGAATCGATCATCTCCACTCTTCAACGCCTCGAGCCCGACGAAACCCTCCTCGTCCAATCCGGAAAGCCCGTCGGCGTCGTCAAAACCCACGAGGGCGCCCCGCGCGTCCTCATCGCCAACTCAAATCTCGTCCCCCACTGGGCCACCCAAGGCCACTTCGACGACCTCGCCGCCAAAGGCCTCATCATGTACGGCCAGATGACGGCCGGTTCCTGGATCTACATCGGCACCCAGGGCATCCTCCAAGGCACCTACGAAACCTTCGCCGAACTCGCCCGCCAGCACTTCAACGGCTCCCTCGTCGGACGCCTCTGCGTCACCGCCGGCTGCGGCGGAATGGGCGGCGCCCAGCCCCTCGCCGTCACCATGAACGGCGGAGTCTGCCTCGTCGCCGATGTCGATTACTCCCGCCTCGCCCGCCGCGTCAAAGACCGCTACCTCGACGAGACCGTCAACGGAATCGATGAAGCCATCGACCGCGCACTCACCTTCTCCAAGGGCCGCGGCTCACGCAGCATCGGCGTCGATTGCAACGCCGTCGAACTCCTCGAACGCCTCATCGAACGCGGCATCACCCCCGACGCCCTCACCGACCAGACCAGCGCCCACGACCCGCTCAACGGCTACGTCCCCCTCGGCATGACCGTCGGCGAGGCCGAAGTCATGCGCCGCATCTACCCCGACGAATACCGCCAGCACAGTCTCTTCACCATCGAACGCCACGTCCGCGCCATGGTCGAACTCCAATCCCGCGGCAGCAAAACCTTCGATTACGGCAACAACATCCGCCAGCACGCCTTCGACCAGGGCTTCGAAGACGCCTTCAGCTTCCCCGGCTTCGTCCCCGCCTACATCCGCCCACAGTTCTGTGTAGGCCGCGGCCCCTTCCGCTGGGCCGCCCTCTCCGGCGACCCCCAGGACATCTACACCACCGACGCCGAGCTCATGAAACTCTTCCCCAGCGACCGCGGCCTCCACCGCTGGCTCACCCTCGCCCGCGACCGCGTCGCCTTCCAGGGCCTCCCCGCCCGCATCTGCTGGCTCGGCCAGGGCCAGCGTGACAAAGCCGGCCTGCTCTTCAACGAGCTGGTCGCGTCCGGCCGCGTCAAAGCCCCCATCGTCATCGGCCGCGACCACCTCGACTGCGGCTCTGTCGCCAGCCCCAACCGCGAAACCGAAGCGATGAAAGACGGCTCCGACGCCATCAGCGACTGGGCCATCTTGAACGCCCTCGTCAACGTCGCCAGCGGCGCCAGCTGGGTCAGCTTCCACCACGGCGGCGGCGTCGGAATCGGCTTCAGCCAGCACGCCGGCCAAGTCATCGTCGCCGACGGCACCCCCGAAGCCGCAACCCGCCTCAGCCGCGTCCTAACCAACGACCCCGCCATGGGCGTCTTCCGCCACGCCGACGCCGGCTACGAAGAAGCCCGCCAATGCGCGGCAGAGCAGAGCCTCGACGTCCCCATGAAATCGTGGTAACGCCCTTCCTGCTCCCTCTCCCTGAGGGAGGGGGTTGGGGGGAGGGTTTCTTCCGCGCCGGTATCGAACGCAAGCCAGGTTCGCCACCAAGTAGCCTCATCCCCATGAAATCGTGGTGATTCTTCTCTTCATGCCGTGCCTGTCTTCAGGCCGAAGGCCTCGACCGTCTATAGCCGGGGGTCGCGGCGTTTCGCCGCACCCCCGGACCACCCCGGTTGATGACCGCAGGCTGAAGGCCTGCTCATGCGGTTGCCGCACGGTGTAAAGACGCGAGTCGTATCGAGCCGCCAAGCTTCTCAATGTCCCCATGAAATCGTGGTAAAACGCCCCAGCGTGTGGATTCGTCTTCGCCCCTTGGGCGCTCGGTGGTTGCGAGTGGCTTCAGCCACTCGAACGCGAAGTTTGTTCTTCTCTTCGGCCCCTTGGGCCGGCGCTGATCACGGACCCAAGACCCGTCGGCCCAAAGGGCCGGGGCAGGACGGGAGACATCAACGAGCGACTTGAAGTCGCTCGCAACGATCGTGTGCCGAAGCGGCGAGAACCCTGCCTAGCCTCATGAGTTCACGGCGTTGCCCGTAAGGGGCGGAGGCGACGCTCCATCCCGCATCCCGCCCACAACAACCACCATGAAATCGTGGAAGCCCCCGCTCCTGCTCCCCCTCCCTGAGGGAGGGGGCTGGGGGGAGGGTTACTTCGGCAGGTGACGCCAAGACTCCCCAGCCCGCTTCAGCGGGCTTGCTCGCTCGTAGGCCACGCCTTCAGGCGTGGTTCACAACCCACCCCACCCCATTCTCTTCTGTTTCATTCCCCCAGCCCGTTTCAACGGGCTTCAATTCTGTGCCCGCCTTCAGGCAACCGGTGCGTCGATACGCATGTTGCGCATCGTTCCGGCCCCACCGGGGCCGCGGGCTGTAGCCACGCGTGGAGCGACGCTGTCCTAAGCGTCGCGGAACCCGTGGTACACGTCCCGAAAGCGCCGGCCGCCCCGGCAGGGACGGGCGCGGCGCGTCATTCGGCACCCCACGCAATCCTGGGTTGGTAAGCCATGTGGGGGATTGGTACGCTGAGGCGAAAAGGTTGAGATCAATGAGCGATTGCAATTGGTACTACCGGATCGATGGCAATGAGCACGGGCCGATTGTGCGTGATGAACTTGCGGTTCTCGCGGCCAACGGCAAACTTCGTCTCACCGATCACGTCCGCTTGGGAAAGCGCGGTACATGGGTGCATCCGAGCGAGTCCTTGTTTTCACGCGAACAACTTGCGAGTGCTTTGAGTAGCGATGGAATCGAGAACGCCGCGGGAGAGGAGAACACCACCATCGGCGGCTGGTTGGTGTTGCCGCTAATCGGCTTGGTGTTGTCTCCGATACTGACAATTGGAGTCGGGGGCCAAGAACTCGAAGCCCTTCAGTCGCCAATCTGGCCGGATGTTGAAAGGAAGTACCCGGGTGCTACGTTACTTGTACAGTCCGAGCTGGTCGCGTTCCTGTTCTTGGTTATTCTCGATATTGTCTGCTTGGTCATGTTTCTGAGGCGAAAACGGTCTACCCCGCGATGGATGATTACTTTGTATGCGCTCAATGTGGTTGCTGCGATCGGCGTCGGTGCAATCGGAGCCGTCATACTTCCTAGGACTGTGTCTGCCACTTGGGCGGGTCAGGCTCTTTTGTCTGCGATCATTTGGATAGCGTACTTTTGCAAAGCCAAGAGAGTCCGCGCTACATTTGTGCGATAGATCCTTGGCCGCAACAGGTCCCGGTCGCCTGTTCCAGCTTCCATCGGCCTTCCTTCACCGGACCACAGCTCGATCAGTGTCCTGACGGCAATCGATCCTGTAATCGCCGGCTTGTTCACGTGATGGGAAGTGGGCTCGGCATTATGCCGCGAGGGCATGCCCATACTTCTGCCGTTCGCTCCATGTGACAGGCACGATGTCGTATTGCCTGAGTGCGTCCGCCACTTCGCCGACGACTCGGGCCTCCGAGTCGTTGAGCATTGCATACATTTTCGCCGCATCGTCTCGCACAGCCCGCGTGTCCGTCCAAGCAAATATCGCAAGTTCCGCAGCCTGTTTGGACGGCGCGTTGATCGCGCGCACAAGGCGTTCGGGAGCTGTCGACGACTTGGGGATGGCGAAGTCGTACTTGTGCTGGAACCCGCTTTTGCCCACGAACTGGACACTCGGCACGAACCGGGCTTGGATCAAGTCAAGGAAGGCGGCGACGTCCTCTAGAAAGAGGCTTTGGACATGCGATTTCGCTGTCGCGAACAGATCGCCCACGGCAAGCATCGCCTGAATGAGCGCATGCTTGCGCTGCGGGAAGTCGCCGTTGTGTGCCACTGTTGTGAGTTCATCGCCCGACTGTGCGACCCCGAAGCCACCGAGTATGGACCTGAGAAGCGCTTGCCGACGTTGGCTCTCCAGGCTGCATCCGCTTTGTCGAAGGTCGGCGAGCACATAGCCGTCGTCGGTGAGCAAGAGGTGGCCCCCCTCTTGACGGACGTAAATCTGAAGATGGTCGTTGTGCCGGTCTAGAAACGGTGTGGTGACCTCATAGGCATCGCCTATCTGCGCGACGGTGATACCTCCCCGCAGCCAGCGGGCGTATTCGTCGATGAGTTGACCAATCGGTTTGTTCATGGATTAGAACGTGGGGTATTGGATTGTCGGCACATCTTGCACGCCGCAATGAGACATGAACTCCCGAAGTGCGAGAACAAGATCGGTCGTCTGCTGAAAGCCCGCATCTGCCGCGGGCACGGCCCATCGATCGTCGAATCCCTCCACGTAATAGTGGAAGTGAGGGCAGGCGATCATCGCACCGACATAGGGAGCCAGCGCGGGGAGGGGCGGTGTCTTCACGGTTGGGTTCGTGTGCGGGGGTCCGTCAATGTCCAGTCGCGCCAAAATGTCGGTGATTCTGAACCGCTCCAAGTAAGAGCATCGCGTCAGTTTGATCTTGCCTCGCCGGTTCGCGTCGATCAGGAAAGCGGTACGTCCGTCAAGGGATTCGACTTGATAGGTGCGTCCATCGCCCGCCGATGGCATACCAAACTCGGCACGCGCCGCCCTTGACAGTCTCTTGGGCATCGTTCGCAGAGCGTCAGCTTCGCCTTGCAGGAGAGTGGCCATGATCAAAGGCATCGTACCCTATCAAGTCCCTTCCTGTTCTCCCGAACCGGCGGTTGCAGAGGTAAGACCACGCTTGTGCTTCCCATAGACCTCAGCGGAGTTTTCCCGAAAATCACCCTTGACACCGGTCTTGTATACGGTATAAGTACGGCACCAAATGATTGCCGTACCTGTATCCCCGCTTCCCGGCCTCCCCCCCGAGGACCACTCCCTCCTCACCCGCTACCTCTCCCTCAACGAAGACCTCTCCAAACTCGCCGCCGAACCCAACACCCCCGACCTCCTTTCCCTCCTCCGCTGGCTCTCCCGCCCCGACATCGCCGCGTACATCGCGGCCTACCGCACCCACCAAACCCACCTCCACCGCCAGGCCGTCATCGCCTCCCTCCGATCCGTCCTCGATTCCTCCTCCGACCAGATCGAAATCCGCCGCGCCGCCACCACCCTCCTCCGAGCCCTCAATGGTGGCACGACTCTCCGAGGCGTGCGTCCTCCTTCCTCCCCCACCGGGGGAGGT
>JBGANS010000018.1:0-86112 GCA_044222195.1 Phycisphaerales bacterium
GGATTACCGCAAAGCGTTCGGATAACGAGTACGCAGAGGCGCCGAGATCACGCAGAGGACGCAGCGAGGAAGGCCGTGGTCGGAAGGTCATGCGGATGCCGTCGTGCAGCACCCGCACAGTCCACCCCGGTGTTCCTGGCTCCAGATACTGGTTCCCCTCGGCGTCCTCGGCGTGAACTCTGCGCCTCTGCGTACCGCCGTTCCTGTCCAATTCCACTTCAAACAAGAATTCCACCTCCACCGGCGCCCCGAGCGGCAACGCGATGCTTCCCACCGCGGCTCGTGCATGTCGGCCGGCGTCTCCGAACACCTGGACGAGAAGTTCACTCGCGCCATTGGCCACCTTGGGCTGGTCGAAAAAGCCCGCCTCGCTGCACACGAATACGCCCACCCGCACCACCTGCCGGATGCTCGACAAGGTGCCGAGCTCCGCTTTCGCCGCCGCGAGCCCATTGAGCACACACTGGCGACCGCATTCCTGGGCGGTCTCGATCGAAACCTGCCCCGGGACCACCCCCTTGGCAATCAGTTGTCCGTCCCGAAACGGCACTTGGCCGCTCACAAAGAGCAAGGATCCTGCCCTTCGGCACGGGATGTACGCCGCCACCGGCTTGGAAGGGGAGGGAAGCTTGAGTCCCAGTTCAGTCAGTCGGGCTTCCGGGTCGATACGACTCATGGCGGGGCTCCTTGAGTCCCCAAGGTAGCGTCCCATCGTGACGCGGCCAGAGCTGCGTCAGCCCCTTCCCAGGTTTGCGGAAAGGAGGTGCCGGACAGAAGGCTCCGGAATCAAGGATTCTGCAAGGGGATGCAACCCCCCCGGCTTGACATGCGGAAAGTTCACTGTATCTTGTAGGTGCACGCGTGCAGTTTGGTATGGCGAGTATGTGGGTGATTTGGTTCCAGATGGCCTTATGAATTGTCGCTGGCTGCCGACTGATTGTCAGCCCCCCGCAATGCCCGCCGACAACTTGATGGCTCCCGCAGAACACGGAATCTCGTGTTCTCCGAGGGGCGGATCGTTTCGGCGGATCGGCCTTCATCTTGAGATCGCGTAGCCGGTTCGGCGCCACGTTTCGGGTGCGATGTGTTGTCGCTTCTCGATTCGGGTGCCGCTCTTCGGTTCCGCGGCGGACCGGCGGAGGCCCATCCGGGAATCGTGGTATGCACGGCGCGAGAGCGCCAACAGCATCGGACGCGTTGTCCGACGCTGACGCAAGGAAACCCGGGGCCCGCGGACTTTCAATGTGAAAGCCGGGACCCCAGACATGTTTGGAGACAGCAATGAGAATCCGTAAGGCATTTACCCTGATCGAGCTGCTGGTGGTCATCGCGATCATCGCCCTGCTCATCGGCATCCTCCTCCCGGCGCTGGGCAAGGCCCGTCAGTCGGCCCGCCAGCTCAAGGACAGCACCCAGGTCCGCGGCCTGCACCAGGGCATGGTCACCTGGGCGCAGAACAACGGGGACGACTATCCCCTGCCCAGCCGTGTGGACCGGGCCAGCTACGTGGTCAATCAGACCACGGCCAACGCCCACCTGAAGGACATCACCCGGCACATCTGGTCGATGCTCATCTTCAACGGCACGGTCTCGACGGAAATCTTCATGAACCCCGCTGAGGCCAGCGGCGTCGTTCGCCTCTACGACGCGTACGAGTTCGACCAGCCCACCGGCGCCGTCACGCCCGTTCAGGCCACGTGGGATCCCAAGTTCCGCGGCACGCCCATGGACGCCGCGATCGGCACCCAGACGGCGACTGACCCGGGCAACAACTCCTACGGCCACACGCCGCCCTTCGGCAAGCGTCGCGCCCGTTGGACCAACAGCTTCAACGCCTCGGAAGTCGTCATCGGCAACCGCGGCCCGATTTTCAGTCTCACCGGCACCGGCGCGACCCGCCAGTGGAACCTGGTCACGGGTTCGGTCTACGGCGAGCAGTCGATCACGCTTCTGATTCACGGTAGCCGGGTCAAGTGGGAAGGTAACGAAGCGTTCAACGACAACCACGTCGAGTTCCTCACCAAGGCCGACCCCGAGAACGTGACCTTCACGCTCGGCCAGGCTCAGGGCAACACCCGGACCGTTCCGGACAACATCTTCATCAACGAGAACGACAACACCGGCGCCCCCGAGGCCGCCGGCGGCCAGAGCGCTTCTGCCGGCGCCAACCAGCAGGGCACCTACAACGACGGCACGGTCGCGAACAACGCGAACGCCTACATCCGCCCCCTCTTCGCCGTCACCGGCGCGAACACGGCTCCGACAATCCAGGTCTGGGTTGACTGAGTTCCGGTTCGATCCTGAGTTCACACTCAAGAGGGCCGCTGCCCAAGGGCATCCAGGGGCCGGACGCGGCGATTCGGGGCCGTCGAGTTTCGGGATGAAACCGCCCGAACGCCGAAGGTGTATAAGCACAGCGACGGAGGTGCCGCGTGGGTGTTTCCCTGCCTCGCCCGCGACAAGCCATGCCCCGAGGGCGCCCAGCGCGGTCCGCCACCACCTCTGAGCGGGCCTTCACGCTGATTGAGCTTCTGGTCGTCATCGCCATCATCGGGACCCTGATGAGCCTCCTGTTGCCCGCCCTGGGACAGGCACGCCGGACCGCCCGCCAGCTCAAGTGCTCGACGAGCATCCGAAGCATCGTCCAGGGCATGGTCATGTGGGCCCAAAACAACGGCGACAGCTACCCCCTGCCCAGCAAGGTGGACCAGACCGAGGCGACCGTCGCGGTCCAGATCGTGGACGCCGAGAAGAACAACACGGGCAACATCATGTCGCTGATGGTGTACTCAGGGTTGGTACCGCCGGTCCTGTGCCGCTGTCCGTCGGAGGTCAACGAGCTCGTGCAGGTCGATGAGGGGTACGAGTACCTCGAACCCCAGCGGGCCCTGGTTCCCAAGGCCGCGGCGTGGGATCCTGGCTTTGCAGGCGTGCCCGACGAGCAGGGGACGGGCGGAGGGTCGGTGAGACGATCGATCAACGCCAACACGTCGTACGCCCACCTGATGCCCTTTGGTGGGCGGAGGGCCCGATGGCAGAGCACCTACAACACGAACGAGGCGGTCTTCAGTGATCGAGGTCCGGTGTACGGGGGCTCGCCCGGGGCGTGGCAGCTTGTGCCGGGGCCTTTCGGCACCAACTCCAATGCGCTGCGGATTCATGGCTCTCCGAAGCGGTGGAACGGCAACGTGGGATACAACGATGGGCGGGTCAGCCAGGAAAGCCAGCCGGACCCGAAAGCGCTGCATTGGTCGTTCCCGGCGCTGGGGCCATCGCAGCGCAACAGCCACGACAATCTCTTCGTGAACGAGAACGACTTGACGGGCATCGTGGAGTCGGACAACGAGCCGGGTCGCAACTCCAACGCGTTGCTCCGACCGTACAAGGACGTCCGCCTCGGGGCCAATGACGAGATCCGCTGCACGCCCTGGGTGGACTGAACCGATCCGTCAATCGCCGCGACGCCGGAAGCGCCGGACCGCGATGATGGCGGCGACCGTTCCCAGGCTCGCCCACGCCGTGGCGGGCATGGGGGCGATGTGCGGCGAATCGGCGCCGTTCCCCGAGCGACGCGAACTCGACGCGGGATCAGCGCCCAGGACCACAGCGCAGCAGAGTGTGAATGCGACGACGATCGTCGCCGCGGCGAAGCCTTTGGAGGCCCGCATGGCCGCCCTCTTTCTTGCCGGAGAGTCCCGGCATTCCCTCACCGTGCCGATCGTCCCTCACGCAGGCCGGCCGCCTCTCACCGCGGCCGATCATCGATCGACAGTGTTCTCTATACCTCAGAAACAGGCACTGAGCAAGGCGTGAAACGAATGAGGGCACGCGATGTTGCGTGGATCGATAGAGGGGCGGCAGAAAATGCGCTCGGGCACACGAAACGGTCGTTCGCTCTGAGAACAGCGAAGGCCTCAGCGGCGACGAGCCTTGCGGATGAGGGCGATCCCGCCGAGCATCGCAAGACCAGCCCAGGCGGCGGTCGGGAGGGGGACGACATTGACGAAGACATCCATGTCGCCCGAGCCCGCGCCGAACTCATCGGGGAGCCAGTTGAACTGGAGGAAACTGCCGATGAGGGGGAGGTTGAACCAGGGAGAGACGTTGACGTTGCCGAACTGGGCATCGCTGAAAGCGCCGCCTCCCATGAGGCCTTCGATCTTGAATCCGCCGCCGACATAGGTGGACACCTGGCCGCCGGAGGAGATGTTCGTGGTATAGGTATCCGTTCCGCCGTTGACCGCGATCGAAAGCGATCCGCCGGTGACCTGGCCATTGACCATGTTGATCTGGCCGGTGAAGTTGGACAGCGAACCGTTGAAACCCATGTTGACCAGGGGCCCGCCCGCGGCCGTGTTGCCGAACATGCCGTTGAGAACCGTGGTGTTGGCGATCATCGAGAAGTTGATCGAGCCCGTGTGCGTCAGCCCGCCGAAAGCGGAGCTTCCGCCCGCCGCGTTGTGAGACTGAACGGCGAAACTGTTGACGTCGAACTGGAGGACGGGATCGGCGCTGGCGGCGGCGGCGACACAGAGCACAGATGCAGCGCCCACCGCAGTGGCAAGTCTGAACATTTTTCCTCTCACTCTCTGCCTGTCCCGGCCTGTCGGGACGGACTCCGAAACACACCCACCCGTACATTGAATGGCAAACAAAGGCTCGTATGACAGTAGACCACGGGGAGCGGTTTGAAGCAAGGGTCGAGGCGGAAATTTGATGTTCTCGGCACCGCGCTGTGCGGTGTCGCTCAGGTCTGAGGCAATCGTGACGGCGGCGCGTGGGGAAGCGGAGGTACGGGTCTTATAATCGCCTCACGCACAGCGGCCGGCAGGCCGATGAATGCGGCTGCTGGAGGATTGACGCATGAAGGGGATCATCCTTGCGGGCGGGCTTGGAACGCGGCTGAGGCCGTTGACGCTGGTGACCAATAAGCACCTGCTGCCGGTGTACGACAAGCCCATGATCTATTACCCGATTCAGTGCCTGTTGAACGCGGGCATTCGGGACATTCTTATCGTGACGGGTGGGGAGCACGCCGGGGACTTCCTCAAGCTCCTGAAGAACGGGAAGCACCTGGGGATCCGGCACCTGGAGTACGCCTACCAGGAGGGCGAGGGCGGGATCGCGGATGCGCTGAAACTGGCGGAAGAGTTTGCCGACGGCGGGAAGATCTGCGTTGTGCTCGGCGACAACATCATCGAGAGCAACATCAAGCGGGCGTCCGGGTCGTTCTTCACGCAGGCGAGCGGCGCGAAGCTGCTCCTGAAGGAAGTTCCGGACCCGGAGCGGTTTGGCGTGGCCCGCTTTGAAGGTGAGGCCGGACAGGGCCGGATTGTCGAGATCATCGAGAAGCCCAAGAAGGCTCCGAGCAACTACGCGGTCACCGGCATCTACTTCTACGATCACGACGTCTTCACGATGTGCAAGGGTCTCAAGCCTTCGGGGCGCGGCGAGCTTGAAATCACCGACGTGAACAACGCGTACCTGGCTCGGGGCGACCTGACGTACGAAATCCTGGATGGATGGTGGACAGACGCGGGGCAGTTTGAGAGCCTGCACCGGGCGAGCGCGTACGTCGCGGACGGCGGGGCCAATCATGCCGAGTTTGTCGGGGCGAAAAGCTAAGGCTGTACGCAGAGGTCGCAGAGTGAAGACGCAGAGATCGCAGAGTGAGAACAGTGTTCAAGACAGAGTGCCGGACGCGAGTGCCTTTGACCATGCTTGTTCCTCTCCGCGCCCTCTGCGTTTTCACTCTGCGGCGTCTGCGTACAGCCTTTGATCGGAGAATCCCTTGACCCCGACCTCACCACGTGTCATGACCGATTCGGTTCCCGCGGCGTTCGAGGCCGCGATGGCCGGCAAGGAGCCCGTGTTCGTCCCGCAGCAGGTGTTCACGGATGACCGCGGCTGGTCGCTGATGAACCAACTCCTGGGCGTGATGAAACCGGAGGGACAGGTCAACTTCTCGGTGCAGTATCCGGGCGTGATCAAGGCGTGGCACCGGCACTCGCTGCAGACCGATTTCTGGATCTGCCTGACAGGCCACATCAAAGTTGGTGTGTACCGCGAAGAGGACCAGAAGGCGTGGCTCGCGGTGATCGGCGAGAAGAAGCCCGGCGTGATGATCATTCCGCCGCCCCTGTGGCACGGTGCGGCGACGGTGGGGGATGTGCAGGCGGGGCTGCTCTACTACGTCACGCACGCGTACAACGCGAAACAGCCGGATGAGCAACGCCGGGCGCACGACGGCGTGCCGGGGTTCCCGTGGGGAGTGCGGCACGGATGAGCGGGGCAGCTCCCGTCTTTCTCGTTCTCGGTGGCAAGGGAATGCTCGGGCGGGCGTTCGGTGCCGCGCTGGAATACAACGCGCTGCCGTATCGGTCTGTGGATCTCGACGAGGTCGATGTCTGTAACCCGGCATCTGTGCGGGCCGCGATCTTTCCCGGCGTGCGGTTCGTGCTGAACTGCGCGGCGTGGACGAACGTGGATCTGGCGGAGAAGGAAGAGGCCGCGGCGACGAAGGTCAACGGGCGAGCGGTCGGCGATCTCGCGGTTCGGTGCGCCGAGGTTGGAGCGATGCTCGTGACCTACAGCACGGACTACGTCTTCGATGGACTGGCGACCTCGCCCTACCGGACGAATCAAGAGCGAGCGCCGCTCAACGCCTACGGGCGGAGCAAGGCGGTCGGCGAGGCGCTGCTAGAGAAGTCCGAAGGCCCGTGGATGAACATCCGGACGAGCTGGCTCTACGCCCCGTGGGGGAACAACTTCGTCCGCACGATTGCGAAGCTCTTGCGCGACAAGCCGAGCATCAAGGTCGTGAACGACCAGCGGGGAAGACCGACGAGTGCGGAGCATCTGGCCGCGGCGACGCTGGGAATGATCGATGCGGGGGCGACGGGGATGCAGCACGTGACCGATGGCGGGGAGTGCACTTGGTTTGAGTTTGCTGGGGAGATTGGGAAGCTGACCGGTGCGCCCGGAAAGGTCGAGCCGTGCACGAGCGCGGAGTTCCCGCGGCCGGCGAAGCGGCCCGCGTACAGCGTTCTCGATTTGAGTGAGACGGAGAAGCTGATTGGGCCGATGCCGGATTGGCGGGCGAACCTGGCGAAGGTCGCGCGGCGGCTGGAGGCCTAGGCTCGGGTCGTGATCGAGAAGCAGGCAAAAGGCATCAGGCACAAGGCAACAGGCGACCGGAATGCAAAAGCACATTCTCCTGACCGGCGGCAGCGGGTTCATCGGGTCGAACTTTGTTCGATTCGTCTTTGGTGCGCGGCCGGGTGTGAAGATTACGAATCTGGACGTTCTGACGTACTCGGGGAACCCGGAGAATCTCGCGGACCTTGAGGGCGACTCGCGATACACGTTCGTCAAGGGCGACATCTGCGATGCGCCGCTGATGGAAAGGCTGATCGGCAGCGGCGAGTTTGACGGCGTTGTTCACATGGCGGCAGAAAGCCACGTCGACAGATCGATCCTCGATGCGGGGCCGTTCATCCGCGCGAACACGCTGGGGACGCAGGTGCTGCTGGATGTGCTGCGGCGGATGCAGGTGAAGCACAAGGGGGGCCACGGGGAGCCGCCGCCGCGGTTTGTGTATGTGAGCACGGACGAGGTGTACGGGACGCTGCCGCTGGAAGACAAGTCGCAGCTGTTCCGTGAAGATACACCGCTGCAGCCCAACAGCCCGTACTCGGCGAGCAAGGCCGGTGGAGACTGCCTGGTGCGGGCGTACTTCCACACTTTCGGGCTCGACCTGCTGACGACGCGCTGTTCGAACAACTTTGGCGCGTACCAGTTTCCCGAAAAGGTCATCCCTCTCTTCGTCACCAACCTGATCGAGGGCAAGCAGGTGCCGCTCTACGGCGTCGGCGCGAATGTCCGCGACTGGCTGCACGTCGAGGACCACTGCGAGGCAATCCTGACGGTGCTCGAGAAGGGCAAGTCGGGCGAGGTCTACAACGTCGGCGGGAACAACGAGCGGAGCAACCTGGAACTTACCCATTCGATTCTCGCGATCATGGGCAAGGGCAAAGAGATGATCCGGAACGTCGAGGACCGCCTCGGCCATGATTTGCGGTACGCGATCGATGCCTCCAAGATCAAGCGAGAGCTTGGATGGCAGCCGACGCGATCGGCCTGGCCAAAGGCCCTGGAAGCCACGTGCAAGTGGTACGTCGACAACCGCAAGTGGTGGGAGCGGGTCAAGAGCGGGGCGTACCGCGAGTACTACGAGAAGCAGTACGGAAAGCGGTAAGAACGTGGTACGCCTCTTCGAAGCGAGCGCACATCACGCCTCGGAGAGGCGTGCCACCGAGATCAGCTCGGCTCGTACCGCATGGTCTTCTCGACGCGGTTGCCCTCACCCATGATGAGCACCTTGGGCCGGTGGGTCTTGTACTCATCGTCCGACATGTAGGCGTAGTGCATGATGATGAGCTTGTCGCCGACTTCGACGAGGTGGGCCGCGGCGCCGTTGATTTCGAATTTCCGCGACCCCGGTTCGCCGCGGAAGATGTAGGTTTCGAATCGCTCACCGTTGCGGCAGTTGGCGATGGTGACGGCGTCATTGACGCGCATCCCGCACGCCTCGAGGTAGTCGGCGTCGATGGTAATCGAACCGATGTAGTCGGGGAGCGCGGCGGTCACGCGGGCCATGTGAATCTTGGAATGAAGGACTTTGCGGAACATCGTGGAAGTGTAGGTTCGTGATCGAGAGTTACGGACCGGAACGCGGCCGCCGGCGGCGGGGAGGGGGCTGAGGCTCGGGGGAGCCGCTGTCCTTGGTTTCGTCGAGTGGGGCGGCGCTCGCCGGCACGCCGAGCGTCCGGGTGATGAACTCGTTCTGCGTGCGGTTCCAGTGCTTGCCTCCGACGCCGTGCCGGTTCTCGGGGTAGAACATCATTTCGAATGGCTTGCCGGCGTTCTGCAGGGCGCGGACGAGACGGGTCGCGTTCTGGACGTGGACGTTGTCGTCCATCATGCCGTGGACGATCATCATCCTGCCGTGCAGCTTTGCCGCGGCGGCGACGACGGATGTCTTCTCGTACCCGGCCTTGTTGTCCTGAGGCGTGAGCATGTAACGTTCAGTGTAAATGGAGTCGTAGTCGCGCCAATCGGATACCGTGCCGCCCGCGATTCCGGCCGCGAAGAGATTCGAGTGGGTCATCGCGAAGGCGGTCATGAACCCGCCGTAGCTGAAGCCTGACATGCCGACGCGCGTGGAGTCGATCCAGGGTTTCTGGTTGAGCCAGGTGATCGCGGTTTCGATGTCCTTGAGTTCCTGAACGCCGAGCTGCTTGTACGCGGTCCAGGCGGAGACGGCGCCCTTGCCGCTCGCGCTTCGGGGGTCGGCCCGGAAGACGACGATCCCCTGCTGGGCGAGGACCTGGTCGCCAGCGCGGCCGCCGCCCCAGGAATCGGAAACGGTGGGAGCCTGCGGGCCGGCGTAGGTCATGAACCAAACCGGGTACTTCTTGGATTCATCGAACCCGGGCGGCTTCATGATGGAGCCTTCGAGAGTGAAGCCGTCGGGCGTCTCGATCTGAACAAGGTCCATCGGTGCGAAAATGTAACGGTCCAGGTCTCGAACCGGGTTCGTGTCGAGCCACCGGACAATCGAGGTGTCGGCGGTCTTCCTCAACACCGTCCTCGGAGGAAGAGTGGCGCTCGACCATGAATCGACGAAGTACTTGCCCTTGGGGGACACATCCGCTCGGTGCGATCCTGGCTCGTTGGTCAGGCGCTCGGGAGAATCGGGATCGGATCCATCAAGAGATGCGCGGTAGAGATTGGCCGCGATGTGGCTGCTCAGGGTGCCGGAAAAGTAGAGCCAGCCGTTGCCCTCGTCGACTTCCGAGATGGACCGCGCCTCCCACTTGCCGGCGGTAAGGGGGCGGAGCAGTTGTCCATCCTTCGCGTACAGGTAGAAGTGCTTCCAGCCGGTTCTCTCGCTCTGGAAGATAAATGAACCGTCTTTGAGAAAGCGAAGACTGCCCGGTGTGTCCACCCACGCCTTGGTGGTCTCGCGGAAGAGGACCTTTGGGTTTCCCGCATCGGGCGGAATCGAGAGGACGTCCAGCCACGTCTGGGTGCGGTTGGTGACCATGGCGTACGCCGCGGAACTGTCTGGCCACCATCCGACGAGTTGAACGAGTCGGTCTTCCAAGGAGTACCCGGAGAGGTTGACCTCTTGGGGCGCCTCGCCCGCCACCGCCACCGTGAAGAGTCTGGCACGCGGGTTTGGGTCGCCGGGCTTGGGGAAGGGCTGTTTTTCAAGAGCCGGATCATCGGGAATGGAGTTCACCAATGCGAAGGGCCGAATGGGTGAACTGTCGATTTCCATGTACGCGATGCGCGACGAATCCGGACTCCACCAGTAGGTCTGCCAGTTGCGGTTGAAGACCTCCTCGTAGTACACCCAGTCGGCTTTGCCGTGTCGAAGCAGATCGGTCCCGCCCGTTGTCAGGGCTCGTTCGGTCTGGGTGGCAACGTCGACGACCCACAGGTCGTTGTCGCGCACGTACGCGACAAACCGCCCATCCGGGCTGAACGATGCCAACTCTTCGCGCTGCGGCGACTTGGTCAGGCGGGTCGCCGTCTTGCCGTCAAGCGTGAAGTAGTACAGGTCGTTCGCGTGCTCGACCAGGGCCGCGGTGCGTGCTTTGTCCATCGTAAAGCTGCCGCGGTTCGCGATGGACTCTGCGGCGCGGCCGGCCATGGTCGGGAGTTTGCGAAGCGCGGCGGCGATTGGCCCGGGATCGAACAACGGCTCGGCTTTGCCGGTCAGAGCTTCGACGGTGTAGAGCTTCCCTTCCCTGGACTGAAGGAAGTGTTCGCCGTCGTCAAGCCACGTGACGCCGCCGATGGGTGAACCGTTGAAGTTGGGGCCGCGATCGGATTCGTACACGGCGTCGAACGTCACCGGTCTGGGCGCTTCGCGATTCTCGATGAGGGACCTGGCGGGAGTGAGCGTGAGCGGTGCGGCGGCGTCGAGGCGAAGCACAGGGAAGTCCTTGTCGAGCGCCAGAGCATCATCAAAGAAGTTCCAGGTCGCCAGGCCGTCGGAGGATCCGGGTTCGAGCAGGTAGACCGCGAGCGACCCGAGTGGTTGAGCCGTGCGGACGACGAGCGAGCCGGCGGGAATGCGACGCGTGTCCTCCCTGGCGGCCACCTTCACAGTTGCGAGCTCGTGCCCTTGAAATGAACGGGCCCGGGTGAGCGCGTTCACGGTGTACGCGGTGATAGGAATGTCAATGTCTTCGCGGAGTTCGTCGAGTCGCACGCCGTGGCGCTGGAGCGTTTCAATGGTCTTGACGGCCCACGGATCGAACGAGGCGACGGGCTGAACCGAAACGGGGCTTGGTCCGCCGGTGGCCGGGATGATGTACGCGTAAGGTCGCTTGACCGTTGTTTCGGCCGCGAAGCGAGTGAACAGATCGACTTCGTAGTCCTTGTGCGCGGATGTCGGGTGGGTGCGGCCGTCTGTGCGTTCCTCAACAAAGCCGTTCACCGTTGTCTTACCCGGCGCGGCGACCATCTTCGACCGTATGGCCACGGTGCTTTCGGGGCTGGGCGTGCGTCCGGCTTCGGTCGTCCGACGGTCGGCGTCGTCGATCAGCTTCCTGATGTCCGCTCTCTTCGACGCGGCATACAGGAGAGAAGCCCGCACGAAGGCATACTGCGAATCGATCCGTTGCTTGTAGGTCGCGTAGGAGTAGCTCTCGGTGAGTATGGACAGCCGGTTTCGGAGTCCGACGTAGGGGATGCCGTACCGCCCCTCGTCCGGGTATGTCTCCCACTTGGTGTGATCCTCTTCAAAATTGCCGTACCAGAACGTGTCGAGATCGGCGGATTCCTTCACGGCCGCGGCGATCGCGGGGAGCATCGTGTCTCGAGAAAACTCGATGATGGAGGGGTCGCCCGCGGGATTCTTCGGGCCGTCATACGTGAGCGGGTAGCGGTGGTAGGAGCCGTTGGTGGTGTGCGTGTCGATGAAGATCGCGGGGTTCCATTCGTTCATGCACTTGAGCAGGCCGCGGGTCTCGGGGGCTTCGAGCTTGACGAAGTCGCGGTTGAGATCGAGGCCCTGGCCGTTGGCGCGGGTACCGACCTCATCGGGTCCAACCTGGCCGGGGCGGAGCTTGTCGAGCGGTCCGACTTTCTCGTTTCCATCGGGGTTGTAGATCGGGGCGACGAGGAGCACCAGGTCTTTGAGCGGTTCGCGGTCCTTGGTCACGATGTCGCGGCACAGGGCCAGCAGGGCTTCCTTGCCGTCGCACTCGCCGGAGTGAATTCCGCCAATGATCAGCACCACGAGCTTGCCGGAACGCCGCGCCTCTTCAGGCTTCATCACCGGAGGATCGGCGATGATGGCGAGCGGGATCGTGCGACCTTCGTGACTCGTGCCCAGGTCGGAGAGTTTGACGAGTTCGGACCGGTCGGCGAGGCCCTTCAGGAACGCATTGACGTCGTCGTTCCGCGCGGTCGCCTTGAAATCTGATCGCTCGGCAACGGTCTGAAGTGGCGTGAGAGAGGGCTTCTCGCCACCGCCAGGTTGGCGCGGAACGGCGAGGCATGAAGCGAGTATGAGCGAGAGAACGGCGAGCATGGAAAGCCCTCCGGAGGCGGCGACTGGGCGGGACTGAGCGAATCTCACGAGGGGATGCTACTGGCGGATCGGCGGGTGTGCATGGACCTAGGTCTGCTCGCGGTTATTCCGGACGGGAACGGCGAGGCGTATATTCCCTCACCCCACAGAAGCCGATCAACAGGCCGGAACCGGGAGTATTGAGAGCCGCACGGCGTCGTCCCCATGCACCTCCGCGACATCTTCAACCAATACCCGACGACGTTTTCCTTTGAGTTCTTTCCTCCCAAGAGCCTGGACGCCGCGCAGAGTCTGTTTACGTCAATCGCGGAACTGCAGAGGCTCAAACCGACATTCGTGTCGGTCACCTACGGGGCCGGGGGCTCGACACGGCAGATTACGACCGACCTCGTACTGAGGCTGCGGAAAGAAACGGCGCTGGATGCCGTTCCGCACCTGACGACAGTCTGTCACGATGAGAAGGACATTCACGAGATACTGAGCCGGTACGCCCAGGCCGGGATCAGCAACATCATGGCGCTCCGGGGCGATGCGCCAAGGGACGCTTCGGGTGGCGATCCTCACAAGTCGTTCAAGCACGCGGCGGAGCTGGTGAAGTACATCCAGAAGTTCAACCAGTCCGGCGCTCACCCGGACCCTCGCGGGTTTGGAATCAGCGTCGCGGGATTTCCTGAGGGGCACCCGGACACGCCCAATCGGCTGCTCGAGATCGATCGTCTGAAGGCCAAGGTTGATGAAGGTGCCGATGCCATCGTCACGCAGCTCTTCTTCGACAACCACGATTTCTACGACTTCCGTGATCGGTGCGGGCTGGCCGGGATCAAGGTCCCCATTATCGCCGGCATCATGCCGGTGACCTCCATTCCCGGCATGAAGCGGATGGCGGAGCTCGCCCTCGGGGCGAGGTTCCCCGCGCCGCTCGTTCGCGCGATCAACCGCACCAACGGAAACGAGGAAGCGGTGAAGCGCGTGGGTGTCCACTGGGCGACCGAGCAGTGCCGCGACCTGCTGGACCATCGCGTTGCGGGGATTCACTTCTACACGCTCAACCGCAGCACGGCGACGAGGGAGATCTACGCGACGCTGGGTGTCGAGGATTCGGGCGGGTTGATGCCTGCGAAGAAACTGTAAACTGGGGCGATGCTCGCGAAGGGCCTCAAGACGAGGGTTGCTGTTTCCGTGTTGGTTTTGGTCATCGGGGCGGTGGCTTACGGACTGGGCCAGGCCCTGTGGCAGGGAATCGCTATCGCCACGGTGGCGAGCGTTCTGTTGATCGGTGACCAGGCGTTCCACCACTGGCGAGGCCGCCGAGAGCAGCGAGTTCGAGTAGATCGTTCGCAGGAAGAAGGGCGGCGCTGTAAGGGTTGCGACGGCGACCTGTGGGGCCTTGAGGTTCAGCCCTCAAAGTCGGGCCGGGTCCGCGTCAAGTGTCTCGAGTGTGGGACGGTCAACGAATACCGGCCCGGAAAGCCGCGGCGGCGGCGCAAACGGCCCTCCCGTACGCATCAGCGCGAAGAGGAAGACACGAGATCGTTCAAGATCCGTTGACCAAGATCCGCGGACTTGGTCCGTTCCGGGTGCCACTGAACGCCAACGTAGTAACGGCGTGCCGGTTCGCACACCGCTTCGATGACGCCGTCGCTGCTCGTCGCGGCGATGGTGAGAGTCCCCGGGCTATCGATCGCCTGGCGATGATTGCTCCAGACTGTGCCCGCCTTGATCAGCCCGCATCCGCTCGCCGGCCCGACCGGGTGCTCGCCATTCTTGTGCATCGCGTGGCTCGCGAGAGAATCGGGCAGATATTGATCAAGGGTGCCGCCCGCGTGCAGAGCCATGAGCTGCATTCCGAGGCACACCCCCAGCACCGGTGCATCGGGTTGGTGGCGCCGCAACGCTTCCAACAGCGCGAGCTCGTAGGTCTGCCTCTGAGGATGGATCACCTTGGCCTGAGGATGGGTCGCGACGCCGAACCCTTCCATCTTCGGGTCGTCGCCCCCGGTGAGCACGAACCCGTTGCACAGGTGGAGATGCTCCTCAACCTGGTCGACGAGCGGCGGCAACATCACCGGCATCCCTCCCGCCTTCTCCACGCACGCGGCGTACGCCAGCGAACAGTCGACCTTCAGCCGCCCCTGGTTGCCTTCCACGACGTCCATGGTGATGCCAATCAGAGGTCGGCGTCCGAAGTTGTTGCCCGTGTTCGGCATCGGTCGATCTTCAGAAAGGCGCCGGCACCACGCTGGCACGTCCCTACCCCCAATTCAGTCGGCTCGTACACTCCGCCATGTCGAAAACCGCCGTGATTGTTGCGCTGCTGGTCGCCGTTGTACTCGGCGTTGCCGCCCTGGTGCTTCTCAAGGAAAAGGCCCAGCCGGCCAAGACGGGGTCGCTGCTCACGTTCGATCCCGCGGCGGTGACGGAGATTCGGATGGACCTTTCAGATGGTTCATCCCAGTCGGTTCGACGGGCGGCGGGCGGCTGGACCGTTGTGTTGTCCGGGCCGGGCCAACCGGATCGTTCCTGGCCCGCGGCGGAAACGCAGGTCCACTCCGCGCTTCGGATCTTCGCCGCTCTCGCGCCGGAACAACCCGCTGATGGGTCGATCGGAAAGCCCGCGGGAACCCTCACGATCAAGTCCGGCGATGCGTTTCAGGTGCTCAAGATAGGGGATCAGCGTCTCGCCGGGCGGGTGCTGGTCGAGTCGAACCGGGCCGCGTGGGTGGATGCGGACCTCGCCGAGATGCTCATCACGACGGGCATCCGGGCGTGGCGGAACCGGGCTGCGCTCCCCGGCGTCGGGCCCGATGCCTCTCGCGTTTCGATTCAAGGGCACACCGGGGCAGCGCTGACACTCGCGCGGGTGCAGGGTAAGTGGTTCATCCGCGAACCCATCGCCGAGCCCGCCGATCCTGACGCCATTGCCCGGCTCTTCGGCGTGCTGGCGGCGGCCCGGATCGAAGACTTCTGTGATGCCGGACCACCCACGGCGACCGGGCTCGACAAGCCCGTCGCCAGGCTCACGATCGAAACAGATTCGCGAGACCCATCCGGAAAGGCGTCCACCGTTCGTCACTCCCTGGTCGTGGGACAGGCGGCCGACATCGCCTTGAAGAACGTCGTCGCCAGGCTCGAGCGTGCGGGGAGCGACCGTGATTACGCGGAGACGTTCATTCTCGCGGGCGAACAACTCGCCGCGATCAAGACCGATGCGGCTCTGTACCTCTCGAAGCGGCCCGTCTCTGGCGAGGCCGCGGAAATCGGGCAGGTGTCCCTGGCGATGCCTCGCGTGGCGTCGCCGTGTGACCGCCAGGCCTACCGCCGGACGCTGGAAGGGTGGGAACATCAGTGCGGCGATGCAGCGTGGGGGCCGGCCTTGGTCGCGAATGTGCAGCCGTTGACGGCTCTTCTCGAACTTCTGACGACGGCCAACCCTGAGAAGATCATGCTTCGAGTGAATGGAAGCGATCCCGAGACCGCCGTGAAAGTCGAACTCGCGAGCCTCGGAGGGGCCCCGATTGGACGGGTCGCGGTTGTGATCGATAGCGCCAAACTGGTCGTGCTGACCGAGAAGGTCAGGCGCGAATACGCGACTGGGGTGGGCGCGGCGGTTGCCGAGTGGCTTGGGCAAAAATAGTCGCGGGTCGCCCGGGAAGGCGTCTTACGCGGGCAGTGGTCCGTCGTACGCGTGATTGACGGGGTCAATCCGGCGCATTGGCCGCTCGCGGGTCTGCTCCTCCGTGACGTGCGCCACGAGGCCCGGCGTGCGGGCGATCATGAAAATGCCATTGAAGACTTTCGGATCGAGGCCCAGGTCGGCGAGAATCGCGCCGATGGCTCCGTCCACATTGATCGGCAAGGGCTTTCCAATGGCTGCGAACGCACGTTCGACGGCACGCGCTGCGCCGATGTGTGTCGTGGGGGCCGCGGTGAGCCCGGCCTCTGTGGCAAGCTCGAACATCCGGCCCGTGCGGGGGTCCTTGGTATGAATGCGGTGCCCGAAACCACTGATGCGGTCACCGGAAGACTTGATCCGGGCGACCTCTTCGGCAGCCACCTCGTCAATGGATCGCTTCTGTTGCACCGCCCGCCGAAGCAGGACCGCCAGGTATCGGGCGCAATCCTCGATCGCGCCGCCGTGGTGCTTGTTGATGGACATGATTCCCGCGGCAACGGATTGCGAGAGACTCGCGCCCGTGCTGGCGACGGTCCTGGCGGCGAGGCACGACGGAGGCGTCGCACCGTGATCGATGCTGCTCACGAGAATCGCGTCCAACAGGCGGCCTGTTCGCTCGTCGGGAAGCGTGCCGGTCAGGATGAGATACACCGCGGCGCCGAACGAGATCTTGCCCATGAGAGAAGCGATGTCGTGCCCGCGGACCGCGACCTTGTTGGGCTCGATCTTGGTGATCGCGGTTGTCCACACCGCCTTGATCTCCGCGTCAGACATGAGGCTCCGGCTCTTTCGGGCCCGGAGAACGCCGACGACGGCGGCGGGGAGTTCGCCAAAGGCATCCGCGACCGTCGCTCCGGCCTCGCGCAACGCCGCGACCTTGCCCGCGTGAGTCCCGCGGTTTCCTTCGATGATCGCGCCGGCGTGACTGAAGCGGGTCCCGGCCTTGGCGGCCTTGCCACCGATGTAGGCGGCAACAGGCTTCGTGATCGTGCCGGACTTGATCAGGTCGGCAAGTTCCTCTTCCTGGGACCCGCCAATTTCGCCAAAGACGACGATGGCGTCGGTCGCGGGGTCGTTCTCGAACATCTTCGCCACATCAGGAATGCGCAGCCCAAGAACGGCATCGCCGCCGATGTGCACGATCGAAGAAATCCGAACACCCGACTGCCCCAGGTAGTACGCCGTGCTCGACGACATTCCGCCGGAGCGCGAGATGATGCCCACTCCTGTGCCGCCTTGCAGCGGGGCCTTGAACCATTCCCGCGCAGATTCGGCACGTCCGCCGATCATGCCGACGACGGCCTTGCCGGGGCTGGCGATTCCGAGCGTGTTCGGGCCGACAAAGCTGGCGTTGCGGCTCTTGGCGGCCGCGGCGATTTCCATGGCGTCCCACACCGGGACGCGATCCGCAACGAGGACCACGAGCTTGACGCCGGCGTTGATCGCGTCCAGAGCGGCGGACTTGATCCCTTGTGCCGGGACGAAAAGAACCGAGACATCCACCCCGCCAAGGGCGGCAACGGCGTCAGCGCACGAGTTGAAGACCGGAAGGCCGAAGACCTCGGAGCCGCCCTTGCCGGGCGTGACGCCGCCGACCACCTTGGTTCCATAGTCGAGCATGAGACGTGTGCGTGCCTGGCCCTCGCGGCCGGTGATGCCCTGGACGATCACGCGCTTGGTCTCGTCGATCAATATCGCCATTACCGACGCTCCGACTGAGTTTCCAGGCCCGGGATATCCAGTTCGACAAACACGCCCTCAACTCCATCGCGCCGGCACTCGACCTCGCAGGCGATCATGTCGCTGTCCTTGGCGAGGAACGCCTCGGGGGTAACCGTCAGTGCAGGTCGGCCGCTGTCATCCTTCAACAGGCCGTTCGAGCGGGCCATGATCGCCGGCGCGTTCTTGGCCCACGCGGCGGAATCAAGCCACACACGGCCGGCCTTAACGGGAAACGAGAGAGACTTGGGGGAGCTGACGAAGTTGGGCCGGCGCGGCGGGCGTGGAGTCCACGAGCGCGGTTGGCCCTTGGCACGTTCCAATTCCTGACCGTCTCGGGATTGATGTTCGGCGACAAGGGCCGCAAAGCGAGCGGCGATCTTGGCCGGAGGATCAGTCTTCTTGTAGCCTTCGACTTTCGCCGAAAGGTGCTTGCAGGCGGACTGAAGAATGTCAACCGCGCGGTCCTCGGTATTGCCGCCGAGACGGATTACTGCGGGAATGTTGAGCTCCAACTCCCAGAACGCTTTCGCGAGCCCGTACGCCGACCAGTACTGTTCCTGATTCGCAACACCCGAGCCTGAGCCGAAGTACCCGATGAGACCCGGCTGCGAGAGGATCACTCGCGCGGCCCGATACACCTTCGCCGGCGATGGATTGCCGCTCGTGTCGCAGAAGTTCGCGATGGTGAATCCTTCGTTCGTAATCGCATCCATCGACATCATGGACCCGCCGCCACCGGCGCCGTGGAACCCGATGAGTCCTTTGGAGCCCGGCGTCGCGGCCGTGTTCATCTGGGCGAAAAAGAACGTTCCGCGGTGGTCGTCCTGTTCGGCGTGATACGCGATGCGCTCGAGCGCGGTGGGGGGGTGGTCGAGCTCGCGGGCGATTTCGATGCCAAGCTCCGGGTGACGGAACACGGCGTAGTCGTCGACCGTCATCCGGCAATCGGCGGCCACGGTTCCGCCGTCGGCGAGTATGGCGAGAGGGTTGATCTCGACCGAACGGGCTTCGATCGACTTGGCCACATTGAACACCTGGCGGGCAGCCTCGGCGACCTTGGATTGTGCCTGGCCCAGGTTGAGAGAGGACAGCGCGTTCGAGAGTGCCGCGGCGTCCGGGCCGGATTGCACATCGCAGGGGATGCGGGCGACTTCTCGGGCCCGTTCTTCGATCCCGGTTCCGCCCGCGGCCGCGAGCAGCATCACCGGCGCTCGCGCATGATCGTCGACCGAGAACGACAGGAACAACTCGCGGGCGAACTTGAGCTTCTGTTCGACCAGCACGTGCGTCACCGGGAACGAACCAACTTTCATGGCGAGCAGGCGTTCCGCATGTTTCGCGGCTTCATCCGGCGTTGAAGCAAAGGCAATCCCTCCCAGCGCCGCGCGGCCCGTGGTCCATGCCTGGATCTTCAGCACAACTTCGCCGCCCAGATCGGCCGCGGCGGCGCGAGCTTCCTGAGGTGTCTGGACGGCCTTCCCCAGCGGGACCCGCAGGCCGGCGCGGCTGAGAATGGCTTTGCCTTCGAACTCGTGGAGTCGGGCCATGGAGGCTCCTGGGAGGGGCAAGGGTAGGACAGGCGGGAGCGACCACGGCACGTCTCGTGGGAACGACTCGAGACGAGCGTTCAGCCCGTTCGGCCGAGGATTCGACAGCGTTTGAGCGGCAGTGGGCGCCGTTCAGGGGCAGCCGGCCGCGAAGGCGTTGATGAAGCACTGAAAGTCGTTCGCGGTCAACGAAGGCGTTCCCGTGCTCCCGTCGCAGTTGGCCGACGCCAGGCCGGCGGCGAAGGCGTTGATGAAGCATTGAAAGTCATTGGACGTGAGCGAGGGAGAGCCGGAGCTGCCGTCACAGTTGGCGTAGCACGAAGTGTCCACCCAGAACGCGAGCATCGCTCCCTCAGGCGTTGGACAGTGGTGGATGTCGTCGTAATAGCTGCACTCGTTCCACTCGAGCGTGCCGCTGGCGTTTCGCCAATCGTCCCATTGCATGGGACCGGAAGAGCCCGCCCGGTCACCGGTTCCCCATCGCATGGGCTGCGTGCCCCACGCCTGGTCGACCGTGAACGTCGCCGTGCCCGCGTCGTAGGAAGTGCCGAGCATCACGGTGTACGAGCCCGAAGCCGGGAGTAGCCACGACAGCCCGGTGCCGCGGGCGTCGATGTCCGACCACCAATATCCGCTTGACTCGGTCAACTCCCCGAAGTCGAAAACGACGCCGCCGAGATCGCCGGACGCCGGCGGAGTCGAGGTGGGGCAAGTCGTAAAGTTGCTGCCGGTCAGGATCGCAACATAGCAACGAGTCGGAGCGGAGTGGGCCCACCACCAGGCGAACTGAGTCCGGATGGCGGCGCGACCGGCCAGTGCTGGGGCGACGGTCATGTCATTGGTCGACATGGGTGAGCGGAAGTTGAGCCCGCCCCACCAGCGCACGTTGGGCTGCGACGAGGGGCACCACCCATTCTGAGTGCACCCGGAATCGCAGAAACCAGCGGGCTCGCCCGTTGGTCCAGCGCCGAAAGCGTCAAATGCGGGGCGCGTGTTGCCGGCGTCCCGCCGGGGACTGATTCGAATCCAAGGGGATGCGGGGACGAGTCGACCGCCAATCGTGGTCACGGCGATGGCCCGGAAAGGGATTACCCTTGCGCCAGCCGCCGCCGGTGCGACCTGGGCGGCGGACCAGCTTGGCGCCGCCAAGACCGAGAACGCGCCCAGTCCGAGAAAGTGCCGCTTCATGGCGGCCAAGCTATGAGTTTCTCGGACCCGTGGCAACTCGGCGCAGATTAACTGCCGTGCAGAACGTGAACAGCCACGGCAGCCGAGCACCGGAGATTCATGTACACCTGCCCGAGCTCGGGGAGCGCCTACGCCCGTAGCGTTGTGTTAAGTCACGAGTTACGACTTACTTGACGGTGTATTGCCCGCGCCCCACGCGCTTGAACTTGCCGCTCTTGATCAGGGCGATGTTCACCTGCGTGCGGAAACTGTTGGAACTGGTTCGGTACCCGGCTTTCTTCACGGCGTCGGCCGCATCGGTGACGGACAACGTCTTGCTCGCGAGGACCTTCTCGAGCGTTTCCGTGAGCGTCATCGAGTTCTTCGCGCGAGATCCGCTAACGGAGCGGGCACGCCCGCCGGAGCCGCCCATGGACTCGATCAGGCCTTCGATATGCCTGAGCTTCTTCAGCAGCTTGTCGCGGCGTGATTCGAGCGCACCGACGGAGCGCTGGCGGCGACGCATTTCGGATACAAGGTCCTGATATGAAACGCTGACAAGGGCACGCGGCATTCGGGAGACTCCGGAAGTTATGTTCGACTATTCCACGGTGTGGATGATAGCCTCAACATAACTCCCTTCGACGTACAATGGCCCCGCCCGGATTCGAACCGGGGACCAAGCGATTATGAGTCGCCTGCTCTAACCGCTGAGCTACAGGGCCTGCGGGCGAACAGAATACGTCCGGTTCGGGGTGGATTCGAGTGGCCTCCGGCGGAATCACGCGGAGCGGTCAATACTACGGAATGGCATTTTCTATCGGCGAGATCGTCGGCGAGGCCTGGCCCCACTTCACGGTGGTGGATGTCGGTGCGATGGATATCCCCGCAGAACAGGTTCCATACGGGCCGCTCGAAAAGCCCGGGAAGTTTGACGTTGTCGGCTTTGAAGCCGTCAGGACCGAATGCGACAAGCTCAATCAGATGGGCAAGCCCGGGCACCGGTACCTGAACTGCGTGGTCGGTGATGGCACGCGACGGAAGTTCACCGTGACCAACGAATCGATGACCAGCAGCCTGTACGCGCCCAACCAGCCGCTGCTCAGTCTTTTCAATAATCTCGCGGAACTGACCATCCCGGTGTCCACCTGGGAAGTGCAGACCAGGCGGCTCGACGACATTCCCGAACTGGCCTCTGTGCCCGTGGACCTGATCAAGATTGATGTGCAGGGAGCCGAAGCCGACGTGTTCGCCGGTGCTTCAAAGCTGCTCCGCAACGTCGTCGTGGTCCATACGGAAGCAGAGTTCATCCCGATGTACCAGGGGCAGCCGCTGTACGGCGATGTGGCACGCGTTCTTCACAAGGCCGGGTTCATGCACCACGGCTTTCTCGGCCTGCAGGGGCGCGCGTTCAAACCACTGATCAACAACAACGATGTGCGGGCGCCCCTGCTCCAGAGTATCTGGACTGATGTCATCTTCGTCCGCGACTTCACGCGGCTCAAAGAACTCAGCCAGGGGCAGCTCCTGCGGATGGCGATCATCCTCCACGAGTGCTACGGCTCGGTTGACATTGCGCAGCTCTGCCTCGCACATTACGATCGCAAGGCCGGGACGAAGTTCTGGGAGAGCTATGTGGCCAGGCTCCTGGGCAAGCCCATCGATCATCTCACCAAGCCGGCGTAGGCGTCCGTCGAGTTCAGCGTGCCGCCGGCATGCCAATGAAAAACGCCCCGCCGATCGGGCGGGGCGTTGTGCGTACCTCATCAACCGCTTTCAACGGATCGAGAGCATCTGGCGATAGGTCGGCAGCGGCCACAGATCTTCGGCGACGTGCGCCTCGATCTCGTCGACGTGCTTGCGCAGCTCATCCATGGCGGGCACCACGTGATCCTTGATCCAGCGTGCGTGATCGAACGGATCGCTGTCATGATGGCTCAGCGCCTTCTCAAGCCCCGCACACGCTTCCCGGGCCTTGCCGCTGGTCGCGACAAACTGGTCGAGCGACTCCCGCAGCAGAGGGTCGGACACTTCCGCGCGGGTGGTCTCGACGGCGGCCCGGGCCAGTTCCGTTTGGTGGCGAACGGCCGCGGGCAGGATCATCGTTCGGGCCATGGTAACCATCGTCTCGGCCTCGATCACGACCTGCTTCACGTATTTTTCCGCGAAGATGTACGCCCGGCTTTCCACTTCGGTCTTGCTGAGCACCTTGAACTTCTTGAACAGGTCAACGGCCTTCTTGGACTTGAGCACGGGCAGGGCATCGGCCGTGTTCCGCATGTTCGGCAGGCCGCGCTCCTCCGCCTCGGCGTGCCACTTGGCGTCGTACCCGTCGCCGTTGAAAATGACGCGCTTGTGCTGCTTCACGATCTTCTGAAGCAGCGTCGCCACGGCGGACTGGAGCTTGGCCTCGCTCGGGTTCTTCCCCAGCGCCTTCTCGAGCTCCGAAGCGACGTAGTCCAGCGAGTCGGCGACAATGGTGTTCACCACCGTCACCGGCCACGCCACCGCGGCGGACGAGCCCACGGCCCGGAACTCGAACTTGTTGCCGGTGAACGCGAACGGCGATGTGCGATTGCGGTCGCCGGCGTGCCGCGGAATCTGCGGCAGCGTGCGGGCCCCGAGGTCGAGTTTGCCGCCCTTCATCGTGCTCTTGGCGGAGCCTTTTTCAAGCTGCTCGATGATGTCGGTGAGCATGTCGCCGAGGAAGATCGAAATGATGGCGGGCGGAGCCTCGTTGGCGCCGAGGCGGTGGTCGTTCGCCGCGGAAGCGATCGAGGCCCGCAGGACATCCGCGTAGAGGTCTACCGAGCGGATCACCGCGCAGAGGAAGACCAGGAACTGCGAGTTGGTGTGCGTCTCATCGCGCGGGTCGAGGAGATTCACACCGGTGTCGGTCGCCATGGACCAGTTGCAGTGCTTGCCAGAGCCATTGATGCCCCGGAAAGGCTTCTCGTGGAGGATGCACTGCAGGCCGTAGCGAGGCGCGACGCGCTTGAGCGTTTCCATCACGAGCATCTGGTGGTCGCACGCCAGGTTGGCGAGTTCGAAGTGGGGGGCCAGCTCGAACTGACCCGGAGCGACCTCGTTGTGGCGCGTCTTGACCGGAACACCCAGGCGATAGAGCTCGCGCTCGGCATCGCCCATGAAGTTCAGCACGCGCCCCGGGATCGAACCGAAGTAGTGATCCTCGAGCTGCTGGCCCTTGGGCGGCCGGGCGCCGAAGAGCGATCGATCGCACGTCAGGAGGTCCGGCCGTTCGAAGTAATACGCCCGGTCGATCAGGAAGTACTCCTGTTCAGAGCCGAGCGTCGATTCAACTCGCCCAACACCCTGGTCGGTGCCGAAGATCTTCAGGATCCGCAGGGCCTGCTCCGACAGGGCGTCAATCGAACGAAGCAGCGGCGTTTTCTTGTCGAGCGCTTCCCCGTTCCACGAAACAAACGCCGTCGGGATGCACAGCGTCACGTTGCCGCCCGCCCGGTTCAGGAACACCGGGCTCGTGCAATCCCAGGCTGTGTAGCCGCGTGCCTCGAACGTTGTGCGAAGTCCGCCCGAAGGGAAGCTCGAAGCGTCCGGTTCGCCCTGGACAAGCGCCGACCCCGTGAACTCGCTGATCGCGCCCCCGTGCCCGTCGGGCACGATAAAAGCATCATGCTTCTCCGCCGTCTGGCCCGTCAGCGGCTGGAACCAGTGGGTGTAGTGCGTCGCGCCGTTCTCGACCGACCAGTCTTTCATCGCCGCGGCCACCACGTCGGCCACCGCCGGGTCGAGCGGTTCAGCCAGGCGGATTGTCCGCGAAAGGCGCTTGAACACATCCTTCGGCAAGCGCTGCTGCATCACGCGTTCGGTAAACACGTCGGCCGCGAAGGTCTTTTCGACATTGTCACGAAGGTGGGGGGCTGGGGTGGTGGACATTTTTCCGTTGTCATCCTTCCAACTCGAAGCGGTGGCCTCGGGTCGCATCATCGCCGTCATGAGAAGATCTCCCTGCGGGGTGGGGTTCCTGGGTCCATCCGAGAACGGGCTCATTGTTGCGACCTGTGGCCGCGTTGCAAGCCTGCTCGGACTCGTTGAAAACCTGATGGATGGAATGGAGCGGCTCAGCCTCGGGCAACGCTTCGCCAACCCGGGGTCACAAGCGGCCATCCGGCAACCGCTTGCGCCTCCTTGGAAGGCCTGCTTAAGCGCTGCCCGCGCGTTGTCGCTGACGGCCCGGACCTTCGGAATCCGGAGCGGTTGGTCCTGGCACGCCGACAGCATCCGGGCCGGGAGCGGCCTTGATTGCCTGACGGTACTTGAGCCAGCGCCGGTACGTCATGATCGCCCAGTATCCTACGGCAATTCCGGGCCCGAAGGCCAGGAAAAACACGTTCTTCGCCCACTTGGGGAGTTGCGCATCCCACCGGTGCTCGGCCCAGACCAGCGCGGCGACAAAGGCCGCAAAGGCCACCAGCACGATCGGGATCAACCACACTTTGGGCGGCCGCGAGTGGTCCACCGGACCCTGACCCGTCACCCGCATCGCCTTTTCCTTCATAGAGGTCAGAAGCTTGCGGGCCCACACGAACTCGGTCGCCAACAGGGCCATGCCGCCGATGGCGACGAAAATCCCGCCCGGCCCGGGCAGCGCCCCGACCAGCGGGGCGACGATAAAGACGATCGTCAGCCCGAGAATCAGAATGACGATCTTTCGGGACCGGCGCCAGGCCTGTTCGGCGGCGCCTGTCAGGTCGTCGATGGGCCGCTCCTCGGGCGTGCGTTCGTGCCCCTTGGTGAGCAGCGACGCGGCGATCCCCACCGTCAAGATCGCTCCGATGACGATCAGCGAAATCTCCGAGTTCAGGTGGTACCAGTGGTCGGCGATCATCTTGGCCCCGATGAAGGCGAGGATGAACACCATGCTGATCTTGAGGTATCGGAATCGGCGGATCAGCGCCGCCAGCGCGAAGTAGATCGAGCGCAGCCCCAGGATCGCAAAGCAGTTGGAAGAGAACACCAGGAAGGGGTCCGTGGTGATTCCGAATATCGCAGGGATGGAGTCGACCGCGAAGATGAGGTCGACCACGTCGACGACCAGCAGAGCGATCATCAGCGGCGTCAGGAACCGCTTTCCGTCGATGCGCGTGAAGAAGCGATTGCCGTCAAAGTGGGGCGAGACGTTGAAGATGCGTCGGGCCGCGCGGACGATCAGTTTCCGTTCGATGTCGGCATCCTCTTCGCGCGTCAGGAGCATCTTGACCGCGGTGTACAGCAGGAACGCGCCGAACAGCGGCAAGACCCAGGCGCCCCATTGTTCCACGAGCTGGGCGCCGAGCACGATGGTCACGCCGCGCAGAACGACCGCGCCGATGATGCCCCAGTACAGCACCCGGTGCTGGAGCTGCGCCGGAATCCGGAAGTACGCGAGGATCATCGCGATCACCAGCATGTTGTCCAGGCTGAGCATCTGCTCGACCAGGTAGCCGGTGAAAAACATGATCGCGGCCTGCTTGCCGTTCGAAGGCATCAGCTGGGCCGCCTTTTCGGCCCCGGCTCCGACGGCCGCTGGGTGCAGCCCCAGGTTGAAAACGTGATGCTCGTAGAGGAAGTAGACGGCGACGTTGAAGAGCAGCGAGATGCACACCCACATGAGGGTGGTCAGCAGGGCCTCGCGGAGACCGATGACGTGGGCCTTGCGGTTGAGGACGAAAAGATCCACCGCCAGCAGGAGCAGGATGACCGCGATGAACCCGCCCCAGACCGTCAGTGTCATGACCGCCGTCGCTCCCACCGCCGCCCGTCCGTGGCCCCGTTCGCGGGGGATTCCGGGTCGGAACGGGCAAGGATAGGCGACGCGGCGTTGAGTTCACGCGGGGTTGCAGCGGCAAATGAAAAAGCCCCGGCCAACAGAACAGCCGGGGCTCGGGTGGATAGAAACGTGTGGCACCGGCGGGCTATCCGGCCCGCCTGAACGTCACGACCGACGACGCCGGAACATCACGGCGCCCGAAAGACCGAGCAGCGCCGCCGCGCCCGGGGCGGGAACGGTGTTGAAGGTCACATTGTCGTACAGATTGATCCACGCGCCCAAGGGGGAGAGCGGGGTCCGGCCGCGATGCGAGATGATGATCGAGTCGCCCGCGTTGAGCGAGATACCCGTCAGTGAGATCGGGAGGTTGAGCGAGTCGCCGACGGACGGGAACGGCAAGGGCTTGCTGACCGTGTTCGAGTACAGCAGCGAGGTCTCGTTGAGCGACGAGCTGTACTTGGCGATCACCACGTCGACATCGTTGGGCCGGCCAAGGCCGTCCACGCCGCTCCAGGCGATCTGGAACGTGCCGTTGATGTTCAGCGTGGCGCCGTTGCCGAGTGGGTTCAGGAACCGCACCATGGGAACGTCGTTGTACACGGACGCGGCGACGTTATGAACCAGGCGGCTCGCCAGAATCGGGGGATTGGCGTCGTTTCCGTTCGACCAGACACCCCAGCCCGTGGCGTACCACTGCGAGTCCCAGGTCATCAGCTGCGACGACTGCGACTGCTTGTACCACGCGTTCGAAGCGCCGAGCGCTCCGCCCTGCGCCACTTCGTATTGCCAGATCGGCTGTCCCCCAACAGGATTGGGGTTGCCCTGCGTCCCACCCTGCGTCGTGCCGGCGACGAAGTTCGTCGAACGCACGAAGTCAGGCCGCGCCTCAGCGACCGCGGCGAAACCCGCGAATGCAGTCAACGCGCAAATTACAACACAACGGGATGGGAGCATCTTCATCTGAACCTCCGAGCTGCCTCGGCGCAAATGTGCCACAGGCCGGACAGGAAGCCAGCAAAGTGAGAGGTTTGTTTGCAATTCCGGATTGCAATCCGCTCGGACGAGGCCACCAGCCCGTTCGGCACTGCGGGTTCAGCCCTTACTTGCCCTTCCGCTCGACCCAAAGCCCGGTTACCGGTCCCGCGTTACCATGAACCCAACCATGGCATCCACTGCGGTCATTTGCGATGGCGGAGTCGGGAGCCTTATCGCCTGTGCCGCGGCCGGCCAGCGTTGGGCCACCGGGCCCGCCGCCCCCGGCCCGAAGGCCATCCTGCTGGCCGAGCACGAGTTCCAAGTAAGTGCGGCTCGAGTCCACGGCGAGCTCTTCGGCCTGGCGTTCGAGCCCGAACAAAATCCTCCCCCGCCTGGGCACTCAGGCGATGCCACTGCCCTGGTGAGGGCGCTTCTCGACCTCGCTACCAAGCTTCGGGCCCATGGAGACACCGACGTGGTGTGGCCGGTGTCGTTCTCAAGTCACGAGGGTGGCGCGCCGGATGTTCAGGGCGCGGCATGGGCGATGAACGTCGCTGTGCTGGTATCGCAGTTGGCCACGATCGCGGCGGGCCCGACTGACGCGTCGGCCTCAGTCATCGTGCGTGCGCCCTATGCGGACTTGACCGAACGCCAGCTCGCCGACCTGGTTCTGGATATGGACCTGCCCATATGGACCTGCTGGTGGATGCCGGCCTCCGAACTCGGAGAGGGGCGCGTCCGCGAGACCGCGATTCGCGAGCGGACGCGGTGGACCGCGCTCCTCAGGCAAGCCGGCTGGGTCGGCTCGCTCGAGGCCAAAGCCGCAATCGTCGTCACCAAAGACCTGCTCGGAAAGAAGTCCACGCCGGCCAGGCCCGGAGAGATTCCATGAAAATCGCGATGTTCGCAACGGGTGCTGTTCTCGCTCTTTCGGCCGCGGCCATGGCCCGCCAGCCGGTGCGGGCGCTGCTGCTGACGGGGCAGAACAACCACAACTGGCAGTACACCAGCCGCGTCCACGCGGACACGCTCGAGGCGACAGGCCGGTTCAAGGTGGACATTGCGGACGATTCGCCCGGCGTGCTTTCGAAGTCCTTGAGCGACTACGCGGTTTTCGTGCTCGACTACAACGGGCCGCGATGGGGCGAACCCGCAGAAACGAACTTCCTGAACGCGGTGCGTAATGGGGCGGGCGTGGTCATCGTTCACGCGTCCAACAACGCGTTCGTGGGTTGGACCGAGTATGAGAAAGTCTGCGGCTTCATGTGGATCAACGACACTACGAGCCACGGGGACTTTCACACGTTCGATGTGAAGTACGTCAATCAGGACCACCCGATTCTCAAGGGGCTGCCGGGGATGAAGGCGCACCCCGACGAGTTGTATCACAAGCTGGTCAACACGCAGGGGGTCAAGTTTGATCTGCTCGCCGAGGCGTTCTCATCACCTCAGAGCCGCGGCACCGGCCAGGATGAGCCGATGGCGATGACGATGCAGTACGGCAAAGGCCGGGTCTTCCACACGCCGCTCGGCCACGTGTGGAAAGGCTCGGACTCCCAGAAGGCATCCATCTCCGACCCGCAGTTCAAACTGTTGTTCGCGCGAGGCACGGAATGGGCGGCGACCGGCGCTGTGACCATTGGGACAGAGGTCAAGGAAATGCGCACGCACAACGTGCTTTCAAAGGAAGAATCCGCCGCCGGTTGGAAGCTGCTCTTTGACGGCACTTCGACGGCCCAGTGGCGTGGCTTCAAAAAAGAAGCCTTTCCGACTCAAGGGTGGGTTGTGAAGGAAGGGGCGATCGTTCGCGTCCCCGGCAACGAAGGCGCCGGCGATCTTGTGACCAAGGATGAGTTCGGCGACTTTGAGTTCGCGTGCGAGTGGAAGGTGAACACCGGCGGCAACAGCGGCATCATGTACCGATGCGACGAGAAGCACTCGTACCCGTGGGAAACCGGACCGGAGATGCAGATTCTCGACGATGCCGGGCACGCGGACGGGAAGAAAGAGAAGACCCGGGCGGGCACGCTCTACGACCTCATCCCGTGCGCGTTTGACGTCTGCCGGCCCGCCGGCGAGTGGAACTCCGCACGGGTGGTCTGCCGCGGCACGAAGATCGAGCACTGGCTCAATGGGTTTAAGGTGGTCGATGTGGATACGGCGTCAGACGCTTACACCACGGCCAAGGCGGCCAGCAAGTGGACCAAGTATCCAGACCACAACACTCTGCTGAAAGGGCGTATCGCGCTGCAGGACCACGGCGATGAGGTGTCGTTCCGCAACATCAAGGTGCGGGAACTGAAGTAAACGCGGCGGACCTCAAGGGCAGCCTGACGCGTAGCGACCGATGAAGCACGTGAAGTCGTTGGCGGTCAGGACCGGTGTGGCCGTCGAGCCATCGCAGTTCGCGTAGGTGGACCCAGCCGCGAACTGGTCGATGAAACACATGAAGTCGTTGGCGGTGAGCTCGGGAACGGCCGAGGAGCCGTCGCAGTTGGCGTAGCACGGAATGCCCTGGGCAAGGTGGACGATGAACCCTTCCGGCCGAAACATGCCCGGGGAATACTGGTGCTCGCCCAGGCCCACGATGAACCTGCCGCTGTTGGTGATGGCGGAGGCTCGCTGCAGCTTCCAGCCGGTGAGATCAACGCCGATCGTCGGCAGGTACACATTCAGGTCAACGATGCCCATGCCCGACGTCCAGATGACGGCACGCCCGGTCGGCACCGAGTCCATCGGGCGGCTTTGCCCGACGATGATCCGGCCATCCGGGCTTACGCCAAGTGCATCGCCCGACCAGTCTTGTGGCAGGATGCCGAGCACCGTCATTCCCTGGCCGTCCCAGCGGAACGGCGACACCTCGGTAATCGGAATGCCGGTGAGGCGCGTGGCGACACCGACAATGACCGAGCCATCTTCGCTGACGCCGCGGGCCTGGTAGCCCACGTGGTTCGCGAGCGAACCGAGATCCCTCATTCCCTTTGAACCGGTCCACCGGAACGCCCTCGCGCCCGTGCCAAAGCTCGTGCCGACGACGGTGGTTCCGTCGCGGCTGATGGCTTCTGCGCGGCTGCCCGTGTCGCCCGGCAGCACGCCGAGATTCTGCATGATTCCGGACTCCCAGCGGAACGCGCGAATGTCGAGACCCTGGGTTCCCGAACTTTGGCCAACGACCACTTGACCATCCCCGCTGATGCCGTACGCGATGCTTGTGGAGGTAAACCCCGGGAGGACGCCAAGAGGGACCATCCCTGTGCCCTCCGACCAGCGCATCGCTCGATAGCCATTCGCGGAAACTTCACCCGCCACGAAAGCGCCGTTGGCGCTGATTCCCCTCCCGCCGCTGGAGACATCGAGAGGCGTGGGGCCGAGGTCGCGAAGTCCGCCACCCAGCGACCACATCACCGCGTGATTGGTGTAGATCGGTGTGGCCGGGGGCTGCAACCCGACATAGACCAAGGCCACGCCGGTCAGAACACCGTTATCGCTCACGGCGACAGCCGCGCTGCTGCCGCCCGTCAAGACCCCGATGCCAGTGATGGTGCCCGAACCGAACGCGCCCGAGGTCGCGGTGAAAAGCCCGGCTGCCATCGCCAGCGAATGCGGTGTGCCGCGGGATGGTGCGGTCATTGGGCCCCCTTGTGATCGATCAGTACACCGACTCCGGGAAGTAGTAGCTCTTCGCGTTCTCCGGAGTAATCAGTTCCACATCGATCATGAGATGCTTGGGCATGAACTGGGCCACTTTGTCCTTGGTGCCATCCCGCATCGAGGATGCGGCGAGGTGGATGCCCGTCGCGATCATGCTGGGGGGGTAGGTAATGTCCGCGGGCACCACGGTGCTCTTCTCCATCACCATCTTCACGACATCCTTCATGCCCGCACCGCCGAAGAGCCACATCTCCTTCTCCCGCCCGGCCTCCTTGATGGCCTGGAGTGCCCCGAGCAGGATGTCGTCGTCCTGGGCCCACACCGCATCAATCTTCTTGTGCTTGTTGAGCATGTTCTCCATGACCGACAGACCCTTCTCACGGCTCCAGAGCGCCGGCTGTTGATCCAGGATCTTGATGCCGGGATTGGCCGCGAAGACTTCCTTCGCGGCGTTCACCCGATCCGTATCCACCGTGCACGGAATGCCCGTCAGGATCACGACATTGCCCTTGCCACCCAGCTTCTTCACCATGTACTCGGCCGACTTGCGGCCGAAGGCCTTGTTGTCGCCTTCAAGGAAGATGTCCGCGATCTGCCCGGCCTCGGGAAGGAAGCCGCGATCCACGTTGACAATGAACACGCCCTTCTCGTGCGCTTTCTTGGCGATCGGTGTCAGCGGGGCGGACTCGGTGCAGAGAATCACGAGCCCCTCAATCCCCTTCACCATCATGTCCTCCACGTCGGCGATCTGCTTCTCGGGATTGGCCGATGTCGTATAGACCCAGTCGATCTCCGGGTGAAGCGCCATCGCCTGCTTCGCCCACCAGCCCACGCCCGCGGTCCAGCCGTGATCAGCCGCGGGGACAGTGACGCCGATCTTGGGCTTCTTCGCGAGTTGCGAGGTTTCCGCGGCGGGCGGGGAGCCGGCGGCGCCGATCAGGGTGAACGCGGCGACAGCGGCGAGCAGAGCGGCGGCTTTCTTGAACATCGTCGATCCCTTTCAGTTCGCGTGACGCGAACTCAGATATCTGCCTTGCGCGGCTGCACCAGCACCGCGGCGATGATGATCAGGCCCTTGACCAACCCGTGGTAGAAGTTGGACACCTGAAGCATGTTGAGCATGTTACCGACCACACCCATGATCAGCACGCCCACGACCGTGCCAAAGACCCGTCCGGCCCCGCCCTGGAGCCTCGTCCCGCCGATCACGACCGCCGCGATGGCGTCCAGCTCGTAGAACAGTCCGAGCGTGGAGCTGGAGACAGAGTTCAGGCGGCTGGCATTCAGGAGGGCCGCGATACCACACGTGAGGCCCGAAATCGCGTAGACGCCGATGGTGACCCACGACAGCCGGACGCCGGCGTAGCGAGCGGCCTTCGCGTTGTCGCCGATCGCGTAGACGCGCCGTCCGAACACCGTTCGCCCCAGCACAACGTGGGCGATTGCGGCGAGCCCGAGAAAGAAAACCACGCCGAGCCGAACGTTGAGAGCGTCCCACTTGAAAAGGTGCTTCGATCCGGTTTCAAAGGCGTCCGGTGCGAACCAGGGAATTGGAATGGTTGTCCCACCCAACTCGCCAAAGGCCGACACCGTTGACCGAATCTCGCTGCCCTCGGCCGGGGCGAGGATGAGAGAGCGGTAGATCGCGAGCGTTCCGAGTGTGGCGACAAACGGCGCCACCTTGCCCCGGGCGATCACGACCCCGTTCACCGCGCCCAGCACGACTCCGCCGAGCACGCAGACCCCGGCCGCGGCGGCGATCGCGGCGGGAGCGCCCCAGCCTGCGGCGGCGTTGAGTGTGTAGACGCCCGCGCCCGCGGCCAGGGCGACCATCGATCCAACCGAAAGATCAATCCCGCCGAGGAGGATCACAAAGGTCATTCCGATCGCGACGACACCGACATACGACCATTGGCCGAGGATGTTCGCGAAGTTCCGCGCCGTCAGGAACGCTCGCTGGTCCGCCGGTACCGTCGCCGCCTCGACAATCGCTGTCCCCGCGATGAGCAGGATCAGCGCGAGCAGAGGCCCGAATCGCTCAAGCAATCGAACGAGGTTGCGGTTCCCGGCGGCCATGGGCGGGATGGTAACGACATGATCGCGGCCCATCCTGAATCGGATATCCTGTGCCCATGCCACGCCCTGTCACACTCTTCACCGGCCAATGGGCCGATCTGCCGCTCGACACGATGGCCGCGAAGGCAAAGTCCTTCGGCTACGACGGCCTGGAACTCGCCTGCTGGGGCGACCACTTCGAGCCCGGCAAGGCCGTCGCCGATCCCTCCTACTGCAAGTCTCGCTGGGACATCCTGAACAGGAACGGCCTCAGGTGCTTCGCGATCTCGAATCACCTCGTCGGCCAGGCCGTCTGCGACCTGATCGACGTGCGCCACAAAGCGATCCTGCCGCCGCACGTCTGGGGCGATGGTGATCCCGAAGGCGTCCGCCGCCGCGCCGCCGATGAGATAAAGGCCACAGCCAAAGCCGCGGCCAAGCTCGGCGTCAAAGTCGTAAACGGCTTCACGGGCAGCAGCATCTGGGGCGCGTGGTACTCCTTTCCGCCGACAACGCCGGAGTACGTGAGGGCCGGCTTCGACGACTTCGCCAAGCGGTGGGGGCCCATCCTCGATGTGTTCAAGGCCGAGGGTGTGAAGTTCGCGCTTGAAGTGCACCCGACCGAAATCGCTTACGACCTCTACACGACCGAGCAGGCCTTGTCCGCGATCGGCAATCACCCCGCGTTCGGATTCAACTTCGACCCCAGCCACTTGCTCTGGCAGGGTGTCGCGCCAAACAAGTTCATCGAGCGATTCGCCGATCGCATCTTCCACGTCCACATGAAGGATGTCGCGGTCCACTACGGACCCGGCAACAACAAAGGCGGAGATGGCATGTCCGGCGTCCTCGGCTCACACCTGCCCTTCGGCGATGTCCGCCGCGGCTGGGACTTCCGAAGCGTCGGCCGCGGCCACGTCACCTGGGAAGCCATCATCCGCGCTCTCAACCGCATCGGGTACAAGGGACCGCTCTCGGTCGAATGGGAAGACCCCGGCATGGACCGCGAGGCGGGCGCCAAGGAGAGCTGCGCGTTTGTGCGACGGCTGGACTTTGAACCGAGTTCGGTAGCATTTGACGCGGCGTTTGAGAAGAAGTGAAAGGCGGTACGCAGAGGCAGCAGAGTGAAGACGCAGAGGCCGCGGAGAAGGCAAAGTCGAGAGCAAGAAAGAGGGAAAGAGAGTAAGTAAGAAAGCCGGAAGGGGATGACGACAGAAATGGCGAAAGACCACGAGACAATGCCACCGTCCATGCATTGCTCTCTCTGACACATTCTCCTCTCTGCGTCCTCTGCGTCTTCACTCTGCCGCCTCTGCGTACCCTCCTGACTCCTATGACGTCACACGCAAAACTCCGCATGGGCATGATCGGTGGCGGACGCGACGCCTTCATCGGCGCGGTCCACCGCAAGGCCGCGGCACTCGACGGCCAAATCGACTTCATCGCAGGCGCCCTCTCCTCCAATGCCGACAAAGCCCTCGCCAGCGGCCGCGACCTCGGCCTCGCCACGGACCGCAACTACCCGTCGTGGCGGGCCATGCTCGACGCCGAGTTGAAGCTGCCGAAGGACAAAGTGGGGGGGCGCATCGACTTCGTCTCCATCGTCACCCCCAACGACACCCACTTCGAAGTCGCCGCGGCATTCGCAAAGGCCGGTTTCAACATCGTCTGCGACAAACCGCTGTGCCACTCGACTGCTCAGGCCCGCGAACTCTGCGACATCGTCAAGAAGTCCGGCATCGTCTTCGCGGTCACCTACAACTACTCCGGCTACCCGATGGTCAAGCAGGCGCGGCACATGGTCCGCACCGGACAGCTCGGCGACATCCGCAAGGTGATCGTCGAGTACAACCAGGGATGGCTCGCGACCGCGCTGGAGCAGTCCGGACAGAAGCAGGCCGACTGGCGCACCGATCCCTCCCGCTCCGGCGCCGGCGGCGCGATCGGCGACATCGGCTCGCACGCGGAACAGCTGGTATCCCACATCACCGGCCTCGAACTTGACGTCATCTGCGCCGACCTCACCAGCTTCATCCCCGGCCGACGGCTCGACGATGATGCGAACCTGCTCCTCCGCCTCCGCCGACCCAACGAGCCCCAAGCGTCAGCGCGGGGCGTTCTGATTGCCTCCCAAGTCGAAATCGGCCACGAAAACGACTTCCGCATCCGGATCTGGGGCACCAAGGCCGGGCTCGAATGGCACCAGGAATCTCCCAACGAACTCTGGTTCAAGCCCGACGGCCAACCCATGCAACTCCTCCGCCGCGGCAACGGCTACCTCTGCGATGAAGCCAAGGCCGCGACGCGCCTCCCGCCCGGCCATCCCGAGGCCTTCTTCGAAGCCTTCGCCAACATCTACCTCAACGCCGCCAAGGCCATGCGCGGCGACAAGACCGCCGACTTCCCCTCCGTCTACGATGGCGCCCGCGGCGTCCACTTCATCGAAAAAACCGTCGAGTCCGCGGCGAGTGAGCGAAAGTGGACGCCCGCAAGTTGGAAGCCATGAGGACTCACCGCAGAGGCGCAGAGATCGCTGAGAAAAGACAGAAGGCCTGGTCAGGAGGATTCTGAACACACTCTTCTCTCAGCGTCCTCTGCGCCTCTGCGGTGAGTCTTCCGGAATCAACCCTTGCCCCTCGTCGTCCAAAAGTTCGGCGGTTCCTCAGTCGCCGACGCCGACCGCATCCGCCGCTGCGCCCAGCGTGCCTATGACGCCCGGCGAGCGGGCAGCGACGTCGTCGTCGTGGTTTCGGCCATGGGAAAGACCACCGATGGCCTGATCAATCTCGCCAACGAGATTACCCCGACGCCCGCCAAGCGTGAAATGGACCAGTTAATGGCCGCGGGCGAGCAGATCTCGATCGCCCTCACCGCCATCGCCCTGGAGATGCTCGGCCAGGACGCCATCAGCATGACCGGGGCTCAGGCCGGAATCCTCACCGAGCCCAGCCACACCAAGGCCCGCATCAAGACAATCGAAACCTCAGCCATCAAGCGCGAACTCGGCAAGGGAAAGATCGTGGTCGTCGCCGGCTTCCAGGGCGTCACGGCCGACGGCCATGTCACCACTCTCGGCCGCGGCGGTTCCGACACCACCGCCGTCGCACTCGCCGCGGCCCTCAAGGCCGATGTCTGCGACATCTTCACAGACGTCGACGGCGTCTACACCGCCGACCCCCGGATCGTCCCCGAAGCCCGCAAGATCGACCGCATCAGCTACGAAGCGATCCTGGAACTGGCCAGCCTGGGCGCCAAGGTCATGGCCACCCGCTCGATCTTCTTCGGCGCCAAGTACAACATCCCCATCCACGTGAGGCACGCCATGCTCCCCGACCAAGGCACGATGATCGTCCCCGAATCCAAGGACATGGAGCAGGAGGAGATCACCGGCCTTGCTCTGAAGGTAAACCTCGGCCGTGTCACGCTCTCCGGTCTCCCCGGCGGACCCGGCGTCCAGGGCCGCATCTTCGCCAACATTGCCCAGGCCGGGATCCTCGTCGACGACATCATCCAGTCCGAGAGCGGGCCCGAATCCACCACCGTCAGCTTTACCGTCGATCACACCGACCTCGTGGACATCAAGCCCGTCCTCGACCGCATCATCGCCGATCTCGGCCGCGGCACGGTCCGAATAGACGTCGGCCTCTGCAAGGTCTCCGCCGTCGGCGTCGGCATGCGTTCGCACACCGGCGTCGCGGCCAAGATGTTCCAGGCGTTGGCTGACGCGAAGGGCAGTGCAGGGGGCGCCGGGATCAAGATCCAGAACATCACCACGTCCGAGATCAAGATCTCCTGCATCCTGGCGAAGGAGGACGGCGAAGCTGCGATGCGGGCCGTCCACGGCGCGTTCGGCCTCGGCCGATAAGCCCGGGTGATTCCCTTCATAGGTAGTTTCGCGCGGCGGCGCGCCTCTCCCGAGAATCCTTCCGGGGGTCCTCCCGCACTTTGCCGCAACGCGACCGACGATAACCGCGCCCGCACCTTCCCGCGGGCACCCAGCCGTTACAACCGGACAACTCTCGCTCTCGCGCGGTCCTGAGCAATCAACACCCGCCGGCCATCCGCCGATCCTTACCCGAAGCTGACCGGGCACTGAAGGGGAGGGCTCGGTCGGCAACGGCGCTTCTCGCGTGAAACACCGCGGCGGGCGTCTTGGTTGGGCCGGCGCAGTTGCCGGCTGGCAAGGAATCGCCGCCCGGCAAGGGAGCCGGATCCCACCCCGTCCGACTGGTTCTTAGGAGAAAGCTCATGCGCACCCGTGTTCGTAAGGCCTTCACGCTCGTCGAAATCCTGATCGTCGTCGTCATCCTCGGCATCCTGGCCGCGATTGTGATCCCGCAGTTCACCAACGCCACGCAGGACGCCCAGGGCGGCAACATCCAGAGCCAGCTCGACACGCTGAACAACCAGCTCGAGCTCTACAAGGCTCGCCACAACGGCAGCCTCCCGGCCGACTTCATGGCCGGCGGCGCGACCGCCTGGGACACGCTCAAGGCCGAAGGCTACATCAAGGCCGCTCCGCGTAACCCGGCGTGCCCGAACGCCGCGGGCGCGATCGAAGTCGTCTACGGCGCTGGCCAGCCCGGCACCGCGGACAAGGGCTGGAACTACGACACCGGCACCAACACGCTCTACGCCTGCTACTTTGACGAGGACCTCACCAACAACGGTGCGAATCCCCACGTCACGCCCAACACGCCCTGAGTCTGTGTAACCAAGTTACTCTCTCGGCGCGTCCCTACCGGGGCACGCCGAGCTTTCTGGGGAGGGCATTGGCGGGGAGCGTCCGGGGGCGCCTCTCGCTCGGCAGGAGAGCCTGTTCATGCGGCAGAAGCGCGCGTTCACGCTCGTTGAAATCCTTATCGTCGTCGTAATCCTCGGCATCCTCGCCGCGATGGTGATCCCGCAGTTCACCAACGCCACCAAGGAAGCCGCGAGCCAGGCGACGGTCAGCCAGCTCAGCAAGATCCGCAACGCCGTCGGCGTCTTCTCGGTCCGGCACGGCAACTCCATGCCGACGATCCAGGCCGGCGACGGCACCTGGGGCGAGATTCTGACGCCCTCCGGCGAGTACATGAAGCAGGCCCCACGCAACAAGTGGGTTGACCCTGCCTACGCCTCCACGATCATCATCCGCGACACGCCAGACACCGCCTACACATCTCCCTCCCCGACCTACGGCTGGATCTTCAGTCCCGCCAACCAGACCGTCTGGGCCGCGGGCTTCGACGGCGAGGATGTTCCCTTTCCGCACTGATCCATGAGCCGTCATCCCAAACACCACCTGCCCCGGGCGCTGCAGCCCGGGGCGTTGTAATTGTCGTCCGGCCGGTCCTGGAGATGCACGCGTCCCAGAACCCGTCCGCCCTCGCCGACGGTTCATCGCTCCACACGTGCCCCCAAACCCGCAAAACCCCGCCCGAAATCCCGCCGATACCTCTTCCATGGACCATTCACCTCTCGGAGGTCGCAGCATGCGCCGCCCCGCCTTCGGATACCAGAACGCCGTTCTCTCCGCCATCGCCGTCATCCTCGCAGTCGGTCTCATCGACCGTCGCTCCGGCGGTGAGCTGACTTCGCTCCCTCAAGCGCAGGCGCAGGTCCAGCCCGACCAGGGCGGGATGACCAACGCCCTCGAGCAGCGCAAGGTGATGATCGCCGATCTCAAGGCCATCAACGCCCGCCTCGAGCGCATCGAAGCCAAGCTCAACTCGGGCATCAGCGTCAAGGTCACGAGCATGCCCCCGGTCCAGGTGAACAACCCACCCGAGACCCGCAAGCCCAAGAACGATGACGCCAAGTCCGACAAGAACGAAGTCAGCAAACCGTGAGGCGGGAGTCCGACGTGATCCGTACCGCAGTCCACAGCCCTCACGCCACGCGGCGGCGAGCCTACACGCTCGTCGAGGTGCTCATTGTCGTGGTGCTCCTGGGAATCGCCAGCGCCCTGGTGGTCCCCAACGTCGGTTCGACCGACGTGCTCCGGATCCAGTCCACCGTCCGCGCCATCGTCGCCGACATCAACTTCGCCCAGTCCGACGCCCTGGCCCGCCAGCAGGGCCGGGCCATCATCTTCGACCAGCAAAACAACAACTACGCCATCGTCGAGGTCCACAGCGCCACGCTGAACCCGAGCGACGACACCATCCAAGCGGTTAATCTCCGCAACGGCCGGAAGTTCCACGACTCCCGCATCGAGTCGGTGAACTTCGACGGCAGCAACGTGCTGGTCTTCGACGAGCTGGGCGGCACCGTCACCGCGCCCGCCAGCACAACGCCCAGTTCCGGCGGATCCCTGATCATCAGCGGGTCCAACTCGAGATTCCGGATCAACGTCGAGGCGTACACCGGTCGCGTGTCCGTGACGCGGCTCTGAGCACACGTCTTTCGAAGAGGTGGTCATGAGAGGCAATCCCGCGAAGCACGTTCCGCAACGCACCGTCGCCATCACCTTCGCGACCTTCGCGCTGTCGGTCTTCGCGATCCTCCTCTGGGGACGAATCAAGCTGGTCGCCGGGGTGCCTCGCACCGCCTACGCCGAGCCCAGGCACGTCGCCCCGGCGCCCAAAGCGCCGCCCGCGCCGATTCCCGCCGACCGGCCCGACCTCCGTGGCGACTGACTCCACGCCGCCGCGGCTTCAGCCCGACCATGGCGCCCACGGGTCGCGTGCGTCATGCGCGAGCCTCCCAAGCACCGCCACTTGATCTCCCAGCCAGTTCGCGATGATCCTCGCGCCGATTGGTGGACGTGATTCCGGACGTCGTACCAGCGTCCGGAAAGCCGCCCGTTGCGACTGGGAGGCTTTACCCAGCCCGCTCAAAGCGACTGTCGACCGTTCCGACCCCCGCAAGTTCTGCGTTCACGCTGACGACATTCGATCTGAGTCACGGTGTTGACCGCCGGGGGGCATGTCGCCCCGGGGACCCGAGACGCCGGGAAAGCATTATCCCCGCGACACGCGCGGCGGACCCAAGGAGTAGTCATGGCCGAGTTCTCAACACGGTATTGCGCGACCCTTCGTACGGCGAAGCTCGCCGTGACCGCCGCGGCTCTCTTTGGACTGGCGGGGTCCGCATTCGGCCAGGCCAAGTCGGGCTCCAAGGCCCCGCCCGTGCCCTCGCCCGCTCCGGTCGCAGCGCCGGCCGCGCCCGCAGCGCAGCCCGCGGCCTCGCCCAGCAGCTCGCCCGGTAACGGAAAGGTCATCCGCCAGGCCGGATCGACCCCCCCGGCGCCCAAGGCCGATCAGCACATGAACGAAAACCCCGCGGCCCCGGCCGGCGACGCCCCCGCGGGCGAGAACGGCGGCGACGGCAAGATCAAGGTGGACGATCACCTGATCGTGGACCTTCACGTCAACGATGAAGACCTCGCCAACGTCCTGCAGATGCTCTCGATCCAGTCCCAGAAGAACATCGTCACCAGCAAGGCCGTCTCGGCCGTCGTCACGGCGAACCTCTACGGCGTGACATTCTACGAAGCCCTCGACGCCATCCTCCACGTCAACGGCTACGGCTACATCGAGAAGGGTAACTTCATCTTTGTGTACACGCTCGAGGAACTCGAGAAGATCGAAGCGATGAACCGCACCCGCGTGTGGAAGGTCGTCAAGCTCAACTACCTGAACTCCACCGACGCCGCCGAGTTCGTCAAGCCCCTGCTCTCCGAGGGTGGCCAGATCAAGACCAACGGCAAGGCCCCGAACTTCACGATCGCCGAGAACGCTCCGGGCGGCGCTGAAGACTACGCCCACGAGTCGACCATGATGGTCTTCGACTACGAGGAGAACCTGGGCGAGATCGAGAAGGTCGTCAAGGAACTCGACACGCGTCCGGCCCAGGTGCTCGTCGAGGCGACGATTCTTCAGACCAGCCTCAACGAGGCCAACGCCTTCGGCGTGGACTTCTCCGTCCTGGCCGACATGGACTTCACCGACTTCGTGAACATCGGCGGCCCCCTCGAAGCCGTCAACGGAATGATCAAGGGCAACGGCGCTTCATCCGGTGGTTCGAGCGGCTCGGGTGGCTCGGGCGGTTCCGGTGGCACCGGCGGCAGTACGGGCACGCCTCTCCCCAGCGACAACCGGGGCTTTGGCCTCGCCAGCACCCCCGGCAACACCGCCGGCCCGGGCACGCTCAAGCTCGGCGTGGTCTGGAACGACGTCGCGGCATTCATCAAGATGCTCGACCAGGTCGCGGACACCACGATTATCTCCCGCCCCAACATCCTCACTCTCAATCGCCAGCCCGCCCGCGTCCTCGTGGGCCGCAAGGTCGGCTACCTGAACTCGACCACGACCGACACCGCTACGACGCAGACCGTCGAGTTCCTCGACACCGGCACCCAGCTCTACTTCCGTCCCTTCGTGAGCACCGACGGCTCCATCCGCATGGAACTCAAGCCTAAGGTCTCGGAAGCCGTCATCCGCAACACGACCAGCACCGGTGGCCAGACCGTCACGATCCCGGACGAAATCAGCAACGAGCTGACGACCAACGTCATCGTCCGTGACGGCAACACGATCGTCCTCGGCGGCCTCTTCCGCGAAGCCACCTCGGCCTCCCGTCGCCAGGTCCCCGGTCTTGGCGACATGCCGCTCATCGGCGCCGCCTTCCGCGGGCACGACGACTCGACCGAGCGCAACGAAGTCATCTTCATGATCACGCCGTCGATCCTCGCCGACGCCCTCGCCGTCGAGCAGGGCAAGCGGGGCATGGCGATGGTCGAGCGCGTCCGCGCCGGCTCTCGCGAGGGCCTGCTCCCCTGGAGCCGCGAGAAGCGCTGCCAGCAGCTCGTGATGGAAGCGACCCGCCTCGCCCAGGAAGGAAAGCGTGAAGAGGCGCTCAGCAAGGTCCAGTACGCCCTCAGCCTCATGCACAACCAGGCCGACGCCATCCAGCTCCGCGAAGAGCTGATGAACCAGAAGTCCAACTGGCCGACCCGCAGCATGCAGCACGAGATCGTGACCGGCGAACTCGAGAAGAAGATCTCCGGTTCCAAGAAGGCCGAAGCGGCCATCCAGGCCGCGGAACTCGCGCGGCGTGAAGCCCGCCGTAACCCCAACCGGGCCAAGCCCGCGAAGGCACCGGAGGTGGTGGTCGAGGCCCCGGGCCAGGTCGTCTTCACCCCCGAGCCGCAGCTTCCTGAGACGGCGCCGGTCGTCGAGCCCGCCCAGCCCATGGGCAGCGAGCCGGCGTCGTCCGGTTCGAACGAGCCCGGTTCGAACGAGCCCGGTTCCGCCGAACCCGCCTCATCTGAGCCCGGTTCCTCCGAGCCCGCCAGCGGCGGCAACGAGCCCACCGAGCCCAAGCCGGCCGACCCGCGTTAAGGTCCGCAAACACTTCGTTTAGTCGACAACGCTGTTCGCAACGCCGACCGCTCGCCGAGCGGTCGGTGTCTTTTTCCCCGTACCAAAGCCGGTCGAACAAAGGCCCGATCATCTGGTGAGGTCTCACACTTCGAGGGAATACCGCATGTCGAACCGACTTCTCGCCGCTTCGGTCCTGGCCCTGGTCGCAATCTCCGGGTGCGCGCCCGGCCACGGAAACAGCACGGGCAACGCCCTGCGTCAGGCCAACGAACGTCAGGCCGCCGTGAAAGCCGGCAACGAGTTCCAGCAGGCCAACCAGGCCTATATGGCCGGCGAGATGGACAAGGCCGACAAGTACATCAACCGCTGCCTGCAACTCAACCCGTCGGTCGCCAAGAGCTACGTGCTCAAGGGCCGCATCATGATCGAGAAGGGCGATCTGGAGCAGGCGTTGATCGCGTTCCAGAAGGCCGAAGCGATCGAACCCAAGAACGTCGACTCCCAGTACTACCAGGGCATCGTCTACGAACGATTCACCCAGCCCGAAAACGCGCTCAAGCACTACCAGGCCGCCGCGGACCTCGAGCCCGCCAACGCCCAGTACGCCGTCGCCTCCGCCGAGTGCCTGCTCGATGTGGGCCGCATGGATGACGCCGAGAAGTTCCTGACCTCCCGAGCCGCATCGTTCGAGCACAACGCCGGCATCAAGCAGACCCTCGGCCACATCGCGATGCGCCGCAAGGACCCGGAAGCCGCGGTCCGCATCTTCAATGAAGCCCGGCTCCTCGCCTCCGACGACTCGTCGATCCTCGAGGACCTCGTGCTCGCCCAGATCCAGACCAGCCGCTTCGCCGATGCCGAGTTCAACATTTCCCGTTTGCTGAAAATGGAAGACAACGCCGGTCGGCGTGACCTCCTCCAGATGCGGGCCAAGTGCCTCACGATGCTCGACCGCCCTCTCGAAGCTCGCGACGTCCTCATCGAACTCACCAACGGCGAAGAGGGTCAGCGCGACGCCGAAGCCTGGATCGAACTCGGCAACGTCTGCTACACCATCAAGGACATGAACCGCACACGCCAGGCCTGGCAGCGCATCGTCGCCATCGCCCCGCACCGCTCCGAGGGCTGGATGTTGAAGGCCCTCTACCAGCGCAAGACCAACGACTTCGAAGGCGCCCTCAAGACCGTCGAGCGGGCCGTCGAGCGCCGCGGCACCAGCGTCGACCCGATCGTGCTCCAGGGCTTGATCCTGACCGACCTCGGTCGGGCCGATGAAGCCCGGGCCAAGTTCGCCAGCGCCCTGCAGGAGCAACCGGACAACAACGCCGCCAAGCGGGCCTTCGCCGCCGTGTCCGACATGGAATCCGACGAGAAGTCGCACTAGTCCGTCCGTTGAACGATCACTCAGTCGCCCGCTGAAGCCGTGTCCACACCTCCCTTGCCGCGCGTTACACTGCGCGGCCAAGGGAGGTTCGCATGTCCAGCGTTCGTGTTCTCGTCGGCACCAAGAAGGGCGCGTTCATCCTTGAGTCTGACGGCAAGCGTCAGAAGTGGTCCGTCTCCGGGCCGCACTTCGCCGGCTGGGAGATCTACCACCTCAAGGGCTCACCGGTCAATCCCAACCGGATTTTCTGTTCACAAACCAGCGGCTGGTTCGGGCAAGTCATCCAGCGTTCCGACGACGGCGGCAAGACCTGGAACCCGCCGGGAAGCAAACCCGAGGACCTCGTCGGCCCCGAAGGCTTCCCCAAAGGCGAAAGCAACAAGTTCGCCTACGACACCTCCGACAAGTCCGGCCGCCCCCTCACAACCCACATGTACTTCGACGGGTCCCAGCACCCCTGGGAGTTCAAACGCGTCTGGCACATCGAGCCCTCGCTCACCGATCCCGACACCGCCTACGCGGGCATCGAAGACGCCGCGATCTTCCGCACCACCGATGCCGGCAAAACGTGGCACGAGCTTGCCGGTCTCCGCGGCCACCCCTCCGGCCCCAAGTGGCAGCCCGGCGCCGGCGGCATGGGGCTTCACACGATCGTCATTGATCCCAAGAACCCCAAGCGTCTCTATGTCGCCATTTCGGCCGCGGGCACCTTCCGTTCCGACGACGGCGGCACGACGTGGAAACCTATCAACCGCGGGCTGAAGTCTCAGTTCATGCCCGACCCCACCGCTGAAGTTGGCCACTGCGTCCACCGGATCGACATTCACGGCTCACGTCCGTCCACGGTGTACATGCAGAAGCACTGGGACATCATGCGGTCAGACGACTCGGGAGAGAACTGGACCGAGGTCAGCGGCAACCTGCCGACCGACTTCGGCTTCCCCATCCGCGTCCACGCCCACCAACCCGAAACGATCTACGTTGTCCCGATCAAGAGCGACTCAGAACACTTCCCCCTCGGGGGCAAGCTGCGCGTGTACCGCAGCAAGACCGGCGGCAACGAGTGGGAGGCCCTCACCAAGGGCCTGCCGCAGCAGGATTGCTACGTGAACATCCTGCGCGGCGCCATGGCCATCGACCACATCGACCCTTGCGGCATCTACTTCGGAACCACCGGTGGACAGGTCTATGCCTCGGCCGACAACGGCGATTCATGGAACCCCATCGTCCGTGACTTGCCCGCCGTGCTCTCGGTCGAAGTTCAAACGCTGAAGTAATACCCATGGTCCGCGTCGGCCTTCCGTTTCATCTGCGCAACATGGCCGGGGTCGGCCTCGAGGTCGACGTGGATGTGCCCGCGCCGATCACCATCCACTCGATCCTGAGCGCGCTGGAAGCGACGTTCCCCGTCCTCCGCGGCACCATCCGCGATCACGATTCTCTCAAGCGCCGCGCCTTCCTTCGGTTCCACGCCTGTGGCGAAGATATTTCCTTCCTTGATCCCCATGCGAAACTCCCCGAAGCAGTCGCCACGGGGAGTGAGCCCTTCCTCGTTGTCGGCGCCATCGCGGGCGGGTGAACTACGGGCAGCCCACGGCCGCGCTCAGGAAACACATGAAGTCGTTGGCCGTAAGGGCGGGAGTGCCCGTGGACTTGTCGCAGTTGGCGTACGGACTGCCCTCAGCGAATCTATTCATGAAGCACTGAAAGTCATTTCCCGTGATCCCCGCAACTCCGTCACAGTTGGCGTAGCACATCGGCCGCAGGATGACGGCCTGCTCTCCGGCCGTTGTCAGGGCGGCGCACAGAATCAGGCCCGTATCGCTGATGTCGATGACGCCACGGACAAACGGCAGGCCCGCGGCATCCTTGAACACCGCATTGTTCAGGCTGACTTCCTTGCCCCCCTGCCACAACATCCCGCGGCCGTCGCTGGCTCTCACGCCGCCGACCGTGCCGGAGGCGTTGATCGCGATCGCGTTGCACGAACCCGAGGCCGGCGTGCTCAGAATCGTGTACTCCGTCGCCGGGTCGGGGATGCCGTTGCCATTGAGGTCCTGGAACCGGATCGCGACGCTTCCCAAGGTTGGATGGTGCACATAGCCGGCGACCTGCCCCTTGCTGTTCACGTCGTTGGCCGACGTGTAAAACGACTGGCCAACGACGCCGGGGAAGTTCACGAGCTCAACCGCGGCGTACGACGGCGGGTAGGCGATGAACCCCTTGTTGCTTGCGGCAAAGCCCACTCCCACCGCCATGCCCGCGGTGTTGAGCGCGAGAATCCGGGAGTTGGCGCACTCGACGCCGGTGACCATCGCGTTGGACGCTGCGCTGCTGAACACGCTGGCGACGTTGCAGCTGAACGTCGGCTGTATCCCGTTTCCGCCGATCACGCCGAGGCTATTGATGCAGGTGGTGAACCCCGGGTTGAAGAGAATCTCCGGCACAGCGCTCGCGGCGAGGTTCCAGCGGGCGATATCCGACTGGCCCGTAACCGAAAAGGTCGAACCGCTCACCTGGCCGGCGTCGTTGATACCTGTGGCTTCGCTTTGGAGGCCGCCTAGATTGTTCAGGATCGAGAATCCTGACGGATACCCGTACGCCGGGATCGGCAGCCAGATGAACGCCTTGGGCGCTCCGGCCGTGTGATACACCCAGCCAACGACCTGTCCCAGGTTATTGATCGACTTGGGGTACATCATGCCCGTTTGGCCGGGCACCGGGCCGATGGTCGTAACTGTGTACCACGGCGGGTGAGCAAACGCCGTTCCGGCGGCGATCGACATGGCAAGGGGAAGCAACGCGGCGCGTGTTCTGTTCATGGTGAGCACCTCGTGAGAGCCCGACTCCCGGGCGATCACCTCCGCGAAATCCACGCGCGGCACCCGCCTCATAATCCGGGGCCAATCGTCGATTGGTGGTTTGCGGCCCCAATTCCCGCCCCAAAGAGCCATCTCGTGCTTGCGTGAAACGCCGGTGCGCCGGACAATCAGGCCTCTCCGACAGGGGAGGCAAACTGGTGTCAGGCGACGACTCTCATGGTGCGGTGACCAGACTTCTGCTTGCGGCGTCCGGCGGCGATTCCGCGGCTTCCGGCCAGCTCTTTCCCATCGTCTACGACGAACTGCGACGCATCGCTCAATCGGTCCTTTCCGGCGAGCGTCGCGGCCACACGCTCCAAGCCACCGCCTTGGTTCACGAAGCCTTCGTCAAGCTCACCGCCCAGAGGTCCACGGGCTGGCAGTCCCGCGCTGAGTTCATGGCCATCGCCGCCCAGGCCATGCGACGAATCCTCGTCGACTACGCCCGAGCGAGGAAATCTCAGAAACGTGGCGGACGAGGCGAGCCGATCCCGCTGAGTGAGGCGATGGCACTCTACGAAGAGCGGGCGGTCGATCTTTCGGCGCTGGATGACGCCCTGACGCGTTTGGCCGCGATCGACGCCCGCAAGGCCCGCCTCGTCGAGCTGCGCTTCTTCGGCGGCATGAGCATGGAAGACGCGTCATCCTTGCTCGGAGTGCCGATGCGAACGCTGGAGCGCGACTGGACCACGGCACGAGCATGGCTCCGCAAGGAGCTGAAGGAGGCCGGCCTGTGATGACGGCGCGCCGAACCTGGCAGGAGGTCGAACAGGTGTTTCTGGAATCGATCGAAGTCGAGCCCCATGCTCGCCCGGCGTTTCTCGATCGCCGGTGCGCGGGAGACGAATCGTTGCGGACCAGCGTTGAAGAGCTTCTGGGCGGCCACGACGCCGCGGAACCGAAGTTCATCGCTCCTGTCGAAGTCGCGCCGCGCCAGCCCCTCCAGATTGGCCGCTATCGAGTCACTCGTCTGATCGCCTCGGGCGGGATGGGTGCCGTGTATGAGGCCGAGCAGGACTCACCCAGGCGAGCTGTCGCCGTCAAGGTTCTGCGGGCCGGGGTCGGTTCCCCGACGCTCGCCCGCCGCTTCGCCCAGGAGTCCGAAGTCCTCGCCCGCCTCCGCCACCCCGGCATCGCGCAGGTCTACGAGGCCGGCACGTTCGACGATGGCTCCGGCCCCGTGCCCTTTTTCGCGATGGAACTCATCGAGAGCGCGCGACCGATCACGGAAGTCGCCCGCTCCTTGTCCATCCCGGCCGTCCTCGATCTCTTCCTTCAAGTCTGCGACGCCGTCCATCACGGGCACCAGCGCGGCGTTATCCACCGCGATCTCAAACCCGGAAACATCCTCATCGACCACGCAGGCAAGCCCAAGATCATCGACTTCGGCATCGCCCGTGCCGCGGGCGCGGCGGCCGATTCCATGCACACCAGCGCCGGCCAGATGATCGGGACACTCGCCTACATGAGCCCCGAGCAGTGCGCCGGCGATCCCGCCGCGCTCGACATCCGGACCGATGTGTATTCCCTCGGCGCTGTGCTCTACGAGGTGCTCTGCGGCCAAACGCCGTTCAACCCAGGCGACAAGCCGCTGCTCGAAGCCGCGCGCGCCATCCGCGAAGACGCTCCTCCCAGGCCCGGCGCCCTGGTCAAGTCCCTCCGAGGCGACCTCGAGACCATCATCCTCACCGCGATCGAGCGCGATCGCGCCCGGCGGTACCAGTCCGTCGCCGAACTCGCCGCCGACATCTCCCGTCTCCGCAACCATCAGACCATCGCGGCACGTCCGGCCGGAGCCGCGCACCAGCTCCGGCTGTTCGCCCGTCGCAATCGCGCCCTCGCAGTCGGGGCCTCAGTCGCGCTCGCCGGCCTGGTCTTCGGTTCGGCCGGGGCCGTCTGGCAGGCCGTCCGCGCAACCGACGAGGCACACCGCGCCAAACGCGCCGAGACCTCCGCCCTCGATGAGGCCGACACCGCCACGCGGATCGCCAAGTGTCTTCAGGACGCCATCGCCTCGATCGACCCCCGTATCACCGCCGACGACGGACTCACCCGGGCCGCCATCCTCCACGCCAGCGCCGATTCCATCGTCCGCGAACTCAAAGACAAGCCTCTGGCCCAGGCCTATCTCCTGGAGCGTCTTGGCGACGCCTACCAGAGCCTCGGGCTCACCGACCGAAGCGGCGAGATGTACCGATCCGCGCTGAAGCTGCTGTCCGATCACGATGCACCGTTTCCGGATCGCGCACGGGTCACGGCGGCCCTTTCCACGACGTGCCGCGTTCGTGGGGATTGGGACCAAGGCGAGAGACTCTGCCGGAGTGTCCTGAGCGCGCCGGCCAACGCAGATGTCCTGATCTCAAGGGTCGTCGCCGGCCGGAACCTGACCCTGACATTGCTTCGCCGGCGCGAAACCGTCGAGGCCCAGCTCGTCGCACAGACGACCTTGCGAGACTCCCTCGCCCTGAACCTCCCCGGGGGCAACAGCGTCTTTGACGCTCGACTGGGTCTCGCAGCGGTTCTCGAAGCCGCCGGGAACCCAGCCGCCGCCCGCGCACAGCTGAACGACGCCACGGCCGGGGCCTCCAACAGATCAATGTCCGCGTACGGCCTCTTCGAGCTCGGCGTGTTCGAGTCCCGTCACAACCGGCCGGACGCAGCCGCGGAGGCCTTCGCGACTGCGATCGCCGCGTGGAGAAGCGCGTCCCAGTCCCGGGATCGGGACACCGCGTACTTGTGCATCCGGATCGCCAATCTGCTCGAGGCCAACGCCCGATGGGAGTTCGCAGAAACCTTCTTCCTTGAAGCCATCGCGCGTCAAACCGAGCTGTACGGTCCTCGTCACATCACGGTCGGGGATCTCAGCATGCACCTGGCCAACACGCTCCAGTCCATGAACCGACCCGCCGACGCCGCACCGCTGTACCAGGAGGCCGCCTCGATTCTCCGGGCCGCCGTCGGCGATGAGCACCCGGACGTCGGGTCGTGTCTCTATCAGCAGGCCCGAATCGCGGCGGCCCTGCGAGATGAACCAACGCTCCGCCATCTCCAGGTTGAGGCCGCCATTCTCGAACGGGCCAACCTGAAGCTCCCCGCGAACCACCCGCACCGCTCCGGACTTCTTCTGCTCACCGGGTTCGTCGAGATGAATCTGGGGCGTCCAGCCGCCGCGGAAACCAGCCTGCGAGAATGCGTCCGCCTCCGCACCGAACAACTCGGATCGCACAACCGGATCACGCTGTACGCACAGACCGTGCTCGGCGGCTGCCTCGCGCTGCAGGGGCGGTTCGAAGAGGCAGAAACGGTGCTTCAGGAGTTCGTGCCGCAAGTCGAAGCGAGTTACATTCCCGGCAGCTACATGAGCGCCGAGGCCCGCCAGCGGCTCGTCGATCTCTACACCGCCTGGGGCAAGCCCGAACTCGCCGCGGCCGCGCGAATGGCCGGGCCCTCGTCACGGTAGCCGGCGCCGAGGTTCATGCAAGGCGAAGGATCGGTCGCACACGGAACGCCCTTCACGCGTACGCTCTTTCATGGGACGCACTTCCCCCGATATCGACGACGCCACCCGCCGCTTTATCCAGGCCCAGCACATGTTCTTCGTCGCCACCGCGCCGAGAAACGGGCACGTCAATCTCTCGCCCAAGGGCCTCGACACCTTCCGAGTGCTCGGCCCGCGCCAAGTCGCCTACCTCGACTTCACCGGCAGCGGCGTCGAGACCATCGCTCATCTCCGCGAAAACGGCCGTCTCACCATCATGTTCTGCTCGTTCGATGGAAGCCCGAACATCCTGCGGCTCTACGGTCAGGGTCGCGCCGTCGAACCCGCCGACCCCGAGTTTGGCGCGCTCATCGCCCGCTTCCCGCCAGCACCAGGCGTTCGGTCCATCATCGTTCTCGATGTGGATCGCGTCTCAGATTCCTGCGGCTTCGGTGTCCCCCTCTACGAATACCGCGGCGAGCGCGACCAGATGAAAGCCTGGGCCGAGAAGAAGGGTGAGGCCGGCGTTCGCGAATACCAGGGCAAGAAAAACGCCGCGAGCATCGATGGCCTCGCGGGCCTGCGCTCGGTCGCGCCGTAGCCCTCTATCGATTCTCGTTCGCCTCGCACACCCGCAAGTCGCCGAGTTCCGGCTCGACCTTCGTATTCCCATTCCACACCGAAACTCGCGGCGAAACCACGGCCTCAATCTCCATCCCCGAGGCCAGTTCCTCCCGCCGTTCACCCCAGTTCCACGCCACCACGCGCACCATCGCTCCGGACCGCGAGCACTTCATCAGCAGCTTCAGGTGCGCCCCGCTCGCACCCAGCACCTGCGGCCGCTCGGCCAGCCGCGCACCGACAATTCGCACACGCGGCCTCGGATTTCCCGGCCCAAACGGCGCCAACCGATCCAGCTCTCGCACCGCCTCAAGTGTCAGATCCGACACTCGCGCATCGCAGTCCACGCACAGGCTCTGCGTGAGTTGCTCTTCCTTGATCTCCTGTGCCTGCTCCTCGAACGCCGCGACAAACGCGTCAAGCTTCGCCGCATCCAGGCACATTCCCGCCGCCATCGCATGGCCGCCAAACGAAGTCAGGTGCCCCGCACACCGTGAAAGCGCACCGTGAAGGTCAAATCCTTCGATCGACCTTCCCGATCCGCGGCACTCGCCATCCGCACGCGCCATCAGGATCGTGGGCCGGCAGAACCGATCCACCAGGCGAGAGCACACGATCCCCACCACCCCCTGGTGCCAATCGTCGTGCGCCAGCACGATCGACCGCCGGTCCCGCCCGGTCATCCCCGCCTCTTCCGCCATCTTCGAAGCCTGATCCGCCATTCTTCGTTCAGTCGCCCGACGCTCGTCATTGAGTTTGGTCAGCTTGGCCGCGATCTCCGCCGCGCGCGTGCCCGTCGCCGTCGTAAAGAGTTCGACGGCTTCACCCGCGTGCCCCATCCGTCCGCACGCATTGAGCCGCGGTCCCAGTGAGAATCCCACCTGCTCCTCGCTGATGTTCTCCCCCGCGAGTCCCGACGCCTCGACCAGCGCACGCAGCCCCGCGATCGGCGAATGCTTGATGCGAGAGAGCCCGAACGCCGCGAGCACCCGGTTCTCCCCGTGCAGGGGCACGATGTCCGCAATGGTCCCGAGCGCTGCAAACGCCAGCAGGTCCAGCAGCGCCACCCGCAGCGCCGGCGACACTTTCGAAGCCCCGCTGTGCATCGCCGCCAGCCGCCAGGCCAGCTTGTACGCCACTCCCGCGCCAGACAGGTCTCCAAATGGATACGCCGGGTCGGAGCCGGGCCGACGCGGATGAATCACCGAGTGCGCCCGCGGCAATCCCGCCTCCATCTCCGGCGGATGGTGATGGTCCGTTACGATCAGATCCGCTCCCGCCAGCTTCGCCGCGGCGGCGGGCTCCACCGCCGTCACCCCGCAATCGACCGAAACGATCACCCTCGCCCCGTCCGCGGTAAGTTGCTCGATTGCCGCCGCGTTGAGCCCGTACCCCTCATCAATCCGGTGCGGCACATAGGTCCGAACATCCGCCTCGGGCGAAATCGCTTTAAGCACGTGATACAGAATCGCCGTCGCCGTTATCCCATCGACGTCGTAGTCCCCGTAGATCGCAATCGGCTCTCGACCCTTGAGGGCGTCCAGGATCCGGCCCGCCCCCCGGTCCATGTCCTTGAGGAGCCCGGGCTCGTGCAGCTGCAGCAGCGATGGGTTCAGAAACGCTGTCACCGCCTCCCCCTCGACCAACCCCCGCGCCGCCAGCACTCGCTCCACCAGGGAGCCACCCTCCGGCACGAACTCCGCCCGCGGCCGCCACATCCGCGTCAATCCACGTCGATAGGGTCGCTTGGTTTCCACGGGCATTCCATTGCCGAAAGTGGCGGGGGGGATGAGTGACGGGCCGATCTTGCCCGTAGACTAGCACGGAATTTCGAGGGCCACCGGATGGTCAAGCTCACCAAGATCTACACGCGCACGGGCGACGACGGCACGACCGGCCTGGGTACCGGTGCGCGGGTCGCCAAGGACAGCCTGCGAGTCGAAGCCTACGGCGAAGTCGATGAGGCCAACGCCGCCCTTGGTCTTGCCACCCTCGAGTGCGACCGCTCCTCCGGGGCTTCCTCTGGTTTCGCTTCCGCGCTCAGCCCGCACCTCAAACGTATCCAGCAGGACCTCTTCGACCTCGGCGCCGACCTGTGCATCCCGATCGCTTCGGATGAAAAGGCCGGCGCCAAGCTCCGCATCATCCCCGAGCAGACCGTCCGTCTCGAAGCCCTCATCGATCTCCACAACGCCAACCTCGCCCCGCTCAACAGCTTCATCCTTCCCGGAGGCAGCCCCCTCGCCGCGGCTCTGCACCTCGCCCGGACCATCGTCCGACGCGCCGAACGCCGCGTGGTGTCTCTCCAACGCTCCGAGCCCGTCGCGACCAACCCCGAAACGGTGAAGTACCTCAACCGCCTCAGCGACCTTCTCTTCGTCCTCGCCCGCGCCGCCAACGACAACGGGGCGAAAGATGTCCTGTGGGTGCCCGGGGCCAATCGACCGAAGTAAGCCAAGGCGGAACCGTCAGGAAGACACGTGCCAGAGACTTCCAAGAGCCAGACCTTCACCAGCGAGTTCGGCCACGAGATCGAGGCCGAGCGGGAGAAGTGGCTGCGCAGGCGATTCCTGTGGTACGCCGGCGCGGTGTTCATCCTGAACATGTTCCCCCTCCTCTTCGCGCCCTTCCGTGCATTGCTGCCCGAGGATGAGCGGGTCGGTACCGCGGAGTTCTTTCTCAGCCTCGCCAGCGCAGCCTTCACCGTCGCCCTCTACGGCGGCGCGTTCTGGTACGTCTGGAAGCGGCCATCCCCCAAAGTCCCGCCTCTCCGAATCGTCTACTGGCTCATCGTCATCACCGGTGTCGTTCAGCTTCTCTCAGGGCCCATCCTCGCCCGAGGCCTCATTCAGGGTTCGGACGTCCGCGTGACTCGCGGCGGAATGGTCGTCGATACGGGTATCGGAAGCGCGAAGCCCAGCGAGCCGGCCGCCAATCCCCCGGCCGCCGCCGCGACCCAGCCACCGACTCCCGATTCTCCGGCCGATGCGAAACCCCCGTCCCCGCGCCGCGAGCGGGCGCTGGCCACCGTCATCGCGGGTGGCCTTGGCGCCTTCGGCCTCCTCAGTCTTCACTTCTTTGCGTGCCTCTTTCTGCCGTGGACGCCCGGCGAGTCGATTCGCCCGCTCGTCCCTCTGCTGATCCTCAACGCGATCATCATCGTTGCCTTCATGGCCCACGCCACCGTCACCGGTGTCGGATCGTTCAAGCTCGCTTTCCTCGGCTCGCTCTTCATACTCATTTCCGCCTTTGTGGCGCTCCCCGGCGCCGCCATCTGCTGGTGGCGAAACAGCCGCTTCCGAGACCGTCTCTCCCACCGGATGCTTCGCGGCCGCTACCTCGAGCTCCGCCAGGAACTCACCAACGCCCGCACCATCCACGAATCTCTCTTCCCGCGTCCCCACGTCACCGGCCCCATCCGTTTCAACTACATCTACGAACCCATGCGCCAGATCGGCGGCGACTACCTCTACGCGAGTTTCCACACCTTCGCCGAGGGACGCAAAACGCTCAGCATCGCCCTGATCGACGTCACCGGCCACGGCATCCCCGCCGCGCTCACCGTCAACCGCCTCCACGGCGAACTCGAACGCATCTTCGCCGAACACCCGGGTATCAGCCCCGGCGAGGTCCTCCGCCTCCTGAACAGCTACGTCCATCTCACGCTCGCGACCCATTCCGTCTATGTCACCGCCGTCTGCTTCCGCGTCGACTCCGGACGCGACACGCTTGACTACGCCAGTGGGGGACACCCACCAGCGTTCATCCGCACCAGCGACGGCCGCGTCGAACAGCTCGATTCCACCAGCTTCGTCCTCGGAGCCTGCGCCGGCTCGGACTTCCACCCCGCCGAAAAAACGATTCCTTTCCATCTCGGCGACACGCTCATCGCCTACACAGACGGCGCCCTCGAAGCCCGCGACAAGAACGGCCGCTTCCTCGGCGTCGCCGGAATGCTCCGCATCGTCGCCTCCACCCGCGCAACCTCGACCTCCGGAATCCCCGCCGGAATCCTCAAGGCTGTTGAGCAGTACCGCCACGGTCCCACCGAGGACGACACGCTCGTCATCGAAGTGACCCGTTCAGTGGACACCTCCCCCGAGCCCCAACGAAAGACCAGCATCTTCATCCCCGCCGCCGCGCTAGACAAATAAAATTCCTACTCCGTCCCTCCGTCCCTCCGTCCCTCCGTCCCTCCGTCCCTCCGTCCCTCCGTCCCTCCGTCCCTCCGTCCCTCCGTCCCTCCGTCCCTCCGTCCCTCCGTCCCTCCGTCCTCAATCCTTCACGCCCTCAACTCCCGGCTCCGTGTACTTCCGCAGAGCCTTCTCCAGATCGACCCCGTTGATGTTTGCCAGCGTCGTAAGCCACGCCAGCACATCCGCAAACTCTTCACCAAGATTGGCCTGCTGTTCCGGCGTCGGCGACTTCCCCGGCGCGTTGTCCTGCAAAGCCGTCGCCAGTTCGCCCACTTCTTCCATGAACCACATGAACGTTCCAGGCGTGCCCCGGGCCGAGTCCGTCGGGAAGTACCTGTCACGAATCAACTTTTGAAACGCCGCTAGTGTCAGTGCCATGTGGCAGGGTACGGCGGGGAAGCCTTTCATCCGGCCCCGCCAAGCCTCCCCGGAACCTATTGAAGTTAGGGCCTACTATACCTACGGCGATCAACCCCCTCGGAGCAACGCCGTACCCTCCGCCATGATCCTCGGTAGCACCGCCAGACGCCTCCAACGCAGCCTGATGACCGCCGCGGCCGTCGCAGGCTGCTTTGTCGGGGCCGGGTGCCGTTTCTCCGAGCACCGCCAGAACCTCGAGTCCGCCTTCGCCTCCGGCCGCTTCGACCTTGCCGCCGCAGACCTCGATAACCCCAAGACCATCGACCTCTACGGATCCAAAAACCGCACCCTCTACGAGCTCGATCGCGGCGCTGTCGCCTTCGCGCTCGCAGACTACGACAAGGCCATCGAAATCCTCAACCAGGCCGAAGACAGAATCGCCCTCGTTCGCGATAAGTCTCTCGGCGACTCGATCGGCCAGTGGGCGATCAACGACACCACCGCGACCTATGTCGCGGAGCCTTACGAGGACATGTACCTCAACGTGGTCAAGCTCATGGCCCAGTTCGGCGCCGGCCGCCTCTCCGGCGGCGCCACCGTCGAGGCCCGCCGCATCGGCTCCAAGGCCGACCGCCTCCGCGACACCTACATCAAGTACAAGGACCAGATCGAGAAGGAGTCCACATCCAAGCTCGGCGGCAAGGGCGGTTCCTACGGCGGTGTCGTCGCCACCAACGACGACGGGAACTTCGTCGAATCTACCCTCGGCACTTACCTCGCCGCCGTCGCGTTCATGAAGACAGACAGCGGCGAACTCCAGCGCGTCGCCGGCAAGCGCCTCATCGAAGCCATCCGCCTCCAGGCTTCCATCATCGGACCTGTCAACCCAGACGACTTCAAGGACATCGGAACCAAGCCCGCCAACTCCGTCAACGCGCTCTTCATCGCCCTCTCCGGCCGCGGGCCAACCAAGTACGCCGAGAAAGTCGGTCCCATTCCCATCGGCACCTATCCCGTCTACTTCGAGCTCCCAAAGCTCGCCACCCACCCCAGCCAGGCTGCAAGCGCCCGTGTCGAAATCGAAGGCCCCGACGGTTCCATCGCCACCACGCATCAACTGGCCTTCATCGAAGATCTCTCCGCCGTCGCCACCGAAAACCACAAGCGGATGCTCCCCCTCATCTACACCCGCACCCTCATTCGCGCGGCCGTAAAGGCCGGCATTTCCGCAACCGCCACCGAAATCGCCCGCCGCAACGCCAACGACAAGAACACCGGCCTCGTGCAGGTCGCGGGCGCGATCGCCGGCCTCGCCTTCCTGATGACCACCGAACGCGCCGACCTCCGCTGCTGGGTCTTCCTCCCCGGCCAGGCCCGCGTCGGATTGTTGAAACTCCCGCCCGGTGAGTGCCGCGCCCGAATCGCGTACCTCTCCGCCTCCGGCGGTACCGTGTACACCACCGAATGGAAAACGCTGTCGATCCGCGAAGGCGGACTGGCCAGCCTTGTCACTCAATACTGGAACTGACCCTTTCACCCGGAGAAGACCATGAAGTCACCCACGTTCATCCTGGCAGGACTCGCCCTCTCAGCCGCCATCATCGGCGGTTGCAACCCCAACTGGAAGGTCAAGCGCGAAGACCCGACGACCTGGACCGACACCGACTACCGCTTCAACGACACCGACGCCCGCGAGACGGCCGCCGCGGTCATCGAGGATTGCCTCGCCCGCCCGTGGGCCTCAAACTGGTCGAGCGCCCACGACGGCAAGGCGCCGATCGTCTTCCTCGGCAACGTCAAGAACGACACCGAGGACTACAACGTCAAGCCCGAGTTGTTCACCAACGCCATCCAGCGCGAGCTCATCAACAGCGGCCGCGTCCGCGTCAAGGCTGAGCGCGATGCCCGCCAGGAACTCCGCGATGAGCGGCTGGACACCAAGTACAACGACCCTGCCACCATCAAGGCCGTCGCCAAGGAGCTCAACGCGGACTTTGCCCTGACCGGCAACGTCCAGCAGGTGCTCCAGCGGGCCAACGACGGCAAGCACATGATCAACTTCTACCAGATCAACATGGAACTCACGAACGTCGAAACAGCCGAAAAAGTCTGGATCGGCTCAAAGGAAATCAAGAAGTCCGTCAAGCGTCAATAAGCCGTCCGGCCCCAAATCGCCCCTCTGGCGACCCGAAAACCCCCAAACGGGGCAACCGCATCCCGCGGTTGCCCTGCTTTCTCTCCCCCTTTGCCCGCACGCTTGCCAGCCCCCTTACCCCGGCTAAACTTACCGCCCCACAAACAGGGACCGAAATGCCCACGATCAATCAACTCATCCGCAAGCCCCGCCGTGTCCAGGCCGCCAAGTCCAAGACCAAGGACCTCGACGCCTCTCCCCAGAAGCGCGGCGTGTGCCTCATCGTCCGGACCACGACTCCCAAGAAGCCCAACTCGGCTCTCCGCAAGATCGCCCGCGTTCGATTGAGCAACGGCAAGGAAGTCACCGCCTACATCGGCGGCGAAGGCCACAACCTGCAGGAGCACTCCATCGTGCTCGTCCGCGGCGGCCGCGTACGCGATCTCCCGGGTGTCCGCTACCACGTCGTCCGCGGCAGCCTCGACTGCCTCGGCGTCGAGAAGCGCAAGCAGGGCCGGTCCAAGTACGGCGCCAAGAAGGGCAAGAGCTAATCACCACATCCGTCGGAACCGCGACCGTAAGGGAGCGGACCCCATCGGATTCCAAGCTTCACAAGTCCCACCCGCGACACTCAACGTGAGTTTCGCAAAGGCAAGTAATCGGACGATCCCGCCAGATCGCCCGGTGAACAGAGAGCCCGACTTTTTCGGGCAGATGAGCCAAGGAGATACCAGATGGCAGGCCGCTGGACCGCTTCCGAAACACAACTCCGTCCCGACCCGCGTTTCAACGACAAGACGCTGGCCAAGTTCATCAACTGCGTCATGAGCGAGGGCAAGAAGGCCGTCGCCCAGCGCGTGGTCTACGACGCGATGGAAGAAATCCAGGATCGTCTCGGAAAGGAGACGAACCCGGACGCCCCCAAGACCGCCATCGAACTCTTCCTGATGGCAATCGAGAACGCCAAGCCGTTCGTCGAGGTCCGCTCCAAGCGAATCGGCGGCGCCAACTACCAGGTCCCGATGCAGGTCAACCGCAAGCGTCAGCAGTCCCTCGCGTTCCGGTGGATCATCGAAGCGGCCCGTGGCGAAAAGGGCCGTCCCATCTCCCGCCGCCTCGCCGACGAGTTGTACTCAGCCGCCAAGGGTGAGGGTAAGGCCATGCAGACCCGCGACCAGGTCCACCGAATGGCCGAAGCCAACAAGGCCTTCGCCCACTTCGCGAACTGACCCCCACGAATCGAGCAAGCCGGGGCGACCTCGCCCCGGTTTTTTACGCGCCCCTACCGAGCGCCAATGCCACCCCTCATCCCCTCTCCTGTATAAGCTGCACCCCGCATGGGCGAGTCTTTCACCCACCGCGAACGCCTCGTCATCCGTCACCTGACTTCCCTCGTGGCCCAGCGCGCCGAGTCCGAGGCGACCGCCGCCGAGCGCCAGAAGGAAGAGACCTACCGCCTCTCCCGCTCCTTCGACAAGGAGTCCAAGCAGCTCCAGGCCGACCTTTCCAGGGAAGAGGCCGACGCCGCGGCCGAACTCACCGAAAAAACCTCCAAGGTCCGCGCCAAGGCCGACGATGAAATCGCCGCAGGCAAGAAGCTGATGGAGTCCGAGGTCGGCGCCCACAATGCTCGAACCAACGCGATCTGGAAGGCCGCCAAGGACAAGTGGGAAGAGGCCGTCTGGCTCGCCGACACCGTCGTCGAGTCCGGCGGTTCCAAGATCCGCAACCAGTACGAACTCGCCAAGAAATCACTGACGCCCAAAGTTCAGGATGTCGAACGCATCCGCCGCGCCGCCGCCGAGCTGCTCGAGGCTCACGGCCATAAACCCCTGCCCGAGGTGCCCGCACCCGCCGATCCGCCTGTCGTTTCCCTCGCCGACTTCAACGCCGCCCGCGCCGACGCCGTCCGCTCGCTCCACCTCCTCCACGCGCGTGTACGCCCGGTCATCGTTCGCTGGCCGATCATCCTCCTCTTCGTCTGTGTCGCGGCCCTCGCCGGTGCGGCCATCCGCATCGGCTGGCCCGTTCCATCGCCCCTGCCGCTGAGCCACGCCGCCGTTACCGGCGGCGCCGCCGCTCTTGGCGCGGCCATCGCCATGCTCATTCTTCGCCTCCTGCTCCGCCGCCGAGTCCCTCGGTCCGCCGCTTCCACCGCCCAGACCCTCGCCCGCGCCGCCTATCAGGGCCACGGCTGTCTTGTCGCCGCGGAGAAACAGCGCGACGATGAGATGGCCGCTCTCCAGGCTCGGCGCGACTCCGATCTCAACAAGGCGAAGGAGGCGCTCGCGCTGGCCCGCGCCGAAGTCGACCGCAGAATCCAGGTCGAATCTGTCGACCTGAAAAAGTCCCACGAGAACAAGATCTCAACGCTCGAACAGCGCCTCGCGACCCGTGTATCTGATCTGGAGGAAGAGCGCCATCAGCGCGTCCGTGCCGCCAAGTGGCGCTTCGAACAGAGTCTCGCCGCCGCCACCCAGAAACGCGACCGTGCTCTCGCCGAACTCAGCGACGAGGTTGACGCCCGACTGGCCAAGGCCGAGCACGCCTGGAAGTCCGGCCTCGAGACCGTCCGCGCCGAAGTCTCGTCAATCGCGACCAGCCCCGAAGGTTTGCCACCCGTTTGGCAGGGCGCCGTCGCGGAGTACGAAGCTCCCGTTGACAGCCCGACCGCCATCCGTTTCGGACAACTCACCATCGACATTGGTTCACTTCCCGGTGGTCTCTCCAAGAACGCCAGGATGCAGCCCGACGGCTCAACCTCCTTATCCCTTCCGTCCTTCCTGGACCTCGCCAACAAGGCCTCGCTCCTCGTCCAGTCCAGCCGCGAAGAACGCGAGTCCGCCATCGCCGTCCTCCGCATGATCATGTCGCGTTTGCTCACGGGCTTCCCTCCGGGCAAAGTCCGCTTCACCATCGTCGATCCCGTCGGCCTCGGCCGCAGCTTCGCCGGCTTCATGCACCTCGCCGACCACGAGCCCGCCCTCGTCTCCGACCGCATCTGGACCGATCCGCGCCACATCGAGCAGAAGCTCACCGATCTCACCGAGCACATGGAGAACGTGATCCAGAAATACCTGCGGAACGAGTACGCCACGATCCAGGACTACAACGCCCAGGCCGGCGAAGTTGCCGAGCCCTACCGCTTCCTCGTCATCGCCGACTTTCCCGTCAACCTGACCGAAAACGCCGCGAAGAAGCTCTGGTCCATCATCACCAGCGGCGCCCGCTGCGGCGTCTACACCCTCATCGCCGAGTCACTCGACCGCCAGTTGCCCGCGTACGTCCCCCTCGCCGACCTCGAACGCGCCAGCGTCCGCCTCGTCCGCCGCGACGGCAAGTTCGTCTGGCAGGAGGAGGACTTCTCCGCTTGGCCGCTCACGCTGGACCCTCCCCCCGACGACGACTCCCTGACCAAGCTGCTCAACACCGTCGGCGCCCTCTCCAAGGACGCCACCCGCGTCCAGGTTCCTTTCGAAATGATCGCCCCTCAGGAAGCCCTATGGCCCGGCGACTCCTCTGAAGAAGTCCGCCTCCCCCTCGGCCGAGCCGGCGCCAAGAAGCTCCAGCAGTTCTCTCTCGGCCGCGGCACGACCCAGCACGCCCTCATCGCCGGCCGCACCGGCTCGGGCAAGTCCACCCTCCTCCACGTCCTCATCACCAATCTCGCGCTCTGGTACAGCCCGGACGAAGTCGAGATGTACCTCGTCGACTTCAAGAAGGGCGTCGAGTTCAAGACCTACGCCACCCACCACCTTCCTCACGCCCGTGTTATCGCCGTCGAAAGCGAACGCGAGTTCGGCCTCTCGGTCCTCAGGAAGCTCGATGCCGAACTCACCCGCCGCGGCACGCTCTTTCGCGATGCCGGCGCTCAGGACCTCGCCGGATACCGCCGGTCCGGGGGTAGCGGAAATGGCAGCGGCGGCAAGACCGGTCACAAGAAGCTCCCGCGAATCCTGCTCATCGTCGACGAGTTCCAGGAGTTCTTTGTCGAAGACGACAAGATCGCCCAGGAGGCCGGGCTCCTCATGGACCGGCTCGTCCGCCAGGGCCGCGCCTTCGGTATGCACGTCGTCCTCGGCTCTCAGACCCTCGGCGGCGCGTACAGCATCGCCCGAGCCACCATCGGCCAGATGGCTGTCCGCATTGCGCTCCAGTGCAGCGAATCCGACGCCTACCTGATCATGAGCGAGGACAACGCGGCGCCCCGCCTCCTGTCACGCCCCGGCGAGGCCATCTACAACGATGCGAGCGGCCTTGTCGAAGGCAACAGCCCCTTCCAGATCGTCTGGCTCCCCGAGGCCAAACGCGAGAAGTACCTCGAAGCCATCCGCACCGAGCTCTCGCGCACGCACCGCCCCACACCTCCCGCCGCCGTCGTCTTCGAAGGGAATATCCCCGCCCAGATCGCCACCAACCACCTGCTCGAGGGCCTTCTGCGCGAAGGCTCGGCGGCCGGCACATCCCCCCGCGCTTGGCTCGGAGACGCGATCAGCATCAAAGACCCGACCGCCGCGGTCTTCCAGCGCCAGTCCGGCAGCCACCTCCTCATCGTCGGCCAGCAGGAAGACTCCGCCCTCGCCATGCTCGCCGTTTCAGCCGTCGCACTCGGCGCGAGCGCGAATCCATCCGCTCCCGCTCGCCTCTTCGTCCTTGATGCCTCTCCGGCCGAGCCCGGCCAGGCCACGCCACTCGAACTCGTCTCGCGCCACATCCCCAACTCAACGTTCGGCAGCATCCGCGCCGCCGCGGCCGTCGTTTCCGAAGTTCACAAGCTCATGGAAGCCCGCGCCGCCAACGACTCCGGCCACCACGATCCGGTGTATCTCGTGATCTACTCCCTACATCGCTTCCGCGACCTCCGCAAGTCCGACGACTTCAGCTACTCATCGTCCGAGGACCAGGCCAAGACGCCCTCGCAGCAGTTCGCCGACCTTCTCCGCGAAGGTCCCCCCCTCGGTATCCACATCCTCGCCTGGACGGACACGGTCTCAAACGTCGAGCGAACGCTCGAGCGCAACAGCCTCCGCGAGTTCGATAGCCGCGTGCTCTTCCAGATGAGCGCCACCGACTCGACCCAGCTCATCGACTCGCCGGTCGCCGCCACGCTCGGCCGCCATCGCGCACTGCTCTATCGCGAGCAGCTCGGCGTTCCCGAGAAATTCAGGCCCTACGCGATGCCCGAACCGGAGTGGTTTACGCAAGCCGGTGCGATGCTCAAGGCCCGCGCAGAAGCGCCGGCGTCACCCCGCCCGGCGTAGGTGCGCAAACAGCACCTTGATGCACCACAGGCACGCCGCGCTCGTCACCACGCCCACCGCAACAACGCCCGCAAGGCTGCTCCCCGAAATCGAAACAGCGGCGTACTGCAGCCCATACATCGCAAGTCCGTACGCCACACCGATCCCGGTCAGGCCCAGCTCCCTCATCGGCATCGCGACGTGAAGCCTGTGCGCGCCGATCAACAGCGGGACCAGGGCCCCCAGCTCGGCGACAGCGACCGCTATGGCGATGCCCTCCAGGTTCCACCACTGGAACGCCGGGTACGCCAGCGCGAAAAAGAGCGAGGTCTTCGTCGCCGTGGCCACGGTCATGTTCTTCAGCCGCCCGGCGGACAGAAGCACGATCACGTACGTCTGTGCAATCGTTCCTATCCACGCCCCGAGCGCGGTGATCCCGAAGATCGGCCCCGCATCCCAGTACTCCGCGCGGTACAGGATCCGGATCGCCGGCACGGCAACGACAAACGTCGCCCCCGTCCCGATCGCCACCGGCAGCAGCAGCCGCGTCCGCAGCCCGTTGATCTTGGTCCGGTCGAGATCCCCCGCCCGCACCATCCCGGAGATCACCGGGAAAAACACCTTCTGCAGCAGCTGCTGAAAGACCTCGGACGGCAACGTGCCCCACATCTTCCCGATCCCGTACACCGCCAGCGCCGCCATCGTCGTGATCTTGCCCAGGACAATCGGATCGCACTGTACCGCGAGGAACGTGATCGAAGTGGACAGGAACACCCAGCGCCCGAACCGGATCAGCTCCTTCGCCGACTCCTTCTCCCACCGGAACCGGTGCTTCACACCCGGCATCCACACAAAGCCCAGCACCAGGTACACGATCCCGTTGCTCATCCCACCCGCGACCAGCGCCCACGGGCTCGGGTCGAAGTACGCCCACGCCAGCACCACGAGCGTGTTGATGATCTGCGCCGTCACTTCGAGCAGCGTCAACCGCCCCAGCGCCAGGTTCCGATTCGCCGTCACCAGCGCCGTCGAGTTCATCCCCGCCAGCACCGCCGTGTACCCGACCACCGGGATAAGCCACACCAGCGACGACTGCCCGTAAAACGCGGCGTACGGCCACGCCAGCGCGCACGACACGAACCACAGCATGAAGCCGCGGATCACGCTCATCGTCCACGCCGTGTTCAGAAAGTCCGGATCATCCCCGCGCTTGTTCTGGATAATGCTCGGCCGGATCCCGATGTCCGAGAACATCTGCAGACCCATCATGAACAAGTTCGCCAGGTTCATCACCCCGATCGGGCCCGGTAGCATCATCCGCGTCAGCACCAGGTTGTTCGCCAGGCGGATGACCCGGGATGCCGCATAGCCCGCCAGCGTCCACACCGAACCCTTGAGCACCTTTCGGTGCAGCGCGGCCGCTTCCGCGGCAGTCGCCGCCGCCTCCTCGCTCGGCGAAGGCGGCTCAACCGGCGGCGGAACGATCTCCGGGACTGGTGTATCGAGGTCAGGGTTCATTCGGGGGGCAGGACAGTATCGGCCATGCGGCGGCCGGGCATGCAGGGAGCCTGGGAACGCGCTTCATGCGACCGCCATTCGCGCCTAACCTTCGCCCTCTCCTCTCCGGCCGGAGTGGCGGAACTGGCAGACGCGACGGATTCAAAATCCGTTCTGGGTGAAACCAGGTGTGGGTTCGATTCCCTCCTCCGGCACTTCAAAGTCTCGGGCGCCAGGCCCGGGGGATGTACTCAGGTTCGCCTACCCAGGTTCGACCCTGTGCGTCCTCGGCGCGGCCGAACTTGGAAACACCCGCTTCCATACGTAGTACACCGGCACGCCAAGCACCAATACGCCCAGCCACAGCATCACCATCCGGCCGTGCGACTTGGGGTTGTTCACATCATCCACAATCAACAGCACCGTCATCGCCGCGGCAGCGAGGATGAACAGCGCGGGGATCACCGGATACCCCGGACAGCGATAACTCCTCGCCGCGTCCGGCCGCTTCACGCGGAGCACAAAGATCGAAGCCGCGGCGAGCCCGTAGAAGATCCACATCGTGAATATGAAACTGTCCGCCAGCTTCTGAAACGAACCGGCGTACCAGAGAGCGCCGCACGACAGGCACAACTGGACCCACAGCGACACCGCGGGCGTCTTAAAGCGCGGATGAACGTACGACAGGAACTTAAAGAGCAATCGGTCATTGGCCTGCGCGTAGGTGACGCGGGCGCCGGTAATGATCGACCCATGCGTGGAGCCCAAGGTCGAGACAAGAATGATGACGGTAACCGCAACGGCCCCGACGCCCCCGATCAGCCGGCCCGTCACGATCGGCGCCACACTGTCCGTGGTCCTCATCTCCGACAGCGGCATCAGCCACATGTACGCCGCGTTCACGGCGACATAGAGAAGCGTGACAGCCGCGGTCCCAATGAGGTAGATCCTGGGCAGCTCTCTCTGCGGATTCTTGACCTCGCCCGCGATCGCCCCGACATCGCTCCAGCCGTCATAGGTCCAAAGCACCGCGGACATGACCGGCGCAATCGCGAGAAGCAGGCCCCCCTGAACGGGCGAATCCGCGAAGTTCACGGAACTTCCCTTGTTCAGAATCAACGCGAGCGCGGCGATGCCGACGAGCGCCACGATCTTCGCCCCGGTAAGCAGCTCCGCGATCCCCGCACCCACGTTGATGCCAAGCGTATTGACCGCCGTCAGCAGGATCAGCAGGACGGATGTCGTGACACGGATGTCCCAGTGCACTCCCAGCAGCGCATTCAGATTCTCGCCAAAAACGACGGCGATTCCCGCCGCGGCAAAGGGCTTGGAGACCAGCATGTACGTCCAGCCAAAGACAAACGCGATGGGCCGGCCCAGCCCCTCACGCAAAAAAACGTACACACCGCCCGATTGCGGATACATGCACGCCAACTCGGCATACGTCAACGCGCCAAAGAGAGATACCACACCGCCCAGCGCCCAGAACATCAGGATCAGCCACGGTGACCCGATGTGCTTGGCCACCTCCGGCGGGGTGCGGAAGATGCCGCTGCCGATGATGATCCCCACCATGATGGCCGAGGCGCCCCAGAAACCGACGCGGCGGGAGAGTTCGGGCATGGTCCCATGCTACCGCGAACGGAGCCGGTGCGGCACTCCGTCACTTGAGGCCGGTCGGAAGCGAGGGCTTCGCGTTTTTCTTGCGCATCCAGCTCCCGAAGGCGAGGGCCACGCCAATCGCCGCGCCGATCGCCGCCTTGACGCCGATGCGGGAGAAGTCGAATCCGCTGCTCGGCTTGAACTCGTACCCCGCATCAACCTTGAAGCTGGCGAGGAACGGCTCAAACTGCACAAGTTCCTTCTCGTAGTTCGCTTCGGTCGAGTAGAAGTTGAGCTGCAACGCCCCCTCGCGGGTCAGGTGCATGACCGACAAGCCGCGAACCTTGTTGCCGTCGGCGTCGGTAAGGCGGAGATCGAGAAAGACCCGGTTCGTGGCGCGGTCAAGCCGGACGCCGCCGAGGCTGGCGGACTTGATGAGGTCAGGCGCGGTGTCGCGGATCTTGGCCGCGGCGTCGCGAGTGGACTTGGCCCCGAGCGCCTTCTCGATGTCGTCGTAAGAGGTGCCGCGCATCGGAATGTCGGTCTTCTGCACCAGGATGTACGGAAAAGTGTCGAGCGACTTCTCGAGCTTGAAGCCGGCGACATAGCGGAAGTTGCGGTCGGGCACGCGAGTCTGGATCTCGCCGTCGAACTCATCAACCTCCGCCTGGGTCTTGGCGACCCATCCGGACGGGATGGTGAGCGAGTACTTGTGGGGCGCATCCTGAAAGGGTGTCTGAGCGCGCACGCCCGGCACGAGGAGGACGAGTGAGAAGATCAGGTGCTTGAGCATGGAACTATCCTACAGGCAACCGCGCCGATCGGTGGCGAACGGGGTGCCGCGGCCGCGTGAGTGGGTACCATGGGAGGAACTGAATACCGACACTCGCAGGAGAAGACGCATGGGTCTTGAAGAACGGCGGAAGGTCAAGGAGCTTCAGGACGTGACGTTTCCTGGGCGGGTCAAGGAGATCGAGGAAATCTGCGGGAAGGCGATTTCGTACGAGGTGGATTGGCCCTCGATCGCGGACAACGCCGAGGCGCTGAACTTCATCGACAACATCTCGTGCCACCGGCTGAACATGGCCCTGCGGGTGATCTGCCAGGACGACATGGGCAAGCAAGCCGTGCGCGAAGGGCTCAAGCTCATCAAGCTCAAGAACGTCAAGGACAAGGCTTCCATGAAGATGACGTTTGAGAACGGCACGCTGGAAATGCACTGCGCGTACGCCCTCCGCACGGACGGGATGTTCAGCGACAATGCCATTCGCGAGCTGCTCGTCAAGAAGCTGTAACGATCCCGTGCGCCGGATGTCCGGTCAGGCATTCATGTCCGACCATCGCCTGGCCATCCGGCCGAAGACATAAAGACCGATCGCCGACAGGACCCCTATCGCGGCGAAGGGAAACCACACATACTGCGGGTTGTAGGTCTCCCAGAGGAGTTGGGTCGCGCCCGCCGCGTCCTTTCCTGTGACTTCCATGAGGCGGGCGAAGGCGGAGGTGCGGGGGACTTCGGGCTGACTGGGGGTGATGTGCTGGAGGAGGTACTTCTGTGCGAGTACCGCTTTTTCGCCGTATCGGCCGTACACGAAGCCGGTGATCTTGCTGCCGAAGAACACACCCAGCCCGACGGGGATATTGACGTAGCCGAGATAGAGACCCTTCTTGCCCGGTGGGGCGATGAGCGCGAGATACTCGCTCTTCTTGGGCCCGGTGGTCATCTCTCCGAGGGAGAAGCACGCGATTCCCGCGATGAGGATCCACACGTTCATGGTCAGTCCCGAGACCAAAACGCCGGCCGTCGCGAGGATCATGCCAAAGAGCATCGCGGTCAGCGTGCGCATGCGCCGGGTGAGCCACGACATGCCGACCACGCCGAGGATGATGCACAGAGAGTTGACGGAGAGTATCACCTGCTGGGCGATCTGCGTGCCGCGTGGCGTGGTTTCGGTCACGGCCTTGAAGACGCTCTCCGGGAGCCAACGGATGGCGTCGACCAACGGTCCGGAGTCGATCCAGTCCTTGATGAAGTTGGGCTGAAGGTCCCAGAGCTGGTACATCATCAGCCAGAAGCCGGACATGATCACCAGCCACGCGATGAGCCGCGGCTCGGCGATGTTCACGACGGTTCGTTTGAGGACGCCGAAGATGGATTCCTTCCTGTCCGCGCCGCTGGGGACATCCTTGAACGTGAAGAGCATGAGGAGGTTGAACGAAGTGAACACAGCGGAGAAGATGAAAAGGTTGCGCCAGGATTCGGCGGTGTGCTGCTGCCCGAGAAGCATGCCCGGGATGTAGTGGCCGACGAAGGCGCCGACGTTGACGACCCAATAGAAGATGCCCCAGCCGACAGAGGAGTTGGTCTTGTCCAGGTTCTGCGCGAGCGAGCCCTGGATGCTGGGCTTGAAGAAGGCGGTGCCGGTGGCGAGAACCATGATGGACGTGAAGAGGGCCCAGTAGTTGAAGTGGGCCGCGGCGAGAATCGCTTCGGCGTCTGCGCCCTGCGGTGGATCTTGGCGCAGAAAGGCGATCATGAGATACCCGATCATCATGGTGAAGATGGAGAGACCGAGGACCCGCTTGTAGCCATAGCGATCGGCAAAGCCACCCGTGACCATCGGGAGGAGGCTCTGGAAGATCGCCCACCAGGCGTAGATGGTGCCTTTTTGGGCCGCGGTCAGGTGGAGCCCGCCGGGATCGTCGGCCTGCATGATGTAGATAGGGGCCATGACGCGCAGGTTGTAATACGCGAGGCGCTCCCACATCTCGATGGTGTTGAGCATCCAGAAGGAGCGGGCGAAGCGGGGGGGCGGATTGGCGTTGGGCATTGTGGGTGGGAGTGTAACGCAACCCGCGAACTTTGCCGCGGCCCAACATCAACCGGCGTCGGGGAGGGTGGGAGCACATGCGTCCGACGAATCGCATTCGTTCCGGCCACGGGTTTCACAAAAAAACCCCCGTCGATTGACGGGGGCTGCAGACAGTCAGGATCGTGGACTGATCAATAGTCGCCATCATCATCATGGCTGTGGCCCCCGCCACCGCCCTTCTTCTTCTCCTTGAGCTCGACAATCGCGGCCTCCGTCGTGAGCAGCAGCCCCGCAACGCTCGCCGCGTTCTGGAGCGCCACTCGCTCGACCTTGGTCGGCACGATCACACCCATCTTGATCAGGTCGCCGTATTCGTGCGTCAAAGCGTTGTAGCCGAAGCTGTTCTCGTTCGACTCCTCAACCTTGGCCGCGACGATGGAGCCGTCGAGGCCGCAGTTGGTGGCGATCTGCTTGATCGGGGCCACCACCGCGCGGCTGACGATATCCACGCCGATCTTTTCATCGTTGTCGAGGGTCTTCTTGAGCTTGTCGAGGGCGCGCCGAGCCCGGAGGATCGCGACGCCGCCGCCGGGGAGGATGCCCTCTTCGACGGCTGCGCGGCAGGCGTGCAGGGCGTCTTCGACTCGGGCCTTCTTCTCCTTCATCTCGATTTCGGTGGCCGCGCCGACGTTGATCTGGGCCACGCCGCCGGCGAGCTTGGCGAGGCGCTCTTCGAGCTTCTCGCGGTCGTAGTCGCTGGTGGTGGCGTCGATCTGGTGGCGGATCTGCTCAATGCGGCCCTTGATCTCGGATTGGCTGCCGGCGCCTTCGACGATGGTCGAGTTGTCCTTGTCGACCGTGACCTTCTTGGCGCGGCCGAGGTCGGCGAGGGTGATCTTCTCGAGCTGGAGGCCGAGCTCCTCCATGATCGCCTTGCCGCCCGTGAGGGTCGCGATGTCCTGGAGCATTTCCTTGCGGCGGTCGCCAAAGCCCGGGGCCTTGACGGCGCAGACCTTGAGGACGCCGCGGAGCTTGTTCACGACGAGGGTGGCGAGGGCTTCACCTTCGATGTCCTCAGCAATGATGAGGAGGGACTTGCCCGCGTCGGCGATCTTGCCGAGAATCGGGATCATGTCCTTGGCGGACGAGATCTTCTTCTCGTAGATGAGGATGTAGGGCTCGGCGAGGTCGCACTCCATGGTGGCGACATTGGTGACGAAGTGGGGGGAGAGATAGCCCTTGTCGAACTGCATGCCTTCGACGAGCTCGACCTCGGTGTCGAGGGACTTGCCTTCCTCGACGGTGATGACGCCGTCCTTGCCGACCTTGTCCATCGCGGTGGCGATGATCTTGCCGATTTCCTCATCCTGGTTGGCGGAGCAGGTGCCGACCTGGGCGATCTCCTTGGAGGAGTCGACCTTCTTGGACATCTTGCGGAGCTCATCAACGATGGAGGAAACGGCCTTGTCGATGCCGCGCTTCACCTCGTTGGGGTTGGCGCCGGCGGTGATGTTCTTGAGGCCCTCGGCGTAGATGGACTCGGCGTAGATGGTGGCGGTGGTGGTCCCGTCGCCGGCGTCCTTACTGGCGCGGCTGGCGACTTCCTTGACCATCTGGGCGCCGAGGTTTTCGTACTGGTCTTCCAGCTCGATTTCCTTGGCAACGGTGACGCCGTCCTTGGTGACGGTGGGGGAGCCGAAGGATTTTTCGAGAACGACGACGCGGCCGGAGGGGCCGAGTGTGACCTTGACGGCGTGGGCGAGTTTCTGGACGCCGCGGAGGATCCGCTCGCGGGCGTCGGTGTTGAAGGCGATGGACTTGGCTGCCATTGTGAAAAACTCCGTATGGTGTTACTTGAGGCCGATACGAATCCAGGCGATGCGCTGGGCATCGAGGATAAAGATGCTCTTGCCGTCGGTGACCTTAACCAGGTGGTCGAGTTCGTCGGGGATGAGCATCGCGTGCTTCACTTCGAGGCCACTGGCGGGATGAGACACATCGGCGAAGGCGATCGTGAGATCGCGTTCACCGTTGAGTTCCCGCAGGGCTTGGCGAAGCTGTTCGGTGGTCATGGGAGGGGGTACGGGAGGGGGGTACAGGAGAGGGTCAGTCGATCACGGCGAGGATGTCGTCCTCGGACATGATGAGGAGCTCCTGGTCGTTGAGCTTGACCTCGGTCCCGGAGTAGCTGGAGAAGATGACGCGGTCGCCCTTCTTGACGGAGAGGGGGATGCGCTCACCCGTCTCGGTGTTCAGGGAGCCGTCCCCGACCGCCTCGATGGTGCCGGTCTTGGGCTTGTCCTTGGACGTCTCGGGCAGGAAGATGCCGGAGGCGGTCTTCGTCTCGGCCTCGTCGCGCTTGACGAGGATCTTGTCGTGAAGGGGGCGGACGCTGGTCTTGCTGCTCTTGGCCATGGATGCGATCTCCTGAACGTGCTCTCCGAGTGGTCTCGGTTGGTTGTGCGGACTAGTGCCGCGGGTGCGAACTTCAACGGCGTACAGGCGGGACGCCTATGCCACCAATACCAAAGACAACTATGCAGTACCGGGCCAGCGGCCCTGGTAGAAACGGGTGAGGCAGCGGCTGAGGACGCCGAGAAGAATCTCGAGGTCCGACGAATCGCGGGGACGGTCAATGACGGCGAAGGCGCCGCAGCGGAGGGCCGCCGCGATTTCGCGGCACTCATCGCGATGCGTACGCGATCGCTTCACGACAACCGTGGGCGGAGGCTCGGGAAGGCGGTGGAGAAGGTCGAGAAGCCGCGGGCCGGCCTCTTCAGCGTCGGAGTCGGTCTCGTCGAGCGGCAGGCCGAGGTCCACGACGGCAATATGGACGTGGCTGGCGCGGAGGACTTCCGATGCCTGGCGACCGGAGTTGGCGCGAAGCGAGCGGACGCCCATGGGTTCGAGAAGTCGTGGCAGGCGGTCGGCCCAGGAGTCCGGCTGCCAGCCCGCGTAGGACAGGAGGAGATTCAGACGGCCCCCCGCGGGCGTCCCGGGCGCGCCGCATCCGTCCGGTTGGGTCCGGTCCGGGGAGGACGGCTTGTCGCGCGGAATCTCCATCTGGAGTTTCACATGGCAAGGGGGATGCCGGTGCTGAGAACGCGGGGAGGGCCCCGAGCGGGTGAGTCAGGGGGGATTTGGCGCGATTTTTGGGCGATTCAGGAGGTGTTGCTGCCACTGGGCCGGCGTGTCAGGGCAAGAGCTTGCCAAACTGGCAGGTGGGACCATGGGCGTCCGGAGGGCCGGAACCCGGTGGCGCGATTCGTATACTCCCGAACATGGACCCAATCACGGTAGTTTTCGGGGTGGTGGCGGCCGCGGGGGCGGGGGCAGCGATATGGCTGCTGGTCGAGCGAGGGAAGGGGCAGGCGCGGGTGGCGTCGGCGGAGATGAGGGCGGAAAAGGCGGAGGGGGATGTGGTGGCAGCGCGGGAGGAGAGTCTGCGCCGGGAGGCGAAAGTCGGGGAGTTGACCGAGCGGTGCGAAGGGATGAGCGTGCGGGTGGCGGCGCTCGAAGGAGACCTGGAGTCGGCGGCGCGGCAGTTGGAAGATGAGAAGCGGCACGCGGCCGAGATGATGGCGCAGCAGGTTCACGCGGTTGAGCTCCGCGAAAAGCAGATGAGGGAGGACCTGGCCAAGCAGCACGAGCAGCTTCGCGAAGCGTTCAAGGCGCTGTCGGTGGAGACGTTGAGTTCATCGACGAAGGAATTCCTGAAGCTGGCGGAGCAGAAGTTTCTGCAACAGAACCAGGTGGGCGCGGCGGAACTGGAGAAGAAGCGGTTGGCGTTTGAGCAGCTGCTCAAGCCGGTGACGGAGACATTGGCGAAGACGGATGCGAAGCTTGGGGAGATTGAGAAAGCGAGGGCGGAGTCGTTTGGCAAGCTCGCGGCGGAGATGGCCGGGCTCGGGAAGGCGGGGGAGCAGTTGCGGGAGGAAACGGGCAAGCTGGTGCGGGCTCTGCGAGAGCCGCACGTGCGAGGGCGGTACGGAGAGATGCAGCTCAAGCGGGTCGCAGAGCTGGCGGGGATGGCGGAGTACTGCGACTTCACGCAGCAGGATCAGACGGTAGACTCGGCGGGGAATGCGCTCAAGCCGGACATGATCGTGCGGCTGCCCTCAGACCGTGTGGTCGTGGTGGATGCGAAGACGAATATCAAGGCCTATCTGGAGGCGCACGAAGCCGCGGACCCGGTGACGGCGGAGGCGTGCCTGGATCGGTTCGCGCGCCACGTTGGGGAGCAGGCGACGAGCCTGGCGCGGAAGAAGTACTGGGCGCAGTACGAGGGTTCGCCGGAGTTTGTGGTCATGTTCATCCCGGGCGATCAGTTCATCGATGCGGCCCTGTCGCGCCAGCCGGAGATTCTGGAGAACGCGGCGAGGCAAGGCGTGATCCTGGCGAGCCCGAGCACGCTGATTGGGCTGCTCAGGGCCGTGCATGTGGGGTATAAGGAACAGCGCCTGGCGGCGGCGGCGGAAGAACTGCGGAAGCTGGGGATTGAGTTTCACGACCGCGCGGCGGTGGCGTTTGGGCACATCGCCGGGATCGGGGACTTGCTCGAGCGGACGGTGAACAAGTACAACGAGTTCGTCGGGAGCTATCGGAGCAGGCTGGAGCCGACGCTGCGGAAGTTTGAGGAAGAGGGGGCGAAGAGCTCGAAGGAACTGCCGGCGGCGGTGGAGGTGACGGTGAGGGTCAAGGATGGACAGGGGTTGTTTGGGGCGCCCAAGGAACAGCAGCAAACGTAACCCGGGTGGCACCGGGCTTAGCGTGACACCGAAGTGATGTACGGCGCGATGAGCTGTTCAATCGCCGGACGGCATGGCGCACGGGACGCACGTGTTGGAGTAGGCCATCATGAGGCTGGCTCGTTTGCCCTCAGTGCGATGAAACGGGCAGGCCCCTTCCGGGGCTTGCACCCTGCGGAGCGGGCCATCAGTCCTTGATGCCCAGGCGCGACAGGATGAACGCAAAGCGGTAGGCGTTGTCTTCGATGGCCTTGTAGCGGTCACTGTTTCCGCCGTGGCCGGCGTCCATGTTGATCTTGAGGACGATGGGGTTCTTGCTGGTGGTGTTCTCGCGGAGTTTGGCGACCCACTTGGTGGGCTCCCAGTAACAGACCTGGGAATCATGAAGGCCGGTCATGGAGAGGATCGCGGGGTAGGGCTTCTTCGCGACGTTGTCGTAGGGCGAGTAGGACCTGATGTAGTCGAACGCGGGCTTCTCCTTGGGGTTGCCCCATTGCTCAAACTCGGTGACGGTGAGGGGGAGAGTGTCGTCGAGCATGGTGTTGATGACGTCCACGAAGGGGACATCCGCGATGCACACGGCAAAGAGCTCGGGGCGCATGTTGATGACGGCGCCCATGAGCAGGCCGCCGGCGCTGCCCCCTCGGATCGCGAGCCGGGAGGGGCTCGTGTACGTGTTCTTCACGAGGTGATCGGCGACGGCGATGAAATCGGTAAAGGTGTTCTTCTTGTGCATGAGGCGGCCGTTCTCGTACCACGCGCGGCCTTTCTCGCTCCCGCCGCGGATGTGGGCGAGAGCAACGATGAATCCGCGGTCAACGAGGGAGAAGTTGGCGGAGTTGAAACCCGCGTCAGAGCTGGCGCCGTACGAGCCGTACGCCGTGAGGAGTGCGGGCGCGGAGCCGTCGCGGGCAAGGCCCTTCTTGGAGAGGATCGTGATCGGCACCTGCTCGCCATCCGTCGCGGTCGCGAAAGTGCGCTCGACAACATACCGGGCACGGTCGTAGCCGCCCAGGACGGGCTGCTCCTTGAGAAGGACGCGGGTGCGAGCGTTCATGTCGTACTCGAAGGTCGAGGACGGCGTGATGGGAGAGGTGTAGGAGAAACGGAAGCGGGCGGTATCAAACTCGCGGTTGGTCGAAGGCGAAAGCGCGTACGAAGACTCGGATTGCTCGATGGTGTGTTCCGTACCGGCGTTGGTCCGGATGCGGATTTCCGGGAGGCCGTTGCGACGCTGCGAGATGACCAGGTGGTCTTTGAAGGCGTCCACACCGGTGAGGTAGGTATCGTCTCGGTGGGGGATGACGGGTTTCCAGTTGGCCCGGGAAGGGTCCGCAATCGGGGCCGCGTCGAGCTGAAAGTTGAGCGACTTCTCGCCGTCGTTGTGGAGGATGAGGAACTGGTCGCCCTGGTGCTCGAGGGAGTACTCCATGCCGTGGGCGCGGGGTTCAAAGATGCGGAACTTCCCCGCAACGTCGCCCGCCGGAAGCGTCCAGACCTCGCTGGACTTCATGCTCGAGATCGACATGAGAATGAACGCGTTGCTGCGGGTGAGCTCCACACCCATGCCGAATCGTTCATCCTTCTCGTTGTGGAGAAGTTCCGCGGCCGCGGTGTTGACATTGCACCGCCAGACCTTGTCAGCGCGGACGGCGTGGTCGACGGTGGCGTAGTAAAATGTCCGGCTGTCGGCCGCCCATGCGAACGAGCCGGAAGCATTCTGGATGGTGAACAAGCCGTCTTTGCCGGTCGAAAGATCCCGGAAACAGATGGTGAACCGTCGGCCGCCGGTCAGGTCCTGTGCCCAGGCGAGCATTTTGTTGTCGGGGCTGATCGCGAGGGGAAAGGCGATCATGAAGGGCTTGCCCTGCGCAACGGCGTTGACGTCGAGTATGACCTCTTCGGGACCGTCCATCGTGCCCTTGCGGCGGCAATGAATCGAGTACGCCTTGCCCGCCTCGGTCCGCGAGTAGTACCAGTAGCCGTGCTCCGGGTACGGAACCGCCATGTCCGTCTGCTTCATGCGGCCGAGAATCTCGGCGTAGAGGTTCTTCTGGAGTTGCCCGGTGCCGGCGGTGACCGACGCGGCGTAGTCGTTCTCGCGCTTGAGGTGGTCGAGCACCTCGGTGCTCTCGCGCTCGCGAAGCCAGAAGTACGGGTCCTCGAGCGTGAGGCCATGAATCTCCGTGGTGTGCGGCTTCTTGGCCGCGACGGGTGGATCGCCGGCGAACGATGGGACGGCGAAAGACGCCGCCAGCGCGGCGGTGGCGACGAAACGGTTGAGGTGGATGAGCATCGGCGCAGTGTACCGCGCCGCGGATCACGACCGACGTGGGTTCAGGACCCCGTGTCTTCGTTGACGGGCTCGACCTCTTCCCAGCCCTTGATCGCGGGGCGCCGCGTCGCATCCTGCAGGTTGAGCGTGGTCTCGATGCGGAAGTTGGACTTGGTGGTATGACGCTCGGCGAAGAAGAATCGGAGCGAGTAGCTCTGGCCGTTGACGAGCCAGTTGAGGCGGTCAAGTTCGATGGTCTGGCTGACGGCGCCGTGGACTCCGCCGAGGTCGATGACGAGCTTGCCGTCAACGTAGACCCAGACGTCGTCGTCGCCGCGGAAGGTGAAGAGGTGCCCGGCGCCGGCCTGATGGCGGAAGCTGGTCTCGAGCATGGCCGTGAAGTGGTAGTTCTTGCCGGTGCTGGAGTAGTTGCCGTAGAGCTGGCCGTTGATGGGAAAGAAGCCGCCGAGAGACTGGAAGGCGGGATCGATCGTGTCGTCAAAGACGTACTGGCGGGTGGCGGAGTTGTAGACAAACGTCAAGACCTTTTCCGTCTTGAGGTTGACGCCGGGGACATCGCGGAACCACTGGCGGAACGCGGTGTCCGTGTGGAGCGCGCCGCCGGTTGAACTGGAGGCCGAACCGGCCTGGTCGCCGGAACGGGCCGTGATGTACGAACGAGGCCGGATGATGTTGCGGCCCGTGCCGTCCATCCACTCGGTCGAGACCTTGTATCCGACGGAAGCGAACTGGGGGAGCTGTTCGGCATCGAGCGTGTCGGCGACCTGGCTTATGTAGTGACCAAACCCCGACGAAGGTTCCCACTCGAAGTCGGTGTGCCCGCCGGACTGGTCACGGCCCTTGAAGTCGCGGATGGTCGCGACCAGGGCGATGTCCGGGTTGGTCACCGCGGGCTGCGAAGCCGTCGCAGGCTTGGGCGACTCGTTGGTCCAAAGAACAGCCGCCGTCATGGCGCCGCCGAGGATGAGCGCCCAGGCGCCGGCTTGGATGATCTTCCGATTCTGTGGGCGCTGGTTCATGGCTCAATTGTCGAGCGTTGAGGCGTTCGACCGCAGTGCGGGGCGCGGGCTTCGGAATGAGAAGGATGAGTGGCGCAGCGGGTGCGGGTGAGTGGGGTGGTTCCCTTTGGGTTATCGGATCGGGCCCAACGCACAGGCCCCCGGCGAAAGCGCCGGGGGCCGTGGGATTGTCAGGCCGCGAGACGAGCCGCGGGCATTACTTGTTGGGATTCACGCCGGCCGTGCGAGGAGCCCCGGGACGGGCGCTGCTCTGGACCTTCACGCCCTGCTGGGGAAGGCCGGGCTGCGAGGGCTTGGCGCTCTCGTTCATTTTGGCCGAAAGCTCGAAGACCTGCTTCTTGAGCTGGGCCACCTCGGCGGCAGACTTCTCCGCGGCGGACTTCATCGCCTGGAGGTTGTTGTTGGCGAGGTCAAGCTGCTCCCGGAGGCTGGCAGCATCGCTCTGCGACTCGGCAAGAGCCTTGGCCGAGGAATCGGCCAGTGTCTGGGCTTCGGCGAGCTGGTCAGCCGTCTCCTTCTGCTTGGACTGCGCGGCCATGAGGGCCTTCCGCACGCCGTCGAGATCCTTCTTCCACGACGCGGCCTGCTTCTGGGACTCGGAGAGCTGCTTGTTGACGTTCTCGAGTTCCTGGTTGGTCGCCTTGCGGGCCGACTCAGAGCTCTCGAGGTCGGTCGTGAGCTTCGAGTTCTCAACCTTGAGCGAGGCGTTCTGCGAGCGGACGCCGCGGGCGCAGCCGCCGGCGACGAGGATGGCAGCGGTGAGGACGGTGAAAGTGCGGACAGTGTTCATGTGAGTCACTCCTTGGTGCTGGAGTGAAACATCCGAATCGCAGGGGAGCGCAGCAAGGACGGCACGCGACTGGCGCCGTGCTCCGCGATCTCTAAGGTTGGTCTGTAAGGCCTGGGAAAGGGATCGACGTTCACCCAGTCCGAAAACGGTTCACGTGATCACGTCTTTGACATCCTGCAGGCCGTCGGTGAGCACGATGGGGCCGTTCTCGCCTATGAGCACATCGTGCTCGTAGTGGACCGCGAGCGAACCGTCCTTCGTGAATACCGGCCACTGCTTGCGGGGTTGAACGGTCTGACCGGTGCCAATGGCGATCATGGGCTCGACGGCGATGAGCGTGCCGGGCTCGCCCAGGGTCATCGAGTCGGGCCACTCGCCAACGTGCGTGGGGACAGTGTTCGAGATGAACGGAGGGCCGTGGAGGCGGCGGCCGTAGCCGTGCCCGCCCAGGCCGCGGACGAGATGGAAGCCGTATCCCTGCGGGGGCTTCGACTCGACACACGTCTGGACTTCTCGGGCCCAGTTCAGGAAGGGCTTGCCGGGCTGGAGCTGCGCCACGCCGCGCCGGAGAGCTTCCTTGCCGCAGTCGGTGAGACGCTTGACGTCAGGGGACATTTCGCCAAAGACATAGGTCCACGCGGCATCGCCGACCCAGCCCTCAAAAAAGACGCCGATGTCGATCTTGAGAACGTCGCCGGCCTTCATGGGAGCCGTGTAATAGCCCGCGGTGCCGTGAACGATGCACTCATTGACGCTGAGGCAGGCGTGGGAGGGGAAGGCGGGGCTCCGGGGGATCTTGTAGCCGAGGAAGCAGGAGCGGGCGCCGAAGTCGTCCAGCGTCTTGGCGATGAACGAGTCGATCACGGGAAGAGTGACGCCCGGGCGAAGCCACGCAGCGAGCTTGTAGTGGGAATCAACGACGATGCGTGCGGCGGCACGGGCGGCATGAACGTCACGAGCGGATATGAGCGGAATGGCGGACATTGGCGCGGAGAGTGTACGCTTGGCCCGTGCGAGTTTTGATTGTGGCTAACGCGAGGTCCGGGAGGGGGAGAGCGGTCCGCGCGGCGGAAGCAGCGCGGGCCTGGTTGGCTTCGCGTGAAGGCGGGGGGCATCAGGTTGAAATGTTTGAAGGAGGACCCGGGTCGGACGCCGCGGCCTTTGAGACCGCCGCGCGAGGGGCGGGGGTGATCGTCGTCGCCGGGGGCGATGGATCGGTGCATCACGCGGCGGTGGTGGCCATGAAAGTCGACGTTCCGATCTATCACTTGCCCTGTGGGAATGAAAACCTCTTTGCGCGTGAGTTTGGGATGACGCGGTCGGTCCACCGTCTTGGAGAGATGATTGAGCGTGGAGAGCAGGTGGCGGTCGATGTCGGGCGACTGTCGGGCCCGGGCCCGTCAGGAGAAACCTGCAAAGACCACTTTCTCTTGATGGCGAGCTTTGGCCCTGATGCAAGTGTCGTGCGCCGGTTGGCGGAGTCACGCAAACGGGCCACCGGGCACCTCGCGTATGTGATGCCAGTGCTGGCCGAGTTTCTGCGTCCGCATCTGCCGAAGGTTTCTGTGTGGGTGGACGGGCAGAAGCTCGTCGACAACCGGCGGGGTATGTTGGTAGTGGCCAACTGCCGGCGGTATGCGCTGGGGATCGATCCGTGTCATGAGGCGTCGATGACGGACGGCGTGCTGGATGTGCTGTTCATGCCGTGCGAGGGGCGTTGGGGAGTGTTGCGGATGGGGGCGAGGTGCGGGCTTCGTGCCGCGGGACGCGCGGGCGCCGTGTCGGCGCAGGGGCATCAAGTAAGGGTGGTCGGAGCCGAAGTTGTGCAATTGGACGGGGAGGCTGTGAGCTACGACGTGAAGTTAGCCCCCGACGTGCAAATGGGAGTTCATTGTCAGTCTTTGAGAGTTGTGCATTGGGCTTAGACTCCGCGCCGGTGAGTGGTCGCGACCAAACGACCCACGAATACTCAGTCGTGTGTGGAAGTAGGCCTGCGAGGGCAGTGCCACACAGTTGAGTTGGTAACGCCACTCATAAGTATGGTTTGACAAGCGAGGGGGGGGGGGGGGATATCCTTATGTTTGACCGCCGATTGAATGGCGCGGGAACTGCCCATGCCTGAGGCTCATCTCACTCATCGTGTGCGTTTATTACCGGGGCGTGGTCGGACAAGCCGGCTGACGGTTGTGGGGCGAGCACTGGTTTCAAGAGCGGCCACGACCGGCTTCACGTTGATCGAGACATTGCTCGCGATTTCGGTCATCGCGGTGCTGGTTGCTTTGATAGTGCCGACCCTTTCGAAGGGAGCGGCATCGGCGCGGCAGACGCGCCAGGGGACGGCCATCGCCCAGGCGGCGGCGATGCTTCACGCGTACGCGATCGACTGGAAAGACACCTTTCCGGTAGCTCCGTACCAGGGCTCAGTTGAAGCTTCTCACAAGTTCTATGAGCCGTTGGTCGTTGGGGGGTATTACTCCGACCTTGCATCCGTAGACCCTGACGCCGTCCGGAAGTCGGGGCGACCCAACATGGCCATGTCCGAATGCCTCGTGTATGACCCGGAACGAATGACTCCCGGTCGGACGGAGCCAGAAGCAAGCCGGCACAGTCGGAAAGTCCGTGTGGCGGAGGTCTTGTCGCCGTCCGCCAAAGGTGCCGTCGGTGTGGTGGTCGTCAATGACGGGAGAATCGAAGCCAACTGGTGCTGCATTAACGGCGCGCCTCGTGGGGCGGTTGCGTTCTGTGATGGATCGGTGGCGAGCGCGTATTGGCGCGAGTTGATCCCCTCGGGATCGCATTACCATGAAAACGGAATCGGAATGCCGGTGTGGACCACGTGGCTTGGTTGCCGCGGGCGAGATCGGCAGCGTTAGCAATGAAACCCGATTGAAAGGACGAATCATGACTAGGTCTCGTCGTGAAATGGCGATGGCAATAGGATGCATGGCGAGCGTGCTTTGCTCCGTGGCTATGGCCTGTATCGACGTTGTGCCTCCCAAGTGCAGTTATTCAGGTGGATCATTCTGCGCCGGCACCGTGACGGCCTGTCAGCAAGGCTGGGGGAGCGTCCCGGGCAATGGACAGACGTGTACCACCGCCGTCGATGTGGACGCAATGTGTTTCACCTACAGCGGATGCGCCGTTGGGGCTTGCGAAGGCCCCATTCCGTCGGGCTCTTCCTGGAGTGGATGCAAACAGACCGTTGGAGGTGCCACGCAATGCTGCTCCTGCACGACCTACGTCGGTGCATCCCCGTCGGGCGGAGAGATCCTGAACTACTCGGGTTGCAGCGTGTGCATCGCGAATCCGTGAACGCTTCCGCGACCTCACTCGTGGCTCGCTGTGTTGCCTGCGTGCGGGCGTCCGTGTGTGCGATGGCGAGCAGCCTCGCCGCCCAGGAAGGGCCCAGCGCCGCGCCTCTTCGTGCGCTCGCGGCAACGCTCCCCAGAAGCGGCTTCGTTGAGTGCGTAGTGCAACGAGAAAGCGACCTCGCGACTGAAGCGTTCGGCTATGACATCGGATCGGGCACGTGGTACCGGTTGGGTTACGCGGTCAGACAGGCGTACTTCGGCAACGGAGAGACTCTGTCCGCCGGCGCCGCGGCCAGCATCGGCGATCCGCGCTCGGCCTCGGTGGGCAAGCACGAGTATTACATCGAGCACTTCGTAATGCCCTTTGTGTGGTTGAAGCAGATCACTGAATCTCCTTCCTGCGTGACGTCGTTCGCGGGTCGAGGTGATGGCTCGCGGACGCTGGAGTTTCACGCTCGCGGAGGAGATCCGACCGGCGACCTCGGCTCAATGCCCGAGTTTACATACCAGTTAACCATCGAATCGTCCACCCATGTCGTTCGAGTGGACCGGCTCGACGTCAAGGAAGTCTTTGTGCTGACGCACTGCGGAGATGCGGCGCCGGGATTCCCGATCAGCGTTGCAATGCCGGACAAGTGGCGGCTTGTATCCGGCCGCGTGAGTCAACCAGCGGCTGGCGTTGTTCCCGTCACCAGGGCATTGGTCGATCGGGTCGATCGGGAAGTGATGCGGCTCCAGGGGGAGGCAAGGCATGCGAAGGCCAGTGCCACTTCCGCCGTTGCAACGTTGCCCCCGGGAACAGCAGAACCCGGCAACGGCGTGCGGCCGGCAGGCTGGACACTCGCGAGGCCGTTGCTCGTCGCCGGCGCGATACTGTTTGTCATCGGGGGGTGGCTATGGTGGCGTTACCGGGCATGACCCGTGCGTGGCTGTACGGCGTACGAGTGGCGTGTTTCTCTCTCGCCATTGTGTTTGTGTTCACCGCGGCGACCAAACTCAGCAATCTCGACGACTTTCGCGTAGCGCTAACAGCACACCGACTCGTACCAACGGAAATGGTGTCGGTATCCAGCTGGGCCGTGCCGCTTTGCGAGATTGCACTGGGTGCGTTCGCTCTCCGAGAGGTGGCAGTGTTTCGACGCGTCAGACGAGCGCTCTTGCTGTTCGCGGTCGCCCTCACGGGAATCGCTGCATATGCCGCGGCGCTTTCGATGAATCCGCCTCGCGTCAAGGCGTCATGCGGTTGCGGCTTTTCACAGGAGCCCGTGGAGTCGTGGTTGCCGATATGCCTCCGGGCCGCGCTGCAGGCGCTCGCATGCATCCTGGCGAGGAACACTGTGCCGGTTGATGAGATCCACGTCGATGCCGAAGTGACCGCACGGCCTGCGACGACAGCGTAGCGCTCAAGCCGCCGACTCATGGGGATTTCAGCGCGACACGTGGCGGGGTGCCCCATTCACGATCAGCGCCTCAATGGGATCACCACCAAACTCATAGGCGAGAGCTCGCTCATCGGTCGTGCGAAGGAGCACGAGATCGGCGCGCTGGCCCTGGGCGAGCCGGCCTCGATCGGGGAGGTTGAGGACGGACGCGGCGTTGGTTGTCGCCGCGGCGATAGCTTCTCCGATGGACAACCCACAGTTGCGGACGGCGAGAGCGATCGCCATCGCGATTGAAGGCGTCGGCGCGGAGCCGGGGTTGTAGTTGGTGGCGAGGGCGAGGCGGCCGCCCCTGTCGATGAAGCGGCGGGGCTTGGCGTAGCGACCGTCCACGTGGAAACCGCAGGCGGGGAGAATGACGCCGAAAGTGTTGGAAGCGGCGAGGAGATCGAGGTCGGATTCGGTGCTGGCTTCGAGGTGGTCAACGCTCACGAATCGGCGGCGGATCGCCTCGGGAATCATGCCCAGGGAGTTGAACTGATCGGCGTGAACTCGGATGGGGTGGCCGAGGGAAAGGGCGCGATCGAAGAGGCGGAGCGCGTCGGCGAGTGACCAGGCGCCTTGTTCGCAGAAAGCGTCGATGGTGATGCCGGGAAACTCCGCATGGACGGCGGGGAGCGTTTCGTTGATGACCTTGTCGACGAAGTGCGGGATATCCGGATCGATGGCGTGGCCGAGCAGCGCTGTGGCGATCACGGTCTGGCCGGTGGCTCGCCCGGATTCGGCCGCGGCGGTGCGGATGACTCGAAGCATCTTGAGTTCGGCTTCGGTGGTAAGGCCGTAGCCGGACTTCACCTCGACCGTCGCGGACCCGCAGCGGAGCATCGCAGCGAGGCGCGCACGCAAAAGGTCGAGGAGTTGGGATTCGGAGGCCGCGCGGACGGCGCGGACGGTGGACATGATGCCGCCGCCGGCTTTCAGGATGTCGAGGTACGGGACGCCGCGGAGTTTCTGCTGCCACTCGTCGAGTCGATCGCCGGCCCAGCAGGCGTGGGAGTGGCAGTCGATGAACGCGGGCATGACAACGCGGCCAGCGGCGTCGATGGTCTGAGCAGGTGGAGCGGTCGGCCGTGGTGACAGGGGCGAGGAAGCCGAGACAGACTTGATGAGGCCGTTCTCAATGAGGATGTCGGCGCGGGGGATGATGGAGAGATTGGTGAGATCGAGGCCGCGGCGCAGCGTTGGCCCAGCGAGCGTGACGGCACGGGCGTTTCGGATGAGGAGGGAGGTCGTCATGCAATGGTCGCTACCGGACGATCGGCGAAGCCCTTGAGAAAGGTGAGGAAGAGGTGCGCGGCGAGGCGGGCGGTGCGGCCGTCGGGGTCGTGGGCTGGATTGAGTTCCATGATGTCGAAGCAGCGAATGCGGGGTGAAGCGCCGAGGACGGGCATCCAGTGTTCGGCCTGAGGGGGGAGCCAGCCGCAGGGGTTGAGTGCGCTGACCCCTGGCGCGAAAGCGGCGTCGAGAACATCGAGATCGAAGCTTGCAAAGCAGTTGCCCGGTGGAAGCCCATGGCCCGGGGGAGAATCGAGGCGGCCGCCGTGAGTCGTAAACCACTCCACGTGCTCGCGAGAGTTTACAAGCGGGCGGAAGCCGTGGAGATGAAGCTCACGAACGCCGCAATCTTCGATGAGGCTTCGGAATGGCATGCCGGAGCCGATGGTGTTGCGCACATCGAGATGGGCATCGAAGTAGATGCCGCTGAGATCCGGGAACCGCTTCGCCACGGCGCGGACGAATGGGAATGTCAGGTCGTGTCCTCCCCCAATGGCGATCGGAAAGAGGTCGAGATCGAGAAGAGCGGATGTCGCTTCTGTCACGCGCCGGTGGGTTTCGAATAGGTCGTGCCCATCATTTCCGTCGGCGGGCACGATGTCGCCGGCGTCGAAGAGTGCGGGCCAAGTCCATCCTTCGGGCTCGGCGACTCCGTACTTGGCGAGGGCATCTCGGAAGGCCTGTGGGCCGCGAGCCGCACCGGGGCGACCGTTGTTCAGCTTGACACCAAGGTCGTCGGCGAGCCCAATGAGCGCAACGCGACAGCCCTTGGGATTGCGCCGGATCTGCGATGCGAATCGCGATTCCGGAATCGCGGCGGGCCAGACGGGTTGGTGGGTGAAGGGAATCACGTGAGGACTCTATCGGCTCGTTCTCCACCCGCGTCTGATGTCCCTGTGACGCTCGAACTCAGGCCTTTGGTAATCCAAAGCCCTCGCGGCGCTTGTAGTCGCGCCAGCTGTTGGCCTCGGCATCGCCCGGGAACTCCCACTTTTCGGGGTCCCATTTCAGGGCGCGCCGGTTCCAGTAGGCGAGGTTGCAGAGGTGGGCGCAGGCGATGCTGCGGCAGCCGGTTTCGACGTCGCACTCGGGGAGTTTGCGGGAGGCGACAGAGTCGAGCCAGTTGCGGATGTGATTGGGAACCTTGGGGAGGTGGAAGTCGGAGTCTTTGAGTTCTTCTTTCAGGATCGAGTCCGGGATGGAGACGAGCGTGCCGCGGAAGACGTGGATGACGCCGCGGGTGCCGGTGAAGGTGGTGCCGTCGGGGCCGCCGTGGATGACGCGGGTTCCGTTCTTGTAGATGAGCGTGGCGCCGAACTGGGCCTTGGGATCCTTAGGCGGCAGGACTTCGACGGGTCCGGACTTGTCCATGTCGAGGCCCCACTGGGCGATGTCGAAGTTGTGGGCGCCCATGTCGGTGAGCGTGCCGCCGGAGTATTCGCGGTAATCGCGCCACTTGGGGTAGTGATCGTGGACGCCGCGGGGCGAGAGAATGGAGTGGTACGCGCGCTTGGGGGCGGGACCGAGCCACTTGTCCCAGTCGAGGCCGGGCTCCATTGCTTCTTCGCCGAGATCGCACCATTTGCTCGAGGGGCCGACGCCGACATGGACGGTGAGGACATCGCCGATCTTGCCGTTGCGGAGGTACTCGACGGCCTTGCGGAACTTGCCGTCGTACTCGGTCCGTTGCTGGCTGCCGGTTTGGAAGATCCGCTTGTGCTTGCGGACGGTGTCGATCATCAACTTGCATTCGCTGAGGTTGAGGGTGAGGGGCTTTTCGCAGTAGATGTCCTTGCCGGCGGCCGCGGCGTCCATCACCTGGTTGATGTGCCAGTGGTCTGGCGTGGCGATGACGACGGCGTCGATGCCGGGGAGCGCGAGGAGCTCGTGGTAGTCGATGAAGGTCTTGCAATCGGAGTTGCCGTACTTCTTGTCCACGAGGGACTTGGCGTGGTCGCGGCGGGTGGTGTCCACATCGCAGACGGCGAGGACCTGGACGTCCGCCGCGTCGAGGAACGGGCCGATCATCTCGAACATTCGCTTGCCGCAGCCGATGAGGCCGATGCCGAGGCGGGCGTTGGGGGCAGAGCGGCGGGCCGCGGCGAAGGCGGCGGGGGAGAGGAGGAGGGGGGCGGCGAGGGCGGACGATGTTTTGATGAAGGTTCGGCGGGTGAGCATGGGGAAAGCGTAACCGGAGTTGTCCGGTGTCGTCGTTGGCCGCGAAGTGTTTGTTGGTCACTGCGAGCAGTGCTTGTCGCTTGAGGCAGTAGCCCACCCCCAGCCCCTCCCTCAGGGAGGGGAGCCGGAGAAGCAGTGCAGTTGCGGGTTGCTAGCTTGTGTTGGTGGGGAGGGGAGGGGCTTCGCCGTCGGCGTAGGCGTCGAGTTCGGCATCGTCGGCGGCATCGTCGGCTTCATCTTCGAGGCGGTCGAGTTCGTCGAGGTCTGCGGGGAGGCCGAGGATGGCGAGGGCTTCGGAGAGGGAGGTGGGGTAGGCGGTGGGTGGAGCGGGCGTGAGTTGTGGAGGGGATGAAGGGGTGAGTGGGTGAATG
>JBGANS010000019.1:0-80606 GCA_044222195.1 Phycisphaerales bacterium
CCGGGCACAAGGCCGCCATCCAAACGGAACTGAACGGACTTGGTGGGGAGGTTGACGTCGAAGGTGCCGTTGACGGCCACGCGACCTTGGAAGAGCCCCGCGGATGCATTGGGTGTTTCGGCGAATCCGTAGATCGCTGTTCCCGTGCCCGTTCCGAACAAGACGCCCGCGATGCCGAGGCCCGAGTCGGCATAGCCCACGACGCCCGCGCCGCCGCCGATCATGGTGTGGCTGGCACCGGACGGACCCTTGTAGCCGATCACCCCAATGGCGTTGACGCCGGTGGTGCCGTAGATGTTGCCTCGGATCGAGGAACTGTCGAACGAGGAGACGTCGAGGTTGTTCGCACGCACCGTGCTTGCGCCGGGTGATGCTGTGGCGAGGTCGATGGGATTGCCGGTTCGAAAGAAGGTGGAACTGTCGAGCCCGTCAAAGAGGTCGGCGTTGAGATTGGTGACGCGGTTGGTGGTGGCGACGGTAAACGGCGCGCCGGCGGCGGTGAATGCGGGGGCGACGGAAAAGGACTTGGTCGCGGTAAAGGTTTGAGAGTTGCCAAGGAGGGCGACGTTGCTGGACAGGCGAACGTCGGCGAGCGTGCCCGCGTTCAGATTCGTGACGTTCTGGTAGAAGGCCGCGTTCTGGCTGTTGAGTTGGGTGGAGTTGGTGGCGGTGGTTGCGGTGCCTGCGGTGGTTGCGGTTGTCGCCGTCGTCGCTGTCGCGGCGCTGAGAGCGAAGGCCGCATTGGGCGTGATTGTGAGTTCTTGGCGCGGGGTTAGCACTGTGTAGCCTGTGGCGACGGCGCATGCCGTTGCGCCTGCGGAATCGGCGCGAACATAGACTTCGAGGTATCGGCGCTGGCCGTTGAACGCGTTACCGAAGTCGAGCGACGTTGTGAAGCGACCTTCGGTGGGAATGATGTCGTTCACACAAAGCGTGGACCCGATTTGGCTGCCGGCCGAGAGCGCATCGAAGAGTTTGAACTGCAAGTCGACTTTGCTGTTGATGAGAGCGCCCGATTGCCGCAGTTCACCTTGATAGGTAAAGCCGGTCGTCAAGGGCTGGGCGGCCAGCGGCGCGGCCACCGAGGCGGCGGCGAACAACGCAAGAACCCTTCGCATGGCGGACCTCCTGGTGCCGAGCAGTATAGGGTTTTTCCGCCCTTTTACAGTTGATTCCAGCGGCGACCTGGCCCGGAGCGGAAGAGGGTTGGTGGTGATGAGCCCGGCGGTGACGGGCACGGCGAGGGCACGTTTGGGGGAGTTGAAGAAGGGCTCAAGGGGGAGGGCTGAAGGGGAATGTGATCTCGTATTCTTCGACGGGGATGCCGTCGTCGGCGAGGCGGAGGATGGTGCAGGTGAGTTGGCCGGTGACGTTGTTGGTGAGGTCGATGTCGGCGCCGGCGGAAGGGTGGAGCACGAGGCGGAATGGCCGGCTGAGGCTGCCGCCGTCGAGGTTGAGGGAATCGGCGAGGGCGTTGGCTCGAATCGTCACTGTGGCTGAGCCGACCTGGCCGGTCTGCACGCCCGTCGCTGGATCGATGGGCACAATGAAAACGGGGTTGCCGACGACTCGGACGAAATCGCTGCGGACGTTGCTCCAGACCGTGCGGTAGGTGGCGGCGACGCCGGTGGCTTCGCCCAGGCGGGGGTTGACGCCGGGCTCGGTGACGCCGCTCGAAGAGCCGGAGAGGGTGGAGATGCCGTTGGGGAGCGAGCCGTTGCCGCAGATGTAGGTGATTTCTTCGAACGGGAGGCCGTCGTCGGCGGTGAGGAGGCGGTAGGACGACACGCGGCCGGCGGGGATGTCGTAGTCGACGACGCCGGAGGGCATGTTGATCCTCAGGCGGAAGTTGGAGAGGGGCGTGTTGTTCTGGACCCAGTTGAACCAGGTGTTGTCGGTGGTGCGCGGGCGGCGGAGCGTGGGGGCGGCGCTCCACTGGGGGCCGCCGGTGTTGGGACGGTTGATGCGCCAGGAGCCGACCATGCGAGCCGTGGGAAAGGTGGTGCCGTTGATGATGATCGAAACGGTCGTGCCCGCGGGGTATCCGGATGAGAAGCCGAGGCGGCCGGGGTCGAGCGCGGCGGTGGTCTGGACGGTGTTGTCGGGGAAGCGGTAGCCGCTGACTGTGGAATGCAGGACGCCGCTGAACTTGTTGGTGCCGGTGAAGATGTTCGCGGCGTCGAGGCGGGCGATGTTGGAAGAGAGGAGCGAATCGGAGACGGTGCCGGTGAACAAGTTTGAGGCATTGAGGGCGGTGAGGCCGGAGCCGATGCCGGTGAAGGTGTTGGTGGGGTTGGTGAAACTGAGGACGCCGTTGTAGGCGCCGGCGAGGATGCCGCTGGGGATCGTGCCGCCTGAGAAGTTGGTGGGGTTCAGGTAGTAGGAACCCACTTTGCCGTTGAGTTGGTTGGAATCGGAGGCGATGGCAGCGGTGGCCGCGGCGGAGGCGTTGAGGGCGAAGGAGGCGTTGGGAGTGGCGTAGACGGGTTGGCGCGGGGTGAGGGTGGTGAAGGAGGGTCCGCCGGCGGGGCGGACATCGACTTCGAGCCAGCGGCTCTGGCCGGCGAAGACGGCGCCGAAGTCGAGGTCGGTGGTGAAGCGGCCGGAGGATGGCGTGAGGGTGACGGCGAGTTGCGGGCCGATCTGGGTGCCGAGCGTGGCGAGGTCGTAGAGGCGGAAGCGGAGATCGACGGCGGTGGTGACGGGCGCGCCGGACTGGCGGAGCTCGGCTTGGTAGGTGAAGACGGTCGTGAGGGGGGCCTGGGCGAGGGCGAGGGGCGCGAGCGCGGTGGTTGCGATGAGGCCGAGCACGGAACGAAGCATGGCGTTCTCCAGGCAGGGGCGATCGCCCCGAACACGGGGAGCATACCGCGCTCCTGGAAATGCCCAAGAAGATACCTTCGGGAGGGGTCCCGGACGACCGTCAGGGGTTGGGATCGCTCGCCTTGGCAGCGCTGGTCTGGGCGCCGGCCTTGCGGACGACGATGACGGGCGGGGACTTCCGGGTCTTGCTGCCCGAGGCGTCGGCGTGGCTCGACGCCGATGCGCCTGACGTGGAGGCTGAGCCCTTGGCGGCGCTCTTTGACGAGAGCCACTTCATCGGTGACGGGAACCCCTTGACCATCGTCATCGCATATCCGCCGCCCCCCACTACGGCCAGCGCGATCGCGCACACACTGGCGATCTTGCGGATCGATCCGATGCGGATTGCTTTCTCGGCGGCCTTCGCCATCGCGCCCGCGGCCTCCGGGGTCGCGCCGGAGGACAACAGCAGCTCGAGCCCCTGGGCGTAGGCCGTGAGCATGCGCTGGGCGCTTGTGGCCTTGCGACCGGAGGCCTCGGCGGTGGCGGTCACGTTGACTCGGTTCTTGTCGAACTCCAGTTCGATGGTCTGCGGGACTTTGAACACTGACTTTGCGTTCTCGCCCGGCTGTGCGCCGCGGCTCCAGGACTGCGACCTGGGTGGTGTCCCCTTGCCGAGTTGGAAGCCGCGGGGCCGGAGGAGTTCGTTCGAAAGGCCGAAGGCGTCGACCGCCTCGAGCTTGGTGGCGAAGGTTCGCTTGATGACCACGTGGGCCTCCCTCAGGAATGGAGCATGGGGGGATCGTCAGGATATTGAGAGCGGTTGAACCCGGAGGGGCGTCGGGCGGTGAGATGCCGCCGCGGGGGCAACCTAGGAGTGGTCCAACCGGTATGGATAGTTGTGATTTCATTTATCGTCCCGGCCCATAACGAAGAGGGGCTCATCGGGGCGACGGTGCGCTCGCTGAGGGCCGCGGCGACCGGGATGGAATACGAAGTCATTGTGGTGGACGATTCCTCAACAGACACAACGGGTGAGATCGCGGCCGCACTGGGCGCGAAGGTCGTGCGGGTGGAGCATCGGCACATTGCGGCGACGCGACACTCCGGCGCGAGGGCGAGCGTGGGGCAGATGCTGGTCTGGGTCGATGCGGATACGACGCTGCCACGGGAGACGCTTCGTGCGGCGGTGCTTGCGATTGAGAGCGGCGCGGTGGGGGGCGGGGCGGGGGTGAAGTTTGATGGATGGGTGCCGCTCTATGCCCGGATCATGGTTGAGAGCATGGTGCGGCTCTTTCGGCTGGCGGGGCTTACGGGAGGGTGCTTTCTGTTCTGCACTCGCGAGGCGTATGACGCGAGCGGGGGGTGGGATGAGCGGTACTACGTGGGTGAAGAGATCCACATGTGCCGGGCGCTCAAGAAGTCCGGTCGGTTCATGATCCTGCGCGAGCGCGTCGTCACCTCGGGACGGAAACTGCGGACGTACTCGGCCCGCGAGATCCTGGTCACGCTGTGGCGGCTCGGGAAAAAAGGAATGAAGGGCGGGATGACGAGGGAGGGGACGGAGCTGTGGTATGGGGAGCGGCGGGCGGATTCGGGCCAGCGCCGCTGACTACTTCTTCACCGCTACCAGATCGAACACCGGTGGCAGGAGCATGAATGCGTCCGGGTCTCCGCACGCTTTCTTCCACGCCGCCTCGAATGCGTCTCGCTCGGCGGGCGTGATCGACTCCATCTCCACCATGCGGGGGAGGTAGCTCTTCCAGAACGAGTCGGGCCAGGCCCAGATGGTCGACGTCGGGCGGGCGACGCGCTGGTTCAACCGGATGTCGTCGAGCTCCAGCCCGTGCTTGCGGAACAGGGCGGGCAGGCGCGAGACGATGTCCGGATCGCCGCCACGGGCGCGCCACGAGGAGCCGATCGCCTGGATCACCCTCGTGAAGGCCTCGTTCTTGGGCGCGATGGACATCGATTCGTAGTTGAAGTAGTCCTGCACGGAGAAGCGTCCGCCCGGCTTGAGCAGTGAAGCGACGCCGCGGACCACGGCTTCGGGATCGGGGACGAAACACAGGACCCAGCGGGCGTATGCCAGGTCGACCCTTCCCTTGACCTGCGGGAGCAACGTGTCGAGCTGCTGGGCATCGCCGAGGGAGCGCTCGACATTATGAAGCCGGCGCGCGTTGACGCGGTCCTGGAGGTGCTTGAGAAACAGCGGGGATTCATCGACGGCGAAGACGTGCCCGGAGGACCCGACGATTTCGGCCAGTTCGACGGTCGCGTGACCGGGTCCGCACCCGACATCCAGAACGGTCTGACCCTGCCGCAAGCCGGCGCGTTCCCACAGGAGGTGCGCGGAGGCCGACCACAGGCGGTTCTGCAGGCCGAGCCGGTCTGATTCCTGTTCGTGCGTTCCGAGGACGTACTCGGGTGCATCGGCGTCGCGGCTGGGTCGGGAACGAGATGGAGAACGGGTGGCCATGGGGATGGAACGATAGGAAAGCGATCCGCGGGTTGGAAGAGCCCCGGGTAGCGAGTTCCCCGCCGACTTGCCGATCAACCACTCGCGGCGGCGATGCCACTGCCGCGCCGATGAGCGCCGTTCCCCCCATTCCGCCGATTACGCCCGATGAGGGCCGCGCAGCGCTGGCACGCCCGATGGGCATCCTGCGCCTCCTGGCCAGTCCGCTGTCGTCGTTCCATCCCGAAACTGTTCCTGCGATTTCCCGCGCCAACTACCGGCGCGAACTCGTCTACACCCTGCTGTTTTCGACGACGCTGGCGGTGGTGGAGGGCAACATTCTCGGGGTCCTGGTCAAGAACGCCTATCACGACATCGTTGCGGATGGTCCGCTCGCGGCGGCGGTCGCCATACTCGGCGCTGCGCCGGAAGCCGCGAATATCACCAGTTTTTTCTGGATCGCGCTTTCGCACGGTCGCGACAAGGTGGAGTTCATCAACCGGCTGCAGGCGGTGACGGTGGTGCTGGTGGGCCTTGCATCCATCTCTCCCCGCTCGGGCGCGGGCCTGGCGCTGCTCGTTCTGACCGTGGTCGCGGCGCGGGTGTGCATCACCGGGGTGATCACGCTTCGTGCTTCGTTGTGGCGTGCGAACTACTCGCGATTCCATCGAGCCCGGGCGACGGGCAAGTTCTCGACCATCTCTGTTCTTGTCATTGCCGCCACCGGCTTCGTGTTCGGACGCAGCCTGGATGCGTGGGATGAGTCCTTTCGCGTGTTCATGCCTGCGACATGCATCCTGGGGCTGATCGGAACGCTCTCGTACGGCAAGATCCGGATGCGCGGCGGGAAGGCGGCGGCCAAGGCGGAGCGTGCCGACGCCGCCGGCTCCATTTCCGGCTTTCGGCCGGGCGTGATGTACCACCTGCTCCGGTCCGATCGCACCTATGCGAAGTTCATGCTGAGTATGTTCATCCTCGGGTTCGGGAACCTCATGCTGCCGGTGCCGCTGGTGATCGGGCTCAAGGACCGCTTCCACCAGGGGTATCTCGGCGGCATCGTGGTGATCAGTTCGATTCCGTTCCTGGTGATGCCGTGGTTCATACCGCTCTGGGCGAGGCTGCTTGCGAAGGTCCACGTCGTTCGCTTTCGCTCCATCCACAGTTGGTTCTTTGTGGGAGCGCAGGGTGTGGTCATGCTCGCGTTCATGACGCAGTCGTACTGGATGCTGTACATTTCCGCGGTGTTCCTGGGCATCGCGTATGGCGGCGGGTCGCTGGCGTGGAACCTGGGGCACCTGGACTTTGCGCCTGGGCCGAAGGCTTCGCAATACATGGGTGTGCACGTGACGCTCAATGGCGTCCGGGGCGTGGTGGCCCCTTTCTTTGCCGCGGGCATGTACCGGACGCTGGAACAGTGGCGGCCGGGCTCGGGCTGGATGGTGTTCGGGGCGAGCGTGGTGCTGTGCATCGCGGGGGCGATGGGGTTTGTTTTTCTGGGGCGGTCGATGGGGGATGGCGTGCGCCGAGTCAAAGATTGAAACAGCGGGCGGTTTGGCTCGTTGGGCTGATTGGAGGGTTCACATGAGGCACTTGAACTGGGTCTTTGCCACTGTCGTTTCGCTGATTGCGTTCGTGCCCGCACTCGCTCAAGAGGCGTACAAGGACACGGCGGGGCCTTATGCCGTGAACCACCGGGATGAGACGTGGAAAGATGCCGCGCGGAATCGCGAGGTACCGGTGCGCATCTTCACACCGTCGGTGAAGGAAGAAGCGGCGGGGTCCGGCGCGGGGCGCGGCAAGCCGGGCAAGTTTCCGGTGATCGTCTTTTCCCATGGCCTGGGCGGTTCACGGAACGTCGGGGCGTATATCACCGAGCACTTGACGAGCCACGGGTACATCGTGATCGCGCCGACGCACCACGGGAGCGACACTGATGCTGTTCGCAAGCAGGTGCGCGAGCGAGTTCGGGATCGGCTCCGGCCGGGCGGCGCCAAGCCCGACAAGGATGAGCAGATGAACTTTCTGAAGGAGAGCACCTCGGACCCTGACAACCTGAGGAACCGGCCGCTGGACATCTCCTTCGTGCTTGATTCCATTGCGAAGGATGAGAAGCTCAGACCGATCGCGGACCTCGAGCATGTGGGGGTCGGGGGGCATTCCTTCGGCGCATACACGGCGTTTGCGGTGGCGGGCATGACGGTGGACGTTGCAGAAGCCAAGGGCGGCGAGGGAGGGAAGGCGGAGAAGGCCAGGTCGTTCCGGGATCCGCGGGTGAAGGCCGCGGTCGCGATGTCGCCGCAGGGTTCTGGCGCGATGGGTATCACCAGATCGTCGTGGGACAAACTCGCCGTCCCGGTTCTCTCGTTGACCGGCACGAAAGACTATGGGCAGGGGCAACGTGCCGCGGCGTGGCGGCGCGAGGCGTTTGACACGACCAAGGGCGTTGACGCGATGCTGGTGGTGATCAGAGATGCGGCGCACATGACGTTTTCAGACAACGCCGGCGCGGAGTTCAATGGGACCGAGCCAGCCAAGGACCACGCCAAGCACATCCGCTACGTCAAGATGGTGACGACGGCGTATTACGACGCGTATGTGCTGGGGGATCAATCGGCGCTGAACTGGCTGAAGTCGGGTGAGCTTGGGAAGTTTGATGATGGGGCTTGCGCTGTGGAGCGCAAGTTCCGGGCGGAGGCTCCGGCGGTGAAGAAATAGGGGGCGCCGGCTATCCGGGCGCCCCCAACAGAGGTCTCGCGATGGCGCGGGATCGACCATGCGATCAGCTGATTTTCACCTTCCGCGGCAGGGCTTTCTGACTCTTGGGGATGCGGAGGGTGAGGACGCCATCCTTGAGGTCCGCGGAGGTGTTTCCGTCTTCGACGACGCTGGGCAGCGCCACCCGGCGGCTGACGGTGCCGAAACGCCGTTCGCGCCGGTAGTAGGTTTCGCCCTTTTCCTCAGTCTCTTCCGAGCGTTCCGCCTTGATCGAGAGCACGCCGTCGTGGATTTCCACATCGATGTCGTCACGCTTGAATCCGGGGAGCGATGCCCGGACGATCACGTTCTTCTCATCCTCAAGCACATCGAGGGCGAGGTTGCCTTCCTCGATGGCGGGAACGGTGCCCCCGTTGCCGAAGAACGGGTCGCTGAGCAGGTGCGACATGAGGCGGCCCATGGTGGGAATCTCGGTCGGGTCACGGCGAAGCAGGGTCAACATGGCATTTCTCCTTCGGTTTGTGCTGTGTGTGGCTCGTGCGCCACGGGGAGAGAGCATTGCAAAGAGGATGCCATTGTCCTGATTAAGATTTCCTTGTGCTGAAGGGGGTTCTGGCGTCAACTCGACAACTCGGACTGGCAGGCCGAGCCACTTTGGCAGACCGAGCGGGCGCGGGCCGTAGAGTCTCGGGCATGAACCAGGACCTGCTTGCGCCGCCCAAGATTGCGTTTCGGACGTTCGCGTGGACGGTGTCGGTCCTTGGGGGCGTGGCTATCGTTGGCGGCATCGCGGCGGGCGTGCTCGGGATGTACACGGGCGCGGACCTGGCGTGGCGGTTGCCCATCGTGGCGGGGATCTGCGGGTTCACGATCTGGCTCTACGGTCGGCTGGTACGGTTCTCGACGTCGGCGCGGCCGGAGCGGATGCCGTACATCCACGCGGCGATCAGCACGGCGGGCCTTGGCACGTTTTACACGGTGCTGTCGGTGATGCTCTACGGAACGGGCATCGCCGGCGGGATGGCGTACATGTGGATGATGCCGGCGGTCATCGGGGTGACGATTGCTCTCGGCGGCTTTGGCCGACGCGTGGGCGAATCCCTTCACTGTCCGACGTGCGAGTACGAGTTCACGTTCGCGCCCGAGGATGCGCCGGAGCGCTGCCCTGAGTGCGCCACGCCGTGGCTGGGCCAACTGAAGAAAGGAAGGCGGCTTCGGTCGGCGCGGATGATGGCGGTGGGCGCCGGCCTCGCGATCGTGGGCATGGTCGCGCTTCAACCGATTTTCTGGCTGGCGCCGCTGGCGAAGGTGCTTCCGACTCCTGTTCTCTTCGCCGGGTTGTACGTCGAGCCCAAGAGCCTGTACACGGCGTGGGACGAGCTGGCCGCTCGGCCGCTGGCCAAACCGTGGATCGAGATCATGGCGAGGCGGGTCATCTCCAGCCGCAACCGCGATCAGTGGAACTCAAGTGGGAGCAAGTGGTTTGACGCGGTGGCCGCGGCGGGAAAGATGCCGGCGAACCTCACCGACGAATACTTTCGGGAGTCTTTTCGGGCGAAGCTCATCGTCCCCGGAAGCATCCGCGCCGGCGAACCGTTCAGGGTGAAGCTGCGGGTGAGTCGCGCGGTTGACGGGTGGGCGACCAAGATCGGCGTGATGTTCGGGGGATACTCGATCGACGGGGGGCCCGCGGTCGGGCGGGCGCCGGAGGCGGCTTGGGGCTATCAGCTCCGCCCGGAGGTTTTTTCGCTGCACCGCGATGTGTTTGAGCACACGCTGACCATTTCGAAGCCCGGTACGCATGGGATACGGGCGGTGTACTGGGTGATTGATCAACCTTCGTTCTGGGCGATCACGTGGGGGGCGGATCACGTACCGGTCAAGCCGGCGGGGGCGGTTTGGTTTCAGCGGGTTGAAGTCGAGCAGGCTCTCGACGTGAAGGAGTCAGTTCGATGAAGGCGCCGGGCCGACGTAGACGACGTAGTCGCCGCGGCCGGTGTCTTCTTCGCGAAGGGATGGGCTATTTGCATCCACGACGCTCACGGTGAGCACGCGCGTGCCTGGGCGCATCTTGAGCACGGCCTGGGGCGTACCGCCGAAGTAGTCGCTGTGGAACCGGCCGATGACGTGGAACACGGGCCTGTTGCCGGCGTCGGCGGCGCGGGCGATGCTCTCTCCCATGGTCCAGTCCCAGAGGTATTGAGGGCGGAACGCCTTGTCGAGGGCGGCCTTCCTGTCCTCCTCGCTCATCGGCGGAGGTTCTTTGCCGTCCTTGGTCTTGGGCGCGCCGTGCTGGCCCACGGTCCGCCCGATGATCTTGTCGAAGTCGTCGCGGTAGCGGCCCTCGGGCGGCGCGGCCGGGACCTTGAACAGACGCTGCTGCTCGGCGGTGAGAGAGTTCAGCGCGGCGTAGTCCTTGCCTCGCAGGTAGCGGATCACGGCCCAGGGTGTGTTTGCCGCGATGACGGGGCGGCCGAGCTCCTTGGCGCGTTCGACCATCATCTTGTGTGATGGCGGGTAGTTGCCGGGTTTGCGGCCTGCGCGTTTTTCGAAGGTGGGCTCATCCGTGAGACCTTTGAGGTAGTCGTCCAGCCGGGTCTGGTCGTCGCGTTCAAAGAACTCGAGGCTCAGGGCGGCCTTTGGCGCAGCGCCGGAGACATCTTCCCACAACGCGGCGGCCCACGGCAGGCCGACCGGGTGGCCGTGGTTCTCGCCGATGATGACAACATCCATCGCGGCGGCGTGCTGGACGAGGCTGGACCACTCCACGCGGTCACCGGAAGCGCCGTCGAAGACCGTGAGCGTGCGGGCCTCGGTGAGCGGCATGTCCGGGACGGTGTGCACCTTGGGGGCTGAGCTGCAACCGGCGATCAGGCCGGCGAACGCGAGGGTGAGAAGTCTGTACATGCGGCAAGCGTACCCATCCGTTGACGGCAGCGTCCGCGCATGGCGGCGAGCGCATCGGGGCTCGGCGAAACCCGCATACCCTTGGCCATGGACCCCATCATCGATCTTCGTTCCGACACGGTGACCCGCCCCACTCCTGCCATGCGCAAGGTCATGGCCGAGGCCGAGGTGGGCGACGATGTGCTTGGGGATGACCCCACCGTCATCCGCCTGCAGGAACGGGTGGCCGAGTTGATGGGTAAGCCGGCGGCGTGTTTCGTGCCGTCGGGCACCATGGCCAACCAGACCTCCATACGGGCGCACACCGAGCCGGGCGATGAGATCATCGCCCACTCCGACAGCCACATCATCAACTATGAGACGGGGGCACCCGCCGCGCTCTCGGGGGTGATGATCCGCACGATGTCGGGCGACCGGGGGCTGTTTGACGCCGACCAGGTTGATGCGCTTGTGCGGCCTGACTCGCTTCACTTTCCCCACTCCAAACTCGTGGTGATCGAGAACACGCAGAACCGCGGCGGCGGGGCGGTCTGGCCCATTGAGCAGATCAAGCGCGTCACGGCCAAGGCCCGCCAGTACAACCTCAAGCTTCACCTCGACGGCGCGCGGGTCTGGAACGCGTGCGCCAAGACAGGCCACAAGCCCGTGGATTACGCCAAACACTTTGACACCATCTCGTGCTGCTTTTCCAAGGGTCTCGGCACACCGGCGGGGTCGGCTGTTTCCGGGGATGCCGCGACCATCGCCCGAGTGTTCCGGTTCCGCAAGATGTTCGGCGGGGCGATGCGGCAGGCGGGGATTCTTGCCGCCGCGGCGCTCTATGCGCTGGATCATCATCGTGAGCGGCTGGTGGAAGATCACGAGAACGCGGCACGCCTGGCGGAGGGAATCGCTGATATCCCGGGGGTCTCGATCCCGATGCCGGTGGACACGAACATGGTGTTCATTGATGTGGATCGGCGGCACGGTACCGGCGCGGAGGTGTGCGCCAAGCTCAAGGCCCTCCATGTCTGGGCGCTGCCGACGATGCCCCAGCGTATTCGCATGGTTGTTCATCTGGATGTGACGCGGTCGATGATCGATCGCGCGATCGACGCCATCGGGCGGACGCTCGGGGCGCGAGTGTCTGTGTGATCTCGAACATCCGGCTTCCGGCCGGGCGGTGGTTGTCCGGAAGGTGTGTCAGATTGGGCGGAACCGGGACGCGGTATCGGACGCAAAACGCGTCCCGCGTGTGAAGTCGGCGGCCGGTTCACTCGAAGACGATCGGTATGGGACTTTGGTTCATCATCGTCAACGGCCTGATCGGCACGACCGGGTCCTACCTGGTTTTCAAGAAGTTCCGCCATCTCGGCCTGCTGCTGGCGGGGCTGTGCTGCGTGATCGGATCCATCTGGTCGGGGATTGACAGTGAATGGATGCCGATGATGGGGCTGACGGCGATCGGGGCCTTGCTCGCCCGCCTGGTGGGCAATCCACTCGAGCTTTGAAACCTTCGGCCGGCGAACTGCTATACAAGACACGAAGCCCTGTTCGGAGATGCACCATGAAGCCCACCTGGCCAGTCCTCGCCGCGGCACTCTCCATGACCAGCGCCACGTTCGCCCAGTCCGGCGGCGGGGGCAACCCCAGCTTCACACAGCCTACGGACAAGCCCAAGTCCACGGTCCGCGTGGATGACCGGATCGACCTTCGCCCTCGGTTCGAACGGGGCCAGACGATCAAGCTGAAGATGGAGGTCGTCAACTCGGCCACGCAGCCGGCGATCGAGATCGACCCGCTGGATGACCCGGAGCAGAAGCCAGCGCCCAAGAAGAAGCCCGCGAGCTCGAAGCCGGCGGCGAAGCCCGACCTCGAAACGACGCGGAGCAAGATCGACTTCGGCATCGTTCTCAACGTGAAGGATGTCACGACGGCCGGCGTCGCGACGGTGGACATGGTTTTCCAGACGGTCAAGGTCTCGGTTGACGGGCCGGGGATGAAAGAAGAGTTTGACAGCACGAAGCCGGCGAAACCGACCAAGGCCGGCGAGGTGGATGTCATCGGCACGGTCCTGCGTCCGCTCGTGGGTTCGACGTTCACCATGACGATCGACCGTGCGGGAAACATCTCGAACATCTCCGGCGGCGATGGGTTTGCGATGTTGGGCCAGGTCACTCCGGGAGCGGGCGGGGCGGGTTCACTGCCGCAGGTGTTCGGCCCCATCTTCAACATCCGTCAGGGCGACGGCTTTGCGCGCGTCGGCGAGACGTGGGAAAACACCGACAAGCTCAACTCCGGACTGATGGGTGACTTCAAGATGTTCACCAAGCACACGCTTCAGAGCATGTCGGGCAAGGATGCCAAGCTCGCGATGCAGGGGCGGATCGAGCCCGGGTCGCTGGCGCCGGGGTCGTCCACATTCCAGATCAAGGACTCGACGTACACCGGGAAGTACACGTGGGACACGGCCCGGGGCATGATCCGGGACATGTCCACTCGCATGTCCGTCTCGGTGACTCACCAGCTCCAGGGAACGCCGGTGGATGTCAAGTCTGAGACCACCACGCGGGTTTCCCGCGTCGATTGACCGTTATCGGATTGGGCTTTGTTCAAGCCGCGTCGCCCTCGTGTCGATCCGTGTCGGATCATGACGCAGTCATTCGAAATGCCGCCGCAACTGACCGCCACGCAGAAGAACGCACGGCGTGCCGGGCGCGTCCGTTGCCAGTGGACTCTGTGCAATCTCGGCGATGTGCTGGATGTATCGAGCACGGGGATGCGCGTGAACTGTCGCCGGAAGCCTGCGGCGCCTGTCGGGTCAAAGGTTGCGGCGGTGATCGAGGGACATGATGGTCCCTTTGACGTATCCGGGAAGTTGGTGTGGAAGAAGAAGTCCGGGTTCTTCCGGTGGATGATCGGTGTTGAGTTTGATGAACTGACGCCCGCGGCGAAGAAGGGGCTGAGTCTGCTTGCCCGGGCGTCGCTCAGCAACGACACGATCGCGGCGCAGGATCGGGTTCGCCGGTCGGCCTGATCTTCCGCGTCGCACACATTCTTCTATTCGGTCAACGCGAGCATTGCGAACGTGGCGAGCCAGTGCTCGCCGGCGTAGTCGCCGGTGACGTGCGGGAGCGCGGCGTCGACGTGGGTCTGAAACGCTTCCTGCGCGAGGGCGCGGCGGGGGTCCGATTCGGGCAACGCGGTTGCGAGCGATCGCCAGCACCAGGCGCGGCTGAGATTGAGGCCGTCAAGGTGGGTGATGTGGCCGTCGGTGCGGTCGCTGACGAAGGCGGGCTGGAAGAGGGTCGCGGGCTCGCGCTTGGCGAGGTTTGGGAAGAAGCTGTTGAACCAGGGGAGGAACTCCGCCGCGGGAAGGATGCGGCGGATGAGTTCGGCTTCGCACAGACCTGGCGAGAGGAAGTCGGAGCCGTCGGGCTCCCACGCGGGGTAGTTCTGGTCTTTGAAGTACCAGGCGCGGGCCTTGTCGCGGATAGCCGTTTCGAGTTCTGTATGGCCGGCGATGGTGGCGTAGTCGATGGAGAGGGAGAGCGCGAAGGCGGTGTTGTGGTGTGTGCCGACGCGGATCGGATATGTCGCTTTGGGGAGATACTTGAGGAAGCGGTCGACGAAGGCTTTGGTGAGCGGCTCGAGCGTGGAATCCCAGCGGGCGAGTGCCGCGGCGTTTTCGGGGCTGAGTTTGGCTCTCTTGGCGGCCCGCAGCTCGGCGGCGAGCTTGAGGAGCCAGGCCCAGCCGTAAGGGCGCTCGAAGGTCTCGCGCTGTTTGCGGGAGAGGTATTCGACTTCGGTGGCGACGGCGGCATCGGTGAAGCGTTTGTCGAGAAGATCGCGGAGTTCGGCGGCCTGGGCGAGGTGGGGGTAGTTGCGGAGGGCGCGGATGAGGAGCCAGTGGCCGTGGACGGAGGAGTGCCAGTCGTAGGAGCCGTAGAAGATGGGATGGAGATCGCGGGGAGACTTGATTTCGGCCGCGTCATTCATGACGTGGTCGAGCTTGTTGGGGAACTCGCGGTCGATGTGGGTGAGGACGAAGGCGACGAAGTGATCGATGAAGTTGTCGGGGGAGCGGGTGGGCATGGGGGATGGTACCCGTGGGAGATTTGGGGACGGGGAAGGGAAATGGCAAATAGCAAATGGCAAATCGCAAATTCGAAATGCAGGACATGGTGCGTTTGGTGGTTTGCGCTGGCTTCTCGGAGCTTGTGTCCAGTACTACCCGCGAAAGGCGGAGGAGGCGGCCGCGTCACCGGCTTGGCGGAACAAACGGGGAGTGGAGGTCTTCGATTTCGTCGAGTTCGAGGAAGCCTGGTGGTGAGTGATGCCACTCGGCTTTGGTCTTGCCGAGCTGGTACCCGACGTCGAAGAGTTTGCGCATGTAGACGGGGTCGAAGGCTTCTTTGGAGGGTTCGCGGAAGGTGGCGGGGATGAAGGCGAGGCGGTAGGCGACGCCGTCGCGTTTGCAGCTGAGGTAGATGCGGTAGAGGTCGCCGAGGCCCTGGGTCTGGATGAGGCTGCTGATGGCGCGCTGGGCGATGGTGAGGGTTTGCGGGCGGGTTTCGGCCCATTCGGGGTCGAGGCGGCCGTTGCGGAGGATGTAGGCGGTGCGGTCGCGCTTGGCGTTGACGGTGGAGACGAACTCTCGCAGTTTGAACGCGGGCGGGAAGATGAAGACCTGCGTGGTGGCGCCGCCGTCGACGTGCATTTCCTGGTGGGGCGAGCCTTCCATGGGAATGTCGAGCAGGACGGGAGGGAAGAAGGCGGGGATCGCGGATGAGGCGATCATGAGGTCGAGGACGAGCTTGCGGCTTTCGGGCTTTGCGGCCGCGGCGATGGCGCCGAGGTTCCAGACGACGGGGCGGCCGGCGTCGAGGTTGGTGGTGCCGATGAGGAGGAGTCGGCCCTTGGCGTCCTCGGCGGCGAGGCGGCGGATGAAGTCGTCGGTGACGAATTTTTCGAGGAGGCGGCGGAGGGGCGTGGTGTCGGCCATGGCGTCGCCGAGGAGAGCCTGGACGAGCGGGCGGTTGATCATGATGTCGCGCGTGCGGATGGTGGTGTAGACCTCGCGGAGGACGTGGTCGTACTCCGGGCCGGCGAAGACGAAGGGCGCGATGAGGGCACCGGTGCTGACGCCGGTGATGACGTTGAACTCCGGGCGGGAGCCGGCGTCGGTCCAGCCGCAGAGGAGACCGGCGCCGAATGCGCCGTCTTCGCCGCCGCCGGAGATCGCCAGGTAGGCGATGGAGGGGGCGAGGCCGGGCTCGCCGCGGGAGGCGCGGTAGGCACGTTCGCGGACGATGGTCTCTTTAGCGACTTCGAGGAAGGCGGGATCATCGCCGATGTCACCCCACCAGCGGACGCGCTCGAAGCCGGGGATCGTCGCGAGGTTCTCGCGGCCAAAGGGGACGGCGGGGCGGCGCTCGCGGGAGACGCAGGAGGGGAGGAGGAGGAGAGTGAGGAAGAGAATGGTGAGGTGACGCGGGGACATGGGACAAGGATACAAGGAGGTGAAGGTCACGGATGGATGGGCGTCGCTGCACTGGCCACTCAGAGCCTTTGTCCAGTGCCACCGGATTCAAGTTGTGGAATCGAGCCCACCGAAGCGGCGGCGGCGGGAGGCGAAGGCGCGGATGGCTTCGTGGAGCTGGGGGCGGCCGAAGTCGGGCCAGTAGGTGTCGGTGATGTAGAGCTCGGCGTAGGAGATCTGCCAGAGGAGGTAGTTGCTGATTCGCATTTCGCCGGCGGTGCGGATGAGGAGGTCGGGGTCGGGGAGGCCGGCGGTGTAGAGGTTGTTTGAGAAGGTGGCTTCGTCGATGTCGGCGGGATTGAGGGTGCCGGCGGCTGCGGCGTGGGCGATGCGGCGGGCGGCGTCGACGAGTTCGACGCGGGAGGAGTAGTTGATGGCGAGGCAGAGTGTGGGGCCGGTGCAGTGGGCGGTGGCGGATTCGACGTCTTCGATGGCGCGGATGACGGAGTCGGGGAGGGAGCCCTCGCCGCTGGGGCCGGGCGTGCGGCGGCCGATGACTTTGAAACGGATGTTCTCTCGCTTGAGGTGGTCGCGTTCCCCTTCGAGGTAGGTCATGCAGAGCTGCATGAGGGCGTCGACTTCTTCCTTGGGGCGTTTCCAGTTTTCGAGGGAGAAGGAATAAAGCGTGACAACGCGGACGCCGAGCTTGCCGCACTCGTCGACAATTTCACGGACGGCGCCGGCGCCGGCGCGGTGGCCGAGCATGCGCGGGAAGCCGCGGGATTCTGCCCAGCGGCCGTTGCCGTCCATGATGATGGCGATGTGGCCGGGGATGCGTTCAGGGTGGACATCGGGAAGGCGGCCGAGCGGGTCGGCCTTGGGGTTGCCGCGACGCATGCGCTCGATGGCGGCGAGGGCGGAGGGATCGGAGGCGTGGGGTGAAACGCTGGTCATGACAAAAGAGTTCACCGCAGAGTCGCAGAGGGCGCTGAGGGGGAAGAGGTATTCGGAGAAGAACGAGAGTTTTTGTATCCCATCGCGCGGCGGAGGATGCCATCACGCAAGAGAGTCACGTGGAAGTTGATAATCAGGCCGCGCTGCTTGCCAGAGAGCTTGAGATAAGTGATCAACTGAGCCTCGTGGATGGGATGAATCTTGTCCACGCACTTGATTTCGATGACAACTTCGTCTTCGACGAGAATGTCGATGCGGTATCCGCACTCGAGTTGGACCCCATCGTATGACACGGGCAACGGCTTCTCGCGTTCAACCCTGAGGCCGTTCTTGGCGAGCTCGTGCGCCAGACATGCTTGGTACGCAGATTCGAGGAGTCCTGGGCCAAGCGCACGGTGGACCTTGATTGCACATCCGATGATCTTCCGCGTCAGGGCGTCATCGACCATTTCTTCGGGGCTGGTGACTTCGAGTTCCTGTTCAAGGTTCATTCGCGGACTCCGGAAGACAATCACCGGGGAGGCGCAGGGGGCGCTGAGAGTGCAGAGGATACGAAGAATGCGCCTGGTCAGACAGATTCGCCCGGTGCACCCTCCCCTCGGCGCTCTCTGCGACTCTGCGGTGAACGCTCTTGCCCAATCACTTACATTCGATGGTCTGCTCGCGGCCCGGGCCGACACCGACGAGTACGAAGGGGACTCCGGTGTAGTTCTGGATGAAGTCGAGGTAGCGGCGAGCAGCGGCGGGGAGATCGGTGAGAGTCCGGACGGAGGCGAGGTCGGCGTGGAAGCCTTTGAACGTGGTGTACACGGGCTCGGCTTCCATGAGATCGGGACCGTCGGGGATGAAACGGTCGGTGAGCTGGCCGCGGACGGAGTACTGGGTGCAGACTTTGAGTTCGTCGATACCGTCGAGGACGTCGAGCATGGTGAGGACGACGCCGGTGATGGAGTTGACCATGGCGGCGTACTTGACGGCGACAAGGTCGAGCCAGCCGACGCGGCGGGGGCGGCCGGTGGTGGTGCCGAACTCGCGGCCGCGTTCGCGGATGCGGTTGCCGGTTTCATCGAGGAGTTCGGTGGGCATGGGGCCGCGGCCGACGCGGGTGGAATAGGCCTTCATGACGCCGAGGACTTGATTGAGGCAGCGTTCGGACACGCCGGTGCCGGGTCCGATGCCGTGGACGGTGGTGGAAGAGGATGTGACGAAGGGGAAGGTGCCGTGGTCGACGTCGAGGAGCGTGGCGTTGGCGCCTTCGAAGAGGATGCGCTTGTTCTTGGAGAGAAGATCGTGGAGGAGGTAGGTGGTGTCCTGGATCCTGGGGCGGAGCTTCTGGCCGTGGGAGAGGAGGTCGCGGGAGATGCGTTCGGGGTCGAAGGGTTCGAAGTCTTTCTTGCCGGCGCGGTCGGACATGCCGGAGAGCTGGGAGTTTTTGAACATACAGGCGCGGGAGACTTTTTCGCGGAGGACATCCGGGCGGAGGAGATCGGCGACGCGGATGGCGGTGGAGCGGTGGATCTTCTCGGCGTAGGCGGGACCGATACCGCGCTTGGTGGTGCCGATGTCTCCCCCACCGCCGCCGGAACCGATGGAAGCCTGAAGGAGTTCTTCTCTGAGAGCGTCTTCCGACTTGTGATAGGGGGCGACGATGTGGGCGCGATCGGAGAGGATGAGGCCGGCGGTCTTGACGTTGCGTGACTCGAGACCTTCGAGTTCCTGGAGGAGCTTTTCGGTGTCCACGACGACGCCGTTGCCGATGACGGCGAGCTTGCCCTGGTGAAGGATGCCGGAGGGGATGAGGTGGAGGGCGAAGCGGTTGCCGCTCACGACGACGGAGTGGCCGGCGTTGGCGCCGCCGTTGAAGCGAACAATGGCGTCGTGGTCGGCGGCGAGGCGGTCGACAGCCTTGCCTTTGCCTTCATCGCCCCACTGGAGGCCGATGATGGCGGTGGAGTTGGGGCGCGGGTGAGTCATGCGGGGGGAGGGTAGGGGCGATAACGGTGGATCGTGGGCCTGCACCGGCCACTGAACGCGGGCGAAGGGCGGCACGACCAAAGGCGGGGCTGGAAGGGGCCGATTGACGGGCCGGAGCGCACACTATGTCGAATGCAGAAACGATCCGGATCATGTGTCCGAACCTGGTCTGCCGGAAGATCCTGGCGGTGCCGACGTCGGCGCGCGGGAAGACCGTGCGGTGCAAGGGATGTCAGACCAACATCCGAGTGCCGGACGGGAAGGTCGAGGCGGAAAAGGACGCTTCGGGGAAGCCGAAGTCTGAGGCGGCGTAGAGCCTCGCTGAATGAGAGTTGGACGAACCCCTCCGCGATGGAGGGGTTTTTGTTTTTCAGGAGCAGCCGGCGGCGAAGGCGTTGAGGAAGCATTGGAAGTCGTTGGCGGTGAGGGTCGGGGAGCCTTCGCTGTGGTCGCAGTTGGCGAGCGGACTTTGGGAGGCGAAGCGGTTGAGGAAGCACTGGAAGTCGTTGGCGGTGAGGCCACCGGTGCCGTCGCAGTTGGCGTAGCACTCGGAGCGCAGGACGATCTGGAGGCCGTTCATCCCGGAGCGGTAGAGGGCGCCGTATTCGCCGGCGTGGGGATAGATGTGGCCGTTCGTGACCGTCAGCGTGTGCCTGGAATAGGTGACGCCGAGCTGATGAGTGCCGGGCCAGGCACCGCCGATCCACGTGGGGCCGGGGGAAGAGGTGTCTACTCGGACACGGTTCTGGCCGAGTGCGTTGTCGGGGTCCATGGCGTAGATGTAGACGTCGTAGGTGCCGTTCTGGAGGTTGGAGAAGTACAGGCAGAGGTCGACGGGGTTGTTGGTGCTCAGGAACATGTCGTCCATGAGGGCGCCGTCGCTGCCGGTGGTGGCGGTGTTGTCGAACGAGAGGATGTTGGCGCCGCCGAGGTGGTAGATCGTGGCGGGGAGCGACTGGCCGTAGAGGCCAACGAGCGGAACAGATTGTGAAGAAGGAATGGCGCCGATGACGTTCCAAGTTCCGGCCTTGCCGGCGGCGGCGTACGTCGCGGCGGGTGCGGATCCGGGGTTGCCGAAGTCGATGTTGATGGATTGGGCGTTGGCGAGGGAGGAGAGGAAGAGGAGGGCGAGGGAGAGGAGTTTCATGCTGGTGCTCCTTGGTCCGCTGAGCCAGCGTACCAGCGCGGTTGCGGCCGTTGCAATCCCAATTGGGGTAAGAACCGCGGATTGGGAGAGTCAGCGGCTGCCCGTGCGGCGCCTCGGGCCTTAGAGAGTGGGTGAGCAGCGGACTGCAGGGGTGCGGCGAGGCCGGTGGAGCACTGGCCGGCGGGCCACAGCTCTGGGTCTAGAGCTTTTTCTTGTCCTCTTCATCTTCATCGAGAAAGTCGAAGTCGAGATCACTGGCGCTGCTGTCAGCGCTGCCGCCGCCCTTGCTGCGGAGATCGAGTTCGTCTTCATCCTCGTCGAGGAGAGGTTTCTTGGCGGGAGCGGGGCCGGTTGCTCCGGCCGGCTTGGACGGGGAGACCATACGAGTCTGGGCCGTCGGCGAAGCCGGACGGGAGTTGGGGCTGCTGGCGGCGGCGACAGGTTGAGGAGCGGAGCCGGCGTTGTAGGACTTTGCCGCGTCGACCTGGGCAGGGTTGCCGTCGATGCGGGTGACAAACACGGCCGGTCCAACGGCGATGAGATCGCCGGGGGAGAGCTGGACTTCCTGGATTCGCTGGCGGTTGACGTAGGTGCCGTTGGAGGAGCCGAGGTCCTTGATGAAGAGGCGGCCTTCTTCGACGCGGAGCTCGCAGTGCTCGCGGCTGATGCTGGCGATGGGGATGCGGATGTCGCAGCCTTCGCGGCGGCCGATGAGCAGGCGGGCCCGCTTCATGACGGCGTCGCGGGTCTGGCCTTCGGAGTCGACGGTGACGAGGGTGACGTTCACGCTGGGCGTATCCTTGGCACGGTGCGGGGCTGGGGGTTTTTCGCGGCAATCGGCGGCCGCGGGTGGGAACCGATGCGAGACGATACCTCGATTCCGGTGTTGCGGCAACGGGTGGAATCTGGGGCGGGGCCGCTGGGGGCTGGGGCCAATTCATCGAAGGCCGGCGATCGGGAACAACCCACCCCCCAACCCCCTCCCTCAGGGAGGGGGGGCCGGAATGGTTCGGGAGTACGGTCGCTGTACATCCATGTTCCGTTTTGTTTTCACAAGTGTCATTACTGCGATTTCTACAGCATCGTGGACACGCGGGACCGACAGGGGGTTTTTGTTGAAAGGCTGGGGCGGGAGCTGGCGGCAATTGGGCCGTGGGCGGGGAGACTGGAGACGATTTTTGTCGGAGGCGGGACGCCGAGTTTGTTGCGGGTGGAGTTATGGAAGGAGCTGCTGGGGGTTTTGAGGAGGGAGTTTGAGATTTCGGGTCGGGGGAGTGGGGAGCACCGACTCGAAGGCCTGGGTGCCCATGTTCGAAGGTCGCGAGAATTCGACGGCCTTCAAGTCGGTGGCACGGGCGTTGGCACGGGGACGGAGTTCACTGTTGAGTGCAACCCGGAGACCGTGACGGCGGAGTTGATGGATGTGCTGGTGGCGGGCGGGGTGAACCGGGTGAGCATGGGGGCGCAATCGTTTGAAACGCGGCACCTCAAGACGCTGGAACGGTGGCACTCGCCGGAGAATGTGGGCAAGGCGCTCGACATCGCGCGGGCGGCGGGGATCCGGCGGCTGAACGTGGACCTGATCTTCGGGATTCCGGGGCAGACGGTGGCGGAGTGGGAGAGCGATCTGAAGACAGCGCTCGATCTGGGGACAACGCATCTTTCGTGTTACAACCTGACGTACGAGCCGAACACGGCGATGACGGCGCGGATGAAACGCGGCGAGTTTGTCGTGGCGGAGGAGGATGTTGAGGTCGAGATGTATGAGGCGACGCTGCGAATGGTGCGGGCGCGGGGGCTGGAGCGGTATGAGGTGAGCAACTACGCGGTGCCGGGGGAGGAGTGTCGGCACAATCTTGCGTATTGGCGGGGCGAGGAGTGGCTGGCCGCGGGGCCGTCGGCTTCGGGGCATTACGCGGGGAATCGGTGGAAGAACTCGCCGCGGCTGGATGATTACCTGACGATGGATGATCGTGGGTTTGCGGGGATTGTGGATTGGGAGAGGCCGGATGCGAAGAGGGCGCTGTCGGAGAGGATCATGACGGGGCTCAGGATTTGGGAGGGGTTGGATGAGGGGTGGTTGCTCGGAGAGGCCGGAAGGGTTGGGGCGGATGCTGGGAAGTTGAAGGAAGAGATGGATCGGCTTTGTGGGGAGGGGTTGGGGGAGAGAGTTGGGGGAAGACTTCGGTTGACCGATTCGGGGATGTTGTTGGCTGATGGGATTACGGGGGGGTTGATGGAGCTGGTGTGAAGGGTGATAGGTCTCATAGGACCTATGGGTCTCATACGTCTCATGGAGAACGCGGCGTGCGTTTGGCGTTCCAGATTCGGATCCCGCCAGCGTCGGTGGTTGACAGAATGCGATTGCCGTCGGGGCTGAAGGCGACGGCGTGGACGGCGCTGATGTGACCGCGAAGGGTGAGGAGCTCGGCGCCTGAGGCGACATCCCAGAGACGGACGGTGTTGTCGAAGCCGCCGGAGATGAGGCGGGCGCCATCGGGGCTGAAGGCGGAGCAATAGACGGCGGTTTGGTGGCCGGAGAGCGTGAGGGCGGGAGCATGCGACACGTGGGGGCCGTCACGCGCGGACCAAAGCAACAGTGTTCCATCCTCGCTGGTGGAAGCAAGGATTGCACCATCGGGGGAGACGACGAGGGAGGTTACAAAGCCCGTGTGGCCGCGGAGCGTGACGAGTTCGGCGAAGGTGTCGGCTGACCAGATGCGGATGAGATTGTCGCGGCCACCGGTGTAGATGAGAAGGCCGTCGGGAGAGGTCGTGACGGCGAGTAGGCTGGAAGTGGTCGCGGGGATGTCGCGGACAAGTTTGCCCGTCTTGAGATCGCTGATGTGAACGAGGCCGTCATCGCCGCCAGTGAGAAGCCAGTTTTTCTTCTCACACAGAGCGATGTCGTTTGCGGAGCCTTGGTGGCTTGGGAACTGGATTGACATGGATGAAGATTTGAGATCCCACGCGCGGACCTGGCCATCGCGACCACAGGTGTAAGCGGTTTGACCATCAGAGGAAAGATCGAGGTCCATTGAGAGGGCACCATGAGAGGGAAGGGTGCGAAGAACTTTGAGGGTTGCTGCATCCCACTCGCGGACGCCGCTGGGGTTTCCGGCGCCGAAGATGCGTGAGCCATCAAGGTTGAACGCCGCGCCGTAGATGGTGGTGGCTTTGATTTGGGAGGCGAGGTCGTCGGGTGAGGGCTTGGTGGACCATTCGCGGACAGTGCCGTCGCGCGAGGCGGAGAAGATGGTGTCGGCATCGGTAAAGGCGAGGCCGGTGACGGTGTTGGCATGACCGGCCCAAGTTCGAAGGGGCTCGCAGGTGGCGGCGTCGATGAGTTTGACGAGTGAGTCGGTGCTGCCTGTGACGATGCGATCGCCGGAGGGGCTGTAGGCGAGAGCGGTGATTTTGTTGGAGTGGATGAGGCCTTGGATTGCGGGGGTTTTCGGCGTGGGGCCTGTGATATCCCAGATGCGGACGATGCCATCAGCGCAACCGGTGGCGAGGCGCGTGCCTGAGGGATCGAAGGCCATAGAGCGGATGGCGAGGGGGTGAAGCGGGAGTTCGTGGAGCATGGTTCCGTCGGTGCGGAAGACACGGACCCGCCCCACTTCACTGCCGGAGGCGAAGAGATCGCCGGCGGCGCTGAAACAGGCGACGTTCACGAGGCGGCCGGTTTCGACTTTGGCGTGTTGGGTGCCATCGGCGGCGCCGATGACGGCGATGGTGCCGTCGTGGGCGATGGAGAGGACGCGAGAGCCGTCGCGAGAGATGTCTCCGATGAAGTGGTGTGGGCCGATGGGGAGTGAGGCGACAAGTTCGCCGGACTCGGTGTTCCACGTGTTGAGTTGTGCGCTGTCGCCCGCGATGACACGTGAGCCGTCAGGGCTTGCGACGGCGAAGACTGCTTTCTCGGGGATGGCAATAGTGCGAATGAGCTTGTGCGTGGAGCGGTGGTAGATGTGAAAGCCATCGTGAACCATGTAGACGATGAGGCGGTCCGGGTAGGTGAACACGAGACTGGGGCTGGGGCTGCTGTGGGGAAAGTTGATGGTGGAGACGCTGTTGTCGCTGAGGCGGGTGAGGTAGTTCCATTCCCAGCCGCGCATGGATTCGGGGCAGCCGGCGAGGAGCCGACGCAGACGATCGACATCCCCACCGGCGAAGGCGGCCTGGGCGAAGCCGATTCGGTTGTGGTAGTCGGCGCGCTGGAGGGCTTCGTTCTTGCTTTCGGCGGATTGACGGGCGGCGTCGGCGACCTTCTCTGCGCTGCGGGCCTGATCTCGCGCGAGATCGGCTTCCAGGACAAGTTCGCCGCGGCGGCGGGCCTCAGACCAGGCGTAGATGGAGAACGCGCTGAGGCCGATGATGAGGAGACAAACGCCGGCGACGAGGGTTCGGTAGCGGCGGAGCTGCTTGCGCAGGAAGTACATCGCGGAATCGCGCTTGGCTTCGATGGGTTCGCCGTCGAGGTAGCGGCGGATTTCGAGGGCGAGTGCCTGGGCGGACTGGTAGCGGCGGGTGCGGTCCTTGTCCATTGCGCGGGCGGCGATGGTTTCGATGTCGCCGCGGAAGGCGCGGTCGAGGGTCCCGAGGGAGGGGGGATCATCTTCGCGGATGATTCGGGCGGCCTCGGGGATGGAGGTGCTGTCGATCTGATGGGGCAGGCGGCCGGAGAGGAGCTGGTAGAGCGTGACGCCGAGGGCGTAGACGTCGGAGCGGGTGTCGGTTTCGTTGGGATCACCGGAGACCTGCTCGGGGCTCATGTAGGGGAGGGTGCCGATGAGCTGGCCGGTGCCGGTGTGATGGGTGTTGGCACCTTGGGCACGGGCGACGCCGAAGTCGAGGACTTTGGGCTGGCCGGTGGAATCGACGAGGATGTTGCTGGGCTTGAGATCGCGGTGGATGATGCCTTTTTGATGAGCGTGCTGGACGGCCTCGCAGACTTTGAGCATGAGGGTGAGGCGGGCGTTGGTGTCAAGCCTGCGGGAGAAGGCGTATTCGGTGAGCGAGGGGCCGTCGATGTACTCCATCGCAAAGAAGGGGCTGGCGCCGAGCGGGTCGTCGGTGTGGCCGGCCTCGTAGATGTGTGCGATGCCGGGGTGGTGGAGGCGGCCGAGGAGCTCGGCCTCGAGCTCCATGCGGCGGAGCATGGCGGGGCTGACGATGCCGGGACGGATGACTTTCAGGGCGACGGTGCGCTGCGGGCGTTCCTGCTGCGCGAGGTACACCGCGCCCATTCCGCCGGCACCGAGGGCACGGATGATGGTGTAGGAGCCGATGGTGACGCCGGTGGAGATCGGGTTGATGGAGATGTTGTCGGGGGAGATCGGCGAAGGGATGAGGGGCCGCGAGAGGACCTGGTCGGGATGGCCGCTGTCATGGATGAGAAGGGAGAGGACCTCGGCGCGGAGCTGGGGATCGTTCGCGCAGAGGCGGTCGAGAATGGCGTCGCGCTCGTGAGGCGCGGCGTCGGAAACCTCGATGAAGGCCTGTTGAACGGCGGCGTGGCGCTCAGGAGTCACGAGCGGGCCTCGGGCGGAGTGGAACCCGGTGGAGGCGCAACGCCAAACCCGGCGTTGGTCTGCTCGGCCTGAGAGGCGATCTCGCGGCGGAGCCAGGCGCGGGCGAACTTCCACTCGTTCTTGACGGTGGCGGGCGAGACATCGAGGGCGAGGGCGGTTTCTTCGATGCTCAAGCCGGCGAAGCAGCGGAGCATGACGACGTCGGCGGTGCGTTTGCCAAGGTCTGCGAGGCGGGCGAGAGCGGAATCGAGGGCAAGGACTTCTTCGAAGCCGGGCTCGCCGTCGGCGCCTTCGACGATGTCCTGCGGGTCGGTATGGATGATGCGGCCGCCGCCGCGTTTGAGGCTCTTGCGCTCGCGGGCGCGATCGACGAGGATGCGTCGCATGGCGAGGGCGGCGGCGCCGAAGAAGTGGGCGCGGCTGTTCCACTGGACGCTGGTTTCGCCGACGAGCTTGATGTAGGCCTCGTGGACGAGGGCGGTGGGCTGGAGCGTCTGGCCGGCGCCGGCGTTGGGCTCGGCGGCCATGCGGGCGCGGGCGAGCTTTCGGAGCTCGGCGTAGACGAGGGGCAGCAGGTCGGCCGCGGCCCGGGCATCGCCACCGCCTGCGGCGATGAGGAGTTGGGTGACTTCGGCGGGCGCGGGTGTGGGCGAGGGGGTGGATGGAGGCGGAAGATTGGACGGATCGCGGCTCATGGATAGACGCCGCGTGCATAGTACCAGAGCGCTCGCTGAATCAGGATTGCTTCGCGCCGCATTCCGGACAGAATCGTGTGGTTGAATCGATCTGGGCCTTGCAGCTGGTGCATGCGACCTTGGACGCGGCGATGGGCTTGCCGCATTCGGTGCAGAACTTGCCGCCGGTGGACTTGGCTCCGCAGTTTGGGCAGGTCGCGGCTTGGGCGCGGTTGATGTCGAGGCCGGCGGTCTGATCGGTGGTTCGGGCTTTTTCCCAGACCTGTTCTCTGGCGGCGGTGGCCTGGGCAGAGGCGGCTTCTTCCTGGAGATCGGGGGCGCAGGTCTCGCATTGACCGCGGGAGGCGTTCCAGCAGTGTTCGGGGCAGACCCACTTGCCGCAGCGAGAGCATTGCTTGAACTTCTTCTTGCCTTCTTCGACGGCGGTGCGGAAGGCGGCGTCCCACGCGGGGCCGCGGAGGGCGTCTTTGAGATGGTCGGCGGCGCCGGCGAGCTGGTTGAGCTTTCCGCCGAAGAGACCGCCGGCGGCGCGGAGGAGTCCGCCGCCGATGCCGACCTTGCTGGGCTGGAAGGACGAGAGGAAGCCGTTGTGGCACTTGTCGCAGTGGAACTCGAACTGGTAGCCGGTGTTGTTGGAGCGGTCGGTGTAGTTGGAGGTGAAGGCGGTGAGGGACATGGGGGGCTCCTGGTGCGAAGCGCCTAACAGGATAACAAATCATGATCGTCGCGCTATCGACGGCCGGGGCGGGGAAGCCCCGGCTCACTCGTCGAGTTGGGGGACGGCCGCGGCCTCGGGCTTGTCGAATCCAAGACGCCGCAATAGCGGCCCGAGGTCTTTCGGCCATGCCGACTGCACATCGATCGTCTCGCCGGTTGTCGGGTGCTTGAAGATGAGGCGGTGGGCGTGAAGGGCGAGCCGCGGCGAGACGAAGAGTTTGGACTTGGGGGCGTAGAGCTCATCGCCGAGGATGGGGCAGCCGATCGAGTGGAGGTGGATGCGGACCTGGTGGAGGCGGCCGGTGACGGGGCGGCACTCGATGAGGGCGGCGCGGCCCTCCCCCACTTTCGCGGTCTGGAGCGTGCGGTAGGCGGTGATGGCCTGCTTGCCGGAGGCGGCGATCTTGGCGAGTTTCTTGTCGTCTTCGGTTTCGAGGATGGGGCGGTTGATGACGCCGCTGGGCTTGTTGGGGGCGCGGGCGGCAATGGCCCAGTAGAACTTCTTGATCTCGCGGGCGGCGAAGGCTTTGCGGAGTGTGTCGTAGGCGCGGGGCTTGAGTCCCACGAGGAGCAGGCCGCTGGTCTGGCGGTCGAGGCGGTGGAGGAGGCCGAAGTCGCGTGCCTTGCCGAGGTTCTGGAGCTGCTGGCCGAACTCCGCGAAGAGGCCGTTGAGGAGCGTGTCGTCTTCGTGGCCGCGGCCGGGTTGGGTGACGAGGCGCGGGGGCTTTTCGACGACGAGGCAGTCTTCATCCTGGTGGCGGATTTTGTAGGTGATGTTGGGGTTGGGGTTGATGGAGAGGTTCATGGGCGGGGGAGAGTACGCAGAGGTGCGGAGAGGAAACGCAGAGGGCGCAGAGAGTGGAGCATGTTCAGAACGGATTTCCGAACGCGGATTGCCAGTCAGGCCTTTCTCTGCGACCTTCGCGTGATCTCTGCGCCTCTGCGTGTTTGCGTTAGCCCGGCACGGACGCGGCGTCGAGGTACCAGCGGAGTTCGCCGCCGAGGGGCTGGATGCCGGTGATGGGGAGGGCGGCGGGGTCTGGGTGCTTGAGGGCGGCGAGCTTGGCGATGGTGTCGCGTTTCTTCTCGCCGGTGACCATGACGGCGATGAAGCGGGAGGCGTTGAGAAGATCGAACGTCATGGTGACGCGATCTGGAGGGGTCACCGTCGGTCCCGAGTTGATGGCGATGAGACGGCCACTGGAGGTCAGCGCGGGGGAGTTGGGGAAGAGGCTGGCGGTGTGGGCGTCGGCGCCCATGCCGAGGAGGACGTAGTCGAGGCGGTCGTGGCCCTTTTCGCGCCAGGCGAGCGTTTCCTTGAGTTCGGTTTCGTAGCGCGTGTCGGCGTCTTCGGCGAGGGCGGGGATCGGGTGGACCTGGGTGTCGGGGATGTCCGAGTGGGTGACGAGGGTTTCACGGATCATCTTGAAGTTGGAGCGGTCATCGTCGGACTCGACGCGGCGTTCATCGACGATCCACAAGTGCGTGCGCTTCCAGGGGAGGTCGCGGTAACTCGGATCGTACATGAGACGCCGGTAGAGTGGTTCGGGCGTCGTGCCGCCGCTGAGAGCGAGTTGGAAGTCGCCGAAGGCGCGGACACAGTTCTTGGCATGGAAGAAGAGATCCGCGGCGATGGCGTCGATGAGGTCTTCAGGGCTGGAGCGGAGAACGACAGTGCCGGGAAGGCGGGGCTTGGGCGGTAGCGATGCGACGGCCTCGAACGGAGTCGCGGGGATGGGGTCGGGGGAGGTCACCGGGTATTAAAGGCTGTCACGGGGCGTCTTCGCCGGAGATCAGACGTGAGTTGTTGTCGGACCGAAGCGTGCGCGACCTCGATCATTTGAGGGCGTGTTGGCCGCGGGATTCGCGAGTTTGGTTGAGATGGGCAAACGCGGCGGGGTGGTCCTTCAGCAACTTGATGAGCTGCGAGTGGGAGCACTCAAGGCGGAGGGCGGCCTTGTTGGTGTCGAGTTTGCAGGACTCGATGACGTCGAGGGCTTCGGCGAGGAGGGCGGGGTAGTCACGGTGGGTTGGATTGCAGGAGATGCGGCCTTGGGGGCTGGTTCGGGACATCCAGAGGTCGGAACGGGCGTCACCCAGTGGGACGGGCCGGCGGACCTGCGTCGCGAGCGCGAGGCGAAGACGGAATACGGCGACGGACTTGTTCTGCTCGGAGCTGCGGCGCTCGCCCGCGTGGGCTTCGACGCCGGTTGGTGTGTGGTGAAGGGTGACCTTGGTTTCGACCTTGTTGCGGTGCTGGCCACCGGGGCCGGAGGAGCGGCCCTTGGTGAGGTCGCACTGCTTGAGGAGCTCGGAGTCGGAAAGGGCGGCGGGGTGCATGAAGCAGAGACAGTACGCAGAGGCGCGGAGGGGAACCGCAGAGGGCGCGGAAGGGACGTGACTCTGCCGGACCGAGGGTTCGACCGCCGACCACTTGAATCTTCTCTGCGAACTCTGCGCGATCTCTGCGCCCCTGCGTACCTGCCTCAGCACGATGTCGTGGGCGTCGCCTGAAGAGAGAGGTCGCTGGTTCGGCCCGCCTGGTGCAGGTGATACGCAAGGCCGGCGATCATGGCGGCGTTGTCTACGCACAGGTCGAGCGGCGGGAGAAAGAGGGGGAGACTGTGCGCGGCGGCCAGGCTGGTGAGCTCGGCACGGAGGAGAGAGTTCGCGGTGACACCGCCGCCGGCGAGAATTGAGCGGTAGGCGTTGCTGGAGAGGGCTCGTTCGAGTTTGAGAGTGATGGCGCGGACGGCGGCACGTTGGAAGCTGGCGGCGAGATCGGCTCGGCTGGCATCGGAGAGCCAGGTGTGGTCGCGTTCGAAGTGGCCGCCGCGTTGCGGGATGCCTCGGACGGCGTAGAGCAGGGAGGTCTTGAGCCCGCTGAAGGAGAAGTCGAGGGAGTTGGGGGCGATGCGGCTGATCGGGAAGTCGTGGGCACGGTCGTCGGCACCGGGCGTCTGGGCGAGCTTGTCGAGGTTCGGGCCGCCGGGGTAGGGCAGGCCGAGAATGGTGGCCGCCTTGTCGAAGGCTTCACCGATCGCATCGTCGATGGTGGCGCCGAGACGGCGGAGGTCGATCGGGGATTCGAGGTGGTAGAGGGCGGTGTGGCCACCGCTGACGACGAGGCCGAGGGCGGGGAAGAGGGACGAAGGGACGGAGGGACGGAGGGACGGAGTGCGAGATTCGAGGAGGCCGGCGTAGAGGTGGGCCTGGATGTGGTCGACGCCGAGGAGGGGCCTTTGAAGGGACCAGGAGAGGGCCTTGGCGGCGGCGACTCCAACCAGCAGAGAACCGATGAGGCCCGGGCGGTGGCCGACGGCGATGGCGTCCATCTCGGAAAGGTGGAGGCCGGCTTCGGCAACGGCCCGGCGGACAACGGGAAGGATTCGCTCCGCGTGGGCGCGGCTGGCGAGTTCGGGAACGACTCCCGCGTATTCCGCATGGAGGTCGTGCTGCGAAGCTATGACGCTGCTGAGGATGCGGCGTCCATCCTCCACCACGGCGGCGGCGGTCTCATCACAGGAAGTTTCGAGTCCGAGGATGCGCATGGGTAGGCCGGGCCGAGTCTAGCTCTTGCCGTCGAGGCTCATCAGAGCCTGTTCGTAGTGCGTGCGGCTGATTCCCGACAAAGAGAGCGTTTGGTTGCACGCACGAGAGTGAATTCGTAGTCTGATCGCAGAGACAAGACGCCGCCATTCCGGCGGTTCGTGGGAGAAGAGACATGAGCAAGTGCAGTGTCGTAGTGCGCTCTCCGAGAGGGGGCGCCTGGGTTGTCGCCATTTTGTGTCTGTGCGGCGCCGCCGCGGGTCAGCAGAGCCTGACCACGACGGTGAACAGCAGCGGGCCGACGGGCTCGAATCATGCCGCGGCGCACGGGCTGCGGACGGGCACAGGCGTGAACATCGGCATCATCGAGGTGCCGGAGTCGAACGGGCGCAACGGGATCATCGGGAACGGGAACCTTGGAGCGCGGCTGCTCAACAGCTGGAACTTCAACGGGCTCGCGCCCGGGTTCATCGGGCCGATTCCGGCGCCGACAGGGAACGGCGATCACGCGACGATGGTGTCCAGCCTCGCGGCGGGGAACGCCATCGCGGCGGCGGCGCCCTACCCCGGGATGGTGGGTGTGGCGCGGCAGGCGAACGTGTACTTCGCGAACATCGCGGGCGTCGGCGCTGCGGGGTACACGAACTCGCTGCGGCTGGCGACGTCGTACATGAGGCTCAACGGCGGGACGCACCTGTTCAATCACAGCTGGGGGTACACGGGGAGCGACGACGGCGGACAGAACCCCGATGCGGTGTACATGGACTGGTTCCAGAACCGGTATGACGGGCTGATGATGGTGGCCGCGGGCAACGATGGGCACGTCGCGGCCGGCGGCGGTGTGTACAACAACGGCACCAAGATCATGGGTCGGCCGGCGGATCTGTACAACGGCATCACGGTCGGCGCGACGGACCAGACGTTCTCGATGCGGGGGACATACAGCAGTTACCTGGCGACGGGGGAGAATGGCATCACGACGAACGGGAGGGGCAAGCCCGACATCGTGGCGCCGGGCACGGGCATGGACGACACGATCGCGTACCCGGGGAATCGGCCGACGTTTGGCACAAGCTGGGCGACGCCGCACGTGACCGGGGCCGCGGCCCTGCTTGTGCAGAACGGCCTGGGGCTGGGCGGCGGACCGGGGGGCGGGGCGCGGCCGCCGTCGAACCACACGGCGATCAAGGCGCTGATCCTGAACTCGGCGAGGAAGCGCGGGATAGCCGGAGAGAACTCGGCGAACTCGACGGCGAGGGACTACACGGGCGGATTCAGCAACGTGACCCGGACCGACCAGGAAACCTCGGACGAGGACTACCTTAACGGCGCGGCGACGCTTCGGGTCGGGGGCACGCCGGTCAACGGCGCCCCGCCGAACGCAACCGCGAACTGGACGCCGACGCAGTGGGCGAAGAACCCGGGCCCGACGGGCGCGTTTTTCGCGTACAAGCCGCTTGACGATGAGCAGGGCACCGGGCTGCTCGATGCCCATCGTGCACTGATCAACATGAACGGCGGGGAGCAGAACCCCGGCAATATCACGCCGATCGGTTGGGACCGGGACAGCGTGCAGTCGGTCGCCGGGCAGGTCAGGAAGAGCTACGACGTGAACTTCGTCATCCCGGCGAACTCGTTCATCACGGCCACCCTGTGCTGGGATCGGCTCATTACGGAGACCAATGACGGCGGACCCAATACCGCGCTCGATCAGGTCGACCTGAACGACACGTACGGGCCGACGGGCGGCGCCGCGGTCAACGGGCTTGCCGACCTCGACCTCGAGTTCAACTACCACGGCGCGCAGGGGAACTTCCTGCTCGCGGGATCGGTGTCGGTCATCGACAACGTCGAGCACCTGCACATCCCCACGCCGTTTGTGATCAATCCCGGCGAACTGTCGATCGATGTGAAGCTGACGAATGACAGGGGACTGGGTGTCATCGACTACGGCGTGGCGTGGTGGACGGTGCCGACGCCTGGCGTGAGCTCGCTCCTGGCGATGGCCGGGATCGTCGCGATGCGGCGGCGGCGCTCCTGAGCGACCGCGTGAAGATGTGAAAGCAACCGACCCGTCCTGGTGGACGGGTCGGTTTCATTTCAGGGCTTGAGTTGCGGGTCCGCGGTGGCCTACTTGGGGGCAGGGGCGGGCTCGTCCTTCTTGACGCCCGCATCGATAAGCCAGCGCTCGAGGTCCGCGGCTTCGACCTTGTACTTCCCGACGAGCTTGCCGTCCTTGTCGTAAATGTCGAGGTGACCGCCGGCGACTTCCGTCGTGTCGGGCCAGAGATCGGCGGGAACGGTCTTGTCGCCCGCGGCGGATTCGAGACCGCCGATGCGGCGGTCCACGCGGTCGAGCTCGCGTTCAAGCCGGGAGCGGTACAGGCGGGCCTTGGCGAGATCCTGCGAAGCGCCCTTGGCGACTTCGGGGAGTGGCTCGCCGGTGGGCTTCCACCCGCCGGAGTCGAGCTTGATCTGAACGGCTTTGAGTGCCGCGGCGAGTTGCTTGTCTTTCATGGTGCCCGCGATCCAGTCGGGGTCGGCCCAGTTGGAATTGGCTTGAGCCTTTGAGGAGGAGATGGCTTCGTGCTCGCGCCGGGCCCGGAGCATTTCGATGACCTCGGCGTCAGTGGCGGGGACGTAGAAGCCCTGGGTGGGATCGACACCCCATTCGACGGAGTCGTCGGACCGGTGGATTGAGCGGCCGGAGGGAAGGTAGTAACGCTGCTCGGTGACCTTGAGTTGGCCGTGATCGGGAATGGTGTGGACGGACTGGACGAGTCCCTTGCCGAATGAGCGGGTGCCCACGGTGATGGCCCGGTTGTTGTCGACGAGTGCGCCGGAGAGGACTTCGCTCGCGGAGGCGGCCTGGCCGTTGACGATGATGGCCATCGGGAAGTCGGGGAGGGTGCCTTCCTTCACGGCGCGTGTGACCTGCTCTTTGAAAGCCCGGCCCTTGGTGGAAACGATGACGCCGGATTCGAGAAAGAGGTCGGCGATGGCCTCGGCGTCCTGGAGCACACCGCCGGGGTTGTTGCGGAGGTCGAGGACGAGGCCTTTGACGTCGCCCTTGTCCGCGCCGATGGAGAGGAGAGTTTGGGTGAACTCTTCTGCGCTCGTGGGAGTGAACTGAGTGAGGCGGAGGAATGCGATCTTGCGGGCGGGGTCGATGATGAACTGCCAGGAACCGTTTTCGGCGGCGCCGGCCGCGTCCTTCTTCTCAGCCCCCCCACCGTTGCCATTGGTTCCGGGCTTCCAGTTGAAGCCTTTGACCGTGTGGGCGATGATGCGTTCACGTGTGATCGTGAAGGGAATCTTTTCACCCTTGCGCTCGATCGTGAGGTTGACCTTGGTGTGGGGCTCGCCGGTGAGAAGGTCAACGGAAGCATCGGTGGTCATGTCGAGGGTGGACTTGCCGTCGATCTCGACGATGCGGTCGTCGGGGAGGATTCCGGCCTTGAAGGCGGGCGAGTCTTCAAGTGGCGTGACGACGGTCAGGTAGCGATCGCGGGTGGTGACCTGAGCGCCGATGCCGACGTAGTCGCCCGTGAGGTCCTTCGTGAAGTTCTTGCTGTCGGCGGGAGGAACGTAGACCGTGTACGGATCGTTGAGCGACTCGACGAGGCCGTTGATCGCGGCGAGCTGCATGGCTTTCTCGTCGGGCTCCGAGACATAGGTTTTCGAGATGATTCCCTTGACGGTGATGAGGGGATCGAAGAAGGAGTAGTCCTGGCGGCTGACGACGAACGTCGAGCCGAGGACGGCGACGCCAAGAATTCCGACGAGGGAGGCCTGGAAGAGGAATCGGGGCTTGGGCACGAGTATGACTCCGTTCGGGGCGTGGACAATCGTAGGGGAGGGAGTGGTCACCACGGCGAGCGCGAAGGGGCACCGAGAAACGCAGGACAAGGCAGGAGAAGAGCGGCCCGGGGGAAACGGGGGGAGCGGAGCGATTGGGTTATGCTGCGGCCTTCGGACACTCGAATCCGATTCAATCGCCGGGGGTCTTGAAACGCCAATCCTGTTCTCTGGAACAAGCGTGTGTTGGCCTTGGAGAAGCGGAACATGAGTTCGGAAGTCAGGTCCGTATTGGAGAGCGTGATCGGGCTCAACACGGCGGAGCGCAGCGCGGCTCTGGACCGCCTGTGCGCCGGAAAGGCCGAGGTCCGAACGGAGGTTGAGGCCTTGCTCGGGGCGGTGGAGCGGGGCGTGACCAAGGCGGGCGTGGCGCGTGCCGCGGCGGTGGATGCGACGGTGATACGGAGCGATGAAACGGCGGGGGACCGGATCGGGGCGTACAAGCTTTTGCAGATGATCGGGGAAGGCGGGTTCGGGTCGGTGTTCATGGCGGAGCAGGAGCACCCCGTCCGGCGGCGCGTCGCGCTCAAGATCATCAAGCAGGGGATGGACACCAAGCAGGTGGTGGCGAGGTTTGAGCAGGAGCGGCAGGCACTGGCCATCATGGATCACCCGAGCATCGCGCGGGTGTTTGACGCAGGCGCGACGAGCAACGGCCGGCCGTACTTCGTGATGGAGTATGTCAAAGGCAAGCCGATTACCGAGTACTGCGATACCGAGCGTCTGAACGTGCGAGAGCGGCTGGCGGTGTTCGTAGAAGTGTGTCGGGCGGTGCAGCATGCGCACACCAAGGGTGTGATTCACCGGGACCTGAAGCCGCGGAACATCCTGGTGAGCACGCAGGACGGGCGGGCGCTGGCGAAGGTGATCGACTTCGGGATTGCGAAGGCAACGGCGCAGCGGATGACGGAGAAGACGCTGTTCACGGAGCATCACGGGCTGATCGGGACGCCGGAATACATGAGCCCGGAGCAGGCGGAAGGGTCGATCGACATCGACACGCGGACGGATGTGTACTCGCTTGGCGTGCTGCTGTACGAGTTGCTGACCGGGTCGACGCCGTTTGAATCTGACAAGTTGCGGAGCGCGGCGTTCAACGAGATGATCCGCATCATTCGGGAGGTCGATCCGCTGACGCCGAGCGCGCGCGTGACGAAGTTGACCCGGGGCGGGGACGCCAAGAGCGGTGAGACCGAATCGCTGGACGTGATTGCGGCGCGGCGGAAGTCGGACGCCAAGTCATTTTCGTCCGCGATCCGCGGAGAGCTTGACTGGATCGTCATGAAGGCGCTCGAAAAGGACCGGGCGCGGCGGTACGAGACGCCGACGGCGCTGGCGGCGGATGTGGAGCGATTTCTGGCGGGCGAGCCAATCATGGCGGCGCCGGCTTCCACTTCGTACCGCGTGCGGAAGTTCGTGAAGAAGCACCGCGTGCCTGTCGCCGCGGCGTGCGTGGTGGCGGTTGTGCTGCTGGGCGGGATCGCGGGGACGACGTGGGGGCTGGTTCGGGCGGAAGGGCAGCGGAAGCTGGCGGTTGAAGAGCGGAAGGCGACGGAACGAGAGAAGGTTCGGGCGGAGGAAGCGCGTGGCGCGGAAGCCAAGGCGCGAGAAGCCGCGGAACTATCTGGTGCACAGAACCGGGTGGCACGGACGTTTCTGATGTGGGGGCTTGGGTTTGCCAACCCGGAGCGGAGCGGCGGCACGGACCTGACGGTGAAGCAGATGCTGAAGGTGGCGGAGGACGGCATCCCGGGGCGTTTCAGGGATGATCCACGGGCGGAGGCGCAGGCCCGGGCGACACTCGGCACGATCTACACCGACATCGGGCAGTATGACCGAGCGATGTCGCAGCTGAAACTGGCCGCGGAACTGCCTGAGCAGAAGGGCGGGCTTGATGATGAGACGCTCGTGCAGGTGTACATGAACCTGGAGTTCGGGGAGCGCATGTCGGGGAGCCCGAAGGCGCGAGAGTGGGCGATCAAGGAGGTTGATGCGATTGAACGCGTGGTCCGACGGTCCGCCCCGGCGGTGGCGGATGCGCTCGCGTCGCTCAACGCGGCGTATCGGGCCGGCAAGGTCGGGGACCAGGTGCGGGACCAATACCGGCAGGTCCTGGTGGCGTCCCGGGCAGAGTCGCCGGAAGTTCGCAAAGCGATCGCCTCTCCGACGTTGCGTGCGATGCTTGCGGGAGCGGACTTCTGGCGGCCGGATGCTCTCAAGCCGGAGTCATCGAACGTTCTGCTGGAATGTGTGGAATGGGCGGAGAAGGACGATGCCCCGCCGGACATTTTGGGAATCCTCCGGTGGTCGGCGGCGAGCGTGCTCGCGCTGACCGAGCGGTACGCGGAGGCCATGCCGATCTGCGACCGGATGCGGCCGGACATGGCGAGGTGGTTCCCCGAGGGCTCGCTGCAGCAGGCGGAGGTGGATGGGGTGACGGGGGACGTGCTGCGGGGGCTCAAGCGGTATGACGAGGCGGCGCCGCTTCTGGTGGGAAGTCACGAGAAGCTAGTCAAGCTGGGAGAACCGGCCTCGCTGCGGCTGTCGCCGTCGATTCATCGGTTGATCCGGTTCGGAACCGAGAGCGGGCGGTGGGATGAGGTGTCACCACTCTTGACGGCGTTGCTCGACCCGGCGCGCGTCAATCCTCGCGATGCGCGATCGATCGTTATGGCGAATGATGCGGCGTGGTTTCTGATCGTTCCGGAAAAGGTGCCGGAGGAGCTGCGGCAGAGTGCCGTGAAAGCGGCCCGGAGCGTTGCGGAGGCGGCTCCAACCAACGGAGGGATGGTGAACACGTTGGCCGTGGGCTTGTACCGTATCGGCTTGTTCGACGAGGCCGTGGCGATGCTCACCCGGAGCGATGAGCTGTACGTCAAGAGCGCGAGGCCGGGTCAGGATGCGCGGCAGGTGCCCAACTGGGCGTTCATCGCCGCTTCTTACTCACAACTGGGAAAGCCGGAGGCGGCTCGCGAGGCGTTGAAGACCGCGCGGGAACTGATGGCCATCCCCGCGAACCAGACGGACGAGAACCGGCTGTTCATGAGAGAAGTTGAGGGCGTGGTCGAAGGAAAGAAGTAGGCGGATCGGGCGCTACGCTTGTTTCATGCCGGTGAAGCGCGAACGCAACGAGATTGATGTCCAGTCGGAACGGACTGTGCTGGCCGCGGTGCGGCTGCCGGACTCTCGGTACGACAAGTCGGACCCGTTTGGTGAGCTGCGTTCCCTGGCCGAGCAGGCCGGAGCGGTGGTCGTTGGTGAACTCTCGCAGGCGATGGAAAGGCCGGTCGCAGGGACATTCATGGGGTCGGGCAAGGTTGTGGAGCTTAAGAACCTGTGCGAAGCCCTGGATGCGAAGACGATCATCTTCGATCATGACCTGGCGCCGAAGCAGATCGCGAATATCGAGGAGATCACTGGACGCAAGGTGATTGATCGGTCGGAGCTGATTCTGGACATCTTTGCCAGCCGCGCGACGACGCACGAGGCGAAGCTGCAGGTGGAGTTGGCGCAGCTGGAGTACACCTATCCGCGCCTCAAGGCCATGTGGGACCACCTGGAGCGGATCGTGGGGCGGGGCGGCATTGGCGGGATCGGGACGCGGGGCCCGGGTGAACAGCAGCTGGAAATCGACCGACGCCTCGCCCAGAGCAAGCGCGTGGACCTGCAGCGGGAGCTCGAGACGATCCAGGCGAGGAAGCGGCGAGAAGTTCGGGATCGCAAGGTGGACTACTTCACCGTGGGTCTCGTGGGATACACCAACGCGGGAAAGTCCACGCTGTTCAACACGCTGACGGCGGGCGGGGCCTACGCGGATGACCGGCCGTTTGCGACGCTCATCTCGCGTACGCGGAACTGGGACATGGGGGGCGGACTGTCGGTGATGCTGTCGGACACGGTCGGGTTTGTGCGCGACCTGCCGACGAATCTGATCGCGTCATTCCGGGCCACGCTGGAAGAGGCGACGCACGCCGATGTGCTGCTGATCGTGCTCGACATCGCCGACCCCGCGGCGGAGCTGCAGTACGAAGCCGTGAACGAAACTCTGGAAAGCCTGTTCGAGGAGGTCGCGGAGCGGGAGGCGAAGGAGGGGGTAAAGTGGACGCCTCCACGCCGCGTGTTGCTCCTCAACAAGATCGACCGACTCAAAGACAACCGTGAAGTACTGATCTGGAAGGGTCGCGTGCCGGAGGCGATCGCGATCAGCGGGCGTGATGCATCACACCCGGGTCACGCCGAGCTGAAGGAACGGATGCGGGCGGCGGCGCAGGGTGTCATTGAAGAACTGCTGATCACCGTGCCGCTGTCGGACTCGAAGACGATTCACACGATCGAGAACCGGTCGGAGGTCCTGGCGAGGGACTACGACGGGGATTCCGTGACGCTACGGACACGCATCGGGAGCCGGCAGCTGGATCAGTTGAGGAGTGCCGGGGCGAGGATGGGGGTTGGAAAGCAGTTGCCAAAGAGGGGAAATCGAGCGGAGAAAGGGCGGGAGTAGAAACCGGGTGCCCAGTGGCCGATACTTCCGCTCGCTTTGGGGCCCTCCAAGGTCGTTGGCGGGCTCGCCGAAGCCACCTTAGCTCAGTGGTAGAGCGATGCTTTCGTAAAGCATAGGTCCAGGGTTCAAATCCCTGAGGTGGCTCTTTTGATGCCTGGATTCCCGGACTTGCGGGCTTCCTGGTGCCGCGCGGCATGGGCCGGATGCGGGCGAAACGGCGGGGGTTTTTTCGGGGCGCCGGCGGAGCGGGCTTGTGCAATGTCGGTCGGACGGGAATTTGAGGGAATGGGGGAACCCTGAACGCCGAAGAGAGTCGGACCTACTGTTGCGCGGAAGCTGCGCGGGCCGGTCTGGCCTGCGGTCATTCAGGAGCCCGTCCATGAAGGCATCTCGGCTTGGTTCGCTGGCGGTTCTGGCGTTGGTATTGGTCGCGGGGTCGGCGGTTCCGACCGCGTACGGGCAGTCGGCGACCGGGGCGGCAGGGGCGAGCGCTACAGCGCCTCGGACAGGCGTTCCGCAGCGGGACACACTGAACAAGCTGATGCGGCGGATGAGCGCGGACTTCAACGAGAAGCGCCTGGAGGATGTCATCTCCTTCATCAAGGACTTCTCGAACGCGGACATCGAGACGCTGTGGACAGATGACAAGCACGGGGAGGGGCTGGACAAGGACACGGTCATCACCGTGAAGGCGGAAAACGTCACGGTGCTGCAACTCATCGAGCGGGTGCTGGAAAAGGCGCACCCGGAGACCGGCGGCGAAGCGACGTGGCAAATGAGCGAGACGGGCGCGTTTCAGATCGGGCCGCGGGACCGGCTGAACAAGTACCGTCGGGTCCAGATCTACGACATCAACGATCTCCTGATGGAAGTTCCGGACTATCGAGAGGTGCCGCGGATTGATCTCCAGCAGGCGCTGCAGGCGAGCCAGGGCGGCGGTGGCGGCGGGGGGCAGAGCCCGTTCCGCAACGAGCAGGACCGCGAGAACCAGAACGAACGTCGCAAGGCGCGGCAGGACCAGGCCGAAGAACTGGCCACGCTGATCCGCGATTTGGTTGAGACAGACCAATGGACGGAGAACGGCGGGAGCGGCGGGTCGATCAAGTACTACAACGGCACGCTGATTGTGAATGCCCCTGACTACATCCATCGCGGGATCAATGGATACCGCTGGTGGCCCAGCGCTCAGACGGTGGCGATGAAAGATGTGAAGGGCCACCGCTACGTGACCCTGGGAGTGGACACGGGTATTTCCACGATTGACGGCTTCGGGCAGCAGCCCGTGACGGCCGTGGTCGGAGGTCAGCCGGTTTCGAGCGGGCCGCCCGGGGGCGGCGGGAACAAGGTGAAGCCCAGGACCGGTGGGGGCGGAAAGCGGTAAGTCGCTCCGCCTGCGGCAAGGGACCAGCGGGAAAGGTTAATAGAGAACGCGACGACCGGCCAGATCAGTTCTGGCCGGCTTTGCTTTTCGAGTCGTTGATCTCGATCACGAAACGGGAATGACGATCGTGAAGTCGCTGCCTTTGCCCGGTTCAGAGTGAACCTCCAGCCGGCCGTGATGGGCTTCGATCAGCCTGCGGGCGGTTGGCAGCCCCAGGCCCGTGCCGCCGGACTTGGTCGTGAAGTAGGGCTGGAAGATCTTCGCGAGCGTGTGCGCATCGATGCCGGGGCCCGTGTCAATGACGTGGAGGGCGAGCTCGGGCTTCTTGTCAGGACCCTGCTGACGCGTCGTGCGGAGGATGAGTTCGCCGCCACCGGGCATCGCCTGCACGGCATTGAGCATGAGGTTCAGGATCGCCTGCTTGATATGCGGGACGTCGAGGCTGGCGGTGACGGGGCCGGGGGCCAGGTCGATACGGAGGCGTACACCCTGCTGCTGGGCCTGGGGCATGAAGAAGTCGGCGAGTTCGGAGACGACCTGGTTGAGATCGGCGGGAACCGGTTCGATACGGACTTGACCGGCGAACTGGAGAAAGTCGGTGAGAATGCCGCGGAGGCGGTCGACTTCCCGGCGCAGCGCGGCGACGCGCCGGGAGAGCCTTGTGCGCTCTTCCGGGGCGATGGGCAGGTCGGCGAGCCCCTCGTCGAGAAGTTGGGCGTTGAGACCGATGGTCGAGAGCGGGTTCTTGATTTCGTGCGCGAGGCCGCCGGTCATGGAGCCGATTTCCGCCATGCGTTCAGCGGCGCGGGCGCGTTTCTCAGCAGCGCGGAGGCGCGCAAGGTGGCGGACGACGAGGGAGTAGGCAACAGCCGCGGTGAGCAGAATGCCGAACGCGAAACCGATCAGGATGGAGGAGAGGTCGGGCAAGGGATTGAGGAGTTCACGGAGACAGGGACGCGGTGATGTAAGAAGATAGGGAGGGAGGCAGCGCTCGGGACAGGAGCGCCGAATCGCTTGGAGCCGCGCGAACCACGGCGATCATGAGCCGTCGCGGGGCCCCACCTTCAGGCGCGACGGGTGAGAGTCACCGCCGCGGCGATCGTGAGTAGCCCTTGGGTGGCTTGACCGTGATCTCGGCGTCGTCGACGCGCGTGGCCTTGGTGGCCTTCCAGCCCTTGTCGGTCTTCTCAGCGCTGTAGAGGACGCGGGACCCGTCCTTGAGGACACGGAAACCATCGCCCTGGATGACCGTGAAGTGGACGAAAATATCCTGACCCTCAGGGCCGAGGATAAAGCCGAACCCCTTTCGTGGATCAAACCACTTCACAGACCCTTCGACATCGCTCAACCGATCCGCGTTGTCGCTCATGTTCGGCCCCTGACTCTGTCACCCTCGACTTCGTCCAGCTGGCTGGGGCTCTCTCCGACCTTTCACAAACACACAGAACCGGGAAGACCACCGGCCCCGAAAACACGAATTATGGTGGGCGGCATGGACGCCGGCCCTTCACGAGGAGTTCAGATTACCACATTGGCGCTGCGCGTCAAATAGCCCCGCGACAACGGGGCCAATAGGACTCAGGGTTGGGTCGAGGGACGACCCTTTCACCCGCCGCGGTGGCTGGATGCGGGTTGACCGCCCCCGCCGCCCCACCCCGCCCCCACCGCCCGCCCCGCCGCCGCCTTCGGCGGCCATGGCAACCTTGCGGCTAGCTTGATCCGGCCCTGGTCATCCACGTTGATGACCTTGACCTTGATCATGTCGCCGATGCGGACGACATCGCCCACACGCTCTTGACGAAACCGTCGGCGAGCTCGGAGATGTGGCACATGCCGTCGGTGCCGGCGGCGATTTCAACAAACGCGCCGAAGTCCTTGGTGCTGACGACCTTACCGGTGTAGATCGCGCCGACCTTGATCTCTTCGCAGAGGGCCTCGATTTCCTGCTGGGCACCCTTGAGGGCATCGCCGTTGGCGGCGGCAACCATGACGGTGCCGTCGTCTTCGACGTCGATGGTGACGCCCCACTTGTCCTGCAAGCCGCGGATCATCTTGCCGCCGGGGCCGATGAGCTTGCCGATCTTCTCGGGGTCGATCTTGATGGTGACCAGGCGAGGGGCGAGCGACGAGATCTCCGGGCGAGGGGCCGCGATGGTCTGCTCCATGAGGTCGATGATCTGGAGGCGACCGACCTTGGCCTGCTCGAAAATACGCTCGATCTGGGAGAGCTTGAGGCCGCGGGTTTTGAGGTCGAGCTGGATGCCGGTGATGCCTTCGCGGGTACCGGAGACCTTGAAGTCCATGTCGCCGAAGAAGTCTTCTTCGCCGATGATGTCGGTGACGAAGACTTCGCGTTGATCGTTGTCATCGGCGAAGCGCCCGACGGAGATACCGGCGCAGGTGGCGGTGATGGGGACTCCGGCGTCCATCAGGGCGAGGCACCCGCCGCACACCGAGGCCATGGAGGAGGAGCCGTTGGACTCGGTGATGTCGCTGACGATGCGGATGGTGTAGGGGAAGACTTCGGGGCTCGGGAGGATGCCCATGAGCGAGCGCTCGGCGAGAGCGCCGTGCCCGATCTCGCGCCGGCCGGGGCCGGTGATGCGCTTGGCCTCGCCTGTGGCGAAGGGCGGGAAGTTGTAGTGGAGCGTGAACTTCTTGGAGTACTCGGGAATGAGGCCGTCGATGATCTGCTCATCCTTGGCGGTGCCGAGGGTGCAGGAGACGAGCGACTGCGTCTCGCCGCGCTGGAAGAACGCCGAGCCGTGCGTGCGGGCGAAGACGCCGACGGTGGATTCGATGGGGCGGAGCTGGGTGGGACCGCGGCCGTCGGCGCGGATGCCTGACTCGACGATGAGGCGTCGGGTGATCTTCTCCTCGAGACGTTTGAAGGCTTCCTTGGCCTGCGTGCGGCGCTTGAGGGATTCGGCATAGACGCCGTAGGTGCCGTCGGGCTTGAGGGCGAAGTGGGTGTCGAGGAGTTTGGTGCGGATGGCGTCCACCGCATCGCCGCGATCGTTCTTGGACTTGATCTTGCGGGCCTCGGTCAGCTCACGCTCGCACTCGGCCTTTACCTTGGCGATGACGTCGGGCGCGGGGAGGGCGAGGTCGCCCATGCGCTTGGGCTTGCCGGCCTTGGCGGCGAGATCGCCGATGAGGGCGAGGATGTCCTTGATGTGCTCGTAGCCGAACTCGATGGCGCCGAGCATGTCCTTCTCGGTGACCTCGGCGGCGCCGACTTCGATCATGTTCATGCCGTCCTTGTGGCCGGTGAGCACGAGGTCGAGGTCGGAATAGTCCATCTGGGTGACGGTGGGGTTGATGACCAGGCGTGTACCGTCATCGGTGTGGACGCGACCCACGCGGATCGTGGCGATGGGCCCTTCGAAGGGGCAATCGCTGATGGCCAGGGCCGCGGACGCGGCCGTGCCCGCGAGGACGTCGCTGTCGTTCTCGCCGTCGTGGCTCATGACGAAGACCTGGAGCTGGACTTCATCAATGAAGCCGTCCGGGAAGAGCGGGCGGATCGGCCGGTCGATCATCCGCATCGTCAGAATTTCTTTTTCGTTGGGGGCGCCTTCGCGCTTGCGGAAGCCACCGGGGAACTTGCCCGCGGCGGAGGTCTTCTCGCGGTAATCGACGGTGAGGGGGAAGAAGTCGAGACCTTCACGTGGAGCGGCGCGGACGACGGTGGCGAGGACGGTGGTGCCGCCGTAGGTGGCCATGACGGCCGCATCGCAGAGCTTGGCGATCTTGCCTGTCTCGAGGATGAGCTTGCGACCGCCGATTTCGCGTTCGACTCGGATGAGACCTTGGGACATGATGGAGGGTCCTTCTGCACTCGGGGCACCGCCGGGCGCTTGAAGCGCCTTCATGGCGAGCCAGACCGACCCGCCCGTGCCCCCCAGTGGGGCGCCCCAGAGGCAGAAGACAAGATGCAGGCTCTGAAGTCTGAAGTCGCCTCGGAAAGGCGACCTACCCAAGACTGCGCCTTGTCCACTGCCGCCAGGCGGGACAGGTCGTTATGAACAAAGTCGCCCGTGTCGTTTCCGGCACGGGCGTGGGGGTTACTTGCGGAGGTTCAGTCGACCGATGATCGACTGGTAGGACTCAGGATTGGTTCGGTGCAGATACGCGAGCAGGCGGTTGCGCTTGCCGACCATCTGGATCAGGCCGCGGCGGCTGTGATGGTCTTTGACGTGCCCCTTGAGGTGATCGGATAGGACGGTGATTTTCTCCGTCAGCATCGCGATCTGGACTTCGGGCGAACCGGTGTCCTTGGGGTTGGTGCGGTAGTCGCTGACGACCTTCTTGCGGCGTTCCAATGCGATGGGCATGAGGAAAACAATCCTTGAACGGAGCCTATTTGGATGGGGCGGCCGGGCCGCACAGGAGGGAAGTCTAGGAACGCGTGATCCGGCGTTCAATGGCGGGGCTGAACTCCACCCCTGCCCTATCCCGATATCCTCCCCTCAATGACCCCTCCTGTTCCGTTGTCGCAGCGGGCCGCCTCCCTGAAGCCATCGGGGACGTTTGTGATCGCCGGAAAGGCCAAGGCGTTGGCGAAGCAGGGGGTGGATGTCCTGAATTTCAGCCTCGGGGAGCCGGATTTCGACACGCCGGCGGCTATCCGGAAGGCCGCGACCGATGCACTGGCGGGGGGCCAGACCCACTACCTGCCGACGCTCGGCGATCCGGAGACGCGGGCGGTCATTGCGGAGAAGCTGGTCCGGGAAAATGGCATCAAGGGGCTCTCGGGCGAGAACGTGGCCATTTCGACCGGGGCGAAGCATTCGTTGTACCTAATAGCCCATTGCCTGCTGGATCCAAGTGCGGCGAACGAAGTGCTGTTGCCGGTGCCCGCGTGGGTGAGCTATGCCCCGATCGTGGAGCTGGCGGGCGGCAAGGTTGTGCAGTTGCCTACGACGCCGACCTCTGACTTCAAGATCACGCCAGGACAGTTGAAGGCCGCGATCACCAACCGGTCGCGGTTGCTCATTCTCAACTCGCCGAGCAACCCGTGCGGGACGATGTACTCGCCGGACGAGTTGAAGGCGTTGGCGGCTGTGGTGGCTGAAGCCGCGGCAACGGTGGCGCCGAACCTCGTGATTGTGACGGACGAGATCTACGAGAAGATCGTGTTCGGCGGGGTCCCCCACTATTCGATCGGTTCAACGCCGTCGGTCGCGGAACGGACGGTGACAATCAACGGGATGTCGAAGGCCTTCGCGATGACGGGGTGGCGGGTGGGGTACGCCGCGGCGCCGGGTGAGTTTGGGGTGCGGCTGATCAAGGCCATCGATGCGCTGCAGGGGCAGATGACCAGTTGTATTACCTCGTTTGTATACCCGGCGATTCGGGTGGCGATCAAGGAATGCGCCGCGGATGTCGAGCGGTTTCGGTCAGAGTTTGCCAGGCGGGCGGTAGTAGCCCACCAGCGGCTGATGGCGATTCCGGGGATGGTGTGCCCGAAGCCGACGGGGGCGTTCTATCTGTTCCCGGATGTGTCGGCGCACTTTGGGAAAAAGTCCGGCGGCGGGAAAGTGATTTCCTGCGGGGCGGACTTCTCCGAAGCGTTGCTGATGGAAGGGCATGTTGCGACGGTGCCGGGGGAAGAGTTCTTGGGGTGCGGCGCCAGGCACATACGGATTTCGTATGCATGCTCTGAGGCGATGATTGAGAAGGGGATGGAGCGACTCACCACGTTTGTCGCGTCGTTGAAGTAGTTGAGGCGCACCGGACGGCGCCGCATAGATCAAGGCAAGGGGCCAGCGGAATCGACGGCTTCCACGACCGAAGCATCGGCCGGCGGCTCTTCTGGTCGCAGCCCGATGACGATCGACCCGTTGTCGGCATCTTGGTGCACCGAGATCGCGCGGCGGCGGACGAGCTCGAGTACTGCGAGGAAGAGGCCGAGCATCTCGCTGCGGGTGCGGCCCTGGAAGAATCCGGCGAGGGGCAGGCGGACGTCCGCGGCTTGCTTTTTCAGGTGCTCGACGATGTCCTCGGCGTGAAGTTCAATAGGTGTGTCGTCGTAGGTGACCTGGTGATCGCCGAGGCGGTCGAAGTTGACGGAAGCGATGATCGCGGAGAAGGCGTCCACGAGATCGACGAGCGAGACGTCTTCCAGCTCGACATCCTGGGCGGAGGCGAGAATGGCCTCGCGGAGTTCATCATCATCCATGCCGGCGCGGGCCGCGGGGAAGCGCTGCTCCCATTCCTGGCGGCGGTGATCGAGGGCGTCGGAGGCGTCGCGGAATTTCTTGTAGGCGAGGAGTTGCTTGACGAGGTCGGCCCTGGGGTCGATGGCGTCGGCCGTGCCGAGTGCGTCGGCAGCGTCGGACGCGGCGCCCGGCTTCACCGGCGCGAGCATGCGCGACTTGATCTCCATGAGGGTCGCGGCCATCACGAGGAACTCGCCCGCGAGTTCGATGTCGATGGTCTCAATCGCCTTGAGGTGGTTGACGTACTGGTCGGCGATCGAAGCGACGGGGATGTCGGTGATATCAACCTCGGCGCGGCGGATGAGAAAGAGGAGGAGGTCGAGTGGACCTTCAAAGGCTTCGAGGCGGACTCGATAGTCGGTGGTCAAGGGGGCTCCATCCCGTGGCACCGCCCTTCTGGGCGGTGTGCGGCCAGACACCGGGCGGAAGCCCGGTGCCACGCAGTGTACCCTTATCGGATGCCGGACGGGCGCGGAAACAAGGAAGAACGCGGGTTTGCGGAGGGCGTGCTGCGCGCTGAAGCCGCGGCGGTGTCCGGGCTCGTCGAGGCTCTTGGTCCGGAGTTCCACCGGGCGGTAGACCTCATTGAGAAGTGCGCGGGCTCGGGCGGAACGGTGCTGGTGACGGGCCTGGGAAAGTCGGGGCTGATCGGAGCGAAGATCTCGGCCACCCTGGCGTCTCTGGGGATTCCGTCGCACGCGGTGCACCCGTCTGAAGCGGCTCACGGCGACTTGGGGCGGTTCCGGCCGACTGACACGGTCATCTGCCTGTCGTATTCGGGAGAAACCGATGAGGTGGTCAACCTCGCTGCCGTGCTGAAGCAGGACGGCCTGCCGATGGTGGCCATTGTCGGACAGACCGAAACGGCTCGACGGCGAGACCGCGAGACAACGGGGGGCGGCCCTTCGAGCCTGGAGCGGCTGGCGACGGTGACCTTGTCGATCGGGGCAGTGGATGAGGCGGCGGCCCCCCAGTTTGCCGCGCCCACGTGTTCGACGACGGCGATGCTGGCGCTCGGGGATGCGCTGGCCCTGTGCGCGGCGAGGCGGCGGAAGTTCACGGATGAGGATTTTGCGAAGAGACACCCGGGCGGAGCTCTCGGCGGGCTGCTGCGACCGCTCATGGAGGCCCTGCGTTTTACGGTCGGCAAGAACCTGCCACTGATTCCGGAGACCGTGACCGTGCTGCAGGCTCTGGAACGGGCGGAAGAAATGGGGCGCCGGCCCGGGGCGATGCTGATCGTTGATGGAGCGGGGAAGCTGGCGGGGATTTTTACCGACGGGGACCTGCACCGTTTGATTTTGCGGGACCGGGCGGAGCTCAACAAGCCGATCGCGACGGTGATGACCAAGCGCCCGCGGTCGCTACGGTCGGATTCACTTGTGCGGGACGCCGTGATGTTGGTCCGGGAGAGTCGTTTGGATGAGATTCCGGTGGTGGATGAATCCGGGAAGCCGGTTGGGATACTCGACGTGCAGGACCTGGTGGCGATGAAGCTGGTCAGGGACTAGATGAAAGCAGGGACGATCGGCAAAGGCGTCGGACTCACGCTGATCGTTGCGGCGTTGACGTGGTATGTCTGGCCTCGAAGGAACGAGGAGGCGGGGCACGTAGTGGCGTCTCTTCGCACCTTTGAGGCGGCCGCCGGCGACCCAACCGCATGCGCCAAGGCGTGCGGGCCTCGAACCAGGCAGTGGATGCGGGGACTTATCCAGGCGGCGATGACTGAGAATCGTGCCGCGCTCGTGAATCGCGATTTCCTCGACATGGTGACGATTCTCGACCTGCGGCGGGTGCACGTGTTGTCGCAACTGCAGGCAATGAAGCCGGAAGACGGCCTGAAGTTCTACTTTCGCGAATCGGAATCCAAGCCCGCGCACGTAGTGGACAAAGTCAGAATCGAAGGGGATGAAGCGACGGCGCGTCTCGCGTCGACATCGTCGAAGGGAAAGACGGTCAACCTAGGGACTGACCGCCTTTTCACTCGCGAGAATGGCGTGTGGTACTTTGAGCCGTACGTTCTTCATCAACGGTCGATGCAGAAAGTCGCTGGCTCGCTCGACCCGACTCAGCGTTCACATTTGGCTGAGGACGGGTTTCGGGATGCGAATCCGCCTTTTGATCCGGCCACTTGGGAAGGGCCACGCCGATGAGCGAGTCTTCAACAAAGGCAGCCAAAGCGGTCGAACTCTTCATCCTCGACGTCGACGGCGTCCTCACCGACGGCTCGATCTTCATCGACGACCTCGGTCACGAAACCAAACGCTTCAACGTCCGCGACGGCTTTGGCGTCAAACTCTGGCAGAAGCTCGGCATGCACGCGGCGATCATCACCGGGCGCAGCGGCAAGGCCCTTCAGTTCCGCGCGGCCGAGCTCAAGATTCAGCACATCGTGCAGGGGTCAAAGGACAAGGGCTCAGCGGTCCAAGAGGTCGCCGCCAAGGTTGGAGTAGGCCTCGAGAAGGCCGCGTGTCTGGCAGATGACTGGCCGGACCTTCCCATGATGAAGCGGGTGGGATATCCGATGGCCGTCGCGGATGCGGATGCCAGGGTGAAAAAGGCCGCGGCGTTCGTTACAAAGGCCTCCGGCGGTCACGGGGCGGCACGCGAAGCGATCGAGCATCTGCTAAGCTGCAAGGGCCTGATGGAACAGGCGCTGAAGCTCTACGATTGACGCCATGAAGCCGACGGATCGGACTCAGGAACGGACTCAGAAGACGGGCGCGTACGCGGCGCTGGGAGTTGCGGGCGTTTTCGTGCTGGTCGTGGCGTACTTCGTGATCTTCGGGGGTGGCGGGGGACAGGGAAACGGGAAGGGCCCGCACGCGCCAAAGGCCGGCGACGTTCGGCCGCTCGGGCAGGGCGCGACCAACGCGCAGGGTGTGGGGCCGGTCACTGATTTTCGGTTTGACCTGACGGACAAGAAGGATCCGAACAAGCGGACGGGGTTGCTCGTGTTCGCGGCGATGGACCCATTGGAAGGGCATCGGTATTCCGTGGACAAGCCGCAGGCGTGGCGATTCCTGGATGATGGCCGGTGTGTGTACATCCGGGCGGATTCGGGGTTGATCTATCGGCCCGAGGGGCAGCAGCAGCCGGAATCGGGAACGATCCGCGGACGAGTTGAGATCAAGCTCTTTGCCAAGGGTGTGGATGTTCAGAAGTTTGATCCGGCGGCGCCGTCGCTCGCCGTGATCAGGACGGAGTCGCTGGCGTTCGAGGCGGCGGTCGGAGAGTTGTCGACGCCGGACTTTTTCGCGGCGGTGTGGGAGGGTGGGACATTTGAAGGGACCGGGCTTTCGCTCGTGTTCGATCAGCCGCGGGAGAAGCTCGTGAGGGGCGAGGTTCAGCGGAACGGGAAGCTGACGCTGAGCCAGACGCCGAAGAAGAACTCGCCGGCGAAGGCGGACGAGACGAAGTCGCCCGCCGAGCCCGGACCTGCGCGGGCATCGAACACGCCGGCCGGACCGGTCGAGGTACCGATTGAGTCGCTGTATCGATTGATCGGCAGCGGGAAAGTGGCCGCTTCGCAGGGGCCGCGTCGGTTGACGGCGGACAAGTTCCAGGTGCTCGCGCGGCTGCTGGACAACAGGTTGCCGGAGGGCGCGATCGGGCAGGTGAAGTTTGCCCAGAGCGCTGCAAAACCGGCACCGACGAGCCCGGCGCCCGCGAATCCGGCCCCCGGCGATGCGTCGGCACCGGGCGGACAAGGTCTTGCGGCCCCCGCGAAACCCGGTGAAGAGCCGCTGGTGCTCGCGTGGGAAGGGCCGTGCGTCATCTCTTCGATCACGGAAGCGCCCGTCGAGTTGAAGAACGACCATCTCGCCGCCAACTTCACGGCGGATTCCGGGTCGAAGATCACGCTCGCGGATGGGGAGCGGGGAATCACTGGATTTGCGGAAGCGATTGAATACGCCGCGACGAGCCGGGGACTCTCGCTGATCGGGAAGGACGCCGGAAGCGTTTCGCTGGCGGTGCCAGAATCCGGGCGGATCGTGACGCAGCGGATCGATGCGGACCTGGTGAACGGGATCATCCGGACGCCGAGGGCGGGGACGCTGGCTTCGGGAGACGCCGAGAAGCCCGACCAGCAACTCTCGTGGTCCGATCGAGGGGAGTTTGCGTTCCTGACGACTGAACAGGGACTGACGGGATCGTTGAAAGAGGCGATTGTCGTCGGGAATGTCCGCGGCGACGGGAAGGGTATGACGTTCACGAGCGGGACGGCACGTGCGACCTTCGCCGAGGTGTCGCCGGAGCAGAAGAAGCCGGTGCTCGCGAGCGTGGACCTGTCAGGCGGCGCGGTGGCTCAGTCGGTCGACACGGGCATGATGTCAGCCCAGAAGATTCATGTGGACTTTGAGCCTCCCACCGCGAAGTCCGGGGACGATCAGCCGATTCGCGCACGATTCGTCCGGGCGGAGGAGAACTTCATCGTCGAGCGCGAGGGCCAGCGCCTGAGCGGGCAGTACCTGGAGTCGGTGTTGTTCGACGCTGGTGATGGGAAAATGGATGTCGGATCGGTGCTCGCTCGCGGCGGGGTGACGTTCAAGAGCGAGAAGGACTTCATCACGGGGCAGACTGAGGAGCTGCGGGCGGACCTGGGGCTTGACGAGAACGGCCAGCGGAAGCAGCTTGTGAATCTTGTCGGAGAGGGCACGTTCGTGTCTCGCGATGAGCCCGGGCGCGAGCAGGGGAAGGTGACGGGGACGCAGCTGGCGATCGACGGCATCCGTGGGCGGATGGAGAGCTTCGGCGTCGGAAACTTCGCCTACAAAGGCCTGACGGGAGCGGAACCTTCGGCCATTGACGCCACTTGGACGCGGCGGATGGTGTACGACGATTCGGCGGGCTTGATCGACTGCTGGGGAAACTCGAAGGCGAACTATTCTCCGGATGCGAACACGCGGAACAAGGTCGACGCGGAGCGGATCAAGCTCTTCATGACGCCGGGAACGCCGGGCCGGTCGATTCTCGGATCAACGCTTGGGGGCGGGGAGAAGGACTCGGGCGCCGCGGGCCAGGACCGGTCGGTCCTCGGCGCGGAGGCGCACGGCTCGATTCAGGATCGCGAAGGCGGGACGAACGCCCGGATCGAATCGAGGACGTACGCCGCGGGAGTGCTTCAGAAGCTCTCGTACATCGAGGGACCCTCCGTTCTGGCGAGCAACGACAAGGGAACGATCGACGTGCCGGGGGCCGGGAAGTTCCTATTGGTCGATCAGTCGGCAGCGACCGGCGTCGCCAACACGGCGCCCGGCGCGCGTGATCTGGGCGGAGACACCCGAGGCACATCTCTCTTTGAATGGGCGACTTCGCTGCACGCCGAGAAGAACGGCGGAGCGGGCGGCGACACCGTGATGACGATGAAAGACCGCGTGAACGTTGTGCACCGGGCTCTCAGGGACGGCCAGGTCACGGAGATTCGATGCGATGACATCGTGGCGAATCTCAAGGACAAGGCCGGTTCGCTTGGCGAAGCCGGGCGTGGCCTTGAGCTGCAATCGGTCGCGGCGACGGGGAGTGTGTACGCGGCGTCGGGCCCGCCCAAGACCGACACGCAGCCGCGGCCACCGCTGCGTGAGCTGATTTCGCACTCGCTGGAATACGACGCGATCAACCGTCGCATCGAGGCGAAGGCTCAGAAGGGCGGTGTGGTGACGATGTTCGATCCATCAGCCGCAAGCCCAACAACCGCATCGTGGCTGACATGGGATCTCGAGAAAAACTCGGTGCAGGTCAGGCAACCTGCGGGCGCAGCGCCAAGATAAAACCTCGTTCGCACGACACTCCCGTCGGCCCGCAGGGAAATGCCGGCTGTTGATGCTTGACGGGTCAAACCCCCACCCGGGTTCAGGCGTCGGTGCGATCGACAACCTTGTAGTCTTCGCGTTCGCCCCGGCCGCGCAGGGGGTAATCCTTGCGGAGAGGGTGGGCGGGGAAGTCTTCCCAGGTAAGGATGCGGCGAAGGTCGGGATGGTTGCGAAAGCGTATTCCGAACATGTCGAAAACTTCGCGTTCGGTCCATTCAGCCCCGGGCCACAGGTCGGTCACGCTGTCGAGATGGAGGGCGGGGTCGTCGGCGATGCCGTCGGTCGGGAGCGAAGGGTCGAGGAAGACCTTGACGAAGAATCGGTCGTCGCGGCCAAAGGCAATCAAGTTGTAATACACGGCGAAGCGGCCGATGGTCTTGGCGGGGTAGTTCAAGTAGTCGATGCCGCCGACATCCGAAAGGAAGTTGTACCCGGCGGATGTCTTCAGGAAGGCCATGACTTCGTGGAGATCGGCAGGCTCGACAATCAGCGTCGATTGGCCGCGGAACTCGGTGGCGCGAAAGCGCCTGCCCGGAAAGGCGTCCTTGACGAGCTTGAAGGTCGGGTGGTCGGGCGTGGTCTTGACAGGATCAGACATGGATTGCTCTCAGGGGCGTTGGCGTGAGTTTAGCGGTTTGCACGCGCGGTGGCATAAACCTCAACCCGGGGGCACGGGGGGAAAGTACACCGCCACCTTGTCCGCGGGGACTCTCGAACGAATCAACTCGACAAGGGCGGCGGCAAGCAACCCCTGGTCTGCGCGGCAGGGCTCGAAGAGTTCGTCACCCGCAGGGCGGACGTTGGCGACGACTATGGCGGGGACTGAGGGGTGCTCCGCCAGCGCATCAAGCGCGCGCAGGATGTGATCCTCGGCGCGCGAGATCATGGATGGGGTGAGGAGCCCCGCGGGATCGAGGAGGACTTCAAATGGCTGGCCGGCGCGGCGTTTCAAGAATGTCGCGCACGACTGCACATCCGAGAGAACGTGACGGGGGTGCGGCCTGAAGCACGCCGTCGCGCCCGCGTGAGCGAGCGTCGGCGCGACACGATCGCACCAGGCATCGAGGCGCTGCCACGCTTCCTTGCTCCAGGTGTGATGGTCAAGTGAAGAGATGGTCTCGCCCATCCAGCCTGACCAGAACACCCGACGGCCGCGCCACGATTGCGGCCCTGAGAAAGCGAGTACGTTGGCGTGATCGACCGCCGCGAAGTCGTCTTCGCCGGTCCCCCTGCGTGTCGCGGCAATTCGATTTTCTTCAAAGATGCACACATCCATCGCTCCAGCGTAGGGCGGCGAACGTCACATTCGTGCGCGGCCCCGCGAGGATGGGCGATTGGTTCGATCCTTGCGCGATCCGGGGCGCAGGATTGGATGGATCGGAACGGAGTCCGGGCCCCCGCGATCGGGTCGGTTGAAGAATCCGAACGGGCGTGCCCGATAGTGCTCACTCGCCGCCCGACTCAGGGTGGTCGAATCGGAGGACTCATGCAGTCAGCGGGCGCCCCAGGGCGCACCTCCGAGCCGCTGGAGAGCAGCTCGTCGTCGTCGCGGTTGACCCGGGAGCAGGTCGTCGATCGCATCATCACCATCAACCCTTCAGCCACGACGTCGTTCCTGGCGGGCTTCAGCGAGGCGTCTCTTGGAAGGTACTTGGATCATCTGGTAGCGACCTCCTGCCCTCGCGGCCGGCACGCACGTTGGCTGCGGCAGGGCGATTCGCCGGCGATCGTGGCCCGTGAACGACGGGATTGAATCAGAATGGGGCGCGGGCCTTCGGGCCGAGCGAGAACCAAGGTAATCAGATTCCAACGCTCCGAGGGGGGCTCCATGGTGGGGCCCCCCTTGGTTTTTTTGAAAGTGGACCGTCGGAGCCACCGCCGCGGGAATGGGGGGCGTTCGGGCAGGAAGTGCGGGTCTCAGAGGCGCCAAGGTATTCGGACTCATGCGGGCTATCGGAACGTCCGATGGTGAAACTCGTCGGGCGGCGGCACGTTCACCCCAACCTCAAGGGGGGCGCAAAGCCGGTCCGATAAAAGCCTTGACGGAGTCTCGGCTTGGTGGCCGCGCCGGGGTCGGGCAGGAGCCCGAGTGACCCAGGCACGAACCCAACGCGGGCAAGGCAGATCCTCGGAGACTTCGCTCATGAACACACGAATCCTGGCACTGGCACTTCTGATCGCTGCGGGCACGACCGGATGCGAAATGGCACCGGGAACGTACTCGACCATGGGCACGGGGAGCGATCCCGCGGCCAATCCGAACTCTGGACCGGCGCAGGGTCCCGGCCCGAACATGCGGGCCGTTCCGGCGCCACACGCCCAGGCGGCGGTCCAACCCCGCGGCTCGAACATCAGCATCGACCCGGTGACGACATCGCTGGTCGGCGCGCCGGGTTCGGACGAGGTGATGACACTTCACACCCAGCCGTTGCAGCCCGGTCAGCCGTCCAACGCGGCGATGAACCTCTACGGCGAGGTGCTGGCCAAGTCGATGACGCCCCAGGGCGCGGACGCGGGCAAGGCCGGAGGGGCGAATCTGAAGCAGGTGAGCTTCGCGGTCGAAGGGGCGGACTTTGACCCGGATGTCTCGCCGGACGGCAAGCGCCTTGTCTACTCCAGCACGCAGCACCGGATGACGGCGGACATTTACGTCAAGAACATCGACAGCCGCGTGGTGAGCCAGCTCACCAACGACCCGGCGAACGATGTGATGCCGAAGGTGAGCCCGGATGGGACCCGCGTGGCGTTTGCCTCCAACCGCGCCGGGAATTGGGACATTTTCGTGATGCCCATCAACGGCGGTCGGGCGATCCAGCTCACGAACAACTCGGCGGATGACCTTCACCCGACCTGGTCGCCCGATGGAACGCACCTCGCGTTCTGCCGACTCGGCGAGGTCAGCGGGCAGTGGGAAATCTGGACCACGGATGTCGGAAACTCGGGCGTGGCCAGCTTTGTCTGCTACGGCCTCTTCCCGGCCTGGTGCCCCGTGCCGGGCACGGGCGCCAACGGAACCGACAAGATCGCGTTCCAGAAGAGCCGGGAACGCGGCGACCGGGCGTTCAGCATCTGGACGATCGACTTCCGCGATGCACAGGCGGACAACCTGACCGAGGTGGCGTCAACGCCGCTCGCCGCCTGCATCAACCCGGCGTGGAGCCTTGACGGCCAGTGGCTGGCCTTTGCCACGGTTCCGAATCCGCAGCAGTGGGCCCAGAGCACGGACACCCGGCCCTCGACCGCTGACCTGTGGCTCATCGACGTGAACGGGAACAGTCGAATCAGCCTCTCGGCGGGCACGGCCGTGAATCTGATGCCCTCGTGGGGACCGAGCAACAGGCTCTTCTTCGTCTCTGACCGCGGCGGGATCGACAATATCTGGTCGATGGACACCAGCCAGATTGTTCAACTCGCCTCGCTGAACATGAAGAGCAACCCGGCGCCGTACGTGGCACAACCGGTGGCCAACCCCGCCGCTCATCCGACTGTGGCGCCCAAAACACCCAGCGGCTCCAAGATTACGACCGGCCAGGATCATCCTGGCGAGAGCAATCACTAGTCCCCTCGCCGCGGCGGGACCGAAAGGTCGCGGCGCGGTTTTAGAACCGGTCTGGTTGGAATACCGGGCCCGAACAGGCAGGACGCCATGACAACAGAACAGACCATGCTCAATGCACGATGCGCGCCCGGACTCTGGAACGGCTACGTGCGGTCCAGGCTGATGACAGGCGCCATGGTGCTTTCGATGCTGGCCCTGAGCCAGCTGATCTTCGGGTGCGCGGGTACCGAACCGAAACTCAAGCCACCCCAGACCCTGGTGGCGCCGTACGACGTATCTCGCGGCGAACCTCTGTGGGCGGTGGTGCCCCTGAGAAATGAATCGGGAACCACGATCGCCGACCCCTACCTGGTAAGCGACAAGGTTGTCGCCGCGGCTTCGCAGGTGCGGGGCGTGCGGTGTCTCCCGCTGAACCGGACGATTGCGGCGATGCGGGCGCTGGACCTGACGGACCTGTCGAGGCCGGAAGAAGCTGAGGCCTTGGCGAAGGCTCTGGGTGCCGACGGCCTGATCGTCGGATCGATCACGGCGTACGACCCATACAACCCGCCGCGCCTCGGGCTGGCCTTGGCCCTGTACACGCGTCCGGGATTCAGCGGTCGACCGCTGGCCAACACCGGCGGAGTCGATCCGCGGAGACTGACGTACCAACCGACCGATTACAAGTACTTTCCGCGGAGCGTCCACGGCGAGGCACCGGCTTCCGTCATCTCGGAATACCTGGACGGAAAGAACCACCAGGTGCTGATGGACATGCAGTCGTACGCCGAGGGGCGGCACGCGGAGGGGACGGCGCTGGGGTGGCGGCGATATCTGGTGAGCATGGACCTGTTCTGCGAGTTCGGCGCCTGGCACGGCGTCAACCGGCTGCTCGAGCACGAGTGGATTCGGATGGCGCGTGTGCCGGTGACGGAAACGAATCAACAGCCCTGACGTCTCGGCTCCGGCCGGACAGGGGCCGGAGCGATGATGTTCAGCGACGCCAAACCACACACCGACAGGATTGAACGGCTGCCGGCGGGCGGGCGTGATGTGTGCGCGGCGGTTGAAGGAATCATCGCGCCCGCCACGACGCGCAAGGAATGCCCGTCCGAGAGGATCGCTGCCGGCTGTGATTCACACGAGATGATCGGGGGAGTTCACTCGGACTCAACACGAGGGCCGAGGCGACCGATCAGCACTGATAACGCAGATATTTGCGGGCCTGAGATGCGGTGATCGCCAGGAGTTAGGAACCATGTCCACACTTCCACTGACCGACGCCTTCGCCAGCTACCTGATGGATGAGCGTCACTTCAGCCCGTACACGGCCCGCTGCTACGGCGCGGACCTGCGCCAGTTCGTTGAATACCTGGCGCGCGAGCAGAGCATCACGGTCGACGCTGGCAAGGAGGGCGAGGCCCTCAAGCAGCGGGAAGAGTCCATCAAGGCCGCGGGCGGCAAGAAGCCGGGCCCGAGCGCCGTTGTCGGGAGCATCCCGTCCACCGTGACGAAGATGATCTGCGCGGCGACGGCGGACACGATTCGGGGGTTCCTGAACCACCTCGGGGAACAGCACTATTCGGCCGCGACCATGGCGAGGAAGATCGCCACGCTGCGGTCGTTCTTCAAGTGGGCGGACCGCCGGAACCTGGCGGACAGCAACCCGATGACATTGATCCGCACGCCGCGCCAGAGCAAGCGGCTCCCGAAGGCGATCACGATCGAGCAGATTGAGAAGCTCCTGTCGGCGCCGGACGAGCGTGACGTGCTGGGTCTGCGCGACCGGGCGATGCTTGAAACGCTGTATTCGACCGGCATCCGCGTGAGCGAACTGGTCGGGCTTGAGCTGGAAGACATTGACGTCGCCGGCGAGGCGCTGAAGGTCAAGGGCAAGGGGAAGAAAGAGCGAGTGGTGCCCCTGGGGTCTCACGCGCTGGCGGCGATCAAGCGGTACATGGACCAGTTGAGGACGGACACCCGCTTCAACGGCGCGTGGGCCGAGGGACGGACCCGCCGTCCGCTGTTCGTCAACAAGCACGGCGGCAGGCTCTCGTCGCGTTCGGTCCGCCGCAAGCTGGACAAGTATCTCAAGCAGGTCGGCCTGGACCCGACCATCAGCCCGCACACGCTGCGGCACAGTTTCGCGACGCACCTGCTCGACAACGGTGCGGACCTGCGGAGCGTGCAGGAGCTGCTCGGGCATCAGTCACTCTCGACCACCCAGGTGTACACGCACCTGACGACCCAGCGGATGACCAACGCCTACAACCAGGCCCACCCGCGAGCCGAGGCGGGTTGATCGATCGAAACTCACCGATGAACGGGCCGCGCACAACGCGGCCTTTTTTCATTTGGGCACGGAGGGTGCCTCCACCGCGGGCAGGGGCTTGTCTGACGCGGCCGGGGGCACAGGCGGCGGCGGACTGATGGGCTTGGGGGTCGTGCGGAGATCGGTGAGCGATGGCACGGACTGGCGGCCCTCGGTCGGGAGCGCCCACTTGGTGGGGTCGCCGGGGTCCACGGCCTTGAACGAGAACTCAAACTGTGCCTCGGCATCGGGACGATGAATCGAGGCGGAGATCTTGGTCAGCCGAACGGTGCTGACAAGCGCCGTGATCGAAATCGAGCCGGCGGGGCTAAGGCCCTTCATGGTGATCGTCAGCGGCCGGGCCGCCTCGTCAACCAGGGCATCGGACCACACCGTCTTGCGCAGCAGTTCCAGAGGCGAGTTGAATCCCGGGTCCTCCGGATTGACGATCGCCAGTTGCGGAATCGGCAGCGGGGGGAGCACCTCGGCCAGGCGGGCCGGAGTGATCGGGCCCGGAAATGAGCGCTGAAAGAACTTGTCCGGCGCGGCGGAGTTGGTGGCCGTGAGCTTGCCCTCCGCGATGGAGATCCGCAACTGGCCGAGTTCGAACAACACGCAGCGGGGCCTGGGCGTGACCGGGCCCGCATCGGACGCCAAGCGCTTAAGTCCCGGGTCGACACGGATGGTCAGGGTGTCGCTGCGATCTCCCGATGGAGTATGCACCCGAATCGTGATCTCCTCCGCAAACGGCGCGGAGTAGGCCTCGTGAAGGTCCGCGAGAAAGACCTCGGAGGGAATCGGCTCAGGGGGCGGCTTGGTCGGGCGATCCTGAGCGACCGCCGGGGGCAGCAAGCAAAGGATTGCGGCGATGGCGGCGGGGGCTCGCATATCACTTGGACCCCGAAGCGGCGTCAGAAGTTCCGCGGGCCAGCAGGAGATCGCGCAGTTCCGTGACGGTGGCGCGCAATCCGGGCACCGTGAAGTGGGGCGCGACTTCGGCCAGGGGTGTGAGCACGAAGAGCCGCTCGTGCATCCGCGGATGGGGGATCGTCAGGCCCGCCTGATCGAGCATGAGGTCGTCGTAGAGCAGCAGATCAAGATCGAGCGTGCGGGGCCCCCACCGCTGTTCCTGAGCGCGATCGCGCCCGAGGCTTCGTTCAATCGTGAGCAGGCTGGTCAGGAGGCCGCGAGGGTTCAGGGTGGTGCGGATCACGGCAGCGGCGTTGAGGTACCCGGGCTGAGGCACCGGCCCAACGGGGTCGGTCTCGATGAAGGTTGAGAACGCCACAAGGGACGTTTCCGGAAGCGCGGCGATACAGGCGAGGGCGCGGGTGAGGTACTCGTGCCGGTCGCCGAGATTGCTGCCCAGCGCGATGCAGGCGGTGGAATGGCCGCGGGTCATGCCTGAACGATAAGACCGCCCCGGGGTCGGGGCGGCCTTGGTTGGATTCAGAGAAGAGGGGGGCGAAAAGCCCGAGCGGCGAATCTCGACGGTCAGCCTTCAATCGGCTCGAGTTCGCGTGACCGGTGCTGCATCTGGGCCTTGAGCCGGGCCAGGATCGAGCTGTGCATCTGGCTGACGCGGGACTCGGACAGGTCCAGCGTGGCACCGATTTCCTTCATGGTCATGCCCTCGTAGTAGTAGAGGATGACGATGAGGCGCTCGGCCCGCGAGAGGCCCTTGGTGATCAGGTCCTTCAGGTCGCGGCGCTGCATTTCGCGCAACGGGTTGGAATCGGTGTCGTCGCGGACGACGTCGATCTCGCGAAGTTCACGTGAGCCGTCGCTGGCGGCGAACTTGCGGGTGATGCTGTGGGTGCTGACGGCGGAGGAATCACGCTTGACCTTGTCAAACTCTTCGCCGGGCAGGTTGAGCTTGGACGCGAGCTCGGAATCGGTGGGAGAGCGGCCGTTGGCCATTTCGAACTTCTGGCGTGCGCTCTCGACCTTGGCCGTGCGGTGGCGGACGAGCCGCGGGACCCAGTCCATCGCGCGAAGCTCGTCGAGGATCGCGCCGCGGATGCGAGGGGCGCAGTACGTTTCAAACTTGACGCCCCGGTCAAGATCGAACGCGTCGATCGCGTCCATCAGGCCGAAGAGGCCGGCGGACATGAGGTCCTCGATATCCACTTCGTCGGGGAGACGCGTGTAAATGCGTTCCGCGTTGTAGCGGACCAGCGGGAGAAATCTCTCCATCAGGAAGTTGCGGATGGGCTCGGACTTGGCCGAGTCTCCCTTGACGACCTGGTAGTCGGTCCAGACCTCCTGGATGGGCTTCTTGTCCAGGGGTGTACGCGTCTTGGACGCTTCGAGGCGGACGCCCCGGCGCGAAGACGACCGAACCTTGCTCTGCCGGATTGCTGTCATCGGCCACTCCTTAGCCAACCACTCTGCCGCCGCGTCCAACCGTACGCCCCCTCGACCGGGTTCACCGCTTTGTATTGACGGACGTATTCCTCGACGACTCGCTCGGCCACCAGGCCGACAACCAGCCCGACCAGGTGCAGCGCCACCATGCTGATGAGGGCGACGGTGAGCACTCGGCCGCCGGGGTTGCCCGCCGCCATGCCGGCAACGATCGCCACGGCAAAGCCGGCGAGGCCAAGGCATGAGGCGATGAGCCTCGCTGTTGAACCGGGATTCAAAGACGCATCCCTCCGGCGAATCACAGCGCACCGACAGCCGTGCGGGCTTTATCGTCGCACGTGACGGGCCAATCGACGCTTTGATCACAATTCGACTCAAAGATTTCGCATTCCCGAATCGGGGCCCTTACAGAACTTCAACTCCCGCGCAATGTCAGCCGCGACCAGAGCCCTGACAGACCCGATAGCCTCGAGGCCGGCCGGTTGTCACGTGCATGGCGGAGTTCGAGATTGTCAACGAGCACACAGGCCAACCTACGAAGATCGCGACTGGCCTGGCAACGAGGTTCGGAAAGGATCAGGGGAGAGCGGCGACGAACCGCCGCGCCAACCTGCGGATCTTGCGCGACCCAACCCAAACAGGGCAACCGATAACGCAGGAACCGGCTGCAGACCGCGGCCATTCGAGCGTGAACCGCGTCCGCTTCCTTCTTGCTGGATACCTGGTTCACGACCAGCGCCACGCGGGGCGGCCTCGCGGAGCCAAGCAAGGCGCACTTGATGAGGGCGTAGGCGTCGGCGATGGACGTCGGCTCAGGAGTCGCGATGACGAGCGACAGGTCGGACGAGCCCATGAACGACAGGACCTCGCGGCCCAGGCCCGCGCCGGTGTCCACGATGAGCAGTTCGGTGTCGTCTTCGAGCTGGTCGAGGGCCCCGAGGAGACGGGAGCGTTCGAGTGGCGAGAGCTCGGCCATTCGGGCCACACCGGCAGATCCGGGAATAAGCCGGAAGCCCCCGGGGGCATCCACCGCGATTTCACGCAGGTCGATTCGATCGTCGGAGTGGATGCGACGCTGATCTGCGACGCCGACATACTGCTCAAGACGGCGCGTCGGGCTGAGGCCGCACAGCACATCGGCGTTGGCCATCCCGAGGTCGGCGTCGAGAAGGGTGGTCCGCCATCCGAGCTGCGTCATCGCGATCGAGAGGCTCACGCACGCGGTGGTCTTGCCGACACCGCCTTTGCCGGAGGAGACCGTGAGGACCTTGGCGCGGCGTTGCTGCGGGGCGACGGCGGGAGTGGCCAGAAGGGTGGGGGCTGACTCGACGAGCGCCCGGAGCCGCGCGGCCTGATCACTGGTTGGCGCCAGGGCGTGGGTCATCGGGCGACGACCCTTTCCGCTTCGGTTTCCGCGCCGAGCAGGAGCTCGGCGAGACGATCCGCACGCCCCGGCTCGATATGGTCCGGCACTTCCTGGCCGGTGGTGATGTACGAGAGCTTCAGCGCGACGCGACGGGCGACGGTGATCAGCGAGCCGTAACTCACCGCCTCATCGATCTTGGTGAAAATGATGTGGTCGGGCTGGATGCTCATGAACCGGCCCGCGGCCTCGAGAAGCACCGACTGGCTCGACACGCTCGAGAGCACCAGGTGGGTCTGGTGCGGCTGCGCGGCGGAGATGAACTGGCGGAGCTCGTCCACGCGACCCGCGTCGCGCGGTGATCGGCCGGCCGTGTCGATGAGAATGACATCGCAGGTGTCCAGAGACTGGCAGCACGCAGACATGTCCGCGGGGCTCATCGCAACCTTGAGCGGCAGGCCGATGATTTCCGCATAGGTGCGGAGCTGATCGACCGCGGCGATGCGGTAGGTGTCACTCGTAATCAGGCCAACCCGCTTGCCCTGCCGGAGCTTGTACGTCGCGGCGAGCTTGGCGATGGTCGTGGTCTTGCCTACTCCCGTCGGGCCTACGAGTGCGAGCGTGAGCGGACGGCCGTCGGTCGGCCCGACGCAAGGGCTGGCGGCCGTTGGGATGAGCGATGCGATGGCGCGAAGCACGGCGGGGCGGATGATGCCGTCATCATTCTGGCGATTGGCAGGAATCTCATCGCGAACCCTGGCCACCACTTCGTCGGCGAGCTCGGGCGAGACCTCCGCGTCGAGCAATCGGAAGTAGTGCCTCAGGACGGCGTCTGGAAGAGAAGAGGGAGAGAACCCGCCGCCCCCTTCGCGCGAGAGCCGGACCGCGGTATGGCGGGAGCACTGCAGCACCTGGCCGACCATCTTTTTCAACGAAGCGAGCTCTTCGCTCAGCCCGCCCGGCGAGACGGTGGTGAATGCCGGCGACTCGGTGGCGGTCGATGTAGCCGGCGCCCGGCTTGGCTCGGTGGCCCTGGCGCCGGTGCGCACCACGCTCAGCCGTTGCGGCGGTGGAAGCGTGACAACCACAGGCGGCTCGGGTTCCTCGGGTGCGGCAACGGCCACGGACGACTCGTTGCGGTTCGCGGCATTTCTGGCCGCGCGGTCTACCACGGGTTTGAAGCCTGAGCCTCCGGACTGCACACCACCAGGGCTCGCCGAGTAGGCCCGCAGCGCGGCAATGTTCCCGCTTTTGCGCTTGGCGACTTCGGGCCCGCCATCAGACGCCGTGACCTCGACCATCGCTTTGCCGCCCAGGCCGAGCACGCCGCCGACCTTGTACGTGCGCGTATGAAGGATGACCGCGTCCTTGCCCAGGTCTTTCTTGACCTCGGCGAGGCAGTCTCCCATCGTGCGCGCGCGATACGTTCGAAGATTCATTCAGCCTTCCGTGGCCTTCTGCAACCGCCTTGCGGCGTGATCCGGGGCATCCTGCCCGTGTGAATCGGCCATGAGCATACACACCGCACCTGCGGTTGCAAGTCAAGCCGCGGCGGCAGCCTCCTTTGTTTCTTCCAGGGTGACGAGCGCCATCGACTCGACTTCAACGGTCGGGACCACTTCGTTGTACGACAGGACGTGGACCGTTGGTATGTGCGGTTCGAGGAGCTGGCGAACCACCGCGCGGACCTGCGGAGAGGTGATCACGACGGGCGGATGGCCCGAGGCGGTCAAGGACTTGAGGGAAGTCGTGATCAACCGGGATAGGTGGGTGGCCACTCGCGCCGGCATCGAGACCACCGTACCTCCGCCGGTGCGGTCGATGAATCCGTTGATCTGGTCCTCGAGCGACGGGTCGAGGGTGATACACACCAGCCGCGGCTTTCCCGACGGGGTCTCCGCCGGGGACGTGACGAGCTGGCAAATGGTGCGGCGCAAGGAGTTGCGCACGTACTCGGTCAGGACGTCGGTGTCCTTGGTCTTGGGCCCCCAATCCGCAAGAGTCTCCAGGATCGTCTCGGTATCGCGGATCGGGATTCGTTCCTTGAGCAGGTTCTGGAGGATCTTCTGAAGGTCGGCCATCTTGACCGCGGCGGGGATCGACTCTTCCACCAGCTTGGGGCTCTTGCCCTTGAGCTGCTCAACGAGATTGGCAACTTCCTCTCGCGTCAGGAGTTCTGAGGCGTGTTGCTTCACCACCTCGGTGAGGTGCGTTCCCAGGACGCTGGTGGCGTCCACCACGGTGTAGTTCATGGTCTCGGCCCGACCTTTGAGTGCCGGTTCGATCCACCAGGCATCAAGGCCAAAGGCCGGCTCGCGAGTGCGTTCGCCCTCGATTGAACCGGACGCCACTCCCGAGTCCATCGCCAGGAGCTTGCCAGGTTTGACCGAGCCGGCGGCCACGGCGTTGCCGCGGATCTTGATCCGGTATTCGGTCGACCCAAGCTGGATGTTGTCGCGGATTCGGACTGGGGGCATGACCAGGCCTACGTCCTGAGCGAGTTGGCGCCGGATCGCGCTGATGCGGTCGAGAAGGTCGCCGCCCTGGGCGGTGTCAACCAGCGAGACCAACTGGAAGCCGACTTCGAGCTCGAGCGTATCGACCTTGAGCAGATTCTCGACCGGCGGCGGCTCGGCCTTGGCGGCCGCCGCGGACTCGGTGGTCTTCGCACGTTCGGTATTGCGACGCGCCCGCATCATCACCCAGGCCAAGCCGCCAAGTCCCAGGCCGGTCACGACCAGCGGGATCGTGGGCAGGGGAGTGAAGGCCAGCAGAAGAAGAAAGGACCCCGTGATGATCAACCCGTGGGGCTGGCTGATGATCTGGTCGGTGAGTTCGTGCCCGAGTTGGGCCTTGGAACCCGAGCGCGTCACGATGAGGGCCGAGGCAATCGCGATCACGAACGAGGGAATCTGAGACGTCAGCCCGTCGCCGATCGTGAGCTTGGTGAACACCGCGGCGGTCTGGCCGGGTTCCCAGTTGCGATCGATCATGCCCACGGCGAATCCGCCCAGGATGTTGATCACCGTGATGATGATGCCGGCGACGGCGTCGCCGCGAACGAACTTGGAGGCACCGTCCATCGCGCCAAAGAAGTCCGCCTCCTGCCGAATCTGTTCGCGCCGCTGGCGGGCCTCGCCCTCGGTGATGATCCCGGCGTTGAGGTCGCTGTCGATCGCCATCTGCTTGCCCGGCATCGCATCGAGCGTGAACCTGGCGGCGACCTCGCTGATGCGGGTGGCGCCCTTGGTGATGACCACGAACTGAACGATTACCAGGATCAGGAAGATGACGATTCCCACGAACAGCGACGAGCCGGCGACGAAGTTTCCGAACGCCGCGATCACATGCCCCGCGGCGTACATCGCCTCCTCAGGGGTAGAGCCCTTGGCCGTCAGGATGAGGCGTGTGGATCCGATGTTGAGCACGAGCCTCAGAAGGGTCGTGGCAAGCAGGAGAGACGGAAACACTGAAAAATCGAGGGGGTGATCCATGTAGACCGTCGTGAGCAGGATCACGACGGCGAGACTGATGTTGCCGCAGATGAGCACATCCATTACCCACGGCGGCACGGGCACCAGCAGCACGATGAGCATCGAGACAAAGCCCACGGGAACCAGCAGGCCTCGGTATTGACGCAGACGCTGCAGCCACGGCGGCAGAATCAGGCCCGGCGGGCGCATGGCGACGGGCGCCGCCTTGGGCGCGGGACGTGGACCGGGCTTGTTCAGGGCCTTGGCCATGGGTCAGCTACGCGGCTTTCTCCTTGAGGCGGTACACGTACGCCAGGACCTCCGCGACAGCCTCGTAGAACTCGGCGCGAATCTCATGGCCGACGGGGACGCCCCAGTACAACCCGCGGGCGAGCGGTGGACGTTCGACCATCGGGACGCCCGCGGCGATCGCGAGCTGCCGGATGCGGAACGCCATTTCATCGGCACCCTTGGCCACCACGCGAGGGGCTCGCATCGACTTCTGGTCGTACTTCAGGGCCACGGAGAAGTGAGTGGGATTGGTGACGATGACGTCCGCCTTGGGAACGGCGTGCTGGAGCCTCTGCATCGCGATGTCCCGGGCCATGCGGAGGCGCCGAGCCTTGACATCCGGATCGCCGTCCACGGAACGACGCTCATCCTTGACTTCCTGCCGGGTCATCCGGAGGTCTCGGGTGAACTGCCAGCGCTGGTAGAGCAGGTCCGCGACTCCCATGACGAACATGAGCACGAGCAGCCACGCGGCGAGCTCGAGCCCGATGAGCAGGATCTTGAAGAGCGCCTGGGGCGCTCCCAGCAGCGGCAGCGCGGCAATCGCGGGCAGATGCTTGCGGATGACCAGCACCGCGACGAGCCCGATGACGCCGAGCTTGACGCAGCTGAGCGCCGTCTTGACCAAGTTGCGGAGATTCAGGAACTTCTTGACGCCCGACGCCGGGTTCAGCCGCGAAAAGTTGGGCTTGAGCGGCTCCAGGGTGACATGCCAGCCGACCTGGACGTAGTGGCTGAGCGCGCCGATGAGAAACATGGCGAGAACGACCGGCCCCGCAACCCACACGCCGTCGACCAGGGACTGCACCAGCAAAGGCTGGACGCTGTCGATGCTGACGGCATTGCCGGGTGTCTGACCTTCGAGCGTGCGACGCACCAGGGTGCCCAGCCCGGACATCACGAAGCCGGACAGGAGCACCAGGATCAGGATGCCCCCGATGAGTTCAACGCTCGCGGAGAAGTCGGAGCTTCTCGCGACGCGCCCTTCCTGGCGGGCCTCCGACCGGCGGCGCGCCGTCGGGAGTTCAGTTCTTTCGCCCAGGTCCTCGGCCATCGAATCACACTCCCGAGGCGACGGGGTCTCCGCCCGCCATCGTCCGGCCCCATTGCACCACCATGTTCAGCACGCGCTCGATCTCCTCACTGCTGACCTGCTGGATCGCCGCCATCGACAGCGCGAGGATTGCGATCCCCACGAACAGCTTGAACGTGAACCCGACGCTCATGACATTGATCTGCGGGATCGTCTTGCCGAGCAAACCGACCGCGATCATGATGACGAAGACGGCACACAGCACCGGCGCAGAAACCCGGAGCGCGAGTTCGGTTCCCGACGTCAGGACCCCCACCATCGCATCCAGCGGGATCCCCCCGGAGTTCATGAACCCGCCCATCGGGACTTTGTCGAACGTGAACACCAGAGCCATGAACATCGCATCGAGGCCGCCGAGGGCGACGAAGCTCGCAAGCCCAACGTACATCAGAGTCTGCCCGATCGAATCGGTGTCCGCTCCAATGTCGGGGTTGTAGACGCGGCCCAGGCCCATGCCCATCTGGTGCCCGGTGATCACGCCCGCCATGTCGAGACTGATGATCGGCAGGCCCGCGATAAAGCCCATCGTCATCCCGATGAGCGTCTCGCCCAGGAGCAGAGGGACCATCTCCGGAAGCGTGACCGCCGTGCTCGCGTGCATCGCGGCGGGCAGCGCGGGGTACACGGCGGCGGAAAACATCACCGCCAGCAAGGCCCTGAACCGCTTGGGCAGCGTCTGGTTGGCCAGCAGCGGCGTAAAGATGAAGAGCCCGGACAATCTCGCTACGACCAGCGAGAAGGGGACCACGTGGTGAATGAACGGTTCGAACGAAATCATGGTTCATCTGCGGCACCAGGGACTAATGGCTTGAGACGAGCCAGAGAAGCTCGGACGCGTAATCGACCAGTTTGGTGGTGATCCACGGCAGCAGAACCGCCGCGACGACGATCATCACCACGATTTTGGGGACAAACGTGATGGTCTGATCCTGGATGGATGTGACCGCCTGCACGATGCTGACGAACAGACCGATGACCACGCCCGCCGCGAGAATGGGCGCGGCGATCTTGAGCGTGATGATCAGCATGTCGCGGGCCATGAGGACCGCTGTGTCGTCGTAGTTCATGCGATTCCTAGGTGACCCACGATCCGAGTCCGGGGAAGAGCATCGATACGGCGGGCGCGACGGGCTGAACGAAGCTGGACATGAGGCTGCCGACGACCAGTTGCCAGCCGTCGACCATGACAAAGAGCAGCAGCTTGAACGGCAGGCTCACGAGCACGGGCGGCAGCATCATCATGCTCATGGAAATGAGCATGGTGGAAATCACCATGTCGATGACAAGAAAGGGCAGGTAGATGCGGAAGCCCATGAGAAACGCGGTCTTGAGCTCGCTGAGCATGTAGGCGGGGATGAGGCAGACCATGTCCACATCGGCGCGGGTGAGAGTCTCGGGCTTTGAGGTGTCTACGCCGCGGTAGTTGAGGACCATGTAGAGGCTCGACCAGTTGCCCGAGGCCTGGATCTGGTCGAACATGAAGTCGCGGATCGGCTGCTTGGCCTTGTTCCACATGTCGTCATAGCTGACGACCTGGCCCTGGTTGTACGGGACGATGGCTTCCTTGTAGATGCGCTCGCCCGTGGGCGCCATGACGAGAATGGTCATGAATAGCGCCAACCCCATCGTGACCTGCGGCGGCGGGAGGGACTGGGTGCCGATCGCCTGCCGCAACAAGGACAGGACGATCAGGATCCGCACGAAGCACGTTGTCATCAGGATCAGCGACGGCGCCAGGGCGATCACCGTCAGCAGGAGCATGATGTTGAGAACGGTGGACAGCCCACGGTTCTCGCCGCCGGAACCGGGCTGCTGGGGCAGAAGTTGAGCAGCACTCCCCATCATCTCCATCGGGTTGAACGAACCCGGCTCGCTCAGTGATGGCACCGGCAATGCCGGCGTGGCCGCCGGCGCCTGCGCGGGCGCTTTCCCCGCGGGCAGCGAAGTGGGAATGTCAAAGGAGCTCTGAGCCAGCACCGGCATCGGCAGGACGGTTGCGAAGCAGAGCGACGCGATGGCGACCCCGCGGAGGATCACGCGAGTGCTCCGCTGGTGGGTGCTTTCCTGGTCTGGGCGATTCGGGCCTTGAGCGCCCGGCGCTTGGGCTGCTCGCGCTGCGTCAGATCAATGACGGGGATATCCGATCGCGAGCCATCCCAGATGGTCTCGCCGGACGTTGGCTTGTCCATCTGCCGGTCAAACCGGCCGAGCATCGAGCGGAATCGCTCCGCGAGCGAGTCCCCCTCGGCGTCGCGAGAGCGGATCAGGATCGAGGCGACCTGCTCCGGGTCTGAAATCTCCGCGAGCGTCGCGAACGTCGCTCCCGCGCCGAATCGGCCCCCGGTCGATTGCGATAGCAGCAGGACCCGGGTATCGAGCTTGAGAAGCACGAGCGAAACGCCCCGCCCGACGGGATACCGGCCGATGATCTCCAGGATTCCCGACGGGGCCCGGCCGCCCGCGCCCAGCGCCGAGCGGATTCCACCTTGCCGGCGTGCCGCGGACCGAAGAACTCCTCCCCCCACCACGACCAGCCCGAGCACACCCGCGAGCGGAAGGATCGTTCCACCGAACCAGTTTCGGGAGGGAACCTCGCTTCCGGCCGCGGGCCGCGGCTTTCGGCCATTCACACTCGAAGGCGCGCCGAGAGCCCGGCTCTCGCTCGCCGCCTGCTGCGGCGGTCCCTCGGGCGACGTGGGTTTGACTTCCTGGGCGGTCGCGGCGGACACCGCGACCAGCGCAGCAGCCATCCATCCCCAACTCGGGAAGAGCCTTCGGCGCGTTGCTGAGTGCCTGGTCACCTTCACCGGCCCTCCTGGCCGCACATCCCGGGACTCCGCCCGGGGTTTGAATGCCTAGCCCGCCGCGCGGCCGGGCTGATCGATATCGCCGACCTGGTTGATGATCTCGTTGATGCGAACACAGAAGTTGTCGTTGAGCACCAGCACCTCGCCGCGGGCGATGTGCCGGTCGTTCACGTACACATCCACCGGATCGCCGGCGAGCTTGTCGAGCTCCACCACCGCGCCCTCGTTGAGCTTGAGGACATCCTCGACCAGCATCCGAGTGCGACCGAGTTCGATCTTGACGTTCAGGTTGACGTCGGAAAGGAGGTCGATGCCCTTGGGGGGCACCACGCTCTCCGACTTGCTGATCTGCGCCGGCTCGAACCGCTGCGCGGGAGCGGCGGACGTGGCCTCTGCGGCAACCCCGGTCGCCTGCTGAAGTGCGGCCACGGCGTTCTGAGCCGCCTCGAGCGCGGACTCGGCCGAAGACTCGGCACCGGGGGCCGGCGCGGCTTCCGGGTTCTGGGGTGCGGGCTCGGCCATCCTGGCGCTCCGAATACCGGCGGACTCCCCGCGCGGTGTGGTTCGTCAATCGGACAACACCCGTAGCTCGCGATACTTTTGCGGAGCGCCCGCGCAGTTCCTGCCGCGTCTACCTCTCAACGTCCACGCCGCGGCACTTCGGAATCAGGATGCGCTCCACGCGGCTGTTGCCCTGCGCATCGTGCCCAAAGACCTTGTCGGCGTACGCCGTGATCTGCCGGCTGATGGTCACCAGGTCCGGCTCCTTCAGATGGCTGTGCTGGGCCCGGCGCACGATTTGCGCGATGCCTTCCTGGATCTCCGAGGACCGCTTCTCCAGCTCCTCCGTGATGTGGGCCTCGTTCTTCTTGGTCGTCTTCATCACGATCCGCATGTCCCACATCCAGACCCGGCCGGTCTGCATGTTCTGGAACTTGTCGTCGATCAGATCGATCTCGACCGTTTCCTGGCCCGCGGCCTGCTCGTGCCCGTGCAACTCGGTTTCGGCCACGACCGCCTTGGGCCCGGTCATCCCAACCAGCACGTACACGCCCGCCGCCTCGGCGATCATGACGCCCGCGATCAGCCCGATCGTCTTGATCGGCGGCTTCTTCTTGGCCGGAGCGGCTTCCTTGTCCTTCTGCGGCTCGGCGGCCGGCTTGCGATCCTCTGCCATGGCTAGGCCCCCTGGAAACGAACGTCGAACATCGGGCCAGCCCGGAGGTGTGGGCCGGGAACTGGTCCGCCGTCAAACTTCCAATTGGCGGGCGCCGGTGACGAGCCCCGGGCACAGATCAACCCGAATAGGGGGCCTTACAAACCGAACGTCTTGACGGTCGGCCGTTATCAGGCCGCCGCGGCGCGGGCGGGAACCTGTCCCGGGAGCATCGCACGCAGGCTCCGCCGCACGAAGTCGCCGTCGCGGCCAGCGCTGATAAGCGCCAGCGTTTCGATGGCGAAGATGCCGTCGAGCATTCGAGTCGGTCGCGCGGCGGCCTCGCGTATGTGCAGAACCGATGCGGCCGCCAAGGCGAAGCCCGAAGGAAGGGCGAAGGTCGCCGCGATCAGGCCCCACCGGGACGATTCACCCGAGGCGCCAAGCCAGCCGGCGCCGGCAAGAGCGATACCAAGGCCGATAAGCCCCAACGCGGAAAGGACCGACATCGGCGTGACGACCATGCGTCGAATCGGAGAGATGGCGTCGCGGTCAACGTGGTCCTGCAGCGTGCGTCGAACCTCGGACATTGATCGCCCTTGGAGCAGGAGTGCCAGCCCGCGGGGAAAGCAGGGAACGCCGATCGACGCCGCCGCGGGTTCGATGCTGAGAAGGCCGTCGTTCCGGGCGGCTTCGGCGAGTGATGCCAGCGAATCGATCAGGCGGTCCGGCTGCCCGGGGCTCAGTTTCCAGATCCGATCGAGGCGGAGCTTCGCGGCCAGGATCACGGCGCCGGCGCTCATGCCGGCGGATACCAGCACCAGCGCCACGATCTGGAGAATGTCAGGCAGCCAGCTCATCCGGGCTCATTATCGGCCGAGAACGAGCAACTGTTGAAGGAGTTCATCCGCCGTCCGGACCACGCGAGAGGATGCGGAATACCCCGTAGAAGTCTGGATCATCTCGATGAACTCGGCCCCCAGGTCCACGTTTGACTGTTCCAGGGCCCCTCCGACGATCGAGCCCGTGCCGAGGGTGCCGGGCGTGGCGATGACGGGCGAGCCGCTGTTGACGCCAACGCGGAAAAGGTTGTCACCGATGTCTTCAAGCCCTTCGATGTTGTTGAACGTGGCGAGCGCGACCTGGCCAAGCGTCCGCGACAGGCCGTTGGTGAACGCGCCGACGATGGTGCCGTCGCTGTCGACGCCAAAGGCCGAGAGCGTTCCGAGCGGATAGCCATCCTGAAACGTCGAAGCAATCGCGGACTGCGTTGACGAGAGCGCGGTGATGCGGTCGGCGCCTTCGGAAAGCTTGAGGTCCAATGTCAATGGAGTCGCCGCGCCCGTGTTCGTGCGGTCGATGCTCACGGTGATGGGCGTGGTCGTCTGAAGCTGCCCGAGCGTGTCGAACTCGACCAGGCCCGTGGCGAGATTCGGAGACAGGTCCGTATCGTCGCCCGAATCCGCGAAGTACCGCCACGTGGTCCCGCTCGAGTCCTTCGACTCCAGGACGAAGGAAAGGTCGAGCGTGACCGGCGCACCAAGGGAGTCGTACACCACGGTCGTCGTCCGCACCGACTCACCGGTTGCGTCCCCCGCCTCGGCCATGACGAAGGGATTGCGTACAAACTGGCCGCCGGAGTTGAGAAGCCGGACATCGGTCGTGTCCACCTGCAGGTCGTTCACCGTGCCGACATTCCCCGTGATCGTGAACAGGCCGGTCTGATTGTTCAGCGTCACTCCAGCCGGCTGAGCTCCCGTCGGCGGTGTCGCCGCGCCGTTCAGGCCCAGCGCATCTCTCAGGAAGTTCATAAGGTCGGTGACGGTCGTGGTGCCGTCGATCGTGAGCTGCGCATCGGGGATCGTGCGGGTCCCTCGCTCAGCGCCCTTGATTTCCAGGATCTGACCGGGGCTGAACAGGGGCACCGTGGGCGCGAGAGGATCGGCCACCTCGAAGAGGAAGCTGCCCGGTTCGATGACGTTGGGCGGCGTTGGCGGGAAGAGCGCCGTTGGAATGAGCGCGAGGCCCGTCGTGGCCGTACCGCCGAGCGTCGTGGTCGATCCCGTCGTGGCCACAGCGCCGGAAGCATTGAGATTCCCGGCGAATCGCGCGTTCCGGGTGGCCTGGGCGACGCTCATACTGCCCACGGGAATGTTCAATGGCGTCAGCGCCCCGTTCTGAATCTGGAAGTCGCTGTCCACACCAAAGCCCAGGAGCGTGTTGCCGTTGATGTCCACCAGGTTGTTGTCCCGGTCCTGTCGGAACGCGCCCGAACGCGTGTACACCTGCTCGACGCCCTTTTGCATGATGAACAGGCCCTTGCCGTCGATCGCCAGGTCGCGGGCGTCGCCCGTTGGCGAGATCACACCGTTCCCGAAGTTCCGCTGCGTCCCGGCCACCTCCACGCCCATTCCGATCTGGAACGGGTTCGTCCCGCCGTTGTCCGCCGTGGGCGCTGAGCCGTCTCGCGGCGTAAGGCTGAACTGCGTCTGGAACATCATCCGGCTGGACTTGAAGCCCGTCGTGTTCGCGTTCGCGATGTTGTTACCGATCACGTCCAGCTTGCGGGCGTTGGCGTTGAGCCCCGTGAGCCCTGTCATCAATGCGGTCAGACTGGCCATCCGTGCTACTCCTCATTCACCAACGCACCAGGAACGCTTACGCGGCGTTCGGCCCACGCCGACCGGCGAGCATGCCGAGCAACTTCGAGTTCTCTATAGACGCCGCGAGCGCCTCCGCCGGCTTCTCGCCCGGCTTTGAAGGCACATCGATGACCGCGTCAATCCCCGTGAGGACGGTGGACTTCTTCAGGTCCGCCGTTCCGGTCACCTCGCGCATCGATACATCGAGCTTGAGCGTCATGCCGTCGATCATCACCAGCGCCCGGGTCGCGCCCTGGGCTTCAGCGAGGTCCGCCGCCGCCGAAATCCGCTTGATCTGATCGTCGCTGAGGTTCACGCCCGCGCCTTTGGCGATCGTGACTTCGCGCCCGCTCGCCAACTGCCCGGACTGAGCCTGCTTCAGGAGCGAGGCAAAGTCGATGCCGCCCGCCCTGGTCGAGGTTCCGACGGCCGGCGCGACGCCGGGCGACGCCTGAGCGCCGAGCAGGCGGAGAAGCTCCGTCCCATTGCCCACGATTCCCTCGGTGCTCACGACGCCACCACCGGTTCGCTGGCCAGCACTTCATCGACGAAGCTGACCGGCACGCGCTCTCCCGTCTCGAGGTTCAGCACGGCCCCGCTGTCGGTGCGAGACACGCTCTTGACCTTTCCCTCCACGCGTTCGAGGTCTTCGCTGATGCCGCTGATGCGCTGACCGATCAGCGACGCCGCGGACGACCATTCTTCCTGGCCAACGAGGGTGTTGAGCTTGTCCGAGAGCGCGATGTTCGACTCGATCGACCGGATCGAGGAGATCTGCTCCAGCAAAGCCTTCGAATCGCTGGGCGCAAGAGGGTCCTGGTTCGCGAGCTCGGTGAAGATGATCTTCACGAACTCGGAGCTGTTGAGCGCCTCAAAGGCGTTCGAACCCGAGGCGCGCGGCGCCGTCGACGACGACAGAGCGTCTACCGTGGCCATGGCTGGGGCCTTCCGAAAGTCTGCACGCGTTCGCCGCGGTGCGCCTAGGCAACCGCATCGAGCGACAGACGAACCACTTGGGCTCCGCCCGCATCCACGCCCGTGGCTCCCGCCTCGGGCACCTCTGATTCGACGCTCCGCGTCACTGCATTCGCGGCATGGGCGTGTGGGCGATCCGTGCCCGACCCGCCGCCTCCCGAGGCTCCGCCTTCAGGGTTGCCGGCTCCGCCGAAACCACTCCCGAGCTCCGTCGGGATCAGCGCCGGTGCATCCTGCGCCGGCGGGCTCACGTGGACCGTGAGCGAATCCACACCCAGGCCCCTGGCTTCCAGCGCAGAGCGGAGCGCGGACATGTTCGCATGAAGCAACTGCTGTGCCTGATCGGATTCCACCTCAAAGGTCGCGGCGACCTTTCCGGGCTGGAGGTCCATTCGGATGGTCAGGTCGCCCAGGGCCTCGGGCTGGAGATGAAGCGTCAAAGAGCCGCCACTTTGCCGCAGTATGGCCGCAAACCCGCGTCCGAGTTGTGAAGCGAAGTCCGCCTCTGATTCGCGTGTCGGCTGGGGCAACGGCTGCTTAGCCGCGGCCTTGGCTTCACTTCTGACCGCGCCCTGTGGCGCAACGGCGGCGCGCAAGATTGGCACCTGCGGCGCGGATTGCGCGCGTTGCGGCACCACGGGCCCGGTGCCCTGGAGCGACCGGAACAGGGCAGGACTCGGCGTTGAGACCAGCGCCGCCGCTCTCGCGGCCTTCGCGGTGCCCGACGCAACCGCGTTCATGCTCTTGGGAGAATGTTCCGTGGCTGTCGGAGCATTGTCGCGTGAAGCGCTCGCCCCGGCGGACCGGGCCCGTGCGACATCCTGCGGCGCGGTTCGGCCAGCGCTCGATTCCGAGGTCTCCCTCGCGCTGTCGGTAACGGTCCTTCGGCCCTTGCTCGGCGGCTGGTTGTTCTGCCGGGTTGTCGGTGCCTTGCTGTCGCGTTCGGCCGCTTCCACGGTGGCCTTGGGTGTACCCCGCGAAGAGAGCTCCGCGACCGCGAGATTCGTCGGGCTTGCCGCGATCGAGCTGGAACCGCCCGGCTTCTTGCTGCGCTTCCCCGGCGCAGCGGGTGCGCCCTGGCGCCCGATTTCCGCGGCCCTGCCCTCCGTCGAAGCGACGGCCGAGTTCCCCATGGATCCAAGCAGGTCGGTGAACAGGTCCGGAGCGAAGACCAGCGGCTCTCCGCCGGGATTCGCGGTACGAACGGCGCTTGGTTCAACGGGCGTCAGTGCGGTCATCTACGGCGAACCTCCGAGCCCGGCGACGGACATGCCGCGGGTCCGGAGTCGTTCCAGCAAGTCTGCTGCCACTTTGGGGTCGGCCTTGACGAACTCGTCGACGACTTTCGTGCGCGTGCGTTCCTGCATCGCGTTGAGGTACGACACCACCTGGTCGATCTGTTTCTGGTCGATCAATGTCTGAAGCGTGCTCTTGGCCTTGTCGGCTTTCAGACCTTCGATCGTCGCAAGGGCCTTCCGGAACTGGTCATCGCTCTCGGTCTTGCGGACCACCTCGCGGGCCTGTTCAAAGTCCTTCTTCTCCTTTGAAAACGCCGCCCGTTCGGCGTCCAGCCCCTCACGTGCCCGCAGCAGTGTTTCCTGGAGAACCTGCACATCGCGCTTCATCGTCTCGATCCGCGCCTGGTCGATCTTGCTCTGTTCCAGTTTCAGCATCAGCGCATCGGCCCCGGTCACCGGTGGCGTTCCCACCTTCGCATCCTCTTTGGCGAGCTTCGCATCCTCGGCGGCCTTGGTCTTCTCCGCCTCAGTCTTGGCGGCGCGCTGCGCCGTCGTTTCTGTGAGCAGCGCTCGAATCTCACGCATGCGCGGCGCATCGATCCGCCCTGTGGACACCAGGTAGGCCACGATCCCGACGATCGCGATCAGGTTCGCCACCGCCGCCACAGACAGGATGGACCAGATGGTCTTCATGACAAGTCGCCTCCATGCACGCCGCGCATCACGACCAGTTCATCGAGCGCCGCCGCCTCAACCTTGTTCTGGGCGTACTTCCATTCTTCAAATCGCCGCTCCTTGAGCAGTTCCACCGCCCGCTTGCTCCTCGACGCCTCGAGCAGCGACAGGCGCGCCGCCTCCAGCCGCTTGTGAACTCCCGCCAGCTCCAGCACAGCCCGCTGCGCTGTTACGGTCAACCGCCCCGCCGCCGCGGCCTGAAACCGCACCCCGCGAAGGTCCGCCGCTTCGAGCATCGCCTTCATCTCCTGCCGCTCACGCACCAGGTTCTCCTGGCACCGCCGGATGACGTCCTCGAGCCCGACCCGCTGCGCCTCAAGCTCCGCGACGACCTTCTGCCGCGCTTGCTCGATGCGCTCGCGCTGGTCCAGCACAGCCTGAAGTTCGAATCGAAACCGGGCCACTCATCACCTCCGTGCCGCGGGCCTGACTGCGAGCCGCTTCCGCAGAGACTCGCCGGACTCCATCGCAATCTTGACCAGCTCCGCCCGTGCCGCTGGAAACGCGGTCGCTTCACCTTTGCCCTGGCGGAGCAGGTCGAGAATCCGCGGCCGGAACTCGATGGCCACATCCGCTTCCGGGTTGCTTCCCGCCGCGTACGCCCCGATCTGCACCAGGTCCTCGACATCGCGGTACACCGCCAGGAGCCGCATGATCTGCTGGCGTGCCGCGATGTGGGCCGGGTCGCACACATCGTCGGCGACGCGGCTGATCGAATCGAGAACGTCGACGGCCGGAAAGTGCGCCCGCTGCGCGAGCTTGCGCGACAGAATGATGTGCCCGTCGAGCACGCCACGGGCGGCGTCCGCAATGGGCTCGGTCATGTCGTCGCCTTCGACGAGAATCGTGTAGAGCCCCGTGATCGAGCCCGGCTTGGAATCGCCGCGAGCCTTGACCGCGCCGGCCCGTTCGAGCAGCGCCGGCAACATGGCGAAGACGCTCGGCGTGTACCCCTTGGTCGCCGGCGGCTCGCCGACGGAAAGACCCACCTGCCGCTGGGCATGCGCAAATCGCGTCACCGAGTCCATCATCAGCAACACATCGCGGCCGGCATCGCGGAACTGCTCGGCGACCGTGCACGCCAGCAGAGCCGCTCGGATCCTCAGCAGCGGCGACTCGTCGCTCGTGGCGACGACGACGACAGACTTGGCGCGACCTTCGGCTCCAAGTGTGTGCTCAAGAAAGTCCCCCACCTCCCGGCCGCGTTCGCCGATCAGCGCGATCACGTTGACATCCGCGCTGCTTGAACGCGCGATCGTGCCCAGGAGGGTGGACTTTCCCACACCGGGGCCCGAGAAGATGCCGATTCGCTGGCCCCGCCCCAGTGTCGTCATCAGGTCGATCGCCCGAACCCCCGTGTGAAGCGGTTCATTGATGCGCCGCCGTCCCATCGCGGAAAGCGGAGGCGGAACAATCGCCCTCGCTTCGGTCTCCAGCACCGGCCCCCGCTCATCGATTGGCTCGCCCAGCCCGTTCACCACGCGCCCGAGGAGCCGCGGCCCTACCGGGGCCGACATCGCTGTCGGCGCCCCGACGACCCGATCTCCGGCGCGGATGCCCCCCGCCTGCCCCAGGAGCATCACGATCGCATGACCGTTCGTAAACCCGACGACCTCTCCGGCGGTCTGCTCACCCTCGCCGTGAACCACGACCAGCGAGCCGATCGCGAGCGGCAGCGATTCCACCATCAAGGTCAGGCCTTTGAGCGAAACCACTCGACCGGTGATTCGAAGGGGTTCGAGAGTCCTGAGGGTCGCAAGCTGGGGCGACAGCGTCGTCACGACGTCGCTCCGGTCCCCGGAAGCAGGGCCCCGGCAATGCGTTCGAGCTGCGTCCGGATGGAGGCATCGACTTCCCCGCCGCCGGCCGTGGTCGCGATCACCGAACCCCGCTCCAGATCCGGCGCATCCACCACTTCGATCTGTCGCGATTGCCCGAAGCGATCGATGATCGCAGGGATTGCCCTTTCAATCGTGGCCCGATCGTCGGGATGGATGCGGATCGTCAGGCGCGTCGGGGCCGTCACCCGCTCCAGCACCGCCGCGAGCTGATCCGCCACGGCCTCCGCGTTGATCGCGATCGCGCGCCGGGTCACCAGCTCTCCCATTGACACCGCGAGGCGAAGAACATCCTGCCTCGCCGACAGCATCATCGCATCCCGCTCGCGCTCGAACCTCGCGAGCGCCTCGGTCCAGCGCGCTTCCAGCGTGGTTAACCGCTCGTGATACTCGACAATCGCGGCCTCGCGCCCATCGGCCTGACCCTCGATCCGCCCTTCCTGCAGTCCCCGCCCGTACCCCTCCCGATACCCCTCCTCCGCCGCGCCCGTGATGAGCCGCTGCCGCTCCTGCCGGGCTTCCGACACGACGTGCGCGGCCTCCTCGCGTGCTCTCGCTTTGAGCGCCTCGCCCTGCCGCATGATGTCGCCCAGGTCCAGGACAATCGCATCCCGCGAAGCCCGTGCCGCGTTGGCCTGGCGGATGAGGGCCACTTAGACCACCAGTTCCGTGTCGCCGCCGCGCCCCTGGATCACCACTTCGCCGGCTTCCTCGAGACGGCGGACGATGTCCACGATGCGCTGCTGCGCGGCCTCCACATCGCTGATGCGGACCGGGCCCATGTACTGCATGTCTTCCTTGATGAGGGCCGCGGCACGCTCGGACATGTTCCCGAAGATCCGCGTCTTGAGTTCCTCGGAAGCGGTCTTGAGCGCCACGGCGAGCTCGTCGTTGTCGACTTCCTTGAGCACCGCCTGGATGCCCTTGTCGTTGACCTGCAGGATGTCCTCGAAGACGAACATGAGGCGGCGGATCTGTTCGACCAGGTCGGGATCCTCGGCCTCGAGGCCCTCCATGATGCTCTTCTCGGTGGCGCGATCGGCGAGGTTGAGAATCTCCGCGACGGTCGGCACACCCCCGGCCTTCTCCATGCTCTGCGTGAGCATGTTCGCCAGACGGCTTTCCAGGCCCCGCTCGACCTCCTTGATCACATCGGGGTTGGTCTGCTCCATGTTCGCGACGCGCTTGATCACCTCGATCTGCTTCTGCATCGGCAGCCCGACCAGGATCTCGGCCGCTTTGTGGTGCGGCAGGTGGCACACGATCAGCGCGATCGTCTGCGGGTGCTCATCCTGGATGAACGTCAACAGGTTTTCGCTCTCCGCCCGCTGGAGGAAACTGAACGGCTTCTTCTGCACCTGGGTCTGAATCTGCTGGAGCACCCGCTCCGCCTGCTTCGGATCGAGCGAGTTTTGCAGAATCGACTTCGCGTACTCCAGGTTGCCCTCGTTCGCATGCTGACTCGCGATCGTGAGCGTGTAAAACTCCTCCACCACCGCCGCGCTCAGCGTCGTCGGAATCCTCCCCAGGCTCGCCAGCTCGCGCGTCACCAGTTCCACCGTCTCGGGCGTCAGTTGCTTGAGCAGCACGCCCGCGCCTTCGGGTCCGAGCGACAGCAGCAGCACCGCGGCCTTGGTCAGTCCGTCAAGATCTCCGGGGTTGCTGGGAAGCTTGTCCGAGGGCCTTCGCGGCATGCGTACCTCCATCACTCCTCAACCGCGATCCAACGGTTGAGCATCTTCGCCGCGACCTCGGGCGAAGATTTGACCAGGTCCGCTACCTGCTCGCGGATCTTGTCCGCCCTGATTTCGTCCTCACCCAGTTCGATTCCTGCAATGGCTGTCTCCGATTCATCCGCCTCGCCAACCAGGTCGTCCTGCGCCTGGAGCTGCGGCGGCACACCCACGAGTTCTTCCGCCGTCGGCACCACCAGCTTCTTGCCCGCTCGACGGACCATCAGGAGCATCATGCCGATCGAAAGCACGGCCAGCGCGCCGAGCACAACCTTCTCGACAAGGCCCGAGCCGAGCGCCACGGCGATCGCGCCGCCACTGCCCAGGCTCGCCGTCGCGCCACCGCTCCCGCCGCC
>JBGANS010000003.1:0-313295 GCA_044222195.1 Phycisphaerales bacterium
GGCGGCTTCATGGGCCGCAAGACCGATGGCGATCCCGGCTGGCTCACCCTCTGGCGAGGATGGCAGCAACTCGAACTGCTCGTGATCGGCGCCCAGCTCGGACAAACATCAAGGAAGAGATGTGGGGAATGACAAGTGCCAAGCCACAAGCATGCCACCTGAGCCATGGACAGGCCACCCGCCGCCCGCCGCCACGCGACATGGGTGCGAAAGATAGTCCTGTTCACATTCCGGAGACGAACGGATGCCCCAACCAGTCAGATCGGTACCGCTTGGAAAGGCGCTTGCAGACTTGCATCAGTGGTCGGTATCTAACGGCACTGTCGGACGGCGGGTGGCCTGCTCAACGAAACACACCTTCGGGTGGCGTGCTCCATCGATTGTGCCTGGTCGATTTCACTGCCGCTTTCGAGGCAGGAGAGGGATGGGGAGTCTTCCACGGGTTCCGCTTCGCCTCACCCGTGGCTCCATGCCTGCGCCCCGATGGGGCGAAGACGAAGCGAGAGGATGGGGGGATTGCGGGTTAGGGGGTACGGGGCCACCTCTGCCGACCGTCACTCACCCCTCGCAGGGGTGAAGAAGAAAAGAGGGATAGGGACTCGCTCTCCGGGGGTGCAGAGCCACGCCCCGCCCCCCCCGCTATTGACGGTCAAGGCCTTCGGCCTGAAGGGTCATCGCTTCTGTCGCCAGGGGGCGGCACCGCATTCGGGGCAGGGGCCGTTGATGCCGCGGACGTCGTAGCCGCAATTGCAGCAGTGGCTCTCGCGGGCTTTCCACCACTGACGGAACCAGGTGCGCCACATGAGGGCGGCGGGGATTCCTGTGGCGAGGAAGAAGGGGTAGAGGGGGATGCCGATGTGCCAGTGGAAGATGTAGCGGTTGTTGTAGAAGGCGAGCGGTGTGCCGGGGGCGTCGTGCTGGAAGGTGGGGAGGAGGCGCCAGCCGGGGGGGCCGACGTCGGCGATGAAGTCGTAGTTGAAGGACTCACGCTGGAAGAGGCCGCGGCCCGCGGGAATGGATGGGTCGATGGTGTAGTGGACGAGCCAGAGGCGGCCGACGCTGAGGTCGAAGCAGTGGAGGGATGTGCCGCGGCGGAAGGGGAACTGGAACCATTCCACGCCGGAGATGAGCCAGGGGATGAAGATGAGGAGGGTGGCGGCGGTGAGGGTGAGGCGTGGCACGGGGGATTGTTCGCTCACCCTTTTGGGGGTGAAGAGAAGAAGGGGAGGGGGATCGCTTTGCGGGGGTGCAGAGCCGCCCCCGGCTATTTTCGATCACCCCTACGGGGTGAGGAACACCGGGCAGAAGCCCGGTGCCACCCAAGACCCCTTACTCCACCTAAGACCCCTTACTCACGTGCGGGGCTCGTTACTGCAGGTTGACGGGCATGACGACGTAGACGAAGTCGGTGCCGCTCTTGATGAGGCCGGGTTTGTTACCGGCTTTGAGTTCCATGATGACTTCGGGCTCGATGATGACTTTCAGGGCGTCGGTGATGAAGCTGGGGTTGAAGCCGATTTCGATGTCAGTCCCTTCGTAGCTGGAGACGTCGATGTTGACTTCGGCTTCGCCCATTTCGGGGGCGCGGCTGGAGAGCTCGACTTGTTTGTCGTTGGCGTTGAACTTCATTCGGACGCCGCGGGACTCTTCGTTGGTGAGGAGTGCGGCGCGGCGGACGGCGGAGGAGAGGACATCCTTGTCGAAGGTGACTTTCTTGTCCTGGTCCTTGGGGATGACGTCTTCGTATGGGGGGAAGGCGCCTTCGACGAGGTTGCTTGTGAGGACGGCGCGCTTGCCGCCTTCTTCATCGGAGCCGAGGGAGAAGAGGATCTGGTTGTCGGTGATGGCGATCTGGACGGGGGCTTCGGGGGATTCGATGAGCTTCTGCAGCATGCCGAGGGCCTTGCTGGGGATGATGCAGGAGATGGCGGGGGCGTCTTTTTCGCCCTGGCCTCCCGCGATGTTCTGGCGGCAGAGGGCGAGGCGGCGGCCGTCGGTGGCGACCATTTCGAGCTTTCGGCCTTCGCGCTTCATGAGGACGCCGTTGATGGCGTAGCGGGAGTTTTCGCGGGCGGTGGCGAAGAGTGTGCGGGCGATCATCTGGCCGAGTTCGCCGGCGGTGTGGTTGAAGACAGCCTTGGCCTTCATGGCGGGGTCTTTGCCGGCGGCGACTTTTTCGAAGTCGGGGATTCCGGGGAGTTCGGCGGGGGGGTAGCCGAGGATCTTGAAGTGGGCGTCGGTGCCGCGGATGTGGCAGGCGTCGCCGTCGCCTTCGACGGTGAGTGTGGCATCGCCTTCGGCGGCGGCGACGATGCCGCGGATCTTGTCGGCGGGGATGAGGATTTCACCGGCTTCCTGGACGTCGACCTGGGTGGTGACGAGGCGGAGGGAGACTTCGGCGTCGGTGGCGGCGAAGGTGAGTTCGGAGGCTTTGCCGGACTTTTTGGCGGTGATTTTGACGCACTGGAGCTGTGGGCGAGGGGTGCGGGCGGCGACGACGCCGGAGATGAGGTTGATGGCGTCGAGGAGGGCGGCGCGGTCGACGATGACTTTCATGGGAACTCCGTTTCGAGGCAATTTCTAGAGAGGGGAGTTTATCGCGGCGGGGGGAAGAGAGGGGGCATTTGGCAATAGGCATTTGGCATTTGGGGGGAGAAGACGAAGAAGGGGGAAGGGCATTGGGAAGGGGGAGTGGGGAGTGGGTGGAAGAAAGGGCGGGAGGCGAGGGGCGGAAGGCGAAAGACGGAGGAGACTTTCGGTTGGTCGGGATAGTTGGGGCGGTTGCCGCTATGCTTTGGCCTTCCCCTGACGGGGACCTCTGGTGTCATGCGGCGGAGGGTTGATTTGTTCCTCCGCTTCGCCGGTTCGGGCGCGTGACGGCCCGAGGAATCGGGGTCTGTACGGAGCGGGTTGGCTCTGCAGACCGAATAGCGGGCCGGAGGCCTGAATCTGGATGAATGCACACCGGCTGGAAAGCCGGTGCCACGAAAGGAACCTCGCATGTCATTTGAAGCCGCTGTGCACGCTCAGGCGATCGAGCTGGACAAGATGTCGCTGGAGATGACCGCCGCGGCGGGGGCGGGGCACCCGAGTACGGCGATGAGCTTGGGTCACATCGTGACGGTGCTGATGTTTCACACGATGCGGTGGAGCCCGGACTATCCGAGCTATCCGACGAGCGACCGTTTGGTGCTGAGCGAGGGGCACGCGGTTCCGATTGTGTATGCCGCGGCGTGCAAGCTTGGGGTGGTGGTGGGGAAGGATCCGGAGAAGCGGCGGAAGCTGCAGCTCTCCGATGCGAAGAAGCTGCGGGAGTGGCACTCGGAGCTGGATGGGCACCCGAATCCGATGGAAGGTTTCCCGTTCTTTGACGCGGCGACGGGGTCGCTGGGGCAGGGGCTGAGTGTTGCGGCCGGGCTTGGTGAAGCGGCGCGGCTGGATGGGCTGGACAAGAAGATCTACTGCATCATCGGCGATGGTGAGAGCCGCGAGGGGCAGATTACCGAGGCGCTCGACTTCATCATGGACCACAACCTGGTGAACGTGCTGCCGATCTTCAACTGCAATGAGTATGGTCAGGCGGATCGGGTGAGCCCGCAGCAGTCGGCGGAGCGGATGGCGGCGCGGCTGACGGCGATGGGGTTCACGGTCAAGAACATCGACGGGCATGATCCCAAGGCGATCAAGGCGGCGTTTGACGCGTTTGTTGAGAACGCGGCGGGGGGCGTCGGCGGCGGGAACGCCAAGCCGATCGCGGTGGTGGCGCGGACGGTGAAGGGGTGGGGCTCGACGGGGATGCACGGCGGCGGGTGGCATGGGAAGCCGGCGACCGGCGATGCGATGAAGAAGGCGTTGACGGAGCTGGATGAGAAGCGGGTGCAGCTGACGAGTTCGCTGACGAATGCGGACGCGTTTGAGATTCAGCCGCCTCCGCAGGCCGCGCCGAAGGAGCCGAGCCAGGGCGAGATGCCGGCGCTGGCGGTGGCGATGAAGAAGTTCGACATGGAGAGCGTGCTGCACACCGGGAAGCTGGCGACGCGGCGGGCGTATGGGATCGCGCTGCGGGCGCTTGGGCAGGTCAATGACCGGGTGGTGGTGCTGGATGCGGATGTGAGCAACTCGACCTTCGCGGACATGTTCGGCAAGGATGCGGACCTGAAGGATCGGTTCGTGGAGTGCAAGATCGCGGAACAGAACATGTTCAGCGTGGCGGCGGGTCTGTCCGCGGCGGGGAAGATTCCGTTCTGCTCGACGTTTGCGAAGTTCGTCAACCGCGGGTACGACCAGATTGAGATGGCGATCAACAGCGGCGCGAACATCAAGATCGTGGGGAGCCACGCGGGGATCAGCCTGGCGAGCGACGGCCCGAGCCAGATGAGCCTGCCGGATGTCGCGTGGTTCCGGTCGCTCTCGACGATGAAGGACCATCGCGGGAACCCCGGGTGCTACGTGCTTCAGCCGGCGGATGCGTACGCGGCGTATGCGCTCACGGGCGTGATGGCGGAGTACGAGGGCGCGTGCTATATGCGGACGCTGCGGCCGGACACCGAGTTCATCTACAACGATGATGTGGTGTTCAACCTCGGCGGGTTTGAGGTGCTTCAGGAAGGGCGGGACGTGGTGCTGTGTGCCGCGGGGTACATGGTGCACGAGGCGAACAAGGCGCTGGAGCTCCTGGACAAGGCGGGGATCAGCGCGACGCTGGTGGACCTGTATTCGCTGCCGTTTGACCACGAGAAGCTGATGGACCTGATCGGGGCGAACAACGGGTACGTGCTGACGCTGGAGGACAACTACGGGGGCGGGATCGGCTCGGCGGTGGCGGACGCGCTGACGGAGTCGGGGGATGCGTTCACGCTGCAGCAGATGCACGTGCGGATGATTCCCAAGAGCGCGAAGACACCGGAAGAGATGCTGCAGATGACGGGGCTGACGGCGGCGGACATCTGCAAGACGGTGATGAAGATGCTGCAGGTGGTGTGAGGAAGGCACGGAGGCACGGCGGCACGAAGGCACTAAGGCATTTGGGCGTGGGGGAATGGGGTGAGGAACTGGGTGGGCGGGCCGGTTTGAGCACCGCGTGCGTTTGTCATTTGCGGTGCGGTGTTTATCGGAACCGGCGGCGGGTTTTCGGGGGCGGTTTCTTGGGGGGCGGGGATCCGGCCGATAGAGAGTGGGAGGGGGTGGGTGATGGGGCAGGTTCCGACGGTCGAGACGATCATGACGCGGCATGTGGTGACGGTGTCGATGGATGACACGTTGCGGCAGGTGCGCGATCTCTTTCACTCGGTGCGGTTCCATCACCTGGTGGTGGTGGAGGGTGGTCGGGTGGCGGGGGTGATCTCGGACCGGGACCTGCTGAAGAACATCAGCCCGTTTGTGGGCAAGGCGACCGAGCGGTCGCAGGACTCGTTCACGCTGGCGAAGAAGGTGCACCAGATCATGTCGAGGCGGCTGATTTCGTGCGGGCCGGAGCTGGGCCTGGGCGAGGCGGGGCGGAAGATGCTGGACCACCAGGTGTCGTGCCTGCCGGTGCTGGATGAGGCGGGCGCGTGCGTGGGGATCGTGACGATCCGCGACATCCTGGAATGGTCGCTGGTGGCGTGCGCGGGGCAATCGACGAGCTGTGCTCTGCCGAAGGCGGCGTGAGTTACGGGCAGCCGGCGGCGAACTGGTTGAGGAAACACTGGAAGTCGTTTGACGTCAGGGTCGGTGAGCCGGTCGATCCATCGCAGTTGGCGTAGGGATTCCTGGCGGCGAAGCGGTCGAGAAAGCACTGGAAGTCGTTGGGAGTGAGCACGGGCGCTGACGTCGAGCCATCGCAGTTGGCGTAGCAGGCGGTGCACGTGGTGCCGAAGAAGCGCGTCACGAAGAAGCAGACGACGGCATCATCGGTGGCGGCGCCGAGGTCGCCGTGGCCGGCGCCCGTGACCTGGGTGTACGTATGGGGAACGCCGGCGGCGACCAGGGCGTTGCGGAGCCTGGTGCTCTGCATCATCGGAACGCTGGTGTCCGCCGTGCCGTGCCCGATGTAGAAGGGAGGGTCGGAGGGGTCCACGAAGGTGATGGGGTTGGCCTCCGTGGCGAGGGCGACCATCGCGGGGAAGGGCGCGGCAGGGTTGGCGAGGTTGGCGCGGAGGACGCCGATTCCCTGGCCGGGCTGGTCGAATCCGATGAGGCGCGACTCGGGTGAGGTGGCGGCGTCGTGGTTGATGACGCTTCCGGGGGGCGTGGTAACGTCAAGATTGATGGTGATGATGTCGGTGGGGCCGAAGTAGTCGGCGGAGGCCTGCACGGACGAGGATTGGGTCGGGTTGCCGCCGACGGTTCCTTCGAGCACGGCGGCACCACCGGAGGTGCCCAGCAGCGCGGACAGGTGCCCGCCCGCCGATGCGCCCCATGAGCCGAACTGGGCCGGGTTCAGGGAGAACAACGCGGCATTGGCGCGGAGCCACCGGACAGCGCCCTTGACGTCGTGAACCTGAGCCGGAAAGGTGACGGGGAAGGAACCCCACTGCCCGGCCTGGCTGGTGAGGCGGTAGTTGATCGACGCGACGGCGATGCCGCGTGGCACGAGTTTGAGTGCGGGGTGTCCGGCACCGAGGGCCTTGTCACCGCCGGACCAGCCTCCGCCGTGAATCCAGAGGACGATCGGGAAAGGCCCCGTGCCTGCGGGGAGGTAGAGGTCGAGTTGAAGGGGGTGACCGTCGAGGGTGGCGTATGTGAGGTTGGGGAAGGTGACCTGGGCGTACGCCGGGGCGGCGGCAAGGGCGCAAGCAGCGAATGCAGCGAAAGCGTTGGACATGAACGACCTCCGATCGCTCAACGCGGGTGGAGGGGTCGCATTGCGGGCAAAGGTTGGCGGTGCAGACGCAAAGGGTCGGGTCGGGGCGCAGAGAATTCCGATCTGGACGGACGAGGGGGAACCGGTACACTGGCGTCGTGAAGGTTGATGACGGTTCGAGCACGAGAGAGGATCCGTATCAGCACCTGAGGACGCTTGCCCGGTGGATGCTGTCGCGTCGACATCGGACGTCTCACCTGCAGACGACATCGCTGGCGCACGAGACGTGGATCAAGGCCGCGCGGTCGCACCGGGGGCCGGGGCTGTTGCCGTTTGGCACGGTGGTGACGATCATGCGGTCGGTGATCGTGGACGAAGCGAGGCGGGAGAGGGCGCTCAAGCGAGGGGGGAGCTGGCGGCGTGTGGTGCTTGACGAGCGGGAGGGCGTGGGCCGGAGGGTGGATGTGCTGGAGCTGGACGAGGCGCTGACGGCGCTCGAGAGGACGCATCCGAGGTCGGCGCAGGTGCTTGAACTGCGGCTGTTCGGGGGGCTTGGAACATCACAGACGGCGGCGCTGCTTCGGCTGGGCGAGCGGACGGTCGAGTCGGAACTTCGATTCGCCAAGGCGATGCTGCGCGTGAGCCTGGACCCGGGTTGAGGGAGAGCGGTGAACCAATCGCCCCGACTTGCCGAGCTGTTCATCGCGGCGACCGCCCCCCGGGAGGAGGAGCGGGCGAGCGCGATGGCGGCGGCGCAGCGGGAGGGGATGGCGGAGGACCTGGAGCGGCTGCTGGCGGCGGACCGGAAGAACCACGACGGGTTTCTCAGTGGGTCGATGATCGGGACTGGGGGGGATGGGCCCGCGCGGGTGGCGCTGGCGCCCGGGGCGGAGCTTGGCGGAGGGCGGGTGGTGGGGGTTCTGTCGCGTGGGGCGAGCGCGACGGTGTACCTGGCGGAGCAGGGCGTGACGAAGCGGCGCGTCGCGATCAAGGTGCTCCACGCGGAGAGCACGGGGGAGGTGCTGGTCCGGTTCGAGCAGGAGCGGCGGATCGTGGCGATGCTCCGGCATGAGAACATTGCGACGCTGCATGACGCGGGGGTGACGCCGGACGGCCACGCGTACTTTGTGATGGAGTATGTCGACGGGCTGGCGATCACGGAGTACGCGGGGCGGGCCGGGCTGCCGATGCGGGAGCGGCTGGGCTTGTTTCTGCAGCTCTGCGAGGGTGTGGCGCACGCGCATCTGCACGGCGTCATCCACCGGGACCTCAAGCCGTCGAACATCCTGGTGACCGACGCAGGTGGGCGGCGGGTGGTCAAGGTGATCGACTTTGGCATCGCCAAACCCGTGTGGGCGGATTCGCGGACGCAGCAGGGGCAGGTGCTTGGGACGCTGGGGTATATGGCGCCGGAGCAGCTTGACGGCGACGGCGGGATCGCGGACACGCGATCGGACGGGTACTCGCTGGGCGCGGTGCTGTTCGAGCTGGCGACGGGCTCGCCGGCGTTTGCGGTGGGGGATGAGGGCCCGCTGACGCGCGTGGCGCGGGTGGCGTCGAGAGAGGGGCTGGCCGAGCGGACGGCGGGCCGGTTGCGCGGCGACCTTGGGCGCATCGTCGCTCGGGCGATGCAGCGCGATGTGGCGCGACGGTATCAGACGGTTCAGTCGCTTCGTGCGGACGTGGAGAGCTTTCTGGACGGGCGTGCGGTCAGCGTGCGGGCGGCCGACCCGATCTATGTGGTGGGGCGGCTGATCCGGCGGCACCGGGCGTGGTCGGTCGCGGCGGTTGTGCTGCTGATCCTTGCGGTCGGGGCGGTGGTGCGGTGGCAGCGAGCGGAGCGGGCGAAGTTTGACCTGGCGGTGTCGGTGCTGCAGAGTTGGTTCAACCACTCGCAGGCCCTGGCGAGGACCTTGGGCGAGCGCGCCAGAAGGGAGCCGCTGCTGGTCATGCTGGAAGAACAGTCCCGGGAGCTGCTCGGACAGGCTCCGAACAACGAAGGCGTGATGTCCCTGCGGGCGGACATCGCGGGTGAATGCGCTGATTACGAGCTGGAGCGTGGGAACATCGCGGAGGCTGCGCGGCGATTTGACGAGGCATATGGACTGCGGACGCGGCTGTGGCGCTCGGGCGACGTGGACCGGCGGGCGGATCTCTCGGTGGCGACGGTGTGGCTTGGTGATGCGGCCTCCGCCGCGGGGGACAGCGCCGGGGCGAGGCAGCGGTACGCGGAGGCGTTGCGGCTGGATGAGGGGCTGGCGGCGGACTTTCCGCGGTCGTCCCGGGCGTTGACGCTGCTGGGATGGAGCCTTGATCGGGTAGGAATGGGGGGCCTTTCGGGCGATGCGACGGCGTACTTTGAGCGGTGCGTGCGGACGTTTGAGGCGCTGAACGAAGTCGAGCAATCCGCGGATGCCAGCCGCGGGTTGAGCACGGCGTACCTACATCTGGCGTTTCAGAAGTGGGACCGGGGGGAGGCGGCGGCCGCGGCGGACTGCTTCGACCGGTCGATTGTGTGTGCGGATCGAGCGGTCGAACTTGGCCCGGATGACCGGCTGGCGCTGTGGCAGTCGGTGCGGGTGAGGCAAGGGCGGGCCGAGTTTGCATCGGGACGGGGGCCGGGCCTGCCCGGGGAGTTGGCGCCGGTGATTGACATGGCCGAGCGGCTGGTGGAGCGCGACCCCGAGGAGCTGGTGCTTCGAGACGCCCTGGCGGAGGCGCTGATGCAGGCGGCGTTGAGCGCCGAGCGGGCGGGGGTGGCCGAGACGGCGCGGGGGCTGTACGAGCGAGAGCTGGTGCACCGGAAGTTCACGCTGGCGCGACTGCCTCTGAATGCGGCCGTGCGGGAGTGCGCTGCGCGTACGGAGGCGGCACTCGATCGGGTGGGGAGCCGGTGACGTGTGGCGCGCGGGGGAGGGGCGCCGTGCGCCGGCCGGATTGAGCCTGCCTTAGGGCGAGGTCATGTATTCGAGAAAGGAACCGGCGCGGACGACGGTGGCGGTGGCGCCGCTGGTGTTCTGGGCCCACTGGAAGGCGAAGGTGCCGGCGTTGGCGCCGTTCTGCCAGACGATGTCGGCCTCGATGAATCCACCGGTGGTGCCGGCGCCGGTGATGGATGTGGCGGGAGTGGCCGAGGTGTCCATGGCGTTGGTGGCGGTGGTGGAGCCGGGCGGGAAGTAGCGTCGGCGGATGCGGACGTAGGTGGGGGAGGCGGGGCCGCTGAGCGCGAACTGGAAGTCTTCGGTGGCGCCGGTGTCGAAGAAGACGACGAGGCGGATGGAGTAGACGGTGCTGGCGGCCATGGAGAAGGTGAGAGAGGAGTCATTCGAAAGTGTGGCGTCGGAGGAGATGGACTCGTCGGAGGATTTTTTGACGGTGGTCCATGATCCTGCGGCGCCGGTCGGGCCTGTCGCGCCGGCGGACCCGGCGGCGCCGGTGGGACCTGTTGGTCCGTCGGCACCTGTGGGCCCGGCGGCGCCGGCCGAACCCGCGGCGCCTGTCGGGCCTGTCGGTCCATCGGCGCCCGTGGGGCCGGCGGCTCCGGTGGGGCCAGCGGCACCGGCCGAGCCCGCGGCGCCCGTTGGGCCTGTCGGTCCGTCTGCACCCGTGGGGCCGGCGGCGCCGGCGGCACCGGTGGGACCAGCGGCGCCGGTCGCTCCTGCCGCGCCTGTGGGGCCATCAGCGCCCGTGGCACCGGCCGCGCCCGTTGGGCCGGCGGCTCCCGTGGGTCCGGCGGCACCAGCGGCACCGGTCGGGCCATCGGCGCCTGTCGGTCCTGCCGCTCCGGTGGGTCCTGCCGCTCCGGTGGATCCAGCGGCGCCCGTTGGGCCGGCGGCACCCCCCGCGCCCGCAGCACCTGTGGCGCCATCCGCTCCGGTCGGACCTGTGGGACCTGTTGGGCCGTCTACTCCTGTGGGGCCACCGGCGCCGGTGAGGCCTGTAGGTCCTGTCGCACCGGCCGCGCCGGTAGGTCCGGCGGCGCCGGTGGGACCAGCGGCTCCGGTCGCTCCTGCGGCGCCAGTGGGTCCAGTGGCGCCGGCGGCCCCAGTTGGTCCGGCGCTGCCGGTCGGGCCGCTGGCTCCGGTTGGACCCGTGGGGCCGGGCGAGCCGGTGCCGACCCAGGCGCCGCTGGAGTTGATGACTGTCGTTCCGTTGATGGCGATGGACCCGGCGACGTCGAGACGCTGCGCTGGAGAGGTGGTGCCGACGCCGACATTGCCGGAGAAGTAGCCTCGACCCTGGAAGTAGCCCGCGAAGCCACCGGTGGAGGCGACCTGGCCGAAGACACCGACGCTGGATCCGGTCGGCGATGTTGCGATGCCGGTGATGCCGGCGCCGCTGGGGCTGAAGGTCAAGCCGCGCACGCCGGTGGTGGTGCCGAGGGATGCGCCGGCGATGCCAACGACGCCCACACCATCGGGGCTGTAGCTGTGCCCTCGGACGCCCTCGGTTGAACCGGTGGCGGCGCTGGCGAGGCCGAAGACACCTATTCCGTTGGAACTCAGGCTCTGGCCTTGGGCACCGTAGTTGGGGCCGCTGGTGTGCGAAGCGAGGCCGTAGACGCCGCGGCCCTGTGAAGAGGAGCTGTAGAACGAACCGCCGTAGGAGATGGCGACGAGGGAGCTTGTGGAACCGACGATGGCGCGGGTGTCGGTGGATGTGACCTGAAGGGGGAAGGCGGGCGCGGCGGTGCCGATGCCTACGTTGCCGCCGGTGAAGTAGATGTTTGGTCCGGCTGTCTGCCATTGGACGCCGTCGGTTCCTCCCGGACCGCCGCCGCGGGGGAGGAGAAGCTGGTCGAGGGCCGAGCCGGAGTCGTGGGCGTCTTGGAAGGTGAGAGAGGAGGCGCTGGGGGTGAGGCCGTTGTGAGAGGGCGTGGATTCGCGACGCGGGGTTGGGGCGGGCGTCGGTGGGGTTGGGGCGGCGCCGGGGAGTGAGGCCGAGGCGGGGATGAACTCTCGCAGGGGGAGGGTTTGGAAGTCACCCTTGCCGGCGGGTGTTCGCGTGGCGATTTCGACCCATCGGCCGACGGCGGCTGAACCGAAGTCCACTTCTGCGGGGATGATGCCGGCGTGGCCGGCGGCGTTCCAGAGATAGAGCGCGGGGCCGATGGGTTCGCCACCGATGGGGAGCTCGAAGAGGCGGAAGGAGAGGTCGACGGAGGGCTGGGGGCTGGGGAGTCGAACGTCGAGACCGACGGGCTGGCCGAGGGCGGACGACGCGATCGCGAGCGCGAGAAGGGGCACAAGCCGCATGGGTTCGCTCCGGTGGGAGCGCGGGGCGGAGCCGCCGCGCCGAGAGACCTCTTCCTCCCCGGGCGCACCGAGCCCGGCGCGGGAAGGATCGTCCTCGCGGCGGCGGGTGCATCACATAAGAAGGTGAAGGCGAGTGGAGCGCAAGAGTTGCGAGCGAATCAGGAGCGGCGTGTCGTCAAAGGTGTGAGGGGAGTTACGGACATCCGGCGGCGAAGGCATCGATGAAGCACTGGAAGTCGTTGGCGGTGAGCTGCGGATTGCCAACAGAACCGTCGCAGTTGGCGTAGGGCTGGCCCGCGGCGAAGGCGTTGATAAAGCACTGGAAGTCGTTGGCGGTGAGGAGCGGGTTGCCGCTGGAACCGTCACAGTTGGCGTAGCAGGTCTGGGCGACGCTGAACGACAGACGCATGTCGTACTCGATGCCCACGCCATTGGTGAGGATGGCCTGCGGTCCAACCAGTGGATTTGCGGCCGCGTTGAGTCCGCCAGAACCCAGACGGGAGCCCAGTGGCCAGACGGCCGACAGGCCGGAGTCTCGGTAGAACTCGACGGATTCGGTGTTCCAACCGACGCCGACGAGGTAAACCTTGTTGGGGTTGAGGATGGCGTTGAGGCGGCCGGAGCTGTACCACCCCACCACGCTGGCGATGAAGGGGGCGGATCGGGTGAAGATGGGGGTGAACGGCCCGGCGGTGGTGTTGGCCTCGAGCACGTAGAAGTACAGCGTGGCGCCACCGACCGGGGGCCTGAGCCGCATGACGATCCGGTCGAGGACCTGCGAATCGTTGACGGTGATCAGGTTGCCTCGGACGGCGTTGGAGAAGGTAAAGGCGGTCACTTCATTGCCGAAGTGGAACTCGTCGGATCCCACCACCATGGCCATACGGCCCGGGTTGGCGGAGGTGGCCCAGGCGCCGGCGTCGCCGACGCGAAACGCGGAGGTTCCCGAGTTGGTGGCCGAGACCCAGGACCAGGTCTTTCCCGCGGTGTTGCCGAGGGGGCTGATCCAATACTTGACGCCGGGGTCGGCGACGAAGGGAGCAAAGAGAGAGACGCGATACTCGTACACACGGCGCGGCACGGAGGGGGCGGACGTGTTGTCAACGCCGGTGTCGCGGAACGTGAGCACCTGTCCGGTGCTGGTGCCGACCAGGGTTCCGGGCTGGCCGGCGTTGTCGGCGAAGAACCGGACGGTCATGTCCTGGAGGGCGGGCGGCGGCTCGGAAGTACCAGACCCGTTGGTGTAGACCGCCCACAGCCTGAGGTCGGTGACGATGCCGCCCTGCGCGAGGGTGAAGTCGTCGGCCCATTGCTGATCGCTGAACGCGCTGATGCCGGGCATGTTCGAGTTGCGATACCCGCCGGTGGGATTGAACGGGGTCTGGGAGGCGAGGGTGTGCCAGAGGTTCTGCTTGCTGGCCATGGACAGGGCGTTCACCATGACCATGCGGCCGTCGGAGGCGGGGTCCCAGCCGGTGCCGGGGAGGCAGAAGAAGTTGAGGTCGACGCGGCCGCCGTTGAGGTCGTCCCGGTGCGCGATCAGTGTTTCGCTGGTGCTCCAGTTCGCGGCGACGACCGCGTTGGGCAGGGGCAGCGCGGGGGTTCTGAACCCGGAGGTGCCGGCGTTGAACAGATTGACCCCGTCGACCAGTTCGCTCGATTGCAGCGCGATATTCAGGGTGGCCGCACCGGTGGTGGAGGCGCCGACGGATTGCGCGATGCAGTAGTAGTTGTCGGTGAGGAAGCGGCCGCCGATGGTTCGGGTGGCGATGCTGGCGCGGATTGCGAACATGGTGAGGACGCAGCCGCCTCCGCTGTCGATGTAGGTGGCGAGGTTGTCGCCGAGCGTGACGTTGCTCAACGGGGTGCTGTTGGTCCAGACCATCACGACGTCGAAGGCGGACATTTCGGCCGCGGTCGGTGTGACGGCGGTGGTCAGGATGGAGGTGACGCTGTTGACGCGGGGGTCGGCGATGATGACGTTGGAGACGGCGGTGGCGTTGGCGGCGGTGTCGGCGGCGAGGAGCGCGACGTCGAGCGAGGCGCCAAAGTCGGTGCCGTTGCTTGCGAAGAGGACGGACTCGGTGGGCGTGGGGATCCACTCGCCGGTCTCGCCGATTTCCCCGGGGTTGGTGTAGACGGCCCGGGCCCTCATCGAGTTGATGGCGGCCTCGATCCGCGATTGCTGAGGAGGAACAGGCTTTCCCTTTCCATCAAGGTCTCTGCGTGCGACCTGGCCAAAGCACAGAACAGGGGCAACCAAGGCGGCGGCCACTACGGCAAAGCGGACGAGTCGCATGTTGGAGTCTCCTCTGGTGTATGGTCGTTCGCCGATGCGAACGCCCGTGGCCAGTCTACATCTTTGAAGCCGTTTCGCAATGAGCGACCCACGAGCGGAGCGGTAGAGCAGTCCGAGGAGCCGTCGCTGGGGTGGCGACGACGCACACTCGGGAGAGACACAGGGCCGTGTTCTGAGAACTATTCCGCGTCGTGTGGTGTCGGGCGCAGAACGGAGAGGAATCTGGAAGTGAGGTGCCCACAGGCCTTTAGGTGCATCCGGCGGCGTAGGTGTTGATGAAGCACTGGAAGTCGTTGGCGGTGAGGGCGGGGTTGCCGGTGGAGCCGTCGCAGTTGGCGTAGGGGGAGCCGGCGGCGTAGGCGTTGATGAAGCACTGGAAGTCGTTGGCGGTGAGGCGTGGAGCGCCGGTGGAGCCGTCGCAGTTGGGGTAGCAGCCGGGGGGCGAGACCGCGCTGTCGGTATTCCAGAATCCGCCCTGGCACTCGAAGGAACCGGCGGTGAGGACGCCGGCGTCGGGCTGGCCGATGGCGCCGCCGAGCTGGAAAGATCCGGCGGAGAGGTCGGCGGCACCGCCGGAGTCGATGGAGGACCAATCGATGGCGAAGGGCTGGGCGGAGCAGAGGGAGCCCGCCGCGGCGAGGGAGACGATCGACACGGATATGTGTTGGACGGGTTTCACGGGAGGTTCCTGTGTGAGGGCGACTTCAGGGCGCGACGATGAGCGAGCCGCCGCGGGCGGCCATCCACGTTTTTGAACCGGAGACCAAGGAGTTGACGGGGACGTGGTGGGTGGTGGGGGCGAAGAGGAGGAGGGGGGCGGCGTTGGCCTGGGCGACGGTCTGGAAGGGCTGGTTGACGGTGCCGGTGAGGAGGCTGCCTGGAGAGACGGGGTCGATGAAGGACATGGGGATGCGGTAGTCGAAGGCGCGGGCGACGAGGGCGGCGGAGGGATAGAGGGAGATGGGGCGGCGCGTGGAGGTTCCGACGCCGGAGTTCATGATGTCGTTGGCGTGGATGGTGGAGTCGGTGTGGAAGCCGACACCGGTGGTGGTGTCGGTGGCGATGTTGAGGCGGGGGCCGTCGAAGATGGCGCCGCTCATCCAGAGGTTGATGCGTGAGGTCTGGGTGAAGCCGACGGCGTGGCCGAGCTCGTGCCGGGCGACGGTGAGCATGTCGTAGTTGGCGGGCGGGGTGGGCCCGACAAACTCGGAATCGTCGGCGGGTGTGGGATCGATGAAGAAGGAGTACCGCGTGTTGAACGACATGGTGGCGCCGTTGAGGTTGCCTGAGGCGAGGAAGTAGCTGACGGTGGTCAGGGCGAGGAGCGAGGATGAGGGATCGAAGTCGAAGGCGGCGATGGTGATGGGGTAGGGATTGGGGATGCGGTCGGAGGTGTCGAGCACGATGCCGCGCCATTCGTCGAGGGCGAACTGGATGACCGCGCGCTGGGCGGGGGTGATGCTGGGGTCCCAGGTGACATTCCAGACGAGCTGTCCGGCGTCGGTGGGGCGTTGGGGTCCGCGGCCGGGGATGGGGTCCATGATGACCTGGCACTGCTGCACGGGCGGCGGGGGATTGGCCGGTGTCGCATCGACGGGGACCGGGGCGAGCATTCCGGTGAAGGGACGCGGCTTGACCTCGGCGGGCTGTGCCGCGGCGTGAGAGGCGCCGACAACCAGGAGGGCGAGTGGAAGGCCAAGGGAGGAGGGATTCATGGTGGTGATCCGTCGGGAGGTGGGTGGAGTACGAGTCAGGAGTGTTACTGGAGGTTGACGAGGACCAGGACCATGCCCTTGCCGGACTGGAGGGAGGTCATGGCCTTGCCGATTACGGCGCCGCCGGTTCGGCCGGTGGCATCGTCGGCTTTCATGGCGTGGCCTGGGGTGGAGGATGTGGTCAGGCGGTCGCCGGCTTGGACGGGCCCGAAGGAGGCGTCGACGTAGCACCAGACGCGGCCGGTCATGGCGACGGGGTGCTCGCCGGAGGTCAGGGGGGAGGCGTCGGACTTGAGGACCATCCCGGGGGCGAGGCCGTTGGCACCGGAGATGATGCCGGCGACCTTGGTGTCGTAGGGATCGGACGTGAGGCGGAGCTTCCCGGGGTTGGTTTCGTCGATGACAACGACCATCCCGGGGCGGACTTCATTGTCGGCCGCGTGAGAAGAAGACACCTCGAACGGTTCAGCGATGTCGGCGCCGCCGGTGATCTGCAGGGCCTGAACGTAGGTGATGTTGTTGGCGGCGACCTGGAACGCGACGGTGGGAGACCCGACGCGATAGATGTAGAAGGCGTCGTTGTTGAACCCGCGGGAGGTGCCGATGTCCCAGGAGCCGTTGCCGTTCTTGTAGGTGGTCTTTGCCCACGAGTTTGTGCCGCCGCCGGTTTCGACCATGGTGGAAAGGGAGCCCGCGTCGTAGACGTGGAACTTGGCGCCCGGGATGGGGTCGCCAACCGTGACCGAGCCGGAGGGGTACACCTGGAACGCGGTGGCGCTGGAGCCGGCGCGGGAGATGTAGAAGGCGTCGCTGTGGAAGTTGCGGGAGGTGCCGATGTCCCAGGAGCCGTTGGCATTCTTGAAGGTGGCACGGGCCCAGGCGTTGGTGCCGCCGCCGGTTTCAACGAGGGAGCTGACCGAGAGGGGGTCGAAGACGTGGAGCTTGGCGCCGGGGGCGGCGCTGGTGCCGATGCCGACGAGGCCGGCGGGGGTGACCTGGACGGCGACCTGGGGGTTGCCTGCGCGGGCGATGAGGAAGTTGTCGTTCAGGAAGTTGCGGGAGGTGCCGGTCTGCCACGAGCCGTTGGCGTTGCGATAGGTCGTGAGGGTGTAGGAGTTGGTGCCGCCGGTGGTTTCGATGAGGCTGGTGATCGAGTCGCCGGAGAAGAGGTGGAGGTTGGTTTCGGGCGATGGCGTTCCGATGCCGACAGCGCCGCCGGTGAAGTAGATGTGGCCGCCGGAGTTGGTGGCCCAGGGGGCGAGGGAGAAGTTGGCCTGCGGGGCGCTGGTGATTTCCTGGAGTGGCAGGGCGGTGTAGGTTCCGGCGCCGGCGGGGCTGACTTCGATCTGGAGCCAGGTTTTGGAGCCGGTGAACTGGGCGCCGAAGTCGAGGCGCGAGGAGAAGAGGCCACCGCTGACGGCGACGCCCGGAAGATCAAGGACGGGACCGGTCGGGAGGGTGGCGGCCTCGTCGAGGAAGAGGGTGAAGCGCATGTCGTAGGCGCCGGTGGCGGGGGTTCCGGCGTCGACCAGTTTGCCCTGGTAGGTAAAGCCGGTGTCGGCGGGGGTCTGGGCGCGGGCGAGCCCGGCGAGGGAAGCGATGAGGGCGGCAGCGGTCGGGAGGTGGCGTCGCATGGAATTCGATCTCCGGTTTGCCCGTTGCTATCGCGGGCTGAGGAAGAGAACGAAAACAGCGAGCGGCGCGGCCGCGGAAATTCGAAGTGAAGAATCCGGGGGCTTGCGCGCGCGTGCGCGGTATATTGATCGAGGCGCATCGGAGGGCACGATGGACCTGGTGGAACGGGCGATCGCGGGGGAGCCGTTGGCGCTGGATCGCCTGCTGCTGGATTCGTACCCGAAGCTTTTGGCGCGGGTGGAGGAGAAGCTGCCGCGGGAGCTGCGGAGCGTGGTGGCGCCGGAGGACATCATCCAGGAGGCGTTTGCGACGGCGTTCCGGAGCATCGGGGCATTCCGGCCGGAGGGGCCCGATGCGTTCTACCGGTGGCTGACGGCGATCGCGGACAACCGGATCATCGATGTGGTTCGGGCGCAGAACGCGGCGAAGCGGGGCGGGGGGCGGGTGGGAGCGGGCGGGCAGGAGAGGAGCTCGATCGCGGCGCTGATCGACCTGGTGGCGGTGAGCGAACGGACGCCGAGCCGGTCGGCGGGAGGGCATGAGGCGGCGGCGGCGGTGCAGGTGGCGCTGGCGGGGTTGAAGCAGGAGTATCGGGAGGCGTTGTCGCTGCGGTACTTGGAGGGGCTGAGCGTGGCGGAGACGGCGGGGCGGCTGGGGAAGACGGAGCCGGCGGTGCACAAGCTGTGCAGCCGGGGCTTGCAGGCGCTGCGTGAGGGGATGGGTGAGGCGACGAAGTATCTGAGTCGGTCGGAGTGAGGTGACAGGGATTTGGCGGGATTTCGTTCTCAAGGGGGACGGACGGGTTGAGCAGGGTACACGTGTGCGATACGTGCACCCCTTCGGGGTGCGGACCGCTTGTCGGGGTTTCCGGGGGTGTCGCTCGAGGACCCGCTCCACCCCCGGCTATTGACTATCAGCCCTTCGGGCTGGAAGCAGTGGGATTGCAGCGAAGGAGTCTTGGTTGAGCGGACCTGGGGCCATTGGTGGTGCGAGGCGGGCAGCGCGGATCCGGCACATTGTCGAGGAGGTGATGGTCCGTCGAGCGCGAGGGGAAGGGGCGGGGGATGCGGAGGTGATTGCGGCGAATCCGGACCTGATGCCGGACCTGGCGCGTGAGCTGTCGCTGCTTTCGATGCTGGAGCGGGCGAAGATGTCGGCGACGGGGAGGTCGAGGACGGGGAGGAGCTACGAGGGACCGATTGAGCCGCTGGGCGAGGATGCGATCGCGGGGTTCAAGGTTGTGCGGGAGCTGCGGCGAGGCGGGCAGGGGGTGGTGTTCGAGGCGGTTCAGACATCGACGGGTCGTCGGGTGGCGATCAAGATGATGCGGGAGGGGCTGTTCTCGGGGGACCGGGACGCGGCACGGTTTGAGCGGGAGGTGAGGATCCTGGGGCAGCTCGAGCACGCGGGGATCGTGGGGATCCTGGCGAGCGGGATACGCGGGGGGCACTTCTACTACGCGATGGACTTCGTGGAGGGGAGGCCGCTGGATCAGTTCGCGGAGGGTGTGGGGCGGCGTCCGCAGGAGATCATGCGGGTGATGGAGAAGGTGTCGGACGCGGTGAGCGCGGCGCACCTGCGGGGGATCATCCATCGAGACTTGAAGCCCGCGAACATCCTGGTGGATGATCAAGGGACGCCGCGGATACTGGACTTCGGGCTGGCGCGGATCGTGTCCGATGGTGACCGGCGGATGACGGCGACGGGGCAGTTCGTGGGGTCGATGCCGTGGGCGAGCCCGGAGCAGGCGTGCGGGGACCCGTCGAAGATCGACCTGCGGACGGATGTGTACTCGCTGGGGGTGATCCTGTACCAGGCGTTGACGGGGCGGTTCCCGTACGACGTGGACGTGGGGCCGCGGGAGGCGCTGGAGAACATTGCTCACGCGACGCCGGCGCGGCCGCGATCGATTTCATCGTCGATTGACGTGGGTGCGGAGGCGATCACGCTGAAGTGTTTGAGCAAGGAGCCGGAGCGGCGGTACCAGAGCGCGGGTGAACTGTCGGCGGACATCCGGAGGTACCTGGCGGGGAAGCCGGTGCTGGCTCACCCGCCGAGTTTCTGGTACCAGGCGAGGTCGGTGGCGCGGCGGCATCGGGCGCTTGTCGGGGGTGTCCTGGCGGTTGTGCTGGTGCTGGTGTTGGGGCTGATCGGGACGAGCGCGGGCATGGTGAAAGCGTCGGCGGCGAAGAGAGCGGCCGTGCGCGAGCGGGATGAAGCGCAGCGGAGCGCGTACGCGGCGAGCGTGGCGGCGGCGGACTCGGCGTTGCGTGTTGCCGACGCGGGGACGGCAAAGATGCAGCTTCGTGGGGCGCCGGTGGAACACCGGGGGTGGGAGTGGAGGTACCTGGCGGCGAGGGCGGATGACAGCCGCGAGACGGTGGCGCTGCCGCTGGTGTGTGATTCGCGGGCGACACCGGATGGGCAGTCCCTGCTGTCGATCCGGCGGGACGGGGTGCTGTGTCTGACGGGACTTGATGGGAAGCAGGTTCGATGGAGCGTGGAGTTTCCCGGCGAGCGGGAAACGAGGCACGAGTTCATCATCGGGTTCTCTCGCGATGGAACGATGGCGGTGACGCAGAACAGCGACCTCGTGGTCGTGTGGAACCTTGCGGACGGAACGATCCGGCGTCGGTTGGTGGTGGAAGGCAGTTGGGGGTACATGTCGGCGTCGTTCTCGCCCGACGGGTCCACGTTGATGACCTCGGGGCGGAACGGTTCTGTGCAGACTTGGGATCTCGCGACGGGAGAGATGAAACGGTCGCGGGCGCTGAGCGGTGTGCATAGCGCGTGCGCGGACTTCAGCGCCGACGGGACGCGGATCGGCGCGAGCGTGCCCTTTGGGGTGGCGATTCTCGACGCGGGCACGCTGGAGACGATCCGGGAGATACGAACGCTGGGGGTGGCGTACCCGGACTGGGGGTGGGTGAGATATTCGCCGGACGGCGCGTGGGTGGTGGCCAGCCGCGGGCCGGTGATCGTGGCGGTGGACCCTGAGGGGGTGCGCGAGCCGCGCTACTTCGCGGGGGGCACGCAGGACTTTCTGCCGTTTTCGTTCAGCGCGGATGGGGCGCAGATCATGGCGGGCTCGTGGGACCGGGCGATGCGGGTGTGGGACTTCGGGACGGGGGCCCTGCTGGCGACGCTGGTGGGCCACGAGGATCGGGTCATCAGCGCGAGCTTTGCCTCGGACCGATTGATCACGGCGGGCGCCGACGGCGTGGTCAAGGCGTGGGATGCGCGCGGGATCCGGGGGCTGGTTGTGATTCCGTGGGCGGCGTGGGCCTCGGTGTTGCCGGACGGGCGTCGGGCGCTGGCGGGGGGGAGGGGCAAGTTCGAATATGTGGATCTGGAGAAGGAGCAGTGGGTGGGCACGGCGCCGGTGCCGGGGGGGCTCAGCTGGTCACAAGGGTGGACGACGGGCGATGAGCGGGTGGCCATCGCGGAAGTCGGGGGTGAACTCGCCATGTGGAAGCTCGACGACGGGACGTGCCTGTGGCGGGTGACGAGCGAGAACGGTGTGGCCCATGCCACGACATTCTCGGGGGACCGGTCGCTGCTGGCCAGCGCGCACGAGCACGCCGTTGAGGTCCGGGACGCGGCGACGGGCGAGCTCCGGGGGAGCGTCCGCTACACGCTTCCCGGGAATCCGCGGGTGCGGTTCAACCCAAAGCGCCCGGAGCTTGCGCTGGGGCAGGCCGATGGTTCGGTGATGGTCCTGGACACGAACGTGTTTACGACGCGCGAGCTCCGGTACCCACCGCAGTACGGCAGCCCCAATGTTCTTGGCCTGGCGTACAGCGGGGATGGGTCGCTGCTGGCGACGCTGGACAATGCCGGCTGCGTTGTGATCTGGGAGACCGGGTCGTGGACGACGGTGGTGCGCCTGACGGGGATGCCGCCGGCGCCGTGGTCCGCGGCGTTCAGCCCGGATGGGTCGCGGCTGGCCGTGGGGTCTCAGGACCGGATGATCCATCTCTTCGATACGCGAGATTGGCGTGAGATCCTGATTCTGCGGGGGCACACGGGGACCGTGTACACGGTGGACTGGACGCCGGATGGGCGGCGGCTAGTGTCAACGGGCAACGATGGGACGGTGCGGATCTGGGATGCGGGGCCGGCGAAGTGGGATGTGTCGGCGGGCCGGTGACGAGCGCGGATCAGAGGCAACCCGCCGCGCACGCGTTGAGGAAACACTGGAAGTCGTTGGCGGTGAGGACGGGAGGGGTGGTGGACGAGTCGCAGTTGGCGGAAGGGTCTTTCGCGGCGAACTTGTTCAGGAAGCACTGGAAGTCGTTGGCGGTGAGGATGGGCGCGAGGGTGGAGGCGTCGCAGTTGGCGTAGCAGGTTGTCGGCGCGGCGGAGACCTGGAATGCGAAGAGATAGCCGCGCTGCTGGTAGCCCGTGGGGCCGCAGTAGCAGACGGAGCTGGCGGGGACATAGGCGACGGCGCTGTCCGGGGAGAACTGAACGCCGCCGTAGCCGCGAACGGCCGAGTACCCGCCGGAGGCGGCGGGGAGAGTCGTTTCCCATAGTTTTGTGCCATCGCTGGTGCGGAGGGCGGTGATGTAGCCTGGGGTTGTGCCCGGTCCGGTGGTGGTGTAGATGATGACGCGGCCGTCGGGGCTGACGGTTGGCGGGTAGTAGTACGAGGCGGGGAGGGCGCTACTCAGCGACCAGCGGACAGCGCCGGCGGGGGTGAGGGAGAGGACCTTGTACGCGGCGTGGGACAGGTAGGTGTTGCCGTCGGAGCCGATGGCGACGGTGTTGATGCCTGTCGGGCTCCAGTCGACGGTGTAGGTCCATTCGAGCTGGTGTTGCGCGGTGTAGGACCGGAACTGGCGGGTGAGTTTCAGGGCGACGTAGATGTGGGCGCCGTCGGGAGAGACGACGGGGTCGCCGTTGGCGGCGAAGGCTTCGGACCAGGCGAGCTGGCCGGAGCCCATGTCCGCGGCGACCATTCCGGCGCTGGAGCTGACCAGCGGGCCGGTGGGGATGGCGGTGAGATCGCCGACCTTGAGCACGTTGGGGCCGGCGAAGGTGAGGTGCTGGGCGCTGTTGCCGTTGGCGAAGTGGCGGAAGTCCCACCGGAAAAGGCCGGAGGTTGTGAGGGAGAAAAGGTGTCCGGCGGCTTCGTATCCGCCGTAGGAAATGATGTAGAGGTTCCCGTCGGGTCCGAGGGTGGGGCCGGCTTCGGGCCAGCCGTAAGCGGGGTCGTAGACCCATTCCCAGAGGAGCTGGTTGTCGGGTGAGAGGGCGATGGCGGCGGGGTGCCAGCTTGGCTGTCCGGCGGCGCCCTGGTCGACCTGGCCGGTGGCGTAGATGGTTCCATCGGGGCCAACGGAGATGAGGCCGCCGGCCTGGTTTTCACGGAACCAGGCAACCGCGCCCGTGGCGGGGTTGAGCCTGTAGAGGCCGCGGAATGTCCAGTAGACCGTGCCATCGGAGGCGACGGTGGGCCGCGCGGTGGTGCTGTAGCCGTCGCGCACGATGGACCACAGCGGGTCTCCGGGAGCGGCGAAGGAAGAGGAGGCGGCGAGCGCGGCGGTGAGTGCTGCGACGGTGTGTGCGATGTGACTGGACATGAAAGGGCTCCGGTGTCCGCTGGGTGTGGGCCGAGGCGTCAGGGGCATCCGGACGCGAAGCGGTTCAAGAAACACTGGAAGTCGTTGGCGGTGAGGGTGGGGGCGATGGTGGAGCCGTCGCAGTTGGCGTAGGCATCGGCGGCGGCGAAGCGGTTGAGGAAACACTGGAAGTCGTTGGCGGTGAGAACGGGGGCGAGAGTGGAGGCATCGCAGTTGGCGTAGCAGGGCGGAGCGGTCTGCACGGTGAGGACGGCGATTCCCTGGGACTGGAGGCCGACCCAGAGCTCGTAGCCACCGGTGATGGGGCGCGAGGCGAGGCAGGCGATGTTGTTCTCGCGCAGAGGAGAGTTGGCGGTGGAGTAGGTGGTCCAGGTGGATCCGCCGAAGCGGGTGAGGCCGCCGGTGTAGGGCGGGACATCGTCCTGGCTGAAGATCCAGACCGAACCGTCGGGGGTGATTTCGAGCTTGTAGACCTGCGTGGCGGGGAGGCCGGAGTTGGCCTTGGTGTAGCGGGTGTACGCGGAAGTGGCGGGATTGAAGTGGTAGAGGCCGCTGCCGCTGCCGATCCAGATCGTTCCGTCGGCGGCCGGGGCCATGCACTGAAGTTGTTGCTCCAGCGTGTTGACGGTGAGGCCCAGGAGCGAGCGGGGGTAGGTCTGGTGGTTGGCGCCGTCGGTGCGGGTGACGTCGTTCCAGTTGCAGACCCAGACGCGGGTCGGGTCGAGCGGGTCGGGCTTGATGGTGTTGATCTCCATCCAGGGGCTCTGGATGAGCTGGCCGCTGCCGTTGTCGTGGAAGAGGCCGCCGGTATCGCCCGCGGCCCACGCACGGCCCGTTCTGTCACACTGAACGATGGAGAGGGCGGTGCCCTGCGGGACGAGGCTTGAGTAGCTCGCGCCGTCCCAATCGAAGAGACCCTGGTTGGTGGGCGCGACGAGCAGGTGGCCGTTGGAGCGGACGCGGAGCGAGGAAACATCGTCGGTGGGCATGCCCCAGGTCGGGCCGAGTCCATAGTTGTGGTTGTTGACGCCGGTCCAGTGGACGCCGTCGAAGATGTTGAACCCGCCGACGCCGGGGCCTCCGTTGCCGTTCATGAACACGCGGCCGTCGGGGGCGAAGTCGATGGTCTGGATGAAGTAGCTGAGCATGCCGGTGTTGGTGAGGCGGTAGCGCTGCCAGCTTGAGCCGTTGTAGAAGGAAGCGCCGCCGATTCCGCCGGCCCAGATACGGCCCTGGGAGTCTTCGGCGAGGGCGTAGGTGTGCGTGCCGCCGCCCCAGTTGCCGATGAACTGCCAGGTGGAGCCGTTGTAGAGGAACACATCGGCGTAGAAGGTGCCGATGATGGCCCGTCCGTTGCGCAGGGGCTGGAACTTCTGGAGCTGCGAGCTCACGCCGGCGGGGTAGCTGATGGGTGTGTAGGTACCGTCGCGGGCGCGCTTGGCGAGGCCCTGGCTGGTCACCATCCAGAGGTTGCCTTCGTCGTCCACGGGATCGACGGTGCTGAACCAGAGCGGGTAGCGGCCGGCGGGAGGATTCTGCGGGTTGCCGTGCCAGGTGAACGCACCGGAGCGCCACGAGCCCATGCCGAGGCTGTCGGGCGAGCCGAACCAGACGGTGTAGCCTTTGCCGGCGGCGTCGGGAACAACGGCGACGTGCTCGATCGCGTCCCAACCCGGCCAGGAACCGCCCCAGGTGATTCCGTTGGCGGTGGTCCAGACCGTCCATTGATGTGTGGCCGGGTTGAGTCGCACGAGGCCCCCGGCGGGAGAGCCGCTGACGTTGTTGATGGCGATCCAGAGTGTGCCGTCGGGCGCGAAGTCGATGTCGCGGATCTGGTCACCGGGGATGGGGGAGTTGGTGCGGTCGAACTTCTCGAGCGTTGATGGGCCGACGGCGGGGTTGTAGTGGAGGAGGCCCTTGTCGGAGGCGATCCAGAGCCAGCCGTCCGGCCCGCGGAGAATTTCCATGAAGCGCGGCGAGGCGATGAGCGGGGAGTCGACGTTGTTGAGCGTGGTCCAGTGGTCGCCGTCGAAGCGGCCGAGGCCGCCTTCTTCCCAGAAGGGCGTGTAGGCGGCGATGTAGGGAAGGTCGTCCTGGTCGATGTAGATGGCCTGGACGTAGTCACCGGGGATGCCGGTCATGCTGGGACGGTGGAGCCGCCACGTGGGGCTGATCTGGGCGAAACACGCGGAGGACGCGGCGAGGGCGGTGGCGAGGAAGGTGCACAGGCGGGTATTCATGGCGAGCGATCCTGATGGGTGAGGAAGGGGCTGGCGAGGACACGAAGGCTGAGGGCTCGGTTACCGGCAACCGGCGGCGTAGGCGTTGAGGAAACACTGGAAGTCGTTGGCGGTCAGCGTCGGCGCGATGGTGGAACCGTCGCAGTTGGCGTACGGGTCTTTCGCGGCGAACTTGTTCAGGAAACACTGGAAGTCGTTGGCGGTGAGGATGGGGGCGAGGGTGGAAGCGTCGCAGTTGGCGTAGCAGGGGGCGGGGATGGGTGTGAGCACGAGGCCGCGGCGGGAGAGATCGGTGGGGAAGTTGCCGTTGTTTCCGGTGGCGACGATCTGGCCGGCGTCGTTGATGGCGCGGGCGCTCGAGACCTGGGAGAAGTGGGCGGCGTCCTGGACGACGGCCTGGAGGTCGAGAATGGTGCCGCGGGCAGGGCTGTAGAGCCAGCTGTAATAGGTGGAGTTGGAGGCGAAGGGCCGTGAGCCGACGATGTCGCCGAGGTTGTTGATACCGATGCCGGCGGACTGGAAGATCGAGAGGTCGACCACACCGGTCTCGGGCGAGGCGTAGACGGGGTGGGCGGTGGCGTGGCCGCTGATGTCGTAGAAGGTGTTGACGCCGGCGACGCGGCCGGACGCGTTGATGCTGTACCCGAGAGCGAGGCCCGCGCCGGGGAGAATGCCGAGGTCGGAGACGGCGCCGGTGCGCATGTTCCAGGTGGTGATTCCTTCGGCGTTGCCGGAGCGGAAGCCGCCGCAGATGATCCCCGAGTCGTTGATGTCGTAGAACTCGGCCTGGGAGCCGGGGACGGGGTTGATCATCCCGGTGGCGGGGGACCAGTAGAAGTTGGTGTAGGGAGCAAGAGAATCGAAGCCGGTGGCGCGGCCGACGACTTCCATGTTGTTGTTGATGCCGGAGGGGAGAGCGCCGTTGTAGCCGGGGATGGAGCCGAGGATGGTGTATTGGCCGGCGTGGTAGACCCAGCCGACGATGTTGGAGCCGCCGGACTGGCCGGAGAAGCCGATGATGTCGCCGTTGTCGTTGATGGCGAGCGCCGTGGAGCTGCGCGATTCCTGGGTGGGAACGGGCGGGAGAGCGCGCATGCCGCGTGAGGCGTCCCAGATGAAGGCCTGGTAGGTGGCGCCGCCCTGGGCGAAACCGACGACTTCGCCGCGGTTGTTGATGTCGAGCGGGAACGTGCTGTAGGTGTAGCCGGGCATTCGGCCGAGGTCGGTGACGGTGTAGAGCGGCTGGGCGAGTGCGGCGGAGGCGGCGGCGAGGGAGATGAGGAGTGCGAGTTTCATGGGAGGTGCTTTCGGGAAGGGGGCGATGGTTACGGGCAGCCGGCGGCGAACTTGTTGAGGAAACACTGGAAGTCGTTGGCGGTGAGAGCGGGCGTGCCGGTGGAGGCGTCGCAGTTGGCGTAGGAGTCTGCGGCCGCGTACCTGTTGAGGAAGCACTGGAAGTCGTTGGCGGTGAGAGCGGGCGTGCCGGTGGAGGCGTCGCAGTTGGCGTAGCACGCGGCGGGGGCGTTGCCGGGCGTGATCGAGAGGGGTCGATCGGCGCCGGAGGAAGAGTTCTGGAAGCGGAGGTCGCGGGCCATGACGCGGACGCGGACGTCGGCGATGCCGGTCGAAGGCGGGAGCTGCCAGTTGAAGGCGGTGGAGGCGCCGGGCAGATCGCGGGCGATGGTGTGCCAGGTGCGGCCGCCGTCGTAGCTGGCGTGGATGTCGATGGAGCGGACGGCTTCATCGTCCGAGGCGGCCCAGGTGATGGGGACGGTCGAGCCGCCGGGGAAGGCCTGGCCTGCAACGGGGCTGAGCATGGCGATCACGGGCGGGGCATCGCCGATCATGGGGTCCGGGCGGATGGAGAAGTACGGGGTGAAGGACCACGAGTTGAACGAGCGGATGCCGATGCGGGCGAGGTCGGTGCTCACGGGCGGCATGTGGGCGCCGCCGGAGAGGCAGTTGGTGGTGGTTCCGCCGAGGGAGAAGGACCATTGGTCGCCGTCGAGGAAGAGATACGCGTCGAAGTAGTTGCCCGTGACACACACGTCGATCGTCTGGCCAGGGCGGAGGGTCTGTGTGATCGGGAACGGCACGGGCGCGGGTGGATCGGCGTCGCGCGGCAGGTTGTACATGGTTTCGTCAAAGCCTTCCTGGCCGGCGTTGTCGACCGCGACGACGCGCAGGACCGCGGGATCGATGCAGCTGGAGAAGCCGTACTCGGGGATGGTGACTTCCCAGGAGCGTGCTGTGCCCGGGATGTTGGGAACCAGCACGCTGAGGCCGGGGAGGCACTCATCGTGCGGGGCCCATTCGATTCGCTGGGACACGATCTGGCGGTCGTCGGTGGCGGTCCAGGTGAGGAGGATCTTGCGGTTGTGCTCGTTGAGGAACGAAGTCGGGAGCAGGCGGACGGCGGGCGTGGTGTCCGTGAACACCGGCGGCTTGGTGCGGAATGGAATGAACGAGATGTACTGGCCGATGGGGTCGCCGGTGCCGCCGGGGTTGGAGGCGGAGGTCGGGCCGCTGGGGCTGCCCCAGTAGTTGCCGGTGGCGGATTCCATGCTGGTGAGGCTCTGGTTTTCGGCGGCGAGGGTGTTGCCCTGGAAGAGGTTGGGCATGGTGCCGCCGTCGGCCTTGAACCCGGCGTTTGACGCGGCCTGGAGGCCGACTCCGTTGTTGAGGAAGCGGCTCTTGTGGACCTCGGCGTAGAGGTAGTTCACGCCGCGAAAGCCGAAGTTGTTGTTGCGAAACTCGCAGTCGGTGGCGCGGACGACGGTTTCATCGGCGACGAGGGCGCGGTCGGCGCCTTCGAAGATGCAGTGCTCGAGGAGAGGGCGGTTGAAGTTGACGGAGAAGTCCACGGTCTGCCAGATCTGGCCGGGGTTGAGGCGTGTGAAGGTGATGGGGAGCTCATTGGTGCCTCGGGCGATGATGTTGGAGCCGTAGGTGGCCCAGAGATAGGCGCCCCAATCGAACTTGACGGTGACGCCGGGCTCGATGGTGAGGAGGCCGCCGAGTTCGTTGAAGTTGTCGCCGGGGTAGTCGATCCGGTAGTCGAGACCAAGATTGGGGAAGGTGACGCGGCCGCCGACGCTGCCGATCCCGGCGTGGATCATGTTGCTGGCGTTGCCGGTGAGGGGCACGACGCTGCCGGGGGCGATGCCGCCACCGCTCAGGTGCACGGGGTACAGGTTTCCGCTGATGGTGTTGTGCGTTCCGAAGAAGTGGTCGTAGCCGTTGAGCAGGAATGGCGAGTCGCTGGTCATCCCCGTGGCGTTGAAGTTGTCGAGGTAGATGGTCTGGCCGGCGTTGTAGCGGTCGGAGACGAGCTGGGCGTTGTTGAGGGTGATGTGGTCGGCGAGGAGGTACGAGTCCACGAGGCGGAGCATGCCGGTGGTGAACGTTGAGTCTCGCAGGGCGAGTGTGCCGCGGTCGATGTAGAAGCCGCAGTCGGGCTGGGTGACGCGGACGTCGGAGGCGATGATGCGGCCGCCGCCGGTGAGGTAGATGTAGGTGGCGGTCTTCATCATGGCGTCGAGGCTGACGTGAGAGAGGACAGCGCGGCCGGTGTGCTTGACCTGGTAGCCGTTGTCGCCGCCGAACCAGGCGGGTCCGCCGGCGAGGGTGATGCGGTTGGCGGCGGTTCCGGTGAAGAGGGCCTCGCCCACAATGTTGAGCTGGGCATCGATGGGGACGGTGAAGCGGGTTCCTTCCCGGGCATCGAGGGTGCCGTTGACGTGGAACTTGACGGTCGGGGCGACCTGGACCTGGACGCCGGGGTCCACGATCACGGTCGCGCCCGTCGGGATCGTCGTTTCGTAGCCGATCACGATCGGGCTCATCGCGGCGGTCCAGTGGACGGTCTGGCCCGGGGCGGGGAGCGGGTAGTTGAGGGGGAGCACGCCGACTCGGACCGAGTCGATGATGAACGAGCCGGTGAAGTTGAAGCTGTCTGAGGCCGGGGGCAGGATGTAGCGAACGGCGGCGCGGCCGGTTCCGGGCAGAGCAACGGTTCGCTCAGTCCACGGATGGCCGTTGGCGCCGGGGATGGTCAACAGCACCTGGGTGAAGTCGCCGACATCGTTCTCGTTGCTTCCGGTGTTGGTTCCGCCGCTGGGCGAATAGCGAACCTCCAGCATCGAGTTGTTCATTCCGAAGGCGTTGGTCGGGGCGCTGGTCCAGAGGCGGAGCGGGTCGCCGGCGAGTTGCCCCGGGACTTGGGGGAGGATGGCCCATGCGGAGATTTTTGAGGAGGTGTTCTGCCACGTGGCGAAACCGCCGTGGCCGAGGCCGGCGCCGGATTGGCCCCACGCGGGGAAGGGGGTCCAGTAGGGGCTGTAGCCTGTGCCGGCGGGGCGGCTCTGGTTGCGGAAGATCCAACCGCGGCTGACGAGCATGGGTGGGCCGCCGAGCTGCTCGGTGCCGTCGTCGAGGTTTTCGAAGGACTCGGAGAAGTTGGCTTGACCGAGGGCGTTCGATGCGAGGCATCCGAGGATGAGGGCAGCGACACTCAAAGATCCCGTACGCATTTGGCAACTCCTGGAAACTCCGCGAGTCGGGGGTGATTGCAAGCGCTGTGCCCGGCCCGGCCGGGCATGGGTGGGCCGGGTCGCGGGGGGCCGGGGCCGGGGTTGGCCAGTGGTGGCCGAACGTGGTGTTTACCCCGGCCTCGCCAGTACCATGCGACGGGAGCGGCGGCGGTTTATCACCCAAGAATCGCGAAATTTGATGGGGTGAATACCCCTGGCACGGGCCTCGCTAAAGTGTGGCAGCGGAACAGGGACCACGATGAATGCGGCCGGAGGACCAAGCCCAGCACACCGTGACGGTTCTTCTGGCTCGTGCGTCGGGCGGTGACGCCGCGGCGACGGACGAGTTGTTTCCGGTGGTGTATGAAGAGCTTCGCCACCTGGCCGCGGGCCACCTGGCGAACGAGCGGGCGAATCACACGCTGCAGCCGACGGCGCTGGTGAACGAGGCGTACCTGCGCCTGGTGGGACCGGAGCAGGGGACGTGGGACAACCGGGCGCATTTTTTCGGTGCCGCGGCCAAGGCGATCCGGCGAATCCTGGTGGAGCACGCGCGGGCGCGGGGGCGACTCAAGCGTGGCGGCGGGGCGGAGCGGGTGGCGCTCGAGAGCGTGGAGGTGGAGGCGCTGAACGTGGATGTCGTGGACCTTCACGAAGCGCTCGAGAGGCTGGCGAAGGTGGATGAGTCAAAGGCGCGCGTGGTGGAGCTGCGGTACTTCGGCGGGTTGAGCCTGGAGGACACGGCGCGGATGCTGGGGGTATCGATTCCCACGGTGTCGCGTCATTGGGAGTTCGCCCGCGCGTGGCTTCATCGTGACATGACGCGGGAGCGGCCGTGACCCCCGAGCAGCTTTCGCGAGCCGAGGAGCTGTTCTTCCGGGTCCGCGACCTGGCGGATCGCGATCGCGCGGCGGCGCTGGACGCGGAGGCCGATGCGATGGTTCGGGCCGAGGTCCGGGCGCTGCTGGGGCCGGTTCCCGCGCACTTTCTGGGGACGCCGGTGTTCGGGGCGGACGTGCTCAGCGCGCTGGCCGGTGGCGAGCCCGATCCGATGGTGGGCGTGAGCATCGGGCCGTACCGGATCGAGAGACTGATCGGCGCGGGCGGGATGGGAGCGGTGTATCTCGGGACGCGGGCCGACGGCGCGTTCGAGCAGCGTGTGGCGATCAAAGTGGTGAAGAGGGGGATGGACACGGAGGAGATTCTGCGGCGATTCCGGGCGGAGCGCCGGACGCTGGCGAATCTGAACCATCCCAACATCGCGGTGCTCCACGACGGCGGGTCGCTGCCCGATGGACGGCCGTACCTGGTGATGGAGTTCGTGGACGGGACGCCGGTGAACCGGTACTGCCGGGAGAAGCTGCTGGGAACGCCGGACCGGCTGCGGCTGTTCATGGCGATCTGCCGGGCGGTGCAGTTTGCGCACCAGAACCTGGTGGTGCATCGGGATCTCAAGCCCGGGAACATCCTGGTGACATCGAGCGGGACGCCCAAGCTGCTGGACTTTGGGATTTCGAAGGTGCTGTCTTCGGGACCGGACTCGGCGACGGTGACGGGGCTGGAAGAGCGCCGGCTGACGCCGGAATACGCGAGCCCGGAGCAGATCGACGGCCGGCCGGTGACGACGGCGTCGGACGTGTATTCCCTGGGGGTGGTGCTGTACGAGATGCTCTCGGGGCGGACACCGTACCAGTTCAAGACGCGGACGCGGGCGGAAATTCAGCGTGTGGTGGCGGCGGCGCCGCCGCCTCCGCCGAGCACGATCGCCGGGGACATGGCGGACGGAACGCCGCGGGATGAACGGCTGAGGCGAGAGCTTCGCGGGGACCTGGACACGATTGTGTTGATGGCGATGCGTAAAGAGCCGGAGCGGCGGTACGCCTCGGCGGAACAACTGGCGTCGGACATCGACCGGTACCTCAAGGGGCTGCCGGTGATCGCGCGTCGGGACACGGTGGGGTACCGCACGGCCAAGTTCCTCCGGCGAAACGCGCTGGCGAGCGTGCTGGCCGCGCTGGTCATTGTGGGGACGGGCGTGGGTCTGGGCGGGATAGTCTGGCAGGCGAGCGCGGTGCGCCGGCAGCGCGACGAGGCGTTTACGGCGCGGGACCAATCGGAGGCGACGACGGAGTTTCTGCGTGACATGCTTGAGTCGGCCAACCCGTTCAAGGCCGGGCCGGATGTCAGGGTGCGGGACATTCTCGACCAGGCGGCGTCGAGGCTGGAATCGGAGTTGGCGGATCGCCCGCTTGTCCAGGCGAGCCTCCGCAGCACGATCGGGACGGCGTACCTGGGCCTGGGCGAGTTTGAGAAGGCCGAGAAGGAGATCCGTGCTTCGTACGAAGCGAGGATGCGGATCGCGGGCCCGGGGCACCATGACGCGGCGGAGGCGCGGGTGGACCTGGCCACGCTCCTGTACACCAAGCAGGAGTTTCAGGAGGCTGAGCGGTTGCTGCGAGAGGCGCTCTCGGTGTTCCGGTCCATCCGGGGCGACCACAACCTGGACATCGCGCGGGTGCAGAACAACCTTGGCGCCGTGCTGCGGGCCTCGGGAAAGACGGAGGAGGCGATAGCGGCGCTCGAGGATGCGATCCGCATCCGGCGTGAGAAGTCCGGACCCAAGAGCCTGGACCTGGCCGAGAGCCTGAACAACTATGGGAACGCGCTGCGATTCCAGAATCGCCTCGGCGAGGCGGAGACGGCGGTGAACGAGTCGTTGGCTATTCGCACCGAGGTGCTGGGACCGGAGAGCCCGCTGGTGGCGCAGTCCACGGCGAATCTGGCGGTGCTGATTTTCGCACAGGGAGATATTGCGCGGGCGGAACCGCTGTTCATCAAGGGGCTTGAACTGGAACTCAAGGGGCTGGGGGCCAAGCACCCGGACCGTTCGTACACGCTCAACGCGTACGCGGGCCTGCTGCGGGCGAAGAAGAATGCGGCGGGCGCGGTGGAGCGCTACCGCGAGGCGCTGCGTCTGCGCGAGTCGTCGTACGCTCCGGCGGATCCCCGATTGATCGCGACGCGGCTGGGGCTGATCGATGCGCTGGTCGATCTGGGGGCGGAGGAGGATGCGCGGGTGGAGGTGGAGGCGGCGCTGGCGGCGACTTCCGCGGCGGGAACGGATACAGCGCTGCGGCAACGAGTGGTGGCGCGTGCCGCGGCGTTCTACCGGTCGCGTGGGGATGAGGCTCGGGCGAAGGAGTTTGAGACCAAGGCGCCGTGACGCCGGGCCCGTGTGCACCGGTCCGAAGAGCCGCGGAATCTGTGATGTGCCGGCCGGGGAGAACGGTCGCGGTCGGCGATGGTCCGGTGAGCGTCAGCGGCATGCCTGGGCGTAGCGATTGATGAAGCAGGCGAAGTCGTTGGAGGTCAACGAGCCGGTGTCGTCGCAGTCGGCGCGGGCGTTATTGTTGACGAAGGCGTTGAGGAAGCACATGAAGTCGTTGGCGGTGAGCGCGGGAGAAGTGGTGGAGCCGTCGCAGTTGGCGTAGCAGGCGGGGGTGGCCTCGATGATGGTGCCGGTGACGACGCCCTCGCCGCCTTCGTTGAAGTTGGCGGTGTTGATGCCGCTGAGGGCGATGATGCCGACGCTGCCGTCGGACCAGTTCCATACGGGGTTGTAGATGTGGACATCGCACTCGAGGACGATCCAGTAATGGACGCCGGCGTGGAGGAGGGGATGGGTCCGTGAGAACACGGATTCGAGGATCGGGTCCCAACCGATCGCGGAGACGTTGAAGGACATCTCGTCGATGATGAAGGGGCTGGGGCGGGAGCCGTCGGGGGTGGAGCGGCGCAGCTCGACGCGGACGGGGAAGTGGGTGGCCTGCGAGTGGTCGTTGCTCATGATCCACAGGCGGATCGTGTCGAGGGTGTAGTCGCGTTCGGGTGTGAAGCGGAGGGCGACGGACTGCCCGTCGAAGACCTCGAAGCCCGGAGGGCCGCTGGGGCCGAAGTAGGGGGGGTTGGTCTGGTAGATGACGTCCGCGTCGGCGGGGATCGACAGAGCGGCGAAGAGAAGGGCCGCGCGGAGCATGCGACAGTGTAAGCCGGCGCCGGGCCGGGGTCGACTACCGGCACCCCCCGGCGAAGCGGTTCAAGAAGCACTGGAAGTCGTTGGCGGTGAGGCCGCCGACGCCGTCGCAGTTGGCGTAGCTCGCCCCCGAGGCGTAGGCGTTGAGGAAACACTGGAAGTCGTTGGCGGTGAGGCCGCCGACGCCATCGCAGTCGGCGTAGCACTGCGGCAGCGTGCCGGTGACCTTGAGTACGGCGATGCCGCGGCTGAGGCAGCTCATCCACAGTTCGTAGCCGCCGGGGATGAGCCGCACTTCCATGTCCTTGATCTGCGTGTGCGGGAGTCCGCCCCATTGCGGCGAGCCGCTGGGGACCGGCCCTGGGAAGACGCCGACGTTGGTCCCGTCAAACCAGCACAGACCGCCGTCGAAGGACTGGAACGTGTTGGTGTAGGTCATCCAGACGCGGCCGTCTGGGGTGACGACCCATGGCGTGACGTAGGCGCCCGGCAGGGGCCAACCGGTGTCGTGCGTCATGATCGTGTATGCCCCGGTATTGGCGTCGAGCCGGATCAGTCCGCCGCCGTTTCCGCCCGCTCCGAGCATGACGCTGCATCCGAGCCAGACGATTCCGTTGCGCCCTACGGCCATTCCCCAGATGGTGTCGCTCTGGGAGGTGAGCTCGGGGAAGTCGTCGATGGTTCTTGAGAATCGGTACGCGCCGTCGGTTCGCACGACTTCGTAGCCGGCGTGAGCCCAGACGGTGCCGGGACGGTCCGGATCGACGCGGAGTTGCGAGCCCCACGCGGCGATGCCAACGTTGGTCCAAACTGAGCCGGACCGGTAGGAAAGGTTGAAGTACTCACCGAGTTGCCAGAGCCGGCCGGTCGAATCTTCGGCGTATTGCACGACATCGCCCGATCCGCCGGGCAGGTTGGTCCAGGTCGAGCCGTTGAGCTGGGAAGTGCCGTTGAAGGTCGGGTTGGCGACGATGTCGCCGGTCGAGGGGCGCTGGTAGATCGCCTGGGCATTGTCGGTGGGGAAGGGCCAGGGCTGGCCGAGACCGTAGTTGAGATTGTTGTAGCCGGTCCAGCGGACGCCATCGAACTTTTCAATGCCGCCGATCCCTGGACCGCCGTTGGCGCAGGCCCAGACCTCGCCCGTCGCCTGGTTCACGGTCAGATCGCTGTTGAAGCTGTCGAGCTGGCCGTTGTTGGTCAAGCGGTGGCGTTGCCAGAGGCCAGAGATAGGGTCGCGCTTGGCCGCGCCCCCGACGCCGCAGGCCCAGACCGCGCCGGCGCTGTCGATGGCGAGGTCGGAGGTCCAGCTGATGTTGCCCCAGTCTCCGAGCCCGGTCCAGGAGGAGCCGTTGAATCGCCAGACCTGGCTGCCGCCGTCGGTGAGGGCCTGCAGGGTTCCGAAGGCGTGCGTGACGGAGGCGACTCCGCCGGGGTGGGCCGGTACACCGACCCACGAGCCGTCGGGGCGGCGGACATCGAGGACGACGTTGAAGTTGTCGGGCAGGACACGGTAGATCCACATGTTGCCGGCGGCATCCACGCATGTGTGTCCGGGAAGATTGCGCGGATTGCCGCTGGTGGAAGGGAAGGTGGTCCAGGTCTGCGTCGTGCTGTCGTATCGCGACGTCTCTGCGGTTGAACCCGGGCGGTCGGCGGCCCAGAGGTAATACCCGCCGCCGGGCCTGGGCTGAATGGCGAGCATCTCCTGTCGGCCGCTGCCGAGGTAGGTCCAGGCGCCGGTGGCCGGGTTGTAGCGCATCAGTCCGCCGCCGCCCCAGGCGGTGGAGTATCCGCTGGCCCAGACGGTGTCGTCGGGCGCGACTTCGATGTTGGTGACCCAGCCTCCGGGCCAGGGCGAGTTTCCGGCGTCGAAGCGCTTGAGGGATGAAGGCCCGATGCCGGGATTGAAACGAAGGACGCCGCGGCCGGTGCCCATCCAGAGGTTGCCCTGGGCGTCGGGCGTGATGTCGCGAGCGCGGGTCGTGCCGGTGTTGTCGGGGTGGCCGATCTCGGGGTAGTCGATGTTGGAGATGTTGGTCCAGCGGTTCTGCGCTTGGATGAACCTGGCGATGCCGCCTTCTTCGAAGCCGGGGTCGTAGCCGCCGATCCACGGGTCGTTGTCGGGCCCGATCCAGAGGGCGTCGCAATAGTCGCCCTGGATGCCGGTGTTACCCGGGCGGTAGTACCTCCACGAATGCTGCTCGCGCTGGGCGTGGGCGGTGGCCAGGGGGAGGGAGGCGAGGGTCGCGGCGGCGAGAATGACGGAGGAACGGTTCATTGGAGTTCCTTGAGAACACGGCGCCGATCGGGCCGTTACGAACAACCGGCGGCAAAGGAGTTCAGGAAACACTGGAAGTCGTTGGCGGTGAGGACCGGGGGAGAGGTTGAGCCGTCGCAGTTCGCGGAGGCCGCGCCCGCGGCGAAGGTGTTCATGAAGCACTGAAAGTCGTTGGCGGACAGAACGGGCGTACGGGTGGATCCGTCGCAGTTGGCGTAGCAAGAACCGGTTGAGCGCGGCCGGAGGAGGAACGACCTGTACCGGCCTGTGCCGTCGAGACCGTAGCCCACGATCCACCCATTGTTGTTGATTCGTGATGTGTACATGAGCACGAAGCCGGCGGGGATGCCCGCCACGACGGCGTTGTCATTGAGGTCACGGAAGCCGTGCTGGGCGTCGTACACGCAGGACCGCGGGGACCCGAGGATGTAGACTTGTCCCGCGATCTGTCCGGCGTTGTTGAGAGCGGAGGGCGTGAACGCCTGCTGGTAAGGCGCGCCGGGGAGCGGCAGGAGCTGGGCCCCGGTGACGGGCGAATAGATGTACCCGTAGAAGTAGACTTCCCCGGTACCGGCGCGTGTGCCGACGACGACGCCGCTGTCGTTGATGTCGTACACCTTGACCGATCCCGGGCCGGTGTCCGGGACGACCGTGCTCATCATGGTGTACTGCCCGGTGGACAGGTCGACGACAAACGAGTCGGGCTGCGAGTTGCCCCCGACCCAGCCGATGGCGACGTTGTTCGCGTTGATCCGGCTCAGGCCCTTGGCGCCCGGAACCGAAATCGTGCGGGCCCCGTTGACGGCGTCCCACACGTATGGGATCTGGAGCGCGCCGCCCGAGTTCGAGCAGTTGCAGGTCTGAACCATTCCGACGGCCACTCCGGCGTCATTGATGTCGCCGGGATAAGGAACGATGTAGGTCCCGGGAAGGAGCGGGAGTGTCCAGGTCTGTCCGGTCACCACGTTGCGGACCACGCCGGACGCGACGGCAGTCGCGCCGTTGTTGATGCCGCGGGGCCAGTTGAGGTCGTGCTGCACGGGTCCTGCCGCCGGCGACCAGGAGAACCCGACGTAGCTGGTTCCGATGGGGGTTGTACCGAGCGTCGTGCCGATGGCCAGGCCATTGTCGTTGATGTCGAACAGATAGGTTTCGGCGGCGTTGGGGAGGATCGCGTTGACCAACGTGAAGTCGTACGCGACCTGGCCGAGCAACTCGCCGGAACACATGGCCAAGGCCGCGGCGGAGATCAGGCGTTTCATGGAGTGGCTCCTTGGGGGCTGTCTGATGCGCGACCAATGGGCACTGGGGTCATATGGCGCGACCATCGGAGCCACACCTCGGAACAATTCCCCTAATGCGCAGAACGCGGGTTGCACGGGCGGTGCGCATGCACAGCCTGTGCCAGGAAGCGCGACCGGTTTCGAACAGCAGGGTTCGGCCCCGCGTGGCCGGGCCTGGCCGCATCCGAAGTGGCCGCGGCTGGCCACACTCGCCCACTTCATGATCCCGGGCTAGGCTGGGGCCCTATGAGTGATGCGCCGTTGATGGTTGGGGTGAGCGGGCTGCGGGGAATTGTGGGGAAGAGCCTGACGCCGGAGGTGGCGGCGCGGTTTGGGGCGGCGGTGGGCGTGTGGGTGCAGAGGCACGGGCCCAAGGCGCGCGGCATCGAGGCGGGGAAGAAGCGGTCGCGGCCCGTGGTCGCGGTGGGGCGGGACGGGCGGTACGGGGGCAATGTGATCGTGAACTCGGCGGTCGCGGGGCTGGCGGCGTCGGGGTGCGACGTGATCGCGTGCGATGTAGCAATGACGCCGACGATGGCGGTGTTCGTGGATGCGTCGGGGGCGTCGGCCGGGCTGGTGATCACGGCGAGCCACAACCCGCAGGAGTGGAACGGGATCAAGGTGCTGGTGCCGGATGCGGGGGCCCCGGAGCGATCGCCCAGCGCGTGCGCGCCGGGGAAAGCCGCGGCGGACCAGATCGTCGCGAACTTCCGAAGTTCGGAGGCCCTTTATGCGACGGATTGGAAGCGGATCGGCGAAGTTGAAGCCGTGACGGAAGCGGAGCTGGCGCACGACCTGCACGGGGAACTCTTGTTTGACCAGCTGTCGTCGCGGCAGCTTCCGGAGGCGATCAAGGGGGCCGCGTTCCGCGTGGCGCTGGACTGCGTGGGCGGTTCGGGAGCGATTCTGTCGCCGGACTTCCTGGAACAGCTCGGGTGCGAGGTTGAGGTTTCAGGCGACTATCAGGAGGGTGTGTTTACGCACGTGCCCGAGCCGACGCGCGAGAACCTGACGGGACTATGTGACCTGGTGAAAAAGCACAAGGCGGCGATTGGCTTTGCGCAGGATCCTGATGCGGATCGACTGGCGATCGTGGATGAGCGTGGGGAGTACATCGGGGAGGAGTTCACGCTGGCGCTGGCGGCGGAAGCGCTTCTGGGGGAAGGGACGGAGGGACGAAGGGACGGAGGGACGAAGGCGAAGAAGGTTGAGCGGGTGGTGGTGACGAATCTGAGCACGAGCCGGATGATTGATGATGTTGCGGCGCGGCACGGGGCGCGGGTGATCAGGACGGCGGTGGGTGAGGCGAATGTGGTGGAAGTGATGAAGAGGGAGGCGGCGGCGGGGCGGGAGGTGGTGGTTGGGGGAGAGGGAAATGGCGGCGTCATTTGGCCGCGGGTGACGTATGTGCGGGATTCGCTCTCGGCGATGGGATTGGTGCTGGGGCTGATGGCGCGGCGGAAGAAAAAGCTGTCGGAGATCGTGGCGTCGATGCCGCGGTACGCGATCGAGAAGCGGAAGGTGGAGCTGGCGAGGAAAGAGGATGCGCGGCCGGCGGTGGAGAAGATTTCAAAGGCGTATCGCGGGCACGGGATCGACCTGCAGGATGGTGTGCGGGTGGACTTTGCCCAGGGGCCACTGGCGGGGAAGGCGTGGCTGCACGTGCGGGCGAGCAATACGGAGCCGATCATGCGGCTGATCGCGGAGGCGCCGACGGCGGGGGAGGCGCGGGGTGTGCTGGATGAGGCGGAGCGGGTGATTGCCGGGTAGCGCCGCCGGGGCGTCCGCGTGCGGTCATGAACAACCCGCGGCGTACCTGTTGATGAAGCACTGGAAGTCGTTGGCGGTGAGGCTCGGCGTTGCGGTGGAGCCGTCGCAGTTGGCGTAGGGATCGGCGGCGGCGTACTTATTGATGAAACACTGAAAGTCGTTGGCGGTCAGGGCGGGGGTGGCGGTGGAGCCGTCACAGTTGGCGTAGCACGCGGGCGAGAGGATGAAGCCGCGGGGCCATCCATCCTTGGTGCCGGCACCGGCGATGAGGCCGGAATCGGTGATGGCCCAAGCCTGCTCGAGGACCCAGCCGCTGGCCGGGGAGATCAGAGTGTTGAGGTCGATGAGTGGGCCGCCGGCGCGCCATAGGAATGCGCGGCCGCCGGACGTGCCCGCGACCCACGAGGAGGCGTTGACGGCGTAGCCGACGCTCGTTGAACCGTCGAGGGTGCCGAGGTCGGTGCGGGTCGCGACGGCGCCGGAAGCGGTGAGCGACAGGAGCATGGCGTGCATCGCGCCGGAGGCGGTCCGGCCCCATCCGGCGACGGCACGCGAGTTGGAGATGGCGTATGCCTGGCTGGCGGTTCCGCCGAGCGTGCCGAGATCGGTGGGGGAGTTGTTGATCCACAGCGTCGCCCGGTAGGCGCTGTCGTCGGTGGGCATGGTCCAACCCACGACCCAATCCGCATCGTTCACGGACGAAGCGAAGCCGAACGTGCCACCGAGCGTCGGCAACGGGGACATCGAGCCGTTCTGCCAGATGACGGGCGCGTGGACGGGGCCGAGGGTTGGATCCTGGGTGAGTTGATGACCGACGATGGTGCCCAGAGCGTTGATGCCCCGGGGGGACATGGCGCCGAGGGAGATGGACGATCCACCGGAGAACAAAATGCCGTGGACGACCGTGTCTCCGGTATTGAAGGACTCGGCGATGAGCGAGCCGTTGAGGGAAACGCCAAAGCCCCAGCACTGGGAATCGCCGGGCAGCGGGTTGATCTGCTGCGCGGGTCCGGCGCCGGAGGCGAAGCCGCGCCAGTTTGCATTGGCGAGCGGTGAGACGCCGACGGCGCGTCCGGAACTGTTCAGGCCGAACGCCGCGGATGCGGGCCCGCCAAGAGTTCCGAGATCGAGGACGGTGTAGGCGGGCTGGGCGAGGGCGGAAGCGGAGAGGGCGAGGAAGGCGGAGGAGGCGAGGGAAGAAGGGGTCAGCATGGTGTGGGCTCCATGTCAGTGTTCGACGGAGTGGAAGAACGATGTCGGGCTGGGGTTGTTGGTGTGGCAGGCCGAGCAGGTGTTGATGGGGCCGGCGTGACCCTGGTGGAGCAACGACTGGACGTTGTCGATGTCCGTAACCGCGGGCGTGATCGCGTGTGGGCTGCTGTGGCAGGTGACGCACTGGACGCCGGAGTGGCCGACGGATTCTTTGAAGAGCTTGCCCGGCTGCTCGAACTCGAACCCGGCGCGGGTGTGGCAGGTTCCGCAGCGGGGTTCATCGAGCCAGGGGCGGCGTGCCGGGCTGCCGACCGCGACCATTGTGCCGTGGCAGGTGGTGCAGGTGACGTCGTGCGCGGCGTGGACGTCGCGCTGGCAGTTGGTTCGGACACCGGGGTGGCAGGCGTAGCACTTGTTGGCGATGCCGAGCGTTTCGACGCGGGCGGCGTGGGCGGTGTGCATCGCGGCGGAGAGGCTGGAGACGCCCGCCTGACCCGGCGCGCCCAGGGCGTTGTCGGAGTGGCAGTTGGCGCAGGCCACGGGCCGATTGGCGTAGAGGTTGGTGGCGTGGAGGCGGTCGTGGTCTTTGAGAATGTCCCCGGCGACCGAAACGCCGGCCTCGCCGGAGATGTGGCAGAGATTGCAGGACATTTCGGTGGAGACGGGGACCACGGCCCGCGTCTGGGCGACCACGGCGCCGCTGCGCCGAACCTTGATCAGGGCGAGCGGGTAGGCGTTTTCGCGGCCGTCGTCGTCGATGGGTATCACGGGGACGCCCGCGGCTTCCCAGTCGCCGCGTGCGCTCACCAATGACATGGTCCCGGCGAGTCCCTTGCCGGCGACGCCGATGTCCGGCGTGATGGCGCCGCCGAGGAGGGGCTGCGGGTACTTCCAGAAGTTGCTCTTGTCGGAACTATGGGTGTTGGAGGGGAGGGAGTATTCGACCGTGACGTTCTCGGTCATGATCTCCGGTTCGGTGCCGCGACGGATGACCTGGGCACGGATGGAGTTGAAAGGCGGGAGGATCATGATCTCCGAGTAGTCGGAGTTCATGCAGTGCATGCCGAGGTCGTTGGTTCCGAAGACGGAGTACGCACCGGGGCCGTCCTTGTCGTCGGCCCGCATGCCGAGTGCGCCGGCGGCGGCGACAGTGGCGAACAGAACAACCAACCACCACAACTCGGGTCGCGTGGGCGTATTGGCGCGCATCGTGCAGCTCCTTGCTTTATTCGGATATTAGTATCCGTAATGAATCCGTCAATGCAATTGACCTGAGGCGAGAGCCCTGAACTTGCAATGTCGGGGAATCCCGCGAGCGGGCCAGTAGTGGCCGAAGCACTGGTGTGGGCTTCTCACAAGTGCGAATGCAGGGGCCGTGCGAGCGATCAGATGGTGTGCAACGCAGTAGAATGCGGCCTATGACGCAAGACCAGCTCACCGCCGGTACACGAGTTCGCATCACGCAGCGCGTACCGCGGCAATCGGGGGAAATGTCCATCACGGTTGAGGGGACCGTGGTATCCGTGGGGCAGGGGAAGACCGGCTCGTGGTTTGCGCACGGGAAAGACAACAAGGTGTGGCTGGACCGTGTGGAGTTGCGGCGTGACGACGGGGAGCGGATTGTGATGAACCTGGATCAGTATTCGAAGGTGGATGTGGTGGGGTAGGGCGGGGCTGGGGCAGCAGGGTTTCAAGAAATGCGGCGCACGAAGCGGACGGCATGGCCGCGTGTGATAGGCTGCGCGCCATGATGATGAGCCTTTGTATCGCGGCCGCGGCGGGTCTGGCAAGAGTGGATGAGCCCGGGCGGTTGTTGATTGTCGCGCCGGCACGGTTCGGCGCGGCGATCGCTGACTACGCCGCGTTCAAGCGGGAGCGGCGGCCGGTGGATGTGGCGGTGCTGGAGGATGTGCTGGCGTCGAGCTCCGGCGTGGATGATCCCGAGCGGGTGAAGCGGTTTGTGTTTGAGGCGTGGAAGCAGCGCGGCGTGAAGTTCGTGCTCTTGGTGGGGGATGCGGATGCGTTCCCGGTGCGCTACATGTGCCTGGACCGCGCGACGGCGCCGGCGTTTGACTACGCGTTCTATCCGAGTGACCTCTACTACGCGGATGTGGCGAAGGCGGATGGAACGTTTGAGGATTGGAACGGGAAGAAGGAAGGGTTCCACGCGGGGTACTTCGGCGAGGTTCGTGGGGAGAAGAACAAGTCCGACCCGATCAACTTTGATGGGATCGACTACCGGCCGGAGTTGGCGGTGGGGCGGTGGCCGGTGAGTGATGAGAAGCAACTGCGGGTCGTGATGGCGAAGAGTGAGGCGTATGAAAAGTTGTGGCACGGGCTTCCGGCTCTGCGGACGCCCGTGGAGGACGGCACAGGCGCCGGCGAGGCGCCCAAGCCCGTGGCACGTGAGGCCGTGGCACGCTGTGCCGCGATCATGGTCGGGGGATGGGTTGATGCTCGCGGTCGGATGGACTCGATTGTCGCGCGGCTGCCGGAGGGATGGAAGACGGACAAGCTGTATTACAAGGATGGAAACAGCGCGTTCGCGACGCCGGAGCCGAACGAGGAGCGGGTGGTCGGCCTGATGAACGAGGGTGTGAACCTGGTGCTGCACGCGGGGCACGGGGCGGACGACCGGTGGGAGGGATGCTTCTCGGTGGGGAGTTTGAAGAAGGTGACCAACGGGGTGAAGGGCGGGGCGGCGTTGCCGGTGGTGATTTCGGCGGGGTGTTCGACGGCGCGGTTCGCGACGCTGCCGCCGTACGAGGGATATGTGGATGTGCTGGGGCGGCCGCACGTGGGGACGGATGCGGGCGAAATGTTCACATCGCCGCCGCCGGCGCCGAGTTCGTGGGCGACGGGTCCGTACAACAAGACGGGGCTTGGCGAGCAGATGCTGCGGGCGGGCGAGGGCGGCGCGGTCGCGTACATTGGGTGCAACACCGGGAGCCAGCCGTGCGGCGTGACGCTGATGGAAGGATTTGTCCAGGCGATCGCCGGCAAGGGGACCATCGGCGAATGCTGGTCGGACGCCATCGCGTGGTACTGGGAAAAGGAAGGCCTGGCGACCATCAAGCCGACGGAGGACTGGTATCCCGCGAGCATCTTCTTCCAGGGGATGAAGTTCATGCTCTTTGGGGACCCGAGCCTGGGGATCGGTGCGGCGCGGGACGAGTGAGCCGCAGGACCTTGTTTGTGCGCACCGATTGGCACACGGGTTCCGGGGTGGTCACAGGCGACGACGAATCGTATCGCCCTTGAAATCAAGCACACGTGAAGAGGGTGCATGAAAGGCGGGCCGTCCGCGCGCGCACGAAAGTGGTCCTGCGCCCCCTTGTGTCGGGGCGGTTCGGTTGGTGGGCCGGCCGCGGTTGTTGGCGGCCCGCCGACCGCCCCGTACCTGGGAGTGACGCATGCCGTTTCACCTTCAACCGTTCGCCGAGCTTGGCCTGGATGCGGCGCTGCTCGAGCATCTCATCGCGCGCCACGAATCGGGGGCCGCGAAGCTGCGGCGGATGTGGGAGTACTACAGGAATCCGGAGGTGGGGCCAGCGGGTCGGGACGCGGCCGCAGCGCCGGCATCCCACGGCGAGAGGCGGAGCCGGCTCGCGCAGGAATGCGGGCTGCCGCCGCGGATCACGGGCCTGCGAGACATCGCGCTGGACGACCGCTCGCGCACACGCCGCGAAGTGGTGATCGAGAACGACATCGGTTGGCGCATCCAGGCGATGGTGGACTTCATGTTCGGCAAGCCGGTGCTCATCACGAGCATGGCGCGGGATGCGGCAACGCGCACGACGATCGAGCGTGTGCTCGATGCGGTGTGGGAGGCCTCGGGCGGGATCGCGCTGCTGCAGGACATGGCGCTGCTCGGGCACGTGTACGGGCATGTGGACCTGGTGCTGCGCGAGGTCGACACGCTGCCGGACTCGGCGGACCCGGCGGTCGCGGGGAGCGAAGCGGTCCGGATTGAAGTGGTCGATCCGATCCGCGGCATTCCGCTCCAGAACCCCGACGACTATCGCACGCTCGACGCGTACATCGTCCACAGCGAGCGCGAGATGAACAGCGTTGAGCCCGGCCCGGCCGCGCGCTGGAACGCCTTCTGGCGTGCCGTCGGCGGCGAAACCGCGGAAGTCTCGCGCCGCACGCGCACCACGTATACGGAAGTGGTTTCCGCGGCCCACCGGCAGGTGTACCGCGACGGGCGCGTGATCGAGAGCCGCCCGTGGCGACTCACGCGTGAGATCCCCGTTGTGCACATCCAGAACATCTCGCAGCCGTTCCGCTTCGCGGGGATGTCGGACGTCGAGCCGCTGATCCCGCTGCAGGATGAACTCAACACGCGGCTGTCGGATCGCGCCTGCCGCGTCACGATGCAGTCGTTCAAGATGTACCTGGGCAAGGGGATCCAGGGCTTTGAAAAGGTGCCGGTCGGCCCCGGCCAGCTCTGGAGCACCGACAACCCGGACGCGAGCGTGGAGGAGTTCGGCGGCGATGCCTCTTCGCCGAGCGAGGAGTCGCACATCCAGGAGGTCCGTGAGGCGCTGGACAAGACCTCCGGCGTACCGCCCCTGGCCAGCGGCGTGGTGCGGGCCAAGATCGGGAACCTGTCGAGCGCCAACGCGCTGCGCATCACGCTGATGGGTGTGCTGTCGAAGACGGCGCGCAAGCGGGTGAACTACGGGCGCGGCATGGCGCGGATGTGCTCGCTCGTGCTTGAGGCGCTGGACTCGCTGGGGATTCTGAAGACCGCCCCGGAGGATCGCGGCGTGAAACTGGTGTGGCCGGACCCGCTGCCGGAGGACCTTTCCGAAGCGGCCGCGGCGGCGCGGGCGAAGCGGGAGCTGGGCGTGCCGGAGGAGCGGGTGTTGGCGGAGCTTGGGTACACGGGCGCGGATGCGGGCGTGACGTGAAGAAGTATCGAACGCAGAGGGCGCAAAGAGCACAGAGAAGGACAGGAGGCAGGAAGGGCAACGACCAGGCGCTGGCCTTGCATTGCTCTGCTCTCGGCGTCCTCTGCGACCTCCGTGTTTACAACCGGCTTTGAGAAAAGGGGAGCACCACATGAGCGACGCAATGACATCTGAATCATCCACCATCGACGCGAGCACCGACTGGCAGGTCAAGGCCGCCGAGCTTGAGAGCAGGCTCGCGGAGTCGGAGAAGTCCCTCGCCGCGAGCCGGGAAGCTCTCGGCACGGCGGAGCGGAGGCGCGAGATCGAGCGAGAACTCAGCCGCCTGGGCGCGATCGACCTTGAGACCACGGCATTGCTGACCGAGGCCGCGCTGGCCGGAGCGGAGAAGCCGGATGCAAAGGCGGCGATCGCGGCTCTCAAGCGGAGCAAGCCATTCTTGTTCAGGGCGCCGGTCCGCGCGTCGGCCATGAGCGCCGCAGTGGAACCGACCTCCGGCCTCGAGAGTGCCGCCGCGGCCGCCCGCGAGTCCGGCGATCGCCGGGCGCTGCTCCGGTACCTGCGGATGCGTCGGGGCGGGTGACACATTGCCAAGTAGCAAATGGCCAAGTGGCGAGTGAAGACTGAGGCCGTTGGCTTGGGGGTGGGGGCGGAGATGGGGTGGGCGTGGGGGTTGGAAGGCGTCTTATTTCGACTTGCCATTTGGCCCTTTGCCACTTGGCGCTTTGAAAGGGGGACTGCATGAGTTTCACAGGCAAAGCAACGTACGACGCGGGGGCAACGCTGCCGGAACTGGTGGAGGATGTGTCGGACATCATCGGGATCGTCAGCCCGTTTGAGACACCGCTGCTCGATCACCTGGGAGATCCCAAGCGATCCGCGGCCTCCACGATCCACGAATGGATCGAGGACACCCTGCTGCCGAACACCGACACGCTGAACCAGACGGTGTTCACGCCCGGACCGCTCACGACGACGGCGCTGACCGTGTCCAACGGTTCGCGGTTCAAAGCCGGCGACCAGGTCCGCGCGGGGACGTCAACCGAGATCTTCTTCGTCACGGCCGTCAGCGGGAACAACCTCACCGTCATCCGCGGCTACGGCGGGACCACCGCCGTCATCCTCACCAACGGCATGGCGCTGACCATCCTCGGCAACGCCGCCCTTGAGGGTGACGATGCCGCGCCCGCGAAGCAGACCAACCGAGTCCGTCAGCTGAACTACACGCAGATCTTCAGCGCCACGGTGAACGTGAGCGGGTCGATGCAGGCCGCGCGGGCGTACGGAATTGCGGACGAGCTGGACTACCAGAAACAGGAGCGGACGCGCGAGCTCCTGCGCGATCTCGAGAACTGCGTGATTAACGGCGTCGCGCCCGGGGCCACTCAGCAGGGCTCTTCCACCGTCCGCCGCACGATGAACGGCCTGCTCAAGATCATCTCGACCAACGTCTTCGCGCCGGACACGGGGCCGATCCCGCCTGGCGGCGGTTCGGGGAACAACGAGCTGAACGAGGCGGTGCTCAACGCCGCCATCCGCTCGATCTGGGAGCAGAGTTCCGGCAAGGTGGACACGATCGTGGTTAACGGTGTTCAGAAGCGGCGGATCAACTCGTTCATCACGCCGTCGCGCCAGTACCAGCCGGCGGACACGGCGTTTCGCGACCTGGTCAGCGTGTACGAGAGCGACTTCGGCGTCTGCCGCGTGATCCTCTCGCGCTGGGTGCCGCCGGGCTCGATGCTGCTGCTCGATTCATCGCGGATCGAGGTCATGCCGCTGCGGGGCCGGAGCTTCGGCTTCAAGCCGCTCGCGGCGACGGGGGACTCGCACTCGGGCCAGGTGCTCGGCGAGTACACGCTGGAGGTGCGCAACGAGAACGCCCACGGCGTGATCAAGAACCTGGCGGTGACGGTCGCTTGAAAATCGCCGCGCGGGCCGGGGGGCCTCGCGCGGCAAGCCCGGCGGGAGCGGCGGCTGCCGCCGGGTGTTTGAGTCAACGTGTTTCAGTTCGGGTGTGTCAATCCACTCGGGGCGGGGGTTTGCAATCCCCGCGTTTCCTGAAGAGAAATTCCTGAAGGGGGCAACATGTTCGCACAAGACCGAGACCTTCTCGCACTCGAACCCAATCTCTTTCGCGACGTCGGCTGGACGGGCCAGCGCTTGGTGACCGGCGTTGGAAGCATCAGCGGCACAACGCTGACGCTCACCTCGCAGGATGTGACGCTGGCGGCCGCGGGCGTCACGACCGGGCATGTCGTGCTCGTGGACGGCACGCCGTACGAGGTCATCGAGCGCCTCAGCGCGACCACCGCGACCATCTCGCGCATCCGCCCCGGCCCGGATGAGCCCGAGATCCCGCCCTCGCCCGCCGCGGCCAAGCCCGTGGCGATTCACACGTTCGCGCCGCAGATCGCGGCCGTACACCGCCAGATTCTCCAGATGCTCGGCATCGACGCCGCGGCGGTGGACATGGGCCAGCCGAAGGAATCCGACATCACCAACCCCGACGCCTTCCGCGCGCCGGAGGCGATGGGGGCGCTCTATCACGCGTACTGCATCGCCGCGGGACCCGGAACGGCCGACCTCGCCGGCTCGCTCGCCTCGACGTGGCTTAACCGGGCACGGATGTGGCGCGATCAGTACGCCCAGGCGCTCGCGGCGTCGGCGGCGCGGCTGGACCTTGATGGAGATGGGAAGGCCGATGCGACGCGGCGACCTGGGGTGATGCAGCTCATTCGAGATTAGAGCTGTGTTTGAACGCAGAGATCGCAGAGGACGCAGAGACGGACAAAGAAAGCAAGGTGGAAAGGTCGGCCTGGTCTGAACGGCTGACTTCTTCTTCCACTCTGCGAGCTCTGCGTTCAAGAAGTCTTGGTTGGGGGAGGAAGGGGGAAACACCATGTTGATTCTGAATCCGCGACTCGTGAAGTTTGGTTCCGCGGCTTGGCCCGACATCGCCTCGATCGCGATCGACCGCGCGGCCCACCGCACCGTCGAAGACTGGTCCGACCTCGGGCCGTATGCCGTCCTCGCCGATGTGCCGGAACAGAAGGTTCGGATCACGATCATGCAGGAACTCGCGAGAGAGGATGTGAACGTGCCGCGCCCCGGCGAATCCGGCACGCTCTCCTTCTGCACCTCGCCCACGGCGTCCGACGCCGGCCGCCGTCGCTTCACCTGCACCGCCGTCGTGCTCGATGTGAAGCACGAGCTGTCCCTGCGCAAGGGAGCCATCCGCACGATCACGCTCGCGGCCATCTCGCCAGACGGCGAGGCGGATCCGGTGCAGGCGAGTGATGGATCGGATGGAGGCTGAAGCGTTTCGCAGAGGCGCAGAGTTCACGCAGAGGGCGCGGAGAGGAAGCCAACTGGAAGAACAAGCAAGCCTCAGTCTTGGTTCTGAACACTTCCTCTCCTCAGCGTCCTCTGCGTGAACTATGCGCCTCTGCGTACATCCCCTGGAGACTTCAATGCCCAGCTCCTTTAAGTCCCTCGACCTCTTCGGCTCCGGCCCGCATCGCTTCGCGCTCGCGCGCCAGGGGCAGGCCCTGCAGTCAGAACTCTTTGCTTCGCCGCCTGCCGCCGGCACTCGCTATCTCGGCCTCGTCGAGCTGCAGGTGATCGTTACGGGGCGCCTCGTCGCCGCGAGCGAGTCGGCCCTGTGGACACTGCGCGACGCCATCACGGCGCAGCTCCTCGACCCGCCCGACCCCGGCCCGCTCATCGACCTCCACGCCCGAACCTGGCCGGAGATGAGCTTCGTCGGCTTCACCGCCGCGGACAGGACCGATCGAGGCCGCGTGGTCTCGATCGGCTACGAAGCGAAGTTTGTGAAGTTCCGCGAGTATCCGCAGGGGGAGAGTGACGCAGAAACGCAGTGACGGAGTGACGCAGGATCGGCAACAGGACCTGGCTCGCACTTCTCTCCTCCGTTGCTGCGTCACTCCGTTACTCCGTCACTGTGTCTCTGCGTCACTGCCTCACTGGAGACCCAATGCAACCAGACATCGCCGCCACCCTCGCCCAGCTCGGCGCCGCCGGCCTCATCGGATGGCTCTGGCTCGCCGAACGCCGCGCCGCGGCCGCGCGTGAGGCCCAGCTCCGCGAGCTGCACGACCGCATCCTCCAGGAACGCCCCCAGATCGCCGCGCTCCTGGCCGTCGTCCGCGACAACACGCGTGCCCTGACGGCGCTGGAAGCGGGCCAGCGAGCAATCGCGGCGGTGGTGGAGAGGGCGGCGGGTAAGATGACCCCGGCACCTCCGCCATCGGAACCGCGACTGTGAAGGAGCGGATTGTCTTGAATGCCCGCCGCACCATTTCGCCGCGGAGACACAAGGGCGCACGAGTCGATGCAATGCTGCGGTGGATGGCGACGGCCCTCGGAGTGATGTCGCTGTTCATTCTCACCTCGGTCTGGTTCGAACTGAGTCATCAAAGGTATTGGCACTTTGTAGGGATCCTCGATGGGCGCATGGTGTGCATTTGGTTCGATCGTCCGTCGTATGACGTAGGCTGGTACACTTCATGGAGCCGGGCCCAACTCAGTTTGAAACCACACTTCCAGCTGCGCGTTGCCATCATCCCGTTTTGGATTCCCGCAGCGCTATGCATGGGCACGCTCGGCCTCATTCGAATGCGCCAACGGCGACGCAGCGCGGGCGACGGATGCCCGCTATGCGGTTACTCTCTCGCTGGACTGCCCCGCACGACCGATGATCCGACATGCCCCGAGTGCGGCCACACGGCCCAGTCAGAATGAAAAGAGCCCGGAACGTTTGTCCCGGGCTCGATCACGTCTCTGATTCGCGAAGCGAGGTATTACTTCCCCATCAACGCCGCCTGCGCCGCCGCGAGCCTTGCGATCGGCACTCGGAACGGTGAGCAGGAGACATAGTCCAGCCCCGTGCGGTGGCAGAAGTGGACCGACGCCGGGTCGCCGCCGTGCTCGCCGCAGATGCCGACCTTAAGGTCGGACTTCACGCCGCGGCCCTTGCGCGTGGCCATTTCGACGAGTTGGCCCACACCGTTGACGTCGAGCGTCTGGAACGGGTCCTTCTCAAGAATCTCCTGCTTGAGATAGTCGGGGAGGAAGCTGTTGATGTCGTCGCGCGAGTACCCGAACGTCATCTGCGTCAGGTCGTTGGTGCCGAAACTGAAGAAGTCGGCGACGTCGGCGATCTGGTCGGCGACGAGGGCCGCGCGGGGGACCTCGATCATCGTTCCGATCTTGATGTCGAGGCGGCCCTTGAACTGGTGCTCATCGCGGACGCGCTTGATCACATCCTCGGTCTGCTTGCGCAGGAGGGCCAGTTCTTTCTTGGTGCCCACGAGCGGGTGCATGATCTCCGGGATCGCCTTGATGCCGGAGTTGGCGCAGTCGATGGCGGCCTCGACGATGGCGCGGACCTGCATTTCCAGGATCTCGGGGTACGTCACGCACAGGCGGCAGCCGCGGTGGCCCAGCATCGGGTTGGCCTCGTGCAGGGCGCTGACGCGGTTCTTGACCTTGTCGAGCGTGATGCCGAGCGACTTGGCGATGTCGGCCTGCTGCTTCTCATCGTGCGGGAGAAACTCGTGGAGCGGCGGGTCCAGGAGGCGGATCGTCACGGGCAGGTTGTTCATCGCCTTGAAGATGCCCATGAAGTCGTCGCGCTGGTACGGCAGGAGCTTGGCGAGGGCTTTCTCACGCGCGGGGCGGTCTTCGGCGAGGATCATTTCGCGCATCGCCTTGATGCGGTCGCCCTCGAAGAACATGTGCTCGGTGCGCGTCAGGCCGATGCCTTCAGCGCCGAAGTCGCGGGCGCGCTGGGCGTCGGCGGGCGTGTCGGCGTTGGTGCGGATGCCCAGCGTGCGGTACTTGTCGGCCCACTTCATCAGCCGGGCAAAGTCGCCGGACATCGACGGCTGGATCGTCGGGACCGCGCCCGCGATGAGTTCGCCCGTCGAGCCGTCGATCGAGATGGTGTCATTGCGGCCGAAGGTCTTGCCCTTGACCGTGAACGTGCCCGCCGCGGCGTCGATCTGGACCTCTCCGGCGCCCGCGACGCAGCACTTGCCCCACCCGCGGGCGACGACCGCCGCGTGGCTGGTCATGCCGCCGGTGCTGGTGAGGATTCCCGCGGCCGAGTGCATGCCCTCGACGTCTTCGGGGCTTGTCTCCTTGCGGACGAGAATGACTTTCTCACCCGCGTGGGCGCGCTTGACGGCCTCTTCGGCGGTGAACGCCGGCTTGCCGACGCTGGCGCCGGGCGAAGCGGGCAGGCCGGTGGTCAGGACATCAGAGGACTTCTTTGCGCCCGGATCAAAGCTGGGGAGCAGGAGCTGCGTGAGGTCCGACGCGGGGACGCGGAGGATCGCCTTCTCTTCGGTGATGAGCCCCTCGCGGACCATGTCGCACGCGATGCGGACGGCGGCGGCGCCGGTGCGCTTGCCGGTGCGGGTCTGGAGCATGTACAGCTTGCCGCGCTCGATGGTGAACTCGATGTCCTGCATGTCCGTGTAGTGCTTCTCGAGCTTGGTCTTGATCTTCATCAGCTGGTCGTACACGGCCTTGTTCCACTTGGACATCTCGTCGGTGGACTTGGGCGTGCGGATGCCGGCGACGACGTCCTCTCCCTGGGCGTTGATGAGGAACTCGCCGTAGAACTTGTTCTCGCCGGTGGAGGGATTGCGCGTGAACGCGACGCCGGTGCCCGAGTCATCGCCCATGTTGCCGTAGACCATGGATTGAACGTTGACGGCCGTGCCGTTGAGCCCGGTGATGTGCGCCAGGCGGCGGTACGAGATGGCCCGGTCGGCGTTCCAGCTCTTGAACACGGCTTCGATGGCGAGCTCGAGCTGCTTGAACGGGTTCTGCGGGAAGACATCGCCGACGGCCTTGCGGTAGACCTCTTTATAGGCGTCGCACAGCTCGACCATGCCCTTCTCGGGGACGTCGGTGTCCTCCTGGACGTTGTACTTTTTCTTGATGAGGGCGAAGGCGTGCTCGAACTTCTCGTGGTCGACGCCCATGACGACGTCGCCGAACATGTTGATCAGGCGGCGGTAGGCGTCGAAGGCGAAGCGGCGGTTGCCCGTCGCCGCGGCGAGGCCTTCGACCGAGGCGTCGGTGAGGCCGAGGTTCAGGATCGTGTCCATCATGCCGGGCATGGAGACGGCGGCGCCGGAGCGAACGGAGACGAGGAGCGGGTTGTCGTTGGAACCGAACTTCTTGCCGAGCTCTTTCTCGAGCAGGGAGACGTTCTTGTGGGCCTCGTTCATCAGGCCCGTCGGCAGGCGCTGGCCGTTCTTGTAGTAGAGCGCGCAGGTGTCGGTGGTGATGGTGAAGCCAGGAGGAACGGGCAGGCCGATCGAGGTCATGTCCGCGAGGTTGGCGCCCTTGCCGCCCAGGAGCGGCTTCATGGAAGGCCCGCCCTCGGTGCGGGTGGCGCCGAAGTAGTACACGAGCTTGCCGGGCTTGCCCTTGGGCTCGATGACCGCGGCAGACTTGCGGTTGTGGGCGCCGGCGCGGGGCTTGGAGGAAGGGGGTGCCGCGGCGTGGCGGCGGTGGGTGGTGGTCTTGGAGCGCTTGGCCATCGTCTTCCTTCGGTGACCGGCCGCGGCGAATTGCGGTTTCCGGCCTGCGTATTGGGATGGATGCGACGTTCAGTCGCGGACTGGAAGTGTAGAAGGGTGGAGGATTGGGGACGACTTTGGAAGGTGAATGGTCGGGAGTGTTTGTATGATTGGGGGAATGTCCGGGAAGGCGAAAACACGCGGGAAACTGGGCAAAAGCGGCACCGAACCGCTCGCGGAAGTCGTGCGCCGATGGCCGCGGGAGAGGGGTCTGGCGGTGGTGTGCGGGGGTGGTCCGGCGTGGGGGAGGACGATCGTGGCGGAGCCATCGGGCTCGGTGTGGATCCCGCCGGACCGCGCCTGGATGCCCGCGGACACGAGGGCGATGTTGAAAAGATGGAAGAAGGGTCGCTCGCGCAGGGCGGGAGGCTGGGTGGTGAGCCTGTCGTACGAACTGGGGGAGAGGATCGAGCCGGCGGTCCGGCGGCGCAGGCCCGCCAAGGGTGGCTGGCCGCTGATCGAGTTCAAGAGATGTGAGAACGTGTTCGTGTTCGATCACGGGCGGGGAGGGTGGGATCGTCCCATCGAGTTTCTGGAGGACCGCCCACGCCGCTCCCGTTCCGCGGCGTCCTATTCGATCGGGAAACTGCGGAGCGACATGGGGCGGAAGAAGTACGAAGCGGCGGTGGCGAGGGCGATCGAGTACATCCGGGCGGGGGATGTGTACCAGGTGAACCTGGCGCACCGGATGCGGGGGCGTTTTTCCGGGAGCGCGCGAGCGGCCTTTGCGGACATGGTCGAGTCGGCGCGGCCGTGGCACGGGGCATATGTGGAACAGGTCTTGAGTGAGGGCTTCCTGCGCGTGAGTCCGGAGACGGAGACGGGGGCGCTGCTGTCGATGAGCCCGGAGCTGTTTCTGCGCGTGGAGGGACGGAGGGTGATGACGCGGCCGATGAAAGGGACGCGGCCGGGAGCCGTCGATCCATCGGAGTTGCGTGAGAGCGGGAAGGACCGGGCTGAACTGAACATGATCATCGACCTGATGAGGAACGACCTGGGACGGGTGTGCAGGTTTGGGACGGTCAGGGTGGACGAGGCGCGGGCGATCGAGAGACATGGGGGCGGAGAACGCAGAAGAGTTGGAAGCGGCAGAGCATCGGGTGGAACGGGGGGTGCGGGGGTATGGCAGGGGGTGGGGACGGTGGTCGGGGAGTTGCGGAAGGGGCTGGATGTCGTGGACCTGCTGGGGGCGGCATTTCCGGCGGGGAGTGTGACGGGTGCGCCGAAGATCCGGGCGATGCAGATCATCGATGAACTCGAGGTGTGCGAGCGGGGGCCGTACTGCGGGAGCATCGGGTGGATCGGGGATGATGGGAGGGCGTGCCTGAATGTTGCGATCCGGACGGCGTGTGTGAGAGGCGGGCGCGCGGACGGAGCAAGGGGCGAGTTTGAGGATGGAGAGATCAGTTTCAGCGTGGGGGCGGGAATTGTGGCGGAGAGCGAGCCGCGGAAAGAGTGGGAAGAGACGCTGGTGAAGGCGGGGGTGATGGAGAGGCTGGGGCGGCGGGGGTAGTGGTCGGCGATTGCGGCGCGGGGGCAGGCACGCCCTGCGCGGGGGCTTGGGTGAATCGGAATCCGGGGGGCTGGAATCCAAAGAAACAGGGGTGGGATGGCCGAGACAGAAGCTGATGCGTTACGCGCTGGCCATCCTGGTTCCGCCGCTGGCGGTGTTCAAGTGCAAGAGGCCGCAGCAGGTGGTCCTGAATGTGGCGCTGACGCTGTGCTTTTTCCTGCCCGGGGCGCTGCACGCGGCCCTCATCGTGTTTGACCATTCGGAGCAGCAGAACGCTCAGAATGTGCAGAACGCGATCCGGGAGTGGCAGAAGCGCTCGGTGGGGTAAGCCTTCAGAACGACCCGTGTATAGTCGCGTATGCCGCGGATACGAGCGGACATCGTGGATGTGTACGTGTTCCGGCGGTGGCCGATGGAGGCGGGGGAGTTCATCGAGTTTCTGCAGCTCTATAGAGAAGATGGGTCGCTCGCGAAGACATGGCAGCCGGTGATGGGGCACATTGAGGAGGGGGAGACGGCGGTCGCGGCGGCGGTGCGGGAGATGGGGGAAGAGCTGGGGCTCAAGAAGGGACCGGGGCTTCTTGGGATGTGGGCCCTGGAGCAGGTGCACCCGTACTTCCTCGCGAAAGAGGATGCGATTGTCATGTCGCCCCGGTTCGCGGCCGAGGTGGGACCGGCGTGGGAGCCGCGGCTGAACGAAGAGCACTCGGCGCACCGGTGGATCGCGGGGCATCAGGCGGCGAGGTACTTCATGTGGCCGGGGCAGGTGGGGGCGGTGAGAGAGGTGCTGGACGTGATGGCGCGGGGTGGCGAGGCGCAGGGACTGCTGAGAATTGACCTCGGCCCGTAGGGATGCGTGTTTTTCGCGCGTCGAAGGTTGCGGACGCTCGGGCGTCGTGTACGTTTGGCCGTGCGCCGTCTGTTCAACATCAGTGAGCCAAGATGAGAAGTTCTTTCCAGCGCGTGGCCGCGGCGATCGTGGCTGTCTTGGGTCTTGGCGGGGTTGCTCCTGCGCAGTGGACGGTGACGAGCCTGAAACCGGCGGGGTCGTCGCTCTCGCTGGGGTTTGGGACCAGTGCCAGCCAGCAGGTCGGACGGGCGATCACCAGTGGCACGGTGGATCGCGCCAGCCTGTGGAGCGGGACGGCTGCTTCGTGGGTTGACCTGAGCCCGGCTGGGTCGGACTTTTCGATCGCCTTTGGCGTGGGGGATGGACAGCAGGTCGGCTTTGCGAGTTTCGGGAGCACGCACGCAGCGCTGTGGAGCGGGAGCGCGGCGTCGTTTATTGATCTGAATCCGACGGGGTCGGTGTCGTCGACGGCGTACGCGGCTTCGCAGGGCAAGCAGGTGGGGTATGCACGGGTGTCGAACGTGAATCGGGCGAGCCTGTGGAGCGGCGGCTCAGGGTCATGGATCGACCTCAACCCGGCGGGCTCGACGGGATCGACCGCGTGGGGGATCGCGGGCACTCAACAGGTCGGGCAGGCGGAGTTCGGAGGCGTTGTGCACGCCGGATTGTGGGGCGGGAGCGCGGCGTCGTGGACGGACTTGAACCCGGCCGGGGCGACGGAGTCCGTCGCGTACGCGGTAGGAGGCGGCAAGCAGGTGGGCTCGGCGACGGTTGGAGGAGTGACGCGGGCGAGCCTGTGGAGCGGGAACGCGGCCTCGTGGGTTGACCTGAACCCGACGGGGTCGACTTTCTCGAAGGCGTTTGGCTCTTTCGGGAGCTGGCAGGTCGGCGTCGCGAATATCGGATTCGTGGAGCGCGCGAGCCTGTGGAACGGGAGCGCGGGGACGTGGGAGGACCTGTCGCTGGCGCTCACGGGATCGTGGGAAACGACGCGGGCGCAGAGCGTGTGGAGCGATGGGTCGACGCTGTTTGTCGCGGGATGGGGGATGAACCTGACGACGAGTCAATACGAGGCGCTGCTGTGGGCGAGGCCTGTGCCGGGGCCGGGGGCTCTGGTGGTGGTGGGGATGGGGTTTTGGGGGCGGGGAAGGCGGAGATAGTGCGGTTTTTAAGACTTGTCCGCTATTTCAACCGTCTTTATTAGCGATCGGCGTTGATTCAACAAAGTGGCTTTGGTTGAACTAGCGACGATGGCTATTCCAACAACTCAGTGTGAGCTTACAAGACGGTGGCGTGTGCACCCTGCGAATGGCTAAAGCCGCGGCATGGGAAGCCCGCTGAAGCGGGCTGAAGGCAAGGCGGTTTGTCAGGCGACCTTCGCGCCACCGGTGAGGATGTCCGCGCCCGCCGCGGGTTTGCGGGTGATGGCGATCCAGGGGGCAATGATGCGTTCGCGCGAGCCGGCGGGGTTGAGAAGGGTTCGGCGTTCGAAGGCGTCGAGCATGGGGCCGGGGGACATGGTGCCGATGATGAGGGCGTCGGCGCGGGGAGGCGATGACGGGGACGAAGACGAACCCACCCCCCGGCCCCCTCCCTCAGGGAGGGGGAGGATGGTGCAACCCATTTCGGCGAGGGCTTTGCGGACGACCCAGCCGTTCTTGCCTTCATCGACGAGGTGGACGGTGCGGAAGGGTTTTTGCGAGTAGGCGGCTTGGAGGGCTTCGCGGGCGTAGGCGAGGCCGGTAAAGCGGTCGAAGAGTTGGCGGGTCATCGGGGTGCGCTTCTGGGCGCGGATGGTGCGGCGGAGTTCGGTCAGGCCTTCTCCGAAGCCGCGGAGGCCGTTTTCTTTGATGGAGATCTGGCGGTAGCGGCGGCGCTGCTCGCGGATCTGGTCGCGGCGCATGTTGGGGGGGTCGTCGGGGGCGTAGCGCTGCATGACCCAGCCGTTGTTGCGGACGAGTCTCGCCATGATCGTGTTCATGTCGCGGTTGAGCGCGACCTTGTGATGCTCGACGCGGAACCAGGGGTCGAAGGCTATGCGGTAGCCGGCGAGGATCATTTTCGCGGCGAGGTCGTACTCCTCGGCGTAGTAGTTGAACGCGGGGTCGTAGCCGCCGAGTTCCTGGAACACGGCGCGGCGGATCGCGACGCCGCAGCCGATGAAAACTTCGGGGAGGCCGCCGGACTCGCGCCGAGACATGCCGGGGAGGTAGATGTCGGCGGAGACGGCGGCGACGTCGGCGGGGGCTTTGGAGAGGCGACGGATGAAGCCGGTGTCGCAGGGGTAGGAGTCGTCGTCGAGCATGACGACCCATTCGGAGCGGGGGTCGGAGTTCTGGACGGCGGTGTTGCGGCTGGCGGCGCCTTCGTTGGTGGCGCGGTGGAGGACGCGGCAGCGGAGGCCGTTGGCGAGTTTTTCGGGGGCGGTGGCGGGGAACTTGGAGGCGTTGTCGACGATGAGGACTTCGCCGGGGCCTTCGGGGGAGGTCGGGTGGCCTTTGAGCGCGCCGAGGGCCGCGAGGGTGAGCGTGAGGCGCTCGGGGCGGTCGCGGGTTGGGAGGATGTAGGTGATCATCAGTTGCCCGTTGCTTCTGCCTGAACTACTTGAGCCGTCGAAGCCTGGATCCAACTTTCGTGCCAAGCGATGGCCTTGTCAATATCGTCGCAGGGCCACAGCTGGTTTTGTTGATCTGTACGAAGCCTGTCGGCCATCTCAAACCATTCATCGGCACAATCGATGCTTGCCAGAAAGGACTCGATCCAATCAAGAAACTCCCAACACTCCGTGTCCGGGTGTGAACACCAATCGTCGACAATCTGCCTGATTCTGAGCACAAACCATTTGCGTTGCTCCACGGCTTCCGAGGCTTCGTTCATGTCGGCCAGTGGTTTCAGTTCGTTGAGCGTTTCGAAATCACCCTCGTAGGAGGTTCGGGGCGTTCGACGTTGCAGGGCATCAAGAAGCCGCACGATGTGATAGGCCTCTTTCTTTTCTGCCTGGTCGAGGCGAGCCAGGGCAAATGTCCGGACGTCTCCACCATCGATCTGCCAGGCACCGCGACGGACACCTAACCAGCCAATGTACACCGTCCGCCAGTTCACCTTGAAGCCAAGCCCCGCCAGCTTTGCAAGGGCTGACATGGCTATGACGCCGCGACGGCGGGGCGGCGGGAATGGATGACGTCGGGGGCGGCGTAGGCGAGGTGGGCGGATTGGACTCGGACGATGCCGTGGCGGAGGTCGGTGGCGGAGATCGGGATGTTGCCGATGCGCTGGGCCTGAACGGCGGCGGCGACGGAGCCGATGAACGCGGCGGCGACGAGGGATCCGCCGGAGGCGAGGGCGAGTGTTGCGGCGGAGAGGAGCGAATCGCCGCAGCCGAGGGCGTCGATCGCGAAGGGGGCGAGGGCGGGGATGTGCTCGCCGCGGACTCGGCTGGCGAAGGCGTCGTCGGATGGTGCTGCGCCGGGGATGCGGTCGAAGGCGATGAGGCCTTCAGCGCCCATGGTGATGATCGCGGCCTTGGATCGGGTCTCTTCGAGGAGGCGGTAGGCGACGGTGGGGAGGCCGGAATCGAACTGGCCGAAGGCTTCGCGGGCTTCGGATTCACTGGGGCAGAGGACGTCCATGGAGTGCATGCCGCGGAGGCTGGCGCGCCGGCCGCTGACATCGCCCGACATGACGGGGACGCGGGGACGGAGGGCGGAGCAGAGGCGGTCGAGCGTGGAACTGGTGAAGAGGCCCTGGGCGAAGTCGGCGATGATCGCGCCCTGGCAGCCGCCGGAGACGGAGGCGGCCTCGGCGGCCATGTCCACGAGGCGTTCGCGCTGGGAGGCGTCGAGGACGAGGGGCTCGAGCAGGTCGAGCTTCATGACCTTCTGGGCGCCGACGAGGAAACGCTGCTTCTCGGTGAGAGGCTTGTCGACGTGGAAGGGATAGACCTCGACGCCCTCGGCGACGAGACGGCGGCGGACGGATTCACCCTGTTCTGTGCGTGGCAGGGGCGTGATCAGGACGGGCTTGCCGCCCATCGCGGCGATATTGCGGGCGATGATGGCGGCGCCGCCGTCGTAGTGGCGGCGCTCGATGGGGCGCAGGGTCATCACCGGGCTCTCGCCGGCGACGTCGGGCCTGTCGCAGAGGACGTACGTGTCGAGGATGGTCTCGCCGACGATCAGGATGCGCTTGGAGCGGAAGGAGGCGAGGAGCGAGAAGAGTTCCTGGCCCTGGAGTTCGGGGCGGTCGGCGAGCTGGGAGAGGCGGGCCTGGAAGGGGTCGACGGATTGCTCGAGAGCGTTGATGAGGGCGGTGGAGCTGAAGACGACATCGCCGCTGGAGAAGACGACGCGGCCGCCGCGGGATTCGACGGCGCGGCGTTCGGCCTGGAAGCGGGGGTCGGAGTTGAACTCGTACTCGCGGCCCTTGACGTAGACATCGGGCTGGACTTCGGAGAGGAGCTCGGCGGCGGTGGGGCGTTCCTCGATGTAGACCCAATCGACGCAGTCGAGGGCGGCGAGGTTTTCGGCGCGGAGCTCTTCGGGGATCAGCGGGCGGCCGGTGCCCTTGCGGACTTCTTCATCGCCGGAAATGGTGACGAGGAGAATGTCGCCGAGGGCCTTGGCGTATTTGAGGTGGCGGACGTGGCCGGGGTGGACAATGTCGAAGCAGCCGTGGCAGTGGACGATGCGGCGGCCCTGCCCTCGGGCGGCGGCGCGGAGGGCCAGGAGTTGGGGTTTGGAGAGGATCTTGTCGGAGGGAACGGCTGGGGACATGTGCCGGTTATCGGCACAACTCGTGGGCGCAGTGAAGTCCCCGCGTGGTGAGCGGGGATTTCACTCAATGGGGTGTGTTCGGGGCGTGATTCAGCAGGAACGGCGCTTGCGGCGGAGGCAGGACAGGCCCGCGGCGAGGGCGAGGCCGGCGGTGCCGGGCGCGGGGACGACGGTGTAGCTGACGCGGACGTTGTCCACACCCCAGGAGGCTTCGCTGACGGAGGGGTTGATGCCACTGCTGTACCAACTGATCCAGACGTGGGGGACGCTGCTGACGGTGAAGGGGACGGAGATGTCGCGGTAGATAGCGTCGTTGTAGGAGGAGTTGAAGCCGAGGTTGGCGGGGCCGACGTTGGGCGCGCGGAAGCTCTGGGCGGTGCCGTTGGTGGCGAAGGACTCGTAGAACATGACATTGCCGTTCATGAGGAGGCCGAAGTAGTCGTTGCCGGCGGTGCCTTCCCACTTGTCGATGGTGTAGAGGTCGAAGGTGAGGGTGTACTGGGCGGATTGCCCGGCGCCGAGGGTCGGCGAGGGGAGCATGAGGATGGTGCCGTTGTTGCTGAACTGACCCACGAATGTGGAGAAGTTCGAGGCCCAGTTGAGGTGGGCGGCGGTGCCCCAGGGGGGCTGGTCGAGCGCGGCCTCGAAGGAGTTGGTGTAGACCTGGTAGGTCTGAGCGTTGGCGACGCTGAGCGGGGCGAGGGGGGCCAGGAGCGCGCAGGTAAGGCTGGCGAGTCGGGTATGGAGTCGCATCGTCGTCCTCTCTCTCGTTGTGGGCCGCGGCCCTTGCGGGCCGGTCTCTCGTCTCTCGTGCATCTCCGATGCGCCGGCGGGACTCGCCGATGAGCAACCATGCCACGGGGTGGGCGGCGCGGGGAGGAAACGGATCAAGTTGGTTGCGGCGGGGCTAGGCCTGCGCGGCGTGCGGAAGCTGGTGAGAAGGTGAGGGCTGGAGGTCGCGTAGGGGGAAGGGGGGCGGACCGGGGTGGAGGCTGATAAAGTCGCGGCGGGCGGTGTGCCGCGAGGGGTTTGAGGGCCGATATCGGGACCATGCCTGTGCTGACGACGGAAGAGATAGACAAGCGGATGGCGGTGCTGGCGGAGTTTGAACCGGCGCAGGGGCATGTGCGCCGGCGGTTTGGGCTTGCGGAGCGGGATGCGGGGGCGCTGCGGCGCGTGGCGGAGCGGTATGACCCGCCGCTGTGGGCCGCGGGGTGCATCTCGATGCACGATGCAATGTTTCTGTATGACCTGGTGAGGGGAGTTAGGCCGCGGAAGGTGGTGGAGGTGGGTGTGGCGTCGGGGGCGTCAACGGTGTTGCTGCTCAACGCGGTGGCGGATGCGGGGCTGGGGGGCGGGGGGGCGGTGCAGAGCTTTGAGATTCACCCGTGGTGCTACTTCGACCGGAGCAAGCGGGTGGGGTGCCTGGTGGGGGAGCAGGCGCCGGAGCTGGCGGAGCTGTGGGAGCTGCACGTGCCGGCGACGGCGCGCGAGGCGGGGAAGATGTTCCGGAAGGAGAAGATCAGCTTCGCGTTCATCGATGCGGACCATCGGCATCCCGCGCCGACGGCGGACTTGCTGTGGTTGTTGCCGTCGCTCGCGCCGGGGGCGTGGGTGGCGCTGCACGACATTGACCTGCCGAACGTGGCGCTCGCGCACGAGAAGCGGACGGGGGAGAAGGTGAACTGGCACGATCGCGGGGCGAAGGAGCTCTTTGACGGGTGGCCTTTTGAGAAGATCCGCGGCGGGACGATCGGGGAGCACTGCGGGGGAACGAACATCGGGGCGATCTGTGTGCCCGAGGGTGTGAGGGCGAAGGACCTCAAGCACATTGTGGAGAAGGCGTGGGAGGTGGAGGGGGATCGGGAGATGAGGAAGTTGCTGGGGGCCTGAGGAATCGGAGAGCCGGTTTGTAACCGGCTCTGGTTCCGGACCGGGATGCGGCGTGGACGAAGATCGGAACACACAAAGGCAGGCGGAGCCGGTTGCAAACCGGCTCCCCATGTTGATTGCGCTGCCGGATGGGATCAACGTCAGTGGTGTGGCGATGTGGGCGGTGCGGCTGGTGAGCGCGCTGGTGGAACGTGGGGGTGAGGCGGGGTTGGTGCTGCATCCGGAGCCGCGGGGGCAGGGACGGGTGGGACTGAAGATTGATTCGCGGGTGAAGATGTTCCGGTGCACGGAGCGGTTTGGGGAGGGAGCGGACCTGGGGAAGGTGGCGGAGGTGTATCGGGGGGCGGTGCGGGAGATGGCGGGCGGGGGGACAGGCGGCGGGCCAGTAGTGGTGAGCCCGAACCTGCACGGGGATTGTTACGGGGCGGTGGCGAAGATCACACAGGAATGTGATGTTCGGGTACTGGGGTGGCAGCACAGCGACAACGAGTATGACGCGCGGGTGCTGGCGCACTATGAGGAGATGGTGTCGCGGTTTGTGGGTGTGAGTGATGCGATTGAGGGGGTGCTGAAGGAAAGGATCGAGGTGGCCCGACGCTCCGCGGCGGGCGCGTGTCCTGAGGTATCGGGGGATTCGGATAGGAGTGATAGCGCACGCCTCGGAGAGTCGTGCCACCAAGAGGAGTCGTGCCACCGGAGGGTGGTCAACATTCCGTACGGGGTGGCGGTGCCTTCGGAGTGGCCGGCGCGGCGGCGGTCTTCGACGTTGAGGCTTCTCTATACGGGGCGGATGGAGCACATGCAGAAGCGGGTGCTGGCGCTGGTGTTCATGTCGGAGGAGCTGGATCGGCGGCGGGTGCCGCATTCGCTGACGCTGATTGGCGATGGGCCGGCCGCGGCGGAGGTGGATGAATGGATCGGGGCGCGGGCGAATGTGCGGCGGATCGCGCCCCTAGGACCGCTGTCGGTCGCGGCGATGCTGGAAGAGCATGATGCGCTGGTGCTGCCGTCGCGTTTTGAAGGGTTGAGTGTGTCGGTGCTGGAGGCGCTGGCGCACGGGTGCGTGCCGATTGTGGCGCGGACGCGATCCGGGGCGGCGCAGGCGGTGGGGGAGGCGGGCGTAGTGGTTGACGTGGGCGAGGATGCGGAAGAGGAAGAAGTCGGGGCGAGGATGGCCGCGGCGGTGGAGGGGTTCGCGAGGATGGATCGTCCGGCGATGTCGCGGAAAGCGTGGGAGAGGGCGCGGGAGTTGTTTTCGATTGAGATGCATGTGGAGAAGGTGGAGCGCGTGATGAGGGAGGTTGCGGGGGAGGCGGGGCGCGTGTGGCCGCCGGAGAGGGTGTGTGCGTTTACGGGGGGAGAAGCGAAGGGCGAGAGTCGAGAGGCGAAGGTGGGAGGCGCAGGGCCGTGGCCGGTGAAGCCGCAGTTGGTTGGATCGGGGTCGGTGCCGGCGGAGGGTTCGGAGAGAATGCGGGCGCTGCTGGAGTCGCTCGCCGGGCGATCGATTGTGATTCACGGGACGGGTGAGCACACGCGGCAGCTCAAGGAAGTGATCGTGAACGCGCCGGTGAAGATCGTGGCGTTCGCGGATGACGATCGCGGGAAGCACGGGACGCGCTTGTGGGATTGGCCGGTGATTTCGCCGCGGGAAGCGGGGACGCGGGGCGCGACGGATGTGGTGATCAGTTCGTGGATGCACCAGGAGGCGGTGTGGGGGAGGCGAGGGGTGTATGAGGGGATGGGGGTGAGGGTGTGGAGGGTGTACGAGTGATGTGCACATCCGGGCCACACTTCATGGACCACCACACTCGCAACATTCCGGGTGTGTACGACTCGTTGCACTCGGGACATTCTCCGATTTCCGCAAGCCCGGTCAGGTCGTAGCCGCAGTTGGGGCACCTCAGGAAGTGCTGTTCGCGGATGGCTTGACGCCGACGCGCCCGATGGACCAACCATACGGATGCTGCAAACCTTGCGAGCCCAACGAGCATCAAGAGAATGCCCAGACCTGACAGTTCGCCTCGCGTAACGAGGCCGGACAGAAGGATGATCGCCCCCACAGCCATAATTACGAACGAAACCCACTTGGAGTAGATCCGCGGCGCGGAGGCCATGCGAGGATTGTACCGAACGGCGAATCGACGCAAATCCGTCGGCACGACTTCAACACTCGACTGGTGGCGCTGGTCAGCTCGTGGACTCCCCCGGAGGCCGTGTGGGAGAGGCGGGGTGTGTATGAGGGGATGGGGGTGAGGGTGTGGAGGGTGTATTTGTGATCGTGTACGGGAGGCGGGGGGTCGGGGCGCGACGGATGTGGTGATCAGTTCGTGGATGCACCAGGAGGCGGTGTGGGGGAGGCGGGGTGTGTATGAGGGGATGGGGGTGAGGGTGTGGCGGGTGTATTAGCCGCTTCGCGGGTTGCTGTTCCATCGGAACCGCGACCGTGAGGGAGCGGAACCGTGGACATTGGTGACGCGTTCGGCCGCGGTGGTTTCCGCTCCCTGACGGTCGCGGTTCCGACGGAATGGAAGTTCGGGGTGTGCCTACCGCTGCGACTGTCCCGCCGCGGCGACGAGGCCTTTGCGCCAGTGGTAGCGCTTCAGCGGCAGGTGGTGCTCGTAGAGGTAGTTGAGGAATGTCGCGGCGTCGGGGCCGTTGATGGATTCGGCGGGGAGCGTGGCGAGGTTGGTGAAGGACTTTTCGAGGCGCTGGGCGGTGCCGGCTTCGCGTTCGAGGACGGCGCGGCTGTACTCGATCTCGTCGGCGCTGGTAACCTCGCGGTGGAACATGGAGCGGGCGCAATCGGGAGCCGTGCGTGCAAAGCCCCAGGCGGAGAAGCCGAGCTGGTATTCGCGCTTGAGATAGTCGGCGGGTGTGAGGCGGTGGTCGTGGGTGGCGATGGCGTCCGGGCGGAAGAGGACGGGCGTCTGGAAGCGCTGCGCGAGGCGGAAGGCGAGTTCATCATCTTCGTAGCCGTAGGTGCTGGGGAAGACGGTGAAGCCGTTGACTTCTCTCACGAGCGCGGCGGGGGCGGAGAGGTTCAGGAGCCAGGCGTGGCGGAAGCCCCAGTCCTTGTCGGCCGCCTGGTTCTTCATCATGTTGTAGAAGAAGACCATGGAGGTTTCGCGGATGAGGCGGTCGAAGAGGGTGTCATCGGCGCGCGACTTCCACGGTGAATCACCGACGATGAGGGCGGGGCGGCCCTTGTGTTCCTGCTCGCGCTGGTGGCGGAGGTGGGCTTCGAGGAACGCGCGGTCGGGAATCATGTCGTCGTTGAGGAAGATGAGCGTGCGGCCGCGGGCGTGCTTGAGGAGTTGATTACGGATGGAGGCCTGGCCCTGCTTGGGGAGGGGGAAGACGTTGAGTTGGTCTTGGGCACGGGTCCAGGCGCGGCGGGCGGCGGGCTCGGTCCCTGAATCGGGGCCGTCGATGCCGACGAGGACTTCGTAGCTGTCGGTAAGCGATTGCTGCGAGAGTGCGGCGAGGCACGCCGCGAGCTTGGCGGGGCGGTTGAAAGTGGGGATGAGAATGGAGAGGTGCATGACGGGTGGCACGGGCTTCCGGCTTTGCGGACGCCCGTGGTCCGCGGCGATGATTGCGCGTTTTTGCACGGGCGTCCGCCTGCGGCGGAAGCCCGTGGCACAGTTGTTATCGGCCATCGGCGGCGGTGGGCCGAAACCAATTCAGGCTTGCGGGCGCACTTCCGATATGGGCCGCATGGCGACACAACAAGAGAGGCGGAGATTTCCCCGGCGGAGCATTGACCGGGCGTGCAAGGTCTTTCGTATTGCGACCAAGCAATACGCCGCGGCACGGACGTGCGATGTATCCGAGGGCGGGGCGCTCCTGGCGGTGGAGGGTGAGTTCGCGATCGGGGAGCGTGTGGACCTGGTGATCGCGTGGGATTGGGAGACGGTTCTGCCGGCGACGGCGTTGATGCCCGCGCGGGTGGTGCGGGCGGACAACGGCCGGATCGCGGTGGCGTTTGAGGAGTCGGCGGTGATGGCGGCATGAGGGAGCAGTCCTAGGTCCCAAGTTCTCAGAAAGAGGCCCGAGCCTGCGGGGGATTGAAGACTGAGGACAGAGGACTCAGGACTTCTACGATTCGGCATGCTGTGGCAGCCGTCGCTTCCGGAGAGGTACACCAAGGCGAAGCCCGAGGATCTGGCTCGGGATATCGCGGCGCGCCGCAAGGAGCTGGGCAAGTCGCTGGTGATTCTCGGCCACCACTATCAGGTGGACGAGATCATCCAGCACGCGGACTTCATCGGGGACTCGCTCAAGCTCTCGCAGACCGCGGCGAAGATCGCGGCCGAGCAGCCCGTGAAGTGGGTCGTGTTCTGCGGCGTGCACTTCATGGCCGAGACGGCGGACATGCTCACGCCCGAGCAGGTCGAGGTGATTCTGCCTGACCTGTCGGCCGGGTGTTCGATGGCGGATATGGCCGCGTACGAGGACACGGTCGAGGCGTGGGACCGGATTCGTGCGAGCCTGGCGAAGTCGGGGTGGAAGGGGCGGGTGATCCCGATCACGTATGTGAACTCCACAGCGGCGATCAAGGCGTTTGTGGGGGCGCATGGAGGGGCGTGCTGCACATCATCGAATGCGAAGAGGGTTTTTGAGTGGGCGATGAGTGGAGGAGATCTTGGTGGCACGACTCTCCGAGGCGTGCGCAGCTCCGTTCCGGAAGCGCCGACCGGCCTGCAGCCCGTTCCCGATTTCTTTGACCGGAACGTGCACCCGCTGCGACCAACAGGCTTCGTCGGCAAGGACCCGTATCCGCCAGGGCACCCATCTCCGGCGTCGCTCGTTAAGTCGCGCCGGAGTCTGCCCCATCTCGAGATCGCCGGCGCGACGTACTTTATCACGTGGCGCCTGAGTGATGATCGTGACCGTGACTTGTCACCAGAGGAAATGAACGTCGTCCTCGACGCGATGACGCACTTTGACGACCAGAAGTGCAGGGTCTATGCCGCGAACGTGATGACGACGCATGCCCACTGGATTGTGAGGCCGTTTGAAGGCCAATCCATGCAGGAGCTCACGGCGAGCGTCAAACGATTCAGCTCGACGCAGGTGAACAAGCTTCGCGGGGACAAAGGGCACTTGTGGCTTCCGGAGAGTTTCGATCACATCGTGCGGGACGTCGACTCGTTTGACTGGTTCGTGCGCTACGCGGTGAACAATCCTGTCGAAGCGAGAGTTGTGTCGAAGCCGTCCATGTACAAGTGGACTCGTGTGCATTCGGATGCTGGGTGGGAGCAAGCGCTGGCCAGGGTTCGCGGAGGAGATCAGAGCGCGCACGCCTCGGAGAGTCGTGCCACCAAGGAGCATGACGACATCAAGATCATCTTCCTGCCCGATCAGCACTTGGGGCGGAACACGGCCGCGGCGTATGGGGTGGATGTGGCGACGCAGACGGGCGTATACGACCCGAAGAAGACGGCCAAGGGCGAGGCGCTGGGCGGGATGACGCCGGAGCAGCTCGCCGGGGCGAAGGTGATTCTGTGGGCGGGGCATTGCTCGGTGCACAAGCTTTTCCGGCCGGAGCATTGCGATGCGGTGCGGACGATGTCACGGGATATCAAGATCCTGGTGCATCCCGAGTGCTGCAAGGAAGTGGTGGACAAGGCGGACCTGAACGGTTCGACGGAGTTCATCATCAAGACGTTGCGGGCCGCGGAGAAGGGCTCGCGATGGGCGGTGGGGACGGAGGTGCACCTGGTGAAGCGGCTGGCGCGTGAATGCGCGGCCCGCGGCGTCGAAGTGCAGATTCTGAGCGATTGCCAGTGCCTGTGCACGACGATGTTCCGGATCGATCAGCCGCACCTGCTGTGGGTGCTGGACAATCTCGCGGGGGCCCTCAGCAAGGATGGGAAGCCCAAGGTGGTCAACGCGATACGGGTGCATCCTGAAGTCCGGAAGGATGCGGTGCTGGCGCTGGAGCGGATGCTGGGGCTGTCGGGGGTGGCGAGCTTGGCGCAGGCGGATTAGATGAGGCGTGAGAGCGAGACAGGCCGTGTCTCTCTGGCCGCGTTCCAATCGCTGCTCTGGCCCGGCAAGCTCGCGCGTCACGCTCTCCGCGTGAGCGCGCCGAGCGCCATCGCGGGGTGTGTGCTGGGCCTGGGAATCGTCATCGGCGCGCCGATCGCGGCGAGGGTGGTGGTGTATCTCTCGCGCGATGCGTCCGGGCCGCGAATCACGTGGGGGGATGCGGCGGGGAATGTGCTGCCCATGCTGTTCTTCGGGCTGGTGCTTGTCGGGGTGCCGGTGGGCGTTCCGCTGGGAGTGATTTTGGGGATTGCGGACCGGATGGGGCCGCGGTATTGGTCGCCGGCGAAGCGGGCGCGGTGGAGGCTGGCGCTGCTGGCGCCGCTCACGGCGGCTGTGCCGAGCGTTCTGCTCGCGATGGCCGCGGCGGTGGCGGGGGCGTGCCAGGGTGGAAGGGTGATCGGGCCGGCGTGGATGGGGTCGGACGCGGCGTGGTGGGTGGCGGTGGTGGGGTTGCCCGGTCTGTACGCGGGCGTGTTTGCGTTGGGGCTGGTTCGGGCGTTGCGGGACATCCGCATGTTGACCGGCACCGAATCCTGTGGGAAGTGCGGGTATTCGCGGCGGGGGCTGGCGGCAGGGGTGGTGTGCCCGGAATGCGGTGGATAGCCGCGTTTGGTTCGCACAAGTGGGGTCATGGCCGAATCCCGCTGGACAAACAGGTAACAAAAGCGACACTACGTCGTATAGCGAAAGCCGATTGTCATCCGGCGGGGGCTGAACGGCGAATGTAAGGCGGCGGCGGGTCAACGCCCGATGCCGAGATTCGTATGAACCGAACTGTCATGACAACCCGGCGCGCGTTCACGCTCATCGAGCTGCTGGTGGTGATCAGCATCATCGCGCTGCTCATCGGGATTACGTTTCCGGCGCTGGGCCAGGCGCGGGAGACAAGCCGGCGGGCCAAGTGCCTGGCGAACCTCAAGAGCCTGGGCCAGGGCTTCGTGCTATACATGAATGATTCGAAGGGGCTGTTCCCGATGGTGCGGCCGCTGCACAACACGGGCAACCCGCCGCCGCCGGGTGGTGGGAACGATCCTTCGCTGCTGGAGCTGCTGCCGACGTATCTCGACGTCGAAGCGCCGCGGCCGGAGGACCCGAACGATCCCAACTCGTTCTTCATCTCCGCGGATGTGTTCAAGTGCCCGGCGGACCGCGGGTCGGAAAATGGCGGGCAGCAATGGGAGCCCGCGTGGCGGACCGAGGGAACGAGCTATGAGTACTTCCCGGGGCTGATGATGCTCGCGGCGGAGTTTCTCGCGGTGCGCAACCCGCAGATGGGCGTGTCCAAGGCGATGGAGAAGGGCGCGGAGAAGAAGCCGCTGCCGATCCTGATGGACTTCAGCGACTTCCACAAGCTTCGGAAGACCGGGCCGCAGAAAAATGCGGTCTTCTTCAACGGGTTCCAGGCGGACTGGGCCCGGGAGATGACCGAGAACGATGTGGGCGAGATTCTGCAGGATGCGAGGCGCTACGGCGGCTGACCCATGAACACGCAACAGGAAGTCATGGCGACGATCTCGCGGATCAGCCGGCGGCGCTGGCGGTCGCCGGATGTGCGCGATGTGCTGGCCGGGCTCAAGGACCGGCTGGCGGGCACGCCGGAGCGAAAGACGCGGACGCTCAAGCGGCTGGCGATGTTCGGGCCGATGGTCGCGGTCGCGCTGGGCGCGGCGGCGTACTTCGTGTTCCGGCCGGTGCCGCAGCCGGACTACAAGAGGGCGCGGCTGGACAAGATCTTCAACTACACGCTTTTGACGGACGAGTTCAACCGCATGCCGGTCGAGAAGCGGCTGGAGCTGATGACGCAGCTGGTGGCCCGGCTGCAGAACATGTCGGGCGGGGATTCGGCGATCATGGCGGCGTTCGCCGCGGGCATCGCCGGCTCGGCCCGCAAGCAGATCGAGGAGAACATCTCGCGGCTGATGGTGGATGTGTGGGACAAGTACGCCAAGGACTACGCCCACGTGAAGCCGGAGGATCGCGGGACTTATCTCGACCACGCGTATCTCGAGTTCACTCGCATGGCCGATGCGATGACCGGCAAGCCGAGCGAGATGTCCGACGCCGATCGCCTCAACCAGATCCGCGACCAGGCCAAGAAGGATGAGGAGCAGATCCGCTCGGGCAAGAACCAGCCCCCGCCGGAGATGCTCGGCCGCATGTTTACGTTCATGCGCGACAAGGTCGGGCCCCACGCCAGCATCGCCCAGCAGACCCGCGGCCAGCAGATGATGCGGGACATGGTCCGGCGGTTCCGGGGTGAGGATCTGAACTCGGGACGCTGAGTCGCGAATGAATGCAGAATCGTGGTGCCGGTTTACAACCAGCACCGACTGGTGCAGACGCGCCGGTTGTAAACCGGCACCCCGAATACTCAGTTGCCGGTTGTTCCCGTCAGGCGGCTCTGATCATCGCCGCGAACCGTTTGGCACGTGACGACGAGGTTTCCGTCGCGCACGTCGATGCCCACGATCCGCACGTGGTTGCCGGACATGGTGAAAGCTGACCGATCGGTGATCGGTTCGCGGCCTTCGAATGCCCTGAAGAGGCGCTGGGTTTGTTCGAGGTTCCGGAGCGTGGGGGGGACGTATTCCGCCGCGCCGCTGCGGGCCCGTTCGAGGACCCAGGAGGCGGGCACGGCGAGCCGGCCGAGATTGACCCAGCTGGCGGGCATCCAGACCTTGCCGCTCTCTTCGATCCGCGGGCGGAGCGTGGCCGTGAGGACCTGGTAGCGGTCGCCGGAGCGGACGCGGGCCCCGATAGTGATTTCCTTCGGACCAAAGTCCACCTGCAGGTCGGAGAGGTTCCGCGGCCAGTGGAACTCCTGGCGCTGGTTCGCCAGCCACATGGGGAGACGGACGTTGAGCCAGGCGTTGGCGGCGACGGGGTTGATTTCGACGCTCCAGGGCTCGCTCTTCCAGGTTTCGCCGGGAGCGCCGGGGATGGGCCGGTGGTCGTTGATCTGGCGTGCGAGGTCGGCCTCGACCTGGCGGGCGAGTTCGACGGTCGCGGGGTCTTCGCGGAGGATGGTCCGCCACCAGCGGGGGGAAGAGCGGACCAGGGCCAGGGCGATGAGTACGCCGACGCACGCGGTGAAGACCAGACTGATCGCGCCGCCGACGACAAGCCGGCGCGTCCGGTGGGGCAGGGAGATGTAGGCAGGGCGGCGGATACGCACGACGGAGATCGTCGCGGGCGCAGGGGTCGGGATCAAGTCGAAAGTGCCGGTGGCCATGACACCATCGACATCGGACGGAGGAGCCCGCGGGCGGGAGTGTTCTCAGGCCGAAAATGTCCAAACAAAAAACCCTCCCGGTTCGGGAGGGTTTGGAGAGTCGGGAATGGACTCGGATTAACGCTTGGAGAACTGGAAGCGACGGCGGGCGCCGGCCTGGCCGTACTTCTTACGCTCGACCTTGCGGGCGTCGCGGGTGAGGAACCCGGCGTCGCGGAGGGCTTCTTCGAGGCTGGGGTCGTACGCGCGGAGGGCGCGGGCGAGGCCCAGCTTGACCGATCCGGCCTGGCCCATGAAACCGCCGCCGTGGACGCGGACGATCACGACGAACTTGCCCTCGGTCCCGGTGACCTTGAAGGGGGCGACACAGTCGTTGCGGTCGCGCTCTTCGGCGAAGTACTTGTCGAAGGGCTTGCGCTTGCCGCTCTTGGACTCGATTTCGATGCTGGCCTTGCCGTCCTTGGCCAGCTTCATGCGGACGCGGGCGACACCGGCCTTGCGGCGGCCCGTGCCCCACCACCAGCCGTACTTGTCGGCCGGAACCGCCGCGCGTGCCTTGCGGGGCGTGGAGGGGAGCTTGGGAGCGGGAGTCGAGGGGGCGGGAGCGGTCGGGATCAGTTGTTCGGCCATGGGTGGTTCTCAGAGGAAGGCGAGAGGCGAAGGGCGAGAGAAAGAGGATTACAGGGGGACGACCTTGACGCCGGTGTGCGGGTGGTCGGCGCCCGGGTAGACCTTGAGTTTCTTCATCATGTGACGGCTGAGGCGGTTCTTGGGGAGCATGCGTCGCACGGCGTCCTCGATGAGCTTCTCCGGCCGGCGCTGGCGGACGCTGCCGTAGGTCTCGGTCTTGAGACCACCGGGGTACTCGGTGTAGCGCATTTTCAGGCGCTGGTCGGCCTTGTTGCCGGTGAGGGCGACCTTGGTCGCGTTGGTGACGATGACGAAGTCGCCCGTATCGACGTGGGGCGTGTATTCGGGGCGGTGCTTGCCCATCAGGACGGTGGCGACCTCGACGGCGAGGCGGCCCAGGGGCTGGCCTTCGGCGTTGACATGCCGCCACACGTGGGCGACGTCTCCGGCCTTGGCAAAGAATGTTTCGCGACGCATAGGCAGGGTCCTCGCAAGGCGCGGCCACGGGGCGGAGCCTTGATTCGCCGCCTACCGGGCGGGGCGGGCCGGCTGGAGGTCGCCGGCAGGATTGGAAAGTCAGCCCCGACTTCGGGGTCGGGCAAGAGTATCCCCGCGGCTTTCGGGGTCAAATTGGGTTGTGGGGCCCTTGCAGAGAGGCCCAAACCCCGGATAATCCTTAGGGACACTCGAGGAGTCTGCCACGTGAAGCCTGCTCTTGCCGCCGCGGCGCTCTGGGCGATGGTCGCCCCGGTCTGCCATGCCCAGTTCAGTCTGCCATCGATCAAGGTGCCGGTCCCGAAGTTTGTGACCAAGGACTCGGAGGACACTTCGCCCAAGACGGTGGAGTGCCCGAAGTTCGAGTCGGTCAAGGCGCAGCAGCAGAAGAACGTGTGGTGCTGGGCCGCGTGCGCGGAGATGGTGTACAAGTATCGCGGGAAGAAGATGACGCAGGCGGAGATCGCCGAGCGGATCCACGGGCACGAGAAGGATGGAGCGGCGAAGGTGAAGGCGGCGTCGGTCTACGAGATCCTCGTGGCGCTTTCGGGCGCCGAGGGCAAGGCCGATCGGCAGGACCGGTTCCTGGAGCGTTACGAGAAGGAAGCGGCCAAGGGCAAGAACGGGGTGTCGGTCGACGTCGGCGAGTACCTCAACGGGTGGCTCGAAGAGGACGCGGTGAACACCGACGAGTTGATCCAGGAGATCAGGAACAAGCAGCCGGTGGTGATCGGCATGGCGAAGGACCCGCGCTTCGAGGGCGGGCACGCGATGATCGTCTACGGCGTTACGTACAAGTCGGCGCAGCGGAACATGCTGGAGCGGGCGATCGGCGGCGATGACGGGAACAAGGTGAGCCGGGCCGCGGGGATCCGCAAGTACGAGATCATCACGCTCAAGATCATGGACCCGTGGACGGGGGAGCCGGCGGAGATGGAGGGCAAGCGGCTCTCGGAGGACTGCGACTTCATGATGAGCCAGCGGCGGGCGATCGAAGTGATGAAGAAGCAGGATGAGGCGGTGAAAGCGCGGTAGGGTTGCGGGCGATCGGGACGGGCACTAGCCTGTCCGGCGGAACTCGAGCATGTCACAGGCACCAACGAGTCAGGGCGCGGCGGCACACTCGCGCGAGGGCGGCGAGCACGGGGGGAGCCACTTTGACGTCACGGCGGCGACGGCCCACGGCGAGGAGCTGCGCGAGCAGGCCGAGCATTCCACCTGGCACGACGAGCTGCACGCGACCTTGCGGTCGCTCAACGAGCTGCTGGCCATCGCCCGTTCGGCCAAGCACCCCGAGAGCCGGCGGCTGGAGTTCCTTCGCCAGCCCCTGGTGACCGCGGCGATCGTGACGGGGCTAGCCACGGCGGGCTCGGCGTTTGCGATCAACTACTTTCAGTCGCGCGAGGCGCACAACGCGATGGTGCTCCAGGCGCAGGCCACCCGGGATGCGCGCGAGGCGGAGGCCACGCGGGCCCAGACGGCGCTCGAGTTCCAGGCCCAGCAAGCGCGCGACACCCGCAACCACGAGTTGTACAAGTCCAAGCTCGAGTTCGCGGCGACCTTCGGCGACACGTTCCCCCGGTCGCTGAACCTGCTGTTCCGCAATACGCGGGCCGGGCTGTGGCTGGACCGGCACGCCGCGGCGGCGGACGAGCCGGCGGCCGACGCGACGGCCCAGACCAAAGAGCTGCACCAGCGGTTCCTGACGGAATACGCCCGGTTCGAGGACACGCGGCGCGAGATGCTCGACGCGAAGAAGACGTCGACGCTGTGCGCGCAGGCGCTCATGCTGTTTGAGCAGACGCCGGATCGCCCCCTGGACGAGCTGCGCGCGACCATCAAGGCGATCCAGGATGTGCGTGACGATGAGACGACGCCGTACGAGGAGCAGGAGAAGCTGCTCGACAAGCTGCACAATCGGGCGAACGAAGCGTTCACGCGGGTGCTCAACATGTTCGGCGATGGGCTTCGTGATGACGACAAACCGATCGTTTCCAAAGGAGTTTCAGGTGAAAGTAAGCCGCACAAGTAAGACGGTGGCCGTTCTGTTCTGTTTGAGCCTGCTGGTCGCCGCCTGCAAGAGCGAGGACAAGAGCTACGGCGGTGGTGAATCCCCCAAGGAGCCGCCGGCGCCCAAGCAGCAGCCCAAGCCGGCACCGGCGAAGTGAGTTTCTGACAGCCGGGGCCGGTTCCGTCCGATCATGGTGTCATGCCAGGACGCCCGACGCCCGCCATGTTTCGCCGCGCCCACGAGCGGGGCGTGTGCCCGTGGTGTGGGTACGCGACCGTGGGGCTGGCGGTCGAATCGTGCCCGGAGTGCGGAAACAACTTTGATGAGAGTTCCGGCCGGCGAGCCCCGGGGCCGCCCGATCCCGGGACGCGCGGGCGGGCCCGGTGGGCGATGCTCCTCGCGCTCGCGTTGATCCTCGCGGTCGCGCTGGTGCAGCAGATCGGCGGCTCGACGTTCTCCAAGGCGTCGGTGGCGCCGAGCCCGGACATCGTTCCGCCCGAGGCACAGTTTGAAATCACGGCGCGGATCTTTACGAAGTTTCAGAAGTGGTCGAAGGATGCCTCGCTCGGCGTCAAGGCGCTTGAGGCGCTCGACGGCCAGGCGGCCGGGCCGGAGGATGAGCTTCGCGCCGCGATTGCCGCGGGCGAACTGATCACCCTTGACGATGCGGGCAAGCGGCTGGAGAAGGTTGAGGAGAAGGTCAAGCCCGATTCGCCGCTGCGCCAGGACCTGGAAGCGCTTCAGGCTATCTATGGAGGGGAGCGGCCCACGCCCGAGACGGCGGCGCGGCTGAAGAAACATCACGGGTACTTCGGTGAACTGGCGGCGAGCCACGGTCTGCCGGATACGGACCCGGAGCGGGAACGGCTCATCGGCGGGGGGCTGGCGATATTTGTGCTGGTGCTGTTTGTCGGCGCGCTGGTGGTGGGGGCGTTCATCGCGGGGACGGTGCTGCTGATCATGCTGCTCGTGGGCTATGGGTCGGGCCGGGCGGGGCGTGCGTTCGTGCCGCCGGCGCCGGGCGGGAGCATGGCGATCGAGGTGGTGGCCGTGTTCGCGCTGGGTTTCCTGATTCTCAAGGGGTTGATCACCGTCGTCGAGAGCAACTTTCCGGCGCGTGAGGCGATGTGGTTTGGCCTCATTGCCCAGTGGGCGCTGCTGGCGGTGGTGCTCTGGCCGCGGTTCATGGGTGCGCCCCAGGGGCGGCGGATGGCGCTGGCGGGGTGGCACCAGGGCGAAGGCGTGCTGAAGGAAATCGGGTGCGGGATTGTGGGGTACCTCGCGTGCGTGCCGGTGTTCATGCTGGGCGCGGTGGTGTCGGTGATCCTGACGTTTATCGAGTCCGCGATCCGGCACTCGATCACGGGTCAATCGCCGCCGCCGCCGAGCAACCCCGTGTTCGACATCGTGAGCGGGAAGGCGGGGATGCTGGTGGTGGTGATGGTGTACCTGCTGGCCTCGCTGTGGGCGCCGATCGTGGAGGAGACGGTCTTCCGCGGGTGCCTGTACAGGCAGCTTCGGTCGAAGTGGCAGGTGCTGCCCGCCGCGGCGTTCACGGCGTTGTGTTTCGGCGTGATGCACGCGTACCCGGTGCTGATGATGGGGCCGGTGATCGCGCTCGGCTTTGGCTTTGCGCTGATCCGCGAGTGGCGGGGCTCATTGATCGCGTCGATGACGGCGCACTGCATCCACAACGCGGCGGTGCTGGGGCTGCTGCTGGTGGCGATGAGGCTGCTCGGGTGAGTGCAAGTGGCTGATTACACCGTTCGTGTCACGCTCACCGCCGCGAAGAGGCCTCCGACCTGCTCGCGGCCGAGCGTTCGGGCGGGGTAGGCCGGGTTCAGGGGTTGCAGGCGGATCGTTTCCCGACCCTTCTCTCCCTCGACGTACACGCGCTTGAACGTCGTCTCGCTGTCGGGCTCCAGTCTCGCGAGACAGTCCATGCCGGACTTGACCTCCCGCGCAGGGCTGAAGACGACGATGTCGCCCTCGCGATATTCGGGGAGCATGGAATCGCCCACGACGCGGCAGGCGAAGGTGTGCGGATCGGTCAGGCCGGGGACGCGGACGTACTGGTCCGCGATGCCCGCGGGGTAGCCGAGATCGGTGAACTCGCGCGGGTAGCCGGCCGCGACGCTGTTGATGAGGGGGATGTCGGGGGAACGCAGCAGCGACGCAGTGACGGAGCGACGGAGTGACGCAGTGGGGGACTTGATGCGTTTCTTCGATGAAGTGGAGAGGCGTTCTTGGTCGCGTAGTGGCCCTTCCGCCTCGATCGTCTCGCCCGTAACTTCGTCGACGAGTTTCTTGAGCTCGCCGCTCTTGTGGAGGTGGTCGAGAGAAGTGGCCTTGACGAGCTGGGCCAGGCGGCGCGCGGCGAGCTCGGTGCCGCGGAGCGATTCAACCTGGAGCCGGAGCTCTTTGGGCAGGGCCTCCAGTTGCGCGGCGGCGATGAGCTCGCCGGTGTTGAAGCCCAAGGCTTTCTCGATCTTCGTGAGGACCTCAAGGCTGGGGGCCGATCGCTCGCCGCGCTCGATCATCCAGAGATAGCTGCGGGCGCAGCCGACGCGGACGGCGAGGCGTTCGAGGGTCCAGCCCAGGGCCTTGCGTCGGGCGGCGATGGAGGCGCCGACCGCCGGTCTTCTGGCGGTTGCCTCGCCGGATTCAGCCTGTCTTGCCCGTTTTCTCATCGCCGGAGCTTCCGGTGACAACGTCCTGTCAGCACAAATGCGGTCCTACCGAACAATACCCTTGCGAAACGCATCTGTCCAGTGTACAACTCGGACATGAAGTTCACAAGTCAGTGAACTTGACGCAGAAACGCCAGAGACGAGGAGTCGTCATGAACCGGACCCGTTCCCCGCTGCGCCGCGAGCACGCCGAGCTGATCGTGCGGAGGTCGGAGCACCTACCGCCGGACGACCGGGCGCTGCTCGCGGCGGTGTACAGCGACGGGCGGACGATCACGGAGCTGGCGGCGATGATGGCGGTAGATGTGAGGAAACTGAGGCGGCGGGTCAAGCGGCTGACGCGGCGGCTGCTTTCGGACCGGTACCTCTTTGTCCTGAGCCATCGCGAGACGTGGCCGGCGATGCGGCGGCGGCTGGCGACGGCGTGCATCGTCCACGGGCGGAGCATCCGGCGTGCCGCGGCGGAAGAGCGGACGACGATCTACAACGCGCGGAAACAGCTCGACGCCGTTCAGGCCTTGCTTGACACCATTCTGCACGGGAAACAGGGCACGGCGGCGCAGCGTCATGGAGACCGAGAAGAAGCCACCGGCGTGGAGCACGCATGAAAACGCACATCGCACTCACCCGGGCCGTGTTCGGCGAGCAGGAGGTTGATCGCGTGCCCGGCGCTGCGGAAACCGCCACGGAAATCGACGAGCGGCTTGGCCCCGGGCAGATCGCGCTGATCACGGGACCGAGCGGGTCGGGGAAGTCCACGATCCTGGAGTTGCTGCGGGAGCGACTGCGGGCGCGCGGGCACGCGGCGATTGTCGTGAATCCGGAGTGCCTGCCGCGGCGGCGCGTGATCGATTCGTTGAACGCGTCGTTTGATGCGACACTGAGCCTGCTCGCGTGCTGTGGCCTGGCGGATGGGCCGATCCTGGAGCGGCTTCCCGAAGAGCTCTCGACCGGGCAGCGCTGGCGGCTCGCTTTGGCGATTGCACTTCGCAGGGCGCAACGGTCGGGCCCGCACGCGACGATCCTGGTTGATGAACTGGGCTCCACGCTCGACCGCGTCGCGGCGATGTGCCTGTGCCGGACGATTCGGAGGTGGATTGTGCCGCGGACGATTCGGGCGGTGTGCACGACGCATGACGACTTGCTGCTGGAATCGCTCGCACCGTCGGTGCTGGTGGTCCAGCCGCTGCACGCGACAGCGACCCTGTCCGGCGCAGCCAGCCCATGACCATCCTCGCCCGGTTCAACCTGATTCCGGCCGGCGGCGTGAATCCCGCTGAAGCGCTCCGGCTGCGCCAAGGACGCGTGGCCGACTACGAGGCGCTCGCCCGGTTTCACTATCGCGCCGGTCGGCCGGCGACGATCTGCGAGGTGCTCGCGCTCGTCGATGGCGATGGGGAGCCGGCCGCGTGCCTGGTCGTGTCGCGTCCGACGCTCAACGCGTGGTGGCGGGCCCGCGCGTGGCCCGGCCGGTTTGATGGACCGGACCGGCGAGCCTCGGCGCGACGCATCAACACCGAGCTTCGTACCATTTCACGGGTCATTGTCGATCCGCGCTGGCGCGGCGTGGGCCTGGCCCATCGGCTCGTCGGCGAGTATCTCGCCAGAGCCCAGACTCCGTGCACGGAATCGCTCGCCACCATGGGGCGTGCGTGCCCGTTCTTCGAGCGCGCGGGCATGATCGCTCACCACCGACCGCTCCTCCGGCGCGACCGGAATCTGCTCCGCGCCCTCTGTGCGCTGCGCGAGGGACCCTCGTGTCTCCTGTTTCGTCCGGCGCGCCGGCTCGAGCCCGCGCTCCGCTCCTGGGCGAACGATTCGCGAGCGACTCGATCACTGACGGATCTCCGTGTCATCGCCCGTGCCGCCGCCGCGGCGTTGCTCTCGCCGCCCATCGCCTACACGAGCCCCCCTGAATGCCGCGCCGCGGCACCGGGAGGGGAAGCATGTCGAACTTCGACCGCGACGCCATCAGCAGCGCCGACGACCTGCACCAGTGGCTTCGGGAGAATCTTGATCTGACCCTGGCTCGCGCGCCCATGACCGACGGGCACGCCGCGCCGTTTGACTACATCGCCCACGCGTTCTTCGAGGGCGAAGTGCCGGGCCACCAGCCGGTTCCGGCGGATTGCATCGTGTGGGCCAACCGCGGCGGGGGAAAGACGTTCCTCGGCGCTGTCGCGACGATGCTGGACCTGGTGTTCAAGCCCGGGATACAGGTCCGCATCCTGGCGGGCTCGCTGGAGCAGGCTTCGCGCATGCACGAGCACCTGCGGACGCTCTTTGAGAGGGAGGTGCTCAAGGGAGAGGTCAAGGGTCGGATCACGGAGCGGCGCATCGTGCTGCACAACGGTTCGCGGGTGGAGCTGCTCGCCCCGTCGCAGGCCTCGGTCCGCGGCGTGCGGCCCCAGAAGCTCCGGTGTGACGAGGTCGAGCTGTTCGATCCTGACGTCTGGAGCGCGGCACAACTGACGACGCGGTCGGTGACGATCGACGGAAGGCGTGTGCGGGGCGCCATCGAGTGCCTGAGCACCATGCACCGCCCGCACGGGTTGATGTCCCGCCTCATCGAGGAGGGATCGCGCACGGTGTTCAAGTGGGGGCTGGTCGATGTGCTCGAGCGCTGCGGTGAGGAGCACGCGTGCAACCCGCCCGGCCATCCCTGCCCGCTGCTCCGGGAGTGCAACGAGCGCGCCAAGGCGATGGATCGTTTGCCCGGCCACATGTCCGTCCGTGACGCTATCACGCTCAAGTCCCGCGTAGCGCCGCACGTGTGGGAATCGGAGATGCTCTGCACGCGCCCGAGCCGCAGCGACTGCGTGATCCCTGAGTTTGATCGCGACCGGCACGTGGTGGAGCAGCTTCCGTGGGAAACGGGCGGGGAGTCGCCCGACTTCTGGGCCGCGGGCATGGACTTTGGCCTCCACTCGCCCACCGTGTTCCTGTGGGCGGCGGTTCGCGGGGGATGTGTGTATGTGGTGGACGAGCGGCACGAGTCTGGTGTGACGCTTGATGTGCACATACGCGAAATTCTCGGGTCGACCCTGCCGCGCCCAGAGTGGATCGGCGCGGACCCCTCGGGCGGGAACCGGAGTGAGCAGACGGGGCGGAGCAGTATCGAGTGTCTCAAACGGGCGGGGTTTGCTGTGCGGGCTCGGCGCGCCCCGATCGTCGAGGGATTGTCCCTGATCCGGGCGCGGCTGAACCCGGCCGACGGTTCACCGGCGCGGCTCATTGTTCATGCCCGATGTCGCCGCCTGATCGAATCGCTGGAGAGTTACCACTACGACGCCGAGCAGCCGTTCAAGGATGAGCCGGTCAAGGATGGTCCCGACCACGCGGTGGATGCTCTGCGATATCTGCTGACCAATCTCGACCGGCCGTTCTCGTGGGGGCAGGGGCGATACGGATGAACCGGCGCGTTTGAGGTCCGAAAAAGTGATCATTCCGGCCTGAATATGCGGGATCTGCTTGCCGGTCTGGACGTATGGAAGTACTCTCAAAGATGCCGCTGCCGCGGCGGTTGTCTGTTGGTTTCGCCCGGTCGGCCCGGCCACACGGAGGATGATGATGTTCACACGCTACGCCCGTTCCGCCGCCGCCCCGCGGGTTCTCACGGCGTGTGCCGGGGCGGTCATGGCGATCGCCACCGCGGCACAGGCGCAAACGTCTCCGCTGGTGAGCCGCGAGCTTCCGTGGGCGAGCGACTCGGGGCTTGTGGCAACGCCCAAGGGCGCAACTGGCTACACGGTGGTGTACACCACGACGGTGTTTGTGCCGCACAGCCCGTGGCTGCGGCTCCAGTTCGGGCTGGCGACGCTGCCCGGCGCGGTGGAGGAGGGGCGGGCGAGCGTGATCCGCATGACCTCGCTGCGGGACGGCGCCGTGCAGCACCTGAACTCGGAAACGCTCGCGCAGTGGGGGAACACCAGCGCGTACTTCAACGGCGATGCGGTCAAGGTTGAGCTGCTCGCGTTTCCAGGAACGGGGAACAGCCGGCTCAACATCAAGGCCGTCACGGCGGGCGAGGGCCTGCCCGGCGGCACGGACACGATCTGCGGCCCGACGGACGACCGGGTGCTTTCCAACGACCCGCGCGGCTCGCGCCACTTTCCCGAGGGGTGCAGCTCGTGGTTGTTCAACGACATCAATCGGACGTTCCTGACGGCCGGGCACTGCGGCGTCGGCGCGAACGATGTTCAGGAGTTCAACGTCCCACTCTCGGCCTCGAACGGCGCGATCGTCCATCCCGCGCCTCTCGATCAGTACGTGGTGGACGCGACAACCGTACAGGCCACCAGCGGCAACATCGGGAATGATTCGTGCTACTTCGCGTGCTTCCCGAACACCGAAACGGGCATGACCGCGTACCAGAAACAGAACGCGTTCTACACGCTCGCGGCGACGCCGCCGGCCGTGGCGGGCCAGACCCTGCGCATCTACGGATATGGCTCGACGTCCAGCGCCCAGGCGCCCCTGGCGTGGTACCAGGTTCAGAAAGTCCATTCCGGACCGTACATGACGCGCAGCGGAGTGGCGCCGTTCAGCATCTCGATCGTCACGCACCAGGTTGATACCACCGGCGGCAACTCCGGGTCGGCCGTCGAGGATCTGTCGACCGGAAACGTCATCGCCATCCACACGCACGCGGGGTGCGACAACCCCGTGGGAACGACCGCCAACTCCGCCACCGGCGTCAACTTCAACTTTCTTCAGAACTCGCTGGCCAACCCGCGCACGCTGTGCCTGACGGGCCAGGGCACGGTCACACCGCCGCTGTACGCCGTCGGCGACGGCCAGAACAACTTCGGCACGCTCAACATGGCGACGGGCAACTTCGCCAAGGTCGCCTTTGCCCCCGTCCGCATGGAAGGCCTGGCCTTCAACCGCAACTCCGGGCTCTTCTACGGCATCAACAGCGACACCAATCCCGCGGCACTTGGCAAGCGCCTGTACACGATCAATCCCGCCACCGGCGCCTCGATTCTTCTGGGCACCGTCACCGGCGTCGCCGACCCGATCAACGGCCTCGGCTTTGACCCGGCCACCAGCACGCTCTACGGCGTGATCCAGGCCACAGGTCAACTCTGCACGATCAACACCGCCACGCGCGTCGCGACGACGATCGGCCCGACCAATCCGACGCGGACCATCGGCGCGCTCGAGTTCCGTCCGCACGACAACGCCCTGTACGGCATCGACGACTCCGGGGGCGTGTCCAAGCTCGTCAAGTGGACCAATCCCGCCGCGGCACCGGTGGTCGTGGGCAACCTCGGCGCGGGAATCGGGGATTGCAACGGCCTGGGCGTGACCGACAACGGAGACCTGTGGACGGTAAACGCCACGACCGAGCAGCTGCTGAAAGTCGATCCCGCGACGGGTGTGGCGACCGTTGTCGGCGCGACGGGCGGGATCTTCGGGTCCAGCTACGGCATCAGCGCCGTTCTCTCCGCCGCGCCGCCGGCGTGCTACGCCAACTGCGACGCGTCATCCGGCTCGCCGGTGCTGACGGCCAACGACTTCCAGTGTTTCCTGAACAAGTTCGCGGCGGGGGAGAGTTACGCGAACTGCGACGGGTCGTCGGGGTCGCCGACGTTGACGGCGAACGACTTCCAGTGTTTCTTGAACACGTTTGCAAGTGGGTGTCCGTAGTCGCGATCGGCGACGGGTGCTTGGCTCCTGGGCATCTTCCGCCGGCCGCCCAATACTCAAAAATGAGCTCTCGGCACAAGCCTCGTCCAACACCTTGTGCCCCCGCACGTTAGAGATTCTCTGTGCAACCGCCAGGGGTCCCGCCCACCACCCACTCTTGACAGATCCTCCGCGATATGGCACAACGGAGCCGCACCTCGCGGACCGCGAGCTCAGGAGGATTCCATGAAACGCGCACTGTTGTGTTTGGCCCTGGCCATTGCCCCAGCTCTCGCCGGCCCGCTTGATCCGCCGACCGGCTCGGTCGCCACGACGGGGCCGACGCAGATCTTTTCGGTGCCGTACACCATTTCTGCGGCCGGATCGTACCGGCTGTCGCGCAACCTGGTCATCGTACCGACGGGCAACCTGGGGATCACGATCAGCGCTTCGAATGTCACGCTTGATCTATCCGGGTTCACGCTCGACGGCGTCAACGTGCTCTTCGGCGGGACCGCCATCACCATCGCGCCGAGCGTCACCAACGTGACCATCCGCAACGGCACCGTGCAGCAATGGCGGAACATCATCACGGGATCCGCCCAGGTTCACCTTCAGGACCTGAAGTTCATCAACTGCGGCGAAATCAATGTCCAGCCCTATTACGCGATCACCGCCGGTCCGAACTCCACGATGGACGGCTGCACGTTCAAGGGGTTCGGGAACAACCTGGCCCTGTTCGGTGACGGCGCGGTCGTTCAGCGGTGCACCGGCGACAACGGCGCCGAGTCCGCGGCGATGAACATCGGAAACCGATCTCTCATCGCCGATTGTGTCTTCACGCAGGCCCACATCACCGGGGGTGAGAGCTGCACCGTTTCTCGATGCACCGTCCGGCCTGACTGGGGCCCCACAACGCCGAACCCGTGCATTACCGTCGGCGCGGGGTGCATCGTGCAGGAATGCAATGTCAGCGGCTCCAACAACAACCTGGTGACGGGCATTGCCGCCGGGGCCAACAGCTCCATCCTCTCCTGCACGGTCACCGGCGGGCCCCCGGGTTCGTATCAGGCGGTGGGCATCACGGCGGGCGCAGGCAGCACGGTCCGGGGCTGCAAAGTGGCGGTCACAGGAGAGTTTGCGACCGGCATCGCCGCGCCACCCTTTGGAGTCGTCAGCAGCTGTTCAGTGACGTCAACCGTGACGGCGATCAGCCAGGCCGGCGCGGGGTCCACGATTGAGGGCAACACGGTCTACGGCTCGGCCACCGGCATTTCCGTCACGGGCGTCCAGAACCTTGTGGTCCGCAATACCGCCCGCGGCAACACGACGGACTACGCTCTTGGTGCAGGCAACTCGTTCGGCCCGATCGTCAACGCGACGGCCGGAGGCGACCTTGCGTTGATCCCGGGGGCATCGCATCCCCAGGCCAACTTCCGGTATTGAGAAGGAGAGTGCCATGGTGCGTCCGTTCGTCGCGATCATCGCCGCGCTTCCTGCCGCGGCGCTCGCCCAATCCAATGTGACCCCCGCCAGCAAGTTCGCCTGGGGTGAGAACGAAGGCTGGCTCAACTGGCGCGACGCCAACGCGGGAACGCAGGGCGCCCGCGAGTATCCGCTCTTTCTCGCCGGCTATGTCTGGTCGGAGAACGCGGGGTGGATCAACCTGGGCAAAGGTGTCGTCGGGGCGTGCGGGCAATACCCGAGTGCCGCGAACCAGACCGGCGCCAACTTCGGCGTCAACCTGACGCGGGACCTTGCCAATCCCGCCCGCCTCCTTCTCAACGGATACGCCTGGGGGGAGAACACGGGCTGGATCAACTTCGGCGGTGGGGCACTCGCGACGCCCGCCCAGCCGGCGTACATCCAGACCGGCGGCACCGGGCTGCTGAGCGGCCGTCTGCGCGGCTACGCCTGGAGCGAGAACACGGGCTGGATCAACCTTGACGTCGCCACGCCGGGCCAGTTTGTCTCATTCTGCTACCCCAACTGCGACGGGAGCGGCATCAGCCCCGTGCTGACCGCCAACGACTTCCAGTGCTTCATCAACCGTTACGCGGCCGCGGACGCCTACGCCAACTGCGACGGCAGCACCGGCACGCCATGTCTGACCGCCAATGACTTCATTTGCTTTCTCAACGCGTTCGCCGCGGGATGCAGCTGATCAGTCGCGCTCCTGGGTCGCCGGATCAACCCGTTCCACGCACGCCGCATCGTTGTTCCGGGGCGAGTTCACGCGCGTGCTCACGGGGTAGCTCATCATCAGCTCCGCGGGGTACGGGCGGATCATGTTCTTGGCTTCTTCCACGCTCCCGGTGAGCCAGCGGTCCTGCTCCTCGGGGGCCACGATCACCGGCATTCGGTCATGGAGTTCGGACATCATCTCGTTGGGCGTGGTCGTCACGATCGTGAACGTTTCGAGCGCGGGCTCGCCAAAGAGCGTCCCCTCCTTGGGCCGCCAGGATTCCCACACCCCCGCCAGCAGGAGAGGCTCATCGCCCGCGCCCCGTATGTAGTAGGGCTGCTTGCCGCCCATGCTCTTCTCGCCGAGGCGTTTCCACTCATAGAACCCCGACGTCGGCACGAGACACCGGCGCGACTTGAACGCCGCGCGGAACGCGGGCTTTTCGGCGACGGTTTCGCCCCGGGCGTTGATGAGGGAGTTCCCGATCTTCGGGTCCGCGGCCCAGAACGGGACGAGGCCCCACTTGAGCAGGTCCACGCCGCGCCCGCCGCCCTCGATGACCCGGACAACGGGAGCGCGCTGGGTCGGGGCGACGTTGAAACTCCGTGGCAGGTCGATCGGTGGGGATGTGAGCATGGAGAGCCGGTGGAGTTCGGCCCACGTGAAGAGATGTGTGTAGCGCCCGCACATGTCTGGAAGTCCGTGCCGGCCCCCGAGTTAGACGCTGACCGGTCGGCCATCATAGTGACGAAAAAACACCCCGCCGCGGCGTTGGCCGCAGCGGGGCGTTCGCGTCGTTGCGGGCGATCTGGAGGAGAGCGTTCGCCCGCGCTACGAAGCCGGCAGTCGAAACACGTCGGCGTGTGACCGACGTACCGATACCACCGGCCTCCTCGTTACAGGTAAATGCGAAATCGGCGCGGGCCGTGCGCCATGATTCTGGGGATTTGTCCAGATTTTTCGGACCAGCCGCCGCGCTCAAGCCGCTTCGCGGTCTTCCTTGCGGACCGGGCGGACGGCGGCGGGGGCGTCGGCGGCTTCCTTCCAGTCCTCGGCGGCGCGGATCTTGATGGACGACTCGAGCGTCTTGCGATAGCCCAGGAGGCGGACGACTTCGAGCACATCCGTCCAGCTGGGGTAGACCTTGTTATTGGCCTTCTTGAACCCCTCGATGGCCATGACAAACAAGAACTGTTCCTGGGTCAGCTCGCCTTCCTCGGCGGCGCGGGTGAAGTCCGAGAGCCTGCGGCCGGGGCCACGCCGACGGTCGAGGCCGGTATGGGGCTGGGCGCCCATGTCGGCCTTGCGGCGATCGGGGCCGCGTTTTTCCTCGCCGACGTGCCGGAGCTGCGGGGCCTGATCGGAAGCCGCATCGTGGGACTTGTGCTGGTTATCGCGCAGGGGATTGGACATGTGGCCGGCCTCCGGAGCGAGCGACCGGCATCACGACGTGACGCTAGAGGTCCTCATCGTCGTCATCGTCAAACTCTTCTTCGCCCTCTAGTTCCTCTTCATCTTCGAGGAACTCGTCGTCGTCCTCGCCGAACTCATCGTCCTCTTCGAACCCCTCATCCCCCCCGAACTCGCCGCCCTCCTCATCCTCATCTTCGTCGTACATGACAAACTCGGACTCGGGCAGCCGCCACGCCTGACGATCCCCGCCTTCCTGACGTGCCTTGTTCAGATCCACCACCATGACTTCGTTCCCTTTCAAGCCGCCTCGACCCACCGGTCCAAGCGCCGACACACTACTGTCCGCCGCGCCGCTGTCAAACCCCATTTGGCCCCTTCCCCAGATTTTTTCGAGGGGGGCCCAATCACCCATGCGGGTGAAAACAGCCGGGCGTGCCGCGCGGGTACACTCCCGGCCGTTCGGCCCGATCCTTGACCCAACCGGCGGCTCGGTCAACCGCCCGGAGCATCCCGTTCGACCATGCCCATTCCCACCGCTCCGAGCGCCCAGCCCATTCCGGCCATTTCGACCGCACCGGTCCGTTATGGGCCGGACCAGTTTGACCCCGTGGCCATGGTTCTGGCCTGGGTCCTGCCGGGGCTGGGGCACTGGTACCTCGGGGAGAAGCAGCGGGCGAGGCTGATCGCGGCGGGCATTCTCGGTTTGTTTGTCGGGGGCATCCTGATCGGGGGGATCAACGCGGTTGATCGCAAAGAAGACACCATCTGGTTCGTGGGCCAGGCGATCGTCGGGCCCGCGGCCTTTGGCGTGGACTATGTCCATCAGAACTACTTGAAGGTCAAGGCCAAGGACCCGGTGACGGGGAAAGAGTCCGTGCGGTCGGCGCGGCCGGATGAGGTTCGCGGTCCGGATGGCTGGCCGGTGCAGGCTCAGCCCGGGCAGTTGCCGCCCAGCTCGGTGTCGCTGGGGCGGATGAACGAACTGGGGACTTTGTTTTCGACGATCGCGGGGATGTTGAACCTGCTCGTGATCATCGACGCGGCGATGCATGGGAAGAGGAAGTGACGGAGGGACGGAGGGACGGAGGGACGGAGGGACGGAGGGACGGAGGGACGGAGGGACGGAGGGACGGAGGGACGGAACTGGATTGTTGGCGGGTTTTGAGATCAAACGAATGAGCATCCTGACGAACATGATGGCGGTGGGGGGGATGGGGCACGTGCTCGCGTGGCGGCCGTTTCTGGACCCGCTGGACCTTCATCCTTATTGGTGGGCGTTTCTGGTTCCGCTGTCGTTTCTGATCTCGATGACGTACCGGGCGGTCCGCATGCGCGACCTGCACGGGTACTGGCGCGGCGTGGCGGTCATGACGGTCCAGATCATCCTCGCGATGATCGCTCTGGGCGCGGCGTCGTTTCTCTTCGTCGAATACCTGATCCCGATGCTGGCGCCGGTGAGGTGAGGTCGGGCAGGGACGCAGTAACGCAGTAACGCAGTAACGCAGGGACGGAGTGACGGAGTGGGGAGAGGCCCGCGGCGCTCCGGTCATTGTACTTGAAGGCCGGCCGAAGTTGCCCAGACTGCCGTTTCCGGCCGCTTGCGCTTCCTCTTCACTTCCTGACTCCGTCACTGCGTTTCTGCGTCACTCCGTTACTGCCCTTACACTTTCCCCGTGCCCATCCCCCTCCACCGCATCGTCTTCCCGGGCTCGTTTGACCCTATCACGTACGGGCACCTCGATGTCATCCGGCGCGGGCGGCGGCTCTTTGATGAACTCATCGTGGCCGTGGGGCGCAATCCCGGCAAGGACTCGCTTTTCACTCCTGACGAGCGGGTCGAGATGGTCGAGGTGTTGACGAAGGAGCTGGTTGCCGACGAGCCCGACGCCGCGCCGGTGAAGGTGCAGTCGTTCTCCGGCCTCACGGTGGACTTCGCCCGCTCGGTCAAAGCGACAGCCCTGCTCCGCGGCGTGCGGAACCTCTCCGACCTGCAGTACGAGGTCCAGCAGGCCCTGACCAACCGCGAAGTGGCGGATCTTGAGACGGCGTTCGTCGTCGCGGGTCAGACCTTCGCGTACACCTCATCGTCGCTCATCAAACAAATCACCGCTATGGGGAAGGACCTGACGGCGCTGGCCGCGATGGTGCCGCCGCTGGTTGTTGAGAGGCTCAAGGCGAAGAAGGATTCGCGGCACCCGCTTTTGGAGAGGCTGAAGGCGGATGTGGATCCGGGGGCGGAGGGGTAGGGATTCGCGTCGCGAGGAGCAAGGGGCGAATCGGGCTGCTTCCATGTCGCGAGAATCCGCAACGAGCGACACCGTCCGCACGCGATTCGGTAACTCGACCCTGAGTGGGTCGTCGTGGCGCATGTGACCCACGAGGACCCTTTCAGGGTCCAGAGTTTGTGGAGCATCGATGCCGGGGGTGGCGATCGAAGACTCGCTCCACACCCCGGCTATTGACGGTCGAGGCCTTCGGCCTGTAAGGAGATGGGCGCCAGGTGTGAAGCAGATGAGCCGTGACATGAGCCAGGTTGGCCTCTGGCACGAAACAGGTTGGCTCGAGGCGCGCCTGTGTGACGTGAAACGGATCGCCTGGTGATGCGAATCGGCGCGGGGCCCGACGCTGGTTCAGACCCGTGGGCCGATCTCTTCTACCATCACACGTGAATCCTCGATCCGGCGTCTCCAAGGCCTCGCTCGCGGCTTGTCTCGCGGCGATTCTTCTCCACATCGACGTCGCTCGCGCCCAGGTCCACGAAGCCCCCGCCGCGACGAGGCAAGTCGAGTGCAAGTCGCCCGACGGTGTCCAGGTGCTCGCGATCGACTCCGACAAGTCCACGATGGCCCTCCGCACAGGTGACGTCGCACGATGGACGGCCGCGCTGGACTCCAAGGCGCTGACATGGCCCCGATACTGGGTCAGCAACCGCGGCTGGGTCGTGGTGGCAAGCGGGCTCGACACCATAAACGTTTACGAACCGGAGAAGGGCGCGCAGGTCTGGTCCCTCTCCCTTCTCAACGAGTTCACGCGGCACGGGTGGTCGAAGTACGTGCACAGGGACAAGGACCGTCCTCCGCAGTGGGAGGAGCACGCGCTCTGGGCCTTCCGCGAGGTCCACGGCGCGCACTGCTTTGTCGTCCGGCCGTGGTGGGGGGATCGGATCATCATCGACCTCCAGGGCAAGCGGCTCCTGGATGACGCCGATGAAGCGCGAGAGGAAATCGTCAAGCAGGAGTCGGAGTGGGTTCTCGCGACGCTCCGCGAGGCCGCGGCCAAGCCGTGCCCTGAAGAAAAGTCGCACAACGGCTGGGAGTTGGTGCACCAGGCCCGCATGGCGGCCCACCTCGCGGGGCAGCTCAAGGTCGAGGGCGCGGCGGAGTTTCTGCAGATCCTGGAGAAGTGGGACTTCAAGGAGAAGTTCACAGGTCCTGCGAACAGCGTGGCAGAGGGCGGAAAGCTGAACCCCTTGCGCTATCGCGTCAACACCCTTCGCCAGGCGACGCAGTTGTCGTTGCGGCGTCTGGGAACGCCGCCGGTTGAGGGTGCACCGATTTCGTTCGAGGTGTTTCAGCCCGATCGCCAGGGCGAGGACCGCCTGGAGCGGATCGTCTTTGCTCGCCCGGATCTGCCGCGGCCTGCGGGTGCCAAGTCTGTGCGCGTCGGCATGACGCCGCAGGACGTCGGCAAGCTCCTGGGCGGGCCGGACGGAGTTGTGGACGGTGCGTGGGAGTTTGACATCGAGGAAGGCGGGGCAAAGACGTTTCGGGTGACATGGAAGGACGCGAAGGTATCCAAGGTCGAGCGAATCCCGCCGCGCTGGCACGCGGGCACGGCGCGCGACGAAGAGTTCCTGTACTAGCTCATACAGTCTTCCTCCGTCCCTCCGTCCCTCCGTCCCTCCGTCCCTCCGTCCCTCCGTCCCTCCGTCCCTCCTCATCTACCATCCCCCATGGACCTCCGCGTCATCTCCATCGGCGCCCTCTCCGCCCACCCGCTCCGCGGCGAGAAGCAGGCGGTTCGCGCCGGGCATTCCACAACTTCGCTGATCCAGGCGGGCAAGAGGAAGATCCTGGTCGATCCGGGGCTGCCTGATCAGGCCGTGGTTGCGCGGCTGGATGAACGGGCGGGTTTGAAGCCGCGGGACATCACGCACGTGTTCCTGACGAGCTTCAACCCGGAGACGCGGCGCGGGCTGCTGGCGTTCGATTCGGCGACGTGGTGGATCGGGCAGACGGAGCGGGAGGTGATCGGCGCGGCGCTGGTCGCGAAAGTGCAGGAGGCCGCGGAAGAGGGTGATGAACAGATGCAGAAGGTGATGGAGCAGGACATCGCGATCCTGCGGCGGTGCGAAGCGGTGCCGGATCACATCGCGGACGACAAGGGTGACCGGGTGGACCTGTTTCCCCTTCCGGGGGTGACGCCGGGGCTGTGCGGGCTGGTGTTCGCGACGGCGCGGTTCACGACGCTGATCTGCGGCGATGCGGTCCCGACGCTGGAGCACCTGGAAGAGGGCAAGGTGCTGCCGCACGCGGCGGATGTGGACAAGGCAAGGGAGAGCTTTGGCGAGGCGATCGAGATCGCGGACATGCTGATATTGGGGCGGGACAATGTGGTGGTGAATCCGACGAAGAGGCCGTTCTAGTACAGCCATCGGAACCGCGACCGTGAGGGAGCGGAACGGTGCGACTTCTCGCGCGGTCGACTGCGCATCCGACGCACCTGGCTGTCTGTGCGGACCACCGAACGTCGGGCGTGTCAGCTCCCTCCCAATCGCGGTTCCGATCACGTCGGGCCCATACGATTTGATCGAATGTTCGATCGCTTCACCGACCGCGCCCGCAAGGTCCTGGCCCTCGCCAACCAGGAAGCCCTGCGCTTCAACCATGAGCTCCTCGATACCGAGCACATCTTGCTTGGGCTTGTCAGAGAGGGCTCCGGCGTTGGGGCGCAGGTGCTGAAGAATCTTGAAGTCGACTTGCGGAGGGTGCGACTCAGCGTCGAAAGGCTCATCGTGGCGGGGCGGGAAGAGGTGCCAATGGGCAAACTGCCTCAGGCTCCCCGGGCCAAGGAGGTCATTGAGTTTGCGATCGATGAGGCCAAGGGACTTCATCACAACTACGTCGGGACTGAACACATTCTGCTGGGTTTGTTGCGCGAGCGCAGTGGCGTAGCCACCCAGGTTCTGGGTGACTTCGGCCTCGATCTCATCGCGGCAAGACGTGAAACACTCATTGTTTTGGGCGCTAAGGAAGGGAGGATGCCAGGCCGACCTCCGCGGCAGCTCCTTGCCGCTTGCCCTTTGTGCGAGAGCGTTGTCAGGGCCGCGTCCAACCCCGCTCTTATCGCATGCCTGGATGAAACGGTCGTCCTGCTGGGCGACAACCAGGGCCCGCGCGGCTGGTGCGTGCTGGTGCTCAGGCATCATCTCGAACACATGGCCCAGCTGACAACGCACGAACAGTTGAATGTCTGGCGCGAAGTAGACCGAGTGGCCGCCGCCATCCGCTCCGTCTTCCCCAGCACCGGCAAGTCCGGCGGCCCGCCCCGCATCAACTATGAATGTCTCGGCAACCTCGTGCCGCACATCCACTGGCACATCATTCCGCGGCACGCGGACGACCCGGAACCGACCAAGGCCGTCTGGGGATGGCCGGAGGCTCAGCTCCGAGGGAGCATGACGGCGGCGGAACGGGTGGAACTGATTGCGAAGCTGAGGCCGGCGCTGGCGTGAGACATCAGCGGAACTTCTTCGCGAGCTCCGTCATTCGCGCCAGGTGATAGTCATCGTGCAGGCAGACGAACGTCACGGCGTCCACCAGCCGCATCTTCTGCCTGAGGCGCGGGTGTTCAGATACGCGGGCGAAGTCCGAATCTTTCAACGCATCGAGTGTCGCGGCCTGCGATTCGCGTTCGAGCCGGAAGGCTCGCAGCAGTTCGCCGAGATCGCGCTGGTTGTACCTGGCCACGTGCGTGGCTTTGTTGGTGACGTCCGCCGCGCGGAGCAGGGGCTTGTCCGCCAGGTAGTCTTCGATGCGCCCGCCGAAGACTTTCTCGAGTTCGAGGAGGTGGCCGATGTTTTCCTGGATGGACCATCCGCCGTCGGTTGCAGTCAAGGTGCGCGGCGAGAGTCCGCGGACTTTGTCCTCGATGCGGGCGGGTGTGCCGCGAAAGCGTTCGACCACGTCGGGCCAGGTTTCGACGGGGAAGTCGAACGCGAACGAGCGGTCGAACCAGGGGAGCTTGGGCACGGGGCACCTCGATCGATCCTATGTCCCGGGCCGCCAAAGGCTGAGCGAAACGGTGGGGGGCACGGGGAGCGGCACGTGGGGGTATTCTCACCGCATCGCCGCTCCCGAGCCCATCCTTGACCGCCGGCCACTCGCGTCGCGCCGCTTGAAGGTCATCCAGAACCTGGCCGCGGCACTCGCGCGCCGGCGCATCCAGCCGAACTTTATTTCTGTTCTCGGGTTGATCGCGTCGGTCATCGCCGGACTCGCCCTCGCGGCGACTTCACGATCTGACGTCCCGGACCGGGCGCTGTACCTCCTCGGCGCGGCCCTCGTTCAGGTTCGGCTGCTGTGCAATCTGCTGGACGGCCTCATCGCCGTCGAGGGCAACATGCGGTCCGCCACGGGCGACCTGTTCAACGAGGTGCCGGATCGATTCTCGGATGCGGCGATGCTCATCGGCGCCGGGTACGCGGCCCACTCTTCGCCGGCGCTGGGGTACTTCGCCGCACTCGGGGCGATTCTCACGGCGTATGTTCGGGCCTTGGGAAAGTCGGGAGGGGTTCCCTCGGACTATCGGGGGCCGATGGCCAAGCAGCATCGAGTCTTCCTGGTCACTCTGTGCTGCGTGTTTCTGGCGGCGGCGCCGGGGTCCTGGCGACCAGAGCTGCCGGCGTTCCTCGACGCTCCTTCGCCCGGGCCGCTGGCGGTAACCTTGGCGATCATTGTCGCGGGCTGCGTGGTGACGGTCGGTCGCCGACTCGCTTCTCTCGCCCGGGCCCTCAAGGATCGTGCCGGATGAAAGAAGCGTTCGACTACCTGTTCTCGACCCGCGGCGCGCTGAGCCATCCCGTCACACTCATCACCATCGGGTTCATCGCTTTGGCGCTGGTGATCGCGCCGGTCGTCACGATGATCCTCTCTCGCCGGTTGTCCGAATCGACACGCAAGGACATCTGGACCCGCTACTACACGTGGCTCTTTCTGATCCCCGTCATGCTCGGGCCGATCCTGCTGTGCCCCGCCGCGGCGATGGCGATGATCTGCATCGCCTCGTTCCTGTGCTACCGCGAGTACGCGCGGGCCACGGGGCTCTTCCGCTTCCACGCCATGAGCGGGATGGTGGGGCTGGGGATCCTGCTCGTGTTCCTGACGAGCATGGACCACTGGTACAGGCTGTTCCTCGCGCTCGCGCCGCTGATGATCACGGTCTTCGCGGCGGGGGGCGTGATTCCCGATGAGCCCAAGGGGTACATCCAGCGCGTCGCGCTCGCGGCCGTGGGGTTCCTCCTGCTGGGTTCGGGCCTGGGGCACCTGGGCTACATGGCCAACGACCGCAACTACCGCCCGATCCTCCTCATGATCATCCTGTGCGTGCAGCTGTCGGACATCCTGGGGTTCATCTGCGGCAAGTCGTTTGGCCGGCGAAAGCTGTTTCCCAATACGAGCCCGAGAAAGACGCTCGAGGGCCACCTCGGGGCGCTGATCATTACCGCTCCGCTCGCCGCGTACCTGGGGCACCTGGTGTTTACGGGCACGAGGCTGGACACGCCCCTGCGGCTGGTGGTCCTCGGGCTGATCATCGCCGTGGGGGCGCAACTGGGCGACCTTGTGCTCGGGTCGATCAAGCGCGACATCGGCATCAAGGACATGGCCGCGACGCTGCCGGGGCACGGCGGCATCTTTGACCGCTGCAACTCTCTCATGCTCGTCGCCCCCGCGGCGTTCCACTTCATCATGGTCTTTGGCGGGTTCAACATGGCGGACCGGCCCGCCCGGGTCTTCACCGGTCCTCAACCGACCCCCGTGGTGAGACCGACGCCGGCGCAGCCCGCTCCGGAAGCTCCGATCCCCACGAACGAGGACACGGGCGGCGACTGAGTTGACACGGGACATCCACATCCCGAGTCGAACCGGCCTTCTCCAGCGCCCGCCCGGGCCGCGCGTACGCTTTCGCTCTCCCATGCCTGAACAGCCCCGCCACTCCTGGTCTTTCGAACCCGCGGCGGACCACGATCTTCCTCCGATCGCCGCGATCCGCAGCGTCAAACGCGAGCCCGGGTTTTTCAACTTCGTCACGCACGCCGCCGCCGAGACTTGCTTCCGCGCATACTTCAAGCTCTACCACCGGCTCAAGGTCGAGGGCAAGCAGAACCTGCCGCGGAAGACGCCCTTTGTGGTGATCTCCAACCACACGAGCCATCTCGACGCGCTGGTGCTCAAGTCGGCGCTGCCGCTGGTGGCGGGTGTTCACGCGTACCCGGTCGCGGCGGGTGACGTGTTCTTCGACAACGTGGCCAGCTCGGTGCTGACGGCCGCGTTCATCAATGCCCTGCCGCTCTGGCGGAAGAAAGCGACGACGCACGCGCTCGAAGAGCTGCGGGACCGGCTGTCGAGGGGCCACAGCGGGTACATCCTGTTCCCGGAGGGGGCGCGTTCGCGCGACGGCGTCATGCTGCCGTTCAAGGCAGGACTGGGGATGCTCGTCGCCGGGACGAACATCCCGGTGGTGCCGTGCTACATCAAGGGTGCGTTCGAGGCGATGCCGGCGAACCGGACCATTCCGCGGCCGCGGCGGATACGGATCCGCGTGGGCCCGGCGATGTCGTTCGAGACGGCGACGGCCGACCGCGAAGGGTGGGCGGCGGTGGCGGAGGCTTCCAAGCAGGCCGTTCAGGCGCTGTGGCCTACGTCCGGTCAATCCCGGTCTTCTCGCTCGGCGGGCTGAAGATATCGAGCACGAGGGTCTCCTCGATCGCCTCGGCGGAGTGGGGGACGTTTGAAGGCAGGTGCATCACCTCGCCGGCGCCTACGATGACGTCGCGGCGCTCGCGCGAGCCCTCGGCCCCGATTCCGAACCTGAGCTTCCCGGACAGCACGCACGCGAACTGCTCGTTCTCGTGGGCGTGGGTCGGCACCTTGCATCCGCGCTTGAGCAGGACCTGCGAGAGCATGGCCTTGTCCCCGACGATGCGCCGCCGCTCCAGCAGGTCCATCGGCCGGTCCACCGCAAGCTCCGACCACGCCATTCGCCGTGCCGACATGCCGCGCTCCTTTGGGTCTCCGCGCGGCAAGAGTAGCGCCCGGAGTCAGCTCACCACAGAGGCACAGAGGCGCAGAGACGAGAGCAGAGGCGGAAAGTAACTGAGCCACACTGTTCTCACTGCTTTCCTGACCGATCCCCTTCCCTGTGCCCCCGTGCCTCTAGGGTGAGACTTCGCCGAGTACACTCGCGCCGTGTCACAGCCACGCGCCGCCGACATTCTTCGAGACTATCTCGCCGAGCGTGACATTCCTTGCGAATCCTGCGGGTACAACCTTCGGGGCGTTGAAACCGTCCAGTGCCCGGAGTGCGGCACGGTCATTCCCCGCCCGCCCGCGGACTACGTTGCCCGAACCGCCGCGAACCCGGATGCTCTGCGGCTCTATTGCGAAGAGTGCGGCTACACCGTGTCCGGCGTGAATGCGCCCCGCTGCCCGGAGTGCGGCTCGCACACGCTCAGCGGGTATTCGGGAGAGCGGCCGCCTCGGATTCACCGGTGGCGACGGCTCCCGCGCATCCCCATCCTCATCCTGGTGGCCACCAGCCCGGTCGTGCTCATCACCTGCATCGCCGGGGCCTACGCACGCAGCGCCGGCCGCAGGGGTTCGGGCAACGCGTGGAACGGCGTCCTGATCTCGGTCATCCCGCTCATCATCGCCGGCGGCCTGATCTGGTGGAGGGCGCCGCTCGCGCGCCTCGAGCCCGCCGAGCGCAAGGCCATCTCCGCCGTCGCCATGGTTGCGTCGGTCGTATGCCTGCTGCTGGCGCTGCGCACGCTCGCGTAGCACGAGAACCACGGTACAGCACTCACAACGGGGTGATGCGAGGGTGTGCTCAGGGCCGCGGAGCGACCGCTTTGATGACGACCATGGTCAGGTCGTCCTGCTGCGGCACACCGCCCGCAAACGCCGCGACATCCGCCGCCACGGCGTCGATGATGTCCTTGGCGGGCAGCGAGGCATGGGTGCGCAGAGATGCCCGGAGGCGGTCCATGCCGTACTGCTCCCGGCGGCCGCCTTGTTCGCCGCGGGCCCATTCGACGAACCCATCGGTGACCAGCGCCAGCACATCTCCCGGGGCCAGTCTGACCGACATCGCGGGCCCGAAGCTGGAGTCTGCCAAGACGGCTAGAGGCATGTCCTGCGGCAGGATGTCCGAGAGTTCTCCCGTGGCCCCGACGTACATCACGATCGGCCCGTGCCCGGCGGACAAGAGCTGCACCGGGCCGCCTTTGGGGTCGATCAGCACGCTCGCCATGGTGACGAACCGGCCATCGGGCAGGTCGTCGGCCAGCAGCCGGTTCATCCGCTCGGTCAGCGAGGCGAGATCGGCGTTGTAGAAGCTGTTCGCGCGGACATACGCGCGGCACGCCGCGGTCACCAGCGCCGGGCCGATGCCGTGCCCGCTCACATCGGCGAGGGTCACCATCCAGTTGCCGCCCGGAAGTTCCTGCCAGTCGTAGTAATCGCCGCCCGTCTGATCCGCGGAGCGATTCCAGCCGGCGATGTCGTACCCGCTGACGGTCGGCGGCTTGCTCGGGAGAAGCGCCCGCTGGATCGACTGCGCGATCGACAGATCGTGCTCGAGCCGCGACATCTGCACGCGGGTCTCCGCCTCTGACAGCGCCGCCTGCATGTGGCGTCGCAGCTCGCGCGCCACCCACGCGGCCGCCAGCCCGGTCGCAAAGATGATCGCGGTGGAGTTTCCGTACGCCACCAGTGGCAGTCCAGTGGTGGGCTTCTCGATCCCCAGCCCGAGCACGATGTACGCCACCATCCCCGCGTAGCTCCCGGCGCACGCCGCGCCCGCCACCACGCACAGCACCGGCTGCAGCCGCAGCGTCGTGAGAACGATGAACAGCCCGTACACCAGCACCGGCGGCGTGTTGAGCGCTGCAAAGGGCGGGAGCGGGCCCCGCACCACCTGCGACAGCATGATCCCGCCCGGGATCAGGCACTCGACGATCAGGGTCGCCAGCGAAAGCCATGTCGGGATCATCCGCCCGAGTCGGCGCGCCCATCCGACGATCGCCAGCACGCACAGCTGGATCCCCAGGATCAACACCAACCCGACCCCCGCGGCGATGCGCACGCTCGCGTCGAGCTGCGCCGCCCGTCCGGGAATCAGGATGATCGAGCCGACCAGCACCGCGATGACGATCACGGCCGAGGCGCGGTACACCTCGCTCCGGAGGGAGGCTTCACGAAATGCGCGTGAACGCGCAAGGGAAACGGCCGCGGACTCGACCATCGGGAACAGTGTACGAAAGGCCCGGTGCGATCCGTGAACGGGCCGGCTACGCGAGCGCCCGTTCAAGGTCGCCGATGAGATCGTCGACATCCTCGATGCCGACCGAGAGCCGCACGAAACCGTCAACAATCCCGAGCTTGGCCCGGGCCTCGGCCGGGATGCTCGCGTGCGTCATGATCGCGGGATGCTCGATGAGCGATTCGACCCCGCCGAGCGACTCGGCGAGGGAGAACAGGTGCACGCGCTCGAGCATCTTCCTGGACGCCTCGAGCCCGCCTTTGACGACGACGGAGATCATCCCCCCAAATCCTCTCATCTGCTTCTTCGCGAGCGCGTGCTGCGGGTGCGACTCGAGGCCCGGGTAGATCACCTTCTCGACCTTCGGGTGCTTGACCAGCCACGCCGCGATGCGCGACGCGTTCTCGCAGTGCCGCTGCATCCGCACGTGCAGGGTCTTGGTCGACCGCAGCAGCATGAAGCAGTCCATCGGCCCCGGCACCGCGCCCACGGCGTTCTGGGTGAACCGCAGCCGCTGCGCCAGCGCATCGTCGCTGGTCATGAGCGCCCCGCCGACCACGTCCGAATGCCCCCCGATGTACTTTGTGCACGAGTGCAGAACGACGTCGGCGCCGTGCGCGAGCGGGTTCTGCAGGTATGGCGAAGCGAAGGTGTTGTCCACCACCAGAACCGGCCGGTGCAAAGAGATGTTGGCCGGGTCAAAGTCCCTTGAAGCGGTCCCCGCGCCCGGCAGCGACTTCACGATGCCCGCCATGGCCGCGATATCGATCACCTTGAGCATCGGGTTGCTCGGCGTCTCCAGCCACAGCACGCGGGTCCTGGGTGTGACGGCCGCTCTTGCCGCCGCGAGGTCGGTCATGTCCACGCGTGTGCTGGTGATCCCGTGGTGCTTGAAGACCTTGTCGAGAATCCGGAACGAGCCTCCATAGACGTCGTCGGACAGCACCACGTGATCGCCGCCTTTGAGCAGGTGCAGCACGCAGTCCATGGCGCCAAGGCCGCTGGAGAAGCACAGGCCGTGGCGTGCGCCCTCGAGCGCCGCCAGGTTTGCTTCCAGTGCCGTCCGCGTCGGGTTCTTCGACCTCGCGTAGTCGTACCCATCCTTGAACACACCCGGGCTCGACTGCACAAACGTCGAAGTCATGTACACCGGCGTCATGATGGCGCCGGTCGCCGGGTCGGGGACTTGTCCTGCGTGGATGCAGTTGGTGGCGAAGCGGGCGTGCGGGTTCTGGTCGGGCATACAACCTCCAGCCGATACGGTAGCCAGCTTCGCTCCGCGATGAGCCAAGTCGCTTCGCAACCGCAGAATTGACATGACCGAGGACAAGTCCTGACGCATCCGCCGGTGTCGGATAAGTCACCCACCGTGATGTCCGATATTGCCCGTGACGCATTTCTGGGGTGTTTGCATTCACGGCCAGTCTGGTCGCCGCGGTTGGTCGAAAAAGGTCACTTTCGAGCCATGATTCCACCTTCGCAGTTTGCCGGGGTCCGACTGGTCGTCGACATGGTCGCGATCATCGCCCTCGCGGTGGCCACGACGGTGTTGGTGATTCCGGCGGCCGCGCCGGAAGTGTCCTTCGGCACGGGCCCGAAGGTCTGTCTCGCGGGCGTTCTCGCTGGTCCGTTTCTGGGGTGGCGTTTTCGGCGCGAGAAGCGGCGGGGACCGAGTGCGGTGTCTCGGCCGGGCGCCGCCCGTGCCATCCTGGTCGCGTCGGGCCTTCTGGCGACCGGTCTGGTGCTGACCGGGCTGGCGGCCTGGGGCACCAGCCGCGCCGCGAAAGCCGTCGCCGGCGACCGCTTTCGATTCCTGGCCGAGCGGGTTCAAGACCGGATCCGCGAGCGTCTGGACCGGCCCTTCGCCGGTCTCCGCGGACTCCACGGGTTGTACATGGCGAGCACGACGGTCACGCGGGAAGACTTCCGCACCTTCCTCGCCCTCCGCGACCTGCGGACGGAGTTTCCCGGCGTCCGCGTCTTCGGGTGGATCGAACGGGTTCAGAGGGCGAACCTGGACGCCTTCGTCGCCGCCGAGCGCGCCGACGACGCCCCCGACTTTGCTGTCACGGCCAATGCGCCGGACCCGCGGCTCGGAGAGCTGCCCGACTTGTATGTCGCGAAGTTCGTCGAGCCCTTTGAGGCCAACCCAATGGTGTGGGGTTTCGATGTCGGCTCCGAGCCGGTCCGCCGCGCCGCGCTGGAACAGGCCGTGCGCAGCGGACGTCCGACCATCACGCAGCGAGTGTGCGTGCCCCTGGGTAACACCTGGCAACCCGGCTTCCTGTACCTGCACCCGGTCTTCCGCAAGGGCGCGCCCGTTGAAACCCCCGAGCAGCGGGAAGCCGCGCTGATAGGCGTGGCCTATTGCCGCGTTCTCATCGAGGAACTGCTGAGCGGAGTGTCCGACGCGGCGGACGGCGAGGTCAACTTCGAACTCTTCGATGGCGAGCCGTCCGAAGACGCGAGGCTCTACGACGACAACGAACAGCACGGGGGTGCCGGCGAGCCTCCCGGTCGCTCTCCGACGTTCGCCACGTGCGACCGGATCGCGCTGGGCGGGCGCGAGTGGAGCATCCGGCTTGCGTCGCGCCCGAAGTTTGACGCGGGCATCGATCAATCGACGCCGGAACTCATCGGCGCGGGGGGGACGCTGCTCAGCCTGCTGCTCGCCGGATTCGTGTGGTCGCTGGGCGCGAGCCGGATGCGAGCCGTGTCGCTCGCCGGGAGAATGACCGCCGCCCTGGCCTCGAGCGAACGCCGGATGCGGGCGATCATCGAGGCGGAACCAGAATGCGTCAAGGTCATCGGTGCCGACGGGGTGCTCCAGGAGATCAACGCCGCGGGGCTGGCGATGCTCGGGGCGGCCTCGCTTGAGCAGGTGCGCGAGCTCACGCTCGGCCACTTTGTGCTGCCCGAGTACCGCGAGGCGTACGCCGGCGCGTTCGAGACGGCGATGCGGGGCGGTGTCGCTTCGCTCGTGTTCGAAATCAGGAGCCTCAACGGAGAGCGTCGCTGGCTCCAAACCCATGCCGTGCCGCTCAAGAGCAACACCGGCGAGGTCACGGCGGTGCTGGGAGTCTCCCGAGACATCACCGAGCAGCGCCGGGCCGAAGAAAAACTGGCGGCCAGCGAGACGAGGTTCCGCTCGCTCGTGGAAGGAACGGACGTCATCGTGTGGGAGTTCGACCCCGCCAAGGGCGCCTTCACCTACGTATCTCCCCAGGCCGAGTCGCTGGGGTACCCGCTCGAGGACTGGATGGTCCCCGGCTTCTGGGCAGACCATCTCCACCCCGACGATCGAGCCGAGGCCGTCAAGTTCTGCGTCGAGGAAACCAGCAGGGGCCGGAACCACAGGTTCCAGTACCGCATGTGCAGGGCCGACGGCGGCGTCGTCTGGATGGACGACTTTGCCAACGTCGACACATCCGAAGGCGGCGCGACCATCCTTCGCGGCGTTCTCATCGATGTCACCGCCCGCAAGCTTGCCCAGGACGCCCTCGCCCAGCGCGAGGAGGCGTACCGAACCCTGTTCGAAGCGGTGCCCGCGGCCGTCGTGGTCTGCGATTCGGAAGCGACCGTCCGGCAGTACAACCGGCGGGCCACCGAGATCTGGGGACGAGAGCCTGATGTCGGCGTGGACAGGTGCTGCGTCTCGTTCCGGCTCTTCGGCGCCAATGGCGCCCCGGTGCCGCCCGAACGGTGCCCATTGCTCCAGGTCCTGCGTACGGGAGAGCCCGTGCGGGGCGAGGAGTTCCAGATCGAACGCCCCGACGGCTCGCTCGTTCCCGTCTCCGTGAACTTTGATGCCCTGCGCGACGACACCGGGAAGATCGTCGGCACCGTCGTCGTGTTCGACGACATCTCCGCCCGCAAAGACGCGGAAACCGAGATCGTGGCGGCCCGATTGGCCGCGGAATCCGCCAATCGCGCCAAGAGCGAGTTCCTCGCGAACATGAGCCACGAGATCCGCACACCCCTGACAGCCATTCTCGGGTACGCCGATGTGCTCCGCGAGGAAGCGGGCGACTCGTCGGCGGCCTGCATCCAGCACATCGACACGATCCGCAACGCGGGCAGCCACTTGCTCTCCGTCATCAACGACATCCTCGACCTCTCGCGGATCGAGGCCGACAAGATGGTCATCGAGCGGGAGGACACCTCGCTGGTCCAGGTCCTGCGCGAGGTGGCGAGCCTGGCGCGCCCGCGCGCGGTCGGCAAGGGCGTCGAGCTCCGCGCGGTCCTCGCCACGCCCGTGCCCGAGCGCATCGTGTGCGACCCGACGCGCCTCCGCCAGATTCTCATGAACCTCGTGGGCAACGCCGTCAAGTTCACCGAATCCGGATCGATTACGATCTCCGCGGGCGTCCGGGGCGTCGGAGACGGTTCGCGCCTGGTCATCGACGTCGAGGACACGGGCCCCGGCATGTCGCCCGAGCAGGCGGAGCGCCTGTTCCAGCCCTTCGTGCAGGCCGACGCGACGGTCACCCGCCGGCACGGAGGCTCAGGTCTCGGACTCAACATCAGCCGCCGCCTCGCCAACCTGATGGGCGGCGATGTCACACTGCTCGGCACCGCGCCCGGCAAGGGGTCGTGCTTCCGCGTGATCCTCCCGCTCGACGCCGTGGCGGGCACGCTCTGCGTGGATCGACCGGACGATGTCTATGAGCGGCGCGGCCAGGGCACCGCTCCCGCCGCGCCCATCAGGCTCAGCGGGCGCGTCCTGCTCGCCGAGGACGGCGTGGACAACCAGCGCCTCATCGCGTTCCATCTCAAGAAAGCGGGAGCGACCGTCGTCATCGCGGAAAATGGGCGCGTCGCCCTCCGCTGCATCGACGACGCCGAAGCCGCGGGGTCCCCCTTCGACCTGCTCCTCACCGACATCCAGATGCCCGAGATGGACGGGTACACACTGATTCGCACGCTCCGTTCCCGCGCCAGCGCCATCCCCATCGTCGCCCTCACCGCCCATGCCATGGCCGAGGACCGCGACCGCTGCGTCGAGGTCGGGTGCGACGACTACGCCACCAAGCCCATCGACCGCGATGCCCTTCTGGCCATCTGCCGCCTGTGGCTCAGCCGGGAACGGACCCCGCGGGCCGCGGCCTAACCGGTACACTCGCGGGGTGGAGCCCGATCCGCTCACCATCCTCCTCAACGCCGCGCGCACCCCGGGACAGCGCATCGAGGAACTCCTCCCCCTCCTCTACAACCAGCTGCGCGCCGCCGCCCGGCACCAGCTCGCCGCCGAACGCGCCGATCACACGCTCTCCGCCACCGCCCTCGTCCACGAGGCCTATCTCAAGCTCGTCGGCCCGCGCGAGGTCCCCTGGGCCAACCGGGCCCACTTCTACACCGCCGCGGCACAGGCCATGCGTCAGATCCTTCTCGATCACGCCCGTGCCAAGGCCGCCGGCAAGCGGGGCGGGCCCGATGCTCAGGCCGCCCGCATGGCCGCCGCGGACCTGACGTGCCTCCCCGACCTTTCCTCCGAAAGCCAATCCGCCGGATTCCTGATCCTCGACGAAGCGATCTCACGCTTGGAAGGTGTGGACCCGCAGGCCGCATCCGTCGTCCGGCTGCGTTTCTTCGCGGGCCTGACAAGCGGAGAAGCCGCGGCGGCCCTCGGCGTCTCCGAGCCGACCGTGAAGCGGTCCTGGGCCTTCGCCCGAGCCTGGCTCAAGGAAGCGATCGAGTCACGGCGGGTGTGAACGGGTGATGAATGACCTGCAACGAGTGACTTGTGCCTGATGCCTTCTGCCTCATGCCTGCTTGATCCTCAAACCGGTGCCCCATGACTCCCACCCACGATCACCTCCGCCGCCTCTTCGAGCTCCTCCTCGACGCCCCGCCCAAAGACCGCCCCGCGCTGCTCGATCAGCATTGTGCGGGTGACGCCGCGCTGCGCCACCGCCTCGAAGCCATGCTCCTCGCGGCCGAAAAACCCGACAACTTCCTCGCCTCGGTCTCCCCCAGCCGCTCCTTCGGCTCCTCCGACTTCGATGCCCCCGGCGTCCCGCCCCCTCACATCTCCACCATCAAGTCTCCCGCACCCGCCGAGACCCCCGGCACGCTCATCGGCCGCTACAAGCTCCTCCAGAAAATCGGCGAAGGCGGTTTCGGCGCGGTGTTTCTGGCCGAGCAGCGCGAGCCAGTCGCCCGCAAGGTCGCGCTCAAGATCATCAAGCTCGGCATGGACACCCGCCAGGTGATCGCCCGGTTCGAGGCCGAGCGCCAGGCCCTGGCCCTGATGGACCACCCCAACATCGCGCGCGTTCTGGATGCCGGCGCCACCGATTCCGGCCGACCTTTCTTCGTCATGGAATACGTCAAGGGCGACCCCATCATCGCCTTCGCCGACGCCCACAAGCTCTCGATCCCGGCGCGCCTTGAACTCTTCACACAAATCTGCCAGGCCGTCCAGCACGCCCACACCAAGGGCGTCATCCACCGCGACCTCAAGCCCGGCAACATCCTCGTCAGCATGTCCGATGGCAAACCCTTCGCCCGGGTCATCGACTTTGGCATCGCGAAGGCAACGGGCGCGATGGGGGGGCGGCTCACCGACAAGACCCTCTTCACCGAACACCACCAGCTCATCGGCACCCCCGAGTACATGTCCCCCGAGCAGGCCGAAGGCTCCCCCGACATCGACACCAGGACCGATGTCTATTCCCTGGGCGTGCTTCTCTACGAGCTCTTGACAGGCGCCACGCCCTTCGATGCCGGCCGCCTGAGATCCGCCGCGTTCGCCGAGATGCAGCGCATCATCCGGGAAGAAGACCCACCAAGCCCCAGCCTCCGCCTCACCCGCGACCTCAAGACCCTCGCCGCCGCCGCGGCGGCCCGCAAGGCCGAGCGGGGCAAACTCTGCCCGCTGATCAAGGGCGAGCTTGACTGGATCGTGATGAAGGCCCTCGACAAGGACCGAGCCCGCCGTTACGAATCCCCCAGCCAGCTCGCGGCGGATGTGCAGCGGCACCTGAGCGGTGAAGCCGTTGTTGCGGCGCCGCCCCGCACGAGCTACCTGATCGGAAAGTTCGTTCGCCGGAACAAGTCGCGAGTGGCCATGGGTGGAATGGCGCTGCTCCTCGTGCTCTCGCTGGCCGTGGTTCTGGGAATTTCCGAGCGTCGCGCCATCGTCCAGAGAGAACGAGTCGCCCAGATTGCCTCGATCACCGAACTCTTTGGCCGCGCCGTCGGCGAACTCACCAACGAAGATGAGTCCGACTACCAGACGTACAACGAGCTGCTCGATCGTCTCGCCGCCGGCGATCTGTCCCGGGCCCCCGAAGTGGAAGTGGCCTTTCGTTCGGGATTGGCCCTGGTTCTGCTGAACGCGGAAGATGGGGACGAAATAGATGTCTTCAGACCGGCCATCGCGATCGCGGAGCGCATCTACGGCCCGGGCCACTTCGCCACGATGCAGACACTCGCCGCCATCGCCGACAGCTACTACGAAGCGGAAGAGACCGAGACGGCCGACGAGCTGTACCAGATTCGAGCCGATCAGCTCCGACGCGGGGCGCCGCATTCGCCCGTGCTCTTTCGCGCTCTGGTGGACCTCAGCTACACGCAGGTCGATCTTTCCGTCGAGCACGACGACGATGAACAAGACGTCCGCACACAGGATGTCCTGCTGGAGTGCCTGCAGCTGGCGACGGAACTCAAGGGCCGCGACGACCACGCCGCTGGCAGCAAGCGGCGCCCGACCATGAAGATGGACGCCGCGAAGTACAATGAGGCGGCGGTCGAGCTCGTTGGAGAGTTGATCGAGTACTTTCAAAGTATGCCTGACCTGGGCGATGGCCTTGCCGGCGCCTCCGCACTGCTCGACGCACTCGGACCATTCGAAGGCAAGGACCAGCTGGGCATTCTCGTCGGCGCACACGCCGAAGCGCTTTTCATCTCCGAGCGATGGGACCAGGCCCGTCCCCGACTCGCGCTCGCGGTGAGCCGCGCATCCGGGACCGACGCCGCCATGGACGTTGTTCGCTACAAAGCACTTCTGGCCCGCGCCGATCACGCGCGCGGGCAGACGGACGACGCCGCTCGCGAACTCGCCGCTCTGATTCAAGAGGTGAACGCGAACACGAAGCTGCAGTCGGACGCCCAGGTCGCCGCCTGGATCAAGACGGCCCAGGACGAGCTGGCCAGCCCTCCCCCGCCAAAGACCGATGACACCCCATGATCTCAGGAGTCCCACGCATGCACCGCCCCGCGATCCGATCCGTTGTCGCGCTGGCCGCCGTTCTTGTTCTCGCGGCCCAGTCCGCCCACGCCCAGAACCGCCGCCAGCGCAACCGTGATCCCCAGGAAAAGCTCACAACCAGGGCGGTCGAGCGCCATCCTTCCGGTGAGATCCTCGGCCTCGAGTTCAAGAACCCTCTCGTCCAGAAAGCCGTCGAACTCGTCGAAGCGGGAAAGGGGGATGAAGCCGTCAAGCTCATCAACGACGAACTGGGCGACCGTTCCGCCGCCAGCCCGCAACGCGACGCCGAGCTCAATGTTGGTCTCGGCCTCGTGCACCTCCGCCTGGGCGACTTCCCCAGCGCCGGCCCGCGCTTCAGCAAGCACCTCTCGCCCAACGACTCCACCGGCCTGCGGGCCCGCTGCAAGGTCCTGAGCAAGTGCTGTGAACGCGCCTCTAAGAAAGACATCAAGCGCGAACACCTCTTCGAGCGCGAGTACTGGAAGAAGGAAGTCGTCCTTGCCGTCAAGCGGGACCTGTACACCGATTTCAAGAAACACCACGATGAAGTCTCGAAGGATATCGACGACGACACCTGGACCAAGATCGCCGGTCGCGCGGACCAGGCGCTCGACCTCGCCCTTTGGATCGACACCATCTGCTACCACGACGACGGCCCCGCGCTCGACTCCGTCGCCGAACACGCCCGCCTCCTGATCGCCGAGGTCGGGCGGATCGAAACCGCGGCGAAGCAGCACCACGCCGACGCCATGTCCATCAAGGATCAGATATCCAACCCGGGCACCAAGGGAAAGCGGCAGGGCAAGAAGAAGGCCAAGAAGAACAAGCAGAACAACAACCAGCCCGACGGCGAACGCAACAGCCTGATCGATGAAAACGACGACGAGCGCAACGAAATCACCTGGGCCCGCGATGCCGCCACGGCGTTGATCAAGGACTACGAAAAACTCCAGAACGTCACCCCCGGGCGCCTCACCGGTTCCAAGCCGCAGTTCCGGGTTGAAGTCCCGCCGAAGATCTCCAAGTAGCCTTGCCCGCGCGGCGCGTCCCAACCTAACAATGTGTTGAAGTGCGCGACACCGGGGTGTGATATCATGACTCGTGCGCTTGTCGAGCACGACCCAGAGGAGATCCATGCGATGAACACCGTCAAGAGATCTCTCGCCATCGCCGCCGCTGTGATCGCCAGCCATGCCGTGGTGGCGCCGAGGTATGCGGTCGCCCAGGCCGACGACAAAGCCGCCGGCGCGCTCGCGACGGCCCGCAGGACGTATGAAACCGCCATGCAGGCCGCCCGCAACGACGTCGACAAGGTGATCGGCAAGAAACTCGACGCCGCCACCAAGCCTGGCAACACCGACAACAAGGCCCTCGACGCCGCTCGTGCCGAGAAGCTCGCGTTCGAGTCCGGGGGGGCCTGGCCCGAAAGTCCTGACACTGAACGCGTTCGGGCGCGGGCCGCCGCCGCCGCCCAGGCGCTGCTCGAGGCCTATGGGCGCGCCGTTGCCGCGTACACCAAGGACGGCAAGGAGTCCCTGGCCCAGGCCGTCACACGCGAGCGCGACGAGTTCGAAAGTGAAAGCGACGTGGTGCCGTGGGGCCAGAACGTGCTCAAGGACAAGCCCGAGGCCGAGCGAACGCTTCCCCTCAACGGGCCGGAGCTTGTCGTCGACACCGGCCTGCTCGAAGAGTACCGCGTGGAAGTGGTCGGCAAGCGTGCGGGCGATGCCGGAACGATGGTTGTGGGCGTTCCGTACACGCCGGGAAGGCGGCTCGTCGTATCTACGACCGCGGGCAAGGACGGCGCCTTTCGGTTGCTGCTCTCCGTGCGAACGAGCCACGTGAGCGCCGACTTCGGCGCACAGCGCCCCCTGGACCTGTCACGCACCGTCGCGGGCGAGGGCCTGGCGCTCCGGGCACAAGAAGGTGCGATCATCGTCGAGTCTGTCCGCATCAAGCCCGTCATCGCCGGCGCGCCTGAGGCCGTCGCCGCGAAGCAGAAGGCCGAGCCTGGCGCGAAGAAGAAGAAAGAAGATCCGAATGATCGCTACTCCTCCGGCAAGACGTGGCAGGGCCGCGACAAGAACGGCGGCATGTCCACAATCAAGCTCACCCGCCGCTCCGGTGACCGCGTGGACTTCGAACTTCCCGGCTCGTATGCCGGCTCGCTCTGGAAAGTCAGCGGCCAGCTTCGCGGGGGTGTTGTCTCCGTCGATGACATGGATCGCATCCGCAATCCCGCCGGTCATCCCGCGGTGAAAGTGACCGGTCCGGGCGGCACCATCCGAATCAACTCGAACGGCACGCTGGACTTTCACGCCTCCGGCCGCCTGTCGGGCGGGGGTCGTTCGAACCTGGTGGCCGAGTTTGACTTCAGCGGCGCCAAGCCGGGATGAAGTCTGCCCTCCGCGCGCTCCGGCCGCTTTGGCATCGGTTCGGCCGTCGCGGCTTGTCCCTGACCCAGCAGTGTCGCGCGGCGACGGCCGGGCTTCCCACCGTTCCAGCGCTCACGTTGTTCACTCGCGGAGGGCCAATCTGAATCGAGCTCAATCGCCTCCTGCGCCGAGTGCATGCGCCGCGGGCGGTGGACCGCCACTGCCGGCTTGATCGGCAGCTGTCGCGGCCTTCATTCCTCACCTCATACAATCGCCCGTGCCCTCCGACTCCGTCACCATCCTCCTCAACGACGCCCAAACCCCCGCCCAGCGCATCCAGGACCTCCTCCCCCTCGTCTACGCCCAGCTCCGGGCCGCCGCCCAAAACCACCTCTCTTCCGAACGTCCCAACCACACGCTCTCCGCAACCGCACTCGTCCACGAGGCTTACCTGAAACTCTGCGGGCCACGCGACATTCCCTGGGCCAATCGCGCCCATTTCTACGCCGCCGCCGCCCAGGCCATGCGGCAGGTCCTGCTCGACCACGCCAAGGCCCGTCTCGCGGCCAAGCGCGGTGGGGGTGGTGGGGGGGGAGAAGGCTCGCCCGAGTCAGCCCGCCGCGCCGCCGTCGCCCTTACCAGCCTGCCTGATCCCGCTTCCGATTCACAATCCGCCGGATTCCTGATCCTCGACGACGCCATCTCTCGCTTGGAGGGCGTCGATCAGGAGGCCGCGGCCGTGGTCCGGCTCCGCTACTTCGCGGGGCTGAGCGTGGACCAAACCGCGTCCGCCCTCGGCGTTTCGGCTCCCTCCGTCAAACGGTCCTGGGCGTTCGCCCGCGGCTGGTTGAAGGAAGCCATCGAATCCGGGCGGGTCTGATCCGCCCGGCCAGGGATTCGAGCGGCATTCGCGCACACGGCTCGCACTCAAGCGGAGATCTCACATGAAGCATCGGTACCGACTCGTGACCACGCTCGCCCTCATCGCGGCGGGCGCACTGGTGTTCCTCTCCTCCTCTCGTCCCGCCGTCGCGTCCGACGAACGCCCCGACGAGGCCAAGGCCCTGATCAAGCTCGACGACGACTGGTCCAAGGCCGCCGGCAAGCGAGACGTCGACCTCGTCGCCTCGTTCTACGCCGAAACCGCCATCGCCTACCCGCCGAACGAACCCGTCTGCATCGGCCGCGCCGCCGCGAGGAAGGTCTGGGCCAATTACTTCTCAGATCCTTCGTTCACGATGTCCTGGAAGACCCTTCACGCCGAAGTCTCCGGCGAACTCGGCTACACCGCCGGCTCCTACCAGGATTCGTTCAAAGGCCCGGATGGCACGATGGTCAACGAAAAAGGCAAGTACGTCTGCATCTGGAAGAAGCAGGGCGACGGCACGTGGAAAGCCATCCAGGACATCTGGAACGCCGACGCCAAGTAAGCCCGGCGACGGGTCCGAACCGCTGCTTCCCATCGTCCTCGCCACCATCGATCGCAATTCTGATCCCGATTCCCCCCGGCTGTCGCTTGGAGGGTGTCTATCGGTTTCTCATTCACTCGTGGAGAACACACATGAAGCGTCTGTCCCGAATCGTCACCTGTCTCGGCATGCTCGCCGGCGTCGGCCTTCTCGCCGCCGCGGCGTTCCAGCCCGCGGCCCCCGCCAAGTCCGGCGGCATCCTCCCGGCCGTTTCGATCCAGGAAATCGAAACCGACTCGCCCGAGGACTACGCGATGTGGATCGCCAAGTCGAACAAGGCGATCTACGACACCTTCCACCTCGAGAACTACACCAGGGTCTTCATCGGCCAGGCCGCCGGCGAGGATTCGGGCAAGGTCGCGGCCGTCCAGACCGCCGAATCGTTCGCCAAGCTGACCGAAAACAACCAGGCCTTCGAAAAGGACCCCGGCCTCATCAAGCTGCGCGCGGGAATGAACCAGGTCCGCAAGCTCGGCAAGCAGACCGTCCTGAAGGCGGCCCGCTTTGACGGCCGCAACACCGCCTCCGCCGTGTACAACACCAGGGCCGTGATCAGCGATGAGGCCGCGTACCTCAAGGCCCTCGACGGCCTGCGCTCCCTCTTTGACGCCCACGACCTCAAGGACTGCAAGATCAACTGCTACCGCGTTGTCGCCGGCCGCACGGACTACACCCACCTCATCTCCCTCAACTGCCCCTCCGTCGAACGCCGCGCCGCCCTGCTCGACGCGATCAACGAACCCTGGGCCCAGGAATGGATCGCTTCGATCGCGAAGATCCGCACCGTGGTTTCCAACGGCACCTACCGCGAACTCGCACCCGGCAACTGAACCTCGCTCCGCTACGGACCTGCCGTCCGCGAGGATGCAGGTCCGCTTTCTCGACCGTGCCGGTCCGACAAGGCCCCGGCGGTTCCCCTCGCCTCTTTCCAGGCCTCTGCGCCGCCCACGTCTCGTTCACTCTTCGCGCGGCGAGTTCTGATACAACGGATCACTCTCGCCATGGCCCACGATCAGAACCTCAACCTCCGCCGCATCTTCGAGCTCGTGCTCGAGGCGCCCGCGCCGGATCGCGCCGGCATCCTCGACCGCGAGTGCGGGGCCGACCCTTCGCTCCGCGCCCGCATCGAGGCGATGGTCGCCGCCGCCGAGAGTGACGAGTTCCTCACCGAGCCCACGGCCAACGTGCTCCCCCTGGCTCCGACCGTGAAGTCCGGCGCCGCCAACGCCGCGCCGCTGACCGAGATGGCCGGCACCCGCATCGGTCCGTACAAGCTCCTCCAGCTCATCGGTGAGGGCGGCTTCGGTTCGGTCTTCATGGCCGAGCAGGAGAAGCCGGTCGTCCGCAAGGTCGCGCTCAAGATCATCAAGCTCGGCATGGACACACGGGCGGTCATCGCCCGATTCGAGGCCGAACGCCAGGCCCTGGCGATGATGGACCACCCCCACATCGCCCGCGTGCTCGACGCCGGCGCGACCGACACGGGCCGTCCGTACTTCGTCATGGAGCTCTGCAAGGGCGACCCGATCACCCTGTACTGCGACAAGCACAATCTCGGCATCCGCGAGCGGCTCTCGCTCGTTGCGCAGGTCTGCCAGGCCGTTCAGCACGCCCACACCAAGGGCGTCATCCATCGCGACATCAAGCCCAGCAACATCCTCGTCTCGTCCCAGGACGGCCATCCCAGCGCCAGGGTCATCGACTTCGGCATCGCCAAGGCCACCGCCTCGAAACTCACCGAGAAGACTCTGTTCACCGAGCATCGACAGCTCATCGGAACCCCCGAGTACATGTCCCCCGAGCAGGCCGAGGGGTCCATGGACATCGACACCCGCACCGATGTCTATTCGCTCGGCGTTCTCCTGTACGAGCTTCTCACCGGCAGCACACCCTTCGATTCCACCCGCCTCCGCTCCGCCGCGTTCGCCGAGATCCAGCGCATCATCCGCGAGGTTGATCCCCCCAACCCAAGCACCCGGCTCAGCCAGTCCACCGACACCATCGCCAGCGTCGCCGCCCGACGCCACACCGAGCCCAAACGTCTCGGCGCCATCATCCGCGGCGAGCTCGACTGGATCGTGATGATGGCCATGGAGAAGGACCGCGCCCGCCGGTACGAGTCCGCCAACAACCTCGCGGCGGATATCCAGCGGTACCTCGCCGGAGAGGCCGTGTTCGCCGCCCCTCCCAGCGCCACCTACCGCCTCCGCAAGGTTGTCCTTCGTCACAAGGCCGCGGTCACCGCCGTGGTCGCCATCGCGGGAGCGCTGTTGCTGGGAGTCATCGGAACGACCGTGGGCCTGGTCCGGGCCACGGCCGAGTCGCGCCGGGCCTTCCAGCAGGAGACCAAGGCAACCCAGGCCGCGCAGGATGAGGCCAGGGCGAAGCGCACCGCCGAAACCATCAGCGACTTCGTCACCGCCGCGCTCCAGTCCGCCGACGCCGTCACCGACGGCGGACAGGATGTCACCGTGCTCCAGGCGATGCGCACCGCGATCGACGACCTGGATTCCGGCCGGTTCACCGACGATCCGAAGACCGAGGCTCAGTTGCGCGAAACCATCGCGGCCATTCTGCGCAACAACGGCGACGCGCCCGCGGCCGCGAAACTCGTGAAAAGGGCCCTGGAAATCAACCAGGAACTCCACAAGGGCGACCACGCCGACATCGCCCGGACCATGAACCAGCTCGCCAAGGCGCTCGTGGGCATGGGCGAGCACGCGGAGGCGGAACGGCTCTCGCTGCTGTCCCTGGACATGTTCCGACGGCTCCGCTCCGGTGACGACAGCGACGTGGCGGCCCTGCTGAACAACATCGGCCAGATCCGGGAAGAGACCGGGCGCCCCGCCGACGCCGAGCCGCTTCTGGTCGAAGCCGTCTCTATGCTCGAGCGCCTCCACCCCGGCGACCACACCGATGTGGCCAAGGCCACCGACAATCTCGCCAAGGTCCGCGACGACCAGGGCCGCTACCCCGAAGCCGAGACGCTGTACCTCAAGGCGCTCGAAATGCGGCGCCGCCTGTACAAGCGAGATCACCCCGACCTGGCCATCGGTCTGGGCAACCTCGCCGTCGTTCTCGTGAACCAGCAGCGAGTCGAGGAGGCCCTCCCGCTCGCCAGGGAATCGCTTGAGATATCGCGCCGCTTGTACAAGGGAGACCACCCGATCGTGGCCGAGAGGCTGGCCAACTTCGCCGGCACACTGACCATCGCCGGCCGGGCCACCGAGGCCGAGCCCTTCATCGCCGAGGCGCTGGACATGAACCGCCGCCTTCACAAGGGCGACCATGCCACCGTTGCCCACAGCCTCTTCACGCTCGCCGGCGCGCGCCTCGAGCTCGGACGCGCGGCCGAGGCCGAGCCCATATCCGTCGAAAGCGTCGCCATGCACAAGCGCATCTACCGCGGCGATCACATCGGCATCGCGATGAGCCTGGTCCAGCTCGCCCGCATCCACCAGGCGCTCGCCAGGATCCCCGAAGCCCTGCCCGAGTTTGACCAGGCCGTGGCGATGTTGCGCCGCCTCATGCCCGATTCGCCGCTCCTAGCCAGGACGCTCTGGCAATCCGGCAGCGCCCGCCTCGCCGGCGACGATGCCGCGGGCGCGCTCCCGCTTCTGAAAGAAGCCGTCTCGACGGGCGAGAAGCTCCTGCCCCCGGGCCACGCCCAGCTCGAAAAGTACCGGCAGTCACTGGCGCAGTGCGAACAGCAGAAGTCCGACGGCGTGAAGCCGGAGAACGACCGATGAGTCTCCCGTCGAGCCTGCGGCAGATCTTCGACCTCGTGTTCCAAGCACCACCCGCGGATCGGCCCGCGCTCCTGGACCGCGAATGCGGTGGCGACGCCGCCCTCCGACGCCGGCTCGAGGCGATGATCGCCGCGGCCGAGGGCGAGTCGTTTCTCGGTGAACCCACGGCCGACGTGCTGCCCCGACCTTCTGATCTCCCCACGCACCGTTCGCAGGCCGCCGTCACCCAGGCCGTGTTCGAGGGGCCCGGAACCCGCATCGGTCCCTACAAGCTCCTTCAGCTCATCGGCGAGGGCGGCTTCGGCTCGGTCTTCATGGCCGAACAGGAACGGCCCGTCGCCCGCAAGGTCGCGCTCAAGATCATCAAGCTCGGGATGGACACCCGGGCCGTGGTCGCCCGCTTCGAGCAGGAGCGCCAGGCCCTGGCCCTGATGGACCACCCCAACATCGCCAAGGTCTTCGACGCCGGCGCGACGGAGACCGGCCGGCCCTACTTCGCGATGGAGCTCTGCAAGGGTGATCCCATCACCCTCTATTCTGACAAGCAGAGCCTCCGTATCCGAGATCGCCTCGAACTCTTCGCCCAGGTCTGCCAGGCCGTGCAGCACGCCCACGCCAAGGGGGTGATCCACCGCGACCTCAAGCCCTCCAACATTCTCGTCTCGTCCCAGGATGGCCGACCGCACGCCAAGATCATCGACTTCGGCATCGCCAAGGCCACCGCCTCCAAGCTCACCGAGAAAACTCTCTTCACCGAGCACAAGCAGCTCATCGGCACGCCCGAGTACATGTCCCCCGAGCAGGCCGAGGGCTCCCTCGACATCGACACGCGTACCGACGTCTATTCCCTCGGCGTTCTCCTCTACGAGCTCCTGACCGGCAGCACGCCGTTCACCTCCAACGAGCTCCGCTCCGTCGCCTACGCCGAAATCCAGCGCATCATCCGCGAGGTCGATCCCCCCAAGCCCTCGACACGCCTCTCCGAATCCGCCGAAACCATCGCCTCCGTCGCCGCCTCGCGCCACACCGAACCCAAGCGGCTCGGCGCCATTGTCCGCGGCGAGCTTGACTGGATCGTGATGAAGGCGCTGGAGAAGGACCGCGCGCGCCGCTACGAATCAGCCAATAGCCTGGCGGCCGACATACAGCGGCACCTCGCCGGCGAGGCCGTGGTGGCCGCCCCGCCCGGCGCTTCGTACCGCGCCCGCAAGTTCATCCGGCGGCACAAGGCCGCGGTCGCCGTCGCGGGCGTCATCACCCTGGCGCTCCTGCTGGGCCTGGCGGGCACAACCTACGGCCTTCAGAAGGCGATCCGCGCACGCAACGATGAGGCCGCGGCCAAGACCACCGCCGTCGCCGAGGCACACAAGGCCAGGGATGCCGAAGCACAGGCCAAGGCACGCGCCGCCGAACTCAAACAAGTGTCCGACTTCCAGGCCGACATGCTCGCCCAGATCGATCCCAACAATGCCGGCAAACTCCTGACCGCACATGTCGCCGCGAAGCTGGAAAAATCCCTCGCCGCGGCAACACCCCCAATCCCCGAGTCTGAACGCGCCGCGCAACTCGCCACGTTCAAGTCCCTGTGGTCCCGCATCAACGCCACCGACGCCGCCCGCGAACTCATCGACAGCACCATCCTCAAGCCCGCGATCGAAACCATCAACGAGCAGTTCAAAGACCAGCCCATCGTCGATGCCCAGCTGCGCCACTCGCTCGCAAACCTCTACCTGGAACTCGGCTTCTACGCCGCGGCACTCCCCCTCGACACCAGCGCCCTCGCCACCCGTCGCCGAGTCCTGGGCGATGACCACCCCGACACGCTCAAGACCATCAGCGACATCGGCCTGGTTCTTCAATCCCAGGGCAAGCTCGCCGAATCCGAACCCTACCGACGCGAGGCGCTCAATGGCTACCGCCGCGTCCGCGGCGAGGATCACCCAGACACCGTGACCGCGATCTCGAGCATGGGTTTCCTCCTCAAGGCCCAGGGCAAGCTCGCCGACGCCGAGCCGTACTACCGCGAAGCGATGGACAAGCACCGGCGCCTCCTCGGGAAGGATCACCCAAGCACGCTGAAGTCGATCAACAACATGGCCGCGCTGTTGCAGGCCCAGGGCAAGCTTGCCGAGGCAGAGCCTCTGTACCGCGAGGCGCTCGAAAGCCGCCGGCGCCTGCTGGGTGAAGAGCACGCCGAGACCCTCACCTCCATCAGCAACATGGGCTCAATCCTCCAATCCCTCGGCAAGTTGAGCGAGGCCGAGCCGCTCTACCGCGAGTTCCTGGAAAAGAGCCGCCGCACTTTGGGCGAGGAACACCCGAGCACCTTGGTCGCCATCAACAACATCGGCAACCTCCTGCAAGCCCAGAACAAGTTCGCCCAAGCCGAACCCTTCATCCGCGAAGCGATGGAAAAGCGCCGCCGCACCCTCGGCCCCGAGCATCCCAGCACGCTGACTTCGATCAACAACATGGGCGCTGTGCTCAAGGCCCAGGGCAGGCTGGCCGAGGCCGAACCCTTCTTTCGCGAAGCCGTGGAGAAACGCGGCCGCACGCTCGGCCAGGAGCACCCGAGCACGCTGCTGTCGATGAGCCATCTCGGCGCATTGCTTCAGGCCCAGGGCAAACTCGCCGAGGCCGAGCCGGTCCTGCGCGACGCGATGGAGAAGAGCCGGCGCGTGCTCGGCGATGCCCACCCGGACACGCTCAACGCCATCGGCAACATGACTTCACTCCTCCAGGACCAGGGCAAACCGGCCCAGATCGTCGATCTCCTCGCCCCGGTCGAGGCCGCCGCACGCAAGACGTTCACCGGCGGAAACATCTGGCGCCTCGCGTCGTTCCTGGTGCGCCTCGGAACGGCCCGCGCGGCGATTGCGCACGCCCCCGCCGACTTCCCGCCGGCCGAGGCCAACCTGCTCGAAGCGCACGGCATCTACCTCAAGACCCGGGGTGAGACCCACGAAGACACCCAGGACTGTGCCCGCACGCTCGCCGACCTGTACGCCACATGGAACAGCGCCGAGCCCGGCAAGGGCCACGACACCTCGTCCGCAGAGTGGCGGTCGAGGGCCGGCCGGCCGCGCGAATCACCCAAGGACAACCCATGACCGGTGCGACCCACACGGCGAGCTGAGACACCTCCGCGAAAGACCACCATGGCCATCGACCACACCGACCTCCGCCGAATCTTCGACCTCGCTCTCGCCGCCGCGCCCGCGAGCCGCCCCGCGATCCTCGAGGCCCAATGCCGCGGCGACCAGGCCCTCAAACGACGCGTCGAGGCCATGCTCGCCGCCGCCGAGGATCAGCGGTTTCTCTCCATGCCGACCGCCGAGGTCATCCCCACCCCGTCCGCCGTCAACACACTCCAGCAGGCCAGGCCGCCCACCGTCTCGCGCTCCCAGGAAGCGCCCGGCGCCCGTATCGGCCCCTACAAGCTCCTCCAGGAACTCGGCGAGGGCGGCTTCGGCAGCGTCTGGATGGCCGAGCAGGAACGCCCCGTCTCCCGCCGCGTCGCCCTCAAGATCATCAAGCTCGGCATGGATACCGCCCAGGTGGTCGCACGCTTTGAGCAGGAACGCCAGGCCCTGGCCATCCTCGACCACCCCAACATCGCCAAGGTCTTCGACGCCGGCGCCACCGATATCGGCCGCCCCTACTTCGCCATGGAACTCTGCACCGGCGAGCCCATCGACGTCTACTGCGACCGCAACAACCTCGGCATCACCGCCCGCCTGGAGCTCTTCGCCCAGGTCTGCAGCGCCGTCCAGCACGCCCACACCAAGGGCCTCATCCACCGCGACATCAAGCCCTCCAACATCCTCGTCTCCACCCAGGACGGCAAACCAACCGCCAAGGTCATCGACTTCGGCATCGCCAAGGCCACCGCCAGCAAGCTCACCGAAAAAACCCTCTTCACCGAGCACAAGCAGCTCATCGGCACCCCCGAGTACATGTCCCCCGAACAGGCCGAGGGCTCCCTCGACATCGACACCCGCACCGATGTGTACTCCCTCGGCGTGCTCCTCTACGAACTCCTCACCGGCTCCACTCCCTTCAGCAGCAAGGACCTCCGCTCCGTCGCCTACGCCGAAATCCAGCGCATCATCCGCGAGGTCGATCCCCCCAAGCCCAGCACTCGCCTCAGCCAGAACGCCGACACCATCGCCGCCGTCGCCGCCCGCCGCCAGATCGAGCCCCGACGGCTCGGCACCCTCGTCCGCGGCGAGCTCGACTGGATCGTCATGAAGGCCCTCGAGAAGGACCGCACCCGCCGCTACGAATCCCCCAGCAGCCTCGCCGCCGACATCGTGCGCTACCTCTCCGGCCAGGCCGTCACCGCCGCCCCGCCCAGCGCCGCCTACCGCTTCAAGAAGTTTGTCAGCCGCCACAAGGCCGGTGTCTCCGCCGCGGCACTCATCGCCGCCGCGCTCCTGCTCGGCATCGTCGGCACGACCTTCGGCCTCGTCCGCGCCAACCAGCAGCGTCGCCTCGCTGTCGACGCCCGGGAGTCCGAGGCCAGGCAGAAGGTCCTCGCCGAGGACCGCCTCAAGGAATCCGAAGCCGCCGTCAAGTTCCTCGACGACATGCTCGCCGCGGCCGACCCCTCGGCCCAGGGCAAGGATGTCACCGTCCGCTCGGCTCTCGACCGCGCCTCCAAGGACCTCGCCACGAAGTTCAACGACCGGCCCCTCGTCGCGGCCCGACTCCACGCCACGCTCGGCAACACCTATTACGGCCTCGGCGAGTACAACCCCGCCGAAGCACACATCCGCGAGGCCCTCGCCATCAACCGCCGCGTACTCGGCCCCGAGAGCGAGGACGCGTGCAAGACCCTCAACAGCCTGGCCTCGGTCCTGATCAAGAAAGCCCAGTACGCCGAAGTCGAGCCCATGATCGTCCAGGCCCTCAAGGACCACGAGCGCCTCTTCGGCCGCCGCCACGAGATCACGACCCAGACGATTGACAACCTCGCCCAGCTCTACACCATCATGGAACGCCGCCAGGAAGCGATCACACTCGTCAAGGAGCTCCTCGACATCCGCACCGCGACGCTCGGCGCGGAACGGATCGAGACCATCAGCGCCATGAACACCCTCGCCATCCTCTACGGCGACGTCGAGCAGTTCGACGACTGCGAAAAACTCTACGACCAGGCCATCGCCACCTGCCAGCGCGTCCACGGCGCCGACCACCCGCTCACCCTCGAGATGCGCGGCAACCTGGGCTGGAGCCTCTACCACGACGCCATGACCAACATGGACGCCAACCCCGGTCGCCACGCAGACCGTCTCGCCCGGGCCCGCGCCATCGATGAAGAAGTCCTCGCCGCCCGCACCCGGATCCTCGGCGATGAGCACCCCGAAACCGGCAACGTCCGCGGCAACCTCGCCACCGTCTACCGCGAACTGAAAATGTGGGATGAGGCCGACAAGCTCACCCTCAAGGACATCGAAATCAGCACCCGCACCCTCGGCGAGCACCACCCCGACACCATCACCGCCCTCGCCAACATGGGCAACTCCTACCGCAGCCGCAAGCGCTTCGACGAAGCCGTCACCTATCTCGACCGCGCACTCAAGGGCGCCCGCATCTCCCATCCCAAGGACTTCCAGGGCACCGCCTTCATCCTCGGCTGGTACGGCTCCTCGCTCCGCGGCCTCCAACGCTACAGCGAAGGCGAGCCCATGCTCCTCGAAGCCCGCGGCATCATCACCCGCACCCTCGGCGAGAACCACGACATCGCCCAGCGGATGGCCCTCGACCTCCAGCGCCTCTACCAGGACTGGGACAAAGCCGAGCCCGGCAAAGGCTACGACGCCAAGGCCGAGGAATGGAAAGCCAAGGCCCCACCCCAGGCCGGTAAGTAACTTCGACTACACTGAAATGGGGCCGACCAGAACGCCGCACTCAGCGGCAGGTCCGGCCGTTCGCAAAGGCGACTCTCCGCCATTGCGCCAGGTGCCATCATGCCCGACATCCAGCGCATCGTTGAGCTCGTCCGCCGAGCCCCACCCGAGCGCCGCGCCGCTATCCTCGATCGCGAGTGCGGCGCCGATGCCGACCTCCGTCGCCGCGTCGAAGCCTTGCTCGCCGCGCCCGAAGTCCCGTCGCTCCTCTCCGGTCCCACCGAAGGCGCCCCCTCATCCTCTGCGACGCCGACCCTCAAGACAGGCTCTGAGCACTTCGCGAGCGCCACCGAATCCTCCAGCGCCCGCATCGGCCCCTACAAGCTGCTCCAACCCCTCGGCGAGGGCGGCTTCGGAACGGTGTGGATGGCCGAGCAGGACAAGCCCGTCCAGCGCAAGGTCGCGCTCAAGATCATCAAACTCGGGATGGACACCCGCGCCGTCATCGCCCGATTCGAGCAGGAGCGGCAGGCCCTGGCCATCCTCGACCACCCCAACATCGCCAAAGTCTTCGACGCCGGCGCGACGGAAACCGGCCGCCCCTTCTTCGTGATGGAGCTCTGCACCGGCGAGCCCATCGACGCCTTCTGCGACAAGAACAGCCTCAGCATCCGCGAGCGACTCGAACTCTTCGAACAGGTCTGCCACGCTGTCCAGCACGCCCACACCAAGGGCCTCATCCACCGCGACATCAAGCCCTCCAACATCCTCGTCTCCCAGCAGGACGGCAAGCCCCACGCCAAGGTGATCGACTTCGGTATCGCCAAGGCCACCGCCGCCAAGCTCACCGAAAAAACGCTTTTCACCGAGCACAAAGCCCTCATCGGCACGCCCGAGTACATGTCCCCCGAGCAGGCCGAGGGCTCCATGGACATCGATACCCGTACCGACGTCTACTCCCTCGGCGTGCTCCTCTACGAACTCCTCACCGGCACCACACCTTTCAGCAGCAAGGAACTCCGCTCCGCCGCCTACGCCGAGATCCAGCGCATCATCCGCGAGGTCGAGCCGCACCGGCCCAGCACCCGCCTCAGCCACAACACCGACACGCTCGCCTCCGTCGCCGCCCACCGCCACACCGAACCAAGGAAGCTCGGCACCATCATCCGCGGCGAACTCGACTGGATCGTCATGAAGGCCCTCGAGAAGGACCGCCAGCGCCGCTACGAAACCGCCAACGGCCTCGCCATGGATATCCAGCGATACCTCGCCGGCGACGCGGTGCTCGCCGCCCCGCCCAGCACCGCCTACCGCGTGCGGAAGTTTGTGCGCCGGCACCGTGCCCAGGTCGCCGCCGCGGCGTTGGTGGCAGTGGCCCTGACGCTCGGCTTGGCAGGAACCACGTGGCAGGCGAAGGTCGCGTCCGGCAGAGCGGCGGCCGCGCGAAAGGCCGAGGCCGAAGCCAAGACCGCACGCGATGCCGAAAAAGCCCGCGCCGATGAACTCAAGAAAGTCTCCGACTTCCAGGGCGAGATGCTCGCCCAGATCGATCCGACCACCGCCGGCGTTCGTCTCGCCGAGGACATCAAGGACCGCTACAGCGCCGTCCTCGCCAAAGCCTCCGTCCCCGACGAAGACCGCACTCCGCAGATCGACTCTTTCATCGGCCAGTTCAGCCGCGTCAACGCGACCGACACCGCCTTGAAGCTCATCGACCAGGCCATCCTCCGGCCCGCCGCGGAGGCCATCGGAAAGCAGTTCGCCGACCAGCCCACGCTCGCGGCCACACTCCGTCACGTTCTCGCGATGCGATACCACGATCTCGGCCTGGACCAGGCCGCCCTCGACCTGGAACGGCTCGCCCTCGCCGACCGACGCCGCCTCCTCGGTGAAGAGAATCCAGACACGCTGGCTTCGATCGGAAACGTTGCTGTCTACCTGAACGCTCTGGGAAAGCGCGCCGAGGCCGAACCCCTGTATCGCGAAGCGCTGGACAAGAGCCGGCGTGTCCGCGGCCCCGACTCCGACGGAACATTCACCGACATGTGCAACCTCGGATACTTCCTGCTCGACCTGGGGAAACTCGACGAGGCCGAACCTCTCTTGCGCGAATCGCTCGAAGGCCGCAGGCGTGTCATGGGTGAAGACCATCCCGACACGCACATCTCCATGACGGACTGGGGCAACCTTCTCCGCGAGCGGGGAAGACTGGCCGAGGCCGAAGCCCAGTTCCGCGATGTTCTCGCGAGGCGCCGCAGAGTTCTTGGAGAGGACGATCTCAAGTCGCTCTCCTCCTTGAACGACCTCGGGTCGATACTCAAGTACCAGGGAAAGCTCACCGAAGCCATCACGTGCTTCCGCGAGGTCGCCGACCGCAGGCGCCGCATCAACGGCGAAATGCACCCAGCCACCCTCGCCACGATCCAGAACCTCGGCACCACGCTCGGCCAGGCCGACCAGCACGCCGAAGCGGAATCGCTGATGCGCGAAGCCCTCGACAAGCAGCGCCGCCTCCTGGGCCCCGACCACTACAGCACCCTCACCACCCAGGGCAACTTCTGCGTCTACCTCATCAACCGCCAGAAATTCGCCGACGCCGAGCCCCTCTGCCGCGACACACTCGACCGCCGCACGCGTGTTCTCGGCGAGAATCACCCCGGCACCCTCATCGCCAACAACGTCATGGGCCTGGTGCTCATCCGCCAAGGCCGCCTCGACGAGGGCGAGCCCTACTGGCGGACCGCGCAATCCACATCCCAGCGCCTCTACGGGGCCGACCATCCCGAAACCCTCGTCTACACCCACAACCTCGGCGGCCTCGCCGTGGACCGAAAGAAACCCGACGAGGCCGAACGCCTCTTCCGCGAGGTCATCGACAAGGGCCAAGCCAAGCTCGACGCCGCGCACCCCACCATCCTCAGCGCCACGCGCCGACTTGGCGGCCTTCTCAACGATCGAAAGGCCTTCGCCGAATCCGCCGAGCTTCTCTCCAAAGCCGAGCCTTCCGCCCGCAACGACAAGACAGCCCCGGGCGCCCGCTTCCTCGCCCTCCACCTCAAGCTGCTCGGCACCGCGCGCGCAGGCCTCAACCAGTTCGCCCAGGCCGAAACCAACCTCCTCGAAGCCCACGCCATCCTCGTCAAAGCCCGCGGCGAATCTCACCAGGACACCCGCGACTGCGCCGAGGCCCTCGCCGACTTCTACACCGCCTGGGACAAGGCCGAACCCGCCAAGGGCTACGACGCCAAGGCCGCGGAATGGAAGGCCAAGGCTCCTCCCGCGCCACCGCCGAAGTAGACTCTTCCACAGTCGTCAACTGAGAAGTCGCACCGCTCCCCCCGTGACCACGAACCGTTACGCTGCTCCCTATGGCGGACGTCCCGGACCAAATCGGCGCCTACCAGGTCATCCGCGAGATCGGCCGCGGCGGCATTCCGCGCGGTAGGCTGACGTTGTGCCCGAACCACTGAGCCAGCGCAGTCCCGACCCCGAGTCCTCCGACTCCCTCCTCACCCACGTCTACACCCAGCTCCGCGCCATCGCCGCCGAGCAGATGCGATCCGAACGCCCAGGCCACACTCTCCAGGCCACCGCTCTCGTCCACGAGGCGTTCGCCCGAATCGCCCGCGACAAGCCCGGAGGTTGGACCAGCCCTGGACAGTTCTACACCGCCGCGGCCGAGGCCATGCGACGAATCCTCATCGAGCACGCCCGCGCCCGGGGCCGAATCAAACGCGGCGACGGCCAAGTCCCCATCCCCCTCGACCTCGCCGGCGTCGCCGATCTGGCCGCCGCCGCCGACCCGGAACAAATCCTGGCCCTCGACGACGCCATCCGTCGCGTATCTGAGTTGGATGAGCAGATGGGCCAGGTCGTGCGCCTCCGTTTCTACGCCGGCCTCTCCATCGAGCAAACCGCCGCGGCCCTCGGGATCTCCCCGCGCACCGTCAAGCGCGACTGGACCACGGCACGAGCCATGCTCTTCCGACAGCTGAGCCCGGGACCCGATCCGGCCCAGAGCCGCGACCCGGAGGAGTAAGGACCCCATGAACGCGGACACATTCGGTCAGGCCAGGAGAGTCTTCGAGGCCGCGATGGAGCTCCCCGCGCCCGAGCGCGACGCTTTCATCCTTCGCGAATGTGGCAATAGCCCTGAACTGCTCGCCTTCGTCCGCGGCATGCTCGCCGCACACGACCAGGCCGATCAGGGTGGCTTCCTCGCCGAGCCCACATCAGGCGGCCGCACCGTCCAGAGCCCACTCACCGAAACCCCCGGCACGCTGATCGGCCGCTACAAGCTCCTCCAGAAAATCGGCGAAGGCGGCTTCGGCGCGGTGTTCCTGGCCGAGCAGCGCGAACCCGTCGCCCGCAAAGTCGCCCTCAAGATCATCAAGCTCGGCATGGACACGAGGCAGGTCATCGCCAGGTTCGAAGCCGAGCGACAGGCCCTCGCCCTGATGGACCACCCCAACATCGCCCGCGTCCTCGACGCCGGCGCGACCGATTCCGGCCGCCCCTACTTCGTCATGGAATACGTCAAGGGCGACCCCATCATCGCCTTCGCCGACGCCCACAAGCTCGCCATCCCTGACCGCCTCGAGCTCTTCACACAAGTCTGCCAAGCCGTCCAGCACGCCCACACCAAGGGCATCATCCACCGCGACCTCAAGCCCGGCAACATCCTCGTCAGCATGTCCGACGGCAAACCCTTCGCCCGAGTCATCGACTTCGGAATCGCCAAAGCCACCGGCGCCATGGGCGGCCGCCTCACCGACAAAACCCTCTTCACCGAACACCACCAGCTCATCGGCACCCCCGAATACATGTCCCCCGAACAAGCCGAAGGCTCCCCCGACATCGACACCAGAACCGACGTCTACTCCCTCGGCGTGCTTCTCTACGAGCTTCTCACCGGCGCCACCCCCTTCGACCCCGACCGCCTCCGCTCCGCCGCCTTCGCCGAAATGCAACGCATAATCAAAGAAGAAGACCCCCCAAGCCCAAGCCTCCGCCTCACCCGCGACCTCAAAACCCTCGCCGCGGCCGCCGCGGCCCGCGACGCCGAACCCGCCAAGCTCAACACCCTCATCAAGGGCGAGCTCGACTGGATCGTCATGAAGGCTCTCGACAAAGACCGAGCCCGTCGTTACGAGAGTCCCAGTCAACTCGCGGCGGATGTGCTGCGGCATCTGAACAACGAGGCCGTTATCGCAGCGCCGCCCAGCGCGGGGTATCGCGTCAGGAAGTTCGTGAGAAGAAACAAGGCCAAGGTCGTCACTTGTGGTGCGATCGCGCTGTCGCTGCTCGCGGGTGCGGCTGTCGCAACCTGGCAATGGCAAAAGGCAGATGCAATCGCGACCGAGCGGCTTCTCGAACAAGAAGCAGCGGCCGTGGAAGCGAACGCAATTACCTACCGCATGCTCAATCTGGACATCCCGTGGCCCCATCGCCCAAAGTCGGGCAGCATCACCAGGATCGAGTCGTCGGATGGCGTTTCCGTAAAGATCAAGAAGGGTCGCACGCCGGAAGAAGCAGTTGTCGTCGCCGAAGACGCGTCACATCGCGAAGTGCCCCTCGGCATTACGGAGAGTGTCGATGCACTCTCATGGGTTGCCAACATTGCGCTCGATGGGCTCGCCGCGTCGACCAGGGAACTGAGGGACACAAACGAGGTCCTTCGCAAGCAAACTGAAGACGCGCAATGGAGCGCCTACACCGCCAACATCGCTCTCGCTCAGGCCGCACTCGCAGCGAGAGCCTACCCAGAGGCCCGGCGGGTTCTGGACCAGACGAACAAGACCCACCGCGGATGGGAGTTTGACTTTCTTGCCCGTCAGGCGGCATCGATTCAAGTTGTGCTGGCCGGGGACCTGTCACACGCGTGGGTGGAAGACAAAGCGGTGTACGGAGTCGAGTCCGGTACGAATCACCAGCGCCTGATCGACCGGATCAGCGGCACGGAAGCAGATCAAACGTCTGAAGACCTTGGACGGGCGCGGGCATTGAGTCAGGCGTGGTGGACCGATCACCGCGGGCCATCCATTGACTCCGAAACAATCCAAAGGTTGCACCTCATCACAGACATCAACAATCCCAAGTGGGCCAGGTATCGGTTCACGCCGGACCACGCGCGAATCATCGAAACCAGCAGCAGTCGAGGCGTGCGATTGCTGAACGCAGTCACAGGAGAGTCGACGTTCACCTTCGCGGATGTGGGGGACTACTTTTACGATGACGTCGCTCTAATCGACAACCGATCGTTCTTGGTGTGCTGGTCTCAAGTCGGGATGGGCGGCTCTCATGACATGCGCGTGACCGTCGTGCCGCTGTCCGAGATGGGCGGTCCAGTTCGCCTTATCGGGCAACAGGACTTGGCGCTCAACATCTCCGCAACTCTTGCCGCCTGTGAGCAACCTCCACGCAGTGGCCCTGCCATTACGACAATCAACGGCGCCAGGCGCATCGTCGGAGCCGCCGACAAAACGGTGCGGGTGTACGACACACCTAGCAATCGACAGGCCTCTTCAGAAGGACCACCTCGCGAAGTCGCCGTCTTTCGCATGCCCGCCGCCGTCACCAACCTCCAGATAACCGGCGACGACACCCGTCTCATCATCTCCCTCGCCGACGGCACCGCCCGAGTTTGGGACATTCGCGACCCCGCCGCGCGCCAAAGGGAACTCCAGAAAGAATGGGCCGAGCGCGCCCCCGCCAGCGAATACCTGAACGCCCTTTGGAATAGCCCAACACCCACCGACAAGCTCCGCCAAACCATCATCGACGACGCCTCCCTCTCCCCCCTCAGTCGCCTCGTCGCCGTCGAACTCAACGACGAGCGCCTTGCCGATATGAACAGCGTCGTGACTCGTGCGCAGGAGGAAGCCACCAAAGGCCAGACCGACAAGTCAGCCGTCCTGGCCAGCGCCAAAGCCGCCGCTCTGCCGCCCCGCGCCAAGGCACTACTCATTGCCGCCGCTGAAAAGTGGGATTACGTAGCGCCAACCCCGACGACCGAAGAGCTGCTTGCATCCGAAACCAAGCGAGCGGAACTCAACGACGCCGCTCTGAAGTTCGATCGCTTCCAACACGGAGACATCCCATCTCTTCAAGAACAAGTAACAGCACTCACAGAGGTTGTTCGGCTGCGCGCACTTCATCTGCCTCCAACACATGAGGACGTCATTCAAGCGAAGTGGTCGCTCGGTTGCGTGAGGTTCACAACCGGTGCCGATGACGCGGCCGCGATCGACATGATGCGTGAAACGATGTCTGTGTACGAGCGCGCCTTGGACCAGCCCACGTATCTCCTGGTCGCGATGTGCAACAACCTCGCCGGGGCGGAACTGTGGTGTGGTCACTACGACGCTGCTGAACGGATTGCGCCCAAGCTCGAAGAAGCGTGGCGAAAGCTTGGCATGGTCCAGGTTCAGGTTGCAATCGATGGACCTCCGCCCACACCCCTTCACATGCACTACATCGGATCTGTGTTTGTCCCGTGGGAAGGCGAGCCGGGGTGGGAGAATGGGAAGAGCAGCCTGCCTCGTCTCCGCGGCGACGAACTTCGGCGTGCCTTCCTACGAAATGTCTCAAGCAAGATCCTCTATCAACTCAGGCTTACGACCACGGACATCAACGCAAACTACGGGGCATTCCACGTTTGGCTTGCAAGCAATGTCTCGAGAGCGAATACAGCCCGCCGCGGCGCCGCCCTGCTTGAAGCAGACAGGGCTGTTCCAGAGTCCGCGACTGCAGCGGCCGTCGCACGCTATCAGCTCGGCGAATATGACAAAGTGATCTCACTGCTTACCGGGTCCACGCCCAATCCAGTAAACCTTGCCTATCTCGCCGGGGCGCACCATCATCTTGGCCATTCCAACCAAGCCACCTCCACCCTCGCCGACCTCCGCGCGTTCATGTCAAACCCCGCCAACGCCGAAACCTGGGCCAAAAACCCCAATGCCATCGTCCTCCTCGCCGAAGCCGAAGCCCTCATCGACCCGCCCAAGAAATAACCACCGGCCGCTTACAACAACTCCTCCTCCCCTTCGTCCCCCTCAAACTCCTCATCCAGCGGCACCATCGACGGCGCCTGCGGAAGATTCCGATCACGGTCAAACGGCGGCTCCTCGTGCGGCGGAATAAATGTCTTCGGATACTCCCGCGCGCAGCGTTTCCGCTCCTCCTCGCTGTCGTAATACCGCAGGCCGATTTCGAGGTCTTCTTCACTACAGCTCCCGATCAGATCGATGTGCCACTGAAAGCTCCTCCCGCCCTTGAAGTCCGGCATCACTTCCTTGAGCGACTCGCTCCGCAAGTGTGTGTACAGCTCGCGATCGCTCAGGTGATTCGTATGGTGCAAGTAACAGCTCCGCTCCGCCAGCGCCCGAATCACCTCCCACAACTTGACACGCAGCGCCGCATCATCCATCGACTCCGGCGCCGGCAACCGCACCCCCTCCTTGCGCAGCTCCTCCGACTGCGACGTCTCCGGCGCCGTCTCATACTCAATGATGTGCCTCATGAACTGCTCATGAACCTCCGGCGGACACTCCGGACTGGGCTTGGGCTCCTCCATCCCCAGCTCCGCCATTTGCTCCCGAAGCTCATTGATCCGAATCTCACGATCCGCCGCATCAAGCCCCAACGGATCATCACCCCGATTCCCCATAGAGTCTTCCTTTGCCGCTTTGCCGCTTTGCCGCTTTGCCGCTTTGCCGCTTTGCCTCCGCGTCTCCGCGTCTCCGCGTGAGATCTTTACGCCTACCTCCTCGTCATAAACTCCAAAACATCCACCTTGCTCACAATCCCCACAATCTTGTTGTTGTCCACGACGACGCCGACCTGATCGGTCTCGAAGATTCGGAAGAGTTCTTCGATGCGGGCCTTGGGGTAGATGAGGCCGCCGATCGGGTGCGACACGGCCTTTGCCGGCGAGTTCCCCGTCACCTGTCCTGTCTGCATCCCGCGGAGAACGTCCACCTCGTGCACCATGCCCACCGGGTTCCCCTTCCCATCCAGCACCGGCACCTGCGAAATTCCCTTGTTCTTGAATGTGTCGACGATTGTCGCCACCGGCGTCGATTCCGTCGCCGTGATGATGTCGTGCTTGGGCATCTTCTTGAGAATGTCCTCCACCAGCCCCAGGTCCCTGTCCCCGCCCAGGAACCCGTAGTCCTTCATCCACTGGTCGTTCAGGAACTTGGTCGTGTACCGCGTCGCCGAATCCGGGAGCAGCGTCACCACGGTCTTCCCCGGCCCGAGCTTCTGCGCGATCTTGATCGCGATGTGAACGCAGCAGCCGGAGGAGCCGCCGCAGAAGAGGCCTTCTTCGCGGACCAGCCGCCGCGCCATGGTAAAGGCTTCTTTGTCGTTGGTCTGGTGGAACTCATCGACGACCGAGTAGTCCATCGCCTCGCAGAGGATGTCCTCGCCGATGCCCTCGACCTTGTACACGTGCGGCGTTGGCATCGTCTTGGTGTAGAAGTAGTGGTAGTGGACCGACCCGATCGGGTCCACGCCCACGATCCGCACATGCTTGTGGTTCTTCTTGAAGTAGCGGCCGATGCCCGAGACGGTGCCTCCGGTGCCGGCGCCGGCCACGACGGCATCGACCTTGCCGCCCGTGTCGCGCCAGATCTCGGGCCCGGTCGAGAGCTCGTGGGCGTCGATGTTGAGGGGGTTGTGGTACTGGTTGACGTAGAAGGCGCCGGGCGTTTCACGCGCGATCCGCTTGGCCGTCTCGACATAGTGCTCCGGCGAATCTCCGGGCACATCCGTCGGCGTGATCACCACCTCCGCGCCGAACGCCTTGAGCATGTTCACCTTCTCGAGGCTCATCTTGTCCGGCATCGTGAACACGCACCGATACCCCCGAACCGCGGCCCACATCGCCACACCCTGCCCCGTGTTCCCCGAGGTGTTCTCGACGATGGTGGCGCCGGGGCGGATGAGGCCCTGCTTCTCCGATTCGTTGAGGATGTGCACGGCCATCCGGTCCTTGATGGAGCCGGTGGGGTTCATGTACTCGCACTTGACCAGGACATCGGCGCAGCCCGGGGGCACCACCTTGTTCAGCTTGACCAGAGGCATGTTGCCGACGGCTTCGAGGATCGAGTTCTTGATGTTCACGAGCTTCCCTTCCGGAGCAGGAGTTTTGGAAGGAGAGGTTATGCGAATCCGGACGAGGATGCAGATACCCGGATGGCGCGAGGGTATGGAATGGGACTACAGAACCGCGACCGTGAGGGAGCGGAGGCGCCCGGTGTTCAAGGGTGATTGTGGGCAGTTGTGGGGTTCCGCTCCCTGACGGTCGCGGTTCCGACAGGAAGGAGGTGTCAACTGGTGTCGGGCTTGGTGGCTGGGCGCTCTTCAGGTGCCATAGAGAGGAGCCAGCAGCGGGCGAGGGGGCCGGTTTCTGGGCGCTTGAGGCGACAGCGAACGCGGAAGCGATCGCAGTTGCGGTTGGGGTACATCAGCGACACCAGGCAGGTGAACTCGTGGTCGCCGGTTTGTCTTTCGTCGTAGAAGAGCGGATGGAAGGAGTTGAGAATGTGAGGGAAGCTGGCGTGCAGGTTCTTTCTGAAGGCTTCGAAGGATTCGGGAGAGCGGTCTTCGATGCCGGAGTGGTTGAAGGCGGTGATGAAGCGGTCTTCGCCGCGGAGTGAGCTATCGCGGCCGAGGGAGGAAAGAACGAAGTCGATCACGCGGGTGGGCGTGGCGGCGGGATGAGGGCGGGGAGAGATGTCGGGGGTCTTGATAGTGCGGCCTGCGTCACCGCCAGCAAAGAAGGCGAGGCGCGCGGCATCGAGGTCTGGTGTTGAGTCGAGGGAGAGAGGTGCACGGGGAGGTTTGTAGCGGGACCAGTCGTAGGCCGCCGGGCCCGGGAGCTTGGTTGTGGTTGCTGGATCATCGTTCGGGGCGGTGGGCGGCGTGAGAGACGGGAGTGCGTCGTCCTTCGAAGGCGCGGCGACGTTTCGGGCGTGGTCGGCCGTGGACTTGGGAGCTGTCAGGCGCAGGGGGCGGAGGGCGCCGACGCCGAGGGCGCGGAGGATTGTCGTTGCGGCCCGGCGGCGCTCGATGGGGTCTTGCGTGTTGTCGGCAAGGTCGGTCAGGTGGTTGAGGGCGCTCGTCTTGCGGGAGTCGAAGACCTGAGACTTGTGGTAGGCGAGCCAGGGGGCGATGGATTCGGAAGTGGACCAGCGGTAGAGGTCGACGAGGGTCCAGCCGGTGGTGTGGGGGAGCGGGGTCTTGTCCAGAGATGCGGCGAGGGAATCGAGGGTGCCGGATCCGATGAAGCGGAGGAAGAGCGCGGCGTCATCGGCGCTGAGTTCGGGGAGCGGAGTTGTGGCCGCGGCGGCCATGTGGGGAACATACGTGGCGGCGGAGGGAATGCAAGGGGGTTTGAGCGTGTGACCACGAAACGTCAGCACAAAAGCGGTCATGAGTGCACATTGTCCGGCCGGGGGAGTTGCAGAGGGGGCGGCGAGCCCTTACTGCGTCGGTGGCAGATTGATCACGATGTGCCGTGGAGCGAGGGCGGGTGCAGTATTACGGCGGCGAATGTGAAGCTGCTGTGTGCGCGGCACAACTTGGAGAAGTCGGACAAGATCATCAGTCTGGGGCCGTGGCTTGGGCCTCTTGTGGGGGCGATGGTGGCGGGGTTGGTGAGGGGGCGTGATTGCGCGGAGTTGCGTCGCTGACGCAGGGGAAGGGCTGGCCGCCCTTCCCCTGCAACCCCATCCTGCGGAAGGGAACCAGAGCACATGCCCGTGCAGAGCCATTCAGAGTCAACGGCATGCCGCCCGAAGGTGTGTCCTGCTGGGCAGGCCGCCCGCTCAGGTAACCTCATTGAGCGCTGCGCAGAGGCGGTCCACTTCCGCGTGCGTGTTGTAGTGCAGGAGGCTGATGCGGGCGACGCCCTCTCCCAGCCCCATTGCATCGCACAATCGCTTCGAGTATCCGTGCCCCCACCGGATGCCCATGGCTCGCTCGCCCAGAAATTTCGAGATGTCCCGCGGCCGCGATCGCTCGCTTGTGAAACTGATGGTCGCGACGCGCGATGAATCGGCCGCGGCCGGTCCGACGATCCGCACCCCGCGCCGTCCGCGCAGGTATTCCAGCAGCCGTTCCTGCAGCGACTCCTCCATTTCCTGGAACAACCCGAACGCCCGTTCAAACACGGCGCGGCTCAGCGGTGAATGCGCCGGCGTCCCTGTGACCTGGCAGACAAACTCCCACAGCGCGGCTACGCCCGCGCACCCCTCGTGGCTTGGACCGCCGAGCTCCCACTTGTACGGCCCGCCCGCAACGAAGTCGTGGTTCGGCCCGGTCAGCTCCGCCAGCGCTTCTTCGGTGCCGAACATCGCGGCCATGTGCGGGCCGAACACCTTGTACGTCGAGTACACAAACCAGTCGCACCCCAACGCCGCGACGTCCGGCGCCCGGTGCGGTGCGTACGCCACGCCATCGACCAGCACCCGCGCCCCGGCCGCGTGCGCCACGTCCGCGACGGCCCGACAATCCCACACCTCACCCAGAATGTTTGAAACCTGCGGGAACAGCACCAGCAGCGTCCGCTCCGACAGCAGCTTCTTCAACGTCGCCAAGGACGGCCGGAAGTTGACTTCCCGCTCGTTCACCACCACCGGCTCCGCATCCCACGGCACAACCTCAAACCCGCGCGCCGCAAGGCGCATCCAAGGCCCTACATTCGCCTCGTGCCCCGCCGTGCAGACGATGATCTGATTTCGCTTCGACCTTTCCCCGCGCTCCCGTGCCTCCGCATACGCCGCGGCCAACTGGTAGCACAAAACCGTCGTCGACGACCCGAACATCACCTCGCCGATCGAGTCCCCGTTCACAAAGCACCGCACCACATCCCGCGCCCGGCCGATCGTTGCTGTCGCCCGGCGCGAGGGCTCGTAATCGGCGCTGAGCTGCACGTAGCACTCCCGCATGTGCCGCGTCACCGCATCGATCACGCACCCGGGCAACTGCGACCCGCCGGCGTTATCGAGGAAGACCGTCGGCGATGCCAGCGCCGGGAATAATCCGCGAATCTGCTCCACCGTCATCACTGCCTCGCCCCCAACTCCGTCCATCGCTCGTACAACGCCGCCGTGCGCGTCTGCGCCTCGCCGAGTTTCCGGCACACCTCATCCATCTTCTTCCGGTCCGCGGCGGTTGCCGGGTCGGCCATTGCGGCTTCGAGCGACTTCACCTCGGCCTCGGCTTTGTGAATCGTGGCTTCCATTGCGTCGAGTTCGCGCTGTTCGTTGTAGCTCAGTTTTTTGCGGGGCTTTGTGGCGGTTGGTGATGTGCTGGCCGCGGCGGGTTTGGTTGCTGGGGCCTTGGCGGGTGCGGGAGGGTTGGCGGGGTGGGTGGCGCGACGGGCGCGGGCGGAGGTGGAGGGGGCTCGAACTTTGACGCTGGCTGCCGCTGAAACTTCTCCCACTGGTCGAAGTCCGCGAAGTACTTCGCCCCACCTTTGCCGTCCAGCGCCAGCACCTTCGTCGCGATGTCCGCGATCATCGCCCGATCGTGCGTCACCAGGATCACCGCGCCCGGAAACTCCTCGAGACTGTCTTCCAGCACCTCCAGCGTCGGGATATCCAGGTCGTTCGTCGGTTCATCCAGGATCAGCACATCGCACGGCTCCAGCATCAGGAGCGCGATGTGCACGCGCGCCTGCTCCCCACCTGAGAGTGACCCGATCGTCGCCCGCAACTGGTCCGTCGTGAACAGGAACTTCCGCGCCCACGTGATCACGTGGATCACGCGATCCCGGAATATCACCGAGTCGCTGTGCGGCGCGAGCGTCTCCCGCAGCGTCAGCGTCGGGTCCAGCTCCGTCCGGTGCTGCGAGAACAGCACCACCTGCAGCTTGTCCGCCCTTCCGATCGTCCCCGGCTTGGGCGCGCTCGGCGGCAATCTTGCCTCCGCCGCGGCGGCGATCGCCTCCTTCGTCGGTGCATCCGGCTCCACCTCGCCCGTCAACACCTTGATCAGCGTCGACTTCCCCGATCCGTTGGGGCCCATCAGCGCCAGCTTGTCCCCCGGCCCGAGCATCACATCCAGATCGGTAAAGAGCCGCCGCGACCCGTACGCCTTCGTGATCGCGCGAGCAAAGAGCAGCTTCCGCGTCTTCCGATCCGTCGCATTGAAGTCGATCGCCGCGGCCTGCAACGGCGCGTTCCGGGCCCGCAAGTCCGCCAGTTCATCGATCCGCTCGTAGGAAGCATCAATCCGGCTCTTGGACTTGGTCCGCCGCGCCTTGGCCCCGCGAGAGAGCCACCGCAAGTCGTCCCGCACCTGGTTCGCCAGAGACTTCTCCTGCTTGGCCTGGGCATCCAGAAAGTCCTGCTTGCGCCGCAGGAACTCCGTGTAGTTCCCCCGCACGGCGAACGTGCCATCCGGATAGGCCGTCGAAAGCTCGATGATCCGCCCCGCCGTCGATTCCAGAAACGCACGATCGTGTGTCACGACGATTGATGCGTAGTTCTCTCCACCCTGCGACCCGCGCAGCAGGTCCTCCAGCCACTCGATCCCTTCGACGTCCAGGTGATTGGTTGGCTCGTCAAACAGAATGATGTCCGGTTCTCCCGCCAGCGCCCGGGCAATCGACAGCCGCTTCCGCTGCCCGCCCGAGAGCGACGACGTTGGCTGGTTCAGATCCGCAAAGTCGAACCGGCCCAGCGCCAGCTCGGCCGCCATCTCCACCTCGTGCTCGTCATGCAGGTGCGGCAGCTTCCCGGCCTTCATCTCCGCCCGCAGCGAATCCATCACCGCCGACACTACCGTTGACCCTTCCGGGAACAGGTCCGCCTGGGCGACGTACGCCACGCGGGCCCCTTTGCGGATCGTCACGGTTCCTTCATCCGGCGAATCCAGCCCCGCGAGGATCTTGAGGAGCGTCGACTTCCCCGAGCCGTTGGGCCCGATCAGCGCCAGCCGCTCCCGGTCTTCCAAGCTGACGGCCACCTCGGAGAACAGGGTTTTCGATCCGAACGTTTTGGCGAGGCGGGAAGATGTCAGCACGGGGGGCATAGTGGGGGGAAGGTAGGTCGTGTCGAAATGAAAAAGAGCCCGATCGTGAGATCGGGCTCTTCGGAGAAACCGGGAGAAGTGGACTCAGGCGCGGCGACGGCGGGCCGCGACGAGGCCGCCGACGGCCAGGAGGCCGAGGGAGCCGGGGGCGGGGACGCCGGTGGCGCGGAGAGCCCAGTTGCCGGGGAGGCCGAAGCCTTCGATGGTCCCGAGGTTCGCACCGAGGGTGCTGAGGTTGTTCTCGTTGATGGCGGTCGGGGAGATCGTGAAGCCGGCGTAGGAGACGCCGGACACGTGGGGGGCCTGGTTGTCGATCGAGGCGACGAAGCCCTGGTTGCCGGGCACGTTACGCATCAGGACGGCGACGAAGAACGTCGACGTGGAGACGACGGTGTCCGGGATGTCGTAGTTGTTGAGGAGGCCGGTGTTCGCGTTGGCGACGGTCGTGTTCAGGGTGGTGAGAAGCGTCGCATCCGCGGGCGAGCCGCCGGTCGCGTCGCTGTAGAGCAGGACCGACATGGACAGACCGTTGTACACGCGCGTGTCAAGGGGCGAACCGATCGCGGCCTGGATGTCCGTGATGGTGTTGTTGCCGGCGTTCACGGTGAACTGGTTGAGCCAGATGATGTCGAAGGGGGAGGTGCCGGTGATGCCGACGCCGTCTTCGATCGTGCCGTCATCGTGCTGGTAGTTGAAGAGGTCGGTGTTGGACGGGTTGAAGGGCGGGTGGCCGCCGGAGAGGCCGAGGTTGACCAGCTGCGCCGACGCGGACGCCGCGAGGGCGAGCGAGAGCGCTGCGCCGGCCATCAGTTGAACGGTACGAATCATCTTGTTCTCTCCTTCGTGCTGAGAAAGCACAGTCTCGTTGACTCAAGCGGGACCGGCTCCACGAGCCGGCCTGCGACACCTATGAACCCTCTAATTACCACGAGGAGCCTGATCCCACAAGGCCAACACCCTGTTTTTTTGCTGGTTCGTGCTTGTTTTTCTGGGTGTTTTTATTTTGTTTGGTAGTCCTATAACTGAGTTGATCTCGGTAGGCCGGAATCGGTGTAAGCCGATGCGGAAGCTGGGTGCTGGAAGCTTGGGATGATCTAGAAACGAGGCGAAGCACACGTGCTGAACGGGGGTGCGCGGGAGGGGGGAGCGAGGCTCGGGAGGGCGCGCGGTGCGGGCAACGCAAATGGAACATAGGTTTCTATGTCACTTGCAGACCGAGGCCTTTGAGGTATTCGAAGGTCTGGTCGTAGAACGCGGGGAAGCGCGTTGGGTCTGACGCATCGCCGGAGGGGACGACGATCACCATTCCTTGTCGCGCCCGCGTCAGAAGTACGCGATAGGCGTTCTTGAGATAGGCCTGGCGTTGCTGTTTCTTGATGCGCTGCCACTTGTCGCCGCGGAAGGACCAGTGGTTCCAGCCGCTTGAGGAGTGACGGAAGTCGCCGTCCCATACGACACAGGCCCAATCCAACTCAAGGCCTTGAACTTGGAACTCCGTCGCGACATCCTCCAGGTAGTAGGAGGATCGCACGTCGTCCTTCGAATGCAGGAACCAGTGGACCGGATTGATCTGTGGACGCACATCGATTGCCAGCGGCTTGAGTCGGTAGGCCTGTGAGGAAACGACCATTCCGAAGCGTTCGCTGCCGCGGGCTTTGGAGCGGAGCCAGGACTTGGCGGTCGCAAGGTCGCGGGTGAGCACGATGGGGTAGCGATCTTGGACCTTGCTGAGCATTGACTGCGCTTCTGCGCGATCGAGATCGAGGATCGCTTTGATGAGTGATGAGACGTGTTCGGCGCGGAAAGAACGCATAGAAACGGCGAGGTGCAGACTCTCGTTGGTGCTTACGCGCGAGTGGCCTTCGAGCAGTTGCAGGGCGTTGCCTGCCGCGTACTCGGAGTCGTGGAGCTTGGGGGAAAGGTGGACGTTCCAGTCGGGGAACGACCGAAGAATGGCGTGGATCCACTCGCCGATGCCGGCTTCGCCGGTGTTGATTTCCTGGCCGCCGCCGACGAGACAGACTACGACGGCCCAATCTGCGTGTCGGTCCATGCACGAAATCAGGAACTCGGGTTCCAACATGGAGAAGTCGGCGTGCTTCTTTTTGCGGAGCATGAATGAGGCGGTTTGTTCCTGATTCCAGGCCCGCTGAGCCTCATCGAACAGGGCTACGTGTTCGATGGGAGGGCGCACAGGATCTCGGAGGCATTCGTCGCGGAAGTGATGTACGTTCTGCACGAAGGCCTTGACCTCGCTTCGCAGGTGGCCGAGCTTGACGGCTTTGCCGGCGGCGCGCTCGCGGTCAGATTTGTCGCGGGCCATCGCCTCGCAGAGGATGGAAACAAGGGGGCCGTTGCCGGAGAGGAAGACGCTGTAGAGGTCGCTTGTCTTGTCAAAGTGCCGCGTGGCGATATTGAGGCCTACCAGAGTCTTGCCTGCTCCGGGCACACCGGTCACGAAGCAAATGGACTTGTGACTGTTGTGGCGGGCCTGGCTGATGATGTTCTCGACCGCTTGTGAAGTGTGAGACAGGTTGATAGCAGATGCATCGCTGCGGGAGATGTCCTCGACTCGGTGGCCACCGTAGAGGGCCATGGCTGCTTCGATGATCGTCGGGGTCGGGGTGTATCGGCCGCGTTCCCACTCGGCCAGGTCTACCGGTTTGCCGTCACAGAAGGACAGAGCGTGCTCGAGCACAGTTGAGAGTTGATCGGGCGTGGCGTGGACGGGCTTCATGACGCCGTCGTGGTCGGCGGCGGTCGCGATGACGCTGGCAGCGGTTGCTGCCCGCGTGGCGATCAGGATCGGGACGATGGGCTTGTCGTGGCTGGTGCTGTGGAAGTTCTTGAGGTCGAGGGCGTAGTCCCAGACTTGATCGGTGGCATCGGCGGTGAAGCGGCGTTCGCCGACTTTGAACTCGATCACGGCGATGATGTGGCGCAGGACCACCAAGACGTCGATGCGTCGGCCGACGCGCGGGACGGCGAACTCGAAGGCGATGAGGCCTTGATTGCTGTAGGGCTCCAGAGCACTTCGCATGATCTCGATCTGTTCGACCCAGGCGTCGCGCTGGGTGGGCTCGATGGCGAAGGAGCTGCCGAGGGCGAGAGCGGCGATGATGTCGGAGTCCGATTGACCGAGGAACTCTGCAATAGGGACGGAGTAGTAGGCTCGTTGTTGTGAGGGTTGATGCGTTGGCGACTCGGAGGGCATTGACGCTCAGACTACCGGGGGTCGCTGACGCAGGGGACGGGCTGGCCGCTCTTCCCTGTACAGACCGGGGACATCGTGAACACGCGTTCGGGGACATGGTTGACACATTTGCCAGAGGATGCCGGACCTATTCAGGAGGTCCGGCATGCCCTGGCGGGAGTGTTCGATCATGTCGCAACGACAGGAGTTTGTGGCGCTGGCCTCGGCGCAGGGCGCCAAAGTTCGGGCGCTGTGCCGGCGATTCGGGATCAGCGCCACCACGGCGTACAAGTGGCTTGCGAGGCACCGGCAGGGTGAGGCGCTCAAGGATCGGTCTAGGCGTCCACAGAACTCACCAGGGCGGACGGATGGCCGGCTGGAGCGCGAGGTGCTGGCCCTGCGCCAGCAACACCCGGCATGGGGCGGGCGGAAGCTCCGGGCTCGGCTTCTAGCGATGGACCTGAAGGGTGTCCCCGCGGCGAGCACGATCACAGAGATCCTGCGCCGGCACGGTTGCCTCTCGCCAAGCGAGTCGATCAAGCACCAGCCCTGGCAGCGCTTCGAGCGCTCGCGCCCCAACGAGCTCTGGCAGATGGACTTCAAAGGCCACGTGCCGATGCACCGCGGCGGCCGGTGTCATCCGTTGACGGTGTTAGACGACCACTCGCGATTCGCTGTAGCTCTGCGGGCCTGCGCCGACGAGCGTCTCGAGACGGTGCGGGAGGAGTTCATCGCGGTATTCCGCCGTTACGGGCTGCCCGAGCAGATCCTCTCCGACAACGGCCCGCCGTGGGGTACTCCCGGCTCGGCACGGGGCTACACCCGGTTGACGATCTGGATGCTTCGGTTGGGGGTGCGTGTGATTCACGGTCGCCCGGAACACCCGCAGACGCAGGGCAAGGCCGAACGATTCCATCGGACGCTGATGGCGGAACTGCTTTCGCGTCAGGATCTTCGCGACCTGGGTGAAGCGCAGCGCACGTTCGATGCGTGGCGCCGCATGTACAACCTGGAACGACCCAACGAAGCGCTGGGGAATGCGGTGCCCGCGTCACGGTATCAGCCAAGCCCGCGGCTGTATCCCGAGCGACTGCCCGCGCTGGCTTTCGGCCCGGACGATCTGATCAGGCGCGTGCGGCCCGTGCGTGTGCCGCCGCCGCGCATCCGAGATCGACGGCGGACCAAGGGGATCCCGCTCGTGCCGGTGTGGGTCGTGCGTGTGTGGGAGCCCAAGCCGCCCGGAGGCGTCAAAGCCATCGAGTGGACGCTCGTGACCAGCGAACCGGTGCACGACCAGGCCGATGCACGCCGCGTGATCGACTGGTACCGCGCGCGGTGGCTCGTCGAGGACTACCACAAGTGCCTCAAGAGCGGGTGCGCCGTCGAGGACCGCCAACTCGAGACCGCCGACCGCCGCAAGCCTCTGGTGGCGATGCTGGGCATTACCGCCGTCAGGCTTCTGCAACTCAAGATGGCGGCCCGACAGACCCCCGATCGATGCGCGGCGGAGATGGTCCCGGAGGTCTACACAACCGTGCTGGGCCTCTACCGCAACGAATCGCCGGACAAGTACACCTGCCGCTCGTTCTGGCGTGGCGTCGCGGCGATGGGCGGCTTTTTGGGCCGCAACACCGACGGCGACCCCGGCTGGCTCACCCTGTGGCGAGGATGGCAGCAAGTCGAGTTGCTCGTGATCGGAGCCCGGCTTGGCCAGACATCACTGAGGAGATGTGGGGAATGACAAGTACAGCGCCAAGGGCATGGCGCCCAGGCTCGGAATGAAATTTGACGCGATTGCCAAGTTGTTCGTGTCCGCTCCCTGACGGTCGCGGTTCCGATGGAGAGAGGGCAGACCGTGGCGAGACGCCACGGCTCGCTGTCAGCCTTTGGCGCCGGCGCCGATCGTCATCTTGACGGGGATGAAGCTGGGCTTGACTCGCTTCTCGAACTCATCCCGGTACTTGTTCATGATCGTGCGCAGGGCCCAGTTGTTGCCGTCGGCGAGGCCGCAGATGGTGGTGCCGGGCATGATGCCCATGCTGGTGGCGATTTCTAAGGCCAGGTCGAGGTCTTTGGTTTTGCCGTCGCCTTCTTCGATGCGGCACATGAGCTGGTAGAGCCAGCCGGAGCCTTCGCGGCAGGGGGTGCATTGGCCGCAGGATTCGTGTTTGAAGAATCTCGCGATGTTTCTCGCGACGGCGACCATGTCGGTGTCTTCGTCGAAGATGGTGGGGCAGGCGGTGCCGAGGCCCATGACGTTGTACTTGCGGCCGATGTCGAAGTCCATTTCGGCGTCGAACTGGTCGGGGCCGAGGATGCCCATGGAGACGCCGCCGGCGATGGCGCCTTTGAACTTTTTGCCGCCGCGCATTCCGCCGCAGTAGTCGTTGACGAGGGTGGAGAGCTTGATGCCGAGGTCGCACTCGTAGACGCCGGGGCGGTTGACGTGGCCGCTGACGCCCATGAGCTTGGTGCCCCAGCTTGGGGGGCCGCCGACGGTGGATTCGCAGCCTTGCTTGCTGAACCACTCCCAGCCGTGTTCGACGATGCTCGGCACGTGGCAAAGGGTTTCGGTGTTGTTGATGATGGTGGGCTTGCCGAAGAGGCCCTTGACGGCGGGGAAGGGGGGCTTGATCCGCGGCCAGCCGCGTTTGCCTTCGAGGGCTTCGAGGAGGCCGGTCTCTTCACCACATATATATGCACCGGCGCCGCGGTGGACGTGGCAGTCGACGACCCAGGGTTCGCCGGTGGCTGTCTTTACACCGGCCAGAAGGCCGGTGCCACCGAAGATGCCGTTCTTGTAGGCCTCTTTGAGCGCGTTTTCGGTGATGTGGGCCTGGTGGTGGTATTCGCCGCGGATGAAGATGAAGGCGGTCTTGAGGCGGCAGGCGTAGCAGGCGATGGCGATGCCTTCGAGCTGGAGATGCGGGTCGAAGTCGAGGAGGAGGCGGTCTTTGAAGGTGCCGGGTTCGGACTCGTCGGCGTTGACGGCGAGGTAGCGCTGGCCGGGGTCGCCGGGTTTGCCGTCCGCGGTGGGAGCGACTTTGGGGAGGAAGGTCCACTTGAGGCCGGTGGGGAAGCCGGCGCCGCCGCGGCCGCGGAGTTGGGACTTTTTGACTTCTTCGACGACGGCGTCGGGGGCCATGGAGAGGGCTTTGCGGAGGGAGGAGTAGCCGCCGGATTTGACGTACTCGTCGTAGGAGACGGTGTGGCGGTCCTTTTCCTTGCCGTAGGGGAAGGTGGGGATACGGGCGGTGAGGGTGGGCTTGCCGGCTTTGAGGGTCGGGGGCATAGGGGCGGATTGTAGATGCCGGAGGGTTTACACGCGTCAGGTGCAGCCGGAGGCGTACTTGCTCAGGAAGCAGATGAAGTCGTTGGCGGTGAGGACGGGCAGGACGCCGGAGCCGTCGCAGTTGGCGTAGCAGCTATTGATGGTGATGGTGGCGGTGTTGCTGGTCTGTTCGCCGCATGAAAAGATCGCATCAACGGAGTATGCGCCGGAGTTGGCGGGCTGGGCGTTGGGGATTTGAAAAGTGGAGGAGTTGGCGCCCGGGATACGGACGCGGTAGGGAGGCAGGCCCCGGAACCACTGCCAGGACTGGGCGGTACCCGAGGCCGCGGCGGTGAGGGTGAGGGTCTGCCCGGCGATGAGGTTCTGGCTGACGGGGTGTTTGCTGATCTGGGGCGAGGACATGACCCAGGTGTCGGACTGGCCGGCGCCGCTGAAGACGACGATGCCGCTGTGGGCGGAGTCGTAGACCATGGCGTGAGAAGCGCGGGCGCTGAGGCCGTTGGCGGTCGAGGCGGTTACGTTGTTCCAGACGTTGTCGCCGTTGCTGTTTTGGACGAGTTCCCAGACTTCGTTCGTTCCGACGGTGGGGGGAGAGGTTGCGCCGCCGTGCACGACGATGCGGCCGCGGGATTCATCAAAGACGAGGCCCGGACCCCAGCGGCCGACGGGGCTTTTGGGGTTGCCAAGGGTGGTGAGCTGGCCCCAGACCGTGCCGTCCCAGAGGAAGGTGGTGTTGGGGAGAGGGGTGGTGCCGACGGGTCCTCCTCCGAAGAGGATGACGCCGCCGCGGGTGGGGTCGTAGGCCAATGCGTTGGAATCACGAGCGCCGGGGTTTGTGGCGGGCGTACGCAAGGCCCAGACGGAGCCGTTGTGTTCCCAGGTTTCCGTGGAGGCGGTGGTGCCGTTGGTTCGGCCGCCGTACATGACGGCGACGCCGCGATCGCGGTCGAAGGCGATGGCATGCCTCGAGCGAGCGGCGAGCGTGGCGGGAACGTGGCCGGTCGGGGGCGCGGCGGAGAGGTTCGTCCAGGTCCAGGTGACGGGGTCGAGCCTCCAGAACTCCCGTGAGAAGGAGGGGGTCTCACCGCCGAAGAGGTAGAACTTCTGGTCGTTGGTGTTGAAGAACATGGCGGCGCCGAAGCGGGCGCTGGGGCGGGTGGCCGAACCAGGACCGTTGTCCTGGCGGAGAGTCCAGGAGTTGCCGTCCCAGTCCCAGAGGTCGTTCAAGGGAGTTGCGCCGAGGCCGCCGAAGAGGACGACGCGGTCGTGGGCGCGGTCGAAGGCGGCGCTGGCGAGGAAGCGCTGGGGCGGTGCGGTGGGTGCGCTGGTGGCGCGCTGGGTCCAGATCCAGGGGCAGGGGTTGGTGACGAACTGGATGGAGATGGAGCCGTCGAACGATTGGCTAAACGTTTGGGAGTCAACGAGGGCGTTGATGGCGAAGTCGGGAAGTTGAAAGTGGTCCGAGGGAACAATGCTGCCAGAGCGGTACTGACCGTCGTTCAGGCTTTCGACACCTGAAAACCGGCCGCGGGCTTCGATGAAGAGAGTCATCGGCGTGGAGCTGTCAGCGTTGAGCTCGATGGCACTTGATCCCTGTGAAGAAAGGCTGCTCTGCATGAACGCTGTTGGATAGGCGGCGGGGTTTAAGTTGCGGGCTTCGCCGTGAAGCACGACATAGCCGCGCCGATAGGTTGAGGTTGCGGACGGGGGAGAAGTCATTGCTTGGATTCCCAATCGGGAACTGACCACGTCGGCCGCGGAGGAATCGTCGAGCCCGCCGTTGGTTCCGCCGCCGCCCCCGGAACTGGTGAGGAAGAAGGAGGTCGACTCCGCGTCGGGAAACCTGTGGCCCGCGAGATTTGTGATCGATTGGGGGGCGGTTGAGGAGCCGACGATCCGGCTACCGGATCCATAGTACAAGTTGACCTGGCCCTGCGCTGCATGGATGCCCAGCGTGCCGCCGACGAGAGTGAACAGCAATGTCGTACGAATCATGATCGTCTCCTCCTCGGGTCATGGTGCTTCAGACCAACGGCGCCAGATCGCCTCGTCGGCCGGCCTGGAGTTTTCGCGGAACAGCTGCTGCAATGACGAGGCGATAGTCCGGAGCCGCTTGCAACGTTCCGTGTCTTTCTTGATCGCGTCAAACCCACCTTTTTCAAGGCATTCATTTAACCAGCTTGCCGACTTGTCGATGCGATTGTCCACGATTCCAGGACTAGGGGTGTAGGCCTGCCGGAGCCAAAGTCCTTCGACAGCGGCCAACAAGTGGGGGGCCGCGTCAGCCGCGCGTTGTGCGGTGGTGAGGGACCTTCCGAGGTTGGCTTCGACCTCGAGGACCCTGAGGTGGCGGGGCCCGAAACGAGTCCTGAGCGCGGGGAGGACCTGTTCGAGCGCTGAGATGGCGTCGTTTGTGCGATCGTCCGAGCGGCTGAGGATTGCGCCGGCCTCCGCGCGCGCCGCCAGAGCCCAGAACTGGTAGCGACGCTTGAGTGTGGGAATGACGGCCTCGCTGTCAAGGCGTGCGAGGCGGGTCGCGACGTGGTTCATCTGGTCGAGCGCCTGGCCCATCGTCACATTCCACGAAGGAAGCCGGGCCTTTTTTTCTTTCCTGGCGCGTTGGTCGGTGAGGAGGGCGAGATTGAAGTGGACAATCCAGGTGTCGGGATCATCTGGGCCGAGGAGGCGGATTCTCTGAGCGAGAACCTGGCGGTACAGTCTTTCTGCGTCGTCGAAGGCTCCTGCGTGCTTGTACGCGCCCGCAAGAATGTGGCGTGAATCGATGGTCCGCCGGTGGTCGGGCCCGAATACACGGGGGGCTTCGGCGACGACCTGCTCAAGCAGTTGAATCGCCGCCTTTGGGTCCTCCATTCGCCAGAGAATCTCTCCAAGCCCTAGTTGGGCGTCGAGCCGCTTCTCGGAGTCGGGCGCCTCCGTCGTGTACATCGACGCGGCCTGCTGCAGGTGGACCCGGGCGGAGGCGTCATCTCCGATTCGGAGAAACGACTTACCGAGCGCGAGTTCGACTCCAGCCTGAACTGCTGGCCTGCCCTTGAACCGACTCTGTACGGAGACCTCGGCGGCCTTGAGGATGTCTGAGATGCGGAGGTCTGGGCCGATGTCCGCCTCCGGATCGGACCCGGAAATCAGGTCGTCGGTCATGAAGTCCTGCACGGCGGTAGCGACAAGGCGCTGCTCGCGCTCGCGTGCGGCGAAGACGGTGGAGACGATGGCGCCGGCACAGATCGAGAAGAGGAGCAGCGAGGCCGCGAGAACCAGGCGGCGGTGGGCGAGGACTTCCTTGCCCACGCGGTACCAGAAGGACTGGGGTCCGGCGGAGAGGGGGCGTCCCTGGAGGTAGTTACGGACATCGTCGGCGAGGGCGGCGGCGGATTGGTAGCGCTTGTCGCGGTCCTTCTGCATGGCCCTGACGGGGATCCACTCGAGTTCTTTGCGGAGGGTGCGAAGGAGGGCGCTCGGAGTGGTGCCGCGGCGTGAGGCGATGTGCTCGATGGTGTGGGGGGGCCGGGGCGATGGTCCTTCGATTGGACCGACCGTGGTTGCAGTTGCGGGAAGTTCGTCTGCGAGATGTCGGAGCTGGCGGCTCGGGGTGGGTGGCTCTTCGGTGCGGATGGCGAGGCGAATGGCGCCCGGGCTCTTGTCGGGGAGGGATTGGGAGTTGAACGGGAGGATGCCGGCGAGAAGCTGGTGGAGCAGGACGCCCAGGCTGTAGACATCGGTGCGGGTGTCGATGTCGGTGACGCCCATTTCGGCCTGCTCGGGGCTCATGTATTCGGGCTTGCCGATGAAGTCGCCGTGTTCGGTGTGGGGGGCCTTGCGGGTGAGGCGGGTGTTGAGGGCGCGGGCGACGCCGAAGTCGATGACGATGGCCTTGGGCGACGAGGTCTCCTTTGAGGATTCGCCGGCATCGCCGGCAGAGACCAGCACGTTCGAAGGTGAGAGATCGCGGTGAATGATTCCCTTGGTGTGGGCGTGCTGGACACCGTCACAGACCTGGAGGAAGAGATCGAGTCGCTCACGGATGGTCTTGGTGTTGGTGTCGCAGTAGGTGGTGATGGGATCGCCCTTGATGTAGGGCATGACGAAGTAGGGGCGGCTGCCGAGCCGGGCGGGGGTCACGCCGCCGTCGAGGATGCGGGCCACGTTGTCGTGGTTCATGATGGCCAGGGCCTGTCGCTCCTGCTCGAAGCGGGCGATGACCTCCTGGGAGTTCATACCGGGGAGCACAACTTTGAATGCAACGTGGCGCTCGACGGGGCGGGTCTGCAGGGCCAGGTACACGACGCCGAAGCCGCCCTGCCCGAGCCGGGAGAGGATCTTGTACTTGCCGATGGTGGTGCCGACGAGATCACCGGGGGCGAGAGCCTCGTGCATCGCCTGTGCAGCACCCTGCATGACCTGAACGACCTGGGCGGCCTGTTCCTCGCCGCGGGCCATGCGGGCGACCTGATCGCGGATGTCCTTGTCGTCGGGGCAGAGCAGATCGAGGACGGCGTCGATGCGGTCTTCGGGGAGCCCTTCGACGCGGGCGAAGAGGTCCTCCATCCTTCGGAACTGGTCGGGCGTCACCTCGGCCATGGCCCCTCGCACTCCCTCGCGGCCCGGCGCGACGCAGGGGCGACACGGCGAGCGGAGTTCTCCGGGTCGCCGGCCCCGTCGGTGAGCACGAGCCGGGACATGGTAGGGACGCTTGCTTCGGGGTGGACACGGAGTTGGGGCGCTTCTGGGAGGCGAGGTGGCCTTGTGTGGCGACGATGCGGGGGCGGAGTCGGGCGCGGGGAGGCCCGTTGCCCGGTCGCGAGCGACGAGGGTGGTACCCTGTCGGCGTGGGTGATGCGCGGAAGACAACACGATTGGCGTGCGACGCGACCGTGGTGGCGTCGGTGGCCGGTGGGCCGCGGCTGGACGTCGCGCGGGAGCTTGGGGGGCGGGTGGGGGCGGTGGTCCTGGAGGAGCAGATCGGCGAAGGCGGGATGGGAGTGGTGTGGCGGGGGCGGCATGAGATTCTGGGGCGGGTGGTGGCGGTCAAGTTCTTGACGGAGGCGGTGGAGGAGGGTGACCCGGGGTTCGCGGCGTTTGTGGAAGGCGCGAGGGCGGCCGCGGCGGTGAGGCATGAGGGGTTGGTGCAGGTGCATGATGCGGGGGTTATTTCGCTGGCGCGAAAAGAAGAGAGGGAGATGGGGGGATTGGGAGATGGGGGGACGGAGCGAACTGAGAAGTTGGGCGCGTCGGGCGCGATTGGAACCCACCCCCCGGCCCCCTCCCTCAGGGAGGGGGAGCAAGGCAGAAGCCACACCCCGGCCCCTTTTCTCAGAGAGGGGGAGCAGGAGAGGAAGTGGCACGTGCCGTTTTTGGTGATGGAGCTGGTGGATGGGCCGGGGCTTGATTCTGTGTTGCGGATTTGTGGGGCGATGAGTCTGGGGGCGACCCTGGCGGTGATGGAGCAGGTGTGCTCGGCGATCGGGGAGTTGCACGCGGCGGGGTTTGTGCATCGGGATATCAAGCCGGGGAACATTCTGCTGGACTCGGATGGTCGGGTGCATGTGACCGACTTTGGGCTGGCGTGTGAGCGGCCTTCGCACCGGCCGCTCAAAGCGGCGAATGGCGGCACGGACAGGGCCGCGGTGTCGGGGACGCCGGCGTACATGGCGCCGGAGATGTTCGCGGGAGAGCTGTCGGCGCGGAGCGATGTGTATGCACTGGCGGTGATGATGTTTGAGTTGCTGGCGGGGGAGGTTCCGTTCACGGGCGATGTGCTGGCGGTGAAGAGGAAGCACGAGGAGGCGGCGTTTCCGCGGGCGGTGCTGGAGGCCCGGGGAGTGCCGGGGGCGGTGATCGAGGTGATCGAGCGGGGGATGGTCAAGAGTGCGATGCTGCGGCCGCGGAGCGCGGGGCATTGGCTGGAATCGCTGCGCGCGGCGGTTCGAGATCGGGGGGTCTGGGAGTCGGGCGCTCGCGAGGTGAAGGGGCTGGTCGCGCGAGCGCGCGGGAAAGAGGTGAGCAAGAGCGGGGCGGGAGAATCGACGAGTTACTACGAGTCGATCGCGCTGAGGGCGGAGGAGAAGAGGAAGTCGGTGGCGCCGGTGGAGGAGGAGCCGGTGGAGGCGGGGCCGGCCGCGCCGGAGACGGCCAAGTGTGTGTGCGGGTATGCGCTGGGCGGGCTGAGCACGACGGGGAGGTGTCCGGAGTGCGGCGGGCTGATCGCGGAGAGTGTGAAACCGGTGTCGGTGGCGTGCGTGGGGTGCGGGTACGACCTGGTCGGGATTTCGGGGAAGTGCCCGGAGTGCGGGCGGGATGTCGCGGACAGCGTGTGGCCGTCGCGGCTGGTGTTCGCCGATGCGGACTGGCTGAAGCGCATCGCGAGGGGAATGAGATTGATCGGATGGGGACTTTGGTTGATGCCGGCGCTCATGCTGGTGCTGATGCTGCTGTCGGTGATGGTGATGGGGCGGACACCAACGGCGTCGATGGGGGCGGCGATCGCGGTGGCGACGGCGCTGGGGCTGATGACGGCGACGGTGCTGTTCTGCGTGGGCGTCATCCATTCGACGGCGCGCGAGCCGGGCACGAGCGCACGGGGGGGGGCGTGGTGGACACGGCGGGTGTGGCTCGGCGGGGCGGCGCTGGTGGCGGCGGGCGCGATCGCGGAGCAGGTGGAGCCGAAGTTTCCGGAACGGTTTTTCGTCCTGCCGGGGGTGCACCTGCTGCTGGTGGGGGTAGTGCTGTTTGGCGCGATGGTGGAGAGGATCGGGGAGCGGATCCCGGATCGGAAGCTGGTGAAGTCGGGGCGGAGCGTGTTCTGGCCGTGGGTGGCGATCCTGGTCACGGTGATGGCGGTGACGTTCTCCAAGTCTGCTTGGATTGGGGCGGGGATCGACGTGGACGAGGTGCAGCTGCTCGGGGCGGCGTGGGTCATCGGGATGCTCTACAGCGCGTTACTGGCGGGGGCGGCGCGGCGGAAGGTCCTGGAGGTGGCGAAGATCGCGCGCCCGCGGATGGAGGTTGCCGGGCCGCGGGTGGAGAAACGTGCGGCGCGGCGGGGACTGGCGTGGGGGGCCGGGGCGCTCGCGGTGTTGACGTTCAGTGTTGTGGTGGTGCCGCTGTTCCTGATGGCGCCGCTCGCACGGCTGGGGACGTATGTGCTGGCGGAGAGGATTGGGCTGTTGCAGGCGCCGCCGGGCATGCCGGGGTACACGGAGTGGGTGGAGGGGCGGGAGTTTCACGGGAAGCCGTCGCGGGCGCTGAACGCGGTGTGTGTAACGATTCTGGTGGTTGGCATCTATGGATTGCCGGTGCTGCTGGGGTTTTGGGTGTACTTGAAACGGGCGCTGCTGCGGCCGCGGCCCGATGGCGTGACGCGGTGCGGGTGGTGCGGGTATGAACTGGCTGGGTTGAAAGAGGCGAGGTGTCCGGAGTGCGGGGTAGAGATTGGCGGGGAGCCGGGCGAGCGCGGCGGGCAGGCGTGGACGGCGTGGAAGTGGTGGCGGGGACTGGTGGTGCGGATGGCGGGGGCGTGGGCGGTGTTTCCGGCGATTGAGGGGTTGCTGTTCCTAGGTGTGATCGCGACGCTGAGGGTTCCGGCGCCGACGGCGAACATGCGTGGGGTTGTGACGATCGTGGCGACGCACGTGCCGGCGTTTGTGGCGGCACTGGTCGCGTTTCACTTTCTGGCGCGCGGGATGGCGGGGTTGAGGGGGAAGACGTGGTGCGGGGGGTGCGGGAAGGAGATGAAGGGCGGAGCGTGCGGGTGTGGGGAGAGGGTGGTGGAGTGAGGAAGGGACGGAGGCACGGAGGGACGGAGGGACGGAGGGACGGAGGCCTTGATTGTTGGCGATCAGGTGCAGCCGGCGGCGAACTTGTTGATGAAGCACTGGAAGTCGTTGGCGGTGAGGCTCGGCGTTGCGGTGGACCCATCGCAGTTGGCGTAGGGATTGTTCGAGGCGTACTTGTCTATGAAGCACTGAAAGTCGTTGGCGGTGAGTGTGGGGGTTGCGGTGGAGCCATCGCAGTTGGCGTAGCAGGTGTAGCGGGTCCAGAGGACGGCCTGGTCGAGGCCGGCGAAGCGGGCGATTCCGACGACGGAAGTGACGGCGGCGTTCTTCGAGATGGCGGTGGCTCTGGAACGCGTGTACCCCGGTGGAAGCGTGGCGTGCAGGTCGGTGTAAGAGGCGGCGGAGCCGGACCAGATGACGGCGCGCTCGTTGGCGTTTCCATTGAACGAGACGTAGCCGACCTGCTCTCCGCCGGCGACGCCAAGGGCGCCGGACGTGGAGGCGCCGGGGGGATGCAGGCTGATGAAGGATGCGGCGGAGCCGGACCAGAGCGCGGCGTTGTCGATCGTGTCCTTGCCGGTGGATACGTCGACTTCGCCAACCTGCTGGACGCCGTCGGTGGCGCGGGCCCATGAGCCGGCGCCGAAGGGATGGAGGTCGACATACGACGCGGCGGTGCCGGTCCAGAGCGCGGCGTGCCGGGAGGCGATCCCGACCTGTTGTCCGGGTCCGGCGCCGAGGCATTGGGAGGAACTGGCCGCGGCGGGGTGAAGGTCGATGAACGATGCGACTGTGCCGGTCCACAGACACGCGTGAGGAATGCCGCTCGAGTTCGCGGCGAAGCCCACCTGCTGGTCGTTCCAGACACCCACGGCCTCGGAGTGCAACGCGCCCGGGGGATGCAAGCTGATGTGAGAGGCGGCGGTGCCGGACCAGAGGCTGGCACGGACCTGGGGGCCGATGGCGCGGCCGACCTGGTGCCCGTTGTGCACGGCGAGGATGACGCTGCCGGAGTAGCCGGCGGGCGTGAGATCGATGCGAGACCCGGGGCTGCCGGTCCAGAGGCTGCCGGGGTAGCCGACCTGCTGCTCGCCGGACACGCCGTAGGCGGCGGATTGGGAGAGCGCCGGGTTGTGGAGGATTGTGGCGGTCCACTGGGCGCTGGCCGCGGAAGTCGCCATCGCGAGAACGAGGAATGACTTCATACAGGGCTCCGCATGGGACTCCCCGTTGTACGGTCGGGCCGTGATTCGGTTGCGAGTCAGGAGCAGCCGGCGGCGTACTTGTTGATGAAACACTGGAAGTCGTTAGCGGTGAGGAGCGGCGGGAGCGTGGAGCCGTCGCAGTTGGCGGCGGGCGAGTTGGCGGCGTATCTGTTGATGAAGCACTGGAAGTCGTTGGCGGTGAGCAAGGGGGCGAGCGTGGAAGCGTCGCAGTTGGCGTAGCACGTGTAACGGGTCCAGAGGATGGCCTGGTAGTTCTGGGTGGCGGTGTTGAACGCGGTGCCGACGATGTGAGTGGCGGCGGCGTCTTTCCAGACACCCGAGGCGTAGGAAGATTCGAAGCCAGGCGGTAGAAACTGGTGGAGGTTGACGAAAGAAGCGGCGGTGCCGGACCAGGCCGCGGCGACGCCGGGGCCGCTCGTGAAGAACACCGAGCCGACCTGAACTCCGCCGGAGACGGAGAGGGCGTTTGAGCCGAAGGCGCCGGGCGGGTTGAGGTCGGTGAATGAGGCGGCCGAGCCGGTCCAGAGGCACGCGTGGTTGCTGTTCTCCGGGGTGTTCGAGGCGAAGAAGCCGACTTGTTGAACGCCGTCGGTGGCGCGAGCCAGGGAGAGGTAGTTGATGTTGGGGTCGAGGTCGATGAAGGATGCGGCGGTACCGGACCAGAGCGCGGCGTGGGTTTCGGTGCCGAAGCGTGCCTCGCCCACCTGCTGGCCGGGACCGGCGCCCCAGCAGCGTGAGAAACTGGAGCCGGCGGGGTGGAGGTCAACGAAGTTGGTTGCGGAGCCATTCCAGAGATAGGCGTGCGCGACGCCGGATGGGGGTACGGCGATGAAGCCGACCTGCTGGCCGTTGTGGACGCCGTACGCGATGGAAAACATGGCGCCCGCCGGATGAAGGCTGACGAACGACGCGGCGGAGCCGGACCAGAGCGCCGCACGTTCCTGCGTGGAGACAACGGTCCGCCCGACCTGTTGTCCGTTGTGGACGGCGTTGAGAATGGCACCGATGTGGCCGGGAGGGGTGAGATCGATGCGGGATTCGGGGGTGCCGGACCAGAGGCTTCCGGGGGTGCCGACCTGTTGGTTGCCGGAAACGCCGAGAGCTTGAGTCTGGGTCAGGGTGGGAGTATGGAGGTTGGTCACGATCCATTGGGCGTTGGCAGGAATCGCGGCAGTCAGGGTGATGAGAAGGAGGGCTCGCATATGGGTAGAACGAAATGTGGGGCCGGCGCTGCCGGGGGCTCTGGAAAGGCACGTACAATGCGGGCGTGACCACAGCCGGGACAACGCGGGTGACGCCGAGCACAAGGAAAGCGGTATGGCCGCGGCGGGGGTTGTTAGGGCTGCAGGGGGTACCTCGGGGTGAGATCCGGCTGATCCTGGAGAGGGCCCGGGAGCTTTCGCCGGTGGCGAACCTGGCGGACACGCGGACGGGGAGACTCGCCGGGAGGACGGTGGCGACGCTGTTCTTTGAGGATTCGACAAGGACGAAAACGAGCTTCACGCTGGCCGCGAAGCGGATGTCGGCGGAGGTGATTGATCTGCCGATGGGGTCGTCGTCGGTGAACAAGGGGGAGACGCTGATCGACACGGCACGGACGGTCGAGGCGATGGGTGTTTCGGCGATGGTGGTGCGGGCGAAGCAGTCGGGCGCGGCGGAGATGATCGCGAAGGCCGTGAAGTGCCCGGTGTTCAACGCGGGGGATGGGAAGCACGAGCATCCAACGCAGGGGCTGCTCGATGCGTACACGATTGCCGAGGCGCACGGGCGGCTGGACGAGTTTGATCTTTCGGGATTGAACATCGTGATCGTGGGGGATGTGGTGTCGTCGCGCGTGGCGCGATCGGGGATCGCGGCGATGACGGCGCTTGGGGCGAAGGTCGCCTGCGCCGGTCCGCCGGGGATGGCACCGGGGTCGCTCGCGGCCCTTGGTTGCTCGGTGACGCACGATATTGAGTCCGTGCTGCCCGGGGCGGATGTGGTGATGATGCTGCGGATTCAGTTTGAGAGGCAGGAGGGGAAGGAAGGGACTGAGGGACGAAGGGACGGAGGGACGGAGGGAAAGCCCAAGACGAGCTCGATTGTGTCGGTGCATGAGTATCGCGAGCTCTATGGGATGACGGTGGAGCGTGCCGCGCGGCTGAAGAAAGGGGCGGTGGTGATGCACCCGGGACCGATGAACCGGGGGATTGAGATTGACGGTGAAGTGGCGGATGGGGCGAGGAGCGTGGTGCTGCGGCAGGTGGCGCATGGAGTAGCGGTGAGGATGGCGGCGCTGGAGGCGTGCGGAGCGCCGTGAGGTGAGAACGGGGGTTGCGCGGGCCTGCTCGGCTTACTTCTCGAACAGCGCCGCGCGCAGCGCCTGCGAGACCGGTTCAAGGGCGGCGGGGCTTCCGGCGTTGCACGTGGCGATGAGGGTGACGTGGTCATCCACGTAGTGGAAGATGTTGGCACCGAATCCGAACTCGTTGGCGCCTCCGACGTTTCGAACGGTCGTGCCGCGGCGGGACTTCCCGATCATCCACCCGTAGCCCTCGCCCGCGCCCGCCGGGCCGATGGGGAAGTACGACGTGAATGCCTTGGCCCGCTGGGGCGCGTTCAAGACCTGATCGCCATCCATGACATGGACCCAGGTGTTGAGGTCTGTCGCTGAGGACACGACGCCCCCCGCGCCGAGCAGCGCCCAGGTCGGGGCGGGCCACTGGTTCGGAGAGAGTGCGCCGCGGACATCGCGCCGTCCGTACCCCCGGGCGACACGGGCGTCGGGCCAGGCCTGCTCGCCGTAGAACCCCGATGATGACATCCCTGCGGGTTTGAAGATCCGCTCGCGCACAAAGTCCTGGTAGGTCTTTCCGCTCGCGACTTCGATGATCATCGCGAGCAGCACGTACCCGCCGTTGGAGTATTCGCTTCGTTGTCCCGGCTTGAAAAGCAGCGGGGCTTCCATGAGCCGCTTGAGAGCCTCGGGCCGCTGGATCGGCGCGAAGTCGCCGCCCTCGCCGGGGCGGTCCACGTAGTCCACGATTCCGCCGGAGTGGGTCAGCAGGTGATGGATGGTGACTTCGCTCTTGTCCGCGGGCACATCCTTGAGGTGCGTTGCAATCGGGTCGGAGACGGCGAGCTTCCCGTCTTGTTCCAGCGCCAGAATCGCAGCGGCCGTGAACACCTTGGTGACCGATCCGATGCTGAACACAGTGGCGGCGTCCACGGGGGTCTTCGTGGCCCGGTCCGCGAGGCCGTAGCCCTTGTGAAGCACGAGCTGTCCATCTTTCTCAACAAGGATCTCGCCGGAGAAGCCAGATTTTTGCCCGGCCTCGATCACCGCTGCGTCGAGCTTGGCGCCGAGCGGGCCGACGACGACCGCTCCCTTGTCGCCCGGACCGGCCTTGGGACCGGCCGCGGCGGGCTTGGCGGCCATTGCACGCTGGATGGCGCGAAAGCCGTCATCCTCGCGCACGCTCGCGAAGTCCGTGTCGAGTTCCAACTGGCCCGCATCGCTGAACCCGGCCTCCACGGCTTTGTTCAACGCCTCGATCGCGCCTTGTGTGTCCCCGCTCATTGCCTTGGCGCATGCGAGGTTGTAGAGCGACACGGTGCGGACTTCTTCGAACTCGGCTGCGCGGCTATGGGTGGCGATTGCCTTCTCCCAGTTCTTCATCGAGTGGTAGCACATGCCCAGCGCTTGCCAGGCCAGGGGGCGATCGGGGTCCTTCGCGACCATGGATTCGAGCGCGGCCGCGGCCTCGACGAGCTTGCCTTCCTTCATCATGCCGCGGGCGCGCTGAATGTCGGCGGGAACGCCCTCTGGTTGCGACGCGGCCGGCGCGGGCGAAAGGAGCACCGAAAGGGCGACGACGGTTCGGGCGACAAGTGTCGTCCACGCGACTGGAAGTGTGGGCACGGGTGTCTCCGGCTGTTCGAAGGCATGGATGCGCAGCGCGACGGGACCCGTCAGGTGGTGTAGATGGATCGGGGCGAAGGCGAGGTGAGAGAGGTGAGAGTGGGAGTACGCTTGGGTTGATGGGTGAAGAGCTGCGAGCGTTTCTGGCGGGGCGGGATGCGGCGTGTCCGCGCTGCGGGTACAACCTCAGGGGACTCGTCGGGGCGGAGTGTCCGGAATGCGGGCTTGGGTTGTCGCTGGCGCGGCTGCGGGCGAGGGTGGAGCATGCGGAGTGGCGTGAAAGCCGGCTGCCGCGGGACCCAATCACGACGGCGGGCTTGATCGGGTCGATCCTGGGTCTGGGGTGGCCGCTGGCGGTGCTGACGCTGGGGATTCTGTTCCGCGATTCGGAGGCGATGAATACTCGGCGGCTGCTCGCACTCGGGCTTGTGTGTGTCGTACAGGTGGGGATGGTGGCGGTGTATCTTGGAGGGCTGACGCGGATGAAGCCGTGGCCGCGGCGGGGGAAAGTGGCGCTGGCGGTGGCGGCGTGGTGCTGGGGACCGGGGGCGATGGTGGGGATGGTGGTTTGGGGGATGGTGATGTGAGGGGAGCCGGGCTTGGGCGAGCATGAATCGAGGGCTGAGCTGCTCAAGCGATTCCTCACGGACCGAGATGCGGCATGCCCGCTGTGCGGGTACAACGTGCAAGATCTGACGGCTTCATCCTGTCCCGAGTGTGGGGCGAGACTGGAACTCACGCTTGGGATGGCGGTACCACGCATCGGTTGGTTCATTGGTGGCTTGGCGGGGCTGAGCGCGGGAGTTGGGTTCAATGGGTTCAACCTGACGGCAAGGCTTGGCGAAGGAGCGGCCAGGAGAGAAGATCTATTGGCCGATCAGAATGTGTTTCTCATGATTTGCCTGGGAAGTGCGGCCATTCTGCTGGCGGTGTGGATGAGGTGGTGGCGGTGGATCGGGCTCATGTCGAAGTGGCAGCGGAGTTTGCTCGCCACTGCATGCTGGGCGGCAAGCATCGGTTCGGCGGTGGCATACTTTCGAATCAACTGGTGATTGACCGCATGAAATCCGCGGCGGTTACAAACCGCCGCCCCGAGGGATTGGAGCGTCTGGTGGATGAGCGCGACTCGAGGCTGGAGTTTTTGAGGGCGTTCCTGGCGGAGCGGGACTTGCCGTGCCCCTTGTGCGGGTACAACCTGCGGGCGCTGAGAAGCGAGAAGTGTCCGGAGTGCGGGTCGGAGGTGGAGGTGACGGTGGGGCTGACGGAGCCGCGGATGGCGGCGTTTATCGCGGGGGTGGTGGGGCTGGCGGCGGGGCTGGGGTTCTGTGCGTTGATCCTGCTGTGGGTTGGGTGGCTGCACGTGACCCGCGATGGGGGGCCGGGGCTGAACAAGCTGTGGATGCTGCCGATTGGCGTGGTGGTGAATGCCGTGGCGCTGCGGATATGGCTGGGGCTTCGAAGGAGGATTCGAACGATGTCTCGGAGGAAGCAGTGGGTCGCGGCGGTGGCGTGTTTCTGGCTGAGCCTCGCGGTGGCGGTGGGGTTCTTCGCGACGGCGGGGACATGATGGACCGGTACCAGCGGATGACGTTGCGGCACCTGCAGGAGCACGACTTTGCGTGCCCGGGGTGCGGGTACGCGATGCGGGGGTTGCCGACGACGGTGTGCCCGGAGTGCGGTCGGAAGCTGAACTGGATTGATGTAAAGCCGCCGGATGTGGCGCTGACGTGGCGGGTCGCGGCGTTTGACCTCTTCGGGTTGATCGCGACGGTGGCGGTGAACATTTTGCTGGTGATTGTGATGGCGGTGGCGGTAGTGGTCTATGCGAAGGGGAGTTGGTTTACGGCGGACCTATGGAGTCTGGGGCGGGGGCCGAAGTCGATTTCTGGGGTGCTGTTGATCGCGCTGGGCCTAGGTGTGGTGGGGTGGGCGGCGGCGTGGGAGTTGTCGAGTGTGAGGTCGTACCGAACGCAGAAGATGCTGGCGGCGTGGTGCTGGGTGTTGACGGGGTTTCATGTGGTTGGGTGTGTGTCGCTGGTGGTGTAGATATGAATGAGCGCGACGACACGCTGGTGGGCTTTCTGTCCGAACGTGACGTTGCATGTCCGGGCTGTGGGTACAACCTGCGGGGCTTGGTGGGGAGGGTGTGTCCGGAGTGCGGAAAGCCGGCGGCGTCGCTGTTTGCGAGGCCATGGTGGAAGTTCACGAAGGTTGAGAGATCGTTCGCGGGAGGTCTGGCGGGCTCGTTGCTGGCGATCGTGGCGTGCGTTGTGGCGATTGTTTTGGCCGCGTCGGATCCATTTTGGGTAATCGCGCTGTGGGTTCCTGCGATCATGCTTGTGGGTTGGATGTTTCTAGCGTCGATGTGGACGGGATGGCTGATTCACGTGGGGAGGCGGCACCCGCGTCTTGCGGTTGCTAACGCGGTGGTTGTGTGGTGCTTGGCCGCCGCGTACTGGGGTTTCGTGTCAGTTTTGATCGTGAGCATGCTGTGAAGGATGACTGCACGGAATTGCAAGGGTACCTGGCGGAGCGCGATGTTCCGTGCCCCGGCTGCGGCTACAACCTGCGCGGGCTTCCGGAGGGGACGTGTCCGGAATGTCGGCAGGAGTTGAAGCTGACGGTGGGGCTGGTGGAGAGCCGGATCGGGGCGCTGGTGGCGTGTCTGGGGCCGCTCTTTGCGGGGGCGGGCGCGGCGGGGGCGTTGCTGGTGGTGGCGGTCATCATGATGTGGAGCCGCGGCGGGCGGATGCCGCGGGGGCACGAGGCGTGGATTGTGTTGTGGTTGCCGCTGGGTTGCCTGGTGGTGTGCGGGCTCGCGGCGGTGCTGATGAGCCGGCGGCGGGGGCGGATGTGGTTCAGGAATCTGAGTCACGAGGCGCTGCTGGGCGTGGTGGTGGGGTCGATTGCTCTACCGCTGGCGTGGTTCGGGGCGTTCCTGGGGGTGCTGTTCTCGCACGGTTGATCCCGCGGCGGGCGGGGTACGTATAGGAAAGCGGGGGCCCGATAACGCCGATAGTGCTGGTGGAAGGAATCACCATGTCCTCGCCGACGAGTACCGATCTTTCGCCCGAGCTGCTCGAGCACATGAAGAAGATCAAGGCCAAGGCCATTGAGTACGGCCTGGACTTTTTCGAGGTCGTGTTCGAGGTGCTGCCCTTTGAGATCATGAACCAGATCGCGGCGTACGGGGGCTTTCCGATCCGGTATCCGCACTGGCGCTGGGGGATGGAGTACGAGAAGCTTTCGAAGAGGGATGCGTACGGGCTCGGGCGCATCTACGAGATGGTGATCAACAACGATCCGTGCTACGCGTACCTGCAGGAGAGCAACGCGGTCACGGATCAGAAGTTGGTGATGGCGCACGTGTACGGGCACGCGGATTTTTTCAAACACAACTTCTGGTTCGGGAAGACCAATCGGAAGATGATGGATGAGATGGCCAACCACGCGACGCGCGTGCGGCGGCATGCCGAGCGGCACGGGACGGGGACGGTGGAGCGGTTCCTCGATGTGTGCCTGTCGGTCGAGCACCTGATCGACCCGCACTCGGCGTTCATGCAGAGAGAGGGCGCGAGGCCAAGCCGGGCGCAGGCGGGGCCGGAGTCCGAGGGCGGCGCCGGGGGTTTTGAGCCGGAGAAGTTCGCGGCCAAGGACTACATGGACCCGTTCATCAATCCGCAGAAGGAGATGGACCGGCAGAAGAAGGCGTTCGAGGACAAGGCGAGGGCGGACAAGGGGAAGATCCCAGCGCGGCCGACACGGGACGTTCTGCAGTTCCTGCTGCGCCATGCGCCGCTGGAGGAGTGGCAGCAGGACATCCTGGGGATCATCCGCGATGAGGCGTACTACTTTGCGCCGCAGGCGATGACGAAGATCATGAACGAGGGATGGGCGACGTACTGGCACAGCAAGCTGATGACGTCGCACTTCCTCGAGAGCAGCGAGATCGTGCATTACGCGGACCAGCACTCGGGCGTGGTGCACATGGCGCCGGGCGGGTTCAACCCGTACAAGATCGGCGTGGAGATGTTCAAGGACATCGAGCGGCGGTGGAATATGGGGCAGCACGGTGCCGCGTGGGAGAGCCTGGAGGGGGTCGGCGCGCGGGAGCGGTACGACGACAAGAGCATGAAGGGGCGGGAGAAGATATTCGAGGTGCGGCGGATCTACAACGATGTGAGCTTCATCGATGAGTACCTGACGCCGGAGTTTGTCGAGCGGCACAAGATGTACCAGCACAAGCGGGACCCGCACACGGGCGAGATGAAGATCGTGAGCCGCGACTTTGAGCGGGTGAAGCAGACGCTGCTGCACCTGCTCACCAACCGCGGCGACCCGTTCATGTATGTGGCGGATGCGAACTACCTGAACCGGGGCGAGCTGTACCTGGCGCACCAGTGGACGGGGCTGGAGGTGGAGATCGCGCGGGCGTCGCCGGTGCTGCAGAACCTGAGGATCCTGTGGGGAAGGCCGGTGCATCTGCAGGCCCGGGTGAACGATGAGATGTGGCTGTTTTCGTGCGGGGAGGCTGGGAAGGATGTGAAGAAGGAGAAGATCACGGATGAGACGCCGGGGCCGGCGCACGTGATCGGGTAGAGCCGTTGTCCCGAAATCATCAGCGAAGGCTACATTTTTGAGGTTCCAATTTGGAACCTCAAACGACCAAGGCAAGATCAAGATTCCGGCCCAATTCCAGCATCGGCAGGTTTGACATTCCAGATTGGAATCTCAAAGTCGGTCGTCGGTCGCGGCCTGTGTCCGTCTGGAAGCTGAGCAGGTCACCGGGTGCAATGTAGCCCTTACTCCGTTTTGAGGTGCCAAATTGGTACCTCAAGTTGCACCTCGATCCTCGGTATTTGGCCCAAAAACCACGTGCTTGGAATCTTGAGGTTCCAATGTGGCACCTCAAGTTGGGTCAGTTGCGGATTATTTCGGATTTTGATAGGGTATTCCGTATGGAGCCCGAAACGTCCATCGTTGCCCTCGAACGAGCCGCGGCGGCCATCCTGCTCGTCCGCGGTCAGAAGGTCATCCTCGACGCTGATCTGGCGGCTCTGTACGAAGTGGACACGAAAGTGCTCAACCGAGCGGTCGGTCGCAACGGCCATCGATTCCCCGCTGACTTCATGTTTCAGCTCAGTGCTGACGAATGGCGGCAGTTGAGATCGAAGTGGGATGATGTCGGTCGCCATGGCGGCCGCCGCACACCTCCGTATGCATTCACTGAGCAGGGCGTCGCGATGCTGTCAGGTCTGCTCAACAGCCCTCGGGCCATCGCCGTGAACATCGCGATCATGCGGGCGTTCGTGAAGCTGCGGCAGCTCCTGTCGGACAACGAAAAGCTGGCGAGAAAGCTCCGGGCAATGGAGAAGAAGTACGACGGGCAGTTCCGGGTGGTGTTTGACGCCATCCGGGCGATGATGGAGCCGCCGGAGTTGGAGGAGAAAAAGAGCAAGATCGGGTTCCGGGCGAACTGAGGGAGCCTGCAACCGTTTGGGCCGCTGGGAGGTACATGGATATTGGTGGCCCCACGGCGAGTTTGCGGGAGCATGCCATGACGTGTCGCTGGCCGGTGACGAATGCGGATCAGGTGCGGGCCTTTGTGGCCGCGACCGGTGTGGGGTGCCCCAAGTGTGGGTATTGCCTGGCGGGGACGATGGGGGAGATGTGTCCGGAGTGCGGGAAGCCGCTATCGGTGACGGCGCTGATGCGGCGGCCGTGGTATCGGTCGCGGTGGCTGGGGATCGGGCAGTTGACGGGGGGCGGGGGTGGGTGGACGGCGCTACGGGTGTTGGCCGGGCTGAACGTCTTGGTCGCGTTGGCGATCATGGCGTCAGCGCTCGCGACTGGCGGGAGGCTGCCGGTGTTGAGCTGGCTCGCGCCGGGCGTGCTCGGCGCGTTTGCGTTTTCGATCCAGTACGTGGCGGTCTTCGCGAAGTACTGCCCCGGGAGGTACGACCCGGTGGAGAGGTGGGGAGAGGGGACGGCGGCCGCGGTGCTGATCGTGCAGGTGGCGGGGCTGATCCTGATGTGGGTGTGAGTCAGGGCTTCTCGGTCTGCATCTTCAGAACCTGGGCCGACAGCGCGCGGTGAAGGTTCACCACGGGCCCCTGTGGACTTTCCGCGAACTTCTTGGCGACGGAGTGTGTTGGCGTCAGGATGATGTTCTGGTACGCAGCGCCGGCCTCGTTCCACCAGAGGCCGAGGTCGGTTCCGAATGGATCGGTGATGATCTTCCACGCGAGCGAGCAGTCGGCGGCGAGGGCGTCGCCGAGGGCGACTCCCGCGGCGTTGACGATGATGTTGGCATCGGGCCGATCACTCGCGGGGACCGTGTGCCACCAGCGGATGAGGGCGTCGGCGCGCTGGAGCGGTGAGCCGGCGGGAATATCAACGCTGGCGGCGAGTTCTTCGAGCGCGTGTCGCTGCTCGCGCAGCCACTGCTCTTCCGCGGCCGTGAGATCGTCGGCCCTGGGGGCGGCCGGCTTCTTCTTGAAGGGCCACATCAGTCGGTGATCCTGGTGGGGTCCTTGCCTTCCTCGATCGCGGTGATCTTGTGAAGGCGGCGGGCGTGGCGGCCACCCTCGAAGGGGGTTTTGAGCCAGACCTCGACGATGTTCTCGATGAGGCGCTGGCCGAGGAGGTCGGCGGAGAGGCAGAGGACGTTGGCATCGTTGTGGGAGCGGCTGATCTGGGCGGTGAGTTCATCGTGCGCGACGGCCGCGCGGACGCCCCTGACCTTGTTGGCGGCGATGCTCATGCCGATGCCGGTGCCGCAGATGAGAAGGCCGAGGTCGGCCTTGCCGTCGGCGACGGACTTGCCGACCTGCCACGCGGGCTCGGGGTAATCGACGACCTGACCGCCGAGTTCGCCGACGATGTCCACGGTGTGGCCGTCGGAGCGCAGGCGATCGGCGACCTGGCGGGCGGCGGTGGCTCCACGGTGGTCGGCGCTCATGGCGATGCGCATGGGAGGGTCCTGAGTGCTGGGTCCCGGGTGCCGGGACCACGGTGCGAGAGCGGATCAGGGGCCGAGTTCGGAGAGGCGTTGTTCGATCAGATCCTTGAGCTTCCTGGCGGTGCGAGTGTAGACATCCTGCGCCCCGCCGATGGGGTCTGGAACGTCGACGCCGCGAGCGTCGAGCGTCATGACGCGGGCCGCGGCGGTCGGGTCAGCGCGACGCACCTCGCGGGCGTGGGCCTCGGTCATGGTGTAAATGACGTCGGCCTCGGCGATCAACTGGCGCGTGAGTTCGTGCGACCGGTGCGCCTCGGCTTCGCGGGTGTCGAGGCCGAGCGTTCTGAGTGCTTCCACAGATTCGCGCGTGATGGGTTCACCGTCGGATGCGAAGGCGCCGGCTGAGCGGATCTTGGTGGTGAGGCCGTCGATCTTGGGAATGAGAGAGCGGGCGATGGCGGCGGCCATCGGGCTTCGGCACGTATTTCCCGAGCAGATGAAGAGTATGGTGCGTTCAAGGGCTTTGCGGATCGCGCGTTCGTCCAGCGCGCCGCTCCCCCCAGAGGTGACGGTGTACGAACCATCAGCGCTGAGACGGATACGGGTTGAGGGCTTGGCGATGCGGGTGGGGCCGTCGTCGATGACCAGCGCGGGTTCGCCCTCGGGCGGGAGCTTGCCGAGGCGGGAGGCGTCGGTTTCGCCGCGGCCCCACTTGGCGGCGGCGATGGATTCAGCCATGACGGGGATGCCCTCGTTCCAGGCGGCCTCGAGGAGGGCGCGGGCGTCGGCGAGATCGGGGACGCGCAGGCAGAGGTCGCGGCCGTCATCGATGGAGCCGGGGATGGCGCGCAGCCGGGAGCGGATCTCGGCGAGGCGGTCGGTGGAGAGTTCGATGATGAAGGTGACCGGTCCGGGCAGGAGCTTGGCGAAGAGGCGGCGGTGCACAGGGTGCGTCGGTGCGATGATCGAGGTGGCAAGTTCGAGGGAGGGCGCGTGCCAGGAGGTTGGGCCCTTGTGACTTGTGATGGAAGCGAGGAGTTGGGCGGAGGCGGGGGAGGCGGCGCTGGCGCCGACGCCGTAGACGGTTTCGGTCGGGAAGACGATGAGGTGGTCGGCGGCGAGGGCGCCGACGGCCGCGGCGATGGTCTGGTCGCGGGTGCGTCCGGAGAGGGTTGCGGAGGTTCGGCTCACGTGGCGAGTATCTGGTGGAAGGGGCGGCGTGGCAACGTGGTCATGCGTGGGGGGTGAGGGAGCACTGGCGGGACCGGTGTTTGGCGATGAAGGAGTAGGTGGCGCCTCCGAGGTGGCTGAGGAGGGGGATGTACAGGAGGAGGGCGGGAAGGAAGGCGAGTGGGGTCTGGCGGAGGGCCCGGCGCATGGCGGGAAAGCCGACCAGGACCCGGCCATTGGCGGTCCGCATGGGCATGCCCTGGAGGGCGGTTTCCATGGAGACGGGGAGGTTGGTTGTCGTGGTGAGGTCCTCAAAGGCGAGGCGGTGGAGCCAGTCGAGCCGATGGAGTATGCGGGTGGATCGGCGGCAGAATCCGCACTTTCCGTCGTAGAAGCAGGTGTCTCGAGGAGCGACTGGCGGCACGGGGGATGGTACGGAGGGGCCGTATACTTGTACGGACCCGGTGGAACCGGGCTCGGTTGAGAGCGAACAGAAGGTAGAGGCGCCGGGGTCGCGCCTCATGCAGGAGGGCTTGGGCAGGACGCCCGGCTCGCTCCGAAGTCCGGGCACGCGGACCCCTGTTGGTTGCCCATTGGACTTGCTGTAGGAGCCTGCGATGAAGCCCGAACTCCCCGCCCACTTGTCTTGTTTTGTGCGCCGCCGCGGCTTTACGCTGGCGGAGCTTCTGGTCGTGATGGCGATCATCGCGATCGTGATCGCGCTGATCGTGCCCGCGCTGGGCGGGAGCCGGAACGCGGCGAGGGCGGGGGCCACCAAGCAGCAGATCACGCAGATCAGCAATGCGTGCTCTTCGTTTGTGAACGACGAGCGGCGCACGCCGGGGCACTTCTCGGCGCGGGAGATGGGGGTTTCTGAAAACCTGACGATGGGGATGTCAGAAACCGAGAACGTGATGCTGGACCTCATTGGGTGGCAGAAGGCGGCCAACACCTCGAACGAGATTTCCGTCGGGCCGTCGGCCACGGGCGCGCTGAAGATCGACTACCAGCTTATTGGTGTTCCGGGGCAGGGGAGCAAGCAGTACTACGTTCCCGACAAGAGGCACTATCTCCCGCAGACCGCGTTGTCCCAGCAGATGGCCAACACGCCGAACGCGAACGCCGCGGCCGAGGGCGACCCCAAGCAACTGCCGGACGTGGTGGATGAGTTCCTAAATCCGATTCTGATCTGGAGGCAGGACGACACGTACGTGACCAAGCCGAGCTCGACAAACTACAAGTTCGCGGTGACCGATTCGGGAACGGGCCAGACGGGCGCGAAGTACTACTGGGCGTCCAACGCGTGCTTCCTGACGGCGCCGCAGCTTGGCAAGAAGCAGCTCGACCAGACGCACCCGACCAAGGGCAGCCTGCTCGGCGTGAACGGCGCAGCCACGGCGACATCCGTGGCGGGATTCCTGGGCGGGCCGAACGCGCCGTACCGGCCGGCGGCGAACCTGAACGCGGTCCCGACGGTGGCGATGTCGGGCCGGGCGCCGATCGTGGTGCACTCGGCGGGGATTGACGGGTATTACCTCGGCCGGCAGGACAAGGGCGGGAAGCTCTTTGCCAACGGGATCACCTACGGCACGAACTTCGCGCCGGACATTGCCTCGGCCATCGGCCCCACCAACCAGTACGTCGACAAGGACGGAAAGCCGACGAATATCGACCTGCTGGCGGACTTTGACGATCTGTTCTCGTACGGCGGGAGTTGAGGACGAGGGCAAGGGCCTTGGAGTCTTCCGCTGAGGACATGAGACAAGTGACCCAGGGGTGAGCGAGGGCGCTCACCCCAGATTCGTTTTGTCTTCGGCGACGACTCAGAGTTGAGTGGCTCGGCTGGCGGTCCCGCGCCCTTGGAAGAGGGACGTTTCCGCTCCCTGACGGTCGCGGTTCCGACGGCATGGGTGGAGGGGCAGGGAGGCTCACTTGATTTTGGGCCTTGGGTTCGTCAGCCTGTTGGGGTGATTTTCTCTCGTGGTGAGGCCGATCCGACTCGGGCGGCGCGGCCGGTGCCGCGGTCGCTGTTTGTGCTGGCGCTCCTGGCGGCAGGGCTTGCTCTCGCGCGATACGCGCCGGGCGGGCCGTCGTGGGCGGCGCTGGGGCTGGCGGGTGTCGCGGCGGCAGCGGGGGGAGCGGCGCGGGGGTGGGTGTGCCGCGGCGTGCTGGGCGCGGCGGTGGTGCTCTGGGGATACGGGTACTTCACGCTGCGCATCGTCGAGCGCGGGCCGGAAGCGCAGTGGCGCGGGATCGTGCAGGTTGAGGGGGTGGTGCTCGATACGCCGCGGGTGGGGAAAGTTGAGCAGGGACCGATGAGCCCGTTCGCGGTGGAGCGCGAGCGGATGAGCTTTGACCTGAAAGTGACGGGGCTCATGGAGGATCGGCGGCTGCATCCGGCGTCGGGGCGGATATGGGTGAGAGTATCGGGGGATCTTCGAAAGACGCCGCACGCGGGGGACCGGGTGCGTGTGACAGGGATGATCGAGCCGCTGGAAGGGCCGCTGAATCCCGGAGAGCGGGATCGACAGATGTGGGGGGCGCAGGATGGACGGGTCGGGTGGTTGCGGGTAACCAGCGGAGAGTTGATTGTGCCGGCCGAAAGCAGGTCGGTTCTGGAGCGCCTTGAGTCGGCGTGGCTTGGCGTGCGGGCGGCGTTGAGCCATCGGGCGCACGAGGTGTTGCTGGGGGGACCACGGGCGTCTGCCGCGGAGCCGGCAGAAGCCCGTGGCACGGCCGAAGCCAGAGACCTGGAAGGGCGGGCGCTCCTGGGTGCGCTCATCCTGGGCGATGAGGATCGGGCGCTTCGGGATGTGCGGACGTCGTTCAACCGGCTGGGGCTCGCGCACGTGCTGTCGATTTCGGGCTTCCACCTGACGGTGATGTGCGGAGTCGTGTTGGTGCTGCTGCGGCTCGGGGGCGATCTCGGGCGGCTTGAAGCGGTGATTGCTTCCACGCTGATCCTGATGTATCTGGCGATCCTGCCGTTCAATGCACCGGTGTGGCGGTCGGGGCTCATGGTCCTCGGCCTCATTGCGGCGGATGGACTTGGGAGACGGCACGACCGGCTCGCGGTGCTGGGGTGGATAGCGGTGGTGATCCTGCTGTACCGGCCGATGGAGGCGTGGTCGATCGGGTTTCAACTCAGTTTCGGGATGGTGGCGCTGCTGGTGTGGCTGGGGGAGTTCGCGCATGGGCGGATGTTCGGGATCACCCTTCGCGGCGTGGTTCCGGATGCGCGGGCGGGGTGGCTCGCGTGGCTCACCGAGTCGATGGCGCGGCTGGTGAGCACGAGCGTGCTGTGCGGGGTGGTGGCGACGCCGATCGTCGCGTATCACACGGGGCTGGTCAGCCCCGCGGCGGTGATCACGAGCGTGCTGTTGATCCCGCCGATCATGGGATTGCTCATCGCGGGGTACCTGGTGCTGCTGCTCGGGGTGGTGGCGCCGCCGCTGGCGGGAGTGGCCTCGGAAATGCTCGGAGTGCTGTCGGGATGGATGACGGCGGTGGTGCGGTGGATCGATTCGGTGCCGGGAACATCGGTGCAGGTGCCGCGGATTTCGCTGGGGCTGGCGGTCGCGGCGACGGTGGTGCTGCTGTACTGGTTTGTGCGCGGGCGATGGAGAGATTGGATCGGGTGGGTGATGGCGGTGGTGGTCGTGGGATGGACGATTGCCGAGTTTCGGCTCTCGGCGGCCTTGCCCGGTTCGACGCTGGTGCGCGTGGACACGCTGGCGGTCGGAGATGGGACGTGCCACCTCGTCCGCAGCGGGCGGGAGGCGATGCTGTGGGATTGTGGATCGCTGACGCCGGGGGCGGGGGCGATGCTGGTGCCCCGGGCGGTGCGGGAGCTCGGAGTGCTGGCCGTTCCGACGGTGCTGGTGACGCACCCGAACCTCGATCACTTCAACGGGATTCTGGACGCCGCGGGACCGCTGGGGATCCGGGTGTTGATCACGGGCGAGGCGGTGGCGGCGCGGGCGAAGGAGAAGCCGGGGAGCGGCGAGGCGTATCTCTTTGCGGAACTGGCGAAGCGTGGGGTGGAGGTGAAGATCGTCTCGGCCGGCGATCGGATTGAGCTTGGCGATGTCTGGCTGGAGGTCATTTCACCGGCGCCAGGATCGGTGTGGAGCACGGACAACGATGCATCGCTGGTGGCGAGAGTGGTTCCCCGCGGCGGTGCGGATGATGCGGAGACCGCGGTGCTGTTGTGCGGGGATATCCAGGGCGGGGCGATCGAGACGATTCAGCGCGACCATCCGACGCTGCGGGCGAAGGTTGTGGAAGCGCCGCATCATGGGAGCGCAAAGGAGTCGGCGGTGCAGTTTGTGATGGGGCTGGGGCCCAAGGTGGTCATGCAATCGACGGGGAAGCAACGGGCCGGCGCTGCGGAGTGGGGCCCGGTGAGGGAACAGTCGGCTTTCTATTGCACGGCGCTGGATGGGGCGTCGTGGGTGGAGGTGAAGAGGGATGGGGGTGTGAGGAGCGGGGCGGTGAGGAGAGCGCCGGCGAGCGGCAGGTAGGGGATGAGGAGCCGGATCCGCGAGTGCGCGTCTCGATACACTTCGCCCCATGCGCGGCAGGACCTGGCACGCCATCATTCTCTGGTCGCTCATCGCGGTGCTCGCGGTGCTGCTGGTGTATCCGATCGGGCTGACCGTCCGCGGCGGGTTTGCCAGTGACCCGGCGACGGGGCAGGGATTCACCTTCAAGCACGTGCTCCTGATCTTCCAGGACCCGGTGCTGAGGTCGGGGCTGCTCAACTCACTGAAAATCGCGGCGACGACGACGACCCTCGCCATTGTGATCGCGTTCCCGCTGGCCGTGCTGTCGGCGAAGTACTCGTACCCGCTCAAGGGATTGTGGAACGCGGTGGTGCTGGTGCCGCTGATCCTGCCGCCGTTTGTGGGCGCGATCGGGGCGAGGTCGATTCTCGGGCGCGAGGGGGCGCTCAACGCGCTGCTCGGAACGGACTGGGACATCCTCGGGGAAGCAAAGTTCTTGGGAGTGGTGGTGGTGCAGGCGCTCTCGCTGTACCCGATCATTTATCTGAATGCGACGGCGGCGCTTGCGAACCTGGACCCGGCGCTCGATGAGGCGGCGGAGAACCTGGGCGCGGGGCCGTGGCGGCGGCTGTTTCGGGTGACCCTGCCGCTGGTGCGGCCGGGCCTGTTCGCGGGCGCGACGATCGTGTTCATCTGGTCATTCACGGAGCTTGGCACGCCGTTGATGTTTGACTACTACCGGGTGACGCCGGTGCAGATCTTCTTCGGGCTGCGCGAGGTGGAGAACTCGGCCCAGCCGTATGCGTTGACGCTGGTGATGCTGGGCGCGGCGGTGGGGATGTACGTGCTGGGAAAGATGGTGTTCGGCGGGAAGGCGTACGCGATGTACTCGAAGGCGTCGCGAGCGGGTGGCGAGAAGCAGCTCGGCGGCGTGGCTGGCTATGTGGCGGCCGGGGCGTTCGGATTGGTGACGCTGCTGGCGGTGATGCCGCACATCGGGGTGGTGCTGACGTCGGTGACGGTGCCGGGGCGGTGGTACGGGACTGTGCTGCCCGGGGCCGTGACGAGCGAGCACTACGCGACGGCGCTGGGCGAGCCGGATTCGTTCCGGTCGATTGTGAACAGTCTGAAGTTTGCGTCGATCGCGGTGGCCGTGGATCTGGTGCTGGGAATCCTGGTGGCGTACATGATCGTGCGGACGAAGGTGCGCGGGCGGGCGTTGCTTGATGCCTTGTGCATGTTGCCTCTCGCGGTGCCCGGGCTGGTGATGGCGTTTGGGTACGTCGCGATGAGTTTGCGGTGGCCCTTTGGCAAGGATGGGCCGCTGGGGAGCGTGGCGTCGGTGCTCGGGGCGGACCCGAATCCCATTCCGTTCCTGATCGTGGCGTACGCGATACGGCGGCTGCCGTACATCGTGCGGTCGACGGTGGCGGGGTTGGAGCAGACGTCGGGCGAGCTGGAAGAGGCGGCGGTAAACCTCGGGGCTTCGCGGTTCACGGCGGTTCGCAGGGTCATTGTGCCGCTGATCGTGGCGAACCTGATCGCGGGCGGGCTGCTGGTGTTCAGTTTCTCGATGCTGGAGGTGAGCGATTCGCTGATCCTGGCGCAGCAGCAGAAGAACTTCCCGATCACCCGGGCGATCTTCGGGTTCATGGACCGGCTGGGCGATGGGCCGTACATCGCGAGCGCGATGGGCGTGTGGGGGATGGCGCTGTTGACGGTGACGCTGGTGGGGGCCTCCCTGATGCTGGGGAAGAAGCTGGGGTCGATTTTCAGGGTGTGAGCACAGGGACGGAGTGACGCAGAAACGCACTGACGGAGCGATGCAAAGGCGGAAGAACCGCAGACGCGCAATGGCCCGTCACGATCCAGGGCCGTTCACGCGCCGCCTGCCTTCGTCGCCGCGTTTCTGCGTCGCTCCGTCACTTCCTACAGTCTGTCATGAAACTCATCAAGCGCCTCGTGATCTTCGGGATCATCGGTCTGGTCGTGCTGCTCATCGTCGGCGGGATCGTTCTCACGCTGACGATCAACTCGATCGCCAAGCAGGGAATCCAGATCGGGGCGACCTCGGCGCTCGGGGTTGAGACGAAACTCAACACGGCGAGCGTCGGTCTTTTCTCGGGCACGTTCGGGCTCAACGGCCTCGACGTGTCCAACCCGCAGGGGTATCCGAGCAAGCACTTCGTGCAGCTCGGGGACGCCAAGGTGGCGGTGTCGCTTGGGTCGCTGACCAAGGACACGATCGTGGTGCCCGAGTTCACGATGGACGGGCTGGATGTTCACCTCGAGCGCAAGAGCGGCAAGTCGAACTACGAGGTGATCCTGGAAAACCTCGACAAGCTCAGCGGCGGCAAGAGCACCCCCAAGCCGACCGAGCCCAAGCCCAAGGGTTCGGAGAAGAAGCTGATCGTCAAGGCGCTCACGCTGAAGAACATCACGATCCACGCGGACATGGTGGACGCGGGCACGCCCGGGCTGGCCGACCTTGCCAAGGTCACGGTGCCGATCCCGGAGATCAAGCTGCAGAACGTCGGGCAGACGGGCGAGGGCGTGGGCGGAAGCGGCGTGACGATCGGGGAGCTCTCGGGCATCATCGTGCAGACGATCATGGCCGCGGTGGTGGAGAAGGGAGGCGTGCTTCCGGAGCAGCTCCTCGGCGAACTCAAGACGCGCCTTTCAAGCCTTGGCGGATTGAAAGGGCTCAACGCCAGCTTCATCACCGAATCGGGCGGGAGCGTCAAAGCGCTGGGCGAGCAGTTCGGCGCGAAAGTGGGCGATCTTGGCACGGGCGTGAAGAAGGCGGTGGAGGATGCGACCAAGGGCCTGGGGCCCGCGGGCGACAAGGCCAAGGACGCCGCGACCAAGCAGATCGACAAGGCAACGGACAAGCTCAAGGGTCTCTTGCCGAAGAAGGAAGAGCCCAAGCCGGCGGACCCGAAGTAGGCCTCCATCTATTGCGGAGAGGCGATCCCGGCGCGGAGCGTTGTGACGCTCTGGGCGGGGAGAGTCAGTATCGCCTGACCGGCAGTGACCGAGACCGCGTCGAGGGCGGCGGCGTTGAGCGTCGCTGATGAACGGGATGCATCGAACGCTGCCACACCGCCGGGCGCGTGGGCGATTGCGAGCGACACGGGCTGATCAACGGCGCCCATGTTGATGAGCACAACAGTGAGCGTGCGGGCCTGCGGGTGGTGAAAGGCGCTGACGAGAATCGTGGGATGGGTGGGCGCCACGTCGATGCGCACCGCCCCGGGCCGGATGAAGCGGTAGAACTGTCTCGCCGCGAAGAACTTGGGCGTGGGTTCGGCGAGGCTCATGAGCGCGAACTCGCTGGGCGAAGGGTCCGTGATCGCCCAGTAGACCCAGGCCTCGCAACGGCCGTTCACCAGGGCGCTGTGGATCTTGCGGGCCAGATCGAGGGCGCCCGGTTTGCCGCCGTGCTCCAGCCACGTTGGTTGTTCGCCGGAAGTCTCCGTCATCCAGATCGGGAGATTGTTTTTCTTGGCGAGAGCGGCGAGTCGTGGCCAGCCGGATGTGTCCCCCGGTTCGCCGTGGATATTGAGCATCGAGAGCGCGGCGGGTGTTGGCTTTGAGGCGGAGATCGCCGAGAGGTACTTGGTCCAGCGTGGCTCGTCGGCGTAATCCTCGGGGGCCATGAGGCGGGTCGTGACGTTGAAGCGTTTGAACGCCGCGGCGACGGCGTTGATCGCGTCGCGCATCTCGGCGGGCGTGTAGATGCACGAGTCGTAGGGCTCGACGAAGTGCGGCTCGTTCTGGATGGAGAGGGCGAAGATGGGAACGCCGTAGGTCTTTTCGAAGCCCAGGCACGCCGCGGCACAGAACCTCGCGAAGTGCTCGCGCCGGTCGGGACGGAGATGTCCGCCGTTCTTGGTGGAGGCGTTGTCCTTCATCCACGCGGGCGGGCTCCAGATGGAGAGGATGACCTTGAGCCCCGGGTCGAACGTGTGCATCGTCCTGATGAAGTTGGCCGGGGGGCTGAACTTCGTGAAGTCGAAGGACTCGAGATTGAGCGACTCGGTGTTCAGGTCTTCCTTGGGCAGGACTTCGGGAGGAAGGGCCAGGCGGATGATCGACGCGCCGAGTTCATCGCCGATCCTGGCGGCGAAGGAATCCTTTGCGTAGAGGTCGGTGACGGCGGGGATCCAGGTCCCGGTGGCGGTCACGCCGAGGCCCTGGATGGTCTGGTGGGGCTTGGCGAAGTCGATGGTGAAGGGGGTTTGCGCGCGAAGGCCGGATGACAGAAGGAGCGCGAACGCGAAGGTCAGCCATCGTGCCATGGGTCAGTTCGGAAAGACAGCGATTGCGTTTGGAATGGCGTGGAATACACGATCGAAGCCGGGATCGCTGTCCACGCCCGGGATGTCGTGGATCTTGCCGGAGAGCTCGGTTCGCAGGTTCATCCGCAGCGGGACATTCCCTGATTCACTCAGCGCCAGCACGCGTTCGGTGCCGGCGCTGAGCAGGAAGTCGGCCAACTTCTGGGCGGCGCCGGCGTGTGGAGCGTTCTTGAGGATGGCCACGGTATTGGGAATGCACAGTGGCCCGGATGAGTCGAGAGCCTCGCCGTGCTGCCCGCGCTCCGGCGTCTCGAACACCAGGGCCACGGGCCAGTGCTCGCGCTGGCCCACCAGCACATCGTCGGTGTCGGTCAGACCGATGTCGATCTCGCCCTGGGCCACGGCCCGGACGACGGCGGAGTTGCCGTCGAAGTACCGGAGACCGTTGGCGAGCAGCGCGGTGACCCAGGCGCGATATCGGCTCTCGCCGTTGTGCGCCGCAATGGCGCCCATGTGGCCGCGTGTGGTGCCGAACTGGGGCCGGGCGATTCCTATGCGGTTCTTGAAGCGGGGATCGGTGAGCGTTTCCAATCCCCGGAACAGATCCTTCTCGGAAAGCCTCGACGTGTTGTAGACCATGGCCCGGGCCCGCACGGCGAAACCGTACCACGTGCCGTCGGGCGCGGCGTATCCCTCGGGCCATACGCCGCCGAAGTCCTTGAGTGCTTCAGGTTTGAATGGCTCGAGCAATCCCTCCTCGGCCAGTTTCATGGTGCCGAAGGGTTCGTTCGACCACCAGACATCGGCACGCGGGTTCTTGGACTCGGCGATGACTCGCTGCACCAGGCCCGTGGTCTTGGTGGCCTCGGTGTCGCCGACGAGCTTGACCGTGATGCCGGTTTCCTTCTCGAACGCGGGGATGATCTCGCGGAGGAGGTAGTCGTCGCAGCTGGTGTAGAGGACGACTTCCGGGGCGGCGGGCTTGCCGCTGCACGACCACGCGAACCCGAGTGCGAGCAGCACAAGGCACGGCGCCGCCAGCCACAGGCGGGTGGTTGTCGCTCCCGCCGCTGTTCGTCCGGCCCTTCCGCCCTCGCTCACTTCTTGTCCTTAGCGTCCTTCGCCGGCTCTTTGGCCGGTTCGCCCGCCTGCTTGGCCTTGGCCTTGGAGTCGAGCGTGCCGAAGTAGTGCTTGACCGTGCCCTCGTACTCGCGGGACACGGTCGTGCCGCCGAGCGCTTCGGTCGCGGCCTTGGTGCCCGCGGCGACGGCCTCGGCAAACTCGGCGACGGATTCGCCGCGGACCTGGTCTCCCTGGACCAGCCGGCTGCCGATGATCGGCCCCCCGCCCTGCTTGGTCGGGCTCTTGACCTTGTCGATCTTGACCGCGGCGTCGGTGTCGTCGTGGGCGCGGCCGCTCCAGGCCTGGCCGGGTCCGCCCATGCCGTTGCCGGGCTTGTTGGCGGATTCGCCGGCTTTCCACGGGCTCTGCTTCTGGCCGCCGTTGGCCAACTCGCCCTCGCCGTCACAATCACCGCCGGGGCAGTTGCCACCCTCGCACTGGCCGCCCATCTTCGCGAGCTGGCGCTTGGCTTCATCCATCGCGGCTTCGAGGGCGCCCATCTCGCCGTCGAGCTGTTCCATTTCTGAAAGCTGGCCGGCCATGGCTTCCATCGCCTGCTGGCCTTCCTGGCTCATGCCTTCCTTGCTCATGTTCTTGGCCATCTCGCCCATCTTCTCGCCCATGCCTTCGCACTGCTTGTTCGCTTCCATCTGGGCGAGGGCGTTCTTCATGAGCTCCTGCTTCTGCCCGTCGCTCATGTTCTTCATCTCGTCCAGGGCTTTCTTCAGCTCTTCAGGATTCGACGCGGCCTTGGACGCCTGCTCCTTGTTCATGCCCGCCTGCTGGAGCTGCTTCTCGAGGTTCTGCTTGTCCTTGGCCAGCTTGTCGAGCTGGGCGGCCATCTTCTTCATCTGCTCCTGCATCTTGGCCTTGTCTTCGGGGCTCATGGAGTTCTGGCCCATCTGCTTGGCCAGGTCGTCGAGCTGTTCCTGGGCCTTGGCGAAGTCTCCCTTTTGCATGGCCTTGGCGAGCTGGTCCATCGGTCCCGGACCGGGCTGCTTGAGCTGCTTCATCGCCTGCTTGATCGCCTCGAGCTGCTTGGCCTTGTCACCCTGGCGCATCTCGCCGAGCTTGTCCACCTGATTGGTGAGCTTCTTCACGGCCGCGCGCCGGATTTCATCGGGCGTCTGCGGGGCCTTCTGGTCGGCGGCCTCATTGGTCGCTTCATCGTTCTTGACTTCGACCTTGGCCTGCTTGAGGAGCTCGTCGAGCTTCTGCTGATCCTTCTTCACCTCGGCCTTGACCTCGGTGACCTTCTTCTCCTCGTCGATCTTGGCGGTGCGCTTCTTGAACGCGCCGAGGACATCCCAGTGCGGGACGGAGAACCAGAGCACCACGAGCGCCAGCACGAGCGCCAGCGGTACCGGCCAGAGGCGCGGCGCGGCGTACGGGATCGCGCGCCGGACATCGACCCTGGTCGCCCGGTCGCGGGCGGTCTCGACCACGGCCTGGGCCCAGGCGTCCTGGCTGCTCGCGACGCACATGGCGGTGCTGAGCGATTCGCGGAGGTCGGCGCGCTCGTCAAGTTCGCGGGCGACGGTGATGCCGCGGGCGCGGCGGATCATCGACCAGGCGATCGAGCCGACGACGGCGCCGGCAAGTGCCACCAGGGCGATGCGGCCCCAGTCTCCAGGGAAGTCGATGACGAGGCCAAAAATGCGCTGGGCAAGGAGGGTGAGAATCAGGGCCGCCATCGCCGCGGAGAGCATCACCGCGAAGGTGTGGAAGAGATCAATGACCAGGAGCCGCCAGGCGGCGAGCTTCAAGACGCGGCGGATTTCGTTCACGCATCACCTCCCGGTGAAGATTCGACCACGAGATTGTACGGAGAGCCGGGGTTGGGGTTGCTCTGGAGGGTTGGACGCCGGATGATGGGGGTTGGTTCGGTCAAGGTTGTGTAACACCCCGGCATTCCCGTAATTACGCCACTCCTATGTTCGGCATTCCGTACGCCAGGCAGGATTGGATTGACGCTGAGGTGGCCAAGGCCGCGGCGAGGGATCCCTTTGGGCACCGCCTGCACCTGATTCTCGGCCTGACGTGGCTGGTCCTGGTGCCGGGGCCGATGAGCGTTGTGGAGTTCGCGGGGGCGGGGCTTTGGGGGGCCTGCGTCCTCCGGGCGTACTACATCCACAGGACCTGGCGGTCGTTCGGGTGCCATCCCATGCTTTGGATGATCGCGGCGTTTGTCGCGTGGCAATGGCTTTCAATGACGTGGAGCCCGAGCCCGAAACTGGGGTGGGGCGAGATCATCCAGAACCGGTGGGTCTGGGCGATGTGGATGACGTGGTGCATCCTGCCGCTCCGCGGGGCGATGATCGCGGCGCTCGCGGCGGGGTTTCTGGCGGCGAACGCGGCGCAGGTGTTGCATGGCGTCGGGCTGGCGTTCGACATCCCGTCGATCACGTTCAATCGCCATCCGGATCGGAACCCGGGGTGGTGGCAACCGGTCGTGGCAGGTTCGATGTTGACGGCGGCGCTGGGTCTGCACCTGCCGGCGGCGGTGATGGGGTCGGGACGGATGCGGTGGGTGGCGACGGCGTGCGCGGCGGCGACGCTGGCGGGCGTGATCGCGACGGGATCGCGCGGGGCGTGGCTGGCGTCGGGGGCCCTGGTGGTGATCGTGCTGGCGGTCGCGGCGTTGCGGTGGTGGCGGACCTCCGGGACGCCTGTTCAAGGTTCGCACGAAAACCCGCCGCGTTCAGGGAGGAGGATGGTCTTGACGGGCCTGATCCTCGCCGCGGCGGTTGGGGTGGTCTGGCTCGGCGCGGGAAAGCAGATCTCTCGCCGCTATGAGAACGCACGCGAGGAAGTGCGCAAGGTCATCGAGCACCGGGACTACACAACGTGGATCGGCGCGCGGGTGCTGATGGCGAAGTTCGCATGGATGGAACTGCGGACAGATCCTCTGCGGGGCGTCGGCGCCGGCGGGTTTAAGACGTGGGCCGATGCGCACCGTGACCCGAACGAGCCGGGGTACATCTACCCGCACGCGCACAACACGTACCTCCACATCGCGGCAACGACGGGCGTGGTGGGGCTCGGGCTGTACCTCGCGGTGATGGGTATGGGGCTCTACGGCGCGTTCAAGGGAATGGGCACAAAGATGGGGACGTACGCCGCGGGGCCGGGCTTTGCGCTCATCGGCCTGCTGCTGGTGGGCATGACGGATGTGATTGAGCTCAACGCGCAGACGGCGGCGCTGTCGTGCGTGCTGCTGGGGCTGTGTATGAGGCCGCGACCGGGCGAGACTGGATTGCCGCCATGGAAGAAGGCCGCGTGGGGGAAGCCGTTTCCGAGATGAGTTGCCGAGCCCGCGATCGCTGGAGAGCCGGAGGCAAGCCTCGCGCTGTACGCACCGTCACTCCCCAATCGCCCGCGGCCCTTCCTTGCCCGCCGTGCGTTCCATGTAGCCCTTGCCCTTGCGCTCGTACTTGGTGAAGCCGAGGCGCTCCAGGTTTTTGTTGCTCATGCGGGCCTTGTTCGCGGAGAGCGCCAGGCCGAGATTCGGAGCGACAATGGCGCGCCGAACGGGTTCGCCCGTTTCCGGGTGCCTGGTCAGCGCATCGGCCTTGATCGACTGTGTGATCTCGAACGTGCGGCCGGTGGGCTCGCCTTTGCCGGTCAGGATTTCGTAGACGTAGGTGGGCATTTCGGTAGAGTGTATGTGGGAAGGTTCCGCCGAACGCCCTCGGGCCCGGCGGCGAAACACGGGCGTACCTGCAATGAATCGCTCTCCGAGAAGCCGCGGCGGGTTTGTCAGCAGCACCAGCGTGCTGGTTCTCATCCTGTTCTTCGCTGTGGCCGCTGTTCAGGTCGCTCTCAACTGGAGCAAGCCGGGGATGAACGTTGCGGTCGCGGCGACGTTTCTGGTGCTGCCGGTCATTGCGGCGGTCGGAATCGGCGGGCTGGCGTACGTGCTCGGAAGAAAGAGCACGACGGCGGGGAACGCGGGGTTCGTCGCGGTGCTGTGCATCGGCATCATCGGACGGCTGGTGGTGATGAGCGGGGTGTGGCCCCAGGGCACGACCGCCCGAGGTGGCGTTGCAAGCACGGGGCCGGGCGGCTCTACGAATGCACAGTCCAAGACCGCCCAAGGCCTGGGCCGCATGGCCAATCAGCTGGACCGTCAGAACGATCTCATGGAGGAGCAGCGGCGTCGTGATGCAGAACGGGCGAAGCAGGCGGAAGAACGTGCCCGTGTCGCCGCGGAAGAGCAGGCGCGCGTGATGGAGGAGCAGCGCCGCAGGATGATGACTCCGCTGAACCCGACGCCGCCGGCGACACCCTCGCGGGGCGTGCCGCCTGCGGTCTCGCCCGGTGCGCCTCCCGCCGCGCCACCCGCCTCACCAGTGACTTCTTCGCCGGATCGGTCCGATCCGCCGCGGCCGGCGCCGGCCCTGCCCAAGGACGATCCGCGAGTGGGGGAGATCGGCGTGGCGCTCAAGGCCGATATGGATGCTCGGATCGAGAGCGTGCTTGGGGAAGTGCCCGCCGTGCTTGCGAAGCTCCAGCGTCCACCGATTCGGGACCGCAAGGAAATCCAGAAACGCATCGACGCCGTGACAGCACTGCAGGAAACGATGAGCGATCTCAGCAAGCGGCTCCGCGACTTCGTGGGCGATGCTCAGAAGGAATTGGAGTCCAAGGGCGTTTCGAGGGCGATGGGTCCGGCGATGACGTTGGCTTCGGAGTATGGCGCGGTGCAGCGATCGTTCGCGTGTGATCGGCTGTCGCGGCTGCTCGACTCGGCGAAGGAAGAGGCCGAGGTGCTGAAAGAACACTTCGGGAAGTGGACGATCAGCAAAGATGGCAAGGTGACGAGCAAGGACTTTCAGATCCAGTCCAAGGCCCAGTCGGCGAGGTTCTTTCTGGAAACCGAGCTCGACCAGAAAGACAAGACGATCGCCGCGATTCGCGGGAAGTGAGCCCTACCCACCGAACGATCGGCCGCTCTCGAGGTCCACCAGCATCCATCCCAGGGCCTTGGTCATCCGTTGCAGCACGGGCCAGGCGATCTCTTCATCGCTGACGGAGATCATCACCTGGCCGACCTGGTCCGCCGCGGCCGGAAACTCGAGCACCATGCCCGGGCCCCAGAGGACTTCCATGCCCGTGTTGCGCTTGGAGCCGTCGGGGGAGGTGTTGTAGACCGCGAGCGCGGCGACCACATCCTTGCGCGTGCCCAGCGGCACGACGGTCGGGTCGCCCTTGGCGACAGGAGGGCGGGTGAGGACGAGTTGACGCTTCTTGGCCATGGAGGAGAAAGGTCCTAAGTCCTGAGTCCTTGGTCCTTAGTCCGTATGCGGTCTGATGACGAAGGACTCAGGACGTTACTTCTTGTCTTTGGGGGACTTGGCGGGCGGCTTCTTTTCTTCCTCGGCTTCGGCTTCTTCATCTTCACGGTCGGCCTTGTCGATCAGATCGGCCGCGACCGAGACGAGACGGCCGAGGGGCACGGGCTTGAGGAGATAGTCGTCGACGCCGAGCGACTCGGCGTAGGCCTGGTGGCGTTTGCCCTCGTTGGCGGTGACCATGATGACGAGCGGACTGTCTTCGCGGCCCTTGATTCGCTCCAGCGCGAGGAACCCGGAGCGGCGCGGGAGCATCATGTCGAGGATGACGAGGTCGGGCGGGTCTTCGAGGCAGATGCGGACCGCCTCGTTGCCGTCGGTGGCGAGCTGGGTGAGGGCACCCTCGGCCTGGAACGCGGCGTCCATGGATTCGAGGACATCGCGATCGTCGTCCACGATCAGGACTTTCACTTCTTCAAGTCGGCCGGCCATGCGGGGAGCCTCCCAGGTGTCGAGCCATTTTATGCCGGTGGGCGTGGCACAGCGGTTTGTTTCTTTGAGCCATGCAGGCCGCGAGCCGTGCATCCCGGTGGCTGTCTGGGTTCAATCGCGGATGGGGTGAACCGGCCGCCTTGAGCATCATCACGCCGCGACAGCCCTTACGGCAGCCGGTGCAGGCCGGTTTCCGCCAGTGTGCGGGCGTCGCGGATGCTGTGGTCCTGCAGGCGGTCAATGTCTTCGCCGGTCATCCACGGGAGCAGGCGGATCTTTTCGAGCAGCGAGTGGGGGAAGGGTTTGGCGAGGCGCTCGTGGCGGGGGCGGCTGCGCCAGATGCGGTGCATCCAGAGGTATTGGTCCGGGGCCATGCGGACCATGAGCTCGATGGCCCGCCGGTAGCGGGCGGTGAGATAGAACAGGGGGTCCGGGTGGGTCGACCAGTCCTCGGGGCCGAAGTGGTCGGTCATCTCGATCCGGTACCCGAGGCTCGAGGCCGATGGGCTCACGCGCCGGGCAAAGCCGCAGACCACCCGGGCGTTGAACTGCATCGCGAGCAGGCCGATGGACTTGTACGTTGACGTGAGGCGGTTGAAGAACGGGACAAAGACACCCCGGTCCCCGCCGTTCTGGTCAGCGACGAGGCCGATGGGGGCGCCGGCGTGGAGGAGCTGCGGGAGTCGGCGGACGGCGCCGAACTTGTCCACGAGTTCCAGGCCGCGCTGCGAGCGAGCCCGCCGGACCCAGCGGTCCATGGCGGGAATATCGAGCGGGCGGTAGACGGCGTGCATGGGGAAGCCGAGCAGGGCGATGGTGTAGCCGAGGACTTCCCAGTTGCCGCAGTGGCCGGTGATGAGCAGGCAGGGGCCGGACTTCACCAGCGCCTTGAGCGCGGGCTCGACATTGCCGAGCGAGATGTGCCGGACCCAGCCGTCCTCGGTGAGCACGCGCGGGGCGTAGGCCATTTCCACGCCGAACGACACGAGGTGCTCGTGCGAACGGATCGCCGTGTCGCGGATGCGGGCCTCGTCCCACGCTGGGAACGCGACGCCGAGGTTTTCCTCGGCGCGCCGCATGTGGCGGCGGTTGAGGCGCGATGTGGCGTACCACCGGCCGATGCGCTGCGCCCCGGCCCGAGAGAGCGCGAGCGGGGGCACCGACGCCGCGGCGATGAGGGCCCGCGTGCCGAGGTAGACGGCGGGCTGGAGGAAACCTGGGGTCTTCGCGCGGGGCTTGGCCATGAAAGAGGTGGAGACAGTATCAACGAAACGGCCGGGTCTGGGCGACCCGGCCGCGGTTCGATGCGAGATGTGCCGGTTGTGTTCCCCGGCGGATTACTTGGTCCCGGGCCGGCGACCGGTCAGGGTGTAGAAGCGGTTCTGGTTGAGCACGGGGATGGAGGTGGAGACGGCCTGCTCGAAGAGGCGGTCGTAGCGCTGCGCGATCTCGTTGAGGCGCATGTAGGCCTGGACGACCTCTGGTGGGTCGTTGACGCCGGGGGGCGCGGGGAGGACGGGGCGCTCGCCGAGGATCATGAAGTCGACGTTGCCGTTGAGGTCGTCGACCGTCTTGCCGCCCCAGGAGTTGATGAGGCCCTTGATGTCGCCGGCCTCCTGCGGGGTGGCGATGCCGTCGCCGTTGGTGTCAAAGTTGCCGAAGACGATGAAGGAGTACACCTTGGCCGGGTCGTAGACGGCGTTGGCGAGCACATCGCCCCGGACGATCGGGTTGCCCTTGACCTCGCTGGTGACGCGGGCGGTCGAGGTGGAGTCGCCGACGTTGGTGACTTCGACAGTTGCCTTGGGACGCGGGTATTCGCCGGTCTTGGGGTCGGGGCGGATCATCGTGCCGTCGGCGTACACGGCGAAGGACATGCCGAGGATGGCCTTGTCGGCCCGGCCGCGGCTGATGGTGAGCGTGTTCGAGGCCTGGTTGATGGCGATGATTTCGCCGTCCACGAGGGATTCTTCGGCCTTGGGATGGAGGATGTTGCCGGACTGGGTCTGGCGCATCTTGGCGAGCTGGTCCTTGAGCTGGAGGTTCTCGTTCTGGAGCCGGCGGATTTCCTCGCTCGAAGCGGACTGGAGCGCCGCCATGGCCTCGCGGACCTTCTCGACTTCCTTGTCCATGAAGGTGCGGGCCTCGGCGACGGACTGGCGGTAGGTCTCGACCTCGGCCTTGTACTTGTCGATGTCGGTGTTCATCGCCTGAACAGTGCGGTTGTGCGACTCGGACAGTTCCTTGGTGCGCTTGATCTCGTTCTGCAGGTCCTCGTGGGCCGTGTTGCGGGCGGCGTCGGCCTGCTTGACGCGCGCTTCCATCGCGACGATCTCGTTCTTGCGGTCGCGAAGGGCGGCGAGGAGGTTGTTGCCCGACACGCCCTCATCGTCCATCTTCTTGGAGAGTTCGGCGACCGTGTCGCTCGAAGCGCCGGTGGACTTGTTCATCGACTCGCGGAGCGACGAACTCAGGTACCCGAAGACCGACTGCTTGGCGGCCTTGGCCTTGGCCGTGATCTGCGAGACGTTGTCGCCGCGGCGTTCATCGGCGCGGATGATCTCGTCGGTGTCGGCCATGACCTGGGTGAGGTTTCGGTTGGCGGCCTGGTACTTGCTGAGGAAGACGATGGTGAGGATGAACAGGGCCAGGCTCGCCACGCCGAGGATGGCGATGGCGATGAGTTGACCGCTGCCGCCGCTGCTACGAGACGCCATAGGAACGCTCCGGGTGCGCCACACGGGCGTCCGGCCCATGAGGCGTCAAAAAGGGATCCGACGTTAGGCCGGGGCGGGGCGTCCGGGCCAGTGTTCGGACTGTGTTCCCCAGGTTCGGTTGTTCCGGGGTCCCGCCGGCAGTGTCCATACGCCCAAGCGCCGGCGGGGGATGCGAGCGCAGTGTCCCCGATTCCGCGACTTCCGTCAAGCCCGAAGGACGGCCGGGAAGAGCTAGACCCGGGGCTCGCTGGAAGAAAGGGCGGCCCACTTGGTGGCATAGGCCTTCTGGATCGAGGAAACGATGCTGTTGACGAAGTGGTCGACCTGCTCGCGGGCCCTTCCGACGTAGGCCGCGGGGTCCAGGAAGTGGTCGAGGTCCAGCCCGACCAGCGTGGGTTCGGACCGCAGACGTTCCATCAGGTCGTTGGCCTGACCCAGTTCCTTCACCCGCTTGCCCGCCGCCAGGGCGTGCTTGCGGAGGCCTTCATGAACCTCCTGCCGGTCGCGGCCCTTCTTGACCGCGGCCATCATGATGTTCTCAAGAGCCATGAAGGGAAGTTCGGCCATGAGGTTGGACCGGACAGTCATTTCGTGCACAACGAGCCCGGTCGCGACGCTGTGAAGCAGGTCAAGAGCCCCGTCAAGAGCGAGGAACGATTCCGGCAGGACCAGGCGGCGGTTGGAAGAATCGTCCAGCGTCCGCTCGAGCCACTGCGTGCTCGCGGTGTCGAGGCCGTCATGAGCGAGGCTCATGACGAACCGGCACAGGCCCGTCGCCCGCTCGCAGCGCATCGGGTTCTGCTTGTACGGCATCGCGGATGAACCGATCTGGGAATCGCCCCAGGGTTCATCCAACTCCTTGCGTCCTGAGAGCAGGCGGATGTCGTTGCAGATCTTGTGGATGACCGAGGCTGTCGCCGCGAGATCGGAGAGCAGCATCGCATCCACCACGCGCGGGTAGGTCTGGGAAGTGAGGTCGTGCTTCTGGTTTCCCATCCAGCCAAGGCGCCGGATGAACGCGCCCTCGATTTCATCGACCTGCGTGGGCCTGTTGTCGGTGAGGTGAAGGAAGGAGGCCTGCGTGCCGGTGGCGCCCTTGAGGCCGCGGAGCTTGAGGCTGTGCAGGTCGTGCTCGATGCGCATGAGGCAGAGGTAGAGGTCGTAGCCCCATTGCGAAGCGCGCCGGCCGACGGTGGTGGGCTGGGCGGGCTGGAAGTGAGTGTGGCCCAGGGCGGGCAGGTTCTTCCATTTCTCGGCGAAGGTTCCGAAGGCGTCGATGGTCCTCGCCAGCTTGAGTTCGACGAGGGTGAGGGCCTCGCGGAGTTGGAGAAGATCCGCGTTGCACACCACATCCTGGCTCGTCATGCCCAGGTGGAGAATGGGCTTTGCGATCGGGGCGACGTCGGCGAGGGCGTGGACGTGGGCCATCACGTCGTGCTTGAGGCGCTTCTCGTGCTCGAACGCGCGGCGGATGTCATCGTCGGTGATTTCAACGTGCTTGCGGATCGCCTCGACTTGTTCCCGAGTGACGGGGAGCCCCGCATCCAACTGCGCCTCGGCCGCGGCGAGCCAGACCTTGCGCCAGAGTGTGAAGCGGTGGCGTGGCGACCACAGCGTCATCATTTCCCGTGACGCGTTGCGTTGGGTCAGCGGGCTGATATAGGTGTCGAAGGACTCGTCGTGGTGGGTAACGGCGGGGGAAGTGGTACCCATGCCGATAGCGTACCCATTGTCGCCGAGGGACGGAAGGGTGAACCGGGAGATTTGTGCGCCGCGGCTACGAGCAGCCGCTCGCGTAGCGATTGATGAAGCACTGGAAGTCGTTGGCGGTGAGCGCGGGGGTGCCGGTCGAGCCGTCGCAGTTGGCATAGCCAGAGCCCGCGGCGTACGCGTTGATGAAACACTGGAAGTCGTTGGCGGTCAGTTGCGGGCTTCCGGTGCTGCCGTCGCAGTTGGCGTAACACGTCGAGCCGAGGCTGGCCGCGGCGCTGGCGAGGCTGCCGCAGGTGTTGCTGACGAGGCAGGAATAGCTGCCCGCGTCCGCGGCGGTGGTGTTGGACATGGTGAGGGTCGCGGTCTGGGCCCCGCTGATGACGCTGCCGGAGGGCGTCGGTCCGTTGGTCAGTGGCACTCCACTCTTGCGCCACTGGAAGGTGAGTGTGCCCGCGCCCGCCGCCGCGACTTTGAACTGCGTCGTTGAGCCGATGACGAGCGGCTGATTCGCGGGCTGACGATCGAAGACGACCGTGTCGAGGTAGCGATACTCCCACGTGTCCATGGGGTTGGTGCCGACGAAAGTGTTCCAGGTGTTGCCGACGACGACCATGGCGTTGCGGCGGGAGTCGAAGGCGATGCCGGCGGGCTGGAGGCGGTTGGCGAATGCGGGCTGGTACTCGGGAAGGTGCAAGGACCAGGTTGCGCCGTCGAAGATGTAGGTGTCATTGTGGAAGAACCCGTAGGACTCGATGTGGGAGTTCCGGCAGCAACCGTACATGATCACTTTCTGGCGGAATGGGTCGAAGGCGAGCACGGAATCCTGGCGATCCGGCATCTGCGAGTTGAGGACCTCGGTCCAGCCCGAGCCGGTGTACTCCCAGGTGTGCGGGTTGCTCAGGTTGTACCAGGCGTAGGAGGTGCCGAGCACCTTGTTGCGCGCCGGGTCGTAGGCCAGGGGCGAGTCGTACCAATAGGCGCCGACTCCCTGGTAGGTCATCTGCCAGGCGAGCGTGACAGGGCTGAACTCCCAGGTCGTGTTCAGCGATGAGCCGGAGTTGGTGTTGTAGGTCAGGACGATCATCCGCCCTCGCGCGGGATCGAACACCGCATCGCCCTGGGTTCCGTGCGTCGTTGGCGGGCCGCCCGGGGAGGTGGTCAGAAGGGTCCAGTCGTTGCCGTCGTACTGCCAGACGTCGGCGGTCCCGTTCGTGCCGTTGGGCCAGCCTCCGAAGAGCAGGACCTTGTTCCGCACGGAGTCGTAGACGAGCTCGTGCATCTGTCGTCCACCCGGATTGTGGGCAGGGAAACGGCGTGTCCATTCGACACCGTCCCACTCCCACGTCTCGTCATTGGGGACCGATGACACGGTGATCGGCGACAAGCCGCCGTAGAGCACGCAGACGCCACGGGAGGCGTCGTAGACCATGTCGGTGCTGTATCGGCGCAAAGGACCGGAGCTGGTGCGGAAGGTCCACGAGGGGTCGGACACGGAGCACTTGGCGTACTGGCTGAAGAGCTCCACGTTGGTGCACGCGGGGTCGAAGACGCGGCAGGTGTAGCGTCCCTCGTCGGCGTACCCGACACCCTGGATGGTGAGGGTGCCGGTCTGCGTACCGGAGAAGTGCCCGTCATCGTTGAGGGGGGTGTTGGTGCCGAGCGGGGCAAACTCCTTGTGCCAGCGGTATGCCACCGTGCCGACGGGGAAGGCCACGCCGACGGTGTAGGTCACCGTCCCGCACGGGGCGGACGAACGGTCCGCGGGTTGCTGCGCGATGGACAGCCCTACGCGAACCAGCGCGTCCGCGCTCCGCGTCACGCCGCACGTGTTCGTGACGATCGCGTGGTACACCCCGGACATCGCGGCCACGGCATTAGAGACTTGGAGCGTGGCCGCGCCGGCGCCGACGATCTGTGTGCCGTTGCGGAACCACTGGTACGAGTTGCCGCTCCCCGACGCCGCGACCGTGAGCGTCAGGGTGCTGCCCGGGCAGAAGCTCGAGTTCTGCGGTTGAGTATTGATCACCGGCGCCGATGTGCAGAGGTGCGGGAACTCGGACCAGCGGGTCGTCCACCGGTTCGCCGTCGCGGCCGCTGATTCCTGGATGGTCCAGAAACTCATGTCGTCGCGCGGGTCCACCACCGTGGCGCTGTAGTCGCCCCAGCGGTTGCGCCCGTTACCGTCGAGGCGGACGTAGCTGGAGCCGCCCGCGGCCAGGGTATACGTGGCCGCGCCGGTGTTGCCCGCGGGGATGAAAGCAAAGCCCGTGGAGACGTTGATGGAAGCGCTCGAGCGCGAGTAACCGATGCCGATATCGCCGTGGCAGTTCACGGCGATGCTGGGATAGAACACGCCCGTGCCGGTCCCTTCGCCGAAGGAGCTCCAGTTGGTGACGGGGCTGGGAAGCGTGGGCTCGAGTTCGTACCAGTAAATCAGCGTCTCATTAGTGGGCACGCCGCCAAAGAAACCTCCACCGCTGTGGCAGAAGTACATGTGGCCGTTGCGGACAATGGCGTTGCATGCGCGACCGGTCCCGACCTCGATGGGCGTCGAGGAGCCGTTCTGCGGGACCGTTCTCAGTTCCGTCGTGAACCGCTGCGGGGCTTTGAAAAGTCCCGGTGTGGTGTACGCCGAACCGGGGATGGCTTGCCAGGTCGGGCTCGCGGTCGGACCGGTGATTCGGGAGATACGCAGCAGCGGGAAGGCATCGACAGGGTCGGTGAACGTTGCCCCATCCACGATCATGACGTCCGGGACGTTCGCATCGAGGCACACGGCGGGCTGCAGAGTGGTTCCATTGGCGACAAACCCAATGTCGAACACGGTGTACCCGACGTTCGGCCCGGGCCCGAGCAGTTCGGCTTTGTCGATGACCCACATCTTGGGCCCGGTCGGGCCAGGCATCGGGGCCCCGGGAACGGCGAACATGTTGTATGTCACGACGATCCACTTGTCGTTGAAGCCAACGCACGGGTAGTCGGACCAGCGCGTGTCGTTCGCATCCGCGTCGAGCGTAATCCAGCCCCATCCCCCGGTCGGGTCGTCGGATAGCGAGACGGCGATCGACCACTTGGACGCCGCGGACCGAGGATTCCCCGGGCACACGGCGATCCACCGCTGTGAGAGCGTGTCGTAATACACCTTCGGGTCAAAGGGGCCGGACAGGTCCGGCCAGAACGCGGCGAGACTGACCGTCGAGAACTCGGTGATCCCGCCGCGGTCCTGGATGCGCACCTGGGTGTTGAGCATGGTCATCGCGTGGCGCGGCCCGATGGCGCCCATCGTGTCCGGAGGGATGGAGGCGAGGTTGTCGGGGAGCGCCTCGAACTGCACGCCCACGGCGGATCCGACGAAAATGGGGCACGGCCCGTCCGCACCGCCGCCACCTCGGGAGATCGGATTGGTGTCCGCTGGTGTGACGCCCTCTCGCAGGGGGACGACCGAATGGGCCGGTTTCGGGGAGATGTTGGGGGATGGCGCGCCGGGCGGATTGGGGCGTTCAGGCGGGAGCGTCTTGTCACGCGCGACGGCATCGGCCCAGGTGCGGGTTTGCCTTGGCGCTCGGGCGCGGGTGCCGACCACGGGCTGCGCAAGGCCGGTATCCGGCAGTGCGCACAGGACAAGGAGCCCCACAACGCCCTTGAGCCAGCGCCTCACGTGGGAGAGGTTGCGGGGATCTGAAACGGACGGTGCCGGTCGCATGAGCAGCCCCTTTGGTGAATGCGAGGTGAGAGCCCGTCTTCCAAACGCGGCAGGCGGGCACGCGGGCGGCCACCTGAGCACCCAAAAAACAGGTGGCGCGGCCGGAAGGCTGTGTTAGAATCGAACACCGGCGTAATCACGATGACCCGTGCCAGTCCAGACAAAGACCTCACCGCGGCACTGGGCGCCTATTCCGAGGGTGACCGGCAGGCTCTCGAGCAGGTTCTGCGGCTGGTGTACGCGCGGCTGCATGACATGGCGGAGGAGCAACTGCGGCGTGAAGGGCCGGGGCACACGCTCCAGCCCACGGCTCTGGTTCACGAGGTGTACCTGAAACTGTCGGACCAGCGCGGGCCCTGGCGGAATAGATCGCACTTCTACGCCATCGCGGCCCAGGCCATGCGACGAGTCCTGGTGGATCACGCCCGCACGCGGGACAGCAAGAAGCGCGGCGATGGCAAGCGCCCGATCGCGCTGCCCGAGGATGGTCTGACCGCGCCGCAGAAGGAAGTGGACCTCCTGGCATTGGACGAGTCGCTTCAGCGGCTGGCACAGATCGATGCGGACTCGGCTCGCGTGGTCGAGATGCGGTTCTTTGCAGGGATGGAAGTGGAGGCGATCGCAGAGTTCCTGGGGGTGTCGGAGCGGACGGTTCGGCGACACTGGGTCTACGCCAAGGCGTGGCTGGCGCGCGAGCTCTCGCTCGGCAGTGGAGCGGGTGCATGAGCGCGACTCCGACCCCCAGGTCGAACCCCGCCCCGGCGCGAGTGCGCGAAGTGCTCGACCTGGCCCTCGAGCGGCCCTCTCACGAGCGAGCCGCCTTCGTCGCGGGCATCTGCGGCGATGATGACCGATTGCGTGAAGAGGTCGTTTCGCTCCTGGGGGCGCTCGATGCCGGAGGCGAACTGCTCGAGCCGCCCGCCGCGGCGTCGGTCCCGGCGGCGACGCCCCTGACGGGCTTGTCGTTCGGCAACTACAGAATCGGCGAGCGAGTCGGCGAGGGTGGAATGGGAGTTGTCTATCGGGCCGAAGACACGCGCCTCGGGCGGGCCGTGGCGGTCAAGGCGCTCCCCCCATCTCTGGTGCGCGATGCGCATCGCAGGGCTCGCTTCGAGCACGAGGCCCGCGTGCTCGCTTCGCTCAGCCACCCCAATATCGCGGCCATCCACGGCGTCGAGGAAACCGCCCGGGGACCGGTGCTCGTGCTGGAGTTCGTGCCGGGTGAGACCCTGGCGCGCCGCCTCGACCGGGGGCGGATGCCGATCGACGAGGCCGTCGCCATCGCCGTGCAGATCGCCCGCGGTCTCGAGGCGGCCCACGCCGCGGGTGTGGTGCATAGAGACCTCAAGCCTTCGAACATCCAGCTCTCGCCCGAGGGCGCGGTCAAGATTCTGGACTTTGGCGTGGCCAAGCAGACGCAGTCGCGCGAGGGCAATGACCCCGACCACACGCTCTCGGGCCAGTTGATCGGCACGGCGGGTTACATGAGCCCGGAGCAGGCACGGGGCCGGCCCGTGGACAGGCGCACGGACATCTGGGCGCTCGGATGCGTTCTTTATGAAATGCTCACCGGCGCCAGAGCTTTCGAAGGTGAGACTTCGTCGGACACAGTCGCGGCGGTGCTGCGTGCCGACCCCGATTGGCGGCGATTGCCGTCTGAGACGCCCGAGGGTGTGGCGCGGCTGCTGCGTCGGTGTCTGGAGAGGGACCCGGATCGCCGGCAGCGCGACGCGGGCGATGCATGCCTCGAGCTGGAAGGGGCCGGAAGTGAGACTGCCAAGAAGAAGCGGCGCGGACAGCGACCCGTGCTGGTGGCGCTCGCCGCGGTCCTGGCGCTTCTCGCCGGCGCATGGGCGGGTTCGATGTGGGGGCGAGGCGGCGCATCGGCGACTCGTTCGCCCGTTCGGTTCGAGGTCAACACCAGTCGTGCCGCGCCCGTCTACGTCACCACCGGCGGGGCCCTGGCCCTTTCCCACGATGGCGGCTCGCTCGTGTACTCGGGCGGTTCGGTCGACCGGTCGCGGCTCTATTCGCGTCGCCTCGACTCGCACGACACCATCGAACTACTGGGCACGGATAGCGCCGCCACGCCGTGTTTCAGCCCCGACGGACGCTGGGTCGCGTTCTGGTCGCAGAACCAGCTCAAGCGAGTGCTGGCCACGGGCGGCGGACCTGAGGTGCTCGCGCCGGCGAACGTCTCGACCTCCGGCCTCGCGTGGGACCAGGACGGTGTCCTGTTCGTTTCCATCACACCGATGGCTCTGTGCCGCGTGAGCCCTCATGGAGAACCGCGACAAATGACCGTGTTTGGCGGTGATGAGGAGCCGTGGGTGGCCCACCCCGAACCGCTCCCCGGCGGACGCGACATTCTGGTGACGGTGGCGGGCAGGACCGATGGCAAGGGCTGGGTGCGGGTGGAAGCAGTCCGGCCGAGCACGGGAGGCCGCCAGGTCGTGGTGGCGGACGCGGCCGGCGCTCGCTTTTTCCCTCCGGATCGCCTGGTGTTCTGGCAGGCGGGGGGACTGATGTCGGCTCCGTTCGATCTCGGTTCTCTCCGTATGACCGACGCGCCGATTCCGGTGGTTCGGCCGATCGCCGGAGGAGAGCGCATGCCGCCGCTGAGGTTCGCCCTCTCTCCGGCCGGCGTGCTCGCGACCTTGCCCGGCAACATCATGCACGACCTGACGCGCCTGGCGTGGTACGAGCCGGACGGCACCTGGACGGAAATCGAGCAGGGCGAGTCGATCGACTGTCCGCGTCTCTCTCCCGACGGTACCCGCATTGCGATGCTCATCGGGCGATCCAACGGCGATGTCTGGGTGCACGACATTGCCCGCGGCAACAAGATGGTGCTTACGCGGGGTGATCGATACAACCATCCCGTCTGGACGCCCGACGGACGCAAGCTCATCGTCGGGAACGCGGCCCTCGGCGGGCCCGCCCGCCTCGAACGGATCGCCGCGGACGGCAGCGGCCAGCCCGAGGTGCTCTGGGAGACGGACGATGGCGGCGTGTATCCCACGGACTTCACGCCGGACGGAAAGGTCCTGATCACGCGCCAGACTTCGGTCGGAGCCATCGACATATTCGAACTCGTTCCGGGCGAGCAGCCGCGCCGGATTCTGCCGCCGGCCCATCGCTACGGCGCCCGCATCTCCCCCGATGGATCGATGATCGCGTACACCTCCGAAGAGTCCGGGACCATGGAGGTGTACGTGCACCGCTACCCGTCGCTGGAACAAAAGACCTGCGTTTCGACCAGCGGCGGGTACCGCCCCGTGTGGTCAGGTGACGGCAGAAAGCTCTTCTTCCGGTACGTCAATCGGGCCATGGTTGTCGATGTGGAGAACACCGCGGCGGGGTTCAAGCTGTCGCCGGAACGACTGGTGTCCGAGCACCTCTCCGACGCCCGATACGATGTGGACTTCGAGGGCAAGCGGCTGCTGATGGGGCGGCCCGCCGGGGATTTGGGGCCGCAGACCAGGATCGACGTGGTCGTGGGGTGGAACCCGGTCTCCAGGTAGCTTTCGACATCGCGCACGCGCTCGGCCCCACCGATAGACTTCCGCGTGGCGCCCCCTCGCCCGAACTTCCGCCCCACCGACAACGGCACCTCCGATGCCGAAGACTTGATTCTCGTCAAGCAGATCCAATCGGGCGAGTCCAGCGCCTGGGCCAAGCTCCTCACCCGATACCAGGATCGCCTCTTCGGCGTGTGTATCCGCATGGTCGGCGATCGCGAGCAGGCGGCGGACCTCACGCAGGACGCCATGGTCCGGATCATCGAGGGCATCAAGAGTTACGACGGCCGGGCCAAGCTCTCCACGTGGATGATCCGCGTCACGATGAACGTGTGCCTGTCCAAGCTTCGTTCCGAGAAGCTGCGGCGGCACGCGAGCCTGGATGCCGGGATGGATGCGGGGGGTTCGGGGGCTGGGGGGTGGGTGGGGCGATAGGGGCAGGGGAAGTGCCGAAAGAGTGCCCGACCAGCAGGCCAGGGAACCCGCGGCGGAGCTAAGCGTCGAAAGAGAAGAAACCCGTCGCCTCGTGGCGGCGGCGCTGCTCCGGATCTTACCGGAACAGCGGGCCATTCTGGTTCTGCGGGACAGTAAAGGTTTGGAGTACGAACAAATCGCGGAAGTGCTGGATGTGCCGGTCGGGACGGTCAAAAGCAGACTGTTCCGGGCACGTTCGGCCCTCCGTGAAGTCATAGAGTCGATGACACACAAGCGCGACCACGTATAACTGAGATGACACCCGACGGACCATCCAACCCGAGACTTCCCGACGAGGCCGACCTGCTGGCCTGGGTCGAGGGCGAGCCCCTCTCTCCTGAGGCCAATGCCTCGGTCGCCAAGGCGCTCATGGCCGACCCGGTGCTGGCCAGGAAGATGGAGTTGATGCGGGCGGATCGTCTGGCCCTTGCATCGCTGAGCCAGGAGCGTGCGCCGGAAGGATTGATTGAAGGGGTCGAGTCGGCGCTCCAGCCCGTGCTCGAGCGAGAACTCTTGCTGGGGCTCAAAGACGGTGAGCCGGCGGATTCGCCCGTCGTGTCCATGGTCCGTCCCGAGAAACGAGGCATCTTCCAGACGTTCCTCGCTGACCGCGCCGGGCGAAGGATGGCGCTCGCCGCGTCACTCCTGGTGCTAGTCGGCGGCGCGACGTGGTGGGCGACGATGACATTCTCCCGCGGGAGCGGGCCAAAGCCGATCGGGCCCGTCGCGCTCGACAAGCCCGGCGCCGGTCGCGATCCAATCGCGGCGCCCGTGCCCGCCGCGCCGGAAACGATGTCCATCGACGAGGGCACCAGGATTGCGATGTCGGGCAGCGGCGAAGCGGAGTCCGCCGCCTTGAAGATCGGGTCCGAACCGGTGAAGCCGGAAACGCCGGGCAACGCTTCGATCGCTCCCGAAGCCCCGGCCACGCTCGCCGCGGCCGAGGTGATGGGCCCCGTCAAGGCGCCGATGGATGCGGCGCTCGCGGCCGAGCTGGCCCGCGAGCGCAAGCTTGTGATCCGCGTCGTGTCTCAGGAGGCGAGCCATTCGCCCCGGCGCGCGTGCGATCGCATACGCAAGGAATGCAACGGCAACGCCTGGAAGCTTGCGAGCCAGGTTTCGCCCGAGTTGACCGTGGCGCTCGACGCCAAGCCCTTTGAGGTTCAGCGCTCAAGCCCGGTGTCGATCGAGCCGGAAACCCCGGCGTTCGCGGGCTCGGACGCGGGCACACCGATCGTCGGGCCTCCCGTGCCGCGCGACATCCCCGTCATAGAAGAAACCGAACCACAACCTGTCTATCTGGTGCAGGCCCGACTCGACGCCGCCACGATGACGCAACTCAAGACGACGCTCGAGAAGGCCGGGCACGGAGACGAGGTCGTCTTCGAAGAGCGGTACGAGCAGCTCCCGCTCACGCCGGGCGGCGCCCCGGTGCTCACGCCGCAGGCCGTCCTCTGGTGGACCAACCCGCCCGCGGGCTGGACCAGTTGGGGCGAGGTCCCGGTCGTGATCGAGCCGAAGTAGTCACCCGGCGACGATATTCACCATCTTCCCCGGCACCACGATCACCTTCTTGACCGTCTTGCCTTCCATGAACGTCTTGATCCGGGGCTCGGCGAGCGCGGCGGCTTCAATCGCCTTGACGTCCGTGCCGGCGGCGACGGTGATATGCCCGCGGACCTTGCCCATGATCTGGATGGGAATCTCGACGTGCGAGTCCACCAGCTTGGCGGGGTCGTGCGCGGGCCAGGGCTCGTACGCGAGACTGAATGAGTGCCCGAGGCGCTGCCAGAGCTCCTCGGCGAAGTGGGGGACGAACGGCGCAAGCACGAGCGCGAATCGCTCGGCCTGTGACTTGGTGAGCGCGGGCTTGCCCTCGCCGGCGCCGGCGTTCTTGACGAACTCCATCATCGCGGCGATGCCCGTGTTGAACGACAGGCGCTCGATGTCCGGGCCGACCTTGGCGGTCAGCCGGTGCAGGGCGCGCTCGATCGCGTCGTCGGGCTGCTCGACCAGGTTGAGCGCCCCCAAGTTCTCGTTGACGACCAGGCGCCAGGCCCGCTGCAGGAACCGGTAGCACCCGGTGATGTCGCGCGGGTTCCAGGGCTTGCTCGCGTCGAGGGGCCCCATGTACATCTCGTAGAGGCGCATGGTGTCGGCGCCGAACTCCGCGATGACGTCGTCGGGGTTGATGACGTTCTTGAGGGTCTTGGACATCTTCGCGATCACGGGAGTGAGCTTCACGCCCGTGCCGCGCTCGACGAAACTGCCCTCGGAGACTTCTTCGGCCGTGTCGTTGGGGCACAGGGTCTTGTCCGGCCGCATGTAGGAGAAGCTGGTGATGAGCCCCTGGTGGAAGAGCTTCTTCATCGGCTCCGGGGTGGACACGTGGCCGAGGTCGAAGAGCACCTTGTGCCAGAATCGCGCGTACAGAAGGTGCAGCACGGCGTGCTCCGAACCGCCGATGTACAGGTCGACGCCGATGTCGCCCATCCAGTACTTCTCGGCCTCTCTGCCAACAAAGGTCCGACTGTTCCTGGGGTCGCAGAACCGGAGGTAGTACCAGCACGAGCCCGCCCAGTTGGGCATCGTGTTCGCCTCGCGCCGGACCCTCGTCTCGGGTGGCAGAACATCGGGAGAGACGCCCGCCTCACGCGCGGTCGTGTGCAGCCACGCCGTCGCCGCGGCCAGCATCGGCGCCGGGTCGTCCGATTCCGGCGGCTTGTACTCCTTCATGTCCGGGAGCTTCACGGGGAGTGCCGTCTCGGCGATCGGGTAGTGGTTGCCGGCCTCGTCGTAGACCACCGGGAATGGCTCACCCCAGTACCGCTGGCGCGAGAAGAGCCAGTCCCGCAGCTTGAAGTTCGTCTTGCGGCGGCCGATGCCCGACTTCTCCAGCCACGCGATGATGCGGCGCTTGGCCTCGTCGGTTGTCAGCCCGTCGAGCGAGACCTCGCCGTTGGACGAGTTGACGGCGAAGCCCGGGCCCGTGAACGCGGCCTCTTCGTGCGACTGGAACGTCGCGGTGCTGAACCGTTCCCGCATCGCGTCAAAGGCCGTGAAGCCCTGCTCTTCGATGAAGTCGAGCCAGGCCATGCGCGTCACGCCGCGTCGTTCGCGAGTCTCCCGGTCCTGCTCTTCACGGGCGATCCTGGGATTGACATCGACGACCGCGGCCTCACCCGACCTGCGCCGGCCGGACACGATGTCCAGCACTTCGCCGAACTTCTCCGGCGCGGTGTTGTCCGACGTTACCAGTCCGAGCATGTCGGCCAGCACGATCGTCCACGCGTCGGGCAGGCGATGGTGGTCCTCGGCGTGGATCGTGAAGTAGTGCATCGCCGCGACCAGGCGCGGGTACACCACGTCCCGGATCGGCAGGCCGAACTTCACCGCGAACTCGAAGTCCCGCTCATCGTGCGCGGGAACGGCCATGATCGCGCCGTGCCCGACGCCCATGAGCACGTAGTCCGCGATCCAGATCGGGACCCTTTCGCCCGAGGCGGGATTGATCGCGTACAGCCCGGAAAAGACTCCGGTCTTGTCCTTGCCTTCGGCCATGCGGTCGATGTCCGACCGGTTTCTCGCCGCGGCGACGTAGCGTTCGATCTCGGGCAAACCGCTGTGGCGCGGGTCCGCGAGGATTCGGTCGACCAGCGGGTGTTCGGGCGCGATGACCATGTACGTCGCGCCGAAGATGGTGTCCGGGCGAGTCGTGTAGATGGTGATCGATTCAGATGTGCCGTCCAGGTCCTGCGCGAGCGGGAAGTTGACCTCCGCTCCCTCGCTGCGGCCGATCCACTCGCTCTGCATGGTGCGGGTGGATTCGGGCCAGTCGAGCCCGGACAGATCGTCCAGCAGCCGCTGGGCGTAGGCCGTGATGCGGAACATCCATTGCCGGAGCGTGCGGCGGAACACGGGATACCCGCCGCGCTCGCTCTTGCCGTCGATGACTTCCTCGTTGGCCAGCACCGTCCCGAGCTTGGGGCACCAGTTGACGGTCTGCTCGTCGAGGTAGGCCAGTCGATGGTCGTCGATGAACGCCCGTCGATCATCCTGCGAGAGTTCGTGCCACAACTGGACGCCCACCGGTTCGCCGCCGATGGCGCCGAGGGTCGCGCGGCCCTTCATGGGGACCAGGTCGCCGGTCGGCGAGATGCCAAAGAGACCGCGTTCGAGTTCGCCGATCAGGTCCGTGATGGGCCGGGCCCTGCCTTTGCCGTGCTCGGCCGTTGTGTCGTACCAGGAGTTGTAGAGCTGCAGAAAGATCCACTGCGTCCAGCGGTAGTAGTCCTCATCGATGGTGGCGAACTCGCGCGACCAGTCGTAGCTGAACCCGAAGCGCTTGAGCTGGCGGCGGAAGGTCTCGATCGCCTTGCGCGTCGTGATCGACGGGTGGATGCCGGTCTGGATCGCGTACTGCTCCGCGGGGAGTCCGAAGGCATCCCAGCCCATCGGGTGCAGGACGTTGAATCCCTTCATCCGCCTGTAGCGGCTGATGATGTCGGTCGCCGTGTATCCCTCGGGGTGGCCCACGTGAAGCCCCGCGCCCGACGGGTACGGGAACATGTCGAGGCAGAAGAACTTGGGTTTACCCGCATCGAAGCCCGGCTGTCCCGGGTTGGGCGTGGTGAATGTGCCGCGGGCGTCCCAGTGCGACTGCCAGCGCGACTCGATGGAATCGGCGAGCGCCGCGGTGTAGCGATGGGCGGGCTGGTCGTCGGCTCGGGGTGGGCTGGATGGTTGGGTCATGGGTCTGTCTGGGAAGCGGTGAGAGGCGAAGGCTCAGCAACGAACAAGGCCCCGCGTGCGGGGCCTTGAGTGGATCGAAGGATGCCGCGCACGCGTTACGGGTGTGAACCACGAAGCAGCGAGAGCACGCGGGCGGCTGTCATGCGGGAAGTATATCGGCGCAGGGAGGGAGGGCCAAGCCCGGTGTGATGCGGGCCTCCCGGCGGAGAACCCCGCCCGAACCCCACAAGATCCGGGCCGTATCGATGGAACACGCGGTGGGGTGCCCGGTATCACCCGTACACTGAAATGGTGGAGGCGGCGGCATGAGTCCATCAATGCTGTTGTGGCTGGTGGGGGTTGTCGCGATCGGCGTCGTGCTGCTCATCTGGGGCCTGCGCGGCAAGCGAATCAACGACCATCCCGTGTGCCGGCAGTGCCGGTTTGATCTCTCCGGCCAGCCCGAGGGCACGATCACGTGTCCGGAGTGCGGGGCGGGCCTGAAGCGCGACGGATCGATCCGCACCGGTCAGCGGCGCAAACGCCCGATCGCGATCGGGCTTGGGTCCCTGGCCATCGTGCTCCCCATGCTCGCGGTCGGAACGTTGGTCTTCGCGCTGGTCACCGGCCAGGACCTCAACAGCTACAAGCCGATCGGGATGCTCGCGTGGGAGGCCAGGCGAGCCGACGCGACGCGCACAAAGATCGTCGCGGCCGAGCTGCGAAGACGGCTTACCACCAAGGGCGTTTCGAAACAGACCTACGACCGCATCGTCCAGATGGCCCTCGACCACCAGGGAGATGTGAACCGCGCGTGGTCGCCAGAGTGGGGCGACATCATCGAGCAGGCCGTGGCCGACGCGAAGATCACCAAGGAAGACCGCTCGAGGTACCGGCGCCAGGCGGCGGTGGTGAAGTTTGAGGCCCGCCCGCGGGTCCGCGCCGGCGAGGACATCCCGGTCGTGGCCAAGGTCGTCGAGAAGCGCATCGGCGGCTCGGCCACGCTCATGGCCCTCGCGCAGCTCAAGGATGCGACCGTTGACGGCGCGAAGGCGAAGCTGATGGGAATAGCCGATCCGGGCCGCGGCCGAGTTTCGGAAGTCGGCGCGCAGTCCACGTGGTTCTATCTCTACGGAACCAGCAACGCCTGGGGCCGTGCCGACATGCCCGGAGGGCGGCTGGTGACGTTGCTGCGTCTCCCGCCGGGCAGTACGCCCGGCCGCAAAGTCGTGAACATGTCGCTCGGGACGATGACCATCGAGCAGCCCAACGCCGCCGGAATGAGCTGGCCCAGCGCGATCAAGAAGGACGACCCCGACACCCGGTTCCACGAGGCGTCGATCGCCATCGACGTGATCGCCGCCGACGCCCCCGGCGTCGAAGTCGTCACCCCCGCGCCGGACGATGTGAAGAAAATGGAGCTGCTCCTGGAACCGACCGGGTGCAGCATGTACGGCGGAGGCCAGGTGACGATGACGTTTAACGTCGAGAACCGTCCCATGGACTTCGCCTTCGACGTGGTTCTCAAGAACGCGCAGAAGGAGTGGAGGGTCGGCCCCCTGACGTCCGGCACGCATGGCGGGTCGATGCAGTACTACTTCAACGGCGGCGACAAGCAGCGGCCGGTGTATGGAACAGTTTCAGGCTTCAGGGGCGGCAAGGTGGATGTCGTGCTGCGCCCGAGCGAGAAAGCGGCGCTCCAGACGACGGACGTGACGAGGATCTACGGCCAGGAAATCGTGTTCAAGGATGTGATCTTCCAGAGCCAGGGCGGGGGGAATCAGATCCAGGGCGGCTCGTTGATCGGGGAATTCGTGCGAGGGTTGTTCGGGGGATAGGCGAGACAACGCCCCGGCCGCGGCCGCGCCCCACACCTGAATGGCACAGAAATGAGTGAACTTGACACGGCCCGCGGTTCCGTGTAGCGTGCCGCGTTCCCGTGGGGAGTAGCACAATGAGGAAACTCGCGATGTTCGGGCGTGCCTGGCGTGTGGTCGCGGCCATCGGGCTCCTCGCCTCGATGGCGCTCAATGTCGCCGGCTGCGCCGACTACCAGCGCCGCAAAGCGCTGGAGGATGTGGCCAAGGGATGGTGCGAGACGATCCGCGCCAGCCAGGTGATCCCGGTGTACCCGTTGACCGAAGACCTGCGGCCGGGGGATGTGTTCCTGGTGCAGACGGCGATCGCGGATGAAGCGAGCCGGTACCAGACCAAGGGCTTTCTGCCGCTTGACGACTATCGAGGACGATTGCCTCTCAAGGCCAATGCGTATCTCCAGGAGTACTTCGACGGGTACTGGCAAGATTCTTTTTACTTCCGGAATGGTCCGAACGCGCGGCCGACGCGCACGCCGGGGCCGTACCCCGGAGTCACCACGCCGGCTATCGGCGGCAAGGGCGACACGCCGCCGCCGGACAAGAAGTCGGACGACAAGAAACCCGATGCCCCCAAGCCCGACGACAAGAATCCAGGCGACGAGATGCCCAAAGGCACAAACGCCCGGGAAGCGCTGCTCAGCCAGGCCAACGCCCCTCGCGCCGCATTCCCGTCCTACTCATTCAACGTTTCCTCCAGCGGTGGCCTGGGCCTCGCCATCCCGATCCAGAGCGTGCCCATCGGATTGAACTTCCTTCGGGCGCAGTCCGCCACCGGATCGGTCACGATCGCGGACGCTCGAACGTACGCGGCCGATCCGCAGGCGGTCCTGCAGAGTCTGAAGGAGTGGGCGCAATTGCCCCTGGTGCACGAACAGCTGCGCTGGGCGGCCCGGCAATCGGACAACCCCATCTACCTCCGCGTCGTAACGCGCGTGTACCTGACCGGTGCCGTCAACGTGTCGCTGACGCGCAAAGGCGCATTCTCGGCGGATGTTTCTGCGGGCAAAGCGCCGGACGTTGACCTGATTGACTCGGAAGGCAAGGTCAACCCCAAGAACGACGAGGCGAAGAAGAAACTCAACAACGAATCGCCCGGCAATGAAACCAAGCCGACGGGAGATGGCAAGCCCGCGACCTCCAGCCCCGCGCCCGAGAATCCCGCAGCGCCCGCCGACCCCAAGCCGAAGTCCGACGGGTTCGATTGGGCGGAAGCCGGGGGTCGCTTCAAGTTCCAAAGCGTGTCGTCGAGCTCCGTGTCGATGTCGGAGATGTTCGACACGCTCCTGGTGGTCGGCTACCTCGGGTTCGATGCGCCCGTCTTCCTCGACGGCTCGATCGGCAACCCGCTACCGACATTCCTTCGGTTGGAACGGCTGGTCAACTCGCCCAAGGAACGCCGCGCGGCGGAGGGTCGTTTCCTCCAGCAGAAGATGCTGATCCAGAAGTACCGCGATTGTGCCCATGCCGATCGATCGGAGCAGATTCGAGCGGCCAAGATCATCGCCGGGGTCGGTTCGCGTCTGGACCCCAAGACTTTCCAGAAGTCTCATGCCCTGGCGAAGCAGGTCCTTGAGGAGCTGGCCAAGCCACCCCCAGCGGCAACAGGCGCGCCAGATCCAACCAAGAACGAGCCGGCCAAGACTGAACCGGCAAAGGCCGACGCCGGCAAGGCAGATGCGTCCAAGTCGGAGCCTGCCAAGAAGCCCACGCTGGCCGACGCAGTCGCCATGTTCCTCGACGATGCCGACGACTTCGTCAAGAGCGACGCCGCGGCCGATCTCGTGATCCGCACGGATCGGTTTATCGAGGCCTTCGACACGGAGTTTGAACTTTCGCGTGTCCCGGCGCCAAAGAAAGGGTGAACCATGGCCAAGAAACCCGGGCGGCAATCGGGCGGGAACACTCGCAGAAAGAAGCGTCGCTCTCCACGCGCACAGGGAACGCGGGGCAAGGGCCCGCAGCGTGCACGCCGGGGCAAGCCGAAGACCCGGGGGCCTGCGCTGGTCAGCGAAGTGGCGCACATCGCAGCGCCGGAAGCGCTCGACGCCGGGGCTGTGGTCGTGCAGGCCACGGTCGACTTCTCCCCACGATCCACCGACCGGGATGTGTCCAACGACGACGACGCCGAGCTGGGAAACCAGGTCCGCATGAGGACGGAGCGCGGCGACGGCGCATGGGTATTCGAGGCGGCGGACGCCGAGGGAAACCGCAGGCGTTGGATCCGGACAGTGCCGAGGTAGCGGCCGGCCCGTTCGAGTCTCTGCGAGCTGCATCGAACCTCGGTACGCTCGACGGATGATCCGCCGCGCCACGATCAGCGACGACGGCCTTTACCGCTACACCTTGGGCCGTCGGTGGGAGCGGGACGTGGCTCGCCGGGACGATGCCGCCGGTCGCCGCATCCTGTGGATCATGCTCAACCCGAGCCGCGCCGACGCCCATGTGGATGATCCCACGATCCGCCGCTGTGTCAGTTTCTCGCAGGCCTGGGGATTCGGCGAACTCGAGGTGGTCAACCTCTTCGCGCTCCGGACGCACGATCCGGCTGAACTCGTGACCCATGCCGATCCCGTCGGGCCCGACAACGACGACCACATAGAGCAGGCGGTGGATCGAGCGCAGACGGTGATCGCCGCGTGGGGCGCGTGCGCCCACGCCGCCGATCGCGCGCACCACGTGCCATCACGGATCGTGTCGTCCCTGCTGTGCCTGGGCGTCACCCGCGCCGGCTTCCCGCGTCACCCGCTCTACGTGCACTCGAAGACCACGCCCATCACCCTGGCTGATGCGATTCGACGAACCACAGGTGCTTGTCGAGCGCCCGCGACACGCCGGTGACGAGGTCGGCGGTGCCCGCATCATCAGGGTCCGCCGGCTGGACATTCGGCAGTGAGCTCACCGCGGCCCGGGCCGATTCCGGAAGGTCGTTCTTCATCGGATTCATGCCGCCGTCCCCTGCGAAAGCGTCGGGACGAGATCACCAGATTGGCCGGGCGCGCCGGAGGGGCCGACTCTATAGTTTGGGCCTTTCCCGGAGCAACGCAATGTCAGAAGCGACCCCGCAGGCCGCGAAGTCGATGGATGAGATCATGTCCCTCTGCAAGCGGCGGGGCTTTATCTACCAGGCGAGCGAAATCTACGGCGGCATCAACGGATTCTGGGATTACGGGCCGCTGGGGGCGCAGCTCAAGAAGAACCTGCGGGATGCGTGGTGGCAGGACATGATCATGAACCCGTGCTGGGGGCGCAAGGGGCCTCATGGGGACCGAGTGCGGTGTGTGCCACTGGAAACGTGCATCATCCAGCATCCGAAAGTGTGGGAGGCGAGCGGGCACCTGGCTGGATTTGCGGATCCCATGAGGAAGTGCCCAGGTTGTGGACACTTTGTACGTGCCGACCAGTATTGGGAAACCATGGCTCAATGGTCGGAGTGGCTCAACTCAATGATTCAGGGATTCGAGGCACACACAGGGAAGTTTGACACTCACACGCTGATGAAATGGGCCAAAGGAAAGGGAAAGCACGCTGCGCCGAATCTCGCGTTAGTCCGCAAGCCAGAGGAGACTCTTGTTGCTTTGGCAACGCGGATCAACGGCCAGCCTGCCGCTCCGCCCGACATGAAGGAACTTGTTCAGTACGTGGGGACAGAGTCGATCGAGAGGACGGGGTTGCAGGAACCGTGTCCTCGTTGCGGAGCTCCGTTAGGCCCGCCCGCACCGTTCAAGCTCATGTTTGAGACATGGTCCGGAGTGTTGCAAACCGACGACAACAAGGTCTACCTTCGACCTGAAACGGCGCAGGGTGTTTTCGTCCAGTTCAAGAACGTGGTCGACACCACGCGCGTCAAGGTTCCCTTTGGGATCGGGAATACGGGCAAGTCCTTTCGCAATGAAGTTACTCCCCGAAACTACACCTATCGCTCTCGTGAGTTTGAACAGATGGAGCTCGAGTTTTTCTGCCATCCAGACGCGTCTCAAGAGTGGTACGCATTCTGGCGGGACTTCCGGATGGATTGGTGGAAGTCGCTGGGACTCGCTGGTGAAAATCTTCGTCTGCGCGAGCACGCCAAGGACGAGCTATCCCACTATTCGACCGGCACCAGTGACGTCGAGTATCGCTTTCCCTTCACGGCTCCCGATTTCGGCGAGCTCGAAGGCATCGCCCACCGCGGCAACTACGACCTGACCCAGCACGCCAAGCACTCCGGCGCCAAGCTCGAATACTTCGACCAGGAACGCGGCGAGAAACTCCCCAACGGCAGCACCAAAGGCGAGCGCTTCATGCCGCATTGCATTGAGCCCGCCGCGGGGTTGGACCGCGGCGTGCTCGCCGTGCTGTGCGAGGCGTACACCAAGGACGCATCGCGTCCGAGCCCCGAGATCATGCGGTTCCACCCGCGTCTCGCCCCGATCAAGGCCGCGATCTTCCCGCTCGTGAACAAGGAAGGCATGCCCGAGGTCGCCGAAAAACTCTACGACGAAGTCGCGGCCCGCTTCGGCAAGACCGGCTTCATCGAAACCGACGCCAAGCAATCCATCGGCAAGCGGTACGCCCGCATGGATGAGGCCGGCTGCCCGTTCTGCTTCACGATCGACGGCGAGACGATGACCGGCCAGACCGTCACGGTGCGAGATCGCGACTCGGGCAGCCAGGAGCGCATCGCGATCGACAAGGTGAGCGGGTATCTCGGCGAGCGACTGGGAGTCTGACCGTGGCCGAGCTTCCCCCGCCGCCGCGCGAGCTCGATGCCGAATCGGCTCACCGGTTTCGCGAAGCGGTGGCACGGGCGGGATTCGGCAAGGAAACGTTCGCGGTCCTTGGGTCCGCGGGCCTGCCGGGGTGGAAGGCCGCGATGAGAGCGGCCCTGGGGCGTCTCCCGACCCGCGAATGCGGATTGATCGCGCGGTTCCTGGTGATAGGGGACGCGATAGCGCGAGAGGAGGTCGCGTCGGCACTCGGCGGTGCGACGGTCCTCGAAGCCTTTGAGCACGCGGGGATCGCCGTCGCGGCCGGGGACAACCGCGTGCAGTGTCCGTTCGTGCTGATCGCCGCCAAGAACGTGATGGCGTTGAGCGACGCCATAGAAGACCCGGTGCCGATCGAGCCAGCCGACGACTACATCATTCCCATCTCGGCGACAAGCCACTGCGTCGACGATTTGACGGTCCGCGTGCCGTGCGAGCTGGCGGTGGACCTGGGGTGCGGGCAGGGCTACTTGGCGCTGCGCAGTCTGGCCCACGTCGGCCGGTGTATTGCGACGGACATCAACCCCCGGGCGGTCGCGTTCGCCCGCGCCAACCTGTCGCTGGCCGGAGCGTCGTCGCGGATCGAGTGCCGCGTTGGGAGCCTGTTCGAACCGCTGGCAGACCTGGCCGGACAGGTGGACCTCTTCACGTGCAACCCGCCGTTTTTCATCAAGCCGGGTGCGCACACGAAGGCGTCGGTGACGGACGGAGACGCCATGCTGGAGCACCTGGTCCGGGGCGCGCCCGCGATGCTCCGCGAGGGTGGCTGGGCGACGATCATCGGCATCTGGGAGCACGCCTCTCAGCTGGATTGGGAATCTCGGACGCGCCCGTGGCTCGAGGCGTGCGGGTGCGACGCCCTGGTGCTCAGATTCGCCACCTTCAGCGCCGACGAGTACTTCCGGTCCTCGACCCCGCCGGCGGCCCGCGCGGCGGCGGAACCGGCGTGGAAGCACGCGTGCCGGACACGCGGCATCGGCGCTCTGACCTACGGCGGGTTTGTATTGCGCAAGCGGTCCGGCCCGAACTGGTTTCGTTCGATCACCACACCGATCGGGATCCGAAGCGGCGAAGCTTCCGAGCAGCTGCGGGCGTACTTTGCCACTCAGACAGTCGTGGAGGCGGGGCCCAACCCGGCTGCGCTGCTGGACGGCAGGCTCCGGATCGGCAGAGGCTGGCGGTACGACCCCAATCGGCCCGTGCCGACCGCTGCGCCGTCCGGGGCACGGGCCGGAATGGCGCTCGCGCTCCCGTCGGTTGAGGAGCTCGACCCGCTTCTCGAACAGTTTGATGGAACCGTGACCGCGCGCCAGGTGCTTGGGAAGGGCCCTTTGGCGGATCGCGTCGGCTTGCCGGTGGAACACCCGGAGGCGATCGGCCTGATCAGGTCGTTGCTCATGCACGGGTTTCTTGAGGTCGCGGACGAGCGATGATCGCACACGGCGCCGGCGGACGTCGAGATGACCACCGGCGCAGGAGATACCCTGTGGCCATGGCACTCTCCAGGATCGAGCTCGAACTCAAACGAGGGATGCGGCCGTGACGATGACACTGCCACCGCCGCCGCGAGCGCTGGATTCAGAGTCGGCGCGGCTCCTGCGCGAAGCGTTTGCCCGCGCCGAGTTCGACTTCAACTGCACCCGATCACTCGGGCTCATCGGCGCGCCCGGTTGGAAGGCATCGACTCGCGAGAAGGCCCCGCGTCTGGCCACGTTTGCGTGCGGGGTTCTGGTACGGTTCTTCGTGGTGCGTGATCCGTTGCCGCCCGACCTGGTCGCGCAGGCCGTGGGAGGCGTGGCTGTGCTCGCGGCGTTGGAGGCCGCCGGCACGGTGGTGAAACTCCCGGACGGCACCCTCCAGTGCCCGTTCCAACTGACGCCGGTCGTCGGTGCGGTCGTGATGTCCGACGCCATCGACGACCCGGCCTCCGCCAGCCCGCCCGAGGAGTACATCATCCCCGTTTCAGGCGCGGCGCGGGCCGTCGATGACCTGACCGTGCGCGAGCCGTGCGACCTCGCCGTCGACCTCGCCTGCGGCCAGGGGTACCACGCCCTGCGGAGCATGCCCCACGCGCGCCGGAGCATCGCGACCGACATCAACCCCCGCGCGATCGCCTTCGCCCGGGCCAACGCCGCGCTCCACGGCGTGCCCGATCGCGTCGAGGTCCGCCCCGGCAGCTTCTACGAGCCGCTGTCGGACGTCGCGGGGAAGATCGACCTCTTGACGTGCAACCCGCCGTTCGTGATGCAGCCGGGCGCCCATGTCACCTCCGCCGTCAGCGCGACCGAGGGCGACGGCATGATCGAGGGCCTGGTCAAAGGACTGCCGCCGATGCTGCGCGAGGGCGGCTGGGGGACCATGTGCGGCCTTTGGGAAAACGCCGACCCCCGCCACTGGCACTCCCGCGTGAGCGCCTGGCTGGCGGGATCTGCGTGCGATGCCTTGATCCTGCAGTTCCAGACCTACCTGCCGGATGAATACCTCCTGGCCTGGTTTCCGCCCGACGTTCGCGCCGGCATCGTGCCCGGCTGGCGCGTCCTCTGCGAGCGTCGGAAAATCGCCGCAGTGACCTACGGGGCGATCATTGTCCGTAAGCGAGCCGGGCAGAACTGGCTCGCCACGCTCTCGACGCCGATCTTCGCGCGCAGCGGATCTGCCTCGGAGCAGGTCAAGGCGTACTTCGCATCCCAGACGGCGCTCCAGAACATGTGGGGCCCGGTGGACCTCCTCGACCGGCGACTGCGGATCGCCGCCGGATGGCGCTTCGATCCGGCCCAGGGAACGCCGCGGAGCGCGCCAACCGGCGTCAGCCGCGGGCTGGCGCTACCGGTCGCGAACGCAGCGCGGGTCGAACAGATGCTGGCGTCCTTCGATGGCATCTCAACGGCGCGCGACATCGTGGCGAGTTGGCACGCCTCAGGCCGAATCAATCTGCCGCCCGATCATCCGGAGGTGGCGCAGATGCTGCACGGGCTGGTCACCGCAGGGTGCCTGGATGTCGTGTCGTAGTTACGACTTTTCCTTCGAAGGCTCGTTCGCGTTCGTGGGCTTGTAATGGTCGCTGAGCGCGCCGAGCACCCGCGGCCACGCGGCCTTGAAGTACGTCCGAACCTGCTGCCACTCTTCCTGGTGTTCCGGGTGCGCTCCGGCCATTTCCGCAAAGCCCTGGTGCTTGAGTGAGACCTTGGACCCGTGCGCGCCGTGCGGCTGGATGGTGACCACGACCCACGTGTGCAGAGTCCGGGCGTGAGCGAACTTCGGCGGAGCGTTCCAGGTGAAACTGAGCATCCGCTCCGGGTCGTAGCTGAGGATCGTGCAGCCCTCCGAGCCGCGAGAGCCCGCGGGCGGGTCCATGCTGAAGTAGACCTCGAAGGGCCCGCCGATCTTCAGGTCGATCTTGTTCTCCACGCCCAGAAACGCCTTGAAGCCCTCGGACGTCGTCCAGTGCTTCCAGACATCGGCCGGCATCGCGTTGACGACGGTCTCGACGGTGAACGGCGAGAGCGGGTCATCGGTCGGCGCGGCGGACGGGGCGGTGTTCGGCGCTGCGGCTTCGCTCTTGCCGCCGAGCCGCTTCTTGAGGCCGTCGAGGACGTACGCGTTGCCCTGCTCGAAAAAGGCCCGCATCTTCTGAGATTCCTCGTCCGCGGTGTAGCCAAGACCGGTCAGGCGCAGATGCGTCCGGCCGTCGCCCAGGTCCGTCAATGTCGCGACCGACCACGTGGTCTTGAACGCGTTCATGAACGGGAAACCCTTGGGCGGCTTGGTGATGTGCCAGGCGACCATCCGCTGTGGCTCGAACGCGAGGATCGTGTTCTCGATCGTGCCCTCATCGCCGATGACCCCCTTGGGGTCGTAGTGCGAGAGCATCTTGCCGCCGATGCGGAAGTCGATCTTCGCGTGCGCGACGCCGAAGTTCTTGAATCCCTCGTCGGTGCTGAAGACGTCCCACACCTTCGACACGGGGACGTCCAGGTCGGCCTCGTGGACGAGGGGGCTGAGATTCACCGCGCCGGGGGCCTTGGCCGCCGCGGGCTGGGGCATGGGCTTGTCCTGCGCGTCGGCAATCGAGGCGGCGAAGATGGCCAAAGCAACGGCGATGCGTGTCATGCGGACTCCTTGAAACCGGCGGCGAATCGAAAGAGATGGGCGGTCATGTCGAACGTACGGAACGCCGCGGACGACACAGATGGACACGGTGGACGACCCAGAGCGGAGAACAGGGCCGATCCGGTCCGTGTCCATCCGCGTGCATCCGCGGCGAAAGGTGGTTACTTCTTCATCATGGGCTTCCACAGGCCCAGGCAGTTGCCCTCGGGATCCTGGAACCACGCGAAGTGACCCATGTTCGGAACTTCGGTCGGCGGAACCAGGGTCTTGCCGCCGAGCTTGTTGATCTGGTCGAGGGTCTTCTGCACGTCTTCCACCTGGGCGTAGAACGTGACGTACTGGTGCGGCTCGTGGCCGAGCGAGTTGATCATTCCGCCGATGCCGTCGGTCTTCTTCGGCGCCATCGGGCCGACGTTGGCGACCATCGCGGTGGTCGGGCCGTAGCCGGCGAACTCCCAGCCGAAAATGGGGCCGTAGAACTTCTGGGCCTTGGCCAGGTCCTTGACGCCGATCTCAAAGTGAACAACAGGTGCGGGCATTGAAAGCTCCTCTTGAAATGAACCGACCGAAAACTCCGCCGCTCAGGAGCGCCATCCGCCGAGGATGGCCCCCATCAACACAAGAAACACAAGCTGATACGCCCAATCCAGCGCAAACGACGCCAGGCTCCGGCGGCTCGAAATCCAATCCGTCAGAGCAACCGTGACGACGAAACCGGCCCAGATCACAAGCCCCAGCGTCACGCCCCCCATCACTGTGTGAATCCCCGTCGCGCCGATGAGGATCGAGATCGCGACGCTGATCACACAGTACGCCCCGATCATGACCCCGAGAAACACCGCCGGCGGCCGCGCCTTCTTCATCTGTTCGACCTGCTCATCGCTGTACCCGTGCAGGCGCTGCCAGAGCTTCTTGAACACCCCGCCGTACCACATCCCGCCCACGACAAAGGTGGCCACTGTCGACACCGCGACCGCCGGCCAGTTGATTGACGCAAGATCGATCTTCATGCGGCCACTTTCGGTTGAGAGGGGGGAACAAGCGAAGCCCCGCACAGGACCAGCGCGAGCGCGAGGAACGACGTCGGGATAATGAACCAGTGGATGAGCGAGTTGATCAGCATCGCCACGAGCGCCGCGGCGTAGACGATCGCCACGCGCCGTGCCCCCGACTGCTTCGCGATGGCGATTCCGGCGATCCCCATCGCCGCGGACGCCAGGGTGAAGAAGAGGCCAAATCCTTCCATGATCTGCAGCGTGGTGCGCTTCGCACCGGGAAGCTCGACCTGGTAGCTCTTGAGCAGCTGGTGCAGGGTGGCCTCATCGCCCGGCTTGGGCTCGGGCTGGGGTGCGAGCCTAGTCGCCGCCAGATGAGCCAGCCCCATCAGGATCATCACGATGCACGCCGCCGTGAACCATCGGTGTCTCATGCCGCGCCTTTCTTTGCGGACTCCATCAACAGGTTGAGGTACGCCCGCAACTGGGCCACCGACTCGTCAAACGGCGTCAGGTTTCCCGCGGCCCTTGCCTGCATGATGCCCCCCTCCATCACCGTGAGCACGAAGCGGGAAAGCTGGTCTCGGTCGGCGGTGGGGGGGAGGCGGTCGCCGGCGCTGTTGAGCCAGCCCCGGATCACCGACGCCCAGTTGCGGAAGTTCAGATCGATAAGCGCCCGGGCCGGAGGGTGGTCGTCGGCGACTTCCAGCGCGAGGTTCCCGATCGGGCAGCCCATTTTGCAACTGAACATTTCCATTCCCCGCCTGTAGTTGGCTAGGAGTGCGAAGATGCGCTCGATGCCGTCCTCCGCCGCGGCTTCCGCCGGGGCCATCACGACGGGATGCATGATCTGGGTGGCGTACTCGAGCACGCCAATGAGCAGGGCCTCTTTGCTGGGGAAGTAGTGGTAGAGGCTGCCGCTGTTGACATCGGCCTCGCGAAGGATGGTGGCGATACCTGTCGCGTGGTAGCCTTGCTCGTGGAAGAGCCGGAAGGCGACGTCGAGGATCTTGGTCTTGGTATCAGAAGGAGCGATGGCGATTTCCTTGATCGATCATTCAATGTTCTCTTGATTGATCGTTCAACAGCCATTTGAACGATCATTCAACTGAAAGTCAAGTGCAATTTGATCAATCCGATCATAATACGAACAATCCTATCAAATTGCAAACACATTTTGCGGTAACGCCCGGCCTTTGATTCCGAACCACACGGGCAGCGTGGGGGTGAAGCGGGTGCAGCGTTGAGTAGGTGTTGCCGCGGAGGTCTCGAACGTGTGGAAATGGGTGCTGGGTGTCTTCATCGGGCTGGTCCTGCTGTGCGGGGTTGGCGGGTTCTTCTTTGCCAACTCCGAGGCGGGAAAGCGGATGCTCGGCGGGCGCGACCGGCAGACGGAAGTGCGCATCAACGCGGTCGAGCGCGGCGACCTGGTTCGGGTCGTGAGCGCACCGGGAACCGTCGAGCCCTTGACGAAAGTGCAGGTCAGTGCGCAGGTCTCCGCGAAAATCGTCGCGATGCCCTTCCGTGAGGGCGACGATGTCAAGAAAGGCGATGTGCTGGTGCGGCTGGATGCCGACGACTACGTCGCGGCCCTGGATTCGGTCCGGGCATCGCTCAAGGGCGATGAGGCCCGTCTCGAGGGTCTCAAGGCGGCGCTCATCGAAGCGACCTCCGAGCGCACCCGTGTGCGCGGGCTCTTCGAAACCAAGGATGTCGCGCAAGCCGATCTGGACGCCGCCGAGGCGAACTACCTGAGAGCGCTCTCGGCCGTCCACGCGGGCGAGCACACGATCGACATCGCCAAGGCCAACATCACCCGGGCGCAGAAGAACCTGGACTTCTGCACGATCACGTCGCCCATCAACGGCACGATCGTGCAGCGCAACTCCGAAGTCGGCGAGCAGGTGCTCGGCACGTTCAACAACGCGGGTTCGGTCATCATGGAGCTCGCGGACCTGTCCGTGATGGTCATGAAGGCCAAGGTGGATGAAGCCAACATCGCCCCCGTCAAGCGCGGGCAGGAAGCGGTCATCACCATCAATGCCTACCCGGATCGATCGTTCCGCGGCGTGGTGGACCTCGTCGGCCTCAAGAAGCAGGTCGACCGCGACGGGACCGGGTACTTTCTCTGCGAGCTGCTCGTCAAGGTCGAGAAGCCCGAGGACCTGCCCAAGGGCGATCGCCTGCGGTCCGGGTACGCCTCGAACGCGGATATCAGGGTGCAGACGCACTCGGCCGTGCTCAAGGTGCCGAGCCAGGCGGTGGTCGATCGGAGGGTGGATGAACTTCCGAAGGAAATCTCCGGCGACCCCAACGTGGACAAGAACAAGACTTTCGCGCGGGTGGTGTTCAAGCTCTCGGACGGCAAGGCCAAGCCTGTTCCCGTGAGCATCGGCTCGAGCGATGTGACGCACACGGTGATCGTGGCCGGCCTCGCCGAAGGGGAGAAGATCATCACCGGTCCCTACAAGGTGTTGACGACGCTCAAGCCAGACCAGAAAGTCGCGGAAGAGGGCACGCAGAAAAAGGACGGGAACTCCCCCGCCCAGGCCAAGTCCGACGGCGCCGAGAATCGCAAGGGAAGCTAGTTGACCATCCGTATCCGCCAACTCGAAAAGGTGTACAAGATCGGCGAGGAGCGGGTCCACGCCCTCCGCGGCGTCGATCTCGACATCAACAAGAACGAGTTCGTCGCGATCATGGGCGCCTCGGGCTCGGGCAAGTCCACGCTGATGAACATCCTCGGGTGCCTCGACCGCCCGACCGCCGGCGCGTACGAACTCTCCGGCGTGCCCACGCACAAGATGTCGGCCACGCGGCTGGCCGACGTCCGCAACCGCGAGATCGGCTTTGTCTTCCAGTCGTTCGAGCTCTTGCCGCGGGCCACCGCCCTGAGAAACGTCATGCTGCCGCTCGTCTATTCGAGCCGGCACTGGTGGGGGGCCAAGGCCAAGGCGAAGCAGGCTCTCGAGCGTGTCGGCCTCGCCGACCGCATGCGGCACCGCCCCAGCCAGCTTTCGGGCGGCCAGCGCCAGCGCGTCGCCATCGCCCGCGCCCTCGTCAACGAGCCGAGCATTCTCCTCGCCGACGAGCCGACGGGGAATCTCGACAGCAGGACGAGCGAGGAAATCATCGGTCTCTTCCAGCAGCTCCACGCCGAGGGACAGACGATCATCATCGTGACCCACGAAGAGGACATCGCCGGCTTCGCGGACCGAATCATCCGCCTGCGAGACGGCAAGATCGTGTCCGACCATCCGACCGATGACGACCCCATCCACCGCGAGTTCCTGAACCGGGCATTCCAGGCGGCCCAGGCCGCGGCGGTGCAGGGAACGGCGGCAACCGGCCCCGGCGGAAGTGGGGGTGCCCGGTGATCCTCATCCGCCTCTTCGCGCAGACTGTCGTTCTCGCCCTTGGACAGATCTGGGCCAACAAGGTCCGTGCTCTGCTCACGACGCTCGGGATCGTCATCGGCGTCGGCGCGGTGATCACCGTCGTCGCCGCGACCGACGGCCTGCAGCGCGTCGTGCTCAAGGAGTTTGCCACGGTCGGTGCGAGCAAGGTCTGGGTCTTCCCGCGCATGACCCGCGAAATGAGGGGCAAGTATTCGTGGCGGCAGATCCGGCTCAACACCCGCGAGGTCGACGGCATGCTGGACAAGTGCCCGTCGCTGGCGCGGCTGACGCCGATCATGGAAATGTCCATGACCGTCGCTTTCGGCGATGAGTTCAAGGGAACGGTTCCCGTGTACGCGATCCGCCCGGAGTGGAACGCCATCGAGAACCGGGCGATCCTCCAGGGCCGGCCGTTCTCCCGCATCGACGAGGAAGAGCGCCTCCCGGTGTGCATCGTCAACGACAAGGCGATCGACGAGCTGGGCCTGAACAAGGAACCCATCGGCCAGCAGGTCATGCTCTCGGACCGCAAGTTCACCATCGTCGGCGTGGTCGAGACCAAGACCGTCTTTGCGGCCTTCGGCGGAGACGAGGCGAAAACGGAGGTCTTCATTCCCTTCCGCACCGGCGAGATGCTGCGTTCCGAGCCGCGGATGTATGTCGTCGCCGAAACCAAGACGCCGGAGCTGTACGAGGACGCCAAGGCGGAGATCCGCTTCTACATGCGCCGCATGCGGAGCCTCAAGCCCGAAGAGCCCGACACGTTCGGCGTCGAGGCCCTGGAACAGCTCATCCAGCAGTTCAAGAAGATCGCCATGGTGATCCAGCTCTTCATGGGCCTGATCGTCGCGATCTCGCTCATCGTCGGCGGCATCGGCATCATGAACATCATGCTCGCCTCCGTGTCGGAACGCACGCGGGAAATCGGCCTGCGCAAGGCCGTGGGCGCCCGCCCGGCGGTGATCCTGATGCAGTTCCTGGTCGAGTCGGTGACGCTGTGCCTCATCGGAGGCGCGATCGGGCTGCTCATCGGGCAATCGCTGATCCTGGCGGCCCGGACAGCGTTGCCGCAGTTCATGAGCGAGGCGGTTGTGCCGCTCTGGGCTGTGCTGGTGTCCGTGCTGGTCTCGGCCGCGACGGGCGTGATCTCGGGCATGCTTCCCGCGATCAAGGCCGCGATGCTGAACCCGATCGATGCGCTGCGGCATGACTGAGTCTGACGTTCCGGGGGACGGGTTGGAGATTCGAACAGTGGATCACGGATTCGGGACAGTGGCCAATACCCTCCTTCCGCGGCCGTTCAGGGTTCTGCTTCCGCTGACCGCCGCGGCGGCCCTTGCCGGTTGTGCCTCGCCCTTTGGCCGCTCCGATGCCGACTACGGTCGGCGCACACCCGTCCAGCGGCTCCGCGAAGTGGATCGCCTCGCGATCGAGAGCTACGCCAAGCCGACCGCGGCCGAGCCGACCAAGGCCGAGGAAGCCGCCAAAGCCGCGCGTGAGAAGTTCGCCGCCATGCCCGAGGTGCCGATGACGATCGAGGAGGCCCGGGCCTCGGCGCTCGAGCACAACCTCGACCTGAAGGTGGCGCTGATGAGTCCCACGATCGCCGCGGAGTCGATCACGGCGGAGGAAGCGGCGTTCGAGGCGGTGTTCACCACCCGAGCACTGTGGCGGCAGACGGATTCGGCGACCGCTTCGACGCTGAGCAACGCGCAGGAAGACTTTGGCTCGGTCGAACCCGGCGTGACGATCCCGATGCGCACCGGCGGCTCCGCGAGCGTGAGCCTGCCGATCTCCCGCGTCGAGACCAACAACTCGTTCTCCACGCTGAACCCGGCGTACACGTCGGACCTCGCGTTCTCGATCAGTCATCCGCTCCTCCGGAACGCGGGGCGGGAGGTGAACGCCACGCCCATCACGATCGCGTCCTACAACCACCAGATTTCGCAGAGCCAGACCAAGCTCGCCGTGATCAACCAGGTCTCCGCGGTCGATCGTGCCTACTGGCGGCTCTACCAGGCCGGGCGCGATCTCGAGGTCCGCCAGCAGCAGTACGAACTCGCCAAGGCCCAGCTCGAACGATCCGAGCGCCTGGTGAACTCCGGGCGAAGAGCCGAGATAGAGCTCGTCCGTGCCCAGTCCGGCGTGGCCGACCGTCTCGACGCGATCATCGTCGCGCAGAACGTCGTGCTCCGGCGGCAGCGCGAGTTCAAACGGCTCATCAACATGCCCGGCCTCGAGATCGACAACGCCTCCAAGCTGGTCACCAAGACGGATCCCCGTCCCGTTGAATACCTCTTCGACGGCCGCACGCTCGCCAACGCCGCCGAGCAGAACCGGATGGAGATGCTCGAAATCGAGCTCCGCCTCCTTTCCGATGTGGCCAACATGAAGCTCGCGAAGAATCAGATGCTCCCGCAGCTCGACGTGTCCGCGACCTACGCCATCAACGGGCTCGGCGGAACACTCGACAAGAGCTTCGACACGCTCGAGCGCAACCGGTTCGAGGACTGGTCCGTCGGCGCCACGTTCTCAACGCCCATCGGCAACGAGGGCGCGCGGGCGAGGTATCGCGGGACGATGCTTACGCGGCTCCAGCGCCTCGGCACCAAGGAATCGCGCAAGCAGACCATCCGCCAGGAAGTGCTCGACGCCGTCGACGCCATCGAGGCCGGGTGGCAGCGCATCCTGGCGACGAGACAGGCCACCATCCTCAGCACCCGCACGCTCGCGGCCGAGCAGCGCCAGTTCGAAGTCGGAAACTCGACCAGCACCAACGTCCTCGACGCGGCGACGCGCCTGGCCGAGGCACAGCTCGCCGAGATCGTCGCCGTCACGGACTACGAACTGGCCCAGGTCGATCTCGCCGTCGCGACCGGGACTTTGCTCGGCGCCCAGAAGATCCGGTGGGACCCCGGCACCCGGGCCACTCCCGAGAGCGTTGACGAGGACCCGCGATGAGAATCATCGCCGCGGCCATCGCGTGCCTCGCCTTTGCCGGTCAAACGCACGCCCAGACCATCGCCCGCTTCAGCCGCGCGGACCTCGCCGAGGTGTACATCGACCTCGAACGGACTCTTCGAGCCCATCCCGCCGGCCCGCACGCCGCGGAGATCAACAAGCTCTTCGACGACGCCACGCTCAAGTTCTTCACGGGCCAGCGGGCAACCGAAGGCCTGCGGGAGATCGCCGATCGTCTCCGCTTCGGCGATGCAGTGACGCCCAACCACGCCTTCGCCTCATCGCTCCGCGTGTCCGCCCGCCCGGCTGTGATGAACCTGGCCAGGCCCGAACCTGTCCGCATCTCGGTCGACCCGATGTACGAGGCCCAGCCCGTGGGCGCTGTGGGTGTGCGGATCATGGCCCCTACCGGAAAGATCGTGTTCGAAACGACGACCACGGAGCCTCGGGCGGAGTTCACCGTTGAGGCCCGAGCGTTCGGGGTCGGTACCTATCGCCTGCAGGTCATGAGCGGCGAAGAACCCCGGTTCACCGCGCGGCTGGTTGTCACCGAGCGTTCGCTGGACTCGGTTCGCGAGGAGCTGCTGAAAGAGCTCGCCGGGGTCGACAAACCCGTGCAGGCCCTCGCCGCGTGCCGGGCCCGGATCGGCCTGCTCACCGATTCGCCGTCGTTCGAGGATTCCTCGCAGTTCCTGGCCGAGCCCATCTCGCTCCGGCAGGACCTGGAGCGTGAAGTCGCCGAGATCAAGGCCGGCCGCGACCCCTACCGCATGAAACGGGGCGATTACTGGCGTGTGTTCGCCTACAGCGGCGTGGACATTGCCGCCCGCGTGATCGTGCCCTCCGCCGGCGATGGCCCATTCCCGCTCGTGATGGCCCTTCACGGCGCCGGCGGCGATGAGAACATGTGGCCCGACGGCTACGGCGCCGGCGAACTCAAAGCCCTCGCCGAGAAGCGAGGGTTCATTGTCGTCAGCACGCGGACCGAAATGCTCATGGGCAACGCCGTCGTGTTCGACGCGATCGTCAACGCCGCGGCCGAGATCTATCCCATCGACCGCTCGCGCATCTTCATCATCGGCCACTCCCTCGGCGCGATGGCGGGCACCGGCATCGCCGCCCAGCGCACGGGCAGCGTCGCCGCGGCATGCCTCATCGCGGGCATGGGCCGCTTTCCCTCGGGCTCCAAGATGCCGCCGACCCTGGTGATCTCCGGCGAGCTCGACCCTCTCATGAAGAAGGACCAGGTCGAGGCCGGCGTCGCCGCGGCCAAGGCGGCGGGCCTGCCCGTGGAGCTGCGGCTGATCAAAGACCGCGGTCATTCGCTGCTGGTGGGGGAAGAGCTGCCGGGCGCGATCGAGTGGCTGCTCAGGCACAAGAGCTGATTCAGGCCGCGGCTTCGACATCGGCGTCCGAACCCGTGGGCGTCAGGCTGCCCCCGAGTGCCGCGATGCGCTGCTTGAGGTCCCCGATGTATGAAATCCGGATGCCGAAGTTCTCGACGACCTTCACGGCCGTGCCCATGCCGATCTGCTTGTTGTTGACGAGCAGGTCGAGCTCATCCTCGGAGGACTTGGTCAGCTCGATGATGGCGCCGGGCACCAGGCCGAGAACTTCGTTGACCGTCATCGACCGCTCGCCCAGCCGGACGATCACGGGGACTTCGAGGCGAAGAATGGAAGAGAGGTCAGGCATCGATGGGTATATCGGCTCGGGAAGGGCCGGGGCGAAAATTGCCAGATAGCAAAGGGCCAAATGGCAAGTCCGAACCGCCAGAAGGACGGTCTTCATATGCCATTTGGCCCTTTGCTATTTGGCAATTTTCAAGGGCCTCAGCCCTCGTACCGCCCCACGATCACCGTCACGTTGTGCCCGCCGAATCCGAACGTGTTGTTCATGGCGTACCTGATCCGCCGTTCGCGGGCGTGGTGGGGGACAAAGTCCATGTCGAAGCCTTCATCGGGGTTGTCGAGGTTGATCGTCGGCGGGATGATCCCGTCGCGCACCGCGTGGATGCACGCGATCATCTCCAGTGCGCCCGAGGCCCCGAGCGTGTGCCCGTGCATGGACTTGGTCGAACTCATCAGCAGCTTGCCGCCCTTGCTCTTGCGGGCGTGATCGCCAAAGAGGCGCAGGGCCGCCGCGACTTCCGCCTTGTCGCCCAGGCCCGTCGAGGTCCCATGCGCGTTGACGTAGTCGATCTGTGAGGGGTTGAGCCCCGCATCCTTGAGCGCCCACGTCATGGATCGTGAAGCGCCGCGCCCTTCTTCATCGGGCGCCGTGATGTGGGTCGCGTCGGAGCTGTTGGCGCACCCGACGAGTTCGGCGTGGATCGTCGCCCCGCGCTTCTTCGCGTGCGATTCGGTCTCGATCACCATCATGGAGGCGCCCTCGGAGAGCACAAACCCGTCGCGGTCCTTGTCGAACGGGCGGCTGGCCTTGGTCGGGGCGTCGTTGCGGGTCGAGAGGGCTTTCATCGTCATGAACGCGCCGATACAGAGGGGCGACACCGCCGCCTCCGCCCCGCCGACGATCATCACGTCCGCCAGCCCGCGCCGCAGGTAGTTCATCGCATCGCCGATGGCGTGCCCGCTGCTGGCGCAGGCCGTGGCGTGGGCCGATGCAGGGCCCTGAAGGCCGAACCGGATCGAGATGGTGCCCGTTGCCGCGTTGACCATCAGCCTCGGGACCGTAAACGGGCTGAGCCGGTCGGGCGCCCGGTCCATCATGACCTGCAGCCCCTCTTCGATCGTGATGATCCCGCCGATGCCCGAACCCACGACGACACCGCACCGCTCCGGGTTCTCCTTCGCAAAGTCGATCCGCGAGTGCTCCACCGCCTCCGCGGCGGCGGAAACGCCGAGCTGGGTGAAACGGTCCATCCGCTTGGCTTCGCGGTGCTCGATTCGCTTGACCGGGTCAAAGCCCTTGATCTGTCCGCCGATGCGGCAGGTCCAGGTGTCCTTGTACCGGGCGAAAAGCTCGCTCTCGATGACGCTGATGCCGCTCCGGCCCTCGCGCATCGACGCCCAGGTCGACGCCGCATCGAGGCCCAGGTTCGTTACTGCGCCAAGGCCCGTCACGACGATCCGATCGTGGCCCGTCATGGTCGTTCTCGGACTCCCGCGAGACTTGCGCGCTCTCGCCGCCGCTGCTCCCCCGCCTCCCGCGACGCACCGACACCGCCCCGCGGCGATTACTCGATGCCGTGAGCCTGCTTGATGAACTCGATGGCCTGTCCGACGGTCTTGATCTTCTCAGCCTGCTCATCCGGGATCGAGGTTTCGAACTCGTCTTCGAACTCCATCACCAGTTCGACCTGGTCGAGGCTGTCGGCGTTGAGGTCGTCCACGAAGCTCGTGGTCCGGGAAATCTTGGCCGTGTCGGCGCCAAGCTGCTCGGCCACGATCTTGATTACCTTGCTTTCGATTTCCTGTTCGGTCACGTGCGAGTCTCCATGGAGGCCCTTGAGCCTTGAGCACCGATTCTAGCCATAATCCGGACCCTGCGCCAAACCCGCGGTTCGCGGGCAAGATCCGTTCTGGTCAAACGTGCCGGACGCGCCGGTGGCTCCCGATGCTCGCGGGGCGTTCCCGGACCCCCGCGTGTGGAGTTGATCCGTCTCGACCGCCCGGGCGGGTTCTGACGGGCCCTGGCGACGCTCCCGTCGGTCGAGATCAACGCAGCCCATTGACTGTTCCGAGCGAATAGACGATAGCTGACCGGCACCCGAACGCAGGGCACGCGCTCACACGCGGGCCCGGATCGAGGCGTACCGCGTTCGGGACATCAGGGTGGGTAAGTCAGGGGGGACTAGCTTCATGCCGGGGTACTCGCACGAGCCAGAGGCGTTTGCCGAGCAGGTTGCCGCGCTCTTGAAGCGGCTGCAGCCCGCGTACAAGGTCGAACTGACCGGTCCGCGCGAGCTGGTTATCAACGGCCGGCGCCTGGACCTCGAAAACCTCTATCGCATGGTCAACCACGAGCCCGACCGCAGCGAAGAAATCGTCGAGCACTATCTCGATCAGCTCTTCGCCGGCGACGCGGCCAACCTCGGCCACATGTCGCTCGACTTCGCCCGCCCGCGCATCATGCCGCGCATCCAGCCCGAGTCGATCTTCAACCACCTCTCGCGGGAGATGGTCGCCCACGTGCCCTTTGTCAACGACACCGTCGTCGTCTTCGTGATCGACCTCCCGCAGATGACCGTCAGCATCACCACCGAGCAGATGATCCGCTGGAACCTCTGCGCCGACGATCTCGACGACATCGCGAGGAAAAATCTCGACCAGTACGCGCCGAGCATGGAAATGCAGATCGTCGAGAGCAAGGAAGGCGGCCGCGCCGCGATCCTGTCGGAGCAAGACGGCTACGACGCCGCGCGTCTGCTCATGTCCGGCCTCTATCGCAAGCTCGCGCCCAAGCTCGGCGGCAACTTCTACGTCGCCCTCCCGGCTCGCGACATGTTCATCGCCCTCTCGCCCGATCCCGATCCGTTCGTAAGGCGTCTGCAGGGCCGTGTCACCCACGACTACAAGCGCCTGCCCTACCCCATCTGCGAGGACCTCTTCCTGGTCACGCCCGACGGCGTAGCGGGGACGAAGGCGGCATAGGCGACAGTACCCCAACCGCAGCTACTTAGGCACCCACAACTCACGCGTTCCGGCAGGGCAACTCCGTGAACTCAGGCAAGACGTTGTCCCACCCACGCGGGTTTCCGGCTTTCGCCCTTTGGGCGTCCGATAGTTGCGAGTGGCTTCAGCCACTCGAAGATGACTCCATTAGCACTTCGGCCCCTTGGGCCGACCCCCGACGCGCACCCTCGGTTCAATCGAGCACATCCGCCGCGACGAATTCCATGTCGTGCAGGCGGTGCAGTTCGATCACTTCCTGCTCGTAGGACTGGCGCAGGTGATGCTCGTTCTGGTTGCGGATGTCGTCCTCCACTCGGGGCACGAGCGACGGGCTGACCGTGAAGCCACCGAAACCCTCCTGCCAGCCGCGCCACATCGAACGCGGGAACGTCTCTCCCAGCCACCGCGAGGACCGGCCCTTGACGTTCTGCAGCATGTCGGAGTGGCCGAGATCCGGAGGGTAGCGAACCAGCGCGTGCAGATGATCGGGCATCCCGTTGATCGCCAGCGTGGCGCATCGGAGGTCTTTGAGAATGCCGACGACGAACGGGTAGAGCCGCGATTCGATCTCCGGCGAAACAGTCGGCTCTCGGCGCTTGGTGCTGAAGACAATGTGGTAGAAGTTCTGGGTCCATGAGCGTGGCATGGCGAAAGGATACCTCGAACGTGAAGGGGGTCGGCCCAAGGGGCCGAACCGCTTTGGGGCATGAATTCGAGTGGCTGAAGCCACTCGCAACAACTGAGCGCCCAAGGGGCGAAAGCCCTCGGACCAGAAGGACCGGCAGGCGAGTCACTCGAGTTCACGGCGTCGCCCGGCAGGCGAGAACGAGTCTTCCCACGCGCGAAGGGCTCACAAATGCCGGCATGTATCCACACCATCCTCCGCCCCGTTTGAAGGAATGGGCGTTCCTCCGCGTCGGGGCGGCCACCCGGGAGTCCATCCTTCCCCGAGTTCCGCCCGCGAAACGCGGGCTCCACCCGAGGCTACATTCCTCTGCCCCTCCGGGGCAAAGACTTCGCAGACGGTGACGTTCGGTCTTTCGTCGCACGACTCTTCCACCATGCTCCTCCTCATCGACAACTACGACTCCTTCACCTGGAACCTCGTCCAGGCCCTCGGAGCAATCGATCCATCCCTCGAACCCGTTGCGCCGGGAAACGTCGGCCGACTCCTCGTCGCCCGCAACGACCAGATCACGCTCAAGCAAGTCCAAACTCTCGACTCCGGCCGTGGCCCCTCCCACATCATCATTTCCCCCGGCCCCTGCTCGCCGCGCGAATCCGGAATCTCGCAAGCCTTGATCAAGGCCTTCGCCGGCCGCATTCCCATCCTTGGTGTCTGCCTCGGCCACCAGTGCCTGGGCACCGCTCACGGCATGTCCGTCGTCCGCCACACGCCCGTCCACGGCAAGACCAGCCCCATCCACCATGATGGTCGGGGTCTCTTCTCCGGCATCCCCTCGCCCTTTGACGCGATGCGCTATCACTCGCTCGTGGTCGAGCCCGACTCAATCCCCGCGAGCTGGGAAGTCTCCGCGTGGACCCACGACGCCGGTGAGAAAGTGGTCATGGGCCTGCGCCGGAAGTGGGGGGGTTCGGGCAAGGCGCCACTCGAAGGCGTCCAGTTCCATCCCGAGAGTTTCATGACAACCCAAGGCCCGCGCCTCCTCGCCAACTTCCTTGGGCTCGCGCCGGTGGGAGTTGAGACATGAGCCGCGGCGACCTGCGAATCACTCTGCGACAGTGGACCGACGCTACGCGGACACCGTCAACGCAGCATCCGGAGGTTGTTATCTCCGGCGACGCCGCGGCCTTGCACCGGCTGAAAGCAGCCATCGACTTCGCCCTCGCGGCTCCCGGCGTTCATACCCACATCGCCAGCGGAGACCCCGGCGTCGCCACCAGCCCCGCCGGCCTGATGCTCACCATCGACCACCTCGACACCCGCCCGGCCAACGGTTCGGCAATACACTCCCCGCCATGATCACCCCGGCCCCAACCACCAGAATCGACCCCTCCCTGGCCCGCGGCACGCTGACCGAGGTCGTCGCGCCTACCGCCACCAAGGCCGGATACATCAAGATTACCTTCCCCAACACCAGCTACGACCTCCACCTCATCCCGCTTTCGCCGCCGCGGACCGAAGTGAACAAGAAGATTCACGGCCTGATCCGTGCCAAGGCCCGCCGTATCGACACGGTCCAGACCGGCGGCCGCTACGTCGAGCCCGTTTTCGGCCGACCGCGCCGCGTCCAGGGCACCGTGCTCTCCGTATCCGGCGACTCCATTCTCGTGAACGCCGGCGTGCCGATTCACCTCACACCGACCGATGCCCGCCAGAAGGCCGCCGACTTTCAGCCCGGTCAGTTCATCAGTTGTGATGTGATGGACGGCGCGACGTTCGAAGAGAAGTCGGCCGGGTGATGCGGCGCGCCATCGGGTCGGTGCCCAGCCATCCGCGCCGGTGAGCCGGGGCTTACTTCAAAGCCACTTTCGCCACCGCCACAGCGACGTCAATCACCGCCCGCCGCAGTTTCGGGGACGACCCCAGCACCGCTCCCACGGCCGCGGCGATGAGCAACGCTTCCTTGGGGTGCTTGCGGATCAGGTCCAGACGCGCAGGCAGCAGGTCCGCCGGCGCCGGCGAGGCCTCGAGCAGCGAACGCTTGGCTTCGGCGACGCTCGGTTTCACTGGTCCTTGCCCGCCTTCCCCTTCCCCAGCCTGATCACAATCGCGACCAGCGCCCCAGCGCAGAGAAGAAGAAACACGCCGCTGATGAACGCGGCGCCGATCACGTTGGTCGCGGACTTGAGCGCCTCGAAGATCCCCCACGCGACCATCGCCAGGCCGCCCACGCCCACCAGCGCCGCCCCGAGCGCCAACGCCACCGCCAGCCCCACGCTGACCGAGGACTCGCGCAGCGCCCGCCCCTCCGCCTCGAGCAGCTCCGCGATGCGCACAATGAAGTTTGCGATCGGCTTCACGACTTACTTCCGCGCCAGCAGCACGCCGACCAGCACGCCCACGCCCAGCGCGATGCCCACCGACTGCAGCGGCTTCTCCTCGATCATGCCCTCAACGCTTTCCACCGCCCGCTTGCCCCGCTGCGTCAGTTCGTCCGCCCGGTCCGAGAGCCGGGCCAGCCGCTCGCGAAGGTTCGACTCAAGCTTCTCCTTGACATCCCCCGCCTCGGCCTTGCCCACGCTTACCAGGTGCTTGAGCGCCTCGGACAGGTCCGCCTGCAGCGCCACAATGTCCTGCTTGATCGCGTCCACATCGCCGCTGAGTTTCGGTTTGCCGTTGCTTCGCATAGGTGCCTCCCGCGGCCGTTCCACCCGGTGGCCGCATGCAAGCGTATACGGCGCCGAGCCCCCAAAGGGAGCACAAGAGTCTGCGATTGCAAATGAGGGAACTTTTACACTCCCGTCAGTTTCGCACCATCTGTCCACAATCGCCCGAGCGCACGTTCTACTTCTGCATCGCCGCCGCCAGTGCCTCCGCGATCATCGGCGCCGCGGCCCTGCCCTTGAAGCGAAACTCCTTCACTTTCGCCCCGTCCCCGCCCAGGGTCGAGACAAACTCGTCCCACGCCTTTCCCTCTTCTTCAGAGAGCGCGTGCCGCAACAGGCAGTACGACGCCAGCTCCTCGCCGGTGAGCCTGACCCCGCCCAGCCGCCCGGCCTGCTCCTTCTCGTCCGCTTCACACCACAGCGCGAACGCGTTCATCGGCAGCCCCGAGGCTTCCGCCGCGTCGACCTCGACCGACCCGAGCCACGACAGGATGAGGTCCCGCTCCACCCAGGTCCCGTTGGTCGCAAATGGCTTCACCGGCACGTGCAGCCGCACCGCCACCCGATCCGTGTCCGGCAGGATCGACGCACCGATCGCGTCCACGGCGGCGACGCCAAGAAGCCCCCGCATCCCCTGTTCAAGCCGCGGCCCGCGCTTGGCATTCCACGCCTCCACGAGCCGCTTCGCCTCCGCGCTCTTCTCAACAAAGTCCTCGATCGACTTCGCCCACGCATCCCGCGAGCTCAGCACCGCCAGTGATTCCGGCACCGGCCCCTCGCGTCCCATCCGCCTGAGCACCTGCCTCTGCGCCGCCCGCATAGCCGCATCCGGGGCGTCTGTCAGATCTCCCTGCGCAGAAGCAAACATCACGGGCAGCTCCCGCGGCTCGATGTACCCCCGATCCGCCAGGTACCGTGTCAGCGCCCCGACGCCCTCCATCACGCGCCGCTTCCCATCCTCCGCCTGAGATTCCTCCGTCCCCGCGTTCGAACGCGCCAGCGCCCCCGACCACCGCAGATACAGCCCCGCGTTCTTCGCATCACGCCGCATCGGCCCATCCAGAAACGCGCACAGCGTCTCGAGCCCATCCTCGCCCTTGAGCGTCTCCCTGCTCCACGCGATTGCCAGGTCCACCAACAGGTCAATTGCTGCGACCTGCCGCTCCCACTGCGCCAGCAAGTCGTCGTTGCCCCGGAAACGTTCCGAATACAAGTAGAACGTCCCCAGCGATGTCGGGAACGTCACGTACGTGCTCGTGCCGCCAACATCCCCGGGCATCACGCCCTTGAATGTTCCCGCGATCGAGACCTTCGCCCCGTCGGCCTTCACGGCCGCGCCGTATAGCTTCGCCAGTCGTGCCGATTCTTCCGCCGCGACTTTCGCGCCGCCCCCATCCCCGCTGCGCACGGCCTGCACCGTCAGCGCCCGGTGCATCTCCGCGGGGCCGGGATTCAGATCGATGTCATATCGATACCGCTCGCACGCCCCAGCCAGGCACGACCCCAGGATCAATAGCGCACGCACCGCACGGTTCCGCATGGGGCACCCCTTCCCCCCGTCTTCGTTCTTACCGCCGGTACCCCGTCTCCGTTACCGTCGTTTCATACCGAGTCCCCGCCGGCACCGGCACAGGCACCGGGACCGTCGTCCCAAACGTCCCCGATGTCTTCGCCAGTGAATCCACCGCGATGAACGCCGTGTACGAAGACATCAGCCCGTAGTCGAGCGCCGTCTGCTTGATCGCGGTCTGCACCCGCGGCCCATCCTCGCTCGTCGCCTTGTCCGACAGCTCCTCGATCTTCTTGCGGGCCCAGATCGACGCGATGGTGGATCGATTCTCCCCCGCCTCATCGCCCATCATCGGCACCGTCGTCGCCAGCCGCTCGCGCCCCGCGCGCCCGCTGACCTTGATCGGCCCCGTCGCCGTTCCCCTGTACCGCCCCGTCAAGAGCACCGGCCTCCCCACATAAAGATCCGGCAGCCGCTTCGGATACACATCGCTCACATCCAGCCCCGCCCAGTCGATTGACAGGTCCGTCATCGCCGCGTGCGCGATCCGGTCCAGAAACAGGTCCATGACCTCCTCCGGCTTGTCCCCGGGCGAAAGAAACGCCGCGGCACCTCTTCCCAGTCTCGCCAGCCCTTCCAGCAGATATCGGTTTGGCGCCGACCCGATCCCGACCGACATGATCCGCGACGCCCCGAGCTTCTCGCGCACCAGCCCCAGCACTTCTGCATCGTTTCCGATGAACCCATCCGTCAGGAAGCACACAAACCGCGTCCGCGTCGGGTCGTTGCGATACCCGAGCGCCGCTTTCACGCCGTTCATCATCATCGTACCGCCACCGGCCGACAGCGTGTTCAGGTACGCCAGCCCGCGATCCAGATTCCGCCGCGAAGCCGGCAACGGCTGATCCCCAAGCTGCGACGCCGCATCCGAGAAGTTGATGATCTGGAACGTGTCGTCCACATCCAGCCGGGCCAGCGCGTGCATCGCCGCGGCCTTGGCCTGCTGCAAAGGCTCACCCTCCATGCTCCCCGAGCAGTCGATCAGGAACACCACTTCCACCGGGCCCCGCGGCACATACGAAAGGTCCGACGGCGGCACCAGGAGCATCGAGAAGAACCCGCCCGGCTTGCCCCCCGCCTGGCCGCCCCGCGAATCCGGCTGCGTCAACATGGCGCACTTGGTCGCACTACCCGCGATGCGGTAGCGCAGGATGAAGTCCTTGTTCGGAATCGTCTCCGACGATGCAAGCTTCACCTTCGCCAGCGTCGGCGCGGCCCGATCATGCTCCACCGTGATCGCGTGGCTCGGGCTCTCCAGCGACTCGATCGAAACGCCCGCGTGAATGTCCACCGCGAGGTCCACCTCCGTCGCGCTCCGCTGCTGCGGCCGCAAGTACTGAACCTCCGTCTGCTGCCCCGACGCCCCGGGCGCGCCATACGCCACAGCGCCGACGCCATTCCCCTCGCGAGTGGCAGAAGGCGGGTTGAACCGCGGCCCGATCACCATCGGGAACACGAACTCAAACGCCCCATCCCGATACCCCAGGCAGTGGAGGTACGTGATGTCGATGTCGATCTGCTTTCCCGGCTCGATGTTCGCGACCGTCTGCGTGAAGATGTTCGGCCGATCCTGCGTCATGAGCGAGGCGACATGCCCGGACCGCCGCGCCCGCTCGTAAATCTTCTCGGCTTCCTCCCGCTCGCGGATCACGCCGCGGATCGTCCGCGTCCCCACCGTCATCAGAAAGTCGTTCACCGCGGCGTCTTCCGGCAGCGGAAACACATACACCGCCTCGATCTTGGTATCGAACGGGTTCGAGAACTTCTGCGTGACGTGCACGCTGGAGATGTACCCGTCGATCCGGGCGTTGACGCTCGTGTGCGCGAGCGGAACCGGAACCTCGCGCCATCCGCCACTCTCTTCCCGCCGCGTCATCAGGCTTCCGCACCCGGGCGTGTCATCGCTGGCGGCGACAACCCGCGGGTGCGTGCGCTGAATCACCCAGAGCTCTTCGCCGGGGCGGAGGATGATCTCGGGGCGCGTCGCCACGTTGGGAACAGTCGGGGCGGGATTCTCATGCAACGCTTGCGCAGTCGGGCCGCTGCTGAGCCCATACCACCCATAGGGTTGGGGAATCTTCGCCGCGGCGTTACCCCGCACACTCGCGCGTGCAGGCCAATCAAGCGGATAGTTCACGATGGCGTCTGGCGATATGGTGGCGACGTTGCCTGAAACCGAGAGCCTGGCGGAATCCTGCGGTCCACCGATCGGTTCGAAGTTCCCGAAGTGCATCGTTTGGCCGGGTGTACCTGCCTGAACTCTCCGTGAGCGGTCAACGGATTGATCCATACTGCGCTGTGACGCGCACGCCTGCATCACGAGCGCCGCGCCCGCCGCCATCGCCGCACCCGCCAACCCCAGCCGCCGATAGAGCTTCCTCATCGCGAATCTCCTGCAAGGGCCGCCGTGGCCGTCGCGTTGATCTTCGTTCCATCCGCTGCCGCCGCGGCCTTCACCATCACCGTGTACACCGGGTCCGGCCCTTCAACCTGCACCTGAATCTGTGCCACCCGAGTCCTGCCTGTGGGCAGGTCCGCCCCCGTGTTGAACGCCGCGAGAATGATCCGGTCTTTGAGTCGCTCCTTGTGCAGCGCCGCCGGGTCGTAGCGGGGCGGATCCCTGAACGCGGCATGATCACCGCCGGAAATGCCGACAAGCGTGACAATCGAGCCCTCGTAGGAGGTAAACGTCGTCGTCGAAGTGGATGAGGAGGTCGGAGGAACTTCTGGCGTGTGGTCCGCCGCCTTGATCTCCACCTGATACGCCGCCAACGCCACCTCTCCCGAATCCACGTAGATGTCTATTGCCCTGAACCGCGGCCCCACTTCCGTCGCCGCCTCCACTTTCCGCTCCGGCTGCTGAAACCCAAGCCCCAACCCCCCGAGCCCGGCCGTCATCAGCGCAACAGCAAGACACAGTGCCAACCTCATGCCCCACCTCCCAGGTTCAGCCGCACCGCCGCCGCCGCCGCCGCGTCAATCTCGGCCCGGGTGATGGAGGGATCACCATCCCGCAGCGCCCGAGCCAGCGCAAACGCATCGAGAATGTCGATCAGCCCATCTCCATTGACATCCCCTGAATGCATTGCGACCGGCCCGGCCCCCCCGCCCACCCCGCCCCCCGGCGAAATCTGGCTGTTCCTCGAAAGCTGCGTCGGAATCGTGAACGCCAGAATCACCGCCGCGGCCACGCTGCCCCACTTCACCACCCGCCACTTGAACGGCATCCGTGCCACGGGCCTTGGCTTTGCAATGCCCGTGCTCCCCGCCGCCGCCGCCAACATCGCCGCATCGACCTCCCCCGGCACCGAAACCGAAGCCCGGTACACCCGCCGAAGGTCTGCCTGAAGCCGATCCGGAATCTGAGGGTCAGTCGTCATAGTGCTCCCAGTGAAGTGCGCCAGAGTGCATCCGGTTCAACCGATTCCAGGAAATCTCAATGATTCGTGCCACTGGACGCAGGCTTTGAGCGGCCAGTGCGGCAGCGAGCGGTACCGGCGGCGTTCGTGCTCTTCAGAGTCTCACCACTGGATTCTCAAAGCCCGCGTCCAGTGCCACCTGTCCATTCTTCCCAGTACTTCCTCAAACCCGCCTCCCCCCGCAGCGCCGCCACCGCATGATGCATCCGAGACTTCACCGTCCCCTCCGGCACCCCCAGCGCCAGCGCGATCTCGGCAACGCTCATCTCGTCCACCGCCCGCATCAGCAAGACTTCGCGCTGGGCATCCGGCAACCGTTCCACCGCCGCGGCCAATTCCTGCGACATCGGACTTCCGCCCGGCGTCTCCGGCGCTGCAACAGCCCCAATCGCCTCATCATCCGCCCCCGGCCGCTTCTTCCGCCGCGCCGCCAGCGCGTTGTTCCGAATCACCGGATACAGAAACGTCGTCAATCTCGCCCGCAGCTCAAACCCCGGGAACTTCGAAAACAGGTACACAAACGACTCCTGCATCACATCGAGTGAGAGCTCCCGATCCCCCGTGAACCGGTGCGCCAGCGAAACCGCCCAATCCCGATACCGCAGATACAGCGCCCCCAGCGCATCACCCTCCCCCCCGTTCGCCGCGGCGACCAACTCAACATCACTTCGAACATCATCCACACCACCAGCCTACCGAAGTTTCTTACTCCGTCACTCCGTCACTCCGTCACTGTGTCCCTGCCATCACTCAATCCTCGGATCCACCCACCGGTACATCACATCCACCGCCAGGTTGAACAGGATCAGCATCGTCGAATAGATCATCACCACGCCGATGATCAGGAACAGGTCCTTGTTCTGCACGGCGTTGACAAAGTGCTGCCCCATCCCCGGCACGTTGAACACGCGCTCGACCACGAACGATCCCGTCATCGCCAGTGCCGTCGCCGGGCCGAGATAGCTCAGCACCGGCAGGAACGCGTTTTTCAGCGCGTGCTTGAGCAGCACGCGCGCCTCGGACACCCCCTTCGCCCGCGCTGTGCGGATGAAGTCCGCCCCCAGCGTCTCGATCATCCCCATGCGCGTCAGACGCGCGATGTACGCCGCGAACGGCAGGCTCAGCGTCACCGCCGGCATGATCGCGCCCAACGGCGTCCACCCGCCCACCGGCAGCACCCGCACCCACACGCCAAACACCAGGAGGAGCGCCGTCCCGATCACAAAGTTCGGCAGGCTGATGCCGACCAGCGCCACTCCCAGCGTTGAGTAATCCGCCCACGACCCCGGCTTCACCGCGCCCACCACACCCGCCGTCACCCCGATGATCACCGCGATCATGATCGCGATCGCCCCCAGCGTCACCGACACCGGCAGCGTGTCCGCGATGATCTCGTTCACCCTTCGGTCCCGATACTGCAGCGACGGACCGAGGTCGAACACGCGCCGCTCCGGCGCCGAGATCCCCGCCTTCGCCGCGGCCTCTCTCTCCCTCCCCGCCGCGCCGTTCCAGCTCTGCCTCGCGTACTTCACCCCCGAGGCGCTGTCGAGGTACGTGACGTAGAACCCCCAGAAGCTGTCCAGGTTGTACTGCGCCAGCATCGCCTTCTGCACTTCCTCCGGCGGCCGCCGCCCCTCATGGTCCAGCGGGTTCCCCGGCACCGCCCACGCGAGCGCGAGCGTAACCGTGTAGATCACCACCACGATCAGCGGCAACTGGAGCAGGCGGCGGAGGATGAGGGCGGGCACGCGGCCAAATTACCAAATAGCAAAGGGCCAAACAGCAGATCAGCACTGATCTCGTTGGTCTATTTGCCATTTGGCCCTTTGCTATTTGGCCATTTGCCTCACTTCATCCCTCCCCTTCCCATCCCCCATCACATCACACCAGTACAGCACCTGGTCCTGCCGCGGATGCGTACTGATCCCCGTCAGCTTGTGCGGATCGAACAGGTAGATCTGCACATAGTGAAACAGCGGCACCACCGGCATCTCATCCTCCACGAGAAACCGCTCCGCCTCTTCCAGGATCCTCATCCGTTTCCCCGCATCCTCCTCATCCGCCGCGGCGTCCAGCATCGCATCAAACGTCGCGTTCGAGTACTTCCGGTCGTTGTTCCCATCCCCCGTCCGGTGAATGTCCATGAACGTCACCGGATCGCCAAAGTCCGCGAACCACCCGGCGCGGCTCGTCATGTAGTTCGCGCTCTTGAGGTCCTCACGGAAAACCTTGATCTCCTTCTGCTGCAGCAGCACCGACACACCCAGGTTTTGCTCCCAGTTCCGTCCGATAGCCTGCGCGATCAGATCATGCCCGCCCTCTTTGTTGAAGAGCATCTCGACCGTGATGAATCCCTTCCCTCCCGGATACCCGCACTCCGCCAGCAGCTTTCGCGCCCCCTCCGGGTCGTACCCCAGCCCCCGCGGCGACTGATACCCCGGTATCGACCCCGGCGGGATGATCGTGCTCGCGACCGGCTCTCCCACGCGGCGCACCTGCTCCGTCAGCGATGCCTTGTCGATCGCCATCGCAAACGCCCGGCGCACCCGCGCATCATGAAACGGGTTCACCCTCCCGTCCGGCAACTTCGGCAAGCAGTTGAAGTTGTAGAAGTACGTCCCGAACGTCGGGATCACGTGGATGTTCGCCCGCGCATCCGCCGGAAGCCGACGATCAATCTCGATCTGGTCGAGCCCCTGCGACTTGAGGCTTTCATACTCCGCCGCGTGCTCGCTGTAGAACTGCTTCTTCGCCGCGATCATCTCCGTCCGGTACGGCACCACCACATCGCTCACCCAATCCACCGTCCCCGTCTGGTACGCCAGCACCTGGGCATTAGGGTCCTCGATCGAAGGCACCGCGATCGAATCGACGTTCAGCAGCGATGTGTCCCAGAAGAGTTCGTTGCGATCAAACCGCATGTCCCGCTTGAAGCGCCACACCGAGAGCTTGAACGGCCCGTTGCTCACCAGCCGCGGCGGCTTGGTCCATTCCTGCTCCCACCGCACCCGCCCCGTCTCCGTGTCCACCCGTTCGTACGCCCTCACCACCTTCGCGCACACGGGGTAGAACACCGGCAGCCACACCAGATCAAGGAAGTACGGCGTCGGGTGAATCAGTGCGACCTCGAGCGTGAACGGGTCCGGCGCCCGCGCGCACACCAGCTCATCGAACTTCCGCTCCGTCTCCTTCCACAACTCCTCCGCCGCCAGCCGCCGCGCCTCGCCGGTCAGTTTCGGGTCCACGGCGAACTCCGCCATCGCCTTCGCCCGCCAGTCGTAGAACTCTCTGCCGCCCTTGATGAGTTGCACCTGCCGCACGTAATCCGCCGCGACATCGGGCAGCAGCGCCCGCTTCCACGCGTACCGAAAGTCCGCGGCCGTCACCGGCTCGCCATTGGTCCAGAGCGAGTTGTGCCGCAGGTGAAACGTGAACCGACGATGATCCGGCGAAATCTCCCACCGCTCCGCCACGCCCGGCTTCGGGTCATACCCCGGCGTGAAAATGTCCGCCCGCACCAGCCCCTCAAAGGCGAGCCGGCACATCCGGAAGTCCTGCAGCCACGTCATGGTCTGCGGGTCCATCGTGGACAAGTCGCCACGATTGATCACCGCCATGTCGGCCTTCGGCAAGGGCCGGTCCGACAGCACCGACGCCGCCACCAGCGCGATCAACAGCACAAAGGGCACGACCAGCCTGGTCATGCATCAAGGATACCGGCCCCCGCCTACTTGCAGTTCAGGAAGTCGTTCTGCGGATGGTTGAACGGTGAGCCAAAGAGCGGCTGGAGCACCTTGGTGATGTTGCGAATGAAGTTCGCATCGGTCTTGTCGCCGGCCTTCTCAAAGTCAGCCCCGAGCTTCTGAGGTTCAATGGTCACGCCCGACTTCGTCCCGGCCAGCACGATCGTCGCCTCGGCGACCTTGACGACATTGGACGCCACCGCGCGGCTCTGCTCGCTGGGCATGGTCCCCGCCTTGAGCTGGCAGTACGACCAGCTCAGAAGCTGGCCCCCAAGCCACGCGGCATCCTTCGCGCCGTCGGCGCCGAGGCCCGCCTGGGCGTTGCCAAAGTCTCGCGCTGTCTCGCCCGCCCGGAGAAACACCCGCTGCAGCGCCTCCGGAGTCGCCGAGCCCCCCATGCGCTGCGCCACCTTGCCCACCGACGTCGTCAGCGATTGAAACGCCATCGACTTGACGTTCCCCAGGCTGACATTCCGCGCCTGCATCAGGGCCCGCACGGCCGCGTCGATCACTTCCGGCGTGTTCTTCGGATCGACCACGACCTTCGCCAGCACATCCACCAGCTGCTCAACCCGCTGCTGCGGAATCGCCGGGCTCTTGGCCGCCAGCGCCGCCATCGTCCGGTCCAGCCCGTTCACCGCCGCGAACTTCACCGCGACCCGCGGATCCGCGAGCTTGCTCTCGAGCAGCGCCGTCCCGTCCGACGTCGCCATCTCGGCGCTCACGCGCAGGGCGTTCACCACCACCACATCCTGCGCGTTCCCCGCCAGGTTCCGAAGCTCCGCGATCGCCGCCGTGTTGAACGACTGCCGGAACGACACCGACACCTGCGCATCCTTGAACGCGCTCAACAGCTCATCCCGCGACTTCTTCATCACCGCCGGGTCCGCGTTCGAGAGCAGCGGCAGCCGATCCGTCACAAACTTCTTGACGACCTGATCATCCTCCGGGCCCAGCACCGGCTTGCGCACGACCTCTTTGGGAATTTCCGCCAGCTGCGCACACACTCTCGGGGCGGGGGCGACGACGGACAGAAGGCCCGCGATCAGCAAGGTCAGAGTGAATCGTCGCCTCATTGAGTCCCTATCAGCAAAGCTGCAACCCGTACAGACACGAAACCCGCGGCATGCCCGCCGCGAATCCCGCCTCCGTGCGGTCTCCACACCACCAAAGCCCGTTTCAGGGACGGGAAAGCTACCAGTGACGTATCGACGGGTCAACTCGCCGGTCTCCGTTCGGTGCCGATTGAGCAAGGGTTCCACCACTCTCGTCAATACACCTCCAGGAACACCCGCCTCGTCACCCGAACCTCCTTGTGCAGCATCCGGCGCTCCCAGTTGCCAATACTGGCCATCGCCGCGGAATCCGCCTGCAGGTACTGCTCCAGCGCCGGCGCTGGCAGTTGCCTCGCCATGTGCTGAAAAATCCCCAGTTCCATCCCCGCCAGCCCGCAGATGTACACCAGGGTCCGCCCGTTCGCCAGCATCGCCCCCAGCGATTCGGCGTGTGTCCGGATGCGGTCCTGGACATACAGCGGCCCGTTTCCATCCTCCTGCTTCTCGCGGCTGATGGCAGTCAGGTACGTAAACCTCGGGTGCTCCCGCGCCCATGAGAGCAGCGTCTCGTGGTACAGAAGGTCCGTCGCATACGCCGCGCCCATCACCAGCACGATTCGCGACGAATCCTTCTCCGCCAGGAGTTCCATCAGCATCCCACGGAAGGGGGCGATCCCCGTGCCGGTGGCGAAGAACAGGTAATCGTGCCCCGCGTGATCGGCCGGCAGCACGAATCGCTTGCCGCTCGGGCCCGTCAGGTTGACTTTGTCCCCCGGCTTGAGGTCGCACAGGTAGTTCGACGCCACCCCGAGAAACAGCCGGTTCGAATCCCAATGTTCGTCGATCGTCCGCTTGACCGTCGTCGCCACCACCCGGCCTTTGCCGTCCTCACCCGCCGAAGGTGACGCGATCGAATACAGCCGGAGCTTGTGCGCCCGCCCCCGTTCATCCACGCCCGGAGGCATCACGCCAAAGCTCTGCCCGGCCCGGAAGTTCCCCTCCAGCTTCGACCCAGACACGTCAAAGGCCACGTGCCGGACAAAGTGCGCCGACTTCTTCGACGTGCATCGTTCGTTGCTGACGCACACGCCCACCGCCGGCTCCGCCGGAGAGTGAAGGTGCATTTCGACAGGTGTCAACGCGATTTCGGGAGAGCCGGTCGCCATGGGAAGCGGATTCTAGAGTCGCCACCAACGCCCGCCCCGGGGTTGTCACCCCTCGAATCACCGCCGGAGACCCAATCAGCCCCCGCCCGGTCCGCCCTGCATGTTCTGCATCGCGCCCTGCATCATCTTCTGCATCAGGGCCTGCAAAACAGCCTGCTGATCCGCGTACTTCCCCGCCTGCACATCGGCGATGAGTTCGTCCATCACCTTCGCCGCCGGCGCCATCATCGCCCCGAACATCGCCATCTGCTCGGGCGGAACCGGGATCATGCTGGCAAACTCGATCTTCCACTTCCCATCCACCTGCCGGAGCTTGATTGGCTTGGCCGCGCCCGGGAACGTCGCTTCCGCCGATTCACCGTTGACCGTAACGGGAATGTCCGACGCCTTCAGGTTCGCCAGCTTCGAGGGATCAACACCCCCGCCCATCTGGGCCATCATCTGACCGCCGGCCTCCTGGAGGTCGCCGCCGAACTTGGCCTTGCAGACCTCGTTGAGCTTCTTCCCCTTCTCGGCCACCCGCAGGTACGCCGCGACCGCGTCCTTCTCCGCCGGGCTCGACGTGTAGAAGAGATCCGCTTTCGATTCCGCCGATCCGCTTTGGTCGAGGAACGCCGCCAGCGTCTCCTGCGGTCCGCCCGGCGTGGCCGCCGCGCTCGGCGCCGCCGGAGTCTCCGTCGGCGCCGACTCCGGAGCCGCTTGCTCCTTCGCCTCGATGATGTCCTCGCTCCCGCCCGAGAGCTTGATCAGCTCCCGCAGCCGCGCGTTGATCTTGTCGATCCGCGCTTTCGCGTCCCCGCCCCCGCCCGACGCCTGGTACGCCGCATCAGCCCCCTTGTACGCCTCGAACGCCGCGTCCAGCGCTTCCTTCTCCGCGGCCTTCGTCTCCGAAAGCCTCGCCGCCAGCGCCTCCGCCCCGGGCAGAGCTGGCTTGGCCAGCGTCATCGACTCCAGCACGTACGAATACACCTGCAGCCCCCGTCCGTGGTTCAGATGCACATCCCCCAGGCCCTGCTGCGCCGTACCAACGATCAACTGGGCCGTGCCCTTGAGCTCCTTGACCGCCTTCTTCGCCGTGCCCGAGGCCATGGAGAAACCCGAGGCCGCTTTCTTGGCCGTTTCGGCCAGTTCGCCCGTGATGAGTTCGTGAAGGGCATCCGCCTTGGTCTTGATCGCCTCGGCCGTCTTTGCCGCCGCCGCCCGCAGGTCCGACGCCTGCTTCTGCGACGCCGTCGCCCGCGTGCCGACGTCCACGCGCTCCTTGCCCAGGAGGTCCTTCTGCTTGTTCAGCCGCTCAATCGTGTTCTGGATCTCAACCACCTGCGGCGCGACCGTCGCCGCCTGTGCCTCCAGCTGCGCCGCCTTCACATCCAGCGCATCGGCCTCGCGCGAAATCTTCTGCGACTCGATCAGGGTCTGCTCGCCCTGCGTCGCGCTCTGGTTCGCCACCTGCTGCTTGAGCGCCCCCGCCTGCTGACGGCGCGCCCGCGATTCATCCAGTTTCGCCTTCGCCTGAGCCCTGAGGTCCGCGACCTTCTTCTCGATCTCACCCTTCGCCGCCTGCTCCTTGGCCACCTGCGCCGTCCGCTCCTGGTCCTGCCGATCGATCTCCGCCAGTTCCTTCGCCGGGTTGTACGACGCCGCCGCCTCCGCCCCCGCGCTCTGCATCCGATACTGGCTCAGGTCCGACCGCAGCGACGACAGTTGGTTGAACACGTCCCGCTCGATCTCGCTCGCCCGGTCCGCCTGCGGCTCGGCCAGCCCCATCTGCGACTGCGCGATCAGCAGCGACGCCGACGCGATCTGCGTCTCCGTGCCCGTGTCCACCGCCGTCTTCAGCGTCGAGATGACCTCGTTGTACGCCTTGAGCTTGGTGTCCCCGGCCGGCAGCGTCGTCCCAAATGGGCTCAGCGACGCCAGCTTCACGTGCGCCTTCTGCAGCGCATCGCCCGCCGCGTCCTCCCGCTCACACCCGCTCACGGCCAGGCCTGCAATCATCGCCAGCGCATACACAGAGTTCGTACGGTGATTCATGCTACAAACGCTCCCGGGCTTCGACGCCACCAGCCCACCAAACACCCCCATCAGACCCCCAGTTTAGCAACCTTCCAAGCACCCCTTCCCAACCCCTCCCCAGGCTCCCTACCTCTTCACCGGCGGCGCCTTCGGATCCGCCGGCGGGATCGGCTCCGGACCCGGAGGCGTGTATTCCACCGGGTACACCGGCCGCGGCCGGTACATCGCCTTGATCCAGCTCACCGCATCCTGGAACCGCGAATCATCCTCGCTCTTGAACACCGGCTTGAAGAGGTCGGAGTTCCCCTGCATCCCCGGCACCTCCGGGTGCTTGGCCGCCGACCGATCCCGCGCCAGCCCCATCTGCAGGAGCACCGACTTGGCCGGCTCCTCATAGTTGATCAGCGACTTCCCTTCCCGCGTCTTGTACCGCTCCAGGATGAGAAAGTTGGTGTACAGCGTCGTGTCCGACCCCGGCTTGTCCGTCGCCAGCATGAGCCGCCCCGCCTCGTTCCCGCCGTGGCACCGGCTGGTCGAGCACGAGTTGATCAGCCACCCACGGTGCACCCGGTCCCGGAACAGTTTCATGGACCGCGGGTTGTCGATCACCTTTACCTTTTCATACAGGTTCCGCGCCTGGATCCGGAACATCAGGTCCAGCAGCCGCGACGGGCTCGTCCGGTACAGCGCATCCCGGCCTTCCGGCGTCGTCGGCATCAACGGGTCGCCCTCGTGCTCCTCGATCAACGCCTTGATCGTGTCGCGGTCAATCACCATCCGCGGCGGATCGGTCAGGTCCACCTCGTAGACCTTCATCAGGTTCACATCCCGATCGCTCAGCAGCGGAAAGTCCGCCTGCTTCTCCGCCTTGGGGCTCGCCTTCGGTGGCGGCGGGCGCTTCCCCAGCCCAGCCTTCCGCGCCAGCTCCCGCTGCGATTCGACCATGTTCCTCAGTTCCAGCGCCTGCGGATGATCCGGCTGAATCGCCAGCACGCGCCCCAACTCCGCCAGCGCATCATCCCACTGCGACTTGGACCTCAGCCACTGCACCAGACGCAGCAGGCCCTCAACGTCGTTGTCGTCGATCACCTCGCGCAACTGCCGGTACCGCTCCTGCACCGGCGGCAGCACCTGCACGCGATCGATCAGGCCCGTCTTCAACTTGGTCTCAATCGCCCCGATCCGGATCACCACCGTCGTGTCGTCCCGCGACACCAGCACACCCGTGTACCGCTGTCCATCCCGAAGCGTCACCACCACTTCGCTCTCTTCACCCGGTTGCGGCGCGGCAGTGGCGGGAGGAGCGGTGGGGGGCGCGGGCGTCTCGGGCTGTACTTCTTTCGCCGGCGCCTCAGCCGCCGGTGGTTTCGCCGACGGCTCGGTAGCGGGCGGGGGTTGTGGGGCAGGCTCCTGCCGTCCGAACGCGGAAGCGGCCAGCCCGCCCGCCAACACCGCCACGATCACCCAACGTATTGACGAACCCATGGGCATGTCCATTTCCTTGCGCACGCGGCAGGATACACGTTCAGACGCCGCGGGTAAGGGCGGGTTCCTGTTCCGTCACGCGGACCAAGGGGATGGGCGGAGGGGGCCGGCCGATTTCCCGAGGAGTATCGCTGTTCGCCGCTGGCTACGGCTTGGTTCCTGAAAGCCCAGGAACAGCCTCAGCCCCGGCCCGCACCTGCCCCGAAGAAGCCTTCCAAGCCTCTCCGATCGGTTCATACCGGCCCCCAAGCCTTTCGCTCAGGAATGCCTCGGCGATCCCCCAGAACGCGATCCGGTTCTCCGGCCTCATGAAGCCGTGCCCCTCATCCGGAAACACCACGTACGTCACCGGGATCGACTTCGCCTTCATGGCGTCCACAATCTGTTCAGACTCCTCGAGCTTGACGCGCGGGTCGTTCGCCCCGTGCCCGATCAGGAGCGGCCTCTGGATCCGCGAGACAAAGTTCAGCGGCGACCGCGACATCAGGAACTCGCGCCCCTCCGGCGTCGCCACATCTCCCACCCGCGTCCGCCACATCGCCATGCCCGGCTTCCAGTATTCCGGGATCGACTCCAGCAGCGTCACCAGGTTCGACGGCCCGACCACCGACACGCCGCACGCGAACACATCCGGCGTGAATGTCAGCCCCACCAGCGTTGCGTACCCGCCGTACGAGCCTCCCACGATCGCGATCCTGCCCTTGTCCGCGACCTTCTCCGAGACCGCCCAGTTCACCGCGTCGATCAGGTCGTCGTGCATCTTCCCCGCCCACTCCCGGCGCGACGCATTCAGGTACGACTTGCCGAACCCGGTCGATCCCCGGTAGTTCACGCTCAAAACCGCGTACCCGCGATTGGCCAGCAGCTGGTGCAGCGAGTTGTACCCCCATTCATCCCGCGCCCACGGCCCCCCGTGCACCAGCAGCACCATCGGCAGTGGCTTGACCGGCCTCGCCGCGCCCTCCGCGGCCGCGTCGACCGGCAGGGACAAGTAGCTCACCATCTCCAGCCCGTCTCGGGTCGTGATGAGCAGCGGCTTCATCCGCGCCAGGGGCAGCGTTTCCAGTCGGCGGCGGTCGTGAAACAGAAACTCCGCCTTCCCGCCCTTGCCCCGCGCCCCGCCTTCCTCGCGCCGGTACAGGTAGTAGCTGCTCGGCCCGTTGTCCGCCCGCAACAGAACCAGCCACGTCCGGTCATCGCGAGAGCGCGACACCACTTCCACATCCCCTCGCCCCAGCGCCGACAAGGTCTTGAAGTCCTCCCGAACCCCCTCATCCAGGATCACCCAGTCCGCCCGCATCCGGTTGAAACTCGCGGCCTGAATCTCGTGCGTCACGGGGTGAACCAGCACATCCGCCACATCCGCCCCGTGGTCCTGCGCCAGCACCTTTTTCGCGCCCGTCGCCAGCTCCACCGAGCACAGCGCCGCCGTGTCCCGTTCGCGACTGTCCTGCACGTACATCGTCGCGTTGTCCGCCGTGAATCCCACCGGCCCCGTGGACAGCGCATCGTCCGCCCCCAGCGTCACAGCGCTCGCCCACGTTCCATCCACCTGCGGCGCCAGCCACACCTGCCCGCCGTCATCCGTGAACGTCACGGCGTACCGCACCTTGAGCGCGTTATCCACCACCCAGTCCACCGTGTTCTCCGGCGCATCCGCGATGCGCTCGATCGCGCCGGAGGTAATGTCCACTCTGTACAGGTCATGCAGCCGCGGATCACGGTTGTTCACCGCGACCAGCGCCGTCGTCGGCGCCTCAGCGCTCACCGCCACCAGCCGCGCACTCGGCCGCAGCACCGACCCGTTCCGCCCCGTCAACGGCTTGCCATCGGGCCCCGGCACTTCGTTGAACGGCGTCAGGTCGATCGTCGCGCCCGTCCCGATCGCCGTGCAGTACACGTGCCAGTTCTCGTCGCCATCCTGGTCCTGCGAATACAGGATGTGAGCGTTCGTGTACGCCCACGAATACTGCCGTATCCCGCGCTTCGCGTCACGCGTGACCGCCCTCGCGTCGTCCGGTTTCGCCGCCGGCGCGATCCACACGTTGAGCACGCCCGCCCCCTGCCCCGCATCCCCCGCCGGCGCCAGGTACGAAAGCCACGCCCCATCCGGGCTCAGCATCGCCCGCGCCCGATCCGGGTTCCCAAACAGCACCGCCCGGGGAATCAGGTTCACGGTGGAGCCGGACTTCCGGGACGGCGCCTCCTGCCCCGCCACAGGCGACGACAGAACCCCCGCGGCCCCCGCCGCGATCACCGCAATGACACGCGCCAACTTCAACAGCATCACTCCCAGAGCCCGCCACCCCGCCGCCGATTCAAGAGATGAGTGTATCGGCCCGACCCGTCAAAGTTGCACGTTTTCTACGGGAAAACCAGCGCCGGGCACGAGACTGCGTCGTTGAGGCGTTGGCCCCATTGGTATTGCAGAGTGTCCAGCCGCGGTCACACGCTCTTCAGCCCGAAGGGCTCGAACGCCATGAGCCGCGCGTGAAGGCGCTTCGCCCCACCTCCGGGGAGCCTCGCCCGATTCCGGGAATCCGAAGGACTGCTCGCAGCGCCTCTTCCGCGAAATGACTCCCATTCCAGCCCGCGCATCCCAGCGAGCACAACCGCGCCGGCCGCGGGCGCTGTCCCCATCACATCCCGCACCCCGTGACGAACTTGTTGGCAAAGCACACAAAGTCATTGCCAGTCAATACTCCGCTCCCATCGCAATCGGCGTATGGGTCATTCGCGGCATAGGCGTTTGCAAAACAGACAAAGTCGTTGTTCGTCAAGTACGGCGGTGTCGTGCTTCCGCCGCAGTTGGCGTAGCACGCCGTGCCCTGCGTTCTGGCGATGGTCATGTACGACGATTGGCCGAGCCCAAGCGCCTCAAAGTTGTTACCCGTCGGAGGCGTGAGCGCGCTGCACGTCCCAGACCCCCAACAGGTGACGACGTGGTACTCGCTCACTGCGCAACTGTGTTCGTAGCCTCCCATGACTGATATGTACCTCCCCACCGGAGTGTTCAGCACTGGGTACGAAGCGGAACTTCCATATCGCCACACCACCAGCTGCCCTTCTACAGACGGATCTCCCGTGCGAATCGCAATGCCGTGACGATGACCGAGCGCGACCGCCTTGAACTTCCCGGAAGCGGGTGCCAAGAAACAAGTTGACCTTCCCAGATCGTGTTGCTCCCCCAAACGATGAGTCGCCCGTCGACACTGGGATCATCGGGGTAGTTCAATATGCCCGCGCTGTTGTACGCGCCCGCAACCACAGTCTTGAACTGCAAGAGGCGAATAGGAACGCTCGCCAGACTTGGCGGCAAGTTGAAGCGCGCCGGAGCTGGTTCGTTGTAGGGCCAATAGCATGGCGAAGACCCGCCTTGGTTGCATGCGGTGTTCGGACTACCGTTTCCGGGGTCGGACTGAAAGTAGTGAACGCTTTCGTTACCCCAAACCCGAATGTTGCCCTGCGTCTCGTTGTCGTATGGGGAAGACTTGAGGATCCCGATCGAGTGGTATTCTCCCACCGAGAGATCGAGGAACGTGGTCTTCGAATCGGGGAAGTCTAGATGAGGGTTTTGGGCGTTGTTGCCGAAGTGCTCGGCAACGCCGGACGGTGCCTGAAGCGCGACGTGATAGTTCTCTCCGGCACCAACGTGAGAGTACAGACCCGCTGATGTAGTCACGACACCACTACATCCCCAAACGTGCAAGAAGCCATCGGCGTCGATACCGGCCATGTAGGTGTTGGCCGACGCGATCTTGGCGAAGGTGTATTGCGGTGCCGCCACCTGTGACCAATCGCAACCGGGAATGCAGTTTGACAGGCCACCCCATGTTGCGACGTTCTGACCATTCACGTGGGTCGCAAGGCCGCTAGCCAGTCCAGCGATGGCGGCGACGCTGCGACACCTAGCAACTCGCACACAGAAGCTCATGTGAAAACCTCCACTTCCCCCTGGATGAAAGCGATACTCCGTCAGCGGCGCCGACGGCCACAAGCAAGCGCAAGAACAAGGCAAAGGCCGACAGACGCGCTTCCAGGGGACGGCACAATTGCAATTCCATGCGCCAGTCCCGCCGCCGCGCTTATGAACGATCCACCTGGTACTTCGAGCACCCCGTACCAGTCCATCCCCCATGCAACGAGAGTCCCGTTTGTTCGGCGGGCAACCGCAAACTCCCCGATTCCGGCATCCACTTCCACAAAGTCATTGCCCGGCGGTGGCGGCGGCATCGGGACAAATCCACCCGGACTGCTGATGCTCCCCCAGGAACGCAATGAACCATCCTGCGCGATGGCGACACCGAATGCAGCTCCAGCCGCCACGGATCGAAACACGCCCGTCGGGATGTTCAGCACGCCGCCGTTATTGTCACCCCAACCGACGATTGAGCCATCGGCGCGCAGCGCGAAGGCGAAGTTCTGACCGCCATCGAAACCGATAAATGATCCGCCCGGCTGTATCCCCGGCGGCACCCGACCCCATGTCGCAATTGTTCCATCCGCCCTCATCGCCATGCGAAACGCGTCTCCCCCAGCAACCTCGACAAATGTTCCGGCAGGTGTACCGCTCACTTGGCCAGAACTGTCAAGGCCCCACGATGCGAGGGTCCCATCAACTCGGATGCCGACTCCCCCGCCGCCCCCCGCGGTTACTCGGAGAAACTGACCGGAAGGCACATTAAGGAGCCCCCCACCCACTTGACCCCAAGCCGCGAGCGCGCCGACCTCACGTATCCCTACACTGAATAGACCGGTAGCCGACACCTGTCGAAAGATCCCCGCCGGCGGGTTCGCCGCCCCAGTCATCTGCTCACCCCAACCCACCAGCGGGCCCACCTGCGCGAAGCCGCGGCTCGCCAATGCTATCGAAAACGCGGCGGTCAACAGTCGCCAACTTTGGAGCCCATCCAAACCCATTACAATTCGCTCCTCGACAGTGCCCCACCCTCAAAGTTCCACCAGTTCGAAGAGAGTCAAGTGAAGTCCAATAATCCTCAAATGTGAGGATGGTCACGGCACAAGGATCTTGCCGGACCCTCCAAGGGCCGGGTCTCCCCCGGGCGGGCGCGGAGAACCGCCGGCGCCCAGCAACGGCTCAGACTCCATCTCCGCTTCTGAGCGCGACGCCGTTACCGCCGTCGTCTCCACCACATCACACCCGCCGCGAGTAGCACCGCTCCCTCCGAAGGCGCCGGTATCTTCGCCGCCCACGCCTGCTGCCGATTGAGCGAGTCTCGTCCATACCCCACCAGCGTCTTGCCGTCCGCCGAAATCGCTTCGACGCGCTGCAGAGTCCATCCCGCGGGAACCGCCGACCCCAGCATCGTCGCGACGTCGAACGCGCCGGCACTCGTCCATATCGCGGCCCGTACCTGCGCAGTGCCCCCAAACGTGCATCCGACGATCACTTGTCCATCGGGCGAAACGCCGTCGGCGAGGCCTCCCGAGTAGCCCGCGGGAGCCGCGAGCGCCGTCATCCCCGTCGCCTGCGTCCAGCGAAACGCCTGTGTCCCGCTCAGCGAGCTCGAGTATCCAACGACGACGCTCCCATCCGCCGATGTGTCAAGGCCCACGCTCGTCGTGTCCCCCGGCAGGGCACCGAGATTTTCCAGCCCGCTCGACTGCGTCCAGCGAAATGCACGGTCCCCTCCGAGAGACCCGCTGTATCCCACCACCGCCGACCCGTCATCCGAGCACCGGTACGCCGCGGAGATAGCGCCACCCGTGAGCACACCCAGGTTCGTCATCCCCGTCGCCGAGCTCCACCGCATCGCCCGCGTGCTTTCCGGCGTGATGACCCCGCCCACCAGCACCTGCCCATCCGCCGAGATCCCTTCCGCGATCATGCTCAAACCCGGTGGACTCGACGTGAGAAACTGAACGCCCCCCGGCGTCCACCGAAACGCCGCGCCGCCGTTCTGGGTCCCGCTCGCGGCCAGCCCGTTCGCCGAAATCCCGACGCCAACGCTGTAGTTGAAAGGGCTCGGCGCCAGGGTGTACAGGTTGACCCAGCCCGTGGCCGCCGTCCACCGCACCGCGCGCTGCCCCGTGCTCGACGAGTCCGACACGCCGATGATGACGCTTCCATCCGCCGACACGTCGTTGGCTGTGCTCAACGATCCGCCCGGCAGGAAGCCCAGCGGCGTGAACGTCATCTGTGCCGAGGCGCCGACGCTGGTCACGAGCGCCGTCAGAGCGGCGCCGAGGGCCCCCCGGATCCTCTCTCTCATGGGTCTTATCTCCCGCGCGCCCGTTTGGGCCGCGGGAACGATGCTACCAGAGGACCCCGATCCGTCAATTGTCCGTCTACAGCTCCAGCAGCGCGCCGGCAGACAACGCCCCGGCGCCCTCTCCTAGCTTCGCGCGCTTGCCAATCAATGCCAGCACATCCACCTCTCCCCGTGCCAGGCTCGCGAGCGCATCCGGTATTGCGCCGCACCGCGCCCCGATCACCTCAACCTCGCCCGAAATCACCGGCCCCAGGTCCACTCCCTCTCCACGCATGAGCAAAGGAGGGGTCTCACTCCCCGACGGCCGCAGCTCATTCCTCAACACCACCTTGCCCCGCGGCCGAACCAGCCCCAGCGCCAGCCCTAGTCCGTGCGGCGTTCCCGTGCAATCCACCACCACATCCTGGTCATGCCTCCGGCCCACTTCCGCCGCGTGCCGATGCTTCACACCCCACTTCTCGCACAGCGTGAACCGCTCCGGCTTCACGCCCAGGAGCCGCACCGACGCGTTCAGCCGCGCCAGCACCTGCGCACACAACAGTGCATCCAGCCCATCCCCCAGCACCGTTACGTACGTCTTGCCCTCGACACGCACCATCTGCCCCGTGTGGATCGCCGCCGCCAACGGCTCCGCGAACACCGCTCGGTCATCATCCACCTCCCGCGGCACCTCGAACAGGTTCCGAAGGGGCAGCTTGAGTCGCTCCGCAAACGCGCCGTCCCACCCCGATATCCCCAGCACTCGCCGCGCCCGGCAGTGCGTCGGCAACCCCGCGCGGCACAGATCACACCGGCTGCACACAATGTTGATCGACCCCGTCACGCGCTTGCCGACCCAGCGCTTCTTGAGGTCCTTGTCCGCATCCTCTCCCAGCGATTCCACCATCCCCACAAACCGGTGCCCCAGCGTGAGCTGCCCACCCTCGACGGTCCCGGGCTCGCCGCGCGCACCCGATGCGAGCATCGCGTCATACGCCGACACCGCCATCCGCGTCGGACGAATCAGGGCCTCGCCCGGTCCCGGAACGGCCACCTCCGCCCGCGAATCGAGCACAACCCGCGCGCCATCAAATCGAATCGCCCGCATAGTTCCCTTCCGGCCTTCGCTTCCCCCGCCCCGCGAATCGCCTTCTCCCTCGCGGGCCGGCGCGCAGAGGTTCCCTGTATCTGTGTATCGAAACCCCGCCGCACACGGTTCCCACCGCGACCCCAACGCCGTGTGAAAGGATTCCCGCCGCGAGATGTGTAACGTCTGTAACGACTGGGCTCCATCCCCAGCCCTGCTCTCAGCGCGGCAGGCCCGTCGGGGGCGCCGACTTCTCGTTCGGCGGCCGGGGCACGAACGGAATGTACTCGTACAGCCTCTGCTCCCGCGAATACGCCGGGTACACAAACAGCTGCCGCGCCGCGAACGGATCCGAAGCCCCGCTCACCCAGTTCTGCCACGCCACGCGGTCAATCCCAAAGTCCTGCCCCGTCAGCGTCTTGAGCGACGCCTGCGCCGCTCGATTCACCGCCAGGTCCGTGTCGTCGAGCGCCGCGATCAGCGCCCGCAGCACCTTGTCCTCCGCGTACTGCCCCAGCGCCGTCGCCGCCTCGGCCCGGATCGTCGCCTCGATCTCCGCACGAATCTCCGGCGCCGTCGGGTCCGGCTCGCGCGAGGCCACCAGGAGTGGCTCAATCGCCCCGGGATTGTGCAGCCGCTGCAAGCCCCGCGCCGCCTCCGCCCGCACCAGCGGGTTCGGCTCCGCCAGGCACTCCACGATCAGCGGCACATGCCGGGGCTCGCCATGATTCGCAAGCCCCCGCACCGCCGCGGCACGAACCATCGGGTCCGCATCCTTGATGTTGGCCTCAAAGAGCGCGATGTACACCGGCTCGCCCGCAAAGTTCTGATTCGCCAGTCCCAGCGTCCCCAGGTACCGCTCGTTCGCGTCGTACTGGTTGGTCGCCATCAGCGACTGCTCCAGCGGCGTCGAACCCACCGGCTGCAGCGCTTCGCTCAGGTTGCTCGCCCCCGGCCGCAGATTCAGCTCACACCCGCCCAGCATAAGCAGGGCCCCAGCCGCCACCGCCGCCCGCCTCAATCTCGTGTCGCGACTGGTCTTCATACGCTCCGCCTAGAACGGCACCGGCACTTCACCCGTCCGCACCGCCAGCGGCGGCGACAGAATCTCATTCGCAATGATCGCCCGACGCCACTCCTCCGGAGTCCGCGGCGCCGCCGACACCACCGCCACTTTCCGCGCCGCCGGCTCATCCGCCACCAGCCGATGCGTCTCTTCCGGCTCCTCCACCCGAACCTGCGGCCGCGGCGTCGGCTTCGCCCTCACCGGCTTCTGCACCGGTCTCGCCTGCTGCCGCGGAGCCGGCGCCGGGTACACCGGCCTCTGTTCAACGCGCTGCGCCGGCGGCGGCCCCATCGAACCCCGCGAAGACAGCGTCCGCCCCGACGCCGTCGCGTGCGTGGGCGCCAATGTCTGTGGAACCGGAGGCGGTGTCGGCGCCGCCACAGGCGGCGCGGCCCCAGCTCCCTGCTGCTGCCGCATCTGCGCCCGGCGACGAAGCTCCGCCAGCTGCGCCTCGCGCCGCGCCGCGATCTCCTGCCGCCGACGATCTTCTTCCGCGCTCTCGGCCTGCATCGCCACCGCGCCGGGATCGCGCCCCGTCCGCAGCATCTCCCGCTGCCGCTCCTCGATCAGGTCCCGCGCCTTCTTCTTGTTCGCCTGCTCTTTGAGCTGCCTGTAGATCCAGCTGATCACGCTGAACCCGACGATGATGATCAGCCCGACAAGATGGTACCAGTTGCCTTGCACGATCAATCCTAGTTCGCGCCGCGCCCTTCCATCCGAGGCCCCGCCGTCGCCACCAGCGCCTGTTCACCACGAACAAACCGCACGCCAAACACCCCGTCCAGCACCTCCGGCACCAGCACGCGCCCCGCATCCCCGCTCGCCGCGACTTCCCCTCCCCGCCCCAGCACGATCACCTCATCGCAGAACCGACCCGCGATCGCAAAGTCGTGCAGCACCATCACCACCGTCGCACCCGCCGCGGCCCGCTCCCGAACGATCGTCATCAACTCCAGCGAGTGCGCCGGGTCCAGCGCGCTCGCCGGCTCATCCGCCAGCAGCACCCCTCCTCGTTCCGCCCCTTCCATCTGCGCCAGGCTCCGCGCCAGCACCGCCTTTTGCTGCTGCCCCGCGCTCAACGTCTCAAACACTTCCCCCCCCCGATCGCTCAGCCCCACCCGCGCCAGCGCCCGCTCCACCACATCTCCTCCCGCCCCACCCCACGCCAATCTCCCCATCCCCACGCACTCGCGCACCGAAAACCCGAACGTCGGCGTAGTCCGCTGCGGGATGTACGCCATACGCCGCGCCCGCTCCCGCGCCGCCATCCCCGACACATCTCGTCCATCCAATACCGCACGCCCCGAAGTCGGCCGCAGCACACCCAGCAACAGCCGCAGCAGCGTCGACTTCCCCGCCCCATTGGGCCCAACGACCCCCGTCACCGCCCCGGCCCGAAATCCATGCGTCACCCCGGACAGCACCCGCCGCCCGCTCTCATACTCAAACCCAACCTCTTTCAACTCAAGCGTCACAACCCCATCCTAACTCATCAAAGCCACGCTCCCCTCCCACCCCGCACCCAATCCCCATTTGCCATTTGCGTTTGCCCGACGCCCACCGCCCTCTCCCCGCCCCCCTCCTACAAATACCCATGCCCCACACCATCGCACTCACCGGCGCCTCCGGCTTTCTCGGCCGCGCCGTCGCTCAAGAGCTCCTCGCCCGCAACTACCACGTCCGCGGCCTCGTCCGCTCCAAGTCCAAAGCCTCCGTTCTCCCAACCCACCCCAACCTCCGCCTCATCGAAGCCGACGTTTTCGATCCCACCGCCCTCGCCGGTCTCACCGCCGGCGCCCACGCCGTCATCAACACCATCGGCATCATCCGCGAATCCGGCGGCGACACCTTCCGCAAGCTCCACGTCGACGCCACACGCCACCTCGTCGCCGCCTGCCGCGAGGGCAACGTCTCCCGCTACATCCAGGTCTCCGCGCTCGGCGTCGGTCCCGAAGGCAAAGCCGAATACCAGCGCACCAAGTACGAAGCCGAACAGCTCGTCCGCAAGTCCGACCTCGCCTGGACCATTGTCCGCCCCGGCCTCATCCACGGCCCCGCCTCTTCCTTCATCCACCTCGCCAAGGGCTGGTGCTCCGGAAACAAGCAGCCGTGGTTCTTCCTCCCATACTTCTCCCGCGGCCGACTCTCCGACGAAAACGTCCCCGCCGCCGCGATCTACCGCGAACCCGCCAGCGTCCAGCCCGTCGCCGTCGAAGACGTCGCCTGGGCCATCGCCGAAAGCCTGAAAACCGACGACGCCATCGGCGAGGTCTACACCCTCACCGGTCCCGAGACCCTCACCTGGCCCGAGCTCCTCGACTACATGTGCCAGACCATCCCCGGCTCCAACCAGGCGCTCAATCCTTTAGGCATCCCTTCCGAGGCGGCCGCCATCCAGGCCAAAGTCGCCAAAGCCATCGGCATGGGCAAGCTCCTCCCCTTCGACGAAGGCATGGCCATCATGGGCGCCCAGGACTCCACCGGCAGCCACGACAAGGCGAGGCTCCAGCTCGGCTTCGCGCCGCGAGCGTTTAAGGACTCTTTCGCGACCTACGCCGCCAAGATCGTCTGAACTGCGTTCCAATATCTTGCGACCCCGGCAGGGGATGTATTCACGGTCGGATCCCGTTCGGAAACCGATTCACACGTGTTCGTGTTGCAGGGCATGGTACCCTCCATGGCTCCATGCCCCCTTTCGCCTCCGTGGCCCTTCCCCGCCGTGAGAAAATCTGCACATGCCCTGCGCATCCTTTCTCGACCCGTGCATGTACGGTGAGAAGGAGTCCGCGATGACCTACAACGGTTCCCCGCCCAACCAGCCCACCCACGAAATCACCGAGCTGCTCCAGAAGTGCAGGGCGGGCGATCGAGCCGCCGAAGGCCAGCTCTTCAGCAAGGTCCATGACGAACTCCGCAAACTCGCCGGCGCCAAGATGCGATCCGAGCGCCCCGGCCGCATGCTCCAGCCCACCGCCCTGGTGAACGAGGTGTATCTCCGACTCGTGGGCACAGAGGGGCTCTCCTTCGAGAACCGTCGCCACTTCTACGGCGCGGCGTCCCTCGCCATGCAGCGCATCCTCTCCAACGCCTGGCGCGACGAGAACGCCGGAAAACGACCACCGCCCAACCGTCGCCGCCCACTCGAAGACGATGTCCCCGCCGCGGCGTCCGACGACGTCGACCCCGTCGAGCTCAGCGCCGCTCTGGACAAGCTGGTGGAGCAGGCCCCCGCCCTCGCCGAGATTGTCCGGCTTCGCTACTTCGGCGGGCTCGAACACAAGGAAATCGCCGAGTGCCTGGCGATGAACGCGGCGGAAGAAAAATCCCGCTACCGCGCCGCCATCAACCTGCTCCGCGGCTTCATGGAGGCGACATGACCGCCCACGGACGCATGTCCCAGGTGGCGGGTATCGTCGCGGCCGCGCTCGACGTACTGGCGGAGGACCGCGACCAGTTCATCGCCCAGCGCTGCCCCGATCCGGTGATGCGGGCCGCGGTCATGGACTGTCTCGGCGGCGGGAAACTGCTGGATGCGACCTTCGGCGTTCACTCTCGGAATATCAGAGACCTGCTCAATCCTGTGGTTTCCGACCTGCCCCAACGGACGTGGCAGGAGATGGAGTCCCCGACGATCGGCAGCGTCCTGCCCGACCGCCGCGGGCATCCCCGCTTCGAAGTCCTTGACATCAAAGCCGGCGGCTGCTCGCTCGTGTACATCGGGGTCGACCGCGAACACGAAAGGCCATTTGCCGCCAAGACACTTCCCCAGTGCGTCTTCAGCGTTCGACCCGACTTCATTCCCAGGCTCGAGCAGGAAGCCTCCGCCTGGGCCCGAATCCCCCCGCACCACAACATCGTCACCCTGCTGAGCGTCGAACGCATCGGCGGCAAGCCGTACCTCTTCATGCCCTACTACCCGCAGGGCGATCTCGCCGGCGCCATCGCCCGCGGCCGCCTGGCCGATCGTTCCCGCCTGTGCCTCTACTACGCGATCCAGATCTGCGACGGCCTGGTCCACGCCTACCAGCACGGCATGGCCGCCCATCGCGACATCAAGCCCGCCAACTGCTTCCTCCACGGAGATGTGTTTCTCTCTGTCGCCGACTTTGGCATTTCCAAGCCGTCCTGGTCCGGTCAGGACCTCAGCTCCGGCTTCGGCTCCCATGGGTACGCCCCGCCCGAGCAGGGCATCCTCGGCGGTGTCGCGGATCGGCGGTCGGACGTCTACTCCATCGGCGTCACCCTCCACGAGATGCTCACCGGGAAACTCCCAGGCCCCACGCCATCGATCTCCCGCGTCCCCGCTCAACTGAACGCACACATTCGCCGGTGCCTTGAGCCCGATCCCGACCGCCGCTTCCAGGATGCGCGGGAGCTTCGCAGCGCCCTCGCAGACGCCTTTGCCGAGATCGCCGGACAGCCCGCGCCCCCTCCTCTGGCGCCCTTCTTCTCCGCCAACGATCCGCTCACCCTGCTGAACCAGGCGAGGCAGCATTGTGAGCTCGGCGAGTTCGACCTCGCCCTCAGCCTGTACGACACGATTCTCGCCACCCATCCGGACAACGCCGCGGCACACCACGACCGCGCCGACACGCTCTGGCGGATGGGCAGGCCCGAAGAAGCCCGGCTCGCCATCGAACGAGCCATCCACCTCTCATCAGTGCAAGGAAAGCGGCCGTGAACACCCCCGAGGACCAATGCAATCTCTGGTGCACCGCCGGCAACGCCGCCTGCGAGGCGGGCGACTATGCCTACGCCCTCCAGTGCTACGACAAGGCCGCCGCCGCCGATCCGTCCGACGCCCGCGTCGACTACGAGCGCGCCGTCACTCTTGAAAGAATGGGCCGTGAACTCGAAGCGGAGAAGCTCTATCGCGCCTGTCTCCAGCGCTGGCCCACCCACGACATGGCGCTCACCAACCTCGGGTCCATCCTCCGCTCCCGCAACCAGTTCGACGAAGCGATCACGCTTCTCTCGCGCGCCGTCGCGGCCAACCCCGCGAGAGAAGAAGCCTGGTTCCACCTGGGCATGTGCCATCGCACCCAGGCGCGCCTCGGCCCCGCCGCCGACGCTCTCGAACGCGCCGTCAAGCTCAAGCCCACCGACGCGACCGACTGGCACTGGCTCGGCGTGGTGATGCAGGATGCCCGGCGCTTCCGCGAAGCGCTGATCTGCTTTGCCGCCGCACGCACCTTCAGTTCGAACGCTTCCGAAATCGCATTCTGCACCCACCGCAGCGGCATGTGCGGCCAGCAGGCCGCGATGGGAACGCCCCGTCCGGACCCGAAAACGTACCGCCTCAGTCTCCTCGCCTACTTCCAGCCTTCCGACCGCGCGAAGGTCATCAAGGTCATCACTTCCGACTTCGAAGGAGCCATTGAGTTCCTCCGGCCCCAGGGCGCCGCCGCCGCCGTCGCCGCGGTCGAGCAGGAAATCGCCAGCCTGAAACACGCCATCGCGTAGCGGAGGTCGTGCCTACTCGAGTTCAAGCATCAGCCTGCGGGTGCGTCTTTGCGAACGCCGCCCGTGCTCTCAGCAGCGAGACCTGCAGCGCCGGCTTCAGGTCGCACATCGGGTCCCGGAGCACCGCATCCACCAGCTCCCGCGCCAGGGGCGCGGCCGCCGCGGGGCACCGACCCGCGCCCCGAGACACCGCGCTCTCGACGAGCCGACGCGCGGCCCCGAACGCCTCTGCCTTCGGGCCCTCCCCACGCGGCGCGCCGCCTTCACCATCGTCGGCCACATCGCCCGGTCCAAGCAGCGCATGAGCCAGGAGGGCGAGGCCCGCCCACGCGCGCACATCGCTCGGCGGCAGTTCGTTCACCCAGTGATGAAGGTCCTGAACCGACTGCAGCGCGCCCCCTGCATACACGCGATGCCGAAGCCCTGTCGAAAGTGTCCGGATGGCGCCGCCGGTGGTCTCCCGCGCCGTGCGGCACGCGATGAGCAGCTGTGCCGCAAAGTCCGCGTCGTTTCTCTCAGCGGCCGCGGCGAGGTCCGACGCACGCGTGATCAGGTCGACCGGCATGGGAGGTCCCCGTTCCGCAGCTCTGGTGCTCGAGCCGAATCTCGCGGGCCACAGTTCGCCCGACCGTCGGAGTCTACAGCTCCGCGCCGTGTTCTGTCACTTTCTTTTCGCCAGCGCTGCGCACGCCGCCGCCGTCCGGGCATGAGTCGGTGGCGGCGTGTGCCGCACGCGATCCGACCCGGTCGCGGCCCGGCGTGTCGCCGGTGCCGCGGCGGGGTCACCCCGGAGCAATCCCATGTCCACCACGTTCGAATCCCTCATCTCCACGCTCGACCAGCTCAACGTCCGCCACTTCCCCGACGCGTCCAACAACGCGACCCTCCTCCCGTACCGCACGCCCAATGGCGACCTGCTCGTCGTGGTGCGTGTGGAATGCGACGGCGAATACATCGCCCTCCACACGCAGATGCCCTCAGAGTGCCCGGACGATGCACGCCTGGGCCGCCTGATCGCCGAGCAGAACTTCGGCGTCCGCCTGGTCCAGCTCGGCGCTCGCAACGGGATCGTGTCCGCCAGCACCGGCGTCTGGCTCATGGACACCAAAGCCACGCCCAAGATGCTCGGCCGCTACCTCGACAACTTCGTCAGCGTCGCCTCCCGCGCGTTCGCCGAGATCCGCAACGCCGCCAGCGGCAAGGGCTCGTTCTCCACCGCCCTGACGGAGCCCGCCAAGGCGGCGTGAGTCCGGCACAGTCCACTGAACGAGGGGAGGGGGCCGTCAGCCCCCTCCCCGTTCCTGCGCGCTCGGTCCGCGAACCGTTCCCCTCCTAACCCTCTCCAACGTCCGAAAAGTCTCCGGCCCGCCCTCAACTCGCTCTCCCATCGGCTCGACCTACTCGTGGGGTGACGCCGCGCGCGGTTCGCCCCAGGGGGACCCCATGGCCGCCAAGGACAAGAAAATCAACGAACTCCCCGGCATCACCCAGGCCGCCGTCATGGGCCTGAGCCGCTCCGGCATCGTCACGCTCAACGACCTGGTCTCCGCCGAGTTCGACAAGGTCGCCTATCTCCTCGAGGACTACAACGAAGCGACGCGCCTGGTCACCGAAGCCCGCCGTATCGTCGAGTTCCAGCAGTCCAAGCGCTCACGCAACAACAACGCGAACAACCACGCACAGCCCCCGTCTCAACCGCCGCCGGAAATCCCGGCGCCCCTGGCTCAGAAAGTCGTTGAGTCCAACCAGCCCGATCCGCGCCAGCCCGAGTCGCGGGACCCGCGGATGAGCGATCCGCGCCTCAACGACCCCACGCGCTTTGCCCGTCCTCAGCTTCTCCGCATCCCGGCGCCGCCGCCCACCGACACACCTCTCCAGCACGCCATGGCCATCGCCACCCGCGGCCTCAATCTCTCCGACACCGCCAACGATGAGTCCCGCGCCATTCTCGCCAAGCGACTGTCCGTGGCCGGCCTGCTGCTCCGCTACGGCGCTTCCGGCGCCGACGTCATCGCCGCGCTCATCCTGGAGCCCGCCGAGTCCGGCGTCATCAGCGCCGACGAAGTCGCCTCGCGGTTTGGCCCCAAGGTCGAGCGCACGCTCGAAGAGTGCGCGAGCCTCCGCGCCGTCCCCATGCTTCCCTCCGGCAAGCTCCCGCGCTACTACCTCGACATGGCCCGCGCAGCGCCGCTCTCGGCCCGGCGCGTCTGCGCGGCGTTCCTCCCTTATCTGACCGAAGGCAGCTTCGGTGGTGGGGGGGTTTCCGCCTCGGCGTACGCACGTCTTCTCTGCGAAGCCCTCGAAGCCGGTGGCCACGATGAGCTCATCGCCGCTTGCCGCAACGCCATGAGCCCCGGCGCCCGCGCCGCAGCGTGAGCGAAAGGCGCTCGCCTTCGCACCGTGGAAAGTCCCGGCGAAGCCGCGCTCAGGCCGCGCCGAACCCTCGATTTCGCGTTGCAACTCCAGGGAAAACTCTGTAAACTCCGCCCTTCGTTCCACACGAGGAGTCTCCGATGAGGCGGATGCGCGCAACCTGTTTGACGGGTCTGGTCGCGGTGATCGTGGCGACGGCGACAGCGGTCGCCCGTCCTCCGACCGATCAGTCGTTCACGTACCAGGGCCAGGTGAAGTCGGCGGGCGTGCCCTTGAACGGCTCGGCGGACTTCATCTTCACGCTGTACGACGCCGCCAGCGGCGGCGCCCAGGTCGGCAACACGCTCATCGTTTTCAACGCCAACCTGGCAAACGGCCTCTTCACCGTCGACCTCGACTTCGGGCCGGGCTCGTTCAACGGCGATGGGCGCTGGCTCGAAGTCAAGCTTCGCGCGCCGGCGGGCGGCGGGAGCTACACCACCCTGCTGCCGCGGCAGCCGATCCTGCCAACGCCGTACGCGCTGTTCGCGCTCAACGGGGGCGGCACCGGCCCGACCGGGGCCACCGGTGCGACCGGAGCAGCAGGCGCGACCGGCGTGGCAGGGGCCGCGGGTGCGGCAGGCGCAACCGGCGCGGCGGGATCGCCGGGTCCCACGGGCCCAGCGGGTGCCGATGGCGCCGCGGGGGCCCCGGGCCCCACGGGCCCCGCAGGACCGACGGGCCCTCAGGGCCCCACGGGCACATCCGGGCCCGAGGTCGCGGCGCACTACGTAGAAACGAACACGATGCCTGCGCTCACGCCATTTGTGTACAACTTTGTGCCGTTCCCGACTGCGCCGATCATGAACGTCGGGGGATTCACGGTGGGCGGTGCCGGCAACACCCGCATCAATATTCCTACGGGTGGCACGTACCAGGTCAATCTGTCCGGGTTCTTCATTTCATCGGTGGGGGAGAGTTCCCTGGCCTACCGCGTCAACGGCGGCACGACCGTGGTGCTGGCGACGACGCCCAACTTTGGACCCTACATCCAACTGTCGACGGCGGTGGTATTGCGTTTGAATGCCGGTGACTACATCGAGATGGGTGTTCGGATCAGCAACGGCGCCCCAAACCAGTCGCTGAGTCAGGCCCGATTGAGCCTGGCCTTGGTAACGACGGGGCCACAGGGCCCGGCGGGCGCCCAAGGCGCCGTCGGGCCGACGGGCCCAGCCGGTTCAGCGGGTCCGTCGGGGGCGACTGGCGAAGCCGGCCCTGTTGGAGCGACAGGCGCGCCGGGGCCGGCAGGACCGACCGGGCCCCAAGGTCCCGCGGGCGCGAACGGAGCCGCAGGGCCAACAGGCGCGACGGGTGTCAACGGCAACGATGGCGCGACCGGGCCCGCCGGAGCACCCGGTGTGCAAGGCGCGACCGGAGGCACCGGCGCCGCCGGACCCCAAGGTCCGACCGGCGCTGATGGCGCGACCGGTTCCACCGGAGCGCAAGGCCCGGCCGGACCCACTGGCGCGGCGGGCGTCAACGGAAACGACGGCGCGACCGGGCCGGCCGGAGCCGCTGGTGCGCAGGGCCCGACCGGAGCCGCTGGGGCTGCCGGACCGCAGGGCGCGACGGGCCCTCAAGGCCCTGTCGGCGCGACAGGCTCGCCAGGGCTACCGGGCCTGACCGGCGCTGATGGTGCGACCGGTTCCACCGGAGCGCAAGGCCCGGCCGGACCCACCGGCGCGGCGGGCGTCAACGGCAACGACGGCGCGACCGGCCCGGCCGGCGCTGCCGGTGCGCAGGGCGCGACCGGAGCCACCGGCGCCGAAGGACCACAAGGTGCAACGGGGCCATCCGGCGCCGATGGAAGTAATGGAAGCGCGGGGCCAACGGGCGCAGCGGGTCCTGCCGGTGCCACGGGCGCACCGGGGGCGCAGGGCCCGACGGGCGCGGACGGTGCGATCGGCCCCACCGGCAACCAAGGGCCCGCAGGAGCGCCCGGCAGCCCCGGCGCTCCGGGCCCGACCGGGAGCAACGGCGCCCCGGGCGCGGCCGGCCCCACAGGCCCAGCGGGGCCGACGGGCGATCCCGGCCCCGCGGGAACTCAGGGCCCCACAGGAGCGCAGGGAGCCACCGGCGCTTCAGGGCCCGAACTCATCGCCGTGGCCTCGTACGTCTCCGGCGTGACCATGGGCACTTCGGCCGTGGCGATCCCCTTTACCGTCGAGTCGTACAACTCCGGCGGCGCCTCGTTCCACAGCAACGTGTCGAACACCTCGCGATTCACCGCGACGACGGCCGGTCGCTATCAGGTCAACGCCGTCGCCACGTGGGCCGGCCACGGCGGTTCGGGCCTGCGGCGGCTGGATCTCCGCATCAACGGCGCCACCACGCAACTCGGCGCGCTGGTCAACGCGACGGGCACATCCGGCGCGGTCAACATCATCGGCAACGCGTCGTGGATCGTTCCGCTCGCGGCGAGCGACTACGTCGAGGTCATCACCACGGCGCCCTCGGGCGCGGTCGGCACGCTCGCCACCGCCGATGTATCCGTCGCGCTCCTGGCCGTCGGCCAACAGGGCGCGGCGGGCCCGACAGGCCCCGCGGGTACTCAGGGTTTGACCGGCGCCACCGGCTCGCAGGGTGTCGCCGGCGCCACCGGCCCCACCGGCAGCGCGGGCTCCGCCGGGCCATCGGGCCCCTCGGGCGCGGTCGGTCCAACGGGCCCCGCCGGTCCGACAGGACCGCAAGGCCCCACCGGCTCGGGTGGCGGCACCGCCAGCGGCGGCGACATCTCCGGCACCATGCCCATCCTCACCATCAACAACGATGCCGTGACCCCCGCCAAGATTCCTGACCGCACACGGACAGTGATTGTCCCCTCCGGGTCGTTTACCTACGACAGCGGCTCCATCGGCGCGGGCAACTTGAGCGCCGCGACACAGGTCAACGGCGCACGCTCGCAGTACCTCGTCGGCGGAATACTGCGTGACTGCTGCCAGGATGCCGCCTCGGCCATCGTCGTCATCCCGAACGACTACGTCGTCGGCCAGGCCCTCCCGAACCTCACTCTCTATTACTCCGCCAACGGAGCCGGAAACAACAAGGTCTGGCTCTCGGTCGCGGTGCGGCTCGCGGCGGATGTCAACGCCAGCACGGTGCCCAACATCGTGCGGGCCGTGGTCCGACAAAACGCCTCGGGCGCCGGCCAGGTCGAATCGCCCAACCCCGCGACGGGCGCCTTCACCTCGGTCGCCGTGTCGCTGGCCAACGGCTCACCGGCGCTGAGCCTGAACCCCGGTGATGTCATCGCCATCACGATCTCGCGCGATGGCCCCAACGGCGATGACCCGTGCACGAGTGATGTCGTGCTCCACGGCGTCGGGTTCACCTACACGGCGGATCAATAAACAGGAGCACGCCCATGAGATCGATCGTGCGAGTGCTTCTGCTGGTGATGCTGGCCCTGTGCGGTCCCGCGCGCGGGCAATGCGATTCGTGGTTCCCGGGGGACGGGGTGCCGGGCGTCGATGGGCAGATCAACGCGGTAACGACCTGGGACCCGGATGGAGCGGGGCCGGCACCGGCGCGCCTGGTGGTTGCAGGTATCTTTACAGCCGCGGGTTCAACGCCGGCGAACCGCATCGCCATCTGGAACGGCTCCTCGTGGCAGGCGCTCGGCACGGGGATGAGCAACGGCGTCAATGTGTTGGCCGTGTATAACAACGAGTTGATCGCGGGAGGCAGCTTCACAACCGCGGGAGGAACGAGCGCGAACTTCATCGCCCGTTGGAACGGCTCGACGTGGCAGGCGCTCGGCACGGGGATGAACAGCAGCGTCTACGCGCTGACCGTGTACAACAACGAGCTGATCGCGGGGGGTTCCTTCGCGACCGCGGGAGGAACGAGCGCGAACTTCATCGCGCGTTGGAACGGCTCGACATGGCAGGCGATCGGCACGGGGATGAACGGTTCGGTCTTCGCGTTGACCGTGTACAACAACGAACTGATCGCGGGGGGTACCTTCACGACCTCGGGAGGAACGACCACCAACCGCATCGCCCGCTGGAACGGCTCGACCTGGCAGGCGCTCGGCGCGGGCATGAATTTGAGCGTGCTCGCGTTGACCGTGTACAACAACGAGTTGATCGCGGGAGGCAGCTTCACGACCGCCGGAGGAACGAGCACCAACCGCATCGGGCGATGGAACGGCTCGGCGTGGCAGGCGCTCGGCACGGGGATGAACAGCACCGTCGCCGCGTTGACCGTGTACAACAACGAGCTGATCGCGGGAGGCAGCTTCACGACCGCCGGAGGAACGAACGCGAGCTCCGCCGCCCGCTGGAACGGTTCGACGTGGCAGGCACTCGGCACAGGGATGGACAGTATCGTCAACGCGTTAGCCGTGTACAACAACGAGCTGATCGCGGGGGGAAACTTCACATTCGCAGGAGGACTGGTCACGAACTTTGTCGCGCGTTGGAACGGCTCGACGTGGCAGGCGCTGGGAATGGGGATGAACGGTGACGTCATCGCCTTGACCGTGTACAACAACGAGGTGATCGCGGGGGGTATCTTCGGGATCGCGGGCGGAACAACCGCGAACAACATCGCCCGCAGAAACGGCTCGACGTGGCAGGCCCTTGGCACGGGGATGAACGGTCCGGTCTTCGCGTTGGCCGTGTACAACAACGAGCTGATCGCAGGAGGGCAGTTTACGACCGCAGGGGGCGTCAGCGCGGCGAAGATCGCCCGCTGGAACGGCTCCTCGTGGCAGGCGCTCGGCACGGGGATGAACAGCAGCGTCACGACGCTGAGTGTGTACAACAACGAGCTGATCGCGGGGGGTTACTTCGCGACCGCGGGAGGAACGAGCGCGAACTTCATCGCGCGTTGGAACGGCTCGACATGGCAAGCGCTCGGTACGGGGATGAACAGCAGCGTCTACGCGCTGACCGTGTATAACAACGAGCTGATCGCGGGAGGCAGCTTCGGCACCGCGGGAGGAACGAGCGTTAGCGGCATAGCCCGCTGGAACGGCTCGAACTGGCAGGCCTTGGGCACGGGAATGAACAACGCGGTGACCGCCTTGACCGTGTACAACAACGAGTTGATCGCGGGAGGCAGCTTCACGACCGCGGGAGGAACGAGCGCCAACCGCGTCGCCCGCTGGAACGGCTCGACGTGGCAGGCTCTGGGAACGGGGATGAACAACTCGGTAAACGCCTTGACCGTGTACAACAACGAGTTGATCGCGGGAGGCAGCTTCACGACCGCGGGAGGAACGAGCGCGAGCTCGATCGCCCGCTGGAACGGCTCGGCGTGGCAGGCGCTCGGCACCGGGATGAACAGCGGCGTCAACGTTTTGGCCGTTTGCAATAACGAGTTGAACGCCGGTGGTTACTTCACCACCGCCGGCGGTTTCCCCTCGGCCTTCTGGGCCCGCTACGGCTCCACCTCCGGCGCGCTTCCCACTTTCCTCATGTCGCCGCAGCCCCAGACCGTCAACGGCGGTTCGACACTCACTCTCTGGGCCATGCCCCAGGTCGGACACGGCGGGCTGACGTATCAGTGGCTCCGTAGCGGAGTTCCGATATTCAGTGGTCGCTCCGGCGCCACGACGGGCGGCGGCTTCGTCACCAACGCTTCCGGTTTCATCACCGCCGATCTTCAACCCATCACGCTCACCATTACAGGATGCCAGCCTTCCGATGCGGGAACCTATTCGTTGCGATTGAGCACGCTCTGCGGGCTTCAGAACACCGCCGCTACCACGGTCACCGTCACCGGTAACTCATCCTGCACGCCCGGCTGTCTGCCCTGATTCCGCCGCGCACCGACATCTCGCCTACAATCCTTCGATCGCGGCGGGGAACCCTTCCATTTCAACCGTTCTCTTTCGTTCTGTTATTCCCCCCGCACTTCCATTACTCTCTCAAGGATTCTGATGCTCCGCTATCGCTCCAGACTGCTCTCTCACCTTCAGCACGACTCGTACACCCCCCGAAAGCTTGACGACCTCGCCAAGGACCTCGGCATCGATGATGTCGGCGACTTTCGTTCCGCCATCGCCGAGATGGAGGAAGAAGGCCTCATCGAGGTTTCGAACTCCGGCCACATCGCCCTGCCCTCCCTCGGCGCCCAAGGCGGCGAGGTCGAGGGTGTCTTCAAGAAGAACCCCAAGGGCTTCGGGTTCGTCAAGACCGACGATCCCCTTCACGAAGGCGACCTCTTCATCCCGCCCGAGCACACCCGCGGTGCGCTCAGCGGTGACCGCGTGCGCGTCAAGGTTCGATTCGAACGAGCCCGCGGCGGCGCGGGCGCCAAGGGCTTCGGCGCCGGCGGCCGAAGCCCCTACGTCGGCGAGATCCTTGAAGTCATCGAACGCAAGCGAGCCAACTTCACCGGCGAGCTTCGCAGGCAGGGACAAAACTGGCTCGTCTTTCCCGACGGCCGCGAGCTGCACCAGCCCATCATCGTCCGCGATCCGCAGGCGAAGAACGCCAAAGCCGGTGACAAGGTGGTCATCGAGATGCTCGAGTATCCCGAAGCCGGCGCGTTTGGGACGGAGATGCTGGGCGAGGGCGTGATCGTCCGCGTGCTCGGGCAATCGGGAGAGCCTGATGTCGAAACCCAGGCCGTGATCGCCGCGTTCGGGCTGCCGGGAGAGTTCCCGGACGAATGCGTTGAGCAGGCGCGCGCCGTGAACGCGACATTCGAAGAGCAGGTGCGGCAACTCGGCGCGGCGAGCAAAGACGGCGACGGGCACGCAAGGCCCGCGGGTGCGCCCTTTGCCCGCAAGGACCTGACGGGGGACTTCATCCTCACGATTGACCCGCCCGACGCCAAGGACTACGACGATGCGATCAGCATCAAGCGGACGCGCGACGGGTGGGAACTGGGCATCCACATCGCGGACGTCGCGCACTTCATCGAGCCCACGAGTGCGCTCGATGAAGAGGCGAAGGTGCGGGGAAACTCGGTGTATCTGCCGCGGCTGGTGATCCCGATGTTGCCGGAGATCCTGAGCAACGGGATCTGTTCGCTGCAGGAGGGTGTGCCGCGGTTCTGCAAGAGCTCGTTCATGGTGTACGACAAGGATGGGAACATCAAGGGCGAGGGTGTGGCGTCGACGCTGATCAAGTCGGCGAAGAGGCTGACGTATCTCGAAGCGCAGGCGCTGATCGACGACAACCCGGAAGAGGCCAGGCGGCACGCCAAGACGGAGCCGAACTACACGCCGCAGCTGATCGAAGCGCTCAAGGAAATGAACCGCCTCTCGCGGGCGATCCAGGGGCGGCGGCAGCGGCAGGGCATGATCTCGCTCGAGTTGCCGGATGTGAACCTGATCTTCGATGAAGATGGACGGGTGATCGATGCGGAGCGCGAAGATGATGCGTTCACGCACACGCTGATCGAGATGTTCATGGTCGAGGCCAACGAGGTGCTGGCGCGGCTCTTCGAGCGGCTGAATGTGCCGCTCCTGCGTCGCGTTCACCCGGAGCCGACGCCGGGGGATGTAGACGAACTGCGGAAAGCGGCGCGGGTGGCGGGGTACATGATCCCGGCGAACCCGGATCGCGAGCAGCTCCAGGCGCTCCTGAATGCGACGCGAGGAACGCCCGCGGCTCGCGCCGTGCACATGGCGGTGCTGCGGACGCTCACCCGGGCGGAGTATTCGCCGGCGCTGATCGGGCACTTTGCGCTCGCGTCCGAGGCGTACGCACACTTCACCAGCCCGATCCGCCGATACGCGGACTTGACGGTGCACCGAGCGCTCGCGGAATACCTGAAGCACACGGACAACGGGAGAAAGCGGCCGCGGGAGGACAAGGAGCAGAAAGAGCTGGGCCGGAAACTGCGCGAGAGCGACGCCTGCCCGGACGAGGAAGCGCTCGTCCAGATCGGCCGACACATCACGGTGACGGAGCAGAACGCGGAGGATGCCGAGCGGCAGCTGCGCCAGTTCCTGGTGCTCCAGCTGCTCAGCAAACACATCGGGGAGTCGTTCAAGGGCGTGGTGACGGGCGTGTCCGGGCGCGGGCTGTTCGTCCAGATCGACAAGTTCCTCGCCGACGGAATCATCAAGATCACCGACCTTCCCGGCGATGTGACCCGCGGCAACATGCGGCCCAACTATCGTGTCGATCAGCGTTCGGGGGCGCTGGTGGACCAGGCGAGCGGGCGGTCATTCAACATGGGCGACACGGTGACTGTGCGAATCGCGCAGGTGGACCTCGCCCGCCGGCAGATGGACCTCGTGCTTGATGATGCCGCGTCACGCGCGGCGGGCAAAGCGAAGAAGCCGATTCCCCCCAAGGGCGGTTTTACCGGCGGAATGTCTCACGGCGGCGGAACAGGCTTTGGCGGCATGACCGGCGAGCAGCGCCGCAGCCGCAAGAGCAAGTCGCGCGACAAGGGGAAGAAACAGCACCGGCGGGACAAGGGGCGGTAGGCGCCTACGGAATGTCGAGGCCGAGGATCGAGTCGAGGTCCTGCGCTGTGTGAAGCACCCGGAAGATGGTGACCGACTCTGCGTCGGCGCGGTAGAACAGAAGCACACTCTCGAATCCCTTGACGGGCCACGTGCGGGCGCCGGCGAGGGGAGCTGCGCGGAATCTTCGGGGCGAACCAATGTGAGGGGCCTCGAGCAGGTGCTGGGCGCTCGCCTCGTACGCTTTCCAGAATCTCACCGCAACGTGATCGCCCGCCTGTTCGAAATAATATCACCAACGTTCGAGGACATCGGCGTCCGCGGCAGGGAGGACAATCAGTCTCCTCTTCATTCACAAGCTCGTGTGTTTGCCCATGGACTTGGCCTTCTCTCTGAGCTTCTCACGCATCTCGGCCAAGTATTCGGGCGTTGCTTCTCTGCCAGGCCCACTGTTGAGCCCTTCGAGAAGCTTGGCTTCGAGAGCATCACGTGCGCGCTGCTTCATGTCCTGTCGGACAAGCTCGCGCAGGTACTCACTGGTGTTGCCGTAGCCGCTGGAGCGAACGACCTGATCGATCTGCTCACGCAATGCGGGCGGCAGGGAGATGGTGAGGGTTTCGCGGGGTTCCATGCCACCACCCTATCGACTGTAAGACATTGTCTCAATACGTAAGTTGCCCAATTCGGCGATTGATTAGCCGGTCTGAAACCCGTTTCCGCACTGCAGGGTGAGCCAACACATGACAGGTTTGACCCCAGAGCAGTTCATTCATACGGTTGTTTCAAACATGCATTTAACACAGCCAACAACCACAGACTCCTCGCCAGACACCAAGTCGCGACTCCTCGAAGCCGCCGGCCAGGTCTTTGCGGATGCGGGGTACAAGAACGCCACCATCCGCGAGATCTGCCAGCGTGCTTCGGCCAATATCGCCGCGGTCAACTACCACTTCGGTGACAAGGAAGGCCTCTACCGTGCCGTGCTCGACTACGCGGCCAACTGTGCCCTGGAGAAGTACCCCATCGGCGGCGGCGCCGACCCGGCCTCTCCCCCACAGGCCCGCCTCGCCATCTTCATCCGCACCTACCTCAGCCGGCTTCTCGATGAGGGTCGGCCCGCGTGGCACGGCAAGCTGATCTCCCGCGAGATGGTCGAGCCCACGCAGGCCCTGGCGATCCTGGCGGACACCTTTGCCCGGCCGCAGTATCACCGGCTGAGCGGGATCGTGGCCGAACTGCTCAACATCGCGCCCGGCGTTCCCGGCGAAGGCAATGACGAAATGATCCGTCGCTGTGCCGCGAGCATCGTCGGTCAGTGCCTGTTCTACAAGCACTGCCGCCCGATGATCAACATCCTGATGCCCGAGCAGGCGTACGACGCGGCGTCTCTCGCCACGCTCGCCGATCACATCACCGCGTTCTCGCTCGGCGCGATCGAGTCGATCCGGACCGCCCGGGGACTCTCAGGCAAGCCTCGTACAGGAGCCGCATCATGAGATTCGTCGCGATCCAGATGCTCATGGGTGACAAGGCCAAGTACTTCGGCATTCTCATGGGCCTCACCTTCGCCTCCTTCCTCATCACCCAGCAGGCGTCGATCTTCGTTGGCCTGATGAGCCGCACGTTCGGGTTCATGACCGACACCGCCGGGCCTGATATCTGGGTGATGGACCCCAAAGTCCAGTTCATCGACGACATCAAGCCGCTGCAGGACACCATGCTCCTCCGGACGCGGAGCGTCGAGGGCGTCGCCTACGCCGTGCCGCTCTACAAGGGCATTCTGCGGGCCCGGCTCGACGACGGCACGTTCCAGTCGTGCAACGTCATCGGTCTCGACGACGCCTCGCTCGTCGGTGGACCTCCGCAGATGCTGGAGGGCACTCTCGAAGATCTGCGGCGATCAGAGGGTGTGATCGTGGACGATGTCGGCGCGGGCAGCAAGCTCGCGCGGATCCCGGTCGACGCCCAGGGTCGCCCGATACCGAACGCGAAGAAGATCCCGCTGAAAGTCGGTGACACGCTTGAGCTCAACGACAAGCGTGCGATCGTGGTCGGTATCTGCCGCGTGTCTCGCACGTTCCAATCACAACCGGTCATCTACACGACGTATTCCCGGGCCACCAGCTTCGCCCCGAGCGAACGAAAGCTGCTTTCGTTCATCGTGGCGAAGGCCGCGCCGGGCCAGGACCCCAAGGTCGTGTGCCAGCGCATCCGCGAGGAAACCGGGCTCGACGCCCAGACCGGCCTCGAGTTCTCCCGCAAGACGGTGCTGTACTTCATGAAGTACACGGGTATCCCGATCAACTTCGGCATCTCCGTCATGCTCGGGTTCCTCGTCGGCACCGCCATCGCCGGGCAGACCTTCTACAACTTCACGCTCGACAACCTCCGCCACTTCGGCGCCCTCAAGGCCATGGGCACGAGCAACACCAGGTTGCTCGGCATGATCCTGCTCCAGGGCCTGATCGTCGGCGTCATCGGCTACGGGCTCGGTGTAGGCCTCGCTTCGCTCATGGGCCGCCTCGCGGGTCAGACCGAGCTCGCCTTCCGGCTCCTGTGGCAGACGCTGGTCATCTCCGGCGGCGCCGTCACGTTCATCTGCCTCGCCGCGTCCATGCTCTCCATCCAGAAGGTCATCCGGCTCGAGCCGGCCGTTGTGTTCAAGGGGTAACTCATGATCGCCGCACCACCCGAACCAAAGACCGCCCCGATGGCCATCGACGGCATCCGCCAGGGCGTCGCCGTCCACTGCAAGGCCATCACCAAGAGCTACGGCAAGGGCGACACGAAGTTCCTCGCCCTCCGCGGCATCGACCTCGATATCAAGGCCGGTGAGCTCATGATGCTCGTCGGGCCCTCCGGCTGCGGCAAGACCACGCTCATCTCGGTCATCGCGGGGATTCTCGACCGCGACGACGGCGAGTGCCTCGTCTTCGGCAAGGACTTCAACGCCATGGGCCAGCGCGAGAAGACCAAGTGGCGCGGCGAGCATGTCGGCTTTGTCTTCCAGGCCTTCAACCTCCTCCCGACGCTCACCGTCGCCGAGAACGCCTCGGTCCCGCTCATGATCCTGGGTGAGAGCCACTCGAGCGCGGTGAAGAAGGCCCGCGAGATGGTCGCCCAGGTCGGGCTCGAGGCCAAGGCGGACTCGCTTCCCAACCAGCTCTCCGGCGGCCAGCAGCAGCGCGTCGCCATCGCCCGGGCCCTGATTCACAAGCCGCGGCTGATCGTGTGCGACGAGCCCACCAGCGCCCTCGACCACGAGACCGGGCACGTGATCATGCGGCTCCTCAAGAACGTGGCGCTGAGCGCGGATCGCGCGCTCGTCATCGTCACCCACGACTCCCGCGTCTTCGGCTTCGCCGATCGAATCGCCAAGCTCGACGACGGCCGTATCCAGAAGATCGCGAACTCGCCCAAAGAGCTCGAACTCGAATAACCCACACCTTTCACGCACTCACAGGAAACAACCATGCTGATCCGCAAGTACCTCGTCCCGCTCCTCGCCGTCGCCGGTATGGGCTTCGCCATGTACACGGTGCGAACCGAGAACATGCCCGTCAAGCCCGCGCAGCCCGTGGCCGAACCCGCGAACTCGCCGTTCCGAGCCTCCGTGGCCGGCGCCGGAATCGTCGAGGCCAGCACGCAGAACATCGCCATCGGCGCCCCGCTCCCGGGCGTGGTGTGGACCGTGCCGGTGAAAGTCGGTGACAAGGTCAAGGGCGGCGCCGTGCTCTTCACGATCGACGACCGCGCGGCCAAGGCAGAGGTCGCTTCCCGCAAGGCCCAACTCTCCATCGCCCAACAGACCCTCTCGCGGCTGGAGAATCTGCCGCGTCCGGAAGAAGTCCCCACCGCCGAGGCCAAGGTCCGCGAGGCGGAAATCGCCCTCAGCGACGCCAAGACCCAGTACGACCTGTGGGACGGTGTGTCCGACAAGCGGGCCGTCGCCGTCGATGATCTCAACAAGAAGCGCTACGCCACCGCGTCCGCCCAGGCCCGACTGGAGCAGTCCAAGGCGGATCTCGCCCTGCTCAAGGCCGGCGCGTGGAAGCCGGAGATCGAGGTCGCCCGGGCGGAGGTCGAATCGGCGCAGGCCCAGCTTGACGCCGCCCGGACCGATCTCGACCGCCTGACGGTTCGGGCGCCGCTCGACTGCACGGTGCTGCAGGTCAACGTGCGCGTCGGTGAATACGCCGTCGCCGGATCGCTCAGCACGCCGCTGATGCTTGTCGGCGACCTGGACACGCTGCACGTCCGCACGGATGTGGATGAGAACGATGCGTGGCGGATCGTGCCGGGCGCCAAGGCTCGCGGCAGCCTGAGGGGCAACAGCCAGATCCGCTTTGACATGCAGTTCGTCCGCATCGAGCCCTACGTTGTTCCCAAGAAGTCCCTGACGGGCGACAGCGCCGAGCGAGTCGACACCCGCGTGCTCCAGGTGATCTACGCTTTCACCCCCGGAACCGACGACAAGCACATCCCGGTCTACGCCGGCCAGCAGGTGGACGTCTTCATCGAAGCCGCCCCCCGGGCCAGCGACCTCAACCCGTCCGCCGCGACCGCCAAGAAGGAGGCTCTGTGAATACCCGCTCTCTCGCCATCCTGATCCCCGGACTCCTTCTCTCCGCCTGCACGGTGGGCCCCGACTACAAGAAGCCTGAGTCGAAGCTCCCTGAAACGTGGCACAACCAGCCCGACGCCGGTGAGACGGCCGAAGCGCCGACCGACCTTGCCCACTGGTGGACGACACTCAACGACCCGACGCTCAACTCGCTCATCGAGAAGTCCGTCGCCGGCAACCACGACCTCCGCATCGCCAGCGCCCGCCTCCACGAAGCGCGGGCGCAGCGGGGCGTCGCCGCGGCGGATCAATACCCCACCGTCAATGCCGACGGGTCGTACTCACGGTCCAAGTCCAGCGACAACACAAGCGGATTCAGCAGCCCGACCGGCTGGAGCGGCGACGACCTGTACCAGGTGGGCTTCGACGCGAGCTGGGAACTGGACATCTGGGGACGCGTGCGCCGCTCGGTGGAGGCCGCGGACGCCGACCTCGGCGCTGCGTCCGAGGACCGTCGCGATGTGCTGATCGCCCTCCTGGCCGAAGTGGCCCGAAACTACGTCGAGCTTCGCTCGCTCCAGGAGCGGCTGGCGATTGCGGAAGCCAACGTTGCTTCTCAGAAAGAAACCTACGAGCTCTCCAAGGGCCGCACCGAGGCGGGGATCACCAGCGGGCTCGACGTGGCCCGCTCCGAGGCGCAACTCACTTCGACCCGGGCCCAGATTCCCGCGCTCCTGTCGCAGATCGCCGCGTCGACCCACCGCCTCGCGGTGCTCACCGGCCAGCAGCCGGGCGCGCTGGAAACGCAGCTGTCAGCCGCGGCGGCACTTCCGGCCAAGCCCGCGAAGGTTCCGGTAGGCCTGCCTTCGGACCTGCTCCGTCGCCGGCCGGATATCCGCCGGGCCGAGCGTGAGCTGGCCGCCGCCACGGCACGCATCGGCGTGGCCAAGGGCGACCTCTTCCCGCGCTTCAGCCTGACGGGCTCGTTCGGGTTCTCCGCCAACGAGGATGAAAACCTCTTCCAGAGCGACAGCAAGTTCTGGTCGATCGGCCCGACCATGCGGTGGCCGATCTTCGACGCCGGCCGCATCCGCAACAACATCGAAGTGCAGAATGCGCGCCAGGAGGCGGCCGTCGCCCGGTACGAGAAGTCGATTCTCACGGGTCTGGAAGATGTCGAAAACTCGCTCGTGTCCTATTCGAGGGAGCAGGCGCGGCGCAAGGAACTGGTGGACTCCGAGGCCGCGGCCAAGCGGGCGGTTGATCTCGCCACGGCGCTCCACTCGCGCGGGCTGACCGACTTCCTGAGCGTGCTCGACGCGCAGCGGGCGCTGTACGTGATCCAGGATTCGCGGGCTGTGAGCGACCGGACGGTGCTCGTCAATCTGATTTCGCTGTACAAGGCGCTGGGCGGCGAATGGGAAGAAACCGCCAAGGTGTCCTCGGCCAGCCACTGATTGTCGCGGCGATTGAGCCGCAGCAAACAGGTCGCGGTGAACCCCACGTGCCTTGGCCGGCGACACGCAGGCCAAGGCACGTTTCATTCGGCCCCTGTCAATCCGCGCGTACCAGTGGCTCCGCACTTCAGCCCATGCGCCCGGCGGGTCGCTCTCCGCGGACCGCTTCTTCAACGACGATCTTGAGCATGCTCAGCGGGTTGAAGTACCTGTCCCAGAGCTCGCGGTTGGCGGCCTGAAGAGCGCGGAACTGGGAATCGCTGAGAGAGTTGTGGAAGTCGGCCAGGATCCGCGGCGCTTCACGCATGCGCGACGCTTCCACAAAGACACAGTGCTTGCGCCAGTCGACGCGGTCCGAGAGCGGCAAGGCGCAGTCGGTGTTGATCAGGAGCGGGATGCGGCCGGCGGACAGCGTTTCGTAGAAACGGACCGAGAAGTTGCCGGCGCCGCGGGCGCAGAGCACGTAATCGCAATCGAACATGTTGGTCACGAACTCGTCGCGAACCTTGTCGACCAGGGCCTGGTCCTTGTTCGCTTTGACCGCACCGCCCCAGTAGTTGCGGCGGATCAGAAAGTTGGCCTCGACCAGCTTTGAACCCTGCAGGCTCGCGACCGCCCGACGCCGGACGTCGTGTCCATCGGCCTTGTCCTTGAATCCCTTGGCCCGCATCAGCGCGGCCTTGTACCACTCGACCAAGTACCCGCAAAAGCCCACGACGGGCTTCGCGCCCCTGCCGCGAGGCTGGGGGTGGTTGTCGCGATAGATCAGCAGGTCCTCGCACACCGGCGGCATCGCGCGCTCGCGCTGCGTCAACTGGCTCAGGAAGATCGCCGAGCGGTACACCGTTCCGTGCGGCGGCATGGCGGGCGTGTGGAAGTCGGTGGTGTCGAAGAAGAGGCACGGCAGGCCCGCGTCGCGGGCGCGGATCGCCAGGCCGTCGGGTTCCGGGCCGGCGACATAGTTGTGCGGGTACACCACCAGCTGGGCCTGCTCGAACGGGACGCTCTTCCAGAGCGAGGGCGCTTCGCGCAGGAGAGCCTCGAACCGGCGCGCAAAGAGATTGTCCGGCACCCGCTCTTCAGCCGGGCCGCAGACCTCGGCCAGCGGCACGATGAACTTCCCCGGCGTTCGCGGCGAGAAATGGATCAGAATCATCCGGCGGGCTCCGAGTTCAATCCTCTTCGAAGTACGCCTCGGCGCCCTCTTCCTGCATCTCCGCCAGGGCTTCCTTGCCGAGCTCCAGTCCCTCGGTCTCGCTCAGGGCCTCATCGCGCGGATCGATGCCCGCCTTGGTTCTCTTGCGGCCGCGGACGAGGAGGCGGATGGGCACTTCGTGGTAGGGCAGCTCTTCGCGGAAGCGGTTCATCAGGAAGCGCTGGTAGTTGGCCGTGAACAGCTCGGGACGATTGACGACCAGGACGATGGTGGGGGGGCTCTCGGCGACCTGGGCGACGTAGAGAACCTTGGCCCGCGTGCCGAGCTTGCTCGGCGGGTTGGCGGTCTCGAGGATCTTCTCCATCATGCGGTTCATCTTGCCCGTGCCCGCGCGCATCCGCGACTGATCCATGAGCTCGAAGGCGAGGGCGATGGAGGGTCGGATGTTCTTGCCGGTCGCCGCGGAAACAAAGGCGATCGGCGCGAACGACAGGCCCTTGAGCTCCTGCCGCAGGTATTCCTCGTACGACGAAGGCGTGATCTTCTGCCCGTGCTCGTTCTTCTTGCCCTCGACGAGGTCCCACTTGTTCACCACGATGAGGCAGGGCTTGTACGCCTTCTGGACGAGCATCGCGAGTTGCTCATCGACCTGCGAGAGCGCCTCGGTGGCGTCGACGAGAAGGAGCACGACGTCGGCCCGGTCGATGGCCCGCTTGGCCCGGTCAAAGGCCCACCACTCGATCTGGTTGGCGAAGCTCTTCTTGCGGCGTAATCCCGCCGTGTCGATCGCGAGGAGGCTCTTGCCGTCGAGTTCGAGGCGGACGTCAACGGCGTCGCGCGTCGTGCCCGCAATTTCGGAAACGATGACACGTTCCTCGCCGGCCATGGCATTGACCAGCGAGCTCTTGCCCGCGTTGCGCTTGCCGACGATCGCCAGCTTCATGTCCACCTGCAGCTCGGGCGCAGCCGTGTCCTTGGCGGGCCTGGGCAGGGCTTCGTAGAGGGCGTCGAGGAAGTCGCGCCGGAAGTAGTTGCTCTTGGCCGAAACCAGAATGGGCTCGCCGAGGCCCAGAGCCGAGACTTCCAGGCCGTGGGCTTCCCACTTGGGCCCGTCGACCTTGGTCGCGACGATGCGGATGGGGAGCGAGGGAGAAGTGACGCCTTTCTTGCCGGCGTTCTTCTTCACGACCTTGGGCGCCTTGGGAGTTCCCTTGGCCTTGCGTCCGCCGCCGCCGAGCTTGCGCTCGCGCAGGAGCTTGGCGACCTCCATGTCGGCCGGCGTAATCCCCGCCTGGGCGTCGATGCAGAACAGGATCAGGTCCGCCGATTCAACCGCGAGGCCGATCTGCTTCTCGATGTGCTTGCGCAGCGAGGCGAGGTCCACGCCGATTTCGTTGAAGCGTTCACCCTCACCCTCGTACACACCCCAGCCGCCGGTGTCGATGAACTCCACCGGCTTGACCGGGCCCCGGGCGTCCGGAGACTTGAGCTCGGCGATCACCGACACCCGGTCCCGCGTCGTTCCCGGCGTGGGATCGACGATGGACACCTTCTCCCCCGCGATCATGTTGAGCAGGGAACTCTTGCCCACGTTGGGGCGACCGACAATGGCGACGCGGGGAATGGGCATTGGGCTAGGGTACGCCGGATGCAGAACGAATTGAACGCACGGGCCGCGGAGTTCGCAGAGATAATGCCCGAAAACCACAATTCAGCACCGGCCTCCGGGCCCGCGTCCGGTACGGCCCTGTGCTCGGCGCTCTCGGCGACCTCCGCGTTCCATCCTTCTTCCTACGCTCACGCGTGAGCCGCTTCCCCGTCATCATCGGCCCAACCGCGGGCGGCAAGTCCGATCTCGCCGTCGATGTGGCCCTGGCTCTCGTGTCCGCCGGAACGCCCGCCGAAGTCGTCACCGCCGATGCATTCCAGGTCTACCGCGGCATGGACATCGGCACCGCCAAGCCGACGATCGACGAACGCCGCGGCATCCCGCACCACCTCATCGACATCGTCGAGCCCACCGAACCCTTCACCGTTTCCGATTGGCTCACCGCCGCGAACACCGCCATCGATGAGATCCGCGCGCGGGGCGTCATGCCCATCGTCGTCGGCGGCACGCACCTGTACATCAAGGCCCTGCTCGACGGTCTCTTCGAAGGCCCAGACCCCGACCCGGCCCTTCGCCATGAACTCCGCGCCACCCCGCTCGCCGCCCGGCGCGCCGAGCTCGAGCGCGTGGACCCCGTCGCTGCGGCCCGTATCCACCCCAACGATGAGCGCCGCACCCTCCGCGCGCTCGAGGTCTTCCGCCAGACGGGCACCCCGATTTCGCAGCATCAGCAGCAGTGGGACAAGGCGACCCGCACCGACTGCACCGTCATCGGGCTGGACTGGCCGAGCGAGCTGCTCAATCCCCGGATCAACGCGCGGGTGAAGGGGATGATGGAGAGAGGGCTGCTCGACGAGACCCGCGGGCTCCTGCCGCGCCTCGGCGCGCAGGCACGGGAGGCACTGGGGTACAAGCAGCTCATCGAGCACATCGATGGTCGGTGCCCCCTTGACGAGGCCGTCGAGAGAATCAAGATCGAAACGCGCCGGTTTGCAAAGAACCAGCGGACGTGGCTCCGGCGCCTGCGATCGACACCCGGGTCGCAGTGGATTGATGCAGCCACGGTGGGCCGCGAACAATGGGCGAAGATCGTGGTTCAGCAGGTGGTCTGACCCATGCCCCGCCGCTCCGCCGAGCCACCCCCGTCCGGCGTCATCCCCGGAGCCCTCAGCACCGAGGAGCGCTACGCCCGGAGGTTCTCCATCCTCGTGATCGTCAGCATGTTCCTCTCTCCGATCGGTGCACTGGCTCTCTTCGGCCCCGCCGTCGGGCTGTTTCCCCTTCTGGGTCTGCCCTCAGTTCTGTTCTTCGCATCCCTGGTCTGGGGCGGCTCGATTTCGGTCCGAAACCGCCGCAAGGTTCGGCGCGCGGGGTACCGCGTGTGCCTCCACTGCCGGTACCTCCTCGCCGATCTCCCGGACTCAGGCTCGTGCGCCGAGTGCGGCAACGCCTACACGCTCGAACAGCTCCGCCGCTCCTGGGAGTGGAGCTACACCCAGTGGCCGTAGGGTCGCCCCGACGCGTCTACCGTCTGTCGACCGCCGCAGCCCAGGACACCCATGAGCGACTCACTCCAGTGGCTCATTCCGACTCTCCTCACCCTGCTCTACATCGCGGGCGTTGCGTGCGCCATCCACGCCGTCTACAACGCCCGCACGCCGCAGGGGTCGATCGCCTGGGCCGTGTCTCTGGCCACGTTTCCGCTGTTCACAGTTCCGTTCTACCTCGTCCTGGGCCGCAGCAAGTTTGATGGGTACGTCGAGGCGATGCGCGCCGCGCAGAAACTCGGGCGGGGCCAGCTCGAGGAACTCATCAAGAAGTCGCATGCCTTCGACGCGAGACTGACCAACGCCCGCGCCGCCGACTTCGCGGTTCTTGAACGCAGCACCCTGCTCCCCTGCCTTCGCGGCAACTCCGTCTCCCTGCTCATCGACGGCCAGGCCACTTTCGACGCCATATTTGAGAGCATCCGTTCCGCGAAGCTGTACATCCTCGTGCAGTACTTCATCATCCACGACGACCAGGTCGGGCGGGAGCTCAAGCAGCTGCTGCTGGACAAACGACGGGAGGGCGTCCGCATCTACATCCAGTACGACGAGATCGGGAGCTATGCCCTCCCCCGCCGCTGGATTGCGGAGCTCCGCGATGCCGGGGCCCAGGTCACCGGCTTTCGCACCACCCGCGGCCGCGGCAACCGCTTTCAGATCAACTTCCGCAACCACCGCAAGATTGTTGTCGTCGACGGCCGCGAGGCCTTCCTCGGCGGGCACAACGTCGGTGATGAATATCTCGGCCGCAATCCCGCGTTCGGTCACTGGCGCGACACGCACTGCCGGGTTGACGGACCGGTCGTCGAGGCGGTCCAACTCTCGTTCATCATGGACTGGTTCTGGGCGACGCGCGAACTCCCCGAACTCGACTGGGAGCCCGAGAAGGGCCAGGGCGGCAACGCCGCGGCCCTGCTCATCCCGACCGGTCCCGCCGATGCCGACAACTACTGCGAGATGATGTTCATCCAGGCCTGCCACATCGCCAAGGAGCGCCTCTGGATCACCTCGCCCTACTTTGTTCCCAACCCCGCCGTGTTCGAGGCGCTGCGCCACGCCGCCCTGCGCGGCGTCGATGTCCGCGTCATCATCCCGTCCAAGGCCGACCACATCATGGTCTATCTCGCCGCGTTCCCGTGCGTCACCCACGCGCGTCAGGCGGGCGTGAAGATGTACCGCTACACCAACGGCTTCCTTCACCAGAAAGTCATGCTCATCGATAGCGATATAGCGACCGTCGGCACCGTCAATCTCGACAACCGTTCGCTCCGTCTCAACTTTGAGCTCACCCTCTGGGTGTGCGACAAGCCCTTCGCCGCCAAAGTCGCGGCGATGCTCGAAGCCGATCTGGCCGACTCTCGTCTCGTTGACCACGAAGAGCTTCGCGAAAAGTCGATCCTGTTCAACGCCGCGACCCGGCTGGCCCGACTTCTGGAGCCCGTGCTCTAGTACATGCACCGGTCCGCCGGCCGCGTTGCCGCGAACGCTCCCGGCGACGGAAAATCGAAAGAGGAGCCTCGGCGACCCACCCGCGCCCGCCTGTCCTCCGCGTACTTTCCAAGCCTTCATACCTATCATCAAGCGAACAAATGGCGCCATCGCACGTATTCCTCTTGACAATCTCTACCTTTATCCCTTTCCTGTCCGACCTACCCATGTCCCGTCGCTTTGAACGTTCGGAAAACATTCGGTCCACGCATGGCCAAGAAAACACCCGCCACTCCCGCCGCCACCGCCCAAGCCCCTGCCGCGCCCGCCAAGGGTGGCCGCGGCGGTGGGGGAGGCGGCCGCAAGTTTCGGGGCCCCTCTCGCGGAACTTCCTACACAACGGGCGCGGCCAAGAACAAGCACCTGGTCATCGTCGAATCCCCCTCGAAAGCCAAGACCATCAACAAGTACCTCGGTTCGGAATACCTCGTGCTCGCCTCCGTGGGCCACGTTCGCGATCTTCCCAGCAAGAACCCCAAAGGTGTGAAGTCCCCCGTGCCCGGCGTCGACTTGGAGCACGACTTCAAACCGACCTACGCCGTCTCCGAAGGCAAGGACAAGGTCGTCAGCGACCTCAAACGCGCCGCCAAGGAGTCGCTCGCATCAAGCAAGGAAGTCTGGTTCGCGACCGACTTGGACCGCGAAGGGGAAGCCATCGCGTGGCACCTCGCCCAGGAACTGGGCATCCCTTCATCCAAGGCCAAGCGCGTGATTTTCGCGGCGATCACCAAGGGTGAGATCGAGAAGGCCTTCAGCCATCCTCACCCCATCGATGAAGACCGCGTCAACGCCCAGCAGGCGCGCCGAATCCTCGACCGCATCGTCGGATACCAGGTCTCGCCCCTGCTCTGGAAGAAAGTCACCCGCGGCCTCTCCGCCGGGCGCGTCCAGTCCGTCGCCGTCCGCCTCGTCGTTGAACGCGAACGCGAGATCCGCGCCTTCCTCCCCGAAGAGTTCTGGTCCATCACCGCCAACTTCGCGCTCTCCGCCGACGAAGCGCGCAAGCTGGGGCCCGAGTGGCAGAAGTACATCGCCCGCCGCGATGAAAAAGGCAACGGCCCGACCCTCAAGCTCCAGAACGCGTGGCTCGGCGAGCACAAGTCCATCAAGGCCGAACTCTTTGAAGTCGCCGGCGACAAGTTCGACGGCCGCGCCCCGACCAAGGACGGAAACGGTGAATCCCTCGCCAGGTGGGCCACAGACATTGCGACCGCGGCGGGACTGACCAATATCAAGCCCACGCTCGTCGAAGACCCCAAGGGCAAGGGCCCCGCCCGTTTCGTCCGCACCATCACCGGCACCGCCGATCCCGCCACGCCCTACGCCATCCGATCGATCGAGACCAAGCGGACCACCACGCGGCCGCCTCCGCCCTTTATCACATCCACGCTGCAGCAGGCCGCCAGCAGCCGGCTCGGCTTCGGCGCCCAGCGCACCATGCGCGCCGCCCAGCAGCTCTACGAAGGCGTGGACATTCCCGGCGAAGGCCCCGTCGGCCTCATCACCTACATGCGTACCGACTCGACGCACCTCGCCGGCGATGCGCTCGACATGGCCCGCGGGTACGTGAAGAAAACATTCGGCGATAAGTACCTCCCCGAGAAGCCCAACTTCTTCTCTTCATCCAACAAGGCCGCGCAGGAAGCCCACGAAGCCATCCGCCCGACCAACGCCGACCTCACACCCAGCCGCGTCAAGAACGCGCTCACGCCCGATCAGTTCCGCCTCTACCAGATCATCTGGGAGCGATTCATCGCCTGCCAGATGACCCCGGCGCAGTGGGACTCGACCAGCATCCTCATCACCGGCGGCAAAGATCCCAAGCGGCCCATCACCTTCAAGGCCTCCGGCCGCGTGCTGGTCTTCGACGGCTTCTACCGCGTCAGCGGCGTGCCCACCGCCAGCGATGAGCAGACGCTGCCCGCTCTGAAAGAGCAGCAGCCCCTCAACCCGTTCGCCATCGACCCCGTGCAGAAGTTCACCAGCCCACCGCCGCGATACTCCGAAGCCTCCCTTATCAAGAAGCTCGAAGAAGAAGGCATCGGCCGCCCCTCGACCTACGCCTCCATCATCGGCGTCATCCAGGACCGCAAGTACGTCGAGCAGCTCGAGCGACGCTTCTACTCCACCGATCTCGGCGAGGTCGTCACCGACAAGCTCATCGAAGCCTTCCCGCAGATCCTCGACGTGGGCTACACCCGCGAGATGGAAGCCGAGCTCGACAAGGTCGAGGAAGACCACCTCGACTGGATCAAGATGCTCCATCGCTTCTACGGCCCTTTCAAAAAGGACCTGGAGCACGCGATGGAGAACCTCAGCCACGCCAAGGCCGAGGCAACCCCCGCGCCCGCCGAGTACAAGTGCGCCGTCTGCGGCGCGCCCACCGTCTATCGCTTCGGGAAAAACGGCCGTTTCCTCTCCTGCTCCCGCTATCCCGACTGCAAGTACGCCGCGCCCGTCGATCGTGACGGCATCCCCCGCGCCGCGGCCGAAACCGTCGACGTCGCCTGCCCCAAGTGCGGCGGCGCCATGACCAGCCGCACGGGCCGCTTCGGCCCGTTCCTCGGGTGCGCCCGCTACGGCGACAAGGCCAACCCCTGCGACGGCATCCTCAACGTCGACAAGAAAGGCAAGGTCGTCGCGCCCTCCCCGCCCGCGCTCCTCACCGATCTTCCCTGCCCCACGTGCCAGTCGCCACTCAACCTCCGCAACGGACTCCGCGGCCCATGGCTCGGGTGCTCGCGCTTCCCCAAGTGCCGCGGGCGCGGCAAGTGGCAGGACCTTCCCGAACCCGCGCGGGCCGAACTCGAAAAGAAACTCGCCGCCCACGAAAAGGCGAACCCGACGCCGATCATCAAAACGCTCTCGGGCAAGCCTCTCACCGACGCCAAGGGCAAGCCTCTGCCCGATGCACCAACGGTTGACGTCCTCGCCGGCAAGGACCCGGGTGCGGAAGGCGCCGATGAGTCGATCCCGGAAGAGGCCACCGCGTGATCGCCGTCCGCAGAGCCCGCGCCGTCCGCTCGTCCCCGCCGTAAGAGGCCCCAGGCATGACGGTCGTCGTCATTGTGGCTGTCGTCGCGTTCACCGACCTGGTCGTCGTGACCACCTTGATCCGCTCGTTCATCGCCCCGCTCCGCGAGCTCGCCCGCCAGTTTCCCCCGCAACCCCCGTCGGCCGACGCCGTCCGCCGCCGCTTCCAGTCCTTTCACTTCGGCCTCTTCAACGCCGGCTGGGGCATCCACGTCGCCGCGGATGAACGATTCCTGCACCTGTCCCCGGCGTGGATCGAACGCGTGTTCCGCATGCGGCCGCTCAGCATCCCCTGGTCCAGCATCCAGCTCGTCCGTCGCGGCACGCGAACCACCAGCGTCCGCCTCGAAAGCCCCTCTGAACAGATGGTCGTCAAAGGGCCAACGTGGTGCCTCGAGCTCGCGTCCGAAACCGGCACGACGCCTCAGGCCTCACCGCCGCGATAGCGCCGGCACGCCCACGCCGCCGCCGCGGACGCGCCCACAAGATTGGACACCAGGTCCCACCCCGTGTTGTCATACCCGCCCACATTGGTGTCCGGCATCAATCGCGTCGCGACAAACTCGATGATCTCATTGATCGCCCCCAGGCCCGAACCCACGCACACCAGGAGCGCGAACAAGCCCAGTCCTCCCCGGATCTGTTGGCGGCACATCACCCGCATCGCCTCCCACGCCGCCAGCGTCGCGGCACCAAATCCGAACGCGTGCACCACCTGGTCATACTTGGGCCAACTTGAGTGAACCCGCAGGTTGTACAGCGTCGCCGGCCGCCCCGGCTCCGTCACGCTCTCCGGAATCGGCGTCGTCCCACCCGCCATGTGCAGCACCGCCCACAATCCCAGGGCGCCCAGCACCGTCCACGAAAACCTCACCCGCGAATCCATCCACACCACCACCGCCGCCTCCACCAGCAGCACCGCGCTGTAGAACACAAACTCCGGATTCCACTGGCGAGAAAGCTTCACCGCGAACGGGACCATCGCCGCGGCCAACACCAGCAAAATCACCAGCTGTCGTCTTCGCATCCATAATGTTAGCACGCACAAACAAAGCGGCGCATTGCGTTGAAAAGCGGCTATCCGGCTCCACTTTCGAGACGCTCAATGTTGTGTTTTGGTGTCCGCCCTCGCGCGGATTTTGCCGGGAATTCTCCCCCTTCTTCGGGTGCAACGGCACAGACACCAATAACCGTCGCGCGCCGCGTCGATGCTCTTGGGGTCTCCCGGAGCCCTCGTTGCCCACATCCGCTCGTCACCTTCGTGTGCTGGTCGTGCTCGCCGCTGCCATGGTCAGCGGCAGTGCCGCCGCCGCCGACGAGTGTCCGGACCACGCCCCAGGCGTCGCCGCCGCGAACTCGTGGGACTTCTTCACCAACTTCGGTCGCTACATGCCGCGGACCCATTGCCTCACCGGCGCCGACGGCCGGCCGGATTGGCCCTGGATCATCGGGCTGATCGCCCTGACCTCCGGCGTCATCGTCGGCTACCTGCGCATATTCGTCTTCTGGCGGCGCAGCTACGTGGAAGAACCGCCGCAGGACCGCAACCGCAAGCTCATGGACCTGGCATGGGTGTTCCTGTGGTGCGCCGTCTGCGGGTACGCGATGTCAATCGTGATGTTCTTCTGGCCGGCGTACCGCCTGCTCGCCATGTTCCTGGTCGTGCTCAACATCTTCACGTGGAAGTTCGCGACCAGCCTCGACGCCTTCCGGGTCTCCTTCTCCGCGCGCCGCCTCCAGCGCGAGCTCGGGGAAGCGCTCGCACGCCGCAACGCCGAGCTCGAACGCATGGTCGCTGAACGGACCGACGAGCTCCGCGCCGCCCGCGCCGCCGCGGACGCCGCCAACGCCAGCAAGTCCACCTTCCTCGCCAACATGAGCCACGAGATCCGCACGCCCATGACAGCCATCCTCGGCTTCTCCGACCTGCTCGCCGATCCTTCACAGTCCCCCGCCGAGCGCGACGCCTGCATCCACACCATCCGTCGCCAGGGCGACCACCTGCTCAGCGTGATCAACGACATCCTCGACCTCTCCAAAATCGAGGCCGACAAGCTCATCGTCGAGTGCATTCCCACGCCCGTCGCCTCCGTCCTCGAGGATGTCCGCGCCAGCCTGCTCCCCAAGGCCGAAGCCAAGGGCATCACGCTTGCTTTCGAAGCCCCCGAACCCATCCCCGCCACCATTCGCACCGACCCCACCCGTCTGCGCCAGGTGCTGATCAACCTCGTGGGCAACGCCATCAAGTTCACCCCTTCCGGTGGCGTCACCGTTCGCACACGGTTCGAACCCGAAGGATTCCTCCGGTTCGACGTGTCCGACACCGGCATCGGCATGGCGCCGGACCAGCTCACCCGCCTCTTCAGGCCATTTTCCCAGGCGGACGACTCCACCACGCGACGCTTCGGCGGGACCGGCCTGGGCCTGACCATCTCCAAGCGCCTCGCCCGCCTCCTCGGCGGCGACATTCGGGTCTCCAGCATCGAGCGCCGCGGCAGCACCTTCACCCTCACCATCAACCCCGGCCCCCTCGTCGATGCTCCGATGATGCAATGGCGCGCGGAGGAACGGCCCTCCATCGCCGAAGCGCCCACGAACCCCGGCGTGGCGCTCCACGCCCGCATCCTCCTCGCCGAGGACGGGCCCGACAACCAGCGGCTGATTTCCCACCACCTCCGCCGCGCCGGCGCCGCCGTGGTCATCGCCGAAAACGGCGCCCTCGCCCTCGACGCCGTTGCAACCGCAACACGCGACCGCCAGCCCTTCGACCTCATCATCCTCGACATGCAAATGCCCGAAATCGACGGCTACGGCGCCGCCGCCGAGCTCCGCCGGCGCGGCGTCACAACCCCCATCATGGCCCTCACCGCCCACGCCATGAACGGCGACCGCGACCGCTGCCTCGCCGCCGGCTGCAACGAGTTCGCCAGCAAGCCCATTGACGCCCGGGCCCTTCTTGAGCTCTGCGCGGCGATGCTCGGCCAGGCCTCGGCCACACGAGCGGCTTGAATCCATCGGGTTACTTCGCGTCGCCACCCGCGTCCAGGCACAGCCCGCCGCCTACCGCGGCCGCGCATCTTCCGTCTCCAGCCCCACCCGCGTGCTCGGGTACATCCGGTCCGTGAACATCACCGCATCGAATGAATCCGGCCACACGCCCTTCATGGGCGCGTAGCCCAGCGGCCGCGCCACAATCGGCTCCCGCAGCCAGTGGCCCTTCGGCAGCCCGCGAAAGTCCACGAACAGGTACGGCTTCCCCGTCTCGTGCAGCAGCGCCTCCAGCGTTCCATCCGCCGCCGTGTCGATCGGATTCGCCCCCGTCCACGGCCGGCCAATGCGCCCCGAATGCGCCGTCAGCATCACGCTGTACATCCGTGTCCCCAGCTTCTCAAACGCGTAGTCCCCCATCGGCCGCACACCCTTGTAGTTGATCTCTGCGCCGACCCACTGCAGCGGCTCGACGTGCCGCGAGTTGTGCATGCTCGCTGCCCACACGATGATCTTCTTGCCCTTGTAGTACTCATCGGCGAGAAACACGAGGTTCTCCGCCATCCGCTTGTCGCGATGGTTGGTGAGATCGATCCCCTTCTTCATCCGCTCGACGTAGCTGACGACGTTCCCGATCGCCCGCTCCTGGAACGCAACCTCCAGCGTCCCGTGCTTGCCCTCGAGCTTTTCCCGCTCGCGCTCGATCACCTGCGCCAGCCCGCGCATCGTCTCCAGTTCCGGCGGCTGCTCCGGCTTCTCCGGCCCTGCCTTGGCGTCCAGCCACTTGAACACCGCTCCCGGCGCGGCCCGCTCCTCCGCCGTCAGCATCTTCTCGTCCGCCGAGTCGAAGAACTCGATCACCTTCCCGGGAAACGGCGTGAGAGATGGCGCCGTCGTCACCTGGTCGTCAACCCCGGCCGTCAGCAGCGGGTGCTCCCCCGTCCGCTCCTTCCGTACGTATTCGAGCAGCTCGCGGCACTGCTGCGACAGCGCCCAGATCCCAAAGAGCCCGATCCCGTGGGCGTCATCCACGGGCTTTCCCGCCGCGAAGGCTTCGTCGAGCCGCCGCATCTCCTCCATCCCCGATTCCCACGCGAGGACCTCAAAGCCCATCTCGCGGTGCAGGAACTTGATCAGCCGGCTCTTGGCGGCGAACGAAGCGCCGTCGCCGTGGGTCTGCTCGCCGAGCAGAACGACCTGTGCATCGCCGATGGCGGCCTTGAGAGGTGCGAGATCGGAGAGGTCTTTGCCGTAAATGTCGATGGACTTGACGATGACGGCGTGGTCGTTGAGCCAGGCGAGATGGTCTTCCTGGGGCTGGGCGTCTACAGCCGAGACGGAGACCATCGCCATCACGAAAGGCACGCTCAGCCAATCAGCGAGACGCGTCTGGCTCATACCCGGAGTGTACCTATGCGCCGTGCGGCGGTTGCTTACCTTTCGGTGCCAGCGGCGCGTTTTGCCCTATCGAAGAGGTCCCTTGCAGAGGCGTATCGGGACGCCAACGGTGCCGCTCGTTTGAAAGACCATCGCGCACCCGGGCGATCGTTCAGCATCCCGCACGCAATCGCGCGCAGCGTGTAGGCCAGGGCGACGGTGCTCCGTCCCGCGGGCGTTCGTCGCGCTCGCCAGCGGAGAGTCGGAAGGGCCTCATCAATAAGCCGGAGTGCGTCCTGGGGGCGGCGAGTGTCCATGGCGATGCCGGCTTCGATCAGCCTCATGAGGTTGCGAGTCTCGTCGGTGACGACGAACGATTGCAACTGATTGAGGGCCACCTGCGCTTCGGCGGGCCGGTGCAAGAAATTCGCCAACAGTTCAGCCTGGCCCAGCCATGGCAGATAGTCATCAGGTTTCAGTTCAGCTGCTCGTTGATACGCCTCCAGAGCCGACTCAAAGTTGCAGCCGACATGTTCGAACTGTCCGAGTGACATGAGATAGTTGAACTCCGGCACGCCTTCCGTGCAGCGAAGTTCTTCCATCACTCTGCTCGCCTCATCCTGCCGCCCCAACCTGAACAGGGCCTTCGCTTGGTACGTCTTGACAGAGAGCGCTACGCCCGCCGGCGTATTACCCGCCTTGGTGAGAGCCCGCGCATGACCCGGGAGCAGCCGAAGCACCCGTTCGTAGTCAGCATGGACTACGGCCCTCTGCAGGCGGGCAGAGTTCCGTGTGCCCCGAGTGACAACCACGAGGAAGGCGGCCGGGCCCAACAGGCCTACGAGCAGTATCGCGATCGATGCGTTGTCGATCGGTGCCCAGGGCAATTGTGCAGCGCGCCTCCAAGTGAGGAACACGGCCGCTGTCAACCCCACAGACCACACGGGCCCAAGCCGCCGAACCAGGGACAGGTAGTACATGGGCTTCGTTTGCGTGGAAATGCGCACATGATCTTTGGCCGTCAGTTGCTTGACTTGCCGTTGGCGGGCCTCTGTGCCACTGGCCAAGTTGCCGCGGGCCCGGGTGTCGACCAACAACGTGACGTCCGAATGTCCGCGCGATCGAAGGTCTGCTACGGCCGCCTCCGCGGTCGGCGCAAACACTCGGTCGATCGACGTGCTGCCATCCGGCGCTTTGCTCGAAAGAACAAAGAACGTATCAGCCGACTCAGACATATCGACAGACTGTCAAACACCAGCGACGCGTTTGCGGTCCTGATGATAAGGACCATCTCCGGAACGTCCGGACTCCGCGTCCGAAACCTCACTCCTCCTCCAACGTCCTCTTCCGCCGCAGCACATGATGGTAATGCTGCGCAAAGCGATGCGCCTCATCGCGGATCGCCTGGCACAGCCGCAGCCCCAGGTGTTCCCGCGAGAGCCGGATCGGCTCTGTCCGGTCCTGCACGTAGATCAACTCTTCCTTCTTCGCCAGGCTGATCACCATGGGCGGTTTGACACCCAGCGTCTGAAACGCTTCGAGCGCCGCGTGCAGCTGCCCCAGCCCGCCGTCAATCAAGATCACATCCGGATACAGCTCGTGCCCCTCCCCCGCCTCCCGATACCGCCGCGAAACGACCTCCCGAATGCTCGCATAGTCGTCGTTCCGCCCTGTCTCGCTGTCTCGCTGCCTCGCTGTTTCGCTTCCCTTGATCCTGTACCTCCGATACTCATTCTTCAACGGCCGCCCATCCACAAAGCACACCTTGCTCCCCACGGTGTCCCCGCCCTGCAGGTGCGCGATGTCGATCGCCTCCAGGCACCGGATCGGCTGCTCCATCCCCAGCGCCTTCTGCAGACTCCGCAGCCCTTTCTTCGGGTCGAGATAGAACGATTCCGCCTCCGGCTGCCAGTTGTCGCGCCGAGTCGCCCGCTGATCCAGCTTCTCAATCGCTCTGATCTGGTCCCGTATCGTCGCGGCCTTCTCAAACTTCTGCTCCGCCGCCGCGGCCCCCATCTCTTCCTTCATCTCCCGCAGCATCACGCTCCGCTTGCTCTCCAGAAACCGCACAAACCGATCGATGTCCTCCCGATACGGCTCCTTGCCGATCTTCGCCGCGCACGGCGCCGTGCACCGCCCGATGCTGTAGAGCAGGCACGGCCGGAACACCTTGTTCTTCGGATCCCCCTCCAGAATCTCCAGCGAACACGTCCGAAACTTGAACACCCGCTGCAGCAGGTGCGTCGCCTCGCGCAGCGCCCCCGCCACCGTAAACGGCCCAAAGATCTTCGCCCCCTTGAACTCCGCGGCACCCGGCTGCCTCGTAACAAACACCCTCGGAAAATCGTCCCGCATCGTGATCGCCAGGTACGGAAACGTCTTGTCATCCGTCAGCATCGCATTGAACTTGGGCCTGATGTCCTTGATCAGCCGGTTCTCGGCCAGCAGCGCTTCCCACTCTCCCTCGCACTCGACAAAGTCGAAGTCCTCGATCAGATCCAGCATCGGCTGCTTCTTCGGCCCCAGATCGACCGAAGGCACAAAGTACGAAGACACCCGGTCCGGCAGCCGCAGCGCCTTCCCCACATACAAGACCACCCCCGCGGCATCCTTCATCAAGTAAACGCCCGGCGCCTTGGGCAGCCCCCGCGCCTTCTCCGATAGCCGCGCCATTCTCTCGTCACGGGTCTCAGCCACGGACAATGGTAGTGTCCCGTGGGGAGAAGAAGTACGCAGAAGCGGGGGGGGGGGGGGGGGGGGGGGGGGGGGGGGGGGGGGGGGGGCGGGGGGCGGCTCGGCGCCTCTGCGTACACTCCTTGCAATCCTCCAAGGAGCCCCCATTGAAACGCACCGCATCCGCCAAGTGGTCCGGAACTCTCAAGGACGGCAAAGGTCAGCTCTCCGCCCCCGGCGGCGTCCTCAACTCCACGCCGTACTCGTTCGCCGCCCGCTTCGGCGACCAGCCCGGCACCAACCCCGAGGAACTCATCGCCGCGGCTCACGCAGGCTGCTTTTCCATGGCCTTCTCCGCCGCGCTCGGCAAGGCCGGCTTCACCCCGACGTCCATCGAGACGACGGCCACGCTCTCCCTCGACCAGGTCGGGGCCGGTTTCGAAATCACCACCATCGTCCTCGACATGGCCGCGTCGATCCCCAACATCGACAACGCCAAGTTCCAGGCCATCGCAGACGACGCCAAGGCCAACTGCCCCGTCTCCAAGGTTCTCAAGGCCAAGATCTCGCTGAACGCCAAGCTCAGGACCTGAGCCGTGAAACGACTCTGCCCTGTCGCGGTGCTCGCGCTCGCCGCCTGTTCAGGGCCGGCCGCAAGAGAGGCCGCGCCGACAACACCCAAGCCGGCGCCCGCAACCACCGCATCACCGCCCGCGCCGACCAAGCAAGCCGCCCGCTCGTTCCATACGTTCGTGCCATCTCAACACGGCTTCCACTTCCGCAACGGGTTCCAGGGCCAGATTCTCGGCGCCGGTGAATCGGCCTACGGCCTCTGCGGCGGCATGTCCTTCGCCGCGGCCGATTACTTCCTCGCCAACCGCCCCATCCCGGCCGACATCCACGCCCCCGCCGATGGCACGCCCCTCTTCAAGTACATCTACTCGCGCCAGGCGACGTCTTTCGGCACGCTGGGCGGCATGGGGCTCAAGTTCGTCGAGTGGATGCAGCTTCCGGACGACAGCACGGATGCCCAGCCCGACAGCACGCACTCGCGCACTCTCGAAGGACTTCCCGCGATCACCGGCGCACTCTCACGCGGCGAGCCGGTGGTTCTCGGTCTGGTGCTGACCAGCACCGCCGCCAAGGGAAAGGCGTGGGACAACCACCAGGTGCTCGCGCTAAGCTCGACCGAAACCGCCACGGGCCAGGTCGACATTCGTATCTACGACTCCAACTTCCCCAATCGCGACGATGTGACTATCTCCATCACGCGAAACCCAACCAGGATCGCCATGCACATCCCGGGCCGGCGCGACATGGCCATCCGCGGCTTTTTCCGCATGGCGTATTCTCCGATCGTCCCGACTCAATAACTCATTCCGACATCGCCAGGCGGCACATCATTTCGACGCCCAGCGAAAGCGCATCGTCGTTGAAGTCGAAGTCGGGCTGATGGAGCGCGGGGTAGCGGTCGACGTTGGCGGGCTTGAGGCCGAGGAAAAAGAAGCAGGCGGGAACATGCTTGCCGTAGTAGGCGAAGTCCTCACCGCCCATGGTCGGGTGCTCGAGGCGCTGAACATGGCCGGAACCGACGGCCTTGGTCGCGATCGAGAAGAAGCGCTCGGTCTCGTCGGCGTCGTTGGAGGTGACGGGGTAGCCCTCCATGTAGTTGATCTCGGCGCGGCAGCCGTGGGCCTGGGCGATCTGGTTGACGATCTGGTGAAACCGGTCCCGCGCCAGCGTGCGCGTCTCAGGCTTGAGCGTGCGGATCGTCCCGACGATGCGGGCGGACTCGGGGATGATGTTGTTCGCCGTGCCCGCGATGAACTGGCCGACGGTGCAGACGAAGCTCTCGAAGGGAGAGACGGAGCGCGAGGCGAGCGATTGAAGGGCCGTGACAGCGGCCGCGGCGGCGAGGATGGGGTCCTTGCAGAGGTGGGGGTACGCCGCGTGGCCGCCGACGCCCTTGAAGTCGACGATGAAGTCGTCGGTCGCGGCGAGCATGGGGCCGGGGCGGGTCGCGACGGTGCCGAGCGAAACGCTCGGCCACCCGTGCAAACCATAAATACGTGTGACCGGCGCGCCGAGGCCGCCACCGGAATCTCCCTTGAGGCACCCGGCGTCGCACATCTTCTCGGCGCCGCCGCCGTCTTCCTCGGCGGGCTGGAAGATGAGCGTGACGGGATTGGGCCTATCGAGCTTGTTGAGAACGGCCGCGGCGCCGAGGAGGATGGTCGTGTGCCCGTCGTGGCCGCAGGCGTGCATGACGCCGGGGCACGTGCTCGAGTAGGCCTTGCCGGTGGCTTCTTCGATCGGCAGAGCGTCCATATCGGCGCGGAGGCCGACGGCGTGTTTGGACTTGGTTGTGCCGGGGATGTGCCCGATGAGGCCGTGGGCGCCCGCGATCTTCGCCTTGAACTTGATGCCCAGGCGGCCGAGTTCGGTCTGGACAAACTGGCTCGTCCAAGCTTCCTGGTTGGAGAGTTCCGGGTGCGTGTGCAGCTCGCGGCGCATCTGGATGAGCCGCGGGAGTTCGGCCTTGATCAGCGAACGGAGGTGATCGGTGGGCATGGGGCAAGGGTAGGTGCCTCAGCGCGTGCTCAGGTCCTTCTTGGCGGCGTTCCGTGCCAGTTCCAGGGCCTTATCCAAGGCCGAATCGGCCGGCGTCTTGACGTCGGGTTCGACGCCGGTGCCTTCCCAGTTGGTGTGCGTGATGGGGTTCTGGGCGCGCATGAAGGGGATGCGGACCATGAAGTGGTCGTTGACGCGTTCGCCGCGGACGGGGTGGGCGCCGCCGCCGGTGGTTTCGCCGACGATAGTGGCGCGATCGAGGTTCTGGAGGTTGTACGAGAACTCCTCTGCGCCCGAGAACGTGCGGGCGCTGGTGAGGACATAGACGGGAACGCCGGTGCGCGGCCGGCGGCCCGGGACGTTCTCGAGGGTCCAGTACTCCTCCACGACCTTGCTCTGACGGTCGACCATGTCGTTGAGGTGGGTCCTGGAGTCGAAGAGGTAGCTGGTGATGTAGCGGATCATCTCGGGGCTGCCGCCGCCGTTGGAGCGGAGATCGAAGATGATGGCGTCGGCGCCGGCGAGGAAGTTCATGGCGCTGGAGGCCACTTCGCAGGCCTCCTTGCCCTCGAAGAACATGTCGAAGCGGAGGTAGCCGATGTTGCCGGGGAAGAGTTCGACGCGCCGAAAGCCGAAGTTGTCTCGGCGCGGATCGGTGCGGTCGGGGAGGTGGCTGGCGGGGGCTTCCTTGGTCGAGGGCCGAACGCCGAAGTGCTTGTCGTTGGAGATCGCGCGGCAGTCCTCGGTGAGCTTGAGCGCGAGGGCCTGTTCGCTGGAGAACTTCTCGTAATCGCCCGCCTTGAGCTTGGCGAGAATGGAATCGGCCATCTTGGTACCGATTTCGGGGAAGACGTAACCCTCGCGGATTTCGCGAGCGACGCCTTCGACGGTGCTCTTGATGAGGTCGGGCGTGAGTGGTGGGGAGACGGCTTCGGCCGCGGGCATGATCTGGACGGATTCGAGCTTGCCGGATTCGGCGGCGGACATGATGAACTGGAAGGCGAGTTCCTCGCCGGAGGCGGACGAGGCGAAGGCGGTGAAGGGGTCGGCCGCCTCAACCTTGGAGACGGTGAGGAGGCCGAGGTGCTGGTGGAGCTCGGCGAGGGAGGAGGTCCGCTGCTCGACCGAGGTCTTGGCCAGGCGGGACTTGGAGGCCCACGTTGATTCGAACGCGCGGACCGTGTCGGTCCGGGGGTTGTTGATGACGCCGAAGAATGCCTTGGCGCATTGGCCGGTGGTGGAGGCCGGGAAGAGATCGTCGACGGCCCGGCATTCGCGTGCCGCGGCGGGCGGGGTGAGGAAGGCGGCGGGGAGGGCGAGGATGAGGCAGGGGACGAGGAATCGCATGGCAGGCTCCTATAGTGCTAATCGTACTATTCGGAGATGCGCCGGGAGGGTTTCATCCGGCAGGGAGAGCGAAAAAAGGGCGGCGGGGGCTGTCCGGGGGATGTGCAAGGGGCTTTGGAGCGTGTCATGCTGAGCGAGCTGGAAGGATTTGTGGTGGGGCTGGTGTGGGAAATGGGGCCGTGCAGCCCGTACGAGCTGCGGCGGCAGATGACGTCGTCGCCGTCGACGCAGTGGAGCGCGAGCGCGGGGGCGATCTACCCGCTGGTGCGGCGGCTGGAGAAGCTCGGGCTGGTGGCGTCGCGGGCGAAGAAGACGGGGAAGAGGGAGCGGCGGGAATACGAGGTGACGGCGGCGGGGAAGAGGGCGCTCAAGAAGTGGGTTGGGCCGCCGATTGGCCGGGAAGCGGTGACGGTGGCGCACGATCCGTTGCGGTCTCGGGCTCGGTTTCTGGCTTTGCTGAGCAGGCGCGAGCAGCTGGTTTGGGTTGCGGCGGCGAGGTCGGCGCTGGATGAGAATTGAGGAGCGGGTGCGGGGAGTGGGCGGAGCGGGAGGGTGGGGGAAGAAGGCCGCGGCGATGATGACGTTGAGCGGGGAGCTGGATGTGAAGTCGAGGCGGGTGTGGGTGGGGGAGGTGGGGAAGATGGTGGGGTGACGCGGGCTTTCGCGGGATCCGGAAGAGTTGAACGCAGAGGGCGCGGAGAGCGCGAAGGCGCGGAGGATGAAAACGGAGAGGGGCCGAAGATCGAGCTGCGATGTTTCGATATCTCTGCGCACTCGGCGGCCTCTGCGTTCGAATCCGCGCTTCGATCTTGCGCGCTCGGTGGATGGCAACCCACCCCCCAACCCCCTCCCTCAGGGAGGGGGAGTTTTCCAGGCGGCGCTGCACTCGGGGCAGGTGGTGCAGCCGTCGGGGTCGGGGGAGAGGCCGTCGAGTTTGTAGCCGCAGGCGGGGCAGAGGTGGCGGTTGAGGAGATCGGTGCAGATGGAGGCGCTGCGGGCGATGACGGATGTGCGCCAGGTGGTGTAGATGGAAGCGCAGAGCCAGAAGCTCCAGTACAACGACGAAGATCGGGCGTGCCAAAAGCCGGAGCGGCAGGCAGGGATGCTGATTCCGATGACAAAAATGGCAACGCCGACGAGCAGCCATCGGATGCGAGTCTTGCTGGCGGGGTCGATGTTCTTCCAAACGATCCGGCGAGCGTGGCGGGCGTCGGACTTTGATTCGGCGTCGGTGGTGGGGAGGAGGGCGCCGGACCAGAGGGTGAACGGGTGGCCGCGGTGGTCGGTGATGGGGATGGTGCGCTCGAGCACGGGAATGAGGGTATGTAGGGAATCGGAGAATCAGAAGTGGTGTGTGAGTCATGGAGGCGTGCTGCGGCACGTCCGGCGGCGGCCATGATGTTGCTGGGTTCGGGCGCGAGGTCTTCCGTCGGAAGGCTGTGCGTGTCCGCTCCCTGACGGTCGCGGTTCCGATTGGGTTGGGGGCGGCGCAGGAGGGAGCCGGCGGCGCGGCGGGCGGTTTCGCGGAGGCGGTTGCGGGTGAGGGTGGCCTGGAGGTTTGGGGCGGAGATGCGGTGGGTTTCGTCGGCGATGTAACCCATCGTGACCATGCGGAGGGCGTTGAGGGCCTGCTGGTCGTTGAGAGATTGGAGGAGGCGGGTGCGGCGGGCGGCGAGGCGTTCGAGGCCGTCGAGCGCGGATTGGGTTTCGGGGGCATCGAAGAAGGCGAGGAGGGCATCGATCGAGAGTTCGTAGTTTTCGGCGAGGTCGGTGAGGGGGAGTTCGGCGCGGGTGAAGTCGAGGATGAGGTCGCGGCGGCGGGCGGGGGAGAGTTGTGGTGGGGTGGGGGCCGCGGGGTGAGTGGGTTGGATCGTGAGGTCGGCGAGTTTGAGGATGGGCAGGGGGATGGGTTGGGTGGCGATGGACATGTGGGCTCCCTCTACAGAGGGGAGCGGGGACGGGTTTGTGCGCACGGCGAGGTCGGAGTGGCGAGGGAAAGCTGCGGGTAGATCGCAATTTCAAGAGCGAACGGTGTGGGAGTGTGAGCATGCACTCGTGGAGTGTGAGCGCCAACTCGTGCGCACGAAGGCGGTATTGCGCCGGGAGCGATGGCGCTCTACAGGCGAAGGACGTCGGGAATGTCGAAGGGCTCGTCGGGCGGGGTGAGGTCGCGGCGGAGGTCGGGTTCGCCGCGGGCGTCGGGGATGTAGCGATCGGGGACTGCGCCGTAGAAGTGGCCTGCGTTGTCGGAGGCAATGTGGGTCCAGGGGAAGCGGGCGAAGAGGGGGAGCGGGTCGTCGCCGATCTGGGAGATGAGGTCGGGGAGGGAGTTGGCGACGGGTTCGAGGTAGCCGAGGTAGCCATCGAGGCCGACGCAGAAGATGCGGCCGGCGATGGATTGGCCCTCGTGCTCGCCGCGGGTGAAGAGGATGAGGTTTTGCTCTTCGCCTTCGACGGCCCCGATGACGACGTAGTTTCCGGGGATGTAGACGTTCCGCAGGTCTTCGAGAAAGGAGTCGAAGGTTTCCTCGAACTGCTCGGTCCACATGTTCCAGAACTCGATGGGGTGGAGTGTGAGCGCGGGGCGCGCGAGGTCATCGTGGAGGATGCGGCAGATATCGAATCCATTGGCGAGGTTGTAAACGCTGAGGAGGTCGCGCTGGAGTTTTGGGTCGTGGGCGGTCAGTTCGCGTAGGCGGGTGAGCGCACCCGGACCTGGAACGGGGTTGGTGCGATGGGGGGATGGGATGGTGTAGGGCTTTGAGCCTTCGATGCGATCGTGTGTTGGGAAGTGGAGGCCGGGGGAGGGGTGGGAGAGGAGGGGTGGGAGCATTCGGACAGGATACCTGAGCGTGGCTTTTGTCGTCGGTGAGCGTGCTCAATAACGTGCAGAATGTCGGCGCGAAGTCTTCCGCCGGAAGACTGGACGTGTTCGCTCCCTGACGGTCGCGGTTCCGATGGTTGATACCGAGGTCACTCAGGTCACGGGGTCTTGCGTCGCAGGGCGATGATGGTGCCGGTGATGAAGCAGGCGATGCCGCCGCCGCCGGTGATGACGGCAAGATGCTGGTGGGGGAGTCCGGTGTCCTCGGGATTCAGGCGAAACCAGACGACGAACACCATGGTGATGGTGAGCACGGTGCAGAAGAACGACAGGCCCGCGGCGATGGTGTCCCGGCTGACAAAGGATGAGAACATCCAGCCGGCGCCGACGGCGAGGATGACGGCTCCGGGCAGGAACATGCCGCCGGTCCAGTCGGAGGGTGGTCCCGGGTCGGACGAAGCTTGAAAGTTCTCGAAGTGGTCCAGGCCGAGCCCGTAGCGAATCACCAGCCACAAGACGAGGAGGCCGAGGGTGGTGACCAGCCAGGGAAGCGCGGTGAGAAAGAACAGGACAAGGGACTTGCTGAGGACGATCGGGCCGCGGCGGACGGGCATGGTGCCGACGAGTTCGGCGGTGCGGTCGCGGCGTTCGCGGGCGAACATGACAGCGCCGAACATGGGAGTGGCGAGGGTGGAAACGATGAGGCCCAGGAACAGGCCGATGCCGGCGTTTTCGAGCCACTCCTTGAAGTCTCGCGGGTGATCCTGGTTAGAGGGGATGGCGAGCCAGATCGCGCCGACGACCATGGGCGTGAAGTAGAGCGCGGCGGTTGCGATGAGCAGGGAGCGGGCGAGGCGCCAGTCTTTCCAGAGGAGAGTCTTGAGGGTGCGGGCGCTCATGAGGCGGTCTCCTGCCGGCCTCGGACGAAGTCTTTGAAGATGTCGTCGAGGGTGAGGTCTTCGGTGGTGAAGGAGTCGGGCGGAAGGGACCGCGTCGCTTCGTCGGAGAAGTTGCGGATGGTGGCGGACCACTGGCGGCCGTCGCGGCGGATGAGGATGGAGTCTGGCGGCGGGGCCGGGGCGGGCTGGCCGTCGGCGAGGATGGTGCGGATGCGCTTGGTGGTGCGGACGAGTTCTTCCGTGGGGCACTGGATCGCGAGGCGGCCTTCGTGCATGAGGCCGATCCAGTCGGTCATTTTCTGGATGTCGGTGAGGGCGTGGCTGGACATGAGGACGGTGCGCGGGCGCTCGCAGACGGAGGCGAGGACGCCCTCGAGGAAGTCGTCGCGGGCGACGGGGTCGAGGCCGTCGGTGGGTTCGTCGAGGATGAGGACTTCGGGATCGTGGGCTAGCGCGAGGAGGAGGGAGACCTTGGCCGCGGTGCCTTTGGAGAGTTTGCCGATGCGGGCGTTGAGGTCGAGGCGGAAGCGTTTGAGGAGTTCGGCGCAGCGGGTGTCGCTCCAACCGGGTTGGAGCGCGGCACAGAAGGACACGGCTTCGTGGATGCGCATCCAGGGGTAGGCGGTGGGGCGGTCGGGGACGTAGCCGACGGAGGTTTTGGCTTGGATGGAGTGCGTGCGCGGGTCGTGGCCGTGGATGAGGGCGCGGCCGGAGGTGGGCGGGAGGAGGCCCATGAGGATTCGGATGAGGGTGGACTTGCCGGCACCGTTGAGGCCGATGAGGCCGTAGGTGCAGCCGCGGGGGAGGTTGAGGTTGACGGAGTCGAGGGCGAGGGTTTTGTGGAAGCGGCGGGAGAGGTTTTCGGTTTGGATGGGGGAGTTGTGCTGGTCGGGCGCGTCGGGTGTTCGCACGGGCGTCTCCGGAGGAACCGGAGAAGCCCGTGGCACGGTGGGGTTCGAAGATGGTGGCGTCATGGCTTGGTTCCGTTGTGGGGGGGCCAGGCTTTGCGGTAGACCTCGTCGATGCGGGCCTTGGGGAGCTGGGCGCTGCGGCCGAGCTGGATGCCTTGAGAGAAGGAGGACTGGATGGCGCGTTCGGTGGCGGCGCGAGCGAGGTCGGGGGCTTTGGCGGTGACGAAGAGGCCGAGGCCTTTGCGGGATTCGACGAGGCCTTCGCGTTCGAGCGCTTCGCAGGCGCGGGCGATGGTGTTGGGGTTGATGAGGAGCTTGAGAGCGAGGGCGCGGACGGAGGGGATGGGTTCGCCGGGCTGGTAGAGGCCGCGGGAGATGTTGGAGCGGATGGCGGCGGCGATCTGCTCGAAGACGGGGGTGTGGCTGGCGGGGTTGATGTTCATGGGAGCCGCGGCACCGGGGCGTGTGTACTAGTGACATAGTACAGTACGGCGGCCCGGTGTCAACGGTTCCGATGAATCACGAAATCGAGTTGGGGTTCAGCTCTGGACGGACCAGAGGATGACGCCGAGGGACGCCGCGGCGAGCAGGGTGGCGGCGATGCTGGCCCCGGCGGCGAGCTTGAGAGAGCGGCGGGTTGTGGTGGCGTAGTGGGAGGCGTGGCACTCATCGGTGCGTCGGGCAAGGCAGGCGGCGGAGAGGAAGGCCGGGATGGCGACGAAGAGGGCGTAGAGCAGGCTGCAGAGCGCGATGGCGAGGGAGTGGCCGGTGGCGCCGAGGTCGGAGGCTGAGGCGAGGGCGCCGATCAGGCCGAGCGTGACGCCGAGGGCGCCCATGAAGAGGGAGATAGTCGCGGCGAGGCGGAACGTGGCCGCGGCGTGGGAGTTGGGGCGGGCGTCGGCGGTGCGAATGGCGAGGGTGCGGAAGGCGGAGGAGACCGCGGAAGGGCCGACGGTGACGGCGAGAAGCAGGGGCGTGCAGAAGAAGACGAGGAGGGCGGATTCGACGGACCACCAGAACATGAACGAGCCGTGAGAGGTTTGGGCGAGGCAGAAGACGATGGCGGCGAGGGCGAGGGCGCCGGCGATGATGCGGGAGAGACCGCGCGGGTGAGGCGAGGCCGCGGCGTGGACCGACACTTCGAACTGAGTCCCGCATTCGGGGCAGGTGTCGGTGGGGACGGCGGTGAGGTCGTAGTCGCAGACGGCGCAGAGGGGGCGGTGGCGCATGGGTAACTCCTGCGCCGTTATCGACGAGTTTGGGGAGGGGCGTGAGCGTTGGAGCGGCTTGACTTTGTGGCTGGATGTGCCGATAGTGGAGGGATGGTGCGTTTTTACACGAGTTCGAGCAGCTCTAGCCGGGTCGACCGGCGGGAGTTGTTCTTCGCGTAGTGTGAAACGCGAAGGATGATGACTGCCGGTCGACCCTTGGGTCGGCCGGCTTGTGTTTTTGGGCCGCGCTGACTTTCAACCTGAGGATGTTGGAAGGCAAACTCGCGGTCGGCGCGGGCCCTGTCTCGAAAACAGGTGGAGCTTCACGGCTTGGGGTTCGAGTCCTCTGCCTTCCGTTGGTGTCGGTGCGCGCACGATGCACGGGTGTGTGGATGGTCAAGCCGGGAGGCCCGGCCGGCGGTTGCTAACCGTCAGGCGCTCCGCTTGCGCGGGGTGTGAGGTTCGAGTCCTCGGCCATCCTTTGGGTCTGCGGGCAGGAAGGGGTGAGGCGATGAGTGAAGGAGAAGAAGGCATCAGGCATAAGGCCGGAAGCAGGACCTTGAGATTTCGGAGGGATTGGGCCGGATGGAAGACCGCCCGGTTGGCTGGGTTTCCGCTCCCTGACGGTCGCGGTTCCGCTGGAACGGATACGCCGTGGTGAGGACACCACGGCGCACGGGGCTCATGAGCCGTTGACGTTCATCACGACCTTGATCCCTTCGCCGGAGATCATGGTCTTGAAGGCACGCTGGAAGTCTTCGAGGGGGAACTCGTGGGTGATGATGTCGTCGAGTTCGAGGCGACCGGACAACAGCAACTCTTCCATCTGGTACCACGTTTCGAACATCTTGCGGCCGTTGATACCGAGGACGGTGGCGCCTTTGAAGACGACGTGCTCGGTGATGTTCCAGGTGATGGGCTTGGAGGGGATGCCGAGGATGGCGGCGGTGCCGCCGTTGCGGAGGGCGCGGAAGCCCTGGTCGAAGGCGGGGGCGGCGCCGGACATTTCGAGGAGGACGTCTACGCCTTCGCCGCGGGTGGCTTTTTTGATGTCGTTGATCCAAGCTTCATCGGAACGAGAGAGCCCACCCCCCGCCCCCTCCCTCAGGGAGGGGGAGCCGGAGCGGACGTCGTAGGCCTCGACAGCGCCGAGCTTCTTAGCGAGCTCGAGGCGCGGGGGGTTGATGTCGGTGGCGAAGATGCGCGATGCGCCCGCGGCCTTGGCGACGGTGACGGCCATGAGGCCGATGATGCCGGTGCCGGAGATCAGGACGGACTTCGCTGAGACGTTCGCGGCCATGACTGTGTGGACGGCGTTTCCGAGGGGGTCGAGGACAGCGGCGACCTTGTCGGGGATCGACGGGTGGACCGGCCAGACGTTTTCTTCGGGGACGACGACGTAGTCGGCGAAGCAGCCGTCGCGGTCGATGCCGATGATGCGGGTGTCGCTGGCGATATGGGCGTTGCCGGTGCGGGAGTTGAAGTCTTTCCAGGCGGTGATGTGGCCCTCGGCGGAGACGCGCAGGCCGGGTTGGTACTTGGTGACGGCGGAGCCGACGGCCTCGATCGTGCCGACGAACTCGTGGCCGGTAATGATGCCGACGGGGATGCGGCCCGCGGCCCACTGGTCCCATTCCCAGATGTGGCGGTCGGTGCCGCAGATGCCGACTTTCTTGACCTTGATCAGGACGTCGCGCGGGCCGGGGGTCGGCTTCGGACGCTGGGTGAACTGGAGTTCGGGGCCGGCGTGGTGCTTGATGAGGGAGCGCATAGAGGTGGTCTTGGTCGAGGTCGGAGCGGCGGCGGGACGTGGGGAAAGCGTGGACATATATGAGAGGATAGGGGCGGAAAGCGAGGCGAAGCCGTTATGGGAGGGTCATGCGGAGGTCGCGCGAGAAATGAGGGATTCCGAGCGCGGGACACGCGAAGGGGAATGACTGATTCGAACGAGTGATCCGGGATGTTCACCCCCGGGGCACGGAGTGTGTGTGACGGACCGGGGCGGAAACGCCCCGGGTCCATTTGGGCCCTGGGGGGGCGGTGTCTGGGTCAACGATGTGCCTTGCTGAAGGGCTCGCATCGGGGCTTGCTTCGGGCCTTGCTTTGGGGCACGGGTATTAACCGATAGACTTGGGCTGGAATGAGCACGCTGCAGACCAACTCCTTCTTTTTCTTTGCCGCCACGGCGACGGGCGGGCGGACGCTTGGGGTTCGTCAGGCTCCGACTCCACGGGCGCTGGCGGAGGCGCTCCGGAAGGAAAAGCTGCTGCTGCTCCGGTCGTACCGGCTGCCCACGTGGGCGACGTCGGAGAAGGGGTTGAAGCTCAAGGATCGGGCGGCGCTGAACGAGCAGCTCGCCCAGCTTCTCTCGCGGGGTGTGCCGCTGGTCGAAGCGCTGGAAGTCACGGCGTCGGCGGTGGGGGGCAATGCCCGGCCGATTATCGAGAAGATGCGGGAACTGGTGGCCGCGGGATCGGGGTTTGGGGATGCGTGCCAGAAGGTGGGCGTGTTCGACCGGGTGACGGTGGCGGTGTACCGCGCGGCGGAGCGGACGGGGGACCTGGCGGGCGCGGCGAAACAACTGGCGATTACGGCGCGACGGCAGCTGGCGGTCTCGGGCAAGGCGGCGACGCTGATGATCTACCCGATGATCGTGCTGGCGATCAGCGTGATCGTGGTGGCGGTGATGATGACGGTGATCGTGCCGCGGATTGGCAAGGCGATGGCGGCGATGAACGCGACGCTGCCGTGGTACACGCGGATGATCATGGACACCGGGGAATGGATGCGTGGGCACGCGCTGCTGCTGTTCGGGTTGATCGCGCTCATGGCGATCGCGGCGATCGTGCTGCGCAAGCGCGTGATCGAGGCCGTGGGCCGCGCGTCGCGGAAGATGCCGTTCCTGAAGGATGTTGTGCTGGCGCAGGAATCGGCGAGGTTTTTCAGCGTGATGGCGGCGATGACGCGGTCGGGTGTGCCGCTCGCCGATGCGCTGGGCGTGGCCAACGAGGCGGTGGGCCATCCGGAGCTCAAGCGTCAGTTGATCACGCTGCGGACGAAGCTGATCGAAGGCGGCGTGCTGCGGGTGCTGATCGAGAACGTGAGCGTGCTGCCCCTGGCGACGCGCCGGCTCCTGATCGCGGCGGAACGGGCGGGTGACATGGAAACGGCGTTTGACTCGCTGGCGACGGACATGGCGGACGAGACGGACCGGCGGGCGACGAGGTTGCTCGCGGCGCTCGAGCCGATGCTGATTGTGGGCATGTTCCTGATCATCGGAAGCATCCTGGTGGCGATCATGGTGCCTCTGATGACGATGGCGAGTCAGCAGATATAGGCAGTGACGCAGTGACGCAGTGACGCAGTGACGCAGTGACGGAGTTACGGAGTGAGGCCGAGATGGAAGGAGTGCGACTTATGAAGGTTCGGCGAGTGATGAGGGCGGGTGTGCGGCGGGCGTTTTCGCTTTTGGAAGTGATGCTGGTTCTGACGATCATCGCGATCATGACGGCCGCGGTGGCGTACAACCTGATCGGGGCGAGCGAGAAGGCGAAGATCAAGGCGACGCGGGCGAGCATGGCGGTGATCCAGCAGGGGATCAAGAGCTACCAGCTCGACAAGAGCTCGCCTCCGCCGACGCTGCAGACGCTGCTCGAGGGCGGGAAGATGGCGATCCTCGACGACAGCAAGAAGCTCAACGATGCCTGGGGTGAGCCGTTCATCTACAGCCCGAACCCGGCGAACGGGCGCGACTACCAGCTCTTCAGCAAGGGTGCGGACAAGGTGTTCCAGACGGCGGATGACCTGGATGTGTGGAAGGCGGAGTAACGGCGGGAGGTGGAACGTGTCGCGCCCAAGGGGTCGGAACATCGCGCGTGCGGTTCGCCGGGTCCGGCGCGGGATGACCTTCCTCGAGGTCGTCTTCGCCACGGCCCTCTTTGCCATCGTCGCCTCTTCGATCTTGGGCGTGTTCAGCTTCACCGTCAGCGCCGTGACCCGCGAACAGCGGCAACTCGCCTGCGCCGAGGTCGCCAATCGGCTCATCATGTCGTACATGGATGATCCGACGGACATGCCGGACCCGAACAAGACGGTGGACTATGGCCCGGCCGAATCGCCGTTGCACTTCCGGTGGGACTACCAGGAAGACCCGATCACGTTCGTGGAGCCCAAGGGCGACGCCCGCCAGCGGGTGCGTGAGAGCCCTCTCCGCAACGATCGGTTTGTGCAGGTCACGGTCAAGGTGTGGTTGGCGGAGACTTCGGGGGGTTCTCGCGTTGCCGACGAATCGACGCCGCAGATCGTGCTCACGCGGATGTACGACCCGACGTACCTGCGGAATCCCGATTCGTTCATGAACCTGCTGACAAGCCCGGGCCGGGGCCAGGAGTGGTTTTTCAAACAGCTGCAGGGCACCACGGAGCTCCGCAACAGCGGCCGCGAGTCCGCCGGCGCGACCCGAGGCGGCCGACTCAGCCGCGGCGGCAGCGGCTCGCGCGGCGTGTCGCCCCAGGATGCGTTCCGACGGGGGAGGCCGCGGTGAACGCGAGCCGATCAACGCGGCGTGGCGGTTTCACACTGCTTGAAACGCTGCTGGCGGCGTCGCTGGGCGCTGCGCTGGTGCTGATGGTTGTGGGCCTGATGGGGTTCATGGACCGGGCCGAAGCGCGCCAGGCCTCGCGGCTGGAACAGGTCGACGGGATGGCCCGACTGCACAAGGTGATGTCGCGAGTGTTTTCGACGCTGGTCGTCGCGGACCCGAACTCGGGCACGGCGTTCCGGAACGCGGTGGAAGGGCAGACCCCCGGGGCCAAGCAGGGTGAACCGGCGCACGTCCTGCTCGAGCCCGATGAATCGCGCTCACTCCATGCCGCGCTTCGCCGGGCACGGGTTGGCGGCGGCGGGGCGGTGCAACGGCTGGAAGTGGTGCTGGAGCGGCCGCCCGTGCCGCGGAGCTTTGCCCGGGGAATGACCGGCGCCCTTTCGACGAGCCTTCAATCCAACTCCGACGAGCGCGACGACGACGATCGGCCGTTGATCACGGGGCCCGTCCGCGGCGTCTTTGAGTTGCGGCCCGATGCGGCGACATTGCGCATCTCCGGCGGCGCAGCGCCGGTCGATGACGGGCGAATCGGGTGGACCCTCTGGTGGCGGCCTTTGATCGACGAGCAGAGCCTGGCGATCGATCCGACCGAGGACCCCGAGGCGGTGCCCATCGTGTCGGGCCTCGCGCAATGCAACTGGAAGGCGTTCATCAAGCGCAAGCGCGAGGACCGCGTCCGGGTGGTGACGAACCTGGAGTTGCCCGCGTACATGGAGATGGAGGCGAGGACGCTGGGAGGCCAGTATGCGAGCTGGATGTTCGAGGTGCAGTGGAGCATCCAGCCGAGCGCTTCGCAGGAGGGCCAGGCGCCCGAAGGCGGGCGCTTCAAGGCCAAGGAAGCCAAGCCGGAGGAGAAGCGATGATCGCCGCCTCGAGACGGGCCTTCGCGCTTCCGGTGGTCATCGTGCTCGCGCTGGTGGCGGGGATTCTGGCCGCGGTCGTGCTGGAGCGCCAGGCGATGCAGCGGCAGGTGGTGGCGAGGGAAGTGGCTTCGTACCAGGACACGCACTTTGAGCGCGGCGTGCGCGAGGTGGTGGGGCAGTGGACGGACACGCTCTTCGGGCAGTCGATCGAGAGCCTGCTGGAGGACGACGGCCACGCATTGGACATCGAACGCCCGGATGGGAGCGTGCTGTCTATCTACCTGTTCGATGGTCAGGGCACGGCGCTGTCGGAACCTTCGGGCATGAACGAGCAGGAGTCGGAGGATGCGGCCGGCGTGCTGCGGGAGCTCAAGAAGTCGCTGGGCGGGCGCAAGGCCCGGCGGGACTATGACGAGTTCTTCCGGCCTGTCGGTCCCCCGGGTGTGTCGGTCGCGCTCGCGCCGCGCGAGATCCTGGAAGCCATCGGCCAGTACGCCAAGGGGGGCAAGAGCGCGAAGAAGTTCGCGGACAGCCTGCTGGAGGCGAGACGGGGCGGCGAGGTCGCGGAGTCGGACCTGAACACGGCCTTCTCGGCGGGGGACCTGTCGGTCGAGGAACGGGCGGTGGCGCGGCGGCTCCTGGTGCTCAAGCCCGAGTTATGGAACACCGTCGTGGATGTGTACGAGCCGCGGCGGGAGGGGCTGGTGCTCGCCAGGCGATACGGGGGTCGATTCCAGGCGGCCAGTCAATCGGCGCAGCGTGGATCGACGATGGTATCTATGGGCAAGTTCCTGACGTGGGAGTCGCTGCCGATCGAGGAGCCCACGGGGAGATAACTCCCGGGGGCCAACGCGGGAGGGCCCCTCGGGGTACGAGGGTGGAGAGTGTGGAGGCGGGCCCGAACGGATGAACCGCCCGGCCTGCAACGCTCTAAGATAGAAGGGCGAGCGCCGAGATCGAAGCTGGAAAGGACACAGCATGGCACGTACAGGGATGAGCAGCGAGCAGGCCCGGGCAAAGGTGCGGATGGCGCAGTTCGCCGGACTCGGGCTCGGAGTGGCCGCGGTGGCGTTGTGGGCGCTCGACGTGCCCGGGTTGTCCCGGGCGATGCCGAGCAAACCGGCGCCGATGTCGGGCTTGTCCGGGGCGGATCAGCCCGTGGTGACGCCGGTGGCGATGATCGCCCGCGAGGCTCCTCTGGGGATCGCGGAGCGGCTGGACATGGCGGCCAACCGACCGGCCAAGCCGGTCGAGGAAGGGACCAAGCCGGCGGCACCGGCGCCGGCGGCTCCACCATCGACTGGTTCGCCCTGGAAGTACCTTGGACCGATCATCGAACCCAAGCGGACGCTGGCGGTTGTGTCGATCGAAGGGAAGCAGAGGATCGTGTCCGAGGGGATGACGGTGACGGTGAAGACGCCGGAGGCCGAGGGACGGCCCGAGTCGGTGTCCTACCGGGCGAGCGTGAAGACCGTCACCCCCGAGTATCTCGAAATCGAGGAAGAAGACGGGACGATTCGGAAGGTCGAGCTCGAGGCGCGGACCGCGAAGGTCGCGTGGGTGAAGAACATGCCCACCACCGTGGCGGGTGCACCGACCGCCATGGCGAACGCGGGCCTGAGCGCGGAAGCCAAGCAACGACTCATCGCCCAGGGCATTGACCCGCAGCAGATCGAACGGGCGCGACTCGCGGCGGCGCAGGCCAGCCTGGCCGCGGGCCGCAATCGCGCATCGCCCGGTCCGGAAGGGAACCCGATGGGTGCGGCGCCGACGGTCGTCACGACGGGCGGCCGGGCCGTGGACCTCCGCGCGGTGCCGGATGCGGCGGCGACGGGCGTCAACGGGACGAGGCAGCGCATCGACGCGGACGTGGACGCGTCGCGGGCCAAGCCTCGCGCGTCCGACACCGGAGTGATCAATTGAACGGGCGAGTCTGCTTCCTCGGACGCGCCGGTGACGGGCTGAACGAAGTGAGGCTGGTGGGGCTGCGCACGGAAGAGTCGTGGAAGCCGCGCCCTCTCGAAGGTGAAGAATCAGCCATGCGAGATGCCGCGGAAGCCGCGGCGTGGGTGGCGGAGCGGACGGCCGAAGCGTCCATCGGGTACCTCTGCGTGGATGTGGATGGAAGCAACTGCCTGTGGCTCACCAGCCCGGGGGCCGACGCCCGGGTGCTGGCGGCGGCGATGAGCTCCGGCGAGGGCGCGTCGTCCTGGGGCGGGACCGCTCCGGAAGATTCGAGTGTGCAAGCCTTGGCGGCGCCGCCGGTGGCGCCGAGGGCCCGGCGTTTGCCGGGCGGCCGGCGCGCGGGGCCGACCGACGCCGAAGCGGGCCACCGGCTGGCCGTGCTCTCGGTGCCCGACGCGACGGCCAAACTGGTGATTGATGCGCTCGACGATCGGGGCGTCGAGGTCGCGCGGTCGGGATCGTTGTGGCACGCGATGGCGCTGGCCTGGGACCCGGCCAGCCCGCTCATGGGGTCGGGCGCGGCGAAGGCCGAGGTCGTGGGGACCGAAGCGCCGGTGACGGCGGTGGTGCTGGTGGACCCGACGGGGCGACTGGTCTGGTGCTGGTCGCGCTCCGGGGAGTTGCTGGCCGGCGGAGCGAACCTGACGCAGGTGGCGGGTGAGGAAGGGGCGAGAGTCGGCAAGGGTGATGTGGGCCGACTGGTCGCGGATTGGCTGGCCTGGTCGGTCCAGCTTGGCGTGACCCCCGCGCGGGCGGTGTGCGTCACACCGGAGCTGGCTGGGGCCGACGGCGACTTTGGGCCGCGCGAGCTCGGCGCGGCGCTGGGGCGCGGGTGGTCGGGCGCGACGGTGGACATGGCGGTGGTCGTGGACCCGATCGGGGCGACGCTCGGGCGGCTGGCCGGATCGGATTCGCCGGCGAGAGCGGGGCTGGACGCGCTCAGCGCGAGGCCTCGGCGCGTGCACCGGTCGATGTACCAGTGGGCATCGCTGGCGGTGGGTCTTGCGGCGGTGGCGCTGCTGGCGGTGGGTGTGAAAGCGTGGCGGGGCGCCGGTGAATCGAGTGAGAAGCTCAAGGCGGTGATGGCGGAGACGAAGAAGACGGTGCTGGATGCGGCACCACCGCCGGGGAACGACCCGGTGCTGGTGGCGACGGCGGAAAGCAATCCGAAGCGGTACATCGATGATCGGCTGGCGACCAAGCGGGCGAGCTCGATGGTGAGCACGGGGTTGCCGCAGGCCAAGCCGATCCTGTCCGAGCTTGAGAGCCTGTCGCTGGTGCTGGGGACGGAGGGGATCGAGCTGGAAGAGATCATGCTGAGCGACTCGCTGATCCATGTGCACGTGTACGTGCCGGAATCGAAGGTGGCCGAGGATCTCAAAGAGGCGCTGGAGCGCGTCGCGAACGATCACTGCGACTGGACGATCCAGTACACGAATACGAAGAAGGACAAGCTGCAGATGGTCTGGCTCGAAGGGGCGTGGAAGGGCCTCGGGGGAGGCAAGCGGTGAGACAGCGCACGCGGCTGGGTGAAGAGGCCCGCTTCGAGCTGACCATGGCGGCGACGGCGCGCGAACGGGCGAACAGGCCCGTGTCGATGCTGGTGCTGGCCGGCGCGGTGCTGGCGGCGGCGGCGGTGTTCGCGGCGTACGCGGTTGCGTCGCGGGCGTCGTCGCGGGCGCAGCTCCGCCGAGGGCTGTCGGACCAGGTGGAGGTCGAGGCCAGGGTCGGCGAGTGGAAGAAGCTGGCGGAGGCGGAGACGGCGAACGCGCAGGGGGGCGCGGCGGGCAAGCCGGGCGACTTCAGGGTGAGCAAGATGGAGGAGCTGGCGACCCGGGCGGGCATGAAGGCTCGCCCCAATGCGCCGAGCACCCGGGACGACAAGAGCCGGGCGGGGATCGTGGTGTTCACGCACGTGTACACCGAGGTGCGTGACCCGTCGCTCTCGAGCCTGGTTGAATGGGTGAGGTCGGCGTGCGCGGAAATCGGCGGGCTGGAAGTCATGTCGCTGACGGTGCGGCCCGAGCCGGCGGGCTGGAAGATGGATGTCACGTTCCGCAGATGGGAGCGAGCGGGATCATGAAAAGCACGAGGAACATCGTTGTGGTCGCGGTGGTGGTGGCGTCCGGCCTCGTCGGCGGGTGCCAGAAGCGCGGGTCGGGGACCGTCGTGATCCCGGACGCCGGGCCGGCGCAGTACGCGGAAGCGCTGCGGCTTGGACGCGAGGCGGAGAGCGCCCAGAAGGCCGGGAAGAAGGACCAGGCCCTCAAGCTCTACGAGCAGAGCCTGCAGAGTTCGCAGGAGATCGCGCTCGTGTGGCACAACTACGGGATGCTGCTGGTGGAGCGCGGCGAGAAGATGAACGGGGTGGAAGCGCTCAAGCGGGCGGCGGAGCTGGACACGGAGAACCCGCGTCCGCTCTACAACATCGGGCTGGTGTACGCCGACAACGCGCAGCCGGAGAAGGCACTCGAGTACTTCCGCAAGGCGCTCGAGCGGGACAAGCGGTACCTGCTCGCGCTGCGGGGCGTCGCGAAGATGAACAAGCGGCTGATGGTCGCGGATGAGGAATCGCTCGAGCAGATGAAGCTGGCGCTGCTGCTCGAGAAGGATTCGGAGTGGCGGCTGTTCTTCGAGGAAGAGAAGGTGCGGATCGACGGGGCGCTGCAGTCGGCGGGGCGGATGGGGAAGTTTTGAAATAGCCAAATGGCAAAGGGCCAAATGGCAAATCAGGATCGGCGCCTGGCGCGACTCTGATTTGCTTTTTGGCCCTTTGCTAATTAGCCCTTTGAACTTCGTCCAATCCCCATAGCAGACCTTTGGCGCGCCGGTCGCACCAGAGCGCTTCATCCTGCACGTGATGGGTCAGTCCGTGGCCGTGGGTCGTGTCGAGCGTTCCGCCGTGGGCGGGGTGCCAGTGGCTGATGGTGGCGCGGGGCTCGAAGACCCAGTTGCCGAGGCACTTGATGGTCAGGCCGATCTCCGCATCGTTGAAGAGGTGGAAGTAGCCGGGGAAAAAGATGTCGCTGCCGGACGCGGCGGGGGCGAAGCGGTCGAGGAACTTGCGGCCCATGAGCGGGAAGGCCAGGTCGTAGCCGCCGGGGATGTTTTCCTGCTTGAGGCCGACCACGCCGTCGCCGTCGGGGAAGGTGTGGTAGAGGGTCTCCATCGCGATGTCGAGAGAGTCCGTGGCGAAGATGCAGTCGTCGGTGCAGAAGAGCGCATCGCGCCGGACGAGTGAGCGGTAGACGTGGTTGAGGGGCGCGGTGCAGCCGATGCGCTTGTTGACCTCGGTGTTGTAGACGCACTCGGCGAGGGCGGGAAACCGGGAGCAGACTTCGATCGAGCCGGGATCACCGGCGGCGACGAGGACGCGGGCGGGGTAGCCGGTGTCGCGGACGGACTCGATCATCGCCGCGAGTTTCTCGGGGCGCTTGAACGAGCCGAGGAAGAGATCGACGGGGCGCCGGGTGGTCATGGGGCGGCTCCGACGAGGGCGGGCTTGGGTTCGGGGATGTTGGTTCGCGTGGCCCACTGGAGTGCGGAGGCGCGCCACTCGGCGAGGATGAGCTCGGGCATCTCGCGCCAGCGGAGGATGCGCAGCTGCGGAAGCCGGGCGAGGAAGGCATCGTCGTGGAGGACGGTCATGAGGTAGGTGGCGGCGGGATCGAAGGGCTCGGACCTGGCGATGAGCTGGATGGGGATGTTGTCATCTATGGACCAGGCGGGAGCGGGGGGCGCGGAATCGTCGCGGCCGATGACGGGAATGCCGGCGCTGTGGAGAGCGCGGGCGATGACCCGGGCGTTGCGGCCGAGGCCGAGGAGGATGGGCGGCTTGCCGCGCGGGCACAGGGAGAGAAGGCGCTTGGCGATGAGTGCGGGGTCGGTGGAGATGGCTTCGGCGACGCCGCCGTTGGCGGTGAGGATGTGGCGGGGCGCGGGGCCGAGAAGGCCGCAGCGGTGCCACCATTGAGAGAAGAGGCTGGGGAAGCGGGTGGCGGTGGCGAGGTGCGATGTGCCGCGATCGGCGATGGTGCGCTGGTGGGCGCGGAGGACGATGACGGCGTCGATGAGGTCGGAGGCGAGCGTGGGGAGTTCGGCGTCGCGGCCTGTGCGCGCGAGGGAATCGGCGAGGAGGCGGATGCGGGAGGCGAGATCGCGGAGTGTGGTTTCGATTTCCGCGAGGGGAGAAAGGTGGCGGCGGGCGATGAGGGTGGGGGTGGTGGCGAAGCGGTGGCCGCGTTCGGCGAGGCGGAGGAGGAGCTCGGCCTCGGGATGAGGGGAGGAGAGGCGGAGGTCACTGATCGCGCGGCGGGAAAGGAGGACGGAACAGGAGGGGGGCGAGTTGATGAGGAAGTCGTCGTAGGTGAGGGTGGAGGGCGGGACGGCGTGGGAAGAAGCGTCGGCGGAGTTGAGGACGGGAAGGTCACCGATGGGAGAGGTGAAGCGGTAGTGACCGACGGCGCCGGAGACGCCGGGGGTGGAGGCGGCGCGGGTGAGTGCGGGAAGGGAAGAGGGTTCGAGGGTGTCGGAGGGGAGGAGGATGAGGGCGTGGTCTGTGGAGATGTGGGAGAGGCCGTGGTTGATGAGATCGGTGAGCGTGCCGCGGAGACGGAGGGAGTGGATGCGGCCGTCGGGAGGCGGGACGGATGGGCCGATGAGGAGGGCCTGGATGTCGGGGGGAAGAGTGGGCGCGGCGGTGGCGCCTGGGATGAGGAGGGTGAGGGTCACGAGTGGATATCGGCGGGGGGGTTTGAGGGGCTTGAAGGGGAGGGCACAGGGCAAATAGCAAATGGCAAATGGAGAGGGGGGGGAGTTCAAGGTGCTCAAGATGAGAGAGAGAGCGATTTGAGCATCTTGAATGGGGGGGCGGTGGAGGGGCCTGTTGAGAGCCGGGGTAGGGGGTGGTGAAGGCGGGGGGTTTGAGTTGCTCCGATGGCGGCAAGCCAGCGCGCCGCAACCTTTGACTCCATTGAGCTGTACATCTCCTTAGGGTCAGGGCACGAGGAGCGAAACATGTCGGGCAAGCCATTCCGGCTGGACTACGACGCGTACCCCTTTGACGGTTCCATTACGTTTTCGCGAACCGACACAAAGACCGTTGACCCGTCCGGCGCGATCGTCGATGAGAACATTCCTCGCTTTGATCACACGCTGACTTTGGCGTCCGTGAGTGCACCCGAACCCGTGTTCTCAAACATCGCCGAGCCCCCTGGCATTGTCCTCGCTTCAGGAGTAGACGCCGACGGAACCACGGAACTGATGGTGTGGCTCCACCGTGCGGAGGGTGGGTCGCCGGAGCAGGTTCATGCCCTGTACGTCTTTGTCGGGGGGTCGACGCCGACCACGCTTCCCGCACAGACTTCGTCCCTGTCGTCTCCGCACAAACGCCGCTTCCTTACCAAGAGAATGGCGATCCAGCTCGTCCCTCCGGTCAGTCCGCTACCCCCGGCCCACGCCTTCTATGACCTGTTTTCCGACACCGATTCGCGGCCGACGACGGAGAACGACAAGTTCAAGGCGTATGAGATTGTGGATGCAGCCGTCTTCCACGGCGCCATTGTGCTCGCGCTTCAGGTCTATGTGCAGGAGAAGGACTACGACAACCTCTATGCCATCCGCGGCTTTGGGTTCGCCATCAGCACCGACCAAGGCGTCACCTGGCAGCTCATCGGCGACGTGTTCATGATCCCGCCGAGGCGGAGGACCAGGAAGGCTGGCCGCGGGGAATGCCCTGGTGCGTCCGGGCCGCGCCGGTGTATGAACGAGGGAACAGCAACCCCGAAACGTGCTGGTTCAGCGGCACGGACTACCGCAACTCATTCCCGGAAGCGGGAAACCTCACGGCGGACATGGGCCGGGTGTATGTATTCAAGCTCAGCCGATCCTACCCCGGAACCTGGTCCGCGGGCCCGTTCATGTACTTCGAGGTGACAGAAACACTCACGCATGTACACGCCGCGCAGATCACCGAATACTTCAAAGAAGAGGACCTCGGCATTCAGATGATCGTGTCGATCGGGGACACTCAAGGCCACAACCGGTTCATTCGATACGTCCTGAGCGACCGGGATGCGGACTATTGGGACCCGGGCAACTGGGACATCACCGACCAGTTCCACGGGCGGCACGCGGACATTTCCGGCGATCCCCCTGATCCGGGATCGCAATCAATGCAGCCGGCCTCCGTGTGCTTTGGAGCCGGCTACGGCAGAATCCTGTGGGGCTCGGACACGATGCACGACTGGATCAGCGAGATGCTTGCCCCGATGACAAGCTCGGGGCAGGCAAAGTTCTCGCACATCTACGGATTGAAGTGGTGCTCGTGGGATGTGAACCCATATTCACTGACGGTGCAGCTGAGCACCATCAAGGACCAGTTGCCCGAACAGGCCGGCAATTCGAATAGCCCAGCCGCGGCGATTCTGTATGGTGGAGGCCCCGACGTCACCGAGTCTTTCAACCGCGTGCTGTACACGCCGAGCGTGTCGAGCGTGGTGGACACGTGGGCGATGGTCGCCTCGTCGGACGGCGGGGAGACGGCGGTAGTGTACGGAGACTACATCTATTGGAACCGCCGATTCGGGACAACGCCGTTCAACAAGGTGCTAAGGCCTCAAATCCTTCGGCGTCGGCCAGTACTGGTCGCGCCTGGCGGGATCAACTTGGCCAAGGCGAATTGCGACTATGTTGACGAGGACATTTTCGGAAGAACTGTCAGCGCAGATGTGGACGCTCTTAGCGAGGACTCGATGAATCCGGGGGTATACCTCGATGGATCCCTGTCGCTGCCACGAGTGCCGTGCATTCCGGCGGCAGTCTTCAAAGTCGTGATGAGCCGAATGGCGACCGCGCCCAGCAGTAGGGAAGCATCTGCCGGGCAGTTTCTGATATCGAAGAGCGGCGGCAACACTCTCTCGTGGATAACGGGCGGCGGGGCCGACACATCGTTCGTCCGGCGCTGGCGAGCATGGGTGCTCGATGGAACTTATGACCAGGCGTCGGCGGTGAATCCCAATAAGACCACATCGCTTGCCCTTTCTGCGTTCGATTCGGTGAACACGACGAACGCAGCCCTGAAGTACTCTTGCGGCGATCGATGGTGTCCTCTACCGGCAATTGCGCTGCGATTGATTCCCGGGGCCGGCGGCCCGGCACCATTTGCATTTCCGCTCGACTTGATCGGCTCAGATAGCGGAACGCCGTCAGATGACAACTACTTCTACATGGCAGTCGCAGAAGCCTTGGACGGCCAGGGAAGCCTTCCTTACCCGCTCGCGCCGATCACTGGCTCGAGCAATCCCGCTACGCCGACTCCGAACGAGGTGCTGCGAGTAACCGGCCTCAATCTTTCGACGAGTCAACACTGGCAGCTTCGAGTCGTCGGCATGCAGGCAATCGGCAACTGGGACAGTTTCTCATCGAGAGAGACAACGCCGGGTTCGGGAAGCTCGGAGCGGTATTGGCCTCTATTTCACTTGTACAGCGACAGCGGAGGCGTCGTCCGAGCGATCCAATTTATGGCTGACTGCCAGAACCACAAGTTTCGAGTACGGATACGACTCGGTGGCTCCTTCACTGACTACACATTCTCGACGAGTCGCCATGACTGGATTCCCGACGCCCAACTGATGGTTGTCATTGCGTTCGACGGCACCAGCATTGCGCCAAAGCTCATTGTTGGGGCGAGTCTTGGCGGTGATCAAACGCGGACCACGACGATCAGCAATCCCTTCGGAGGTGCTTCTCCGACGTTCTCAGAGCTTCGGTTCAGCGCCACCGAACTCGAAGCCGTTGCGGACGAAGTGGTCGAGTTTCGGTGGTTCGGAGGCGACTATGACGACGATGTGTCGAGCGCGCCCACCGAATCCTCCGTGGCCGAGGCGCTTGAGGACTTGAGTTTCTTGGACGAATGAAGATTTCTTTGGTATTTGAGAATCGCTGATGTACACTTCACGAATGTCGTCTCGCGTGCTCTCAGTGGTATTGTTGTGGAATGTTGCCGTTTCCACGGCGTTAGGACAAGGTTGGACGCTGACGCGAGTGGCGGACAGCAATAGCGCGGTACCGGGAGAGGTCGGAACGTTTACAACGACGGGGAACTCGCCCTTCGGCGCGCCGTCGCTTGCACCGAACGGCAAAATCGCATTCTGGGGCGGGTACAACCTTGGCTCCCGGGATGGAATATTCACGGATGCGCCGGAGTCGTTGTCCGTAGTCGCCAACAGAAACACGCTGATTCCTGGATCGGCTCAGCCGTTCACCGGGTTTGAGAATCTGGTTTCGTGGGATGGGAACATCGTCGCGCTTACAGGACGAAGCCCTGCCGGGCGCGGTATCTACACCAGTCAATCCAGTGTGCTTTCACGCATTGCGGACACCACAACTCAGGTGCCGGGCGGATCGACAACATTTACAACTGTGGGCGCACCGAGCGTTGTCGGGTCTCGCTTAGTCTTCGGCGGCTTGTGGGGTTCGCCCATGACCGACGGTCTCTTTCGGACGGTGCCGGGAGGCATCGCGACGATTGTGGATCACACCACGATCCTGCCGGGAAGCGCAACGCCCGTTTCGGGCTTGGGCCAAGGGTACTTGTCCGGCTCGACAATGGTGTTCGGCGCCGCCACCGGGTCAAGAGTTGGACTGTTTTCGACGAATATCGATGGAGGCGGGTTTTCGCAGATCGTTGATTCAACGACATCGATCCCCGGTGGCTCAGGAACGTTTCTCTCCTTCACAACACTGAGCCACAATGCCGGCAACGTGGCGTTCATTGCTCAGGATGATCAGGCTCGCCCGGGCTTGTACGCTCACCTCAACGGCCAACTCGTGAACATCGCGGACACGATCCACGCAGGCCCAGGGGGAATTCACTTCACAGACTTCCTGAGCGTTTCGGTCAGCGGGGACAACATCGCGTTTGTTTCCAAGACCCAGGGCGTCGGGAACGAACTCTGGGTCTATCGCGCAGGACAGTTCACGCGCGTGCTGGGCACAGGAACCGTGCTCAACGGGTTGACAGTCGCGGGGCTTCTGCTCTCGCCGGAAGGTCTCAAGGGCGACTCTGTCGCGTTCTCGTTCAATGACGGCAACATCGGGACAGTCCGCGGCGGCGTGTACACCGCCGCATACGTGCCGGGGCCGGGTGTGGCAGCGGTGATGGGAGCGGGCTGGATCGCAGTGGCACATCGGCGGAAGCGCTGAATGGGGGCTGGCGGCCGACGCGGCTGGGCATTTGGGCTGGTCCGGTCATGACGAATCACAGCGGCACTCAGAGGGGGCTGTCTGAGTGCCGCGATTCCGTCCGGAGGGGGGTTGAATCAGCCGGCCCGAAGGATGGCGAGGACGTCGGCCTCGGAGAGGCCGAGCTGGGCGAGGGCTTTGAGGGCGAGCACTCGCGTAGAAGCGCGGTGGCGCGACACGGTCGCGCGTGCCACTCCGAGCGCCCAACTGGTTTGAACGCAGGAGTACCCGTTGGCCCACATGATGAGGGTGATGCGCTGGGCATCGGGGAGCGCATCGATGATGAGCCGCGCGAGCTGGGTTGTCAGCTGGGCTGTTTCTTCCTGCTCGAGCAGGGCGACGGGAGTGGCGCCGGGGTCGCGAGTGTCGTCGAATATGACGCCGCGGATGGCGTGGGCGGGGTAGATGGGCGCCCCGTAGAGATCGCGGCGGACCTTGCCGTTCTCATCCTTGAGGGGGCGGGAGTCGAGGCCGAGGGGGCTGCGGGCGCAGCGCTGGATGCTGTGGAGGCGCTGGAGGACTTGCCTTCTCCACGCGGCGGCGAACTCCTTCGCGGTGCCCGGCTCCTCAGGAGAGAGTCGGGTGCGAACGTGAAGGAAGGCTTCGCTGATCGCGTCGAACACGTCGCAGGGCTGGCCGTAGCGGAGGAAGATTCTGAAGAAGAAAGCGAAGTGTTCAAGGAAGAACTGAGGATTGAGCCAGGGGGGGTGGGATTGACTGACCACGTGCATGGCGTCCGCCTTTCCGGAGAGTTCCGGAATCGGCGGAGCGTGGTCGGGGAAGGTCGTTGATACGGGTTACGACATGTCTTCCCCGGCCACGCTCTTCATGGCGAGCGCGAACGCGGTTGCGGAGGCTTCGAGACGTCCAAACTCTTCTCTGATGCTGTCGAGAATCATCGACACTGAATCCTCCGTCTGCGGCGCGATCGACATTCGTCGAAACGCTTCCGAGACTCTCTCTTTGCGATCCTGAGGCCAGGGATCAACCAGCGATGCGGTGTTGCTTGATGGGCTTGTGCGTAAGTTCTGGTTGAATCGACTGTGAGTGGGTGTTGACTTGGACGCGGCGGACCGGGTTGAGTTCCCGGCTTCCGCTGAGAACCGCCGAGATGCGCGGGACGCCGCAGTCCGCGGGACGATCGAGGTCGAACTCCGCTTCGCATACGTCCGTGCCATCCAGGAACCGGGCAATCTGAATATTCATGATTCACTCCTGGGCGTTGCCGCCCGGAAAAGGGGGTTTGCGGTACCGCGACGCGGGACCTATCAGCCTGGTGCGCGTCGGAATCCGCGCGCCTCATGGCGGGATGTCGAGCGCGCCGATTCGCAGTGCGTTCGGTATGCACTCAAATATGTGGAAAGACGCGGAATGAGGCGCCGGGGGGGTCGGGGCGCACCGGGGGAGAGACGATCAACCGCATGGGGCTCTCGCTCGGGGGCCGCGGACCGATCGGGGGCGCTCCGCCGGGTGAGCTGGCGATGGAATCGCCGGGGGCCGGGCGGGGCAAAGCAGTGGAGGAAGACGTGAATCCTGTTGCTGTTCGGAGTATCCAGGCCTCCCTTGTCAGCCTGGGGTGTGTGACGTGTTCGCAGGCCGTGAGCTTCAGGATGGGGGCTTGCGGGTCGGTGTTTGCGGTTCCCACGATGCGGGTGGAGCAGGTGGAGCGGGCGACGGTGCTGCTGCCGTGGGCGTCGCTTCAGCCGGCGGCGGAGGTAGAAGATCGACAACGCGAGCCGGGGAACTGGTGGGTGTACCTGGTTCCGGTGGGGGTGATCGGGATGGGGGTGTGGGCGGCGTTCAAGCCGGCGAAGCCGGTGATCGTGTCGGCGATGGCCCTGGCGATGCCCAGGCCGGTGGAAGAGGTGTTCGAGCGGCCGGTGGTGGATGTGTCGTACCTGCCGCGGGAGCTTGGGGGCTCACCTGACGGCAAGATGGCGTACCTGCTGAAAGATGGGCAGGTCTTTGAGAGGTGGTGCGACACGACACCGCCGCAACTGATCTATCGGCCGGCGGAAGTGATGGAAGCCGAGACGATGGAGTTGGGGCCGAACGGCTGGTGGAAGCGGGGGAACGCGGAGGGCGGGGTGATCGCGGAAGTGGGGCCGCGGAATGAACGCAGGAAGGACGTGATCTGAGTCAGCGAGAGGTGTTGCTCGGCACCGGTTCGCCCGGCGGGGCGGACCGGTGCGTTGGAGTTGCTCGGCGCCGCGATCAGGCTCGCAACCGCTCGATCTCCTTCACGAGATCGGCGCGGCGGAAGGGGTGGAGGAGGACGGTGGTGTTGGCGGGGGTGTTGCCGTTGGTTGGGGCGGCGGAGATAAGGATGGCGTTGGTGGCGGGGGAGTTGGTGGTGTCGCGCAGGAGGGAGATGGTTTGGGCGCCGGTGGCGTCGGGGAGTTGTGCGGCGGCGATGAGGAGGTCGAAGCGGCGGTTGGCGGACTTGGCGAGGCGGGTGGCGGCGGCGGCGTCGGCGGCCTGGAGGACTTCGAAGTTCATGGAGGTGAGCATGGAAGCGACGACTTCGCGGATGAAGGGGTTGGGGTCAATGAGGAGCGCGGTGGCGGGCGTTCGGGTGGCGCCTTCGCGAGAAGTGGAGCGGCGTTCACGGGCGGGGTCGCGGGCGTCCTCGGGCGGGGCGATGGCGGGGAGGAGGACGGTGAAGGTGGAGCCGGCGTCGGGGCGGGAATCGACGGAGATGGTTCCGGCGTGCTCGGTGATGATGCCGTGGATGATGGAGAGGCCGAGGCCTGTTCCCTGGCCGCGGGGCTTGGTGGTGAAGTAGGGCTCGAAGATTCGGGCGATGGTTTCGGGGGTCATGCCGGTGCCGGTGTCGCGGACGGTGAGGCGGGCGAGACGGGGTTTGTGCGAGGCGGGCGATTCAGGCGGGGGGCCCCCCCCCCCCCCCCCCCGCCCCGCGGGGGGGGGGGGGGGCGCCGGGGCGGGCCCGGCGTGGGTATCCTGAATCACCGGCGGGCGCGCGCGAAGAGCTTCATTCGCGCATAGGTTAACAGGAAGACTCGCGGCACCGCCAGACGGGCAGGTGCCTGCCGCCCTACAACCGAGCCATGTGCGCCCGCCCCGCCGGCGGGCGGCCGCCGCGGTCAGGCGACGTGACGCTCCAGCCGCGCCGGGCGCAGGTTGGCCAGCAGCGCGCACCCATCCTCGGATGCAAGCGCGCGGTTCATCTGCCGCACGCTGCGCCGCAGGTCGGACAGCGCATGGCGCAGTTTCGCGGTGGGCAGGCCCAGGCCGGCCAGTTCGGCATGGTCGGTGCCGCCGACGGAATCGTTGTCGCAATAGGCGACCAGGCGCTGGGCGGATTCCAGCACCTCCAGCAGGGCGGAACCCGCCTCGTCCTCGTCGAAGCCGAACGGCATGGGGGGAATCAGGCGGGCGAAATCGGCCATGGGGAACTCCTTCCTGCGGGGTGGCTGTCGTTCAGCCTTGAAGACAGGCAGGAGTGTGGTTGCCCAATGGTTAAGAGACCCGTGAGTTTTGCGTGAAGCCGCGTGAAAACCTGTGGTTCGCGCCTGGGCAGGAGAGCGGGGCGGCGGATGGCAGAGCTTGCAATCGCTGCGTGAATAGGTAATTATTCTCCTGCAACTGACTGCGGTCCGTTCAACCGCAAGGGTTGCTGGCTGGCATTTTGTTCTACGTCTGGTTTTGACGTGGGCAGGTGCGATCGTCCCGGACATGGAAGCACGGTGCTTCCCCAAGCCGAGCCGATCCCAGCCACGCCTTCCCCCACCGAAAGGATCCCCCATGCTGAACATCATCGCCGCCCCCGCCTCGACCCGCGATGCCGGCGCCGTGCGCATCGGCGGCTACAGCCCCTCGCTGCCGGCCGCCTGCCCGATGAGCATCAAGGACAACGGCCAGGTGCGCATCGGCGGCTACAGCCCCGTCAGCCTGCCGGCCAACACGAAGGACTCGGGTGCCGTCCGCATCGGCGGCTACAGCCCGGCCTTCTGAGCGTCTTCGGGGCCGGCGGTTTCCCCCACGCCGGCCCCTCCTCCCTTCCCGTCCCGACAGCCCCGACCGCCGCGAGAGATCATCATGTCGAAGCAAGCCACCGCCCCCGCCGCCGCCCCCGTCCTGAACCCCGGTACGCCGCTGGTGAAATTCTTCCGCATGATCGACCAGGCCCGCCTGCCGCTCAGGGCCGACCGCAGCGCCGCGGGCAGCCTGCCCACGCGGGCCTTCCGCTACTGCGACGCCATCGCCACCGCCACCGGCTTCGGCTGGTACCTGTTCCCGCCGATGGATTTCGAACTCTATTTCGACGGCAACGAGGTGTTCGCGACCTGGGAAGGGGTGGGCGGCTGGTTCCCGCTTTCCATCATCCAGTTCCCCGATTTCACGCCCCGCTTCGATGCCGCGGCACCCGAGGGCGTGAAGGGCTTCGCGCCCCCCTTCCTGGGCAGCATGCAGGAACCCGGCATCGTGCAGATCTGGTCCGGCCTTTCGGTGCAGACCGCGCCGGGCTGGTCCGCGCTTGTCCGCCCCTGCGCCAACCTGCCCGGCAACCGCGGCTTCGAGGTGTTCGAGGGCATCATCGAGACCGACCACTGGTTCGGCCCCCTGTTCTCGAACCTGCGCCTGACCCGCACCCACAGCCCGATCAAGTTCAGCAAGGAATGGCCGATCGCGATGGTGCAGGTGGTGCCCCAGATCGCCTATGCCGAGGAGACGCTGAAGACCGCCGAGACGGTCGACAGCCTGGAGGCTTTCGCGCCGGCCGACTGGCAGGCCTATGCGGACACGGTGGTGCGCCGCTGCACCCAGCCGGTGCGCACGCCCGGCGCCTATGCGGTGGAAAACCGCAAGCGCCGCAAGGCCCAGGACGGTGCCGCGAAGTGCCCCTACGCCGGCAGCAGGGCGGCCTGATACGGACGACGAGGGCTGCGGCACCGCCCCCTCCCCAGCCCTCCCCCGCTGGCGCGGGAGAGGGGGCGGTGCGGAACCGCAAGGACTCCCTCTCCCGCTCTTGGGCGGGGGAGGGTTGGGGAG